>NZ_CP007509.1:0-1200000 GCF_000661915.1 Stutzerimonas decontaminans | reverse complement strand
CGCCGCTCCTGGCCGGCCTTCCTGGGCGGCGTGACAGCTTCCATCGCCCTGCTCAGCGCCTCGGCGTTGGGGCTTGGCGCGCTGCTGATGGCCTCGGAGCGGCTGTTCAGCACGCTCAAGCTGGTCGGTGCGCTTTACCTGTTCTACCTCGCCTGGCAGAGCTGGAAGGAAGCCCGTCGCACACCCGCCGCCCACGAGATCGAAAGCCCCGCCCTCGCCCCACGTTTCAGCCAGTTGTTCGGCCGGGCGTTTCTGCTGGGCGGCAGCAATCCGAAGGACATCCTCTTTTTCGCCGCCTTCCTGCCGCAGTTTCTCAGCGCGGGGCAGCCGTTGTTGCCGCAGCTGTTGGTGATGATCCTCACCTGGGCCGTCCTCGATCTGCTCTGCAAGCTGGCCTACGGATTCGGTGCGCAGGGGGCGGCACGTTATCTGCGCACCGGGAAGGGGCATGTGTGGTTCAACCGGACAAGTGCGGCGCTGTTTGGGGGCGCGGGGGCCGCTTCTTTGATGAGCCAGTGAGGTGATCTAGGGGCAAGTGCACCTTTCACCGCGCGTCGATTTTTGCTTAACGCCAGGAATAGCAAGCACAGCGGTCTCGGCTCGCATGGGCGCGGGCGGTTTGTGTATAACGCAGCGCTTTCCTCGGCTGAGACTCAGGTTGCGCCTTGCACGGCGCCTCACTTTTCTTTGTTTGCGCAAAGAAAAGTAAGCAAAAGAAAGCGCACCCTGACATCCGGGTTTTGCTACGCAAAACTTCCCTCCCTCCGGCGCCACTCCGGGGGTCGTCACGATGGGACGTCCCTGTCCCATCGTTCCTCGCTCGGCGTCCATGCCTCGCGCCCCCCTGCGCAACGCCTGCGCTCGGCCTCCTGAAGGGGAAGTGGGTCCGAGCCGCCTGTAAGCTCTTTTCACTACCTGCTCAAATCGGTGGACGGCTCCGTCCGTCAGGAAAGCAACCCCACACACCTAAATAAAAAACCCGCCATTACGGCGGGCAAAAGGACTCCACAAGAGTCAGCAATAAAGAGACAAGCGACTAGCTACCCCGATACGTCGAATAGCTATACGGCGATACCAACAACGGCACGTGGTAATGCTCCTGCGCCGAATCGATCCCGAAGCGCAGCACCACCACATCGAGAAACGCAGGATCCGCCAGGGCCACACCGCGGCGGCGGTAATAGTCGCCCGCACTGAACTGCAGCTGATAAACACCGGACAGGTAATCCGTGCCTTCCAGCAACGGACTGTCGCAGCGCCCATCGGCATTGGTCTCACGGGTGGCGACCAGGGTCAGCCCCTGATCCTCGACGCGATACAGCTCCACCTTGATTCCGCTGCCCGGGCAACCGTGGGCGGCGTCGAGTACGTGTGTGGTCAATCGGCCCACGGGCACCTCCGCTCTGTTGAATGGAAACTGCCCCGAGCATAACCATCCGCCTCACATCGCTCAAGACAATCCATAGATATTTTTGTATACAGTTCTTCTGACATCGTTTGGCCCGTTACCTGCAAGCCGCAGATGGCTTTGAGCACCGCCGATTACGACATGGCAGATACCAGCTGCAGAGAAAGGTTGAAATTCGCTATTTACAAAGCGCCATTCAATTTGTATACAATCCAGACATCCGGTCGTGCCATGACGACCTGCCATACAGGAAGCACCCCAGTGAGCGCCGACTACCCACGCGACCTGATCGGTTACGCCAGCAACCCACCGCACCCGCGCTGGCCGGGCGATGCGCGTATCGCGTTGTCCTTCGTACTCAATTACGAGGAAGGCGGCGAACGCTGCGTGCTGCACGGCGACAAGGAATCCGAAGCTTTTCTCTCCGAGATGGTCGCCGCGCAACCGTTGCAAGGCGTGCGCCACATGAGCATGGAGTCGCTCTACGAATATGGCAGTCGCGCCGGCGTATGGCGCCTGCTCAAGCTGTTCGATAAGCACGAGATTCCACTGACCATCTTCGCCGTCGCCATGGCCGCCCAGCGTCATCCCGAGCTGATCAAGACCATGGCCGGCGCGGGTCACGAAATCTGCAGCCACGGCTACCGCTGGATCGACTACCAGCACATGGACGAGGCGCAGGAGCGCGAGCACATGCAGGAAGCCATCCGCATCCTCAGCGAGATCACCGGCGAACGGCCGCTGGGCTGGTACACCGGTCGCACCGGCCCGAACACCCGGCGTCTGGTGCGCGAGGAAGGCGGCTTTCTCTACGACTCCGACACCTACGACGACGACCTGCCCTACTGGGACCCGGAATCGACGCCGGAAAAGCCGCATCTGGTGATCCCCTACACGCTGGACACCAACGACATGCGCTTCACCCAGGTGCAGGGCTTCAACAGCGGCGATGACTTCTTCACCTACCTGAAAGATGCCTTCGACGTGCTCTACGCCGAAGGCTGTGAAGGCGCGCCGAAGATGTTGTCCATCGGCATGCACTGCCGGCTGCTCGGGCGCCCGGCGCGCCTGGCATCGCTGGCCCGCTTCCTCGAATACGTGAAGGGTCATGAGAAGGTCTGGTGCGCCCGTCGTGTCGACATCGCCCGCCACTGGCACGCCACCCACCCTTTTACCGCGGAGCGCTATTGATGACCCCGTTCAAGACGATCAAACCCTCGACGCTGGATCGCGACGCCTTCGTCGCCGCCTTTGCCGACGTCTACGAGCACTCGCCCTGGGTCGCCGAAACCGTCTACCAGGCGGGCGTCGACGAGACGCTGGACGACATCAAGGTGCTGCACACCCGCCTGTCCCAGGCGATGCTCGCCGCCGACCATGACACTCAGCTGGCACTGGTCAATGCTCACCCGGATCTGGCCGGCAAGGCCGCCGTGCGTGGCGAGCTGACCGCCTCCAGCACCTCGGAACAGGCCGGCGCCGGCATCCACGAATGCACGCCGGAGGAGTTCGCCCGCTTCACCGAACTCAACGAGGCCTACAAGGCGAAGTTCGGCTTTCCCTTCATCATGGCGGTCAAGGGCAGCAACCGGCACCAGATCCTCGCCGCGTTCGAAGAGCGCATCCACAACGACCCCGAACAGGAGTTCGCCCGGGCGCTGGCGGAAATCAACAAGATCGCCCTGTTCCGACTGCAGGCGATGTAACGAGCACCAACCGCAACAAAGGCAGTAATGACAGAAACCGCTTCTCATCCAAGGCAGACGAGTCCATGAAAGCTTACGCCGTACCCTTCGAAAAATACGTCAACCTGGCCGATGCCCGCCTGGGCACCCGCGCCATCTCCGTCACCGACGATTGGTTCGCCGACGTTAACCGGTTGTTCCAACCAACACCGGCCGTATGGAAGGAGGGCGTTTTCGATGACAACGGCAAGTGGATGGACGGCTGGGAGTCGCGCCGCAAGCGCTTCGAAGGTTACGACCACGCGGTGATCCGCCTGGGCGTGCCGGGCCAGATCAAGGGCGTGGATATCGACACCAGCCACTTCACCGGCAACTATCCGCCGTCCGCCTCACTGGAAGCCTGCTTCGTCGCCGACGGCGACCCGAGCGATGATACCGCGTGGACGGAAATCCTCCCGGCGGTCGAGCTGCAGGGCAACAGCCACCACTACCACGAGATCGCCTTCGACAGGCCGGTCAGCCACCTGCGCTTCAACATCTACCCGGACGGCGGCGTCGCGCGTCTGCGCGTGCACGGCATTCCGTTCCGCGACTGGAGCAGCGTCGGCGACAACGAACAGATCGACCTGGCTGCGGCGCTGAATGGCGGTCGCGCGCTGGCCTGCTCGGACGAGCATTTCGGCCGCATGAGCAACATCCTCAACCCGAACCGTGGCGAGAACATGGGCGACGGCTGGGAAACCGCCCGCCGCCGCACCCCGGGCAATGACTGGGTCATCGTCGCCCTCGGCCATCCGGGCGAGATCGAGCGCATCGTCGTCGACACCCTGCACTTCAAGGGCAACTACCCCGACAGCTGCTCGATCCAGGCGGCTTACGTCAAAGGTGGCACCGACAGCCAGATCGAGACCCAGAGCCTGTTCTGGCGCGAGCTGCTGCCGAGCCAGAAGCTGTCGATGCACGCCGAACACGAGTTCAGCGAGCAGATCGCCAAGCTCGGCCCGATCACCCATGTGCGTCTGAACATCTTCCCGGACGGCGGTGTCAGTCGGCTGCGCTTGTTCGGCAAGGTGGCGAAGTAAGTCCGCCGTCGGAGTCGATCAAGCACGCACCGTGGGTGCAGTCTTGACCGCGAATGCGCTCGAGCGCCATCGCAGTCAAGACTGCCCTGCAAGGAAAGCCCCTACCGCAAGGAAGGGGCATCGCTAGAACAGAACAGAGCACGCCATGCGCACACTGACCATCGAGCCACTGACCAAGGAAGCCTTCGCCCCCTTCGGCGATGTCATCGAGACCGAAGGCAGCGAGTTCTTCATGATCAACAACGGTTCGACCCGCCGCTATCACAAGCTGGCCACGGTCGAGACCGCCGCGCCCGAGGACCAGGCGATCATCAGCATCTTCGCCGCCGAGGCGCTGGAAATGCCGCTGGCCATACGCATGCTCGAAAGACACCCGCAGGGCAGCCAAGCGTTCATACCGCTGCTCGGCAACCCATTTCTGGTCGTGGTCGCGCCACCTGGCGATGCACCTGTACCGGGCCACGTCCGCGCCTTCATCAGCAATGGCAGGCAGGGCGTCAATTACCACCGCGGCGTCTGGCACCACCCGGTGCTGACGATCGAAAAGCGGGATGAATTCCTGGTGGTCGATCGCAGCGGTTCTGGCAACAACTGCGACGAGTACTTCTTCACGGAGGATCAGCAACTCCTCCTCGACCCCCAACGGGAATCGACATGACCGCTACGGCGCCAGCCCATTCGGCGTTGCCTTGCCTGCGCTCGCGACGCGCTCAAGCCGATTCCAACAAGAAGAAATACGGCCGCCTGCAGGCCGCAAGAGGTGCATGAAAAATGGACGCCCATCTGACCGAATGGCTGAACCTGAGTATTCGCTGGATTCACATGATCGTCGGCATCGCCTGGATCGGTGCTTCGTTCTACTTCGTATGGCTGGAGAACAACCTCAACCGCAGCAACCCGCGCGAGGGTCTGTCGGGCGATCTCTGGGCCATCCACGGTGGCGGTATCTACCACTTGGAGAAATACAAACTCGCCCCGCCGCAGATGCCGGAAAACCTGCACTGGTTCAAGTGGGAGGCCTACACCACCTGGCTATCCGGCGTGGCGCTGTTGATGGTGGTGTACTACCTCAACCCCAGCCTGTACCTGATCGCACCGGGTAGCGAGCTGACTCCCGCGGCGGCCATAGCCCTCGGCTTCGGCTCGCTGATCGTCGGCTGGTTCGTCTATGACCTGCTCTGCGACTCGCCGCTGGGCAAGACGCCGGCCCTGCTCGGCCTGATTCTTTTCGTGTTGGTGATTGGCGCCTGCTGGGGCTACTCGCAGGTATTCAGCGGTCGTGCGGCCTATATCCATACCGGCGCGCTGATCGGCACCATCATGGTCGGCAACGTGTTCCGCATCATCATGCCGGCGCAGCGCGCATTGGTCGCCGCCATCGAGCAGAACCGCACGCCGGACCCGCTGCTGCCCGCCAAGGGCCTGCTGCGTTCGCGACACAACAACTATTTCACCTTGCCGGTGCTGTTCATCATGATCAGCAACCACTTCCCGAGCACCTACGGCAGCCAGTACAACTGGCTGATCCTCGCTGCCCTCGGCGCGCTGTCGGTGCTGGCGCGTCACTACTTCAACACCCGCCACAACGGTAACCGGTTCGCCTGGGCACTACCGGCCGCAGCGCTGGGCATGATCTGCCTGGCCTACGTCACCGCGCCGAACCGTCAGCCGACAGCACCTAACCTGGCGGCGACCTCGCCGGAGCAGGCCAGCATGAGTGCACAGCAGAGCGGCGCCAGTACCGGCCAGTTCGCTCAGGTCAGCGAGGTGATTCACGAGCGCTGCACCGTCTGCCATTCAGCGCAGCCCAGCAGCCCCCTGTTCAGCGCAGCCCCGGCTGGAGTGATGTTCGATACCGCGGAGCAGATACGCGAGCAGGCGGCGAAGATCCATGCGCAAACCGTGGCCAGCCAGATCATGCCGCTGGGCAACATCACCCAGATGACCCAGGACGAGCGCGATCTGCTGGGTGACTGGATCGCCAAGGGCGCGTCCATCAACTGAGCAAAGACGCCGCGCGCAGCCCGCGCGGCGTTTCTCTCTATGTACAGTTCCAGTCGGAGCACTGGCCGCATCACATCCCTCCTCGGCTCCTAGGCAAGGTTGGCAACGCTGCGCTGCATCACGCAACACCCGCCACCAGGCCGGCGACAGGCGAGCAGATTCCCGCAAGGAATATCGTCGCCGACGCTACCCATTCGCCGACGCCCCGTTAAAATGCCGCGCCCTCCCTCGACGCCGGACGCCGCCCCGTGATTGAAGCCAGCTGGATTGCCTTCGCTTTCGCCCTCGGGCTGCTTGCCCGCTTCATCGGCCTGCCGCCGCTGATCGGCTATCTGGCTGCCGGTTTCGCGCTGGCCGCCGCAGGCGATTACGTAGGCGTCGGGCAGGATGACAGCATCATTCTCGATCACCTGTCGCATCTGGGCGTGCTCCTGCTGCTGTTCACCGTCGGTCTCAAGCTCAAGCTCGGCAATCTGGTTCGCCGCGAAGTCATTGGCGGCAGCCTGCTGCACTTCTTCATCTCCAGTGTGCTGGTGATGCCGGCGATCATGCTGATCCTCGATAACAGCTGGCGTGAGGCTATGCTGCTGGCGATAGCGCTGTCCTTTTCCAGCACGGTGCTGGCGGCCAAGGTGCTGGAGAGCAAGCGCGAGCTGCGCGCCTTCCACGGGCGCGTCGCCATCGGCGTGCTGATCATCCAGGACCTCATCGCTCTGGTGGTCATGAGCCTCGCCGCCGGCAAGGCCCCTTCCGCCTGGGCATTGCTGGTGTTCCTGCTGCCGCTGCTGCGGCCCGTGCTGTTCCGCCTGCTCGATCACAGCGGCCACGAGGAGCTGATGGTGCTGCTCGGTTTGATGCTGGCACTGGTGGCCGGCGGTCTCGGCTTCGAATACGTCGGCCTGAGCTCCGAACTGGGGGCACTAGCCTTCGGCGCCATGCTCGCCAAACACAAGCGCGCCAGCGAGCTCGCCAATTCGTTATGGGCGATCAAGGAAGTGTTCCTGGTGGGCTTCTTCCTGAAGATCGGCATCGGTGGGCTGCCGGACGCCGACGCCCTGTGGTTCGCCTTCGCCATGTCGCTGCTGCTGCCACTGAAGGCCGTGCTGTTCTTCGGCCTGTTTATCGCCTTCCGCCTGCGCGCGCGCAGCGCCTTCCTGAGTGCCGCCAGTCTGACCAACTACAGCGAATTCGGCCTGATCGTCGCCAGCGTGGTCCTACCGCAGTGGCTAATGCCGCTGGCGATCACCGTGGCGTTCTCATTCATCGTGTCGGCGCAGATCAACCGTTTCGCCCATCCGCTGTACGAACGTCTGGCGCCGCGCCTGATCCGCTGCGAGCGCAACATTCGCCACCCGGATGAACAACCGGTATCGCTGGGCGATGCGCGAATCCTGATCATGGGCATGGGCCGTACCGGGCGCGCCGCCTATGACTACTTGGCGGAGAAAGGTTTCCGCTTGATCAGCCTCGATTCCGACCCGGTGATGGTGGAAAAAAGTGCTAAGGAAGGCCGCAATGTCCTGTTCGCCGACGCCGAGGACCAGATGTTCTGGCAGAGCCTGGAGATGAACGAGGTCGAAGCGGTGATCCTGGCGATGAACGATCCCGAGGCCAAGATCATCTCCACCCGCAAGCTGCGCGAAAGCGGCTTTGGCGGCCTGATCGTCTCGCACGCGATGTACGAAGACATCGCCCAGCGCATCCAGGAAGCTGGCGCCGACCGCACCTATCTGACCATGAGCGAGGCCGGTGCGGGCCTTGCGGAGAATGTCTCGCGGGAATTGCAGGCACCGCGCTGAGGCCTGGTCCAGACCCGTTCGCGCCGTCTGGGCCAACTGCCGCCGATCCAATTGTGCACAATTTTATGATTTATTGTTTATCAGCCTGTCTACAGGTTGCTATAGTCCAGGCGTCCTGACCGATCGAACAGCTTTCGACGGACAGCGATAGAGGTGCCGTGAAGCCTCGCAAGCCCATGACCGTAAAACAACAAATGGCAGGCTTAACAATGACCGCAACCGAAAACAGGAGCGGCACCGCTCCGCAGGCGAACCAGGACCTCATCTATCAGCTTGATGACCGCCCCGGCCCGCTACCCGCGACCTTCGCCGCCTTGCAGCACGTGCTGGCCAGCTTCGTCGGCATCATCACGCCAACCCTGATCGTCGGCAGCGTGCTCGGCCTCGATCAATACGTTCCCTACCTCGTCAGCATGGCGCTGTTCGTCTCCGGCCTCGGCACCTTCGTCCAGGCCAGACGCTTCGGGCCTATCGGCTCCGGACTGTTGTGCCTGCAGGGCACCAGCTTCGGCTTTCTCAGTGCCATCCTCAGCGCCGGCTTCATCGTCAAGGGCCGCGGCGGCAGCCCTGAGGAGATTCTCGCCACGCTGTTTGGCGTGAGTTTCTGCGCCGCCTTCGTCGAGATCGCCTTCAGCCAGTGCATCAACAAGCTGCGTCGGGTGATCACGCCGGTGGTGACCGGCACCATCATCTGCCTGATGGGGCTGTCGCTGATCAAGGTGGCGATGACCGACATCGCCGGCGGCTACGGCGCCGATGACCTCGGTGCCCTGCCCAACCTGGCGCTGGCCGGCCTGGTAATCGGCATCATCGTCGTCCTCAACCGTTTCCCCTGGCCAATCCTGCGACTGTCGGCGGTCATCGTCGCGCTTACCGCGGGCTACGTGGTCGCCTGGTCCATGGGCAAGGTCGATTTCGCCGAACTGGGCGAGCTACCGCTGGTGAGCGTGCCGCAACCGTTCCGCTTCGGCTTTGCATTCGACTGGATGGCCTTTATCCCGATCGCGGTGATCTTCCTGATCACACCGCTGGAGACCGCCGGCGACCTTACCGCCAATTCGATGATCTCGCGCCAGCCGGTGCGCGGGCCGGTGTACCTGCGGCGGATCAAATCGGGGATTCTCGCCGATGGCTGCAGCTCAGCGGTCGCCGCGGTATTCAACAGCCTGCCGATGACCACCTTCAGCCAGAACAACGGCGTGATCCAGCTCACTGGCGTCGCTAGCCGCTACGTCGGCTACTACATCGCGGGCATCCTGGTGCTGCTGGGCCTGTTCCCCTTCGTCGGCGGCGTGTTGCAGCTGATGCCCAAGCCGGTGCTCGGCGGCGCCACACTGATCATGTTCGGCACCGTGGCCATCGCCGGAATCAAGATTCTCGCCGAAGCCGGCCTGCATCGGCGCAACATGCTGATCGTGTCGATTTCCCTGGGCCTCGGACTAGGTGTCGCGGGCGTTCCAGAGGCGCTGAGTGCAATGCCCGAGGTATTGAAGAACATCTTCGGCTCGCCGATAACCATCGGTGCATTCAGCGCCATCCTGCTCAACCTGTTCCTGCCGCGCGAACCGAGCGAAGTCGATGTATTCGACCCCGAGGAGCTGATCGAGGATGCCGTCGGCACCAATACGCTGTCGGTGAACATCCCCGACTACTCGGCGAGAAATGCGACGCCTGCGACACCATGTCCCGATCGGTCTCTCTGAAACTGACAATCCCTTGATTTGACGCGCTTCTCGCGCCGTTGCTGTTCGTCGACAATATCAACCAGTAGCCATCAACTAAACGCACCGCTAGGGACAAACCATATGCACATCAAGACCGCCCCACTCGCCGTCGCGCTTGCCGGCAGCCTGCTGACCGCTCCGGTAATGGCCGAAGGTCTGCTGCACTGGCAGAGCAACAGCCTGACGTACCTGTACGGCAAGGACTACAAGATCGATTCGCCGATCCAGCAGACCGTGACCTTCGAGCACGCCAACGGCTGGAAGTACGGCGACACCTTCTTCTTCGTCGACTCGATCCACTACAACGGCAAGGGCAACGACGAAGGCCGCGATGACAGCACCTTCTACGGAGAATTCTCGCCGCGCCTGTCGTTCGGCAAGATCTTCCAGCGTGACCTGAGCTTCGGCCCGATCACCGACGTGCTGGTCGCCATGACCTACGAGTTCGGCGAAGGTGATGTGGAAACCTACATGATCGGCCCGGGTTTCGACCTCAACGTGCCCGGCTTCGACTATTTCTCCGTGAACTTCTACCATCGCAACACCGACGGTGACCGCGCGGGTGACGGTGTCTGGCAAATCACTCCGGTGTGGGGCTACACCCTGCCGGTGGGCAACTCCGACATCCTCTTCGATGGCTTCATCGACTGGGTAGTGGACAATGACCGCAACTCACGTGGCGAGGAGTATCACGCCAATTTCCACTTCAACCCGCAGATCAAGTACGACCTGGGCAAGGCGTTGAACTGGGGCGAAAAGCAGCTCTACGTCGGTATCGAGTACGACTACTGGACCAACAAGTACGGCATCGAGGATGGCGGTTACGTCAGCCAGAACTTCGTTGGCAAAACCGACCAGAACACCTTCAGCGCCATCGTCAAAGCGCACTTCTAAGCGCTGCTGCGAAGGGGCATTGCGCCCCTTCGCTTCTCTGCCAGCGTTCGGTTGAGGGGCTCGCGAACAGGGTGCTAGCATGCGGGCGCTTGTCCGTATCGCCGGCAGCCAGCGAAAGGCCCCCATGTCCAGTATCCGTGAGCGCAACAAAGAGCTGATTCTCAAAGCCGCCAGCGAGGAATTCGCCGAGAAAGGCTTCGCCGCGAGCAAAACCAGCGACATCGCCGCCCGCGCCGGGCTGCCGAAGCCCAACGTCTACTACTACTTCAAGTCCAAAGAAAACCTCTACCGCGAGGTGCTGGAGAGCATTGTCGAGCCGTTGCTCGCCGCCTCAGCCCCGTTCAACCAGCCCGGGCATCCGGCCGAGGTGCTGCGTGCCTACATCCGCACCAAGATCAGGATATCCCGCGACCACGCCTGCGCCTCCAAGGTGTTCGCCAACGAGATCATGCACGGCGCCCCGCACCTATCCCCGGAACGCACTGCGCAGCTCAATGCACAAGCGGCGCACAACATCGCCTGCATCCAGCGCTGGATCGATGACGGCCTGATGGCAGATGTCGACGCCAATCACCTGCTGTTCAGCATCTGGGCGGCAACCCAGACCTATGCCGATTTCGACTGGCAGATCAGCACTGTCACCGGCAAGACACGCCTCGACGACGCCGACTACGATGCGGCCGCCGACACCATCATCCGCCTGGTCCTCAAAGGTTGCGAGATCGCCGAGCCCCAGACCGCCTGACCGGCAGAAACAAAAAACGCCAGCATGCGCTGGCGTTTTTCGAATCTGGTTTACTAGCGAAGCGTCAGCTCCGAGCGCGCGCAGCATCGCGAAGCGCCTTCACTTGGTCGTGATTACGCTGTACGCCCTGGTACTGGCGTTCGACCACGATACGCACCTCTGCCGGCAGATCTTTTTCCAGCGCCTTGCGGTAGCTCTTCACTGCCACGTCCTCGCCACGCTCGCACTCGTTGAGAATCGCCTCGTCATCCTTGCCAGTGATCATCGCCTTGAGATCGACCCAGCGACGGTGCATGTCAGCGGAGAGGCTGGTGCTGGTTTCCGGGTCACCCCCCATTGAGCGGACCAATTGCTGCAGCTCCGCAGCGGCGGTGGCGCAATCGCGTGAGCGCTGGTTCATGGTGCTTTTAAGCTGGGGATCGCGAAGGTCTTCGGCGCATTCGAGGAAGCCCTTCTCGCCGTCCTTGCTGGTTTCTATCAGGTCGTTGAGTACTGAAATCGTCTCTTTCGTATCCATCGTATACCTCCTGCCAAGTCGACTCGGGAAGGGCCGCATCGCTGCGGCCCGCGTTATAAAGTCGACTGCCGACGCGCGCCAAAGGTTCAGCTAAACCGCTGGAAGGCAGGCGTTTTGGTACTGCTGTCCGGAAAACCGAGCACCGCCTCGGCTAAGGCCAAACCCGCCGCATCAGCTGCCCCAAGGAAATAGGCTGGCGCCTGATTCACCTGCGGACGATTTGTCGGCGAAGGAAACGGCAGCCCGTGTGGTCGCCGAAGCGGATGGTCAGCGCACTACCCGCCTCCGCAGCGCTCCGATCGGCTACGCCTTCGCCATGGCCAGACTGACCCAGGTCGGAGCATGGTCACTGGCATGCTCCTGGCCGCGTACCCAGCGGTCGACACCGGCATCCTGCAGGCGCGGCGCGAGGTCCGGACTGAGCAGAAGATGATCGATGCGCAGCCCGGAATTCTTCTGCCAGTGCTGTCGAAAGTAGTCCCAGAAGGTGTAGATGCGCTCGTCCGGGTACCTGGCGCGCAACGCGTCGGTCCAGCCCTGTGCCAGCAGGCGCGCGTAACATTCGCGGCTTTCCGGCTGCAGCAGCGCGTCCTTCTTCCAGGAGCGCGGGTTGTAGATGTCCTCGTCGGTCGGCACCACGTTGTAGTCGCCGGCCAGCACCGCCGGATGGCCACTTGCCAGCAGGCCCGCCGCGTGCTCGATGAAGCGCTCGAACCAGGCCAGCTTGTAATCGAATTTCGGCCCCGGCTGCGGATTGCCGTTGGGAAGGTAGAGACAGGCGACGATCACGCCCTGCACAGCCGCTTCCAGGTAGCGACTGTGGCTGTCATCCGGATCGCCCGGCAGACCGCGGCGGATCTCCAGCGGCTCGCAATCGCGGGCCAGAATCGCCACCCCGTTCCAGGATTTCTGCCCCTGCCAGATCGCGCCGTAGCCGGCCGCGCGGATGTCATCGATGGGAAAGTCGGCATCCTGCGCCTTGAGTTCCTGCAGGCAGACCACGTCAGGCTGCTCGCGCGTCAGCCATTCGAGCAGATTGGCCCGACGTGCACGGATGCCATTGATGTTGTAGGTAGCGATTTTCAGACTATCCACAAGCGCGTCTCTCACAGGCGGTTATATCCACCTTAGCTGTGACAGCGCAGTGAGGCTTCCCGATCCGGTGCCAATGATCGAAATCAGGCTGATGTTGCAGCGAAACGCAGGGTGAATTCGGTCTGCCGGGAATCGCTACGCACATCAACCTCGCCGCCGTGCAGCTGCATGATCGAGCGCACGATGGCCAATCCCAGGCCGCCGGAATCGCCCGGTTCCGCGCGTGACGGATCGCAGCGGTAGAAGCGGTCGAACAGCCGCGGCAGCTGTTCCGCCGCGATCGGCGGCCCCTGGTTGATCACGCTGACCCAGCGCCAGCCAGCCCCTGAGCCGCTGACGATGCGCACCGGGCTGTCGCCCGCGCCATAGCGCAGCGCATTGGCCAGCAAGTTTGCCAGTGCCCGGCGAATCAGGTCGGCATCACCAAACAGCTCGCCCTCGGTCTCGTCGAGCAGCTGGATGCCACGCTCTTCGGCGACACCCTCGAAGTATTCGCACAGCTGCTCGACCAGTTCCGGCAGCGAAAAAGCCTGCCGCGTGATGGCCGTTGCCGGCTGCTCGGCACGGGCGAGAAACAGCATGCTGTCGATCATTCGCGCCAGGCGCTCGTACTCCTCCTGATTCGACACCAGCAGCGCGTGATAGGCCTCGGCATCGCGGTCCTTGTGCAACAGCTGCTGGGTCTGCCCCATGAGATTGCCCAGCGGTGTGCGCATCTCGTGGGCAAGATCTTCGCTGAAGCGCGACAAGCGCGCGAAGCCCTGTTCCAAGCGATTGAGCATCTGGTTCAGCGCCCCACGCAGCGGCTCCAGTTCGCTGGGCATGGCCGATTCGTCCAGGCGCAGGTGCAGGTGCTGCACGTCGATCGCCAGCGCCTGACGGGTCAGGTGACGCACCGGACGCAAGGCGCGCCGACTGATCAGCCAGCCAAGCACTGACGCCAGCAGCGCGCCGAGGCTCAACGCCCACCACAGTTTTACACGGTAGGCGGCGAGCATCTGCTCACGCTCAGCGAGCATGCGCCCGGCGACCAGCGTCAGCCCCGCCTCGCCCGGCAGGCGCCGCCAGGCCAGCCGCGCTCCATCTGTATCGATCAGCTCCGCTGCGGCGCTGGCCGGCAATGTCGGAATGGGTAGCCGCGCCGGGTTGATCTCGATCAGCGCGCGCCCCTGAGCATCGAGCAGCCAGAGCAGGCTGTCGCGATTACCCAGCATGTTCTCGTACAGCTGCGGACGTTGCCGTAGCGCCTCGATGCTGGCGCTGTCGTCCAGCAGCGCCTGCATACGCTCCAGCCGGCCAAGCAGTGCCTGATCGTCACGCCAGGCGATCTCGCGCTCCAGCGAGCAGTACATATACAGGCCGATGCTGCCCAGCAGCACGCTCGCCACCAGGGCGAAGGCCAGCGCCAAGCGCAGGCTGAGTGAACGCGGCAACAGGCTCACGTGGCGGCTTCCAGCACATAGCCCATACCGCGCACGGTGTGGATGAGCTTGAGCGGAAAGGGATCGTCGACCTTGGCGCGCAGGCGGCGGATCGCTACGTCGACCACATTGGTGTCGCTGTCGAAGTTCATCTGCCAGACCTGCGAGGCGATCTGCGCACGCGACAGCACCTCGCCTTGGCGCAGCAGCAACAGGTGCAGCAAGGCGAACTCCTTGTTGGTCAGGCTGATGCGTTCGCCCTGGCGGGTGACGCGACGGCGCAACAGGTCCAGCTCCAGATCGGCGACCTGAAAGCGCTCGACTTCCCGCGGCGGCCCGCGCCGCAGCAGGGTGCGTACCCGCGCCAGCAGCTCGGCGTAGGAGAACGGCTTGACCAGATAGTCGTCGGCGCCCAGCTCCAGCCCACGCACACGGTCTTCCACCGCATCGCGCGCGGTGAGAAACAGCACCGGCGTATGCGCCGAGCGCCTGCGCACCACCTGTACCAGCTCCCAGCCGTCGAGCCCCGGCAGCATGACGTCGAGGATCAACAGGTCGAAGGTCTCCTCCTCGATCAGGTATTTGCCATCGACGCCGTTGCGCGCCACCTCGACGCGATAGCCAGATTCCTCCAGCCCGCGCTTGAGGTAGTCAGCCGTCTTGGCCTCGTCCTCCACCACCAGAATTCGCATCGGATCACCTCGCTGAATGTGCGCCGCAGGTCGTTGAAGAACGTCAGCGAGGCAGCCAGCGCAAGGCGAACAGGCGAAAAAGCGCAGTTTACAAGTGGTAAATGAGCATTTAGAGCCTGTTTTCAACGCAGCGATGGCAACGCAGGTAGTTCTTCAACGGCCTGCTAGGTTAGGGAGTCGGCGACGAAGCGGCCATTACAAAAGCGTAATGCGCAGGCAACGGTTCTGACGGGCTGGCATCGGCACCATGCGCTCCGCAGCCAAGTCACCCAAGGAAACCGATATGCGTCTCGCAGCCACACTGTCATTGCTGACCCTGGCATTAATTACCCCGGCCCTGAGCGCCAACGCCGCCACGCCGGCACCGATCACCCAGCAGAACGTCTCGCTGGCCCTGGCCGATGGCCTGATCCAGGCCACGCTGGACCAGTGCCACGCGGAAAACCGCACGGCGGTGGTCGCAGTGGTTGATCGCGGCGGCAATCTGGTTGCCCTGCGCCGGGACGACAACGTCGGCCCGCACAACACCCTCGCCGCCCAACGCAAGGCCTACACCGCGCTGTCGAGCAAGACCCCGACCCGTCTGTTCGCCGAGCGCGCCGCCGCTACGCCGGACGCCGCCAACCTCAACACGCTGGATGAGCTGTTGCTGCTCGGCGGTGGCGCGCCGCTGAAGGTCGGCAACGAGGTGATCGGCGCCATCGGCGTGGCCGGCGCCGGCGGTGCCAAGAACGACGAGGCCTGCGCCATGGCCGCCATCGAAAAACTGCTGCCCTCCTCCCACTGAAGAAAAGGAAAACCCCATGAAAGCACTACGTTCAATCGCCGCCGGTTTGATGCTCAGCGGCCTGTCCGGTCTGTCCCTGGCCGCTGGCAACCCGCTCAGCGTGCATGTGCTGAATCTGCAAGACGGCCTGCCTTCGCCAGACGTCCGTGTCACCCTGGAACAACGTCAGGGTGATGCCTGGAAATCACTCAACAGCGGCGAGACCAACGCCCAAGGCCGCATCACCGCGCTGTATCCCGAAGGCAAGGCGCTGGAAAAAGGCACCTACCGCGTCACCTTCAAGACCGGCGACTGGTTCGCCGCGCAGAATGCCAGCACCTTTTTCCCCGAAGTTCCAGTGATCTTCGAAGCGGATGGCAGCGTCGAGCACTACCACATCCCGCTGCTGCTGAGCCCCTACGGCTTCTCCACCTACCGCGGCAACTGAGCCGCTCAGCGCACTTCCCAATAGCCCGGTGCGTTGTAGATGTCCTTCAGGTAGTCGATGAAGAAACGCACCTTGGCCGGCAGGTAGCGCTGCTGCGGGTACACCGCCTGGATGTCGTAGGCCGGCAGCGCGTATTCGTCGAGTACCGTGACCAGCTCGCCGCGCTTGAGCTCGGCCTGGATCTCCCAGGTCGAGCGCCAGCCGATGCCCAGGCCCTGCTTGACCCAGTCGAACAGCAGTTCACCGTCATTGCAGTCCAGATTGCCGGCCACGCGGATCGCCACCTGCCTGCCGTCGCGCAGGAAAGTCCAGCCACGCTGCTGCCCGCCCTGCAGGTTGAAGGCCAGGCAGTTGTGCTCGGTCAGCTCCTCCAATGCCTTCGGCGTGCCGTGGCGGGCGAAGTACTCGGGCGAGCCGCAGACCACCCGCCTGTTCGGAAACAGCCGCACCGCCACATAGTTGGGGTCGGTCACCTCGCCGATGCGAATGCCCATGTCATAGCCGTGGCGCACCAGATCGACCACGCTGTCGGTGAAGTTGAACGACAGTTGCAGGTCGGGATAACGCGCCTGGAATGCCGGCGCGTGCGGGCCGATATGTCGCCGGCCGAATGCTGCTGGCGCCGACACCACCAGATGGCCACGCACCGAAGTGCGGTCGTGGCTGATGCTGGCATCCACCTCATCGAAATCCTTCAGCAGCCCACGGGCGCGCTCCAGGTATTGCTCGCCCAGATCGGTCAATGACAGCCCGCGCGTCGAGCGGTGCATCAGCTTCACACCCAGATGCCGCTCCAGCGCATCCAGCCGCCGCCCCATCACCACTGGAGTGACGTTTTCCTTGTGCGCAGCCGCGGCGAAGCTGCCGCAATCGGCCACCAGCACGAAGCTGCGCAGGGTCGTGTAACGATCCATTCGATACTCCTGATATCGACAGAACTGAAGTCTCGGCCAATTCCGCCGGAGAATCCAGGGCGGCATGCTTGAGCCACGTAGAAAAACTATCGAATAAGAGGTGTGATCCATGGCCCGCATGAGAGCAATCGACGCTGCCGTCGCGGTAATGCGCAAGGAAGGCATCGACACCGCCTTCGGCATCCCCGGAGCCGCGATCAATCCGCTGTATTCCGCCCTGCGGGCCGATGGCGGCATCCGTCATATCCTCGCCCGCCACGTCGAGGGTGCCTCGCACATGGCCGAGGGCTACACCCGCGCCAAGCCGGGCAACATCGGCGTGTGCATCGGCACCTCGGGCCCGGCCGGCACCGACATGATCACGGGCCTGTATTCCGCTTCGGCCGACTCGATCCCGATCCTCTGCATCACCGGCCAGGCGCCGCGTGCCAAGCTGCACAAAGAAGATTTCCAAGCCGTCGATATCGAATCCATCGCAAAGCCGGTGACCAAGTGGGCGGTTACCGTTCGCGAACCGGCGCTGGTGCCGCGCGTGTTCCAGCAGGCCTTCCACGTGATGCGCTCAGGCCGCCCCGGCCCGGTGCTGATCGACCTGCCATTCGATGTGCAGATGGGCGAGATCGAATTCGACATCGACACCTACGAGCCGCTCGCCGTGTACAAGCCGGCGGCGACCCGCAAGCAGATCGAGAAGGCCATCGACATGCTCTGCTCCGCCGAGCGTCCGCTGATCGTCGCCGGCGGCGGCATCTACAACGCCGCAGCCGAAACCTTGCTGGTGGAGTTCGCCGAGACCGTGGACGTGCCGGTGATCCCGACGCTGATGGGCTGGGGCTCGATCCCCGACGACCATCCGCTGATGGCCGGCATGTGCGGCCTGCAGACCAGCCACCGCTACGGCAACGCGACCATGCTGGAATCCGACTTCGTGCTCGGCATCGGCAACCGCTGGGCCAACCGCCACACTGGGTCGGTGGAGACCTATACCAAGGGCCGCACCTTCGTTCACGTCGACATCGAGCCGACCCAGATCGGCCGGGTGTTCGCGCCGGACTACGGGATCGTCTCCGACGCCCGCGCCGCGCTTGAGCTGTTCGTCGAGGTAGCCAGGGAACGCAAGGCTGAAGGTCGCCTGCCGGATCGCCGCGCCTGGGCCGCCGACTGCCTGGAACGCAAGCGCACGATGTTGCGCAAGACCAACTTCGACAGCGTGCCGATGAAGCCGCAGCGTGTGTACCAGTGCATGAACAACGCCTTCGGCAAGGACACCTGCTACGTCAGCACCATCGGCCTGTCGCAGATCGCCGCCGCGCAGTTCCTGCACGTTTACCAGCCGCGCCACTGGATCAACTGCGGCCAGGCCGGCCCGCTCGGCTGGACCATTCCGGCAGCGCTCGGTGTGGTTGCCGCCGATCCGGCGCGCAAGGTGGTGGCGCTTTCGGGCGACTATGACTTCCAGTTCATGATCGAGGAGTTGGCGGTGGGCGCCCAGTTCAAGCTGCCCTACATCCACATCCTGGTGAACAACGCCTACCTCGGGCTGATCCGCCAGTCGCAGCGCGGTTTCGAGATGGATTACTGCGTGCAGCTGGGCTTCGAGAACATCAATGCCGACCAGAGCGGCATGGAAGGCTACGGCGTCGATCATGTCGCGGTGGTCGAGGGCTTGGGCTGCAAGGCGATCCGCGTGTTTCGCCAGGAAGACCTGCGCCCGGCCATCGAACAGGCCCAGGCCTGGATGGCCGAGTACCGCGTGCCGGTGGTGATCGAGGTGATCCTCGAACGGGTGACCAACATCGCCATGGGCACCGAGATCGACGCCATCAACGAGTTCGAGGCGCTGGCCGAAGGCCGTGAAGATGCGCCGACGGCGGTCGGGCTGTTGGACTGATTCGCCCGTAACCACAACCGCGTGGAAGACGCTTCGCGCTCTTCCACGGGGCGGCCACCCGTCCTACCGGCCGCCGCAGTTATCAGCGACGGGCACCGAAGCAACCGTAGGGTGGATATCGCGAAGCATATCCACCACAACGCAACACCCAGGGTGGTCACCGCACCGCCGCAATGCTGAACCGAATTTGATCCCTACAGATCAGGAGAGAGAACCATGCCCCGCTTTGCCGCCAATCTGTCCATGCTGTTCACCGAGATGGATTTCCTCGACCGCTTCGCCGCCGCTGCCGAAGCCGGCTTTACCGGTGTCGAGTACCTGTTCCCCTACGACTACCCGGCCGAGGAGATCAAGGCCCGGCTGGACGCCAACAAGCTGACCCAGGTGCTGTTCAACCTGCCGGCCGGCGACTGGGCAAGCGGTGAGCGCGGTATCGCCATCCTGCCGGAGCGGGTCGAGGAGTTCCGCGCCGGCGTCGACCAGGCCATCGCCTATGCCAAGGTGCTCGGCAATACCCAGGTCAACTGCCTGGCCGGCATCGCCCCGCGTGGCGCCGATCTCGGCAAGCTGGAAATGACCTTTATCGAGAACCTGCGCTATGCCGCGCAGAAGCTCGAGGAGGCTGGCATCCGCCTGGTGATGGAGATGATCAACACCCGCGACATCCCACGCTTCTTCCTCAACAACACCTCCCAGGCGCAGGAGATCCGCGGCAAGGTCGGTCACCCCAACCTGTTCCTGCAGTACGACATCTACCACATGCAGATCATGGAGGGAGACCTGGCGCGGACCATCGAAGCCAACCTGGACGCGATCAACCATATCCAGCTGGCTGACAACCCGGGCCGTAACGAACCGGGCACCGGCGAGATCAATTACCACTTCCTGTTCGAGCACCTGGACCGTATCGGCTACCAGGGCTGGGTCGGCTGCGAGTACAAGCCGGCCACCAGCACCGCCGAAGGCCTCGCCTGGCTGAAGACACACAACGCCATCTGACCCGAACAGAATTTGAGGAGAAACAACCATGGCTAAGATCGGATTTATCGGCACCGGAATCATGGGCAAACCCATGGCAAGCAACCTGCAGAACGCAGGCCACCAACTGTTCCTTTCCGAACATCATGACAAGGCACCCGCCGACCTGGTGCAGGCCGGCGCCATCGCCCTGGCCACCCCGCAGGAAGTCGCGCAGGAGGCCGAGTTCATCATCGTCATGGTGCCGGATACGCCGCAGGTCGAGGACGTGCTGTTCCGCGACCAGGGCATCGCGGCTGGCGTCGGCCCGGGCAAGGTGGTGATCGACATGAGTTCGATCTCCCCCAGCGCCACCAAGCAGTTCGCCGAAAAGATCAAGGAGAGCGGCGCCGAATACCTCGACGCGCCGGTATCCGGCGGTGAAGTCGGCGCCAAGGCAGGCAGCCTGTCGATCATGGTCGGCGGCAGCGAAGCGGCCTTCGAGCGCGCCCTGCCGCTGTTCCAGGCGATGGGCAAGAACATCACCCGCGTCGGCGAGAACGGCGACGGCCAGACCGCCAAGGTGGCCAACCAGATCATCGTCGCGCTGAACATCCAGGCGGTCGCTGAGGCCCTG
Organism: Stutzerimonas decontaminans; assembly: GCF_000661915.1. NCBI lineage: Bacteria > Pseudomonadati > Pseudomonadota > Gammaproteobacteria > Pseudomonadales > Pseudomonadaceae > Stutzerimonas > Stutzerimonas decontaminans. Next base: position 1,179,321 of record NZ_CP007509.1, on the reverse strand, counting down.
CTGTTCGCCGCGAAGAACGGCGCCGACCCGGCCAAGGTGCGCGAGGCGCTGATGGGCGGCTTCGCCGGCTCGAAGATTCTCGAAGTGCACGGCGAGCGCATGATCAAGGGCACCTTCGATCCGGGCTTCCGCATCAGCCTGCACCAGAAGGACCTCAACCTGGCGTTGGCCGGCGCCCGCGAGCTGGGCCTCAACCTGCCCAATACCGCCAACGCCCAGCAGGTGTTCAGCACCTGCGCGGCGATCGGCGGTAGCGGCTGGGACCATTCGGCGCTGATCAAGGGCCTGGAGCACATGGCCAACTTCTCGATCCGCAAGGAGTAAAGCCTTCGAGCGCGCTGCGTCGAGCCTCGCGACCCCACCTTCAGGGACAGACAGACCGGGTGGTGGGTCACCGCAACGCTCGGCTCCAGCGACGCTCAAAGGGTTGGATTGCAGGTGCGTGGGGTAGGAATCATCGCGTCTCCCCACGACCAGTGCCCCGCGCACCTGCACACCAACCGCCGTCTGCGGACGGCATCTTTTCGATTCGCCCGGCACTAGGAGTCACGGCCCGACTGCCGGGCGGGTCGATTTCAACCCTTAGCGCTTGCATTGCCGAGCCCTAAGGTCTGCAATCGGCCTCTGCAAAAAGAACCAAGGAGCCAGAGATGCCCATCGATCCCCAAGCCCTGCTGCGCCAGCTGTTCGACAGCGCCATCGAGGCTGCTCATCCGCGCCACGTGCTCGCCGACCATCTGCCCGAAGACCGCAGCGGTCGGGCCATCGTCATCGGCGCCGGCAAGGCCGCCGCGGCCATGGCCGAAGCCATCGAGCAGGTCTGGGAAGGCGAGCTGTCCGGCCTGGTGGTGACCCGCTACGAACATCACGCCGATTGCCGCCGGATCGAGGTGGTGGAGGCCGCGCACCCGGTACCGGATGACGCCGGCGAGCGCGTCGCCCGCCGCGTGCTGGAGCTGGTCAGCAACCTCGAGGAAAGCGACCGGGTGATCTTCCTGCTCTCCGGCGGCGGCTCGTCGTTGCTGGCATTGCCGGCCGAAGGCATCTCGCTGGCCGACAAGCAGGCGATAAACAAGGCGTTGCTGCGCTCCGGCGCGCACATCGGCGAGATGAACTGCGTACGCAAGCACCTCTCGGCGATCAAGGGCGGTCGCCTGGCGAAGGCCTGCTGGCCGGCCAGCGTGTACACCTATGCGATTTCCGACGTGCCCGGCGACGAGGCCACGGTGATCGCTTCCGGGCCGACCGTGGCTGATCCGACCACTTCGGCCGAGGCGCTGGCAATCCTCGAGCGCTACCACATCGAGGTGCCGGCCAACGTGCGCGCCTGGCTCGAAGACCCGCGTTCGGAGACCCTCAAGCCGGGCGACCCGATGCTCTCGCGCAGCCACTTCCAGATGATCGCCACACCCCAGCAATCGCTCGATGCCGCCGCCGAGGTGGCCCGCGCCGCTGGCGTTACCCCGATGATCCTAGGTGATCTGGAAGGCGAAGCACGCGAGGTGGCCAAGGTGCATGCCGGCATCGCCCGCCAGGTGGTGCTGCACGGCCAGCCGATTGCGGCGCCCTGCGTGATCCTGTCCGGCGGCGAGACCACCGTCACCGTGCGCGGCAACGGACGCGGCGGGCGCAATGCCGAGTTCCTGCTCGCCCTGACCGAAGCGCTGCAAGGCCTGCCGAACGTCTATGCGCTGGCCGGCGACACCGACGGCATCGACGGTTCGGAAGACAACGCTGGCGCGCTGATGACCCCGGACAGCTTCGCCCGTGCCGAAGCACAGGGCCTGCGCGCCGCCGATGCGCTGGCCAACAACGATGGCTACGGCTACTTCGCCGCGCTGGACAGCCTGATCGTCACCGGCCCGACGCGCACCAACGTCAACGATTTCCGCGCCATCCTGATCCTGCCGCCGTCCGTTTAGGGCGCGGCGCTCACCTGTCAGCGAGCCTGCCATGACACCCGACAAGAAGGTCAAGATCCTCGCCACCCTCGGCCCCACCACGCGCAGCGTCGATGACGTGCGCGCCATGGTGCACGCCGGAGTGAACCTGTTTCGCCTGAACTTCAGCCATGGCGAGCATGCCGACCATGCCGAGCGCTTCGCCTGGATCCGAGAGGGGGAACGCGAGCTGAAGCAGCCAATCGGCATCCTCATGGACCTGCAAGGACCCAAACTCAGGGTTGGCCGATTCGCCGCGGGCAAGGTACGGCTGGAGCGTGACCAGGCCTTTCGCCTGGATCTGGACCCGACCCCAGGCGACAACCGCCGTGTAAACCTGCCGCACCCGGAGATCATCGCCGCGCTCGAACCCGGCATGCAGCTGCTGATCGACGACGGCCGACTGCGCCTGACGGTGACTGCGCGTCATGCCGACGCAATCAACACCCGTGTGCTGGCTGGCGGCGAGCTGTCCGACCGCAAGGGTGTCAACGTGCCGGAAGCAGTGCTGGAACTAAGCCCGCTCACGGAGAAGGACCGTCGTGACCTGGCGTTCGGCCTGCAACTGGGCGTTGATTGGGTGGCCCTGTCCTTCGTCCAGCGCCCGCAGGACATTCATGAGGCACGCAAGCTGATCGGCGAGCGCGCCTTCCTCATGGCCAAGATCGAAAAGCCTTCGGCGGTGGACCATCTGCGCGAGATCGCGCGGCTCTCCGACGCGATCATGGTGGCGCGTGGCGACCTGGGCGTGGAAGTGCCGCCAGAGAACGTGCCGCGCATCCAGAAGAACATCGTGCGCATCTGCCGTCAGCTGGGTCGCCCGGTGGTGGTGGCGACGCAAATGCTCGAATCCATGCGCTTCGCCCCGGCGCCGACCCGCGCCGAAGTCACCGACGTGGCCAACGCGGTGGCCGAAGGCGCGGATGCGGTGATGCTGTCGGCAGAAACCGCTTCCGGCGACTACCCGCTGGAAGCAGTGAGCATGATGAGCAAGATCATTCGCCAGGTGGAAAGCGGCCCGGACTTCCAGGCCCAGCTCGAGGTGCACCGGCCGAGCGCGGAGGCGACGCTGTCCGATGCCATCAGCTGCGCCATTCGCCGCATCAGCGGCATCCTGCCGGTGGCGGTGTTGGTCAACTACACCGAGTCGGGACGCTCCAGCCTGCGTGCCTCGCGCGAGCGCCCGGCGACGCCGATCCTCAGCCTGACGCCGAGCGCCGCCACCGCGCGCAAGCTCACCGTGGCCTGGGGCGTTTACTCGGTGGTGGATGCGCCGATGCGCGACATGGAACAGGTCTGCGGCCACGCCCTGGAGCTGGCCCGCGCCCAAGGCATGGCCGGGAGCGGTGACACCGTGCTGATCACCGCGGGTGTACCGCTTGGCCAGCCGGGCACAACCAACTCACTGCGTATCGAGATACTCGACTAGCCTGGCTGCCGGCCATTCGCTGCTGATGGACCAAGTCGCTCAGCCCCTGGTCTCCAGCGGGTTCTGCTCCTGCGGATAGCGATGCTCCTCCTCGATGCTGCCGTCATCGCCGTGAACATTCACCAGCGCGGTGCGCAGCTTCATGTAGTCGTGCGTCTCGTCGAGAATGTCCTGTCGGTTCCCGGCTTCAAGCAACGCGCGCTGATCGCCTTCTTCGCGTAGCACCCAGCGGTCATCTTCGTGAGTGATGTGATAGATCTCCATGGCCCTCTCTCCTGCTGTTGAATGAAATATCGCGGATCGCCCCTGGTAAGAAAGCTGCCAGCGGGCGAGGTTCGATCGTCACCGCCAAGGTGATTTCGACCCTTTAAGGTCCATATCACCATGAAAAGCCAAGGTTCTTTTTACCTCGCACACCCTGCAAACCTTGATTCAAGTCAATTTTCGACCTGGAACGATTGTTGAAAGCCTCTATGGCAGAACGTTTCGTGTTCGCCCCGCGAATACAGGACGACTTTCCCATCAGAGGAGTTAGCAATGCTTTGCGCTGAACAGACTGCCCTAATCAAAGCCACCGTGCCGCTGCTGGAGAGCGGTGGCGAGGCGTTGACCACACATTTCTACAGGTTGTTGCTCACCGAACACCCCGAGGTGCAGCCCTTGTTCAATCAGGCTCACCAGGCCAGCGGCGAGCAGCCACGCGCCTTGGCCAACGGCGTACTGATGTATGCCAAACATATCGACCGCCTCGAAGCGCTCGGCCCACTGGTCGCTCAGATCATCAACAAGCACGTCGCCCTGCAGGTGTTGCCCGAACATTACCCGCTGGTGGGCTCCTGCCTGCTGCGCGCCATCCGCGAAGTACTGGGCGAGGAAATCGCTACCGACGCGGTGATCGATGCCTGGGGCGCCGCCTATCAGCAGCTGGCTGACATCCTCATCGGCCAGGAGGAACAGCTCTATCAGTCCAAGGCCGAGGCCGTCGGTGGCTGGCGCGGCGCACGGCGTTTTCGCATTGCCCGCAAGGTAGTCGAAAGTGACGAGATCACGTCCTTTCACCTGCAACCGGAGGACGGCGGGCCGCTAATGGAGTTTCTGCCCGGCCAATACATCGGCTTGCGCCTGCAAATCGACGGCAACGAGGCGCGCCGCAACTACTCGCTGTCCGCCGCAGGCAATGGCAGCGAGTACCGCATCAGCGTCAAGCGCGAGCCCGGCGGCGTGGTGTCCAACGCCCTGCACGACATGTCGGAGGGCACGGTGCTGGAACTGTTCGCGCCTGCCGGCGAGTTCACCCTGCAACCCAGTGAGAAGCCCTTGGTGCTGATCAGCGGTGGCGTGGGTATCACGCCTACCCTGGCAATGCTGGAACAGGCACTGGCCAGCGCCCGGCCGGTGCATTTCATCCATTGTGCTCGCAACGCCGGAGTGCATGCGTTCCGTCGCAGCGTGGATGCGCTAGCCGAGCGCCACGCGCAGCTCAAACGTTTTTATTGTTACGAGGAACACGCCGCCACAGAGCCCGCGCCTGATGCCGTCGGCCGACTCAGCGAACGTCAGCTGGGCGAATGGCTGCCGGCCGATCGTGATGTCGATGCGTACTTCCTCGGGCCAAAACCATTCATGGCTGCAATCCGCCGCCAGCTCAAAGCGCTTGGCGTGCCTGAGCACCAGACGCGCTACGAGTTCTTCGGTCCCGCTTCAGCGCTCGATTGATCCATTCGGAGGCTCGCTCGCTGCGAGCCTCGCTTCAAAGGAGATTCGGTCATGCTCTATCGCCTTTCCGCCCCGCACCGCCTGATGCGTACCGCCAACGCGTTGATGATCGCCGGTGTGCTGCTCCTGCTGGCAGGAATCAGCGGCGCTTACCTGTTCGATCAAAACCTTGCACTGAGCAGCATCGTCGCCTGCCATGCGTTGGTCATCCTCGGCCCCACTGCTTTAAAGATCGGCTATGTGATGCGTCTTCTCGCCGAGCGCAGCGAGAAACTCGCCGCCTGAGGTGCAAGCAGCTGCATCCTGCTTGGCTACAGATAATTAAAGCTGCCTTAACTTTGCCGCTTCGCCTGTAATTCCACTCCGCCATAGTCCTACATGACATGGGGAAAACCATTCGTCTATACGTTTTTATTCTTCGAAACTCCTATCGCCGGACTCCCTCTGACACAGGGAGGCTGATGGATCTCTTTCTTCAGCCCTTTGTGAAAGTCTCTATCCACTGAGGAGAAAAAGACATGGCAAATAGCAACCCTGGCAACTTCGCCAACGATAAAGAGAAAGCATCAGAAGCTGGCCGCAAAGGCGGACACAACAGCGGCGGCAACTTCGCCAACGACCGCGAGAAGGCCTCCGAAGCTGGCCGCAAAGGCGGCCAGAACAGCCACGGCGGCGGCCGCAGCAGCTAAAGGCTGACGGTATGAACAGGGGCAGGCGCCTAATTGGCTCCTGCCCTTCTTTTATTTTGAAAGCGGTAACGATTCCCTAAACAGCGGATTATCCTATTTGTCTTTATACAGCTCGTCCCGAACAGCCAGATCGAGGCCAAAGCAATATATAAAATAAATATAAATAAGTTCAGCAGTCTCGACACTTACCCCAACTAACTGCAATTACGCCACCGCATCTACCGGACATCAGGCGTCACCGAACCATCGAACTCGACCTGCTCGTGCCGTTTGTCGCTATTATCAGGAGACTTTCCAACTTGGAGTAGTCGATGAGCAGCAGCGCATTTTCCGAACGAATCATCCAGAGCCTGTTGGATACCGACTTCTACAAGCTGACCATGATGCAGGCGGTGCTGCATCACTACCCCAACGCAGAAGTCGAGTGGGCGTTTCGCAGTCGCTCCGGCGAAGACCTGACGCCGTTCCTCGATGAAATCCGCCAGCAGATCGAGGTGCTTGCCGACCTGCAGATGACGCCTGAAGAGCTGGCCTTCCTCGAGTGCATCCCCTACATGCAAGCGGATTTCATCCGCTTTCTTGGCCTGTTCCGCTTCGATCTGCGTTACCTGCGCATCGGCATCGAGGACGGCGAACTGGTGATTCACCTGCGCGGTCCCTGGCTCCACGTGATCCTGTTCGAGGTGCCGCTGCTGGCCATTGTCAGCGAGGTACGCAACCGCGCCCGCTACCCGCAGGTGACGATGGAGCAGGCAAGCGACCGGCTGGATGAAAAGCTGAGCTGGTTGCGTCGCCAGGCCAGCACCGAGGAACTGGCAAACTTCACCCTCGCGGACTTCGGCACGCGCCGGCGCTTTTCCTATGCCGTCCAGGCGATGGTAGTAAAACGACTACAAAGCGATTTTCCGGGCCGCTTCGTCGGCACCAGCAATGTCCATCTGGCGCGCACGCTACAGGTAAAGCCAATGGGCACCATGGCCCACGAATGGATCATGGCGCATCAGCAGCTCGGCCCGCGACTGATCGACAGCCAGGCCGCGGCGCTTGATTGCTGGGTACGCGAATACCGCGGGGCGCTGGGTATCGCACTGACCGACTGCATCACCATGGATGCCTTTCTGCGCGATTTCGATCTCTACTTCGCCAAGCTGTTCGACGGCCTGCGCCATGACTCGGGCGACCCGCTGGTCTGGGCCGAGAAGGCCATCGCGCACTATCAACGCCTGGGCATCGACCCACGAACCCGTCAGCTGATCTTTTCCGACGGCCTGAACCTAGCCAAGGCGTTGGAGATCCACCGCGCCCTGGCCGGTCGCACCCATGCCAGCTTCGGCATCGGCACGGGCCTTACCTGCGACATCCCCGGTGTCGAGCCGACCAACATGGTCATCAAGATGACCGCCTGCAATGGCCAGCCGGTGGCGAAACTGTCGGATTCACCGGGCAAGAGCATGTGCCGCGACGCCGCGTTTGTCAGCTATTTGCGACACGTGTTCGATGTTGCCGAAGGCTAAGGCGGCGCCGCTGCGCCTGCGCGCCGACGACGTCCTAGCCGCCCAATGCCAGCTTGCCGCCCCTGGTCTGTCGATCAGGCTGCTCGGCGGCGCAAAGGCGGTTGCGTCCGCCGGTCTTTGCGCAATACATGCGGCGGTCCGCTAGCTCCAGCAGCTCCCGGTAATCTACGGCCTGATCGCTGCAGCGCTCGGCCAGACCAATGCTTGCCGTGAGCGCCGAACCGTCCGGACGTGAGCCAAGGCCCAGGCTGACAATGCGCTCAAGCGCTTGGTGCGCCTGCTGCATGTCGGTGTCCGGCATGATCAGCAGAAACTCCTCGCCGCCCCAACGCAACAGGCTGTCGGATGCGCGCAACCGTGCCACCAGTTGCCTCGCCGCCTCGCGCAGCACGTGATCTCCGGCTTCGTGGCCATGGTTGTCATTGATCGACTTGAAGTGATCAAGATCAATGAACGCCAAGGCCAGAGCGCCGTTCTTGCGCTGCGCACTGTCCCACTGCAAACGGAGAATTTCCTCACCGCTGCCCCGGGAAAACACGCCAGTGAGCGGGTCGCGGATCGCCTGGCGCACCAAAGCAAACATGAACGCCAGCTGGCTCATGCTGGCCAGACTGGCGACGCCGGCAATCAGGATCAGCAGCCAGAACGCCCCGGCAAAGGACGGCCAATTGAGCGTTGCCCAGCTGAGGTAGCCGGCCAGCGCCTGCGCCATCAGCAGCAGGCAGGCAAGCACCAGGTTTTCCACCAGGGTCAGGGGGAAAATGGTCAGTCCCGCCATCAGCACGAACGGGAGAAAGGCATAGCCGGCGCCGACCACCGCGGAGAACTGCGCCAGCTGGTAACTGCCGAGCAACGAATGCGAGGCGATATAAAAGATGGTCGGGATGGCGAACAGGATGGCGATCGCGCGGTAGGCGTCCAGCAGGTTGCCGCTCGGGCGATAGAACAACAGCAGGCAGGTGAAGGCCAGGCAGGCCATCATTCGGAAACCAGCCAGCGCCGCCCATAGCCGGGGCTCGAACACCACCAGATCGATCAGGCTCCACAGGGGAGTCAGCACGGCGAACAGAAAGGCGAACAGGCGTACACGGTTGACGATCAACGTCGCGCGGCGCTGGCAGAGCAGCAGCGGATGACGCCGCGGTTCGAGTAGATGACGCAGTTCATCAGGCTTGAGCTCGCTGGGCAGCAGCGAGCTCAGACGGTCACGTAACAGATCGAGAAACGCTGGCATTTATTGTTGTGCTCCCAGGCCGGGACGGTTTCTTAGCGCAGCCCGCCGCTTCGGATGCCGGCGGCTGACCCTTCAACTTACTTTTCAAAGCAATCGCTGCGGCACTCGGCTCGCAAGGCGAAGCCGACGGATGGTACGCAGCTGAACGGCAGATTCCTTTGAGCCACGGCAATGAATTGGAGGCAAATAGCCAGTACGCCTTAAGAGGGAACCGTCAGGCGAGAACGATTCGCCCTTTCGAGCGCTTATCCGCACCGCTTCCAGCCATTAGCGTGGCTGGGTCGCCGGCTCCGGCGTGGGCGACGTATCCACAAGAAAAACAATAAGGAGATACCCGTGCAAAGCACTCTCAAGCCACTTGCGGCAGCCATTTTGCTTACCTGTGCGGCGGGACCGGCTACCGCTAACAGCGGTCCGTTCAGCCAGTTCATCGTCTTCGGCGACTCGTTGAGTGATGCGGGCAACTTCCCGGATCTGCAAAGCCCCACACTCGGTGGCAATCCCACCGGCGGCCTGCGCTTCACCAACCGCACCGGGCCCACTTATGGCGCAGGCGAATATATCGGTGAAGTCGGCACGCAACGTCTGGCAAGCATGCTGGGCCTTCAGTCGTTACCCTCCACGCCGCTGTTACCGGCACTACTCACAGGCAATCCGGACGGCACCAACTATGCCGTTGGTGGCTATCGCACCGACCAGATTCTCGACTCGATCAACTTTGAATCGACAGTGTCCGCGGGCGGCACTACCCGCACTCGTCTGGGGTATCTGATTGAGAATCCACGGGTCGATAGCAATGCGCTCTATTACCTGAATGGCGGCGGTAACGACATCTTTCAGCTCAATACCAATCCAGTGACGATGGCTCAGGCCGCCGGCAATCTGGTCGCCGGCGTTGGTGCGCTGCAAGCTGCTGGTGCCCGCTATATCATCGTCTCCGATCTGCCCGACGTCGGCACCACCCCGCTGGGTGCCCTTACCGGCCAGGCAGCGGCGTTCAACTTCCTGAGCGACCAGTTCAATGCCGAACTGGCCAGCCAGTTGCAGGCGCAGGGCGGCAACTACGTGCTGGTAAATAACCGCCTGCTGCTCGCCGAAGTGCGCGCCGACCTGGCTGCGTTCGGCTTCGACCCGAATGTGGCGCAGACCGCCGTATGTTTCGACCCTTCAGCCGCCAACTGCCTGCCTGATCCGACCTACAGCCTCGGCGGCACTGTGCCGGACCCGAATCGTCTGATGTTCAACGATGCCGTACATCCGACCACCGCAGTTCATCAGATCAGCGCCGATTATCTTTACTCGATCATCTCCGCTCCGTGGGAAGTGTCCCTGCTGCCGGAAATGGGTCGCTCGGCATTGCGCGCTCACCTGCAGCAGCTGGACAACGAGCTGTCCGCCCAGCGTGGCGACTGGCAGGCGGTCGGCGCCTGGCGGACCTTCATCCAGGGCGGTTACAACCGACCTGAGTACGACGGTTACGGTGGCGGTGACGGTAGCGGTCTGAGTCTGTCGCTTGGTGTTACCCAGCGTCTGAGCGAGACGTGGCTGGCTGGTGTCAGCCTGGGTCTGGCGGAAAACTCACTGGAACTGGGAAGAAACGACTCCGACTACGACATGCGCAGCTATCTAGCCACGGCTTTTGCACGCTACGAGCAGCAGCGCCTGTTCGCCGACTTCAGTCTCAGTGTCGGTTACCTCGATTATCACGACCTCAAGCGCACCTTTGCCCTCGGCATCACCGAACGCGCCGAAAAGGGCGACACCGAAGGTACGCTCTGGGGGGCGGCCGCCAAGGCCGGCTTCAACCTCATGCAACCAGGCGACCAGTTGCAGTTCGGCCCGTTCATAGGCGCGAGCTACCAGAAGGTCGACGTCGACGGTTACAGCGAGCAAGGCACGCGATCGACGGCGCTCAGCTATCACGATCAGGAACTGAAATCGCTGCGTCTGTCACTCGGACTTTTCGGCGACTACGCCCTTACCGACCGCACACGGTTGTTCGGCGAAGTGGCGCGGGAAGTGGAGCGTGAGGACGAAGACCGGAAAGATCTGCGCATGTCGCTGAACAGCGTACCGGGCAATAGCTTCGAGCTGCCGGGGGCAGTACCGACCGGCGATCAGACGCGCTTCAGCCTTGGCCTGGCGCACCGCTTGACGCCCGGTCTGGCCTTGCGCGCGAACTACCATTATCGCGGTAACGACAACCGCGACCACGGGCTTGGGCTGTCACTGGCCTGGGACTTGTAAGGGGCGCGCGAAACGATGAAGCCGCCGCCGCGAAAGGTGCGGCGGCGGACTGCTGTGGTCAGCGACCGTCGATCTGCCCTTGCAGATTGGCAATCTGACCCTGCATGGCGTTGATGGTACGGGTGACCTGAGCGCGGAAGGAGTCGAACTCGGCGGTGTTGGTGGCGCTCGGAGGCGGACGGTTGTCCACTTCACTGCGCAGCACCAGGATGTCCTGTTCCAGACGGCTGATCGCCTGGCTCTGATTGCCGCCCTGCTTCAGCGCGGCCACATCCTTGCTCAGGCTGTCGAGCCGCCCTGCCAGCTTGGCCTGCTCGTCCAATGTCGACTTCAGTGATGCCTGCTCGCTGCCGAGTGTCTTGACGGTTTCCGCCAAGGTCGCGGTAGTGCCCTGCTGAGCCTGGAGATCGCTGCCCAGACGCTCGAGGCGGCGACCCTGCTCTTCCATGCGCTGGTCCTGATTACCCTGCCTGCCGGCCAGACTCTGCTGCTCGGTAGCGAAGGCTTGCTGCTTGCGCGCGAGTTCCACAGTCTGCTGTTCCAGCTGCTTGATGCGCAGCTTCACCGCCTCGCTTTCCGTGGTCACGTTGGATTCGGTCGCAACGACCTTGCCGGAAATGTCCTGCAACCGCCCCGCGGCATCTTCGCTGATGCGAGCGAAGCTCTCCTGGGTCGCGACCAGCTGCATTTCCAGCATCGCGATTTTCTGATAGCTCCACCAGCCAAGCGCGCCGAGGCTGATCAACAAGGCCAGCACCATGACCCACAACGGAGCCGCGCTTGCTCGGCCGCCGCCGCCACCGCCACCGCCACCGCCTGCTGCACGACGCTTCTGCCGTGAGCGACCATCTTCGGGAGGTTCGGCAGCTGTACGCCGAATCGGCTCGAGATCCGGCGCCGGATAGGGCTCCACGCGATCACGGCCTGCGGTCAGGCTGGGGATGTTGTCCAGTTCGTCGTGAGCATCGTTGCGCATGGGTTACCTTCAATGGCGCGGAGCGAAAAACAGCGCGCAGTATAACGATTCGGAACCCAGCCATCAGCGACAGCAGGTTTACCGACGAAATGCACCGCGGTAGAGCATCGCACTGCTTGTGAAATGCATCACGGTGCACCGAAAAGCGAGTTCGATTCACGGCGTGGCGTTTGCGCATCGAGCCTACGACCTGACGCAAAACCCTGTAAGCCGCACCGGTCGCCCCATGCGCTCGTTTTCCAGGCGCACCTACGCGACTTGGTACGTAGCTTGCTGTGTTTCCCATGCCAGCGGATAGACACTTCCGACAGGGACGTTGGGCCTTAGGGCAATCACGAGGAACACAGCATGGAGCTGAACAAAGCGGTTATCGACTGCATGCGCAGCCTGCGACGCAGACTTCGCGATGAGCAGCAGCTCGACATCCACCTCAACCAGCCCGACGCGGTATCGGCCATGCTCGCCGGGTGTATGCGCTCGAACGACGAGCTGACTCGCGAACTCGGCCGACAGCTCGCCACCTTCAGCGAACAGTTGCCGGCACCGGCACCAGTGCCGCCATCACCCAGCTCCAGCAGCACCACCGTGCGCATCTATCGGGGCCAGCGCGTTCTCGCCTGAACCTGTCAGTCGACCAGCAGCCAGTCGCTGGTACAACGCACCAGATGACGGGTCAGCTCATCGAGCAATTGCCCGCCATTACGCCAGTGGTGCCAGTACAACGGCACGTCGATCGGCGGTCCGGACAGCACATCGACCAATTCCCCGCGCGCAAGTTCGCCGCGCACTTGTAATTCCGGCACCAGCCCCCAGCCCAGCCCGCTCTGCAATAACCGCACAAAACCCTCTGAGGACGGGCATAAATGGTGAATGAATGCCTCGCCCCCGCCAACGGCCGCCATATAGCGATGTTGCAGCTGATCGTCCGGGCCAAAAACCACAGCCGGTACACGCGCCAGATCACTGGCAACTGCCGGGCGCTTGAAATGACGACTGACGAACGCCGGACTGGCCAGCGCGCGATAGCGCATTGCGCCGAGAAACTGGCTGCGCGCCCCCGCTAGCGGGCGCTCCGCAGCGCAGACGCAGGCGGCCACTTCCCCGGCGCGCATCCGCTTGAGCCCGACCGCCTGGTCTTCCACAACGTGGTCGAGCAATACCCGATGCTCGGCGCAGAACGGCGCCACTGCCCCGGCCCACCAAGTCGCCAGGCTGTCGGCATTCAGGGCGATCCGTAATCGCTCTGGCAAGCGGTTCTCATCTAGCGCCGGGACCTGCCCCTGCAGATCGCGCTCGAGCAGCCGCACCTGCTGGACATGGTTAAGCAAACGCTGGCCCAGCTCGGTGGGCCTGGGCGGTGCCTCGCGCAGCAGTACCGGCTGACCAACCCGCGCCTCGAGCAACTTGATCCGCTGCGATATGGCCGATTGCGAAAGCCCAAGCGCCTGCGCCGCACGTTCAAACCCGGCCTGCTCCACGACCGCCGCAAGTGCGGCGAGCAATTTGTAATCGAACATCAGTTTTCCTAATGACACCTGACCATAATTTGTTTCTCTTATAGCTCGACGCTTAGCAGACTCGCCAGCAGAAAATGAATGAGGCGCTGGGCATGAATGCGATCTGGCAAAGCTATATCAACGGGTTACTGGTGGCTGCGGGCTTGATCATGGCCATCGGTGCGCAGAACGCCTTCGTCCTCGCGCAAAGCCTGCGTCGCGAACACCATCTGCCAGTCGCAGCGCTGTGCATCGTCTGCGATGCGTTGCTGGTTAGTATCGGCGTGTTCGGTCTGGCGGCCGTATTGGCAAGCAATCCGCTGCTGCTGGAAATTACCCGCTGGGGTGGCGTTGCCTTTCTGATCTGGTACGGCACCCTCGCGCTACGGCGCGCGGCCAAGCCGCAAAGCCTGCGCAGCGCCGACGCGCAGCCGCGTCCGCTGCGCGCAGTATTGCTGGCGGCACTCGCCGTGACACTGCTCAACCCGCACGTCTATCTCGACACGGTGGTGCTGATCGGATCACTCGGTGCGCAGCAGCCCGAGCCGGGCGCCTATACGCTTGGCGCCGCCAGCGCCTCGACACTGTGGTTCATGACACTCGCGCTCGGCGGTGCCTGGCTTGCTCCCTGGCTGGCCCGTCCGCTGACTTGGCGTCTGATCGACCTCGGCGTCGCCGCCATGATGTTTGCCATCGCCGCGCAGCTGGCATTCGCCGGCTGACGCGGTGCGCAACATCCTATTGCGAGCCAATTAGCAGCTCGGACGGAACACCATTGCGTGCGACGCGGTCCACGCAGGGCTCAGCCCGTCATTCGCAACCGATGCATCATCACCGCCCCCTTTGGAACCTTTATTCCATACAGTTGCCGCGTGGTTTTGCCGCAGGTCGGGTGCTATGATCGCTGGCTCGCAGACATGGAGCGGAAGGCTTCAGTCTGCCTGTTCGGCCGACCGTGAACGGCCAGAGATTGCGCAAGCATGTAGCGAGCGAAGGGAACGACAGAGGTCAGGGCAGGACGCGCATTCACACCTGCTCACCGGCATGTCCGGCACGCCTCGTACGCTCCTTCCAGCTGGCCGCATCAATCCTCGACACCTGAGTAGGAGATACATCATGGCTTTCGAATTGCCGCCGCTGCCGTACGAAAAGAATGCTCTCGAGCCGCACATGTCCGCCGAGACGCTCGAGTTCCACCACGACAAGCACCACGCTGCTTACGTGACCAACCTGAACAACCTGATCCCGGGCACCGAGTTCGAAGGCAAGGATCTGGAAAGCATCATCAAGACCTCCTCCGGTGGCATCTTCAACAACGCCGCCCAGGTCTGGAACCACACCTTCTTCTGGAATTGCCTGGCACCGAACGCCGGCGGCCAGCCGACTGGCGCCCTGGCTGATGCCATCAACGCCTCGTTCGGTTCCTTTGACAAGTTCAAGGAAGAGTTCACCAAGACCGCAATCGGCACCTTCGGCTCCGGCTGGGCCTGGCTGGTGAAGAAGTCCGACGGCAGCCTCGGCCTGGCCAGCACCATCGGTGCCGGCAACCCGATGACTGCGGGCGACAAGCCGCTGCTGACCTGTGACGTCTGGGAACACGCCTACTACATCGACTACCGCAACGCTCGTCCGAAGTTCGTCGAAGCGTTCTGGAACCTGGTCAACTGGGACTTCGTCGCGAAGAACTTCGCAGGCTAAGCCACCCGGTCAGCAGTAATGAAATGCCCGCACTCGACGCGGGCATTTTCATTTAAGGCTTCACCATCATCTGCCGCTATACATTTGCAGCCCCATAAATTGTCGCAGCCCTACTGCATCGGTAATCGGCGCGCAATCTTTCCTTAGGATTACGCCTTTGGGCTTGCATCCTAAGTCGTACTGCCGGCACAGTCGGAGCTTGCTGAACTACTGGATTTAATTGCCTTTGACGATTGCCGAATGACTAACAATACTTCCGCAACCGAGCGTCGGCACGGAAAAGGACCTTCATTTGAAGCTGGAAATGCGCAATAGCCTGTCGCGTAAGCTCCTGCGTGTCGTCCTGCTATCGGCGCTTGCGGTAGGGCTGGTGCTGAGCTGCGCGCAGATCATTTTCGGCGCCTACAAGGCGCGCCAGCTGATCGAATCAGACGCCCAACGCATTCTGCGCATGACCCGCGACCCGTCCACTCAGGCGATCTACAGCCTTGACCGCGAGATGGGCGCGCAAGTGATGGAAGGACTTTTCCAGCACGAATCGATTCGCATGGCATCCATCGGCCACCCGGACGAAGGCATGCTGGCACTGAAAATCAGGCCACCCATCGACCTGCCGACACGCTGGCTGACCGACCCGATCCTCCACCGCGACCGGCAGTTCTCGATCCCCCTGATCGGCAAACCGCCTTACAACGAGTATTACGGCGAACTGCGCATTACCCTGGACACCGCCCAGTACGGCCAGGAGTTCGTCAACGACTCCGTCGTCATCTTTATCCTCGGCATCCTGCGCGCTCTGACCCTCGGCTTTGTGCTTTTCCTGATCTACCAGTGGCTGCTCACCCGACCGCTGACCAAGCTCATCGAACACCTCGCCCAGATCAACCCGGACCGGCCCGGCGAGCATAAGCTGCCGATGATCAGGGGCCACGAACGCAATGAGCTGGGCCTTTGGGTGGAAACCGCCAACGGCTTGCTCTCGTCCATCGAACACAACATGCACCTGCGTCAGGAAGCTGAAAGCAGCCTGCATCGCATGACCCAGTACGACTCGCTGACCGGTCTGCCCAACCGGCAGCAGCTGCAAAGCCAGCTTGACCATATCCTCGACGAGGCGCGGCGCCTGCAGCGACGCATTGCCGTGCTCTGCCTGGGCCTGGATGACTTCAAAGGCGTCAACGAGCAATACAGCTACCAGGCCGGCGACTACATGTTGCAGGCTTTGGCTGACCGTTTACGCGCCGCGGAGACTCGACTGGGGGCCCTGGCGAGACTGGGCGGCGACCAGTTCGTACTTGTGCTGAGCGGTATCGAGCAGCCTTACGAGGCCGCCGAACTGGCGCAGGCACTGCTGGACGACCTGGAGAATCCCATTGAGCTCGATGGACACCTGATCCGTCTGCGCGCCACCATCGGCATCACGCTTTATCCGGAGGACGGCGACAACACCGAGAAGCTGTTGCAGAAGGCCGAGCAGACCATGACGCTGGCCAAAAGCCGCTCGCGCAACCGCTACCAGTTCTATGTGGCCAGCATCGACAGTGAAATGCGCGCTCGCCGGGAGCTGGAGAAGGACCTCAGCGAAGCCCTCAAACGTAACGAATTCCATTTGGTCTACCAGCCGCAGGTCGACTACCGGCAGAACCGTATTACTGGCGTCGAGGCACTGATTCGCTGGAAGCATCCGCAGGGCAAGCTGGTGCCGCCGGACCTGTTCATTCCTCTGGCCGAACAGAACGGCAGCATCATCGAGATCGGCAAGTGGGTACTCGATCAAGCCTGCAGCCAGCTGCGCCAGTGGCACGCTCAGGGTTACACCGGTTTACGCGTGGCGGTGAATCTCTCCACGGTGCAACTGCGTCATCCGCAGCTGCCGGCGATGATAGGCGAGCTGTTGCAGGAACATCAGCTGCCCGCCGAAACCCTGGAGCTGGAAGTGACCGAGACCGGCCTGATGGAGGACATCGATGCGGCGGCGCACAACCTGCACAGCCTGCGGCGCTCCGGTGCGCTGATTGCGATCGATGATTTCGGTACCGGATACTCCTCGCTCAGCTACCTCAAGAGCCTGCCGCTGGACAAGATCAAGATCGACAAGAGCTTCGTCCAGGACATTGGCCAGGACGAAGGCGCAACCATAGTCCGAGCGATCATCCAGCTGGGCAAGAGCCTGGGTATGACGGTGATCGCCGAGGGCGTCGAAACGCCAGAGCAGGAAGCCTACCTGATCGCCGAGGGCTGCCAGGAAGGCCAGGGGTACTACTACAGCAAGCCGCTCGCGGCGCGTGATCTCGACCTGCTGCTACGCCAGTCGACCCCCTTTGATCGGGCGGTCAATTCGGAACTCCGCTAGCACGCCGAGGCCGGCGCGCCGCTCGGCAAGGTTTGCAGCCGAGCTGCTGGCCAGTCGCAACGACTTGCGCCACACTTCTCGCCTTTTCGGCCGACCCACGGCCTAAGACGAGTCCTCAATGAAACGCTTCGTACTCCTGGATACCGCCGCGATCCCCACTGGCGGCGCCTTGTGCCTGTTCGAATATGGCGATGACTTCGTCATCAAGATCCAGGGCGGAAACGGCAATCAGCTGATGAATACCCGCACCCATGGCTCGGAAGACGCGCTAGCGGAGATCCCCTGCAAACGGATCGCCGCACGCGCGCAGGCACGGGTGCTGATCGGCGGACTGGGTATGGGCTTTACTCTGGCTTCGGCGTTGCGCCATCTCGGCCCGGACGCCGAGGTACTGGTCGCCGAACTGGTACCCGGCGTGATCGAGTGGAACCGCGGCGCGCTTGGCGAGAAATCCGGCCATCCGCTGCGCGATAGCCGTGCCAAGGTGCTGAATCAGGACGTCGCCGAGCTGCTGCAGGATCAAGCCCAGGGCTTTGATGCGATCATGCTGGATGTCGACAACGGCCCGGAAGGCCTGACGCAAAAGAGCAACAGCTGGCTCTACTCATTGGACGGACTGAATGCCTGTGCCCGCGCGTTGCGACCGTCCGGTGTGCTCGCGGTCTGGTCGGCCAGTGCTGACCGCGCCTTCTCCGACAAGCTCGCCAAGGCCGGCTTCAAAGCCGAAGAAGTGCAGGTACTCGCTCACGGCAACCGTGGCACGCGTCATACCATTTGGATCGCCGAAAAGCGCAAGCGCTGAGCGACAGCTGACGGCTACCAGGCGGTTATACCCAGCTGCATCGCCAGCCATACCGCACCAGCCAAACACATCACCGCACCTCTCGCCGCCTGCCAGTAGAAGCGCCGGGTGATGACCTCCTCGCCGTGACTGGAAAGCACGAAGGGCAGCGCTTCGCTGGGGCGAGCCATTTGATGCTGCTCCGGGGCGGCGCTGCTCTCGCGATGACGATCCTCTGCCTCGAGCCGCGCCGCCAGTCGGACGCGGTTCCATTCATGCTCGTCGAGCTGCCCGTCGGCATTGCTGTCGAAGCGCTGCAGCAGACCGGCGTAATCACCCTTCCACTGCCGGATCACTTCGCGCTTGGCTGACGATAGATCAAGGCCGTGGCGCCCGCCGCCGGTGGTGCGAAAGTCGCCGATCGCATACAGCGGTTCACCCTCGTGCAGCCGTTCCTCGGTGTAGCGATAGCGTTTGCCGCTGCTCAGCAGGCCCAGCCAGCCGCTTGGTGCGATACCGCGCGGATGACGCAGGCTGCCCGTCCAGACCTTGCGAAAGGCCGGGTGCACCTCGGCACCGCGCGGGTCGATCAGGCACTCACCAGTGGCATCGGCCAGACGCAGCCAGGCTTCGCTGGTGCCCCGCTCAAGCACGCTCCAGCTGCTGCGCTTGCCGTTGGAGCGATACTCCTCGATGCAGTAGCGCCACCATAAACAGGGCTCACCGGTAAGCGGCGCTACCGGTTGCGGCACGGCCAGCTCACGCAGCATGCCAACCAGTTCGACGTAGCCTTGGGCCGCCGAGCGGATGCGCGAAGTCGGCGTATCGAGCAAATGGCGCGCACGCGACCAGCGACTGATGCAGAGCCAGGCGCCGCCAAGACAAAATGCAGTGGCTAGGGCAAAAGTGAAGACTTGGCCGAGATCCATTTCAGCCGAAGAGCGCCTTCAGATCGACGTCGGCTTTCTCCGCCTCGCTGAACTGCAGCAATGCGGCTTCCTTGAAGCCGAACGCCCGCGCCAGCAGCACATCGGGGAACTGCTCAATGCGCACGTTGTTCAGGTTGACCGCCTCGTTGTACAGCTCGCGACGGTCGGCGATGCCACTTTCCAGCCCGCTGATACGTTGCTGCAGGTGACGGAAACTGTCGTTGGCCTTGAGCTCCGGGTAGTTCTCAGCCAGCGCGAACAACCGGCCCAGGCCGGCACGCAGCCCGGTCTCGGCCATCCCCAGCGCACCGACATCGCCCTGCTCCCGCGCGCTAGACACCGCATTGCGCGCACTGATTACCTGCTCCAGCGTATTACGTTCGTGCTGCATGTACTGCCGACAGGTTTCCACCAGTTTGGGTAGTTCTTCATGGCGCTGACGCAGCAGCACGTCGATGTTCGCCCAGGCCTTGCCGACGCCGTGCTTGAGGCGCACCAGGCCGTTATAGAGGATCACCGCATAGGCGGCGACGAGAAACAGCACCACCAGCACAACCACCGCGCTCAGGCTCATGACATCTCCATATCTGGGCTTCAAAACGCCAGCATTCTACCGGTTGCGTGGACACGGAAGAGAGAGCCCGTGCACGCATTGGCTTTGCACAAAATGAAAATCTTTCGCATTATTGAGCGCTTCCGAGCAGCCCTCGGCTTCGTTCACTCGCACGCAAAGGAACACGCACATGCTACGCACCCCCATCTGGGCAACCGCCAGCCTTCTCGCTGCGGCCATCTCGCTCGCCGGTTGCGGTGAAGACAAGACCCCGATCAACCAGACCGCTGCACCGCAAAGCACAACCGAAAGCGTGCCGGCTGAACAGGCGCAGACGCCCGATGAGCAGGCGGCCAAAGCCGTAGTCGGCCACTACGCCGATCTGGCCCTGGCCGTTTTCAGCGACGCGCACAGCACTGCAGTGCAACTCCAGCAGGCAATCGACGCGTTGCTCGCAAATCCCAGCGAAGAGACTCTGCAGGCCGCACGCCAGGCCTGGCTGGCTGCCCGCGTACCCTACATGCAGAGCGAAGTGTTCCGCTTCGGCAACCCGGTGGTCGATGAGTGGGAAGGCCAGCTCAACGCCTGGCCGCTCGACGAAGGCCTGATCGACTACGTCGAAGGTGACTACCAGCACGCCCTCGGCAACCCGGGCGCCAACGCCAACATCATCGCCAATACCGAATTGCAGATCGGCGAAGACAAGATCGACACCAGCGAGATCACCGCCGAGCTGCTGACCAGCCTCAACGAACTGGCCGGCTCCGAGGCCAACGTCGCCACCGGCTACCACGCCATCGAGTTCCTACTCTGGGGCCAGGACCTCAACGGCACCGGTCCGGGCGCCGGCGAGCGCCCGCATACCGACTACGTCGTTGGCGAAGGTTGCACCGGCGACAACTGCGAGCGTCGCCGCACGTACCTGAAAGTCGCCACCGACCTGCTGGTCAGTGATCTGCAGGAGATGGTCGAACAGTGGCAGCCGGGCGCCGAGAACTACCGTGCCAGCCTGGAAGCCGAATCGGGCGAGAACGGCCTGCGCAAGATGCTCTTCGGCATGGGTAGCCTGTCGCTTGGCGAACTGGCCGGCGAGCGCATGAAGGTTGCGCTGGAAGCCAACTCCACCGAAGACGAGCACGACTGCTTCAGCGACAACACGCACAACTCGCACTTCTTCAACGCCCGCGGCATTCGCAACGTTTATCTGGGCGAGTACAAGCGCGTCGACGGCAGCACCCTGACCGGCCCGAGTCTCGCCTCGCTGGTCCAGGGCGTCAGCCCCGAAGTCGACAGCACGCTGAAGACCGATCTGGAAACCACCGAAGCCAAGCTGCAGGTGCTGGTGGAAAGCGCTGAGAACGGCGAAGCCTTCGACCAGCTGATCGCTGAGGACAATGCTGAAGGACAAGAAAAGGTCCGCAGCGCCATCGCTGCACTGGTCAAGCAGACCGCCTCCATCGAACAGGCCGCCGCTGCCCTCGGCATCAGCGACCTCAACCCCGACACCGCCGATCACGAATTCTGACCGGCCGCGACACGGGTGCGGCATTTGCGCCCGTGTCGCACCTATCAAGCAAGCGCCGCTGCCGACGCAACGCTTTGCAGTCATCCCCGCAAATGCAAATCCCTCTTATTCAATTTCGATTAGCCTGCTAAGATTGCGCGGCTTAATTCACCGCTCTGCAGGTAATCCCATGCGTCCGCTGCTTCGCCGCCTCTTCCCGTTGCTGGCCTTGACTCTGGCTGCCTGCGGCAACGATGAAACGCCGCGCTTCGAACAACCCGAACCCGGTGAAGCGCTTTCGGGCGGCGCCGCCACGGTCATGAAGTTCGACCACAATGCCTTTTCCATGCCTTCGGCCAACCTCGCGCCGACGCGCCGACTCGACTTCAGCGTCGGCAACAGCTTCTTCCGCAACCCCTGGGTCATCGCTCCCGCCTCTACCACAGCCCGCGACGGCCTTGGCCCCCTGTTCAACACCAACGCCTGCCAGAACTGCCATATCAAGGACGGCCGCGGACATCCGCCAGCGCCTGATGCGGCGAGCGCAGTCTCGATGCTGGTACGGCTGTCTATACCGGCAGGGCCGGAGCACGCCGAAGTCATTCGTGAGCGTGGCATCGCACCGGAGCCGAGCTATGGCGGGCAGCTGCAGGACATGGCCATTCCCGGCGTCGCGCCCGAAGGCAAGGTGCGCCTGCGCTATTCAACCGAACGCGTGCGCTTCGCCGACGGCACTGAGGTGGAACTGCGCAAACCGCAAGTGGAGCTGAGCGAACTGGGCTACGGCGCTATGCACCCGGATACCCAGATGTCGCTGCGCATTGCGCCGCCGATGATCGGCCTCGGCCTGCTCGAAGCCATCCCCGAAGAAGCGCTGCTGGCCAATGCCGACCCGGATGACCGCAACGGAGATGGTATTTCCGGCCGACCCAACCGCGTCTTCGACCAGACCACCCGGCAAACCGTGATGGGACGCTTCGGCTGGAAAGCCGGGCAGCCGAAGCTGAACCAGCAGAATGCTGACGCGTTCTTCAACGACATGGGGCTGTCCACCAGCTTGTTCAGCGGCAGCAGCTGCACCGAACGGCAGACCGAGTGCCGCGCCATGCCTGATGGCGGCGAACCGGAAGTGAGCGACAACATTCTTGCCCAGGTGCTGTTCTACACCCGCAACCTCGGCGTACCGGCGCGGCGCAACGTCGGCGATCCACAGGTGCTCGCCGGCAAGACGCTTTTTCACCGTGCCGGCTGCCACAGTTGCCACGTGCCGCAGTTCACCACCGCCGCTGACGCCGCGGAACCGGAGCTGGCCAACCAGCTCATCCGCCCCTATACCGACCTGCTGCTGCATGACATGGGCGAAGGCCTGGCCGATCACCGACCGGAGTTCGAAGCCAGCGGCCGTGAGTGGCGCACGGCACCGCTCTGGGGCATCGGCCTGACCCAAACGGTCAGCGGGCATACCCTGTTCCTTCATGACGGGCGTGCCCGCAACCTGCTCGAAGCCATACTCTGGCACGGCGGCGAGGCGGAGCATTCCCGCCAGACCGTGCTGGGCTTCGACCAGGAACAACGCAACGCACTGCTGAGCTTCCTCGAGTCGCTCTGAATGCCGTTCACTCCAAGCTTTTCCGGCGCGAGAGCGCTGTAACCGGCCTAGCCGACGAGGAAATCATGATCCGTTCCAAAACCCTGCGCATCGCCAGCGGCAGCCTGCTTACCGCGCTTGTGCTGAGCGCCTGCACTCCGGCTGACCCGCAAGCTGAAACCAGCAAGGCGCTGGTCGATGGCGTGCTCCTGCCAAGCTACACCCAGTGGGCCGAAGCTGACCGCCGCCTGGCTGCAAGTGCGATCGCCTACTGCGCTGACAATCAGACAACCAAGGAGGCGCAGGAGGCGTTCGTGCATGCACAGACGGCCTGGGCCGGTCTGCAACCGTTGCTGATCGGCCCAATGGGCGAGGGCAATCTGGCCTGGCAGGTGCAGTTCTGGCCGGACAAGAAGAACCTCGTCGCGCGCCAGGTCACGGCATTGCTCAACGCCAAACCCAACCTTTCCCAGGCTGATCTGGACGGCGCCAGTGTCGTGGTGCAGGGCCTGAGCGCCTACGAATATATCCTTTTCGACAAGGGCATCGACCTCGCCGATAGCACCAGCAAGGCCCGCTACTGTCCCCTGCTGATCGCCATCGGCGAGCATCAGCAACAGCTGGCCGCCGGTGTGCTGCAGCAATGGCAGGACAAGGATGGCATGGCCGATCAGCTGCGCCGTTTCCCCAACGAGCGTTACGCCGAACCGAGCGAGGCCATCGCCGAGCTGCTACGTGTCCAGGTCACCGCACTCGACGGGCTGAAGAAGAAGCTCGGCGCCCCGCTAGGCCGCCAGGCCAAGGGCCATCCGCAGCCCTATCAGGCCGAAGGCTGGCGCAGCGACACGACGCTCGCCAACATCGCCGCAGCGATCAAAGGCGCCGAAAGCCTGTGGCTGGGCGCCGACAAGGATGGCCTGCGCGGACTGCTCGGTGCGGAACAGGCGGACCTGGCCAAGCGTATCGATGCCGGTTATGCCGAGCTGTTGCAGCAACTGACCGGCATGACTCAACCGTTCGGCGAGCTGCTGTCCAGTGAAGCGGGACGTGGCGAGCTCGACGCGCTGTACCAGCGAATCGATCGCCTGCATCGTCTGCATCAACTGGACCTGGCCCGCGCGCTTGGTGTGCAGATCGGCTTCAACGCGCACGACGGAGACTGATCATGAAGCGCCGAACCCTGCTGGGTCTGGGCGGTGCCATGCTGGCCGCCAGTGGCATTGCCGGCTGGACACTGACGCGTCATGGCGATCAGCCGGTGCTGCTCTCCGCGCGCAACGACCAGGAAGGTCGGCACTACGCCGTCGGCTACCGACTCGATGGCAGCCAGGTGTTCGCCACGCCGGTTGCCGAGCGCTGCCACGATGTCTACCCGCACCCTTACCTGCCGCTGGCAGTGTTTGTCGGCCGGCGCCCGAGCCGCGAGAGCTATCTGATCGACTCACGTGACGGACGCCTGCTGCAGGTGCTTGCCTCGCCAACGAATCGGCACTTCTACGGTCACGGCGTGTTTCACAAGGATGGCGAGTGGTTCTACACCACCGAGAACGACACCACCGATGCCGGCCGTGGGGTGCTCGGTGTGTACCGCCTGGAGGGTCGACAGCTGGTTCGCGTCGACGAGCACCCGACTCATGGGATCGGCCCGCACCAGCTGCTATGGATGCCGGACAACGAGACGCTGGTCGTTGCCAACGGCGGTATCCGCACCGAGGCCGACAGCCGCGAGATGATGAATCTGGCGGCCATGGAGCCGAGCCTGGTCCTGCTGCGCCGCGATGGCACACTGATCAGCAAGGAGCAGCTGCCCGAGCAGATGAACAGCGTCCGGCACCTCGCCGTCGCCGCCGACGGCACCATCGTCAGCGGCCAGCAATACGAGGGTGACCCGATGGACCGTGTGCCGCTGCTGGCAATCAAGCGGCCGGGGCAGCCGTTCCAGCACTTCCCGCTGGGTGAGACGCAGCGGCAGATCATGAACCAGTACACCGCGAGCCTGGCCATTCACGACGCGCTGCGCCTGCTGGCTGTGACGGCGCCGCGTGGCAACAAGGTGTTCATCTGGAATCTGGACAGCGCCGAACTGCGCCAGGAAGTTCACCTGCCTGACTGTGCCGGTGTCGCCGCGGTCGCCGAAGGTTTCGTGGTCAGTTCCGGCCAGGGTCGTTGCCGGCTGTTCGACTGCCGTGGCGAGCGAATCGCCAGCACACCGCTCGAGCTACCGGCAGGGCTCTGGGACAACCATCTGCGCGTGGTCTAGCTCAAGAAAAACAACGTGCAGCCGATGCATGCAAGGCAACGGCAAGGATGCTCATTGTTGTTTTTTCTCACACGACGAGACCTCGCCATGTTCCGAACTTCCCTGCGCGCCCAAATCCTCGCGCTGATCGGCGGCAGCCTGCTGCTGACGCTGCTCATCGCCCTCGCCTGCATCCGCCTGCTCAGCGGCAACATCGACCACTTCCAGAAGCTGCTCGACGGCCCGCTGGCCGAACTGCAACTGATCGACGAGGCCAACCTCGAGTTCAAGGTGCAGGTTCAGGAATGGAAGAACGTGCTGCTGCGCGGCAAGCAACTCGACAATCGCACCCGCTACTGGAGCCAGTTCGAAGCCCAGGAAGCCAAAGTACAGAAGATCCTCGGCGACCTGCTCGTGCTGACCGCCGACGAGCCGGCACTGGCCAGCCAAATCGAACGCCTGCGTAACGAGCATCGCACCCTTGGAGCTGCCTACCGCAAGGGCCTGGACGCCTATATCGCCGCTGACAGCGACCCGCTTGCCGGTGACGCCGCGGTGGCTGGGATCGACCGTGCCACCAGCGCGCAGCTGAGCGAACTCGTCAAGCAGCTGCACGGCGCGGCAGCCGAACAGTCGGAAACGATCCAGGCCGATGCCGCGACTACCGCAGTGCTTGGCCCGATCATCATGAGCCTGGCCGCCGTACTGGTGGCGTTGCTCAGTCTATGGCTGGTCAATCGACAGATCATCGAGCCGATCCGCAGCCTAATCGAACACATTGCCCGCCTCAGCCAGGGCAAGTTTGCCGACCGCGTGGATGCCAGCCGCGCCGACGAGCTGGGCCGCCTGGCCGTCGCCGCCAATGTGCTACGCGATTTCCTCGCCGACACCTTCACTCGTCTGAAGCAGAGCACGTCCAACCTCGACAGCGCCAGCGGTGAGCTGAATGCCATCGCCAGACTGATGGCAGACGGCACCCGCGAACAGTTCTCGCGTACCGATCAGGTCGCCACTGCGATGCACGAGATGTCCGCCACCGCTCAGGAAGTATCACGGCATGCCGCAGAAGCGGCGCAGGCCGCCGACGCCGCCGACCATTCCGCCCAGCAAGGCGAAGCGGTGATGCGCGGCACCATCGCTACCATCACCGACATGAGCAACGAGATCGCCAGCACGGCAGACGTCATCCGCCGCCTGGAGGGCGATAGCGGGCGCATCGGCAAGGTCTTGGAGGTGATCCGCGGGATCGCCGACCAAACCAACCTGCTAGCGCTCAACGCGGCCATCGAGGCGGCCCGCGCGGGTGACGCCGGCCGCGGCTTCGCCGTGGTCGCCGACGAGGTGCGCACCCTGGCCCAGCGCACCGCCGAATCCACCGCCGAGATCCACCAGATCATCGATACCGTGCAGACCGGCGCGAGCAATGCCGTACGCGCCATCGAGAGCGGTCAGGCGCGCAGCGAACAGGGCGTCGGCCAGGTGACCGAGGCCGGCCAGATGCTGCAGCGCATCACCGAAGCGGTAGAAGCCATCCGTGACATGAACCGCCAGATCGCCACCGCTGCCGAGGAGCAGACCGCGGTGGCCGAGGACATCTCGCGCAACATCACCGAGATCACCTCGATCGCTACCATCAACCAGCAGAACGTCGAGCGAACCGAAACCGCCAGCCAGAACCTGCATGAGCTGTCGGCGCAACTGACCGACGTCACCCAACGCCTCGCCGGCTGATGATAAGCGGGCGGGCCGACAGTCTGTCGCCCGCCCCGCATGTCCGCGCTTTCCACCCCCTCTCCCCCTTTACTTGCCTCCGATTCGGGGCTAAGTTCCTCGCTCTCCGGTCCCGCTGCGTCAGTGCCAGCTGGTTGCCGCCTCCGGCACCCACCGGACCGTTCGAACGGCTGCCTCGATCACGGCAGTAGACAGCCGGCTCACATCTCCAAGGAAATCGGAAAATGTTGCGCCGCATGCTGTTCATGCTGGGCGCGGTGGTCGTCGTCGTTGCGATCCTCGCCGCACTCAAGTTCAACTCGATCTACCAACAGATTCAGCAATTCCAGGCACCCAAGCCGGCGATCGATGTCGAGACCGAGGTTGCCCGGCGCATGGACTGGCAAAGCCGCCTACCAGCCATCGGCACGCTCAAGGCATCCCAGGGCATCGATCTGAGCGTCGAGATCGCCGGAACGATCACCGACGTGCAGTTCCAGTCCGGTGAGAAGGTCAGCAAGGGCCAGGCTATCGTGCTGCTCGATAGCGAGATGGAGCAGGCCAGCCTGGCCAGCGCCGAAGCCGATCTCAACCTGTCGCGCCTGGAGTTCCAGCGAGCGCGCAGCCTGCTGGATCGCCAGGCCATTTCCCGCAGCGAGTACGACCGGCTCAATGCCGAATCGCAGAAGGCCGAAGCCAGTGTCGCGCAACTGCGCGCCAGCTTGTCGAAGAAGCGCATTCTGGCGCCCTTCTCCGGCACCATCGGCATCCGCCAGGTTGATGTGGGCGACTACATCGCCGCCGGCACGCCGATCGCCACACTGCAGGACCTGTCCAGGCTGTTCGTCGATTTCTACCTGGCCGAACAGCATGTGCCGTTGCTGAAGCTCGGCCAGCGGGTGCAGCTGCAGGTCGCCGCGTATCCCGGGGAACGCTTCGAAGGCGTGATCAGCGCGCTGAACCCGAAGGTGGAAACCACCACCCGCAACGTGCAAGTCCGCGCCGAACTGGCCAACCCTGACGGACGGCTGTTACCCGGCATGTTCGCCGACCTGCAGGTCCTGCTGCCGACCGAAACCGCACAGGTGGTGGTTCCGGAAACGGCCATCACCTACACGCTGTACGGCAACTCGGTACTGCTGGTGACGGAAGGTACCCCGCCAGAGGGTGTCAGCGCCGACGAGCCTTACCTGGTGGTCGAGCGGCGCTTCGTCACCACCGGCGAGCGGCGCGATGGGCTGACTGTCGTTCTTGAGGGCCTAGAGGGCGGCGAGCAGGTGATCGTCGCCGGCCAGCTCAAGCTGGACAACGGCGCCCATGTCGCGATCAGCGAAAGCCGCACGCTCAGGCTGGAAGGCTCACAGCAGCCAGCGACCAATTGAACGACGCCTGCCGTTGATGCGGCAGGCCCGACGCACAGCACACATCGAACAGCTCCAGGGACTTGCCCATGGCTTTCACCGATCCCTTCATCCGCCGTCCGGTACTGGCGAGCGTCATCAGCCTGCTGATCGTGCTGCTCGGCATCCAGGCGTTCAACAGCCTGACCATCCGCCAGTACCCGCAGATGGAAAGCGCGCTGATCACGGTGACCACCGCCTATCCCGGCGCCAACGCCGAAACCATCCAGGGCTACATCACCCAGCCGTTGCAGCAGAGCCTGGCCAGCGCCGAAGGCGTGGACTACATGACCTCGGTCAGTCAGCAGAACGCCTCGGTGATCTCGGTCTATGCACGCATCGGTGCCGACACCGATCGCCTCTACACCGAGCTGCTGAGCCAGGCCAACTCGGTGAAGAACCAGCTGCCGCAGGACGCCGAGGACCCGGTGCTGAACAAGCAGGCGGCCGATTCCACCGCGCTGATGTACATCAGCTTCTACAGCGACCAGCTGAGCAATCCACAGATCACCGACTACCTGTCGCGGGTCATCCAGCCCAAGCTGGCGACGCTGCCGGGCATGGCCGAAGCGGAAATCCTCGGCAATCAGGTGTTTGCCATGCGCCTCTGGCTGGACCCGGTGAAGCTGGCCGCTTACGGCATCTCCGCCGGCGACGTGAACGAGGCGGTACGCAAGTACAACTTCCTCTCCGCGGCCGGCGAAGTGAAGGGCCAGTACGTGGTCACCAGTATCAACGCCGACACCGAGCTGAAGACGCCGGAAGCGTTCGCCGCCATCCCGCTGCGCACGCAAGGCGACAGTCGCGTGCTGCTGGGTGACGTGGCGCGGGTGGAGATGGGTGCCGAAAGCTACAACTCGATCAGCTCGTTCGACGGCATCCCCTCGGTCTATATCGGTATCAAGGGCACGCCCAGCGCCAACCCGCTGGACGTGATCAAGGAAGTCCGGGCGATCATGCCGCAGATCGAGGCCCAGCTGCCGCCAGGCCTGAAGGCGACCATCGCCTACGACGCCACCGAGTTCATTCAGGCCTCCATCGACGAGGTGGTGAAGACCCTGGCCGAGGCCGCGGTGATCGTCATCGTCGTGGTATTCCTCTTTCTCGGTTCGCTGCGCACCGTGCTGATCCCGGTGGTGACCATCCCGCTGTCGATGATCGGCGTGCTGTTCTTCATGCAGGCGATGGGCTACTCGATCAACCTGCTGACCCTGCTGGCCATGGTGCTGGCGATCGGCCTGGTGGTGGACGACGCCATCGTCGTGGTGGAGAACATCCACCGGCATATCGAGCAGGGCAAGTCACCGTTCCAGGCTGCCCTCGACGGCGCACGGGAAATCGCCATGCCGGTGGTCACCATGACCATCACCCTGGCCGCGGTCTATGCGCCAATCGGCTTCCTGCAGGGGCTGACCGGCGCGCTGTTCCAGGAGTTCGCCCTGACCCTGGCCGGCGCGGTACTGATCTCCGGCGTCGTGGCGCTGACCCTGTCGCCGATGATGTGTTCGAAGCTCTTGCGTCACGAAGAGAACCCCAGCGGCTTCGCCCATCGTCTGGACGAACTGTTCGAAGGCCTCAAGCAGCGCTACCAGCGCGCCCTGCACGGCACGCTAAATACCCGCCCGGTGGTGCTGGTATTTGCCGTGATCGTGCTGGCGCTGATTCCCGCCCTGCTGATGTTTACCGAAAGCGAACTGGCGCCGGAAGAAGATCAGGGCATTGTGTTCATGATGGCCAGCGCGCCGAAGACCGCCAACTTGGACTACCTGAACGCCTATACCGACCAGTTCCTGGAGATATTCCAGAGCTTTCCGGAGTACTACTCCTGGTTCCAGATCAATGGCTTCGACGGCGTACAGAGCGGCATCGGCGGCTTCCTGCTCAAACCCTGGGACGAGCGTGAGCGCTCGCAGATGGAGATCCTGCCTGAGGTCCAGGCCAAGCTCGACCGCCTGCCCGGCCTGCAGATCTTCGGTTTCAACCTACCCTCGCTGCCGGGCACCGGCGAAGGTCTGCCCTTCCAGTTCGTGATCAACACCGCCAACGACTACGAGACGCTGCTGCAAGTGACCGAGCGCATCCGCAAGCGCGCCGAGGAGTCCGGCAAGTTCGCCTTCCTCGATGTGGACCTGGCGTTCGACAAACCGGAAATCGTGGTCGAGATCGACCGTGAGAAGGCCGCGCAGATGGGCGTCTCCATGGAAGATCTCGGCCTGACCCTGAGCACCCTGCTCGGCGAGGGCGAGATCAACCGCTTCACCATCGAAGGCCGCAGTTACAAGGTCATCGCCCAGGTGGAGCGCGCCTACCGCGACAACCCGGATTGGCTGAGCAACTACTACGTGCGCAACGGGCAAGGCGAGATGCTGCCGCTGTCGACGCTGATCAAGGTGCGTGACCGCGCCCGGCCGACCCAGCTCAAGCAGTTCCAGCAACTCAACGCGGCAATGATTCAGGGCTTTCCGATCGTCAGCATGGGCGAAGCGATCAAGACACTGCAGACCATCGCCGGCGAAGAAGCACCCGAGGGTTTCAGCTTCGATTACGCTGGCGCCTCACGGCAGTACATCCAGGAAGGCAACGCGCTATACATGACCTTCGCGCTGGCATTGGCGGTGATTTTCCTGGTCCTGGCCGCGCAATTCGAAAGCTTCCGCGATCCGCTGGTGATCCTGGTCACCGTACCGCTGTCGGTATGCGGCGCGCTGGTGCCGCTGTTCCTCGGCCTTTCCAGCATGAACATCTATACGCAGGTAGGCCTAGTGACGCTGATCGGCCTGATCAGCAAGCACGGCATCATGATCGTCGAATTCGCCAATCAGCTGCGTCGTGAGCGCGGTCTGAGCCGGCGCGAAGCGGTGGAAGAAGCGGCAGCGATCCGCCTGCGGCCGGTGCTGATGACCACTGCTGCCACGGTGTTCGGCATGGTGCCGCTGATCATCGCCAGCGGCGCCGGCGCGGTCAGCCGTTTCGACATCGGTCTGGTGATCGCGACCGGCATGTCGGTGGGCACGCTGTTCACCCTGTTCGTGCTACCGGCGGTCTACGACCTGCTGGCCCAGCCGGACCACGCACCGAGCGGGCATGCGGCAGTCGGCGCGAGCTGAACGGCCGTGCGCAGGCTCCCGCCTAGCGCCGTTCAGCGCATGCTCTGAGACAACCCATAGAGCAGCAACAGCAGATCCTGATCAGGCCGTGCCGCGTCGAATCGTACCTTGCCGCTGGGCGGCAGCGGACAGTAACTGCGGTCTGCGCTGCTCTGTACCAGCATGGCGCTGGGCTCGTTCCAAGCCGCCACGCACAGCGTGGTGACCCCTAGTGCACCGACCAGAAACAATCCTCGAGCTATTTCCAACTTCATGGCGTAAGCCCTTGATTAGGCGAGTAGTTAACTGACCGTAGCCTAGTTGATTAATTTATGTGCAATTTTGGACGAACGGTTGCATCGTTTGCCGTCTCTTGCGAGGGCAACCACCGCAAGGCAAAAAAAACCCCGCACAAGGCGGGGTTTTTTATTTACAGCTCAGGAGCCGGTCGGCTTACATCATGCCACCCATACCGCCCATGCCACCCATGTCCGGCATGCCGCCAGCGGCCTTGTCGTCAGCCACTTCGGCGATCATCGCTTCGGTGGTGATCATCAGGCTGCCAATGGAAGCCGCGGCCTGCAGAGCAGAGCGGGTTACCTTGGCCGGGTCGAGAATACCCATCTCGATCATGTCGCCGTAGGTGTCGGAAGCAGCGTTGAAGCCAAAGTTGCCTTCGCCCTGCTTGACCTTGTCGACCACTACGCTCGGCTCACCACCAGCGTTGGAGACGATCTGACGCAGCGGCGCCTCGACAGCGCGGCGCAGCAGAGCGATGCCGACGTTCTGGTCTTCGTTCTCGCCCTTCAGCTCGGAGATGGCTTGCAGAGCACGTACCAGGGCAACGCCACCGCCAGGAACCACGCCTTCTTCGACGGCAGCACGGGTAGCGTGCAGGGCGTCTTCTACGCGGGCCTTCTTCTCTTTCATCTCGACTTCGGTACCGGCACCGACCTTGATCACGGCAACACCGCCAGCCAGCTTGGCCAGACGCTCTTGCAGCTTCTCTTTGTCGTAGTCGGAAGTGGTGTCTTCGACCTGCTTGCGGATCTGGGCAACGCGGGCTTCGATATCAGCCTGCTGACCAGCGCCGTCGATGATGGTGGTGTTTTCCTTGTTCAGCACGACGCGCTTGGCGTTACCCAGGTGCTCCAGGGTAGCGGTCTCCAGGCTCAGGCCGACTTCTTCGGAAATCACGGTACCGCCAGTCAGGATGGCGATGTCCTGCAGCATGGCCTTGCGACGATCACCAAAGCCCGGGGCCTTGACTGCAGCAACCTTGACGATGCCGCGCATGTTGTTGACCACCAGGGTAGCCAGCGCTTCGCCTTCGACGTCTTCGGCAACGATCAGCAGCGGACGACCGGCCTTGGCAACGGCTTCCAGCACCGGCAGCAGTTCGCGGATGTTGGAGATCTTCTTGTCGACCAGCAGCAGCAGCGGGCTGTCCAGCTCGGCGACCATGGTGTCCGGCTTGTTGATGAAGTACGGCGACAGGTAGCCGCGATCGAACTGCATGCCTTCGACGACGGACAGCTCGTTCTCCAGACCCGAACCTTCCTCGACGGTGATCACGCCCTCCTTGCCTACGCGCTCCATGGCTTCGGCGATGATGTCACCGATGGAGGAGTCGGAGTTGGCGGAGATGGTGCCAACCTGGGCGATGGCCTTGGAGTCGGTGCACGGCTTGGCCAGGTTCTTCAGCTCGGCGACGATGGCGATGGTGGCCTTGTCGATGCCGCGCTTCAGATCCATCGGGTTCATGCCGGCAGCGACGGCCTTCAGGCCTTCGTTGACGATGGCCTGGGCCAGAACGGTAGCGGTGGTGGTGCCGTCACCGGCTTCGTCGTTGGCCTTGGACGCAACGTCCTTGACCAGCTGAGCGCCCATGTTCTCGAAGCGATCCTTCAGCTCGATTTCCTTGGCGACGGAAACGCCGTCCTTGGTGATGGTCGGAGCACCGAAGCTCTTCTCCAGCACGACGTTGCGGCCTTTCGGGCCGAGGGTCGCTTTAACGGCGTCAGCCAGAACGTTTACACCGACCAGCATCTTCTTGCGTGCGGAGTCGCCGAATTTGACTTCTTTAGCAGCCATGTTGATTGATCCTCAATTCGTGAATTATTTACGGAGATTCGCAGGTGATCAGGCTTCGACGACGGCGAGAATTTCGTTCTCGCTCATCACCAGCAGATCTTCACCGTCGACCTTGACGGTGTTGCTGCCGGAATAAGGGCCGAACACCACCTTGTCACCGACCTTCACGGCCGGGGCGCGTACTTCGCCGTTGTCCAGCACGCGGCCGGTACCCACAGCAACGACTTCGCCACGGTTCGGCTTCTCGGCAGCGGAGCCCGGCAGGACGATACCGCCTGCGGTCTTGGTTTCTTCTTCGCTGCGACGAATCACGACGCGGTCATGCAGAGGACGAAGCTTCATTGTCGATCTCTCCTAGTAGAGTGGTTCCATGCCGATGACCCTTCATCGGCGGGTTGGGCAAATCCGGCGTTGCCGGTTGCGGCCCGCAACGCGAGCCGCAGAAGACGGACTGTCGAACACGACAGCGACCTTGCGGTGTCCGCTACATGCGGGCGTTCAAGAGCATTTCAAGGGGCGCGGATGAAATTTTCATGGCCGAAAACGAAACCGGCATGCCTGATGGCATGCCGGAGTGTCGATGTTCGGCTTAGCGGTCGCGGTCATTGCGTTCCCATTCGCCTTCGATCACGTTCGGCCGATGCGGGTTGGAACGCGCCTGCAGATCGTCGGCAAAGGCGCGCTGGCGGCGCACCTGCGCTTCGATCCGCCGGTTGATCTGACGGAACAGGAAGTTGCGGGTCGGCGGAAAAAGCACGATCAACGCCAGCACGTCGCTGATGAAGCCGGGCAGAAACAGCAAGCCGCCGCCGATCGCCATCATCAGCCCCTGCAGCATCTCGCGCTCAGGCAGTTCACCGCGTGCCAGACGCTCACGCGCGCGCCAAGCGGTGGCGAAGCCGGCCAGACGCAACAGCAGTATGCCGGCGATGCCGCTGAGCACCAGCAACAGGATCGTTGCCAACGCGCCGATGGAGCTGCCGACTTTGATCAGCACATACAGCTCGGCCAGCGGAAACAACAAAAACAGTACAAAGAAGATTCGCATCGATGGTCCTTGACGGAAGATCAGCTTCCAGTCCTCTGTAGATGGCGGCATGGCGGGTCTAATTCAACCCGGGCAATAAACAGCCTGTAACCGGATTATGCGCGACGCGGCTGAAGCGAAACTGAATCCACCTCAGCCGCGCGCCATGGCAACCAGGGCCTGGCGCACCGCCATAGGCGTCTCGCATGGCTGCGGAAATGCCAGCCAGTGCAATGCCTGGCCAATACGCAAATGGAACCCCTCGCTGTCGATGCCAGCCATCTGCGCTGGCACACTCTGCGGCAGCCCGGCCTGCTCGACATAACGGGCGATGGCAGCAGCATGATCGTCGTTCATATGCTCAACCATGCCCTGCTCCGCCTCGCCGCTTTCGACCGCAAAGGGGTTGGCCAGTGCAACATGGTCCAGCCAATGAATGGCACCGAAGCCACCGATATACCGCCAGCGCACCGGCTGCAGCACCCAGAAATCGAAGTCATGCACGCGATGGTAGTCGCGCGATTCGGGGAAATAGCGGTAATAACGCTGCGCCGCTGCCTGGATTGCTGCAGGCTCCTCGAGCTGGCGGGCTTCTGCCAGCAGCGTGAGCCGCCCGGCAGCCTGTACATCCTCGGCGGCGCGCTCGCCAACCAGCA
Organism: Stutzerimonas decontaminans; assembly: GCF_000661915.1. Classification (NCBI taxonomy): domain Bacteria; kingdom Pseudomonadati; phylum Pseudomonadota; class Gammaproteobacteria; order Pseudomonadales; family Pseudomonadaceae; genus Stutzerimonas; species Stutzerimonas decontaminans. The sequence continues at coordinate 1,144,462 of NZ_CP007509.1, read as the reverse complement.
GCGAGCAGCGCCCATCGGCCTTGAGATTGCGCGTGTGCTGGGCGATGCGGCTGATCAGGATCAGCGGCCAGCCGTTGGCGTCCAGGCAGTAAGGCACTACCGAGCCGAACGGAAAACCGGGCATGGCCTGGGAATGGGTAGAGAGCACGCCGCGGTATTCCTTGAGCAGGAGTTGTCGGGCATGCTTGCTGGCTTCGGCGCTCACTGGGGCTCCTCGGAAGACGGGTCCGGGTCGACGGAGCGCTCAGCATAACGGTTTCCCCGGCGGGCGTCGTTTGCCCCGTATTAGAACGACAACAGGAGATGAGCAGCATGCAGCTTCAGGACAAGGTCATCATCGTCACCGGCGGCGGTCAGGGCCTCGGCCGCGCCATGGGCGAGTACCTGGCGAGCAAGGGCGCCAGGCTCGCACTGGTGGATCTGAATCAGGAGCGCCTCGATGAAGCTGTCGCGGCCTGCAAGGCAGCCGGCGGCGACGCCCGCGCCTACCTGTGCAACGTCGCCAACGAAGAGCAGGTGAGCGATATGGTCGCCCGTGTGGCCGAGGACTTCGGTGGGCTGCATGGCCTGGTGAACAACGCCGGCATCCTGCGCGATGGCCTGCTGCTTAAGGTCAAGGACGGTGAGATCAGCAAGATGAGCCTGGCCCAGTGGCAGGCGGTGATCGACGTCAACCTGACCGGTGTTTTCCTCTGTACTCGCGAGGTCGCGGCGAAGATGGTCGAGCTGAAGAGCGAAGGCGCGATCATCAACATCTCCTCGATCTCCCGCGCCGGCAACATGGGCCAGACCAACTACTCCGCCGCCAAGGCCGGCGTGGCCTCGGCCACCGTTGTCTGGGCCAAGGAGCTGGCACGCTACGGCATTCGTGTCGCCGGCGTGGCCCCGGGCTTTATCGAGACCGAAATGGTCGCCAGCATGAAGCCGGAAGCGCTGGAGAAGATGACGGCCGGCATTCCGCTCAGGCGTATGGGCAAACCGGCCGAGATCGCCCACTCGGTGGCGTACATCTTCGAGAACGACTATTACACCGGGCGTATTCTCGAACTCGACGGCGGCCTGCGCCTCTGATTGCGTCGTCGGCCCAAAAAAGAAGGCAGCCATCGGGCTGCCTTCTTTATATATGTGCAAAACGAGCGGGTTTCGCTTACCAGCCCACCCCGAACCCGATGCTGTAGCGGGTTTCGTCGAGGTCGTTATCTGCACCGCTGATGATGTCCTTCTGCGCCTTCATGTTCAGCGAGGCCCAGTCGGTCACCTTGTAACGCAAGCCGACCTCGGCATCGAGCGCGTAATCGGCCACGTTCTCCAGCGGCTTGCCAAGCTCCCCGGTGCTGAACAGCTCGAAGGTCTTGCCCACCAGGTAGCGGTTGTAGTCCCACTTGACCGCCGCCAGGTAGAAGTTTTCCTTATCGCCGTCGGCGAACTCGTAGTCGCTGCGGTTGATCAGGCCGGCCAGCGAGAACGCGCCCAGCTCGTTGTCCCAGAACTGGTAACCCGGACCGGTACCGATGGTGCGCTGGCGGCGCACGTCTTCGATCTGGTCGCGCTTGTAGCTCAGGCGCCCCTGCCAGAACCAATGCTGATCGAGGAAGCGGTCCAGTGCGTACTCGGCATCCCAGTTGTCGGTCACCGTCACGCCATCGCGATATTCGCGGTTGTAGTTGCCGGTGCCGTTATGGCGCCACAGCCCGTGGCGGGCCTTGGTGTCGAAAGAGACATCATAGTCATCGGTATCGGTTTCGGCACGCTTGTAATCCATCGCCACATCGACATTGCCCTTCCAGGTGAAATCCTGGATCAGCGGCTTGGGATGGATGATCTGCGAAATGCTAGCCAGCTCGACGGTACGCGGCGCAGCACCGTTGACCAGAGTGACCTTGCCCTGCTCGGCGGCCTGCAATGCGTGGGCAACCTCACCGGTCACGTCGTCCTGTTTGACGAGAAGTTTCTGGTCGCTTTCCAGCGTGGCGATCTGGTTCCACTTCAGTGGAATCGAGCCACCGTATTCGGTTTCGATGAGCAGTTTGCCGCCGTCGAGCACGCTGATCTTGCCGGTCAGGCGATCACCGTTCTTCAGCCACACGGTGTCGGCGAGCGAAGGCAGGGCAACAGCGGAAAGGGTCGCGCATAGCAGGGTTCTGGTGAGCATAAATGTGCAGGGATTTTGGTCGAAGACGGTTGAAAGGCTGGCATTATCCCTATGCATTGAACTACAGCAAGCACAGACCGCCGAATGGAGCACGAGTTCGGCGAACCAACCTTCAGAACCGCCCGGAAGCCTTGCATGAACGATCACGCACCGCTGTTACCGCCCGGTGCCGACGCCGAAACACGGCGTACCGCTGTTTACCTGGTGATGGCGCAGATTCCGCCCGGCAAGGTCGTAAGCTACGGCGAACTGGCCGCCATGGCCGGGCTCGGTCGCGCTGCACGCTGGGTTGGACGGTTGATGTCGCAGTTGCCCGATGACACCCGCCTGCCCTGGCACAGGGTGATCGCCGCCGGAGGCAGGCTCAGCCTGCCAGCGGGCTCCGCCGCAGGACATGAGCAGCGCATGCGGCTGCGCGCCGAGGGACTCACCATCATCAACGACCGGGTGGACATGCGTCGGCACGGCTGGCATTCGCCGGAGCACAGCGGTTAGAGTGCGCCCTTCGTCCGAACTGTACAGAACTTCGATGTATGTCCCGTGAAACCTGGCGCGATGCGCTAGCCGCCTATGCCAGTCCCGCTACGCTGGCCCTGCTGTTGCTGGGTTTCGCCGCGGGCCTTCCCGCTGTACTGGTGTTCTCCACGCTGTCGGTCTGGCTGCGCGAAGCAGGCGTTTCCCGGGAAACCATCGGCTTCGCCAGCTGGATCAGCCTGGCCTACGCCTTCAAGTGGGTGTGGTCGCCAATGCTCGATCAGTGGCGCCTGCCCTGGATCGGCAGCCTTGGCCGCCGGCGCTCATGGCTGGTGCTGTCGCAGGCGCTGATCGCCATCGGCCTGATCGGCATGGCCCTGTGCAATCCGCAGCACAACCTGACGATGCTGATCGCGCTGGCGGTGGTTGTGGCTTTTTCATCGGCCACTCAGGACATCGCCATCGATGCGTATCGCCTGGAGATCGCCGAAGACAAGTTGCAGGCGACCCTGGCCGCCAGCTACATGACCGGCTACCGGATCGCCATGCTGCTGGCCAGCGCCGGTGCCCTGTTCCTTGCTGAATGGCTGGGTTCGAGCAGCATCGATTACAACCAGGCGGCCTGGACCACGACCTATCTGGCCTTCGCCCTGTTGATCGTCCCCGGCCTGATCACCAGCCTGGTGATCCGCGAGCCGGATGCCGGCACTCCGCTGCCCATCGAGCCGTCACGCTTCAGCTTCAACCACCAGCTCGCGGCGGTCGGCCTGCTGCTGGTGCTGCTGATCTCGGTACCGGCGATGATCAATGCGCTGATCGCCCAGGCCTGGCCACGGGCGACACTCTACGCGCTGTTCATTCTCGGCACGATTTCGCCGGTAGGTCAGGCCCTGTTCGTACCGGTGCGCCACATACTCGGACAGGCAGGCCAAAGGCAGCGTCCCCTGCGTTTCGACTTCGCGCACCAGGCCGTTTCGGTGATCGTGCTGATCATACTGATGGTCTCCACCACCGGCATGTTCCAGTCCTACTGGGGCGGCTACTGGCCGCGCGGCACCATGTACCTGTTGATCTGCTGGGGCTGTCTGTCCGCGCCCGGACGCATTCTGATGGGGCCCGTGCTGACGCCGATCACCGACTTCATCGTCCGCTACCGCTGGCAGGCGCTGTTGCTGCTCGGGTTGATCGCCACCTACCGCATGTCGGATACGGTGATGGGCGTGATGGCCAACGTGTTCTACATCGACCAGGGCTTTTCCAAGGACGAGATTGCCAGCGTCAGCAAGTTGTTCGGCCTGATCATGACGCTGCTCGGCGCCGCGTTCGGTGGCTTGCTCATCGTACGTTTCAGCATCCTGCCGATCCTTTTCATCGGTGGCGTCGCCTCGGCGGCGACCAACCTGATGTTCATGCTGCTGGTAGAGATGGGCGCGAACCTGCAGATGCTCATCGTCACGATTTCCTGCGACAACTTCAGTGGCGGCCTGGCCTCCACGGCGTTCGTCGCCTACCTGTCGAGCCTGACCAACCTGAAGTTCTCCGCCACGCAATATGCACTGCTCAGCTCGCTGATGTTGCTGCTGCCACGCCTGCTTGGCGGCTATTCCGGCGTGATGGTGGAAAACCTCGGCTACAGCAACTTCTTCCTGGTCACCGCCCTGCTCGGCATCCCGACGCTGGTGCTGATTGCCTGGCAATGGACCAGAAGCCGGCGGCAGCCGGATGATGGGGAAAGCGAAGGCGTCTCGGAGCGCAGCTGAAAACGAAGAAGCCGGCGGATGCCGGCTTCTTTCTGTCTGCAGATCGAATCAGCTCTGCACCAGATGCACCACGCGCTGGGGGAACGGGATGCCGACGCCCGCGGCAGTCAATCGCTCCTTGGCCTGCTCGGTGAAGCTGAAAGTCACCGGCCAGAAGTCGCCGGTGGCGACCCAAACACGCAGGGACAGATTCACCGAGCTGTCGCCAAGCCCGGTGACGAACACCACCGGTTCGGGTTCGCGCAGTACCCGTGGGTCCTCGGCAATCTCCAGCAATACCTGGCGCGCCAGCTTGATGTCGCTGCTGTAGTCGATGCCAATGTTGATGTCGGCACGGCGCCGCGGCTCGCGGGAAAAATTGGTGATATGCCCGTTGGAAAGCGCCCCGTTGGGTACTACCACCGTCTTGTTGTCGCCGGTCTTGAGTACGGTATGGAAGATCTGGATGGAGTTGACGGTGCCAGCAATACCCTGCGCCTCGATCCACTCGCCGACGCGAAACGGACGGAACAGCAGGATCAGCACGCCACCGGCAAAGTTCGCCAGACTGCCCTGCAAAGCCAGACCGATGGCCAGACCGGCAGCACCGATCACCGCGATGAAGGAGGTGGTTTCCACGCCGATCATCGACGCTACGCTGACCAGCAGCAGCACCTTGAGTACCACGCTGGCGAGGCTGCCGATAAAGCCGTGCAGGGTCGGGTCCACCTGCCGGCGCTGCAAGAGGCTGCTGACCTTGGCGGTCAGGGTGTTGATCAGCCACCACCCGAGCAGAAATGTCAGCAGCGCCAGCGTCACCTGCGCGCCGTATTGCAACACGATAGGCAGCCAGGATTCGGAAAGATCGACCAGGTAGTCGACGGACAGGTCCATGAAGATGCTCCTCAGAGGCATCGGTGCCCAGTGGCGGGCACCGACGAAAGCGGGGGGATGAAAGCACGCGCCGAGGCGCTGGGAAATCAGTCGCGGAAGTTGTTGAACTGCAGTGGCATACCGAATTCATGGCCACGCAGCAGGGCAATGGCTTCCTGCAGATCGTCGCGCTTCTTGCCGGTTACACGTACCTGCTCACCCTGAATGGCCGCTTGCACCTTGAGCTTGGCGTCCTTGATGTAGGCGACGATCTTCTTCGCCAGCTCCTTGTCGATCCCCTCGCGCAGCACCACTTCCTGCTTCGTGCTTTTGCCGGATGCGTAAGGATCCTTGATCTCCAGGCACTGGATATCGATCTTGCGTTTGACCAAGCTCAACTTGAGGATCTCGAGCATCTGCTCCAATTGGAACTCGGCGTCCGCCGTCAGCTGCACGGTCAGATCCTTTTGCTCGAAGCTGCCTTTTCCGCGCAGATCGTAACGACGATCCAGTTCCTTCATGGCATTGTCGATCGCGTTGGTGACTTCGTGTTTGTCCAGTTCGGACACCACGTCGAACGAGGGCATTGGGATTCCTCCACTATGTAGCGCGACAGGCCGCATGAGCCGAGCGCGTATGTCTTGACGGTTAAGAAAGCGCGGTCATTATAACGCTTCGACGTGTCAGCGCCCGCCCTACGGCAAGAGCGACAGGACGTCTCCTTTCAATTGATTGAGCTTGCCATGCCCACCCCCCACCTGAGCATCCTCGTAGTCGATGACGCCAAATTCTCCAGCGTCATGATCGGTCGCGCACTGAGCAAGGCTGGCTATCAGGATATCCGCTTCGCCAGCAGCGCCGCCGACGCGCTTTTGCAGCACGCGCAACGGCCGGCTCATGTGCTGCTGGCCGATTGGCTGATGCCCGAGATGGACGGTCTGGAAATGACCGGTCAGATTCGCCAGCGCGATGCCCTGAGCGGCCATTACAGCTATGTCATCCTGCTCACCGGTCGCGACAGCGAGAATGCCCTGGGGCTGGCCTTCGACCACGGCGTCGACGATTTCATCAGCAAATCGGCTATGAACGAACAGCTGCTGCCGCGCATCTTTGCTGCCGACCGCCTCTGCGGCTCCCTGCAGCGCCTCAAGCAGGAGAACCACCAGCTCGCGGAGAACGTCGCCACACTCGAACAACACAGCCTGCAGGACCCCCTGACGGGCCTGGGTAACGAGCGCTATCTGCTGCAGCGCCTCACGGCCAGCCTGCGCCAGATGGAAAATCGCGGCACGGCGTTGTACTACCTGCAGATCGGCCTAGCAGAAGCCGCTGCGCTACGTGAGCGCTACGGCGACGCCGTGTACGAAGAGATCCTCTGCGCCATCGCCGCCCGTCTGCAGCAACTCGTACGTCCGTTGGACGTGGTGTGCCGAATCGATGAAAGCCAGTTTGGCCTGCTGGCGCTGGTCAATGACGTCAGAGGTTGCTCGCCGAGTAGCTTCAAGCGTTTGCATGAGGGCCTGAACCTCAGAGCACTGAAGACCAGCGAAGGGTTCGTGTCGATCAAGGCCGGCATCAGTCTGGTCAGCCTCGACAGCGACGCGCTGCCAGTCGCACCGGAGACCGTCATCGAACGTGCGACGGCGCTGCTGCCGAGCGCTTATAGCACCGGCCGTATCGTCCCGCTGCGCCTGAAGCAGCCGGCGTGACGCAATGACCTGGCACGTCCTTGGCGCGGGCGCACTGGGTGGCCTCTGGGCGACCCGCCTGGCCAGGGCCGGCCTTCCTGTACGACTCATTCTGCGTTCCGCACAGCGCCTCGCCGAGTACCACAGGGCCGGCGGGCTCACGCTGAGCGAAGCGGGTCGCTCCAGTCTGCATGCCATCTCTGCAGAGCTGCCCGATGCCTCCACGCCGATCCAGCGCCTGCTGGTTGCATGCAAGGCTTACGATGCCGAAGCCGCGATTGCCCAGTTGGCGCAGCGCCTCGCCCCGAGCTGCGAAATCCTCCTGCTACAGAACGGCCTTGGCAGCCAACAGGCCATCGCCAAGCGCTGGCCGCAGGCGCGGTGCATCTTCGTCTCGAGTACCGAAGGCGCTTATCGCGAGGGCGCGCTGCAAGTCGTGTTCGCCGGCCAAGGGCAAAACTGGCTGGGCGACCCCAACGGCGGCACTGCCCCGGCCTGGCTGGACGATCTGGACCGTGCCGGCATCCCGCACATCTGGAGCAGCGACATCCTCACGCGGCTGTGGCGCAAGCTGGCATTGAACTGCGCTATCAACCCGCTGACCGTACTTCACGATTGCCGCAACGGTGAGCTGCTGCAATATCGCCAACAGCTGACCGAACTCTGCGAAGAACTCACCGAACTGCTCAACACCTGTGGCCAGGCCACCGCCCCCGGCGATCTGAAGAGCGAGGTACTACGGGTGATCGACGCCACGGCTGCCAACTACTCGTCCATGTATCAGGATGTAAGACTCGGCCGACGCACGGAGATCGCCTACCTGCTCGGTTATGCATGCCGCAGCGCGGATTCCCTTGATCTGGCCGTACCGCGGTTGCACGAATTGCATCTTCGCCTGCGCGAACACCTAGGCCAGCGTGGATTGCCCACCGACTGAGCCCCGGCTACCCTGCAGAAACCCTCTGCTACGCCGTGCCCGCCAATGATTCTGCGTCAGCGCCTCGAAAACCTTCCTGTCGGCCGCAAACTGTTGCTCGCCCTCCTCGTCCTGCTAGCCGCCGTGCTGCTGGTTTCCAACCTTACCTTCATCAGCGCGGCGTACTGGATCTCGCGGCAGAGCGTCGCCCCCCAGGCCATGCATACGCTTGGCGAGTTGTTCGCGACCGAAGAGCTGAGCAACCGCGCCCTGTCCTCGCCCGAGGCTGCGAGCGCATTGCTCAGGCGCCTGGACGGCTATGCGCCACTGCGCGCTGCGGTGATCTACGACCGCGACGGCAACAGTCTCGCCCAACTGCAGCAGGGCGAACGCTTGCGCCTGCCGAATCGGATCGACAAGGTCGCCGACTGGCGTGCCAGCGAGATCCGCGCCAACTTGCTGGTGAGACTGCCGCAAGCGGACGGCGCCGCCGGGCACCTGCTAATGGTGGCCAGCAGCGAGCTGCCAGGCGCGTTCTATACCGGCACCCTGACCGCGAGCCTGGCGATCCTGGTGGCCAGCCTGCTGCTCTGGGTATTGGTCGCCCGGCAGATTCGCCAGCTCATCACCCGGCCGATTCGCGATCTGGAAGCGCTGTCGCGCCAGGTCACCCGCGAGGAGGACTACTCGCTGCGCGCCAAGCCCGGCAACCAAGATGAGATCGGCAGGCTCGCCGATGCGTTCAACACCATGTTGTCGCGCATGGAGGCCCGAGAGCAGCAGCTCAAGCGCGCCCGCGACGATGCTCAGGAAGCATTCGATCACGCCCAGGGCCTGGCCGAGGAAACCCGCCACTCCAACCGCAAGCTGGAGCTGGAAGTGCAGGTGCGCAGCAAGATCGAACAGAAGCTGACCGGCTTCCAGAAGTACCTCAACAGCATCATCGATTCGATGCCCTCGGCACTGATTGCCCTCGACGAACAGCTCTACGTCACCCAGTGGAACCAGGAGGCCAGCGCCCTATCCGGCACCCCGTTGGATGACGCGCTGAACCAGCCGGTTTTCGTCGCCTTCGAACCGCTCAAGCCCTTCCTCACGCAGATCCGCCGCAGCTCCGAGCAGCACGTGGTGGAGAAGATCGAAAAGGTCACCTGGCTGCGTAACGACGAACCGCACCACTACGCGCTCACCTGCTATCCGCTGACCGGTGCCGGCGGGCGCGGCGTGGTGATCCGCATCGACGACATCACCCAGCGCATCAACATGGAAGAAATGATGGTGCAGTCGGAAAAGATGCTCTCGGTCGGCAGCCTGGCGGCCGGCATGGCCCACGAGATCAACAATCCCCTCGGTGCCATCCTGCACAACGCGCAGAACATTCGCCGCCGGCTTTCGCCGGAGCTTGAACGCAACCGCGAGGCCGCAGAGGAAACCGGAGTGCGCCTGGAGGCGGTCAACCAGTATCTGCAGCGCCGCGAAGTACCGCAGCTGCTCGATGGCATCCAGCAGGCCGGCTCACGCGCGGCGAAGATTGTCAGCCACATGCTCAGCTTCAGCCGCATGAGCAACCGACAGCTGGCCGACTGCCACCTGCCGGTGCTGATCGATCAGGCGCTGGAGATCGCCGGTAACGACTTCGCCCTGATGGAGGGTTTCGATTTCAAGGCCATCGATATCGTCCGGGACTTCGACCCGCGCGTGGATCGGGTGCCCTGCATTGGCAACGAGCTGGAGCAGGTGCTGCTCAATCTGCTGAAGAACGCTGCGCAGGCCATCCATGCTCACCAGAGCGGCAAGCCTGGACAGATCATCCTGCGCACGCGCCTGAATCCACCCTGGGCGGAAATTCAGGTGGAGGACAATGGCGGTGGTATTCCGGAGAATGTGCGCAAGCGTATCTTCGAGCCGTTCTTCACCACCAAGGAAGTCGGTCAGGGAACCGGACTGGGCCTTTCCGTCTCGTATTTCATCATCACCAACAATCATCAGGGGCAGATGGAGGTGCAGTGCCAAGCTGGCCATGGCACCACGTTCACCCTGCGGTTGCCGCTGAGCTCGCCCGGCGAGCAAATGGCGACCTGAACCTAGGAACCGACACATGGGCAATCGACTGTCGAAAATCTACACCCGCACCGGCGATAGCGGCGAAACCGGCCTCGGTGACGGGCGCCGCGTCCCCAAGGACCATCCCCGTGTGGAAGCCATGGGCGAGGTCGACACGCTCAACAGCCAGCTCGGCCTGCTGCTCGCCGAACTGGCGGAGGCACAGGTGCAATGGCCGGCGCTCGACGAACTGATCAGCGTGTTTGCCCCCTGCCAACACCGTCTGTTCGATCTCGGCGGCGAGCTGGCGATGCCTGATTACCAAGCACTGCAGGAAAGCGAGATCGAACGACTGGAGCAGGCCATCGATCGCTGGAACGAGGAGCTTGGCCCGCTCAAGGAATTCATTCTGCCCGGCGGATCCCGGCTGATCGCCCTCGCGCACCTCTGCCGCAGCATGACCCGTACGGCCGAACGCCGCTGCCAGCTACTGAACGCCAGCGAAGCGGTGCGCCCGGTACTGCTGGCCTACCTGAACCGCCTTTCCGATGCCCTGTTCGTCGCTGCCCGCCTGATTGCCAGACGCCAAGGTTGCGGGGAGATTCTCTGGCAGCCAGCCGCAGCGAAAGCCCAGGCGAATGACTGAGCATACTGCCGCGCAACAGGCGCGGCGGCGCGACGGGCTGCATGCCGTCTGGGAAGTGTTCATCATCCTGCTGGTGTGCGTGAACCTGGCGCTGATCCTGTTCGATAGCCTCTTCGCATTGCAGCCGGTCAATGCCGCTCTGGCGCAGCTGATGCCACAACTGCATGAGCGTTACCGGGATAGCGTTCACGCGAACTTCCAGTACATCGACCTGGGCTTCGTCGCGATCTTCGTGCTCGATGTCGTGCTCGGCTGGACCGTGTCGCTGTTTGAGCGCCGCTATGCGCGCTGGTACTACTACCCCTTCGCCCATTGGTACGACGTGCTTGGCTGCGTCCCTCTGGCGGGGCTGCGCTGGCTGCGTGTCCTGCGCGTCGGAGCGCTGCTGATCCGCCTGCAGCGCCTGGGCCTGATTGACATGCGCCGCTGGGCCATCTATGGCGTCTTCAGCCGCTATTACTACCTGCTCATTGAAGAACTGTCCGACCGGGTGATGGTGCGCCTGTTCGGCCGCCTGCAGCAGGAGATCGGCGCCAGCGACGACTTGTCGCGTCGGCTGTTGCAGGAGGTGGTGCGCCCCCGCAAGCAGCGTGTGCTGAACGATGTTTCGCGGCGCCTGCAGGCCATGCTGGAAACTGGTTATCGCGACAATCGTGGCGCCATCGAAGGCTACGTCAGCCAACTGATTCATCAGGCATTGCAGAGCAACCCAGAGATGCACAACCTGCGGCGGCTGCCGTTGGGTAATCGTCTGGCCAGCACGCTCGACGATGCGCTCAGCGACATCGCTGCACGACTGCTGCAGGGTGCCGTGGAAGGCATGCGTGGCCCGCAGTTCCAAGCATTGGCCGGCAACCTGGCGGACGAATTCTTCGATGCCTGGGTGTATCAGGACGAGCACACCGATCTGGCGCTGGAGGAGTTGCTGGTCGACGTGATCGAGGTGCTCAAACAGCAAGTCCTCGACCGCCGCTGGAGCCGTTTCGTCGGTCCAATGCCACCGGCCACACCACCTGAATAAAAATTACTGCACGGACGACTGTAGCCACTGCCGCTCAGCCCGCCATGCTGCCCTCGTCCACGCCCTTGAAGCCCATGGCCGACGTCTCGTCGAGGCGCGCACCAACAATCATCTCGGTCGCCCAGTTCACCAGAATCGACGTGTAGGCTTCCTGGCAACGCTCGTTGCTCAGGGCATGATCGGCGCCATCGATGATGCGATGGGTCAGCGAATGGGTACCGTGGAACGCCGCGCGATAACTCATGATCGTTTCGTGGGGAACGAAGGTATCGTGCTCGGACTCGACGATCAGCACGTCGCCGCGAAACGCCGCACAGGCAGCCAAGGCACGGTTTTCCTCCGGACGCACACGCCTGCTGCGCAGCTGGTTGAGCACGTCGCGGTCGAGCTGGCGCTTGGGCACCTGCCATTCCTCGTCGCGGTACAGCGCCGGCACTCGCAGCGCCAACCACTTCACAGGCCTTATCGAAGTAAGGATCGCGGCCAGGTAACCGCCATAGCTGGTGCCCACCACGGCAATCGCCGAGGGGTCGATATGCGGGTGCTGAGCGAGCAGATCATAGGCCGCCAACAAGTCATCGAGGTTCTGCTCCCGCGTCACGGTTTCTTGCTGCGCCTTGGTCTGGGCATGGCCGCGCAGGTCGAACGACAGGCAGACGCAACCCAGCCCGGCGATGCCGCGGGCGCGGGCCAGATCGCGTTGCTGGCTACCGCCCCAGCCGTGCACGAACAACACGCCCGGCATCTTTTCCGGCGGTGACAGAAAGGTCCCGGCAATATGCTCCTCGCCAACCAGGATATTCACCATTTCGCTATGCGTCGCCATAGTCCTCCACCATTACGCATTTGGTGATGAAACCGACATCGGCATCTTCGTCCTGATACAGAATCTGCGCCCCGGCCGGTACGTCTGGCTTCTGGCCATAGAACTCGAACGAAGAAGCTTTCACTGCTCGCGCGGACGCTCCCTGCCGGAAGACTTCCAGCGCAGCGATTTCAGCGCTGCTGGCTCCGCCGATACGCCAGGATTGCTCAAGCACACCGGAGCGCGGCTGGCCGCGTCCGTCGATACCCTGGGCGATGTCGTAGTTGCGGCGGGATGCGAAGAAATGCCGGTAGCAGGCCGATGCTGCCTCGTCATACACCTGTGCTTGGCTGACGGCGAGCCGGGTGGTTTCCGGCAGATCAAGCGTCAGCAGCGCTCCGAAGTCGCCATCGACGACCACCAGATCCGAGCCGCCATACACCTCGTTGCCCGCATTGTCCTGAGTCAGGCGCTGGGTGCCGTAGTAACTGGCCAGACGGCCACCGACCCGTACCTGACCGACACTAAAGGTGGTGACGCGATCCAGATGCGCCTCCAGAACCAGGCCGTACTGGGCCAATTCCTTCTCGTCGAGGGCAAACAGCGCCTGGTCGAGGGTATCGGCATCATCGACGCGCTGCTGACCGCGCCCGCCGGTTGCACGCACCGGTTTGATCCGAACCGGCCCCTCGTGCAGCAGGCGCCGCCCGGCATCTCGCGCATCTTCGATACTGAAGGCGCTGTAGCCACCCAGCACGCTGCCTTTGACCTGAGTACTGAAATCCCGCGACCAGCCCACCGGCGCGGCCGCGTCCGGACGGACCAGTGGATGGGTAATTGCCTTGGTTTCGACAAAGGCATGTGGCACGACGCCACCAAACAGATCCCCCTCGGCGTTCAGGCCCAGCTTCCGGGCCTCGGGCTGACCAATAACCGTTCCGGAGGGGACGAGATAGGGATGGGCTTCATAGCGTCGTTCCGGGTCATACTCACCGCCGTACTTCAGGCCCAACAGCGTGGCCAGGCGTTCGGCCAATGCGGCGTGAACAATCTTCTCGTGCTGCGGCTCGCGTGGCCGGTTGGGATAGGTCAGCACGACCCTGCGTGAACCCTGCAGCGTTTGCGCATTCATCATCGTTGTGGACAGCTCCATGGACTGCTCGGCATGTACGTCCTGTGACCCGGAGCGGCGGCAGGCGTTCGCTCCCGCCTGGGCGCTCGCAGGGTGCTGCTGGCCTGAACGCACCGCCTAGCAAGGGTTGTTGCTGCCAACTTTCCGTTGCGCCTTCGCGGCGGCAGCGGCAGCGGCAGCGTAAACAAAAAAGGGGAGCAGCCTCGCGGCTACTCCCCTTTCTTTTTGCGCCTTGATCAGGCCGGTGCGGAGCTGCGGATCAGATGGTCGAAAGCGCTCAGCGAGGCCTTGGCGCCTTCGCCGACGGCAATCACGATCTGTTTGTACGGCACCGTGGTCACGTCACCGGCGGCGAACACGCCGGGGATGCTGGTCTGGCCCTTGGCGTCGACGATGATCTCGCCGAAACGGGACAGCTCCAGGGTGCCCTTGAGCCATTCGCTGTTGGGCAGCAGGCCGATCTGCACGAAGATGCCTTCCAGCTCGACGGTGTGCATGTCTTCGCTGCTGCGGTCCTTGTAGACCAGACCGGTGACCTTTTGGCCGTCGCCCTTGACCTCGGTGGTCTGCGCCATCTTCAGCACGCGGACGTTGGGCAGGCTGAACAGCTTGCGCTGCAGTACGGCGTCGGCCCGCAGCTCTTCGCCGAACTCGAGCAGGGTCACGTGGGCGACAATGCCGGCCAGGTCGATGGCCGCTTCCACGCCGGAGTTGCCGCCGCCAATCACCGCCACGCGCTTGCCCTTGAACAGCGGGCCGTCGCAGTGCGGGCAGTAGGCGACGCCACGGCCGCGGTATTCCTGCTCGCCCGGCACGTTCATTTCGCGCCAGCGGGCGCCGGTGGCGAGGATCAGGGTCTTGGCCTTAAGCTCGCCGCCGTTCTCGAATTGCACGCGGTGCAGGCCGTCGTCGCCAACGGGAATCAGTTTGCTGCCGCGCTGCAGGTTCATGATGTCGACGTCGTATTCACGCACGTGCTCTTCCAGGGCACGGGCCAGTTTCGGGCCCTCGGTTTCCTTCACCGAGATGAAGTTCTCGATGGCCATGGTGTCGAGCACCTGGCCGCCGAAGCGCTCGGCGGCAACGCCGGTACGGATGCCCTTGCGCGCCGCGTAGATGGCTGCCGCAGCCCCAGCCGGGCCACCACCGACCACCAGCACGTCGAAGGCATCCTTGGCCTTGAGCTTTTCGGCGTCACGGGCGCTGGAGCCGGTGTCGAGCTTGGCAAGGATTTCTTCCTCGCTCATGCGGCCCTGGGTGAACAGCTCGCCGTTGAGGTAGATGCTCGGCACCGACATGATCTGGCGCGCCTCGACTTCGTCCTGGAACAGCGCGCCGTCGATGGCGACGTGCTTGATGTTCGGGTTGAGCACGGCCATGAGGTTCAGCGCCTGGACCACGTCCGGGCAGTTCTGGCAGGACAGCGAGAAGTAGGTTTCGAAGCGGTAGTCGCCCTCCAGCGCCTTGATCTGCTCGATCACCTCGGGCGCGGTCTTCGACGGATGGCCGCCGACTTGCAGTAGCGCCAGCACCAGCGAGGTGAACTCGTGGCCCATCGGGATGCCGGCGAAGCGCAGGCTGATGTTGCCGCCGATGCGGTTGAGCGAGAACGACGGCTTGCGCGCATCGTCGCCGTCGGTCTTGAGGGTGATCTTGTCGCTGAGGCCGGCGATGTCTTGCAGCAGGCTCAGCATTTCCCGGGATTTCTCGCCGTCATCGAGGGACGCGACGATCTCGAAGGGCTGGGTGACCTTCTCCAGGTAGGCTTTCAACTGGGTCTTGAGATTGGTGTCCAACATGAGCAGCGGTACCCCGTACGGAATTCAGGAAATAAAACGCCCGGACGGTTCGCGTCCAGGCGTTGGGTTCGAAGGAGCGAACAACAGCTCCTTCGACAGGCAAGCAAGGCAGATGGGCTTTAGATCTTGCCGACCAGGTCCAGCGAAGGAGCCAGGGTCTTCTCGCCTTCTTTCCACTTGGCCGGGCAAACTTCACCCGGGTGAGCGGCGGTGTACTGAGCGGCTTTCAGCTTGCGCAGAGTTTCCGACACGTCACGAGCGATCTCATTGGAGTGGATCTCGACGGTCTTGATCACGCCTTCCGGGTTGATCAGGAAGGTGCCACGCAGGGCCAGACCTTCTTCTTCGATGTGCACACCGAAAGCACGGGTCAGCTGGTGAGTCGGGTCACCGATCAGCGGGAACTGCGCCTTGCCAACGGCAGGGGAAGTTTCATGCCAGACCTTGTGCGAGAAATGGGTGTCGGTTGTGACGATGTAAACCTCGGTACCGGCCTTCTGGAATTCGGCGTAGCTGTTGGCTGCGTCTTCGATTTCAGTCGGGCAGTTGAAGGTGAAGGCAGCCGGCATGAAGATCAGCACGGACCACTTGCCCTTCAGGGATTCTTCGGTGACTTCGATGAACTTGCCGTTGTGGAAGGCATTGACTTTGAAGGGTTGAACTTGAGTGTTGATCAGCGACATCTGCTAACTCCTTTTGGGGTTCAGAAAACTTAACGGGGCCTACGATAGCGTAGCCGACAGCATACCGATAATTGATTAAGGGAATTGCGCCGATTGCTTTTAGCTATCAATGACATATTTCGGTGTCAGTTTGCGGGCTGCACCGGCAGTGACCGGCAAATACCGCCTGCGGTTCAATCCGGCCAGAACGCTCGAATTGCCGCGATGCCCTGGGCGCCTGCCGCACGAGCTCTGGGAATATCCACCGCGGCCAGGCCGCCCAGCAGGTAAACCGGCCGGTCAAAGCCTAACAGCAAATCAGCAACAGACGCCCAACCCAATGGCGACGCTTCCGGATGACTCATTGTGACCTGCACCGGCGACAACGTGATGAAATCTACTCCCAATGCGGCGGCCAGTTCCAGCTCCTTGGCATCGTGACAGGAGGCGGCCAACCATTGTTCGGCCGGTATCGGCCGCTCTGCCCCCCCCTGCCGTAGCTGTGCGGCCGTCAGGTGCCAACCTGCTTGGGGATAGTCGCCAGCCCACTGCAGCGGGCCTTTAAGCATCAGCTGGGCACGGCCCTCGCACAAGCCAAGTGCCCTTTCCGCCAGCGCACGATAATCGACGGCGGATAGCGACGGCGCACGCAGCTGGATCAGCCGGATGCCCTCATCCAGCGCCCGCGCGAGTCCATCGAGCAACCGCTGCGGAGCAACACCATCGGGGGTGATCAGATAGCGCTGCGGCAGGCGCGCAGCCGCCACGATCGGCTGATTGGCGGCAGGAAAGCTGTAGTTCGTCAGCTGGTCCGCCGTCACCCACATCAGGGGCTGGCCTTCCGCACCGTGGGGTTCACCGGTAAACGCCTGCACTTCCCAGACATCCAGCAGCACCTGCTTGTCCGGATAATCGTGCCGCACCTGAATCAACGGCTGCGCCGCGGTGACAACGATGCCCAGTTCCTCGTGCAGCTCGCGCGCCAACGCAACCTCGACGTGTTCGCCCGCCTCGACCTTGCCGCCCGGGAATTCCCACAATCCGCCCTGATACTTGTCGAGCGGTCGCTTGGCGATCAGCACTCGCTCGTCGGCGCCACGAATGACGGCTGCGGCGACATGGATTCGTTTCACTTTCTCACTTCCTGAAGGGCGCTCTGCTGCCAGCACTGAAAAGCCGGCCACCGATGGATCGTCTCGACGTAACTTGCTGCAGCAGCCGGCAAGGCCACCTGATAACTTCGCAGGCGCGAAGCCACCGGCGCATAGAAGGCGTCGGCAATGCCTGGTTGCCCGAACAGATAATCACCACTCAGGCCAAAGCGCTCGCGGCAATCGCTCCAGATGGCGCAGATTCGTTCGATATCTGCCCGCACTTCATCGGGAAGCTCGGGCAAGGCCTGGTCGCGCGCCATATCCATCGGCAGATGGCTGCGCAGCGCCTGAAAGCCGCTGTGCATTTCCGCGCAGATACTCCGCGCCAATGCGCGCGCATAGCGCTCGCGCGGCCACAGATGTGCACCGGGGAAATGCTCGGCCAGGTATTCGGCGATTGCCAGCGAATCCCACACCGGGCCGTCCTCGGTCAGCAGCACCGGCACCTTGCCGGTCGGCGAATAACCGAGCAGCCGTGCTCGACTGTCCGGCCGATAGAGTGAGACCGGAACCTGTTCGCACGCAGCGCCAGACAGTTCCACTGCCAGGGCGGCGCGCAGCGACCAGGATGAGTAGTTCTTGTCGCCGACTACCAGTTGCAGAGCCATGACCGATGCACCTCGAGTGTCTTAGGGAAGAGTCAGCGGACGTTAAAGCGCAGCAAGCGCAAATGGCAAATTCCCGTTGCACATGGGGTCATGCACAACGGGAATAGCTACAGGCAGGGTTCGATCAGGTCCGGTATTCGGCGTTGATCTTCACGTACTCGTGGGACAGATCGGTGGTCCAGATGGTCTCGCTGCAGCTGCCACGACCCAACTCAATGCGGATGGTGATTTCCTCGCGAGCCATCACCGCCGCGCCCTGCTCTTCGGTGTAGCTGGGCGAGCGACCGCCCTGGCTGGCGATGCAGACTTCACCCAGAAACACGTCGATCTTGCTTACATCCAGGTCAGGCACGCCGGCATAGCCGACCGCAGCGAGTATTCGGCCCCAGTTCGGGTCCGAGGCGAACAGCGCGGTCTTGATCAGCGGCGAATGCGCCACGGCATAAGCGACGTTCAGGCACTCCTGATGGTTACCACCACCGTTGACCTGCACCGTGACGAACTTGGTCGCGCCTTCACCGTCGCGGACGATGGCCTGAGCCACCTCCATGAAGACCTCCAGCACTGCCTGCTTGAGCTTGTCGAACAGCTCGCCGCTGGCTTCGGTGATCTCCGGCAGCGCCGCCTGGCCGGTGGCGATCAGCATGCAGCAATCGTTGGTGGAAGTATCACCATCGATCGTGATGCGGTTGAACGACTTGTTCGCCGCATCGCGCACCAGATCCTGCAGCACGCTGCCGGCAACCTTGGCATCGGTGGCGATATAGCCAAGCATGGTCGCCATGTTCGGCCGGATCATCCCGGCGCCCTTGCTGATACCGGTGACGGTCACCGTCACGCCATCGTGCTGGAACTGACGGCTGGCACCCTTGGGCAGCGTATCGGTGGTCATGATGCCAGTCGCGGCCTCGGCCCAGTGGTCCGGCGACAGATCATCGAGTGCAGCCTGCAGCGCCGATTCGATCTTCTGTACCGGCAGCGGCTCGCCGATCACACCAGTCGAGAAAGGCAGCACGGCGGTCTCGTCGACTCCGGTAATGGCAGCGAGGGCCGCGCAGGTATGCCGCGCATCAGTCAGGCCCTGCGGCCCGGTTCCGGCATTGGCATTACCGGTGTTGGTCAGCAGGTAACGCACCGGACCGTGCATACGTTCGCGAGTGATGATCACTGGCGCGGCGCAAAAAGCGTTTGTCGTTGTCACTCCAGCAATCCGCGAGCCCTCGGCACAACGCATGATCACCACGTCCTTGCGGCCCGGTCGCTTGATACCCGCTGAAGCAATGCCGAGTTCGAAACCGGGTACCGGGTGCAGCGTGGGTAAAGGACCAAGACCGACAGCCATGGATGCGCTCCTTCAGAACAATGGATGGCCAACAGGCCGAGAAAGGGATTGCGACAAAAACGCCGCGAGCGGCAGAAGCCGGTCGCGGCGCGGAATCATCAGGCAAGGTCGGACTTACTGAACCTGCCCGTGGCAATGCTTGTATTTCTTGCCCGATCCGCACGGGCAAGGCTCGTTGCGACCGATCTTCGGCTCGGTACGCACCGGCGCCGCGGCGACGTCAGCCTGACCTTCGACCTCAGGCTCCTCCTCCGGCTGATCCAACGCGGAAACCTCGGCATGCTGGAACTGCATGCGCTTGGCCAGCTCCTCGGCTTCGCGGCGCAGACGAGCTTCTTCTTCGGCCGGGTCTTCGCGACGAACCTGCACATGGGACAGCACGCGAATGCTGTCGCGCTTGATCGATTCGAGCAGGTCCTGGAACAGCGTGAAAGACTCGCGCTTGTATTCCTGCTTCGGGTTCTTCTGCGCGTAGCCGCGCAGGTGAATGCCGTGACGCAGGTGGTCCATGGTTGACAGGTGGTCTTTCCACAGATCATCCAGCACACGCAGCACGATCTGCTTCTCGAAGGAACGCAGCGCCTCGACGCCAGCCAGCTCTTCCTTCTCGTTGTAGGCGGCCAGCAGCGCTTCGAGAATGCGCTCGCGCAGCGTTTCCTCGTAGAGTTTCTCGTCCTCGTCGAGCCATTGCTGGACCGGCAGACGCGTACCGAAATCGCTGTAGAGCACCGCCTCCAGGCCCGGGATATCCCACTGTTCCGGCAGCGACTGCGGCGGAATGTGCGCGCTGATCGCAGCGTCCAGCGCTTCCTGGCGGAATTCTGCGATGGTCTGGCCGATTTCATCGGCGGCCAACAGGCTGTTACGCATGTGGTAGATCACCTTGCGCTGCTCGTTGGCCACATCGTCGTACTCGAGCAGTTGCTTGCGCATGTCGAAGTTGCGGCCTTCGACCTTGCGCTGCGCCTTTTCGATGGCATTAGTGACCATGCGGTGCTCGATGGCCTCGCCAGATTCCATGCCCAGCGCCTTCATGAAGTTCTTCACCCGATCGGAGGCGAAGATGCGCATCAGGCTATCTTCCAGCGACAGATAGAAACGGCTCGAACCCGGGTCGCCCTGACGACCGGCACGACCGCGCAACTGGTTGTCGATACGACGGGATTCATGACGCTCGGATGCAATCACGTGCAGGCCGCCCGCTTCGAGGACCTGCTGGTGACGCTTCTGCCAATCCGCCTTGATCTGCGCGACCTGCTCTTCGGTCGGATTCTCCAGGGCTGCGACTTCCACTTCCCAGTTGCCACCCAGCAGGATGTCGGTACCACGGCCAGCCATGTTGGTGGCGATGGTCACCGCGCCAGGCCGGCCGGCCTGGGCGATGATCTCGGCTTCCTTGTCGTGGTGCTTGGCGTTGAGCACCTTGTGTTCGAAACCTTCGGCCTCCAGCAGGCGCGACACATATTCGGAGGATTCGATGGTGGCCGTACCGACCAGCACCGGACGGCCCTGCTCCCGGCATTCCTTGATGTCGGCGATGATCGCGGCGAACTTCTCTTCCTGGGTCAGATAGACCAGGTCGTTGAAGTCCTTGCGCGCCAGCGGGCGGTTGGTCGGGATGACCACGACCGGCAGGTTGTAGATCTGCTGGAATTCGAAGGCTTCAGTGTCGGCGGTACCGGTCATGCCGGACAGCTTCTTGTACAGGCGGAAGTAGTTCTGGAAGGTGGTCGAAGCCAGGGTCTGGCTCTCGGGCTGAATCTGCAGCCCTTCCTTCGCTTCGATGGCCTGGTGCAGACCTTCGGAAAGACGGCGGCCCGGCATGGTGCGGCCGGTATGTTCGTCGATCAGCAGCACCTGATTGTTCTGCACGATGTATTCGACGTTGCGATGGAACAGCTTGTGTGCGCGCAGACCGGCATACACATGGGTCAGCAGACCGAGGTTGTGCGCCGAATAGAGGCTCTCGCCCTCGGCCAGCAGACCGGCCTGGGTCAGCAGCTCCTCGATGTACTGGTGGCCCGCCTCGTTCAGTTCGACCTGACGGGTTTTCTCATCGATGGAGAAATGCCCTTCCTGGGTGACGACACCCTCCTCTTCCTCGATGTGCTGCGTGAGCCGCGGAATGAGCAGGTTGATCTGCTGGTACAGCTTGGAGCTGTCTTCGGCCTGACCGGAAATGATCAGCGGCGTGCGCGCTTCGTCGATCAGAATGGAGTCGACTTCATCGATCACGGCAAAGTTGAGCTCGCGCTGGTTCTTTTCCTGCAGGCTGAACGCCATGTTGTCACGCAGGTAGTCGAAGCCGAACTCGTTGTTGGTGCCGTAGGTGATGTCGGCGGCGTAGGCTGCGCGCTTTTCTTCCGGCGGCTGGAACGGGGTAACGATGCCGACCGAGAGGCCGAGAAATTCGTACAGCGGGCGCATCCAGTTGGCGTCGCGGCGGGCCAGGTAGTCGTTGACCGTGACTACGTGCACACCCTTGCCGGCCAGCGCATTGAGGTAAACGGCCAGGGTAGCTACCAGGGTCTTGCCTTCACCGGTACGCATCTCGGCGATGCGCCCTTCGTGCAGGGTCATGCCGCCGATCAGCTGCACATCGAAGTGGCGCATGCCCATGACGCGCTTGCCGGCTTCGCGGCAGACGGCGAATGCTTCGGGGAGGATCTGATCGAGGGTTTCGCCTTTCTCGAGACGGGCCTTGAACTCTTCGGTCTTGTTGCGCAGTTGCTCGTCGGAGAGCGACAGCATCTGCTCTTCGAGGGCATTGACGGACTGCACCGCCTTGAGCATGCGTTTGACCTCACGCTCATTCTTGCTTCCAAAGAGTTTCTTCAATAAAGGCGCAAACATATCAACAAAGACTTCCATGCTGGGGATGGAGGCACGCCCGCGGGGTCACGGCTGCGTGCAAAGGGGCCATTCTACTCGGAAACGGCAGTGAGGAAAGGTGCCTGACTGCGCAGCGCAGCGACGCAGCAACGGAGCTGCTACGCGGGCGACCAGTCGTGCTCATGAAGCATGAAGAGCACTCTCGCTGCGCTACTTCGGCTGCCGAAAATGCTCGACCCCAGGCTATAGCGGGCGCAGGCTCGGGCATCTGAGCTTCTGTTACCATAGGAGCCTCATCAACGTCCTACGGACCATCATGGCCTTTCGCCCGTCGCCGGCCCGTGCTCCGGCCACACTGTTGCGCGAAGCGAAGCCGCTCAGGGCTCTGTTCGGTGAAGCTCTTCGCCTAGATCGCCTGCAGCGGCTGCTGGAAAGCCAGCTACAGCCAGCGGCACGCGAGCATTGTCGCGTAGCGTCCTGGCGCGAGGGCTGCCTGCTGCTGATCGTCACTGATGGCCATTGGGCCACACGTCTGCGCTACCAGCAGCGTCGATTGCAGCGCCAGCTAGAGGCCTTCGAGGAATTCGCCGGCCTGCTACGCATCCAGTTCAAGGTGCAGCCACCGCCACCTCCAAGGCACACCCCAGCACGCACACAGCCGCTTTCGAGCAATGCTGCAAACAGTATCCAGGCAGCGGCCGATGACATCCGCGACCCCAAGCTAAGAGCTGCACTTGAGCGCCTGGCCAGTCGCGGTCCGCAAGACTGACATCCTGCTACAAATACGTAATGCATCAATGCGCAGGGCTCGCCGGCACGAGTTAGCATGAACCGTGTCGCAACGGAGGACTTCCATGCTTAGTGACCTGTTCAGCGGTATTCGGCCATGCTGATTGGCGCCTTGCTTATCCTCACCTGGCTGGTGCTGCTGATTCGCTACCCACTTCGAGCCGTTCCCATTTCGCTGGGCGCTGTGCTCGGCCTCGCCCTGGTCGCAGGCTGGGTGCTTTGGCAAGAGCATCGTGAGGAACAGTTGCTTGCGCGGGTAGAGATTCAGCTGATGCATGATCCGCAACGCTGTCCCGGCGCGCAGCCGCTGCACGTAAGCCTGCACAACCACACCAACAAGAAGCTGCAAAGTTTGCAGTGGGAAGTAGCCGCCTACTCGCCAGGCTCACGCACCAATCTTGCGCGGCGCGCCTATGACGCACCGACCTACCAGGGACCTGGCGACCTCCAGCCCGGCGCCAGCTGGGAGTCATGCCTGCCGCTACCGCTGCTGCGTAGCGGCTACCGCGCAGCCACACTGGAATTTCACGCCGAACGCTTGCAAGGGCATTTCGCCAACTGATCTTGGTTTCGTCGAGCACAACGTACTATCAATCTTCGTGCGGGCAGCCCATACTGTACGCATAAACAGTATCAATCTGCCAATGACCGAGGTGGTAAATGGCCGTCGAAGTGGTGTACCGCAGCAGTCGGGACCTGGAGCGTTTGTTCATGGATAAAGCCGAAGCCGATCGTCATGACAAGATGTTGGAGCTGGCTGAGGCACTGGCCGCCGTCCTGCAACAAGCGTCTCCGTCGCTGAGCGAAAAACAGGCTGAGGATATCGGTATCTATATGGCCAGGCATCGCGATCTATTCGCCAAGGCGTTCAAGAGCAGCCCCGAGGCGCTGGCCGAACTGACCGCGCAGGCATGACGCGCGGATAGCAGATCCTGCGTTGGGTTTCCGATAATTTGTGAACGTTGCGCTTGGGAAACTTGTCGTCGCTTTGCCGGGTCCATTGCTGGCAACCCCCTCAAACAGGTACAGGCAATGACGAGTCCATTCCAGAAGATCAGCGATGTGTTTCGTCCCCGCTACAACGTCAATTTCAGCATCGAGAAGCCCGATGGCAGCATCCTGCTGACCTTGACCGGAACGGAAGGCGTTGCTGTGAAGCGCTACATCAGTGCCGACCAGTGGCGCGATCAACAACAGTTGCAGCGATTGATCACCAGCCTGCAGGTCAGTCTGGCCA
The DNA here is from genome assembly GCF_000661915.1 of Stutzerimonas decontaminans. Lineage (NCBI taxonomy): Bacteria > Pseudomonadati > Pseudomonadota > Gammaproteobacteria > Pseudomonadales > Pseudomonadaceae > Stutzerimonas > Stutzerimonas decontaminans. Next base: position 1,120,550 of record NZ_CP007509.1, on the reverse strand, counting down.
TCGAACGAGGCGAGCAGTTGCCGCAACGGATGTCCCACGGAGGCTTCCAGCCCGCTCCACTGTGATGTCATCAACCTGACTGCCTGCAGGTTGCCGCTCCGCCCCGAAGTTCACCCAACAAAAACAAGAATCCATTTTCGCCTGCTGGCCTTAAGGCTCGCAGCGAGTTGTTGTGCCTGAATTGCGCTGTTTCAGGCGCAACGGTGAATCCCTTCGATGACTTCCGCTCTCAGAGCCAAGCCAGGGCCTTGGCCTTCGCCACCGCCTGAGTACGACGCGCAACTCCCAGCTTCGTGTTGATCCTGCGCGCATGGGTCTTGACGGTATGCAGGGATATGAACAGTTGTTCGGCAATCTCCTGGTTCGAGCACCCCTGGGCAATCAGGCGCAATACTGTCAATTCCCGATTGCTGAGTACCGTTTCATCCGATGCCGTGAGTGTAACCTCGGGTTCCCGCTCGTATCTGAACAGGCGCTGGCGTAGCGACTCGCCCTTAAGCGCGGGAAGCACGCCCGCCAGCCATTGCGGCTGGCGGTGATCCAATTCATACAACGGTTTTACCAGATGCTGCCGAGCAGCCTCCCCAAGGGCCAGACGCAGCTCCAGCTCTGCCTCGGCCGCCTGCCCGTTGGCGTGCAGGGCCTCGGCCAAACTGAAACGGCACTCACAGGCCAAGCCCAGTCTCTGAACCCGCATGTTTCCCTCGATCTGCTCGCGCAGGGCCGGAATCGCCTTCGCCGGCTGCCCCTCAAGAATATCGATCAGCGCAAGATAGCGCCGCACTCTTGGAAGTAGTTCATAGAAGCCGGAGGGGGACAGATAACCCTGCCCTTCATACAACGCCAATACCTGGCCTAATGCGCCTCGCGCTTTGCGTAATTCCCCCTGATGCAACCAGGCCACGCCATTAATCAGAGGCAGGATGCCGCGAAACCTCGCCTCCGGCACATGCCGCCACTGAGAAAGTCGCTCGGCGTCACGCAGCCAGTGATAAGCGCACGCGAATTCCTGATTGCGCGCCGCGAGCTCGGCGAGCCCGACGTAGCCAAAGAAACAGTAAGAGTCTCCGCAGGTTTCGGTCTCGGCCTTGCCGAGCCGGTAAGCATCCTGCGCCGGCGCATCGAGCCCCTGATAAGCCAGCAGGTGTCCCTGCAGCAGCTGCAGTCGGCCAATAAGAGGGCTATGTCGAACCGACTCGCGCAGCGCCTGTAATGCCTCGTTCAGCACTCCCACCGCGCGCTCGAACTCACCTGTCAGTTCCAGCAGCTGAATGCGATCGACACTGAGCATCACCTCGTAAAGCACACTGCCCTTGAGGCGAGCGAGCTTCATGCCTTCGCTGTTGTATTGTTGAGCAAGTTCCAGCTCGCCTTCGGCCATAGCCTGTTGTGTCAGGACCTGATAGCAGAGAACACGTTGAGCCCAGGCATGATCGGACAGCACTTCCAGCGCCTGCAGACAGTTCTCCCGTGCCTCGGGCTCGCCACGCAGGCGCGCAAGAAACCCTCGCAGCGCCTGCCATTGCGCCAGCAACTGAGCCTGCCGACGCGCATCGGGTTGCGGAAAGAACTTAGCCAGTTCGGCCAGGCAGTCGTCCACTTCGTCGAGACGCGCCGAAATGATCAGTGCCCAACCCTGCAACACGATCAGCCGTGTTGTGCTGGCGAACAGGTCCTGAGGCAGCTCGCTTCGCCACTTCAGAAAGCGGGACACGTTGTCCCCAATCAGCAATTGTTCCTGCCCGTAACGCTGCAGGTAATTCGCCGCCACTTCAGGCTGTCCCGCCCACAGCGCGTGTTCTACCGCCTCGCGCATTTCGCCACGGCTGGCGAACCATTGGCAGGCGCGTAGATGCACCTGAGTCGGCACCGAGCTTTCAACTGAGCGCTGTAGCATCAGCGCAAGCGGCTTCCACAACCGAAACCACTCACCACAGTTATCGACCTGTCGAATGAACAGCTGGCGGGTCTTGAGAATATCGAGAATCTCGCGCCCCACACCGTCAAGCACATGGTCGCAGAGCTCTGCGGAGAAACGGGGCATGCGTGCCAGCGCCTTCAGCGCACGGAGCACCTCATCGCTCAACCCCGCCAGCACCTCACGCTGAACGTAGTCCCGTAGCAGGGGGGTTCCGGCAACGAGACGCTCGCGCAACGCCTGCTCATCGGCATTCAGCAACATGAGACAGACACCGGCTGGCCAACCCTCCATCCCCCTCTGCAGCTGCTGGAAAGTTTCTGGAGAGAGTGTCAGCCGATGCGCCTTGAGGACCTGCTCGAGTTCCTCGGCGGTGAACGCCAACGCCTCAGCCTCGAGCTCGTACAAATGCCCTTGCAGCAGGAGACGCGGCAACTTCCAAGCCGGTTGCCGGCGGCTCGACACCCACCAACTGACAGGCGCGGGCCCCATATCAAGGAGCATGTCGAGACATGCATCTAGCTCTGGACTGTAATCACGCGGGTAATCATCCAACATGATCCATAGCGGCTGGCGGACACGACGCAACAGCGCAAGCATGTCATGCTCGCAATCCCGCGCCATGCCGGCCGGCTCACCCAGAGCATCGCTTAGCTGAGCGTACAGGGCCTGAACGGTGCAGTTACGCCCGCCGAGATCCAGCCACACCAGGCGCGTCCCGTCAGGTACCAGCCTAGCGCACTCGCCCATCAGCACGGTCTTGCCAAATCCTGCCGGTGCGCAGATTAAACGCAGACGGCAATCGGTCTCGAGCAGCGCCGCGGCCAATCTTGGTCGCCCAACATGGAGCGGAGGTAGCCGAGGAACCGGTGCGAGTTGCTCTGCGGCGTTTGCCTCTGCACTGAGCGCATCAGGAATGAAGCGTACGGACATGGCAACGTTCTCTTGTTCTAATCAGTCCATTGAAACACAGCGGCGTGTGTGCCCGACATTACGCCCGGTTGTCGCAGCCTTCAGCCAAAACGCTCCTTGTCGTTGCACACCAGCCGCATCGCTGGCTAGCTGTCAGGCAGTGCGGCATGCCCAAACTCCGAGCACCGAACGAAAATTATCATCCACTGGTTCGCAACAAAAAAAAAGGCGGCCAACTTGGCCGCCTTATTCACCTGCCAAATGTCAGTAGATCAGCGCACCCCGGCATTGCGCAGCGCGGCCGGCGTGAAATCGCGGGCAGACGCGCGATAACCGTACTCGTGAGGCTTCTCCTCATTGCTCATACCGATCGCAATGTAGCGGCCGGAAATGATGTCGTAGAGCGCTTCGAAGGCATAAGCCGGCACCTTGTGCTGGTAGTACTGCAGCGAGTGGGCCTCACCGACACGCCAGAGCTGGCCACGACCGTCATACAGCTCCGACTGGACGATGGTCCAGCTGTCCTCGTCGACGAAGAAGCGACGCTTGGCGTAAATGTTGCGCTCGCCGCTCTTGAGCGTGGCCTCGATCTCCCAGACGCGGTGAAGCTCGTAACGTGCCAGATCCTGATTAACGTGGCCGGCCTTGATGACGTCCTTGTATTTCAGATCGCTGGATGCAATTTCATAGCTGTTATAGGGGATGAACAGCTCTTTCTTGCCGACCAGCTTCCAGTCATAGCGATCCGGCGCGCCGCTGAACATATCGAAGTTATCGGTGGTGCGCATGCCGTCCGATGCGGTACCCGGGCCGTCATAGGCCACCTGCGGCGCGCGGCGAACACGACGCTGACCAGCGTTGTAGATCCAGGCCTGACGCGGCTCCTTTACCTGGTCCAGCGAGTCGTGCACCAGCAATACGTTACCCGCCAGACGCGAAGGCGCAGTCACTCGCTGCTTGAAAAACAGCAGCGCGTTCTTGGCGCGTTCCGGGTCCAGATCGGTCATGCCCAGCGGGAACGCCACCTCATCCTCGAAATGGACCATGGTGTAGCTGCCGTTTGTTTGCGGAGTGGCCTGGACGATATTGCGTCGCACGTTTCCGCCGCGATAACGGGTGATGTGGTTCCACACCACTTCCAGCCCGTTTTTCGGGATCGGGAATGCGTAGTAGCGGCTGTCGGTGAAGTTGGCGATACCGTTCCCGCCTTCGACGAGTTCGGTATTCACGGCGCTCTTCTTCGCAGCCTGGTAGATCTCATCCGGCACGGCAACCGACCGGTGAGTGGGGAATACGCGAATCTTGTAGGTTTCCGGATAGCGCTTGAACATTGCCAACTGCCCGGCAGTCAGCTTGTCCTTGTATTGCTCGGCGTTCTGCGCGGTGATGACGAACTTGGGCTGCTCGTCCTTGAAGGGGTTGGTCAGATGCCCGTTCTTCAGCGGAGCTGCGTCGGTCTTGAGACCGCCAGTCCACTCGGGAATGCTGCCGTCGGCGTTACCAGCCTTTTCCGCACCCAGCGGGGTCAGCGAGGTACCAAGCTTGGCCGCTTCCTCAGGGGAAACGGCAGCCATCACACTGCTCGCAAGCAGAGAGAAGGCCAAGACACTGAATAGCTTTCTTGTTGTTTTCATACGATTCCAGTTCCTCTTGATCTTGTTATACGGCCGGAGGCCATGCCTACCGCTATCGCCCGACCGGCGCTTCCTCGCCGGCCGGGCGCCAGGCTGTTCTCCTTAGAAGTTCACGCCGACGCTGAACGCGAGGAAGTCGCGGTCAACCAGCGTGTTGTAATCGCCGCCGAAGAAGTCGGTGTAGGACAGGCTGGCGGTATAGGTGTTCTGGTACTCGGCATCCAGACCGATGCTGACGGCCTTGGAGCCCTCGTTGAACAAGCCGTTCGGGCCATAGCCGTCGACGTCGTGGGAGAACGACAGGTTCGGCTTGAGGTTGATACCAGCGAAGACGTTGTTGTAGTCAGCGATGGTGCGCAGGCGGTAGCCCCAGGAGTTAGCCGTAACGAAACCGTGGCGGCCGTATCGGGCCAAAGCCGCAGGATCGTCGACTGATCCGTAGATGGCGTCTCGCCCATACCGTACGTCGCTTTTGCTCTCAAGCCCACCTACGTGCGCGAAGCCAACTTCACCAACCACTGTGACCCGTCCCGCGCCCAATACCTGATCGAAGAAATGTGTAAACGTGGTCTGAACTTGAGTGATTTCTTTCCGGTTATAGCCGCGATTGTCTGCCCCTTCCGCCGTTGCGACAGGGGACGCGGCATTGCCGGTAAGGCCTATGGAAAGCGGGTTAAGCAATGCACGCGTTATGTCCTGAGTATTGATTTGGACGGGTGCGTTTGGCCGATAGCTGATCTCGCCGCCCCATGCCGTGCCGGTAGGTAGTGTCGTGGAGAAGCTCAGCCCATATAACTGGATATCTTCCGGGTACTCCAAATAGTAACGACCATTACCCAACGCTGCGGACTGCAGAAGACCGCCAGCTACTTCCTGGACACAAGCCGGGGTATTGGCTCCAAAAACAGCCGGATCGCAAGGCCCCCCCGGTACAGCTACCGCACCACCGACAGCCCCACCGAAAGCGGGATTGGTTGCCATACCAAGTATGCCGCTAGCGGTCTGGGTACTTACGATCGGTGTGCGGCTGTGGTAGTTCATGAAATACGCGCCGTATTCGGTTGCGTCCCCAAGCCAGCGCAGAGCTAAGCCAAACTGACCTGAATCACGAGCATCTCGGTCCCCTGATCTTGGGAGAACAACCCCCTCAGGGGTCACGTCAAAACCTTGGCCAAAAGCTGCGGAAATGGGTTGTAGCGGAGCAATCGCAGGGTTGCCGGCGTGGTAATTGTTGTCACAACCATCCTGAGCGACATCTACTGCGAAGAACGTCCCGCAATTGTCGACAATTGTCTGATCCCACTCCAGCTGATAGAACGCCTCCATGCTCAGGCGGTCGCTCAGACTTTGAGAGATGTAGAACATATTAACGGGAATTAGACCCTCTTTGATCTCGGCGCCGGGACGGCGGAACGCAGCCGCGTCCAACGGATTGATGGAGTTGATGCTGTTTCCGATAAATGTACTTTCACCCCAGCTAACCACTTGTCTACCGAGGCGGACAGTTCCGGGCAGATCGCCAATTGCATAATTGTGATAAACGAATGCATCTAGGATCTGCGCACCGGAGGACTGAGCGGCCTCCTTACGATTGCTATCGCTGATGTCTTTGAAAAGGCGCCCCTCGTCCTTCAGCTCAAAGTCGTACCAATACTTGCCACGAATAAAAGCACCGCTGTCGCGATAGCGGAGTTCGAGATCATGCACGCCTTTAAAAATCTTGGAGAAGGTTTCGCCCTTCTTGAAGTTCAGACGCCCGTCATCCCCCGTCTGAGTAAAGCCAGTACCACCGTTATTGATCCCCACCAAATCCATATCACGATCAGTGGTCGACCAGCTGGCACCGATGGACATGGACGAGTCGAATTGCCCCTCGATCTCGCCGATATTGAAGTTCACAGCGTATGCCGGGGCAGCGATGCTCAGCGCTACGGCGAGAGCTAGAGACTTCGGCTGGAAGATTCCTTGCCTTGTTGTTTTTGTCATGAGGCGCTCCTGGTTGGTTCGAAGTGCGTCAACCCTACCCAGACGTCGAGGGAGGGTTAAGCGCACTAAGGTTTGATTTAGCTTGTAATCCTTTAGTGTTAATAGCCTTTCCAGCAGTGGCTTTCAGCATGATGGGCCTTGGCCATGCGCATTAAGGACGTCCTGAGCTTAGCCGCGATTGCAAAGGCCGCAAAGCCCGGCGCAGAGCCTTTGCGCTCCCGGCCATGAAGAAATGCTGGCCAGTTATCCTAAAGTTCAATTCATGACGGCGATATCACCCACCAATCCAGTCGAATGACCCGCGCCACCCCGACTACCAACGCCGGCTGATCCCAGGCTATGAATGGGGGCAGTCGCGAGCACCGCCGATGAAGAGCGTTACTTTCGTGCGCAGGATGGGGCGAAACGAAACAGCAAGCAGGTGGAAGCTGCGCTAAGGTGAAGACTCAACTGCCAGTCGAGCTGTCGCCTCGAAGGGAACGTGCCAGAAAAGGCGGCCGACGAGTTCGTCTGCGCACCCGTTGCGGGTGCGCATAGCTATGGGCATGGCCCTGAACTCGAACTTTTACAGTCCTTTCACCGCATAGATGCCCGGCGCATTACGCCAGTAACCTTTGTAGTCCATGCCGTAACCGAATATGTAGCGATCAATGCAGCTGAGACCGACGTAATCCGCCTTCAAGTCAGGACGCGCCTTGCGCTCGTGGTCCTTGTCGATCAGCACCGCGGTATGCACCGCCGCCGCGCCTGCGTGCCGACAGAAGTCGATGATAGCGCCTAGGGTGTGGCCTTCATCCAAGATGTCGTCGATGATCAACACGTCGCGATCGATAAACGAAACTTCGGGCTTGGCCTTCCAGAACAGCTCACCACCGCTGGTTTCGTTGCGGTAACGGGTCGCATGCAGGTACGACAGTTCCAGCGGGAAATTCAACTTTGGTACCAGCTTGCCGGAGAAGATCAGGCCGCCATTCATTACGCAGAAGACCACAGGATTGCGATCAGCCAGCTCGCCATTGATCGTTTCCGCGACCTTGGTGATCGCTGCTTCCACTTGCTCTTCGGTGTACAGGCAGTCTGCCTCCGCCATGACTTGACGAATATGTACGAGATCGACGGACATGATGCGATTCCCCTCAGAAGATGAGTTTCAGAGCGCCAGATGACACAGGCAGCTCACTTGGTTGAATCGCCGTACCTGAACAGCGAAAAACCTGACCGAACAGCCGACTTTCAGCCGTCCGCGAAAGGGCGTGGAAGATACCCACCCCCGCGGGCTGCAGCAAGTCTGCCGGCCGAATGACACGCGAATAGCCGCTGACCCGACGATGCTTTAATCTAAGCCGGTTTATTTGCCCGCCGGAGCCCAAAATGCCCATTCGAGAGATCCGCCACCCGCTGATCCGCCACAAGCTCGGCCTGATGCGCCGCGCCGATATCAGCACCAAGAACTTCCGTGAACTGGCTCAGGAAGTGGGCTCGATCCTCACTTATGAAGCGACTTCGGACCTGCCGCTGGAACACTACAGCATCGACGGCTGGTGCGGCCCGGTGCAAGTGGAGAAAATCTCCGGGAAGAAAATCACCGTCGTACCCATTCTGCGCGCCGGCATCGGCATGCTCGACGGTGTACTCAGCCTGATTCCGGGCGCCAAGGTCAGTGCGGTAGGCATCGCGCGCAACGAAGAGACGCTGCAGGCACAGACCTACCTGGAGAAGCTCGTTCCAGAGATCGAACAACGGTTGGCCATTATTATCGACCCTATGCTCGCTACCGGCGGGTCGATGGTCGCCACCATCGACATGCTGAAAAAGGCCGGCTGTAAGGAGATCCGTGCGTTGGTGCTGGTCGCGGCCCCGGAAGGCATCGCCGCTGTAGAAAAAGCGCACCCGGATGTGCTGATTTTCACCGCGTCCATTGATGAGCGTCTCGACGAGCACGGCTACATCGTTCCAGGCCTGGGCGATGCCGGCGACAAGATCTTCGGCACCAAGCAGAAGGACATCTAAGCATGTCGCATACCGACGAGCCGCTTGGCCGGCAGGTGCTGGCTGGCGCGCAAATGCTATTCGTCGCCTTTGGTGCTTTGGTGCTGATGCCGCTGATCACTGGCATGGACCCCAACGTGGCCTTGTTCACCGCCGGACTTGGAACCCTGCTGTTCCAAGTAATCACCCGGCGCCAGGTGCCGGTTTTCCTGGCATCCAGCTTTGCCTTCATCGCGCCCATCATCGCGGCGAAAGGTGAGTTCGGACTCCCGGCCGTAATGGGCGGCGTAGTCGCTGCCGGACTTGTCTACATGCTGCTCGGCTTCGCCGTGCGCCTGAAAGGACCCGGCTTCATTGACCGCCTGCTGCCGCCTGTGGTCATCGCCCCAGTGATCATTTCGATTGGCCTCGCGCTGTCGCCTGTGGCGGTGAACATGGCGATGGGCAAGGCTGGTGACGGCAGCGCACAGCTGATTCCATACCAGACTGCGATGCTTATCTCGATGCCGGCCTTGGTCACTACCTTGCTGGTAGCGGTGTTGGGCAAAGGGCTGTTCCGCCTGGTCCCCATCCTGGCTGGCGTTGCGGTCGGCTACGGACTGTCATTCGCGTTCGGCGTGGTCGACACCAGCGGCATCGCCGCCGCGCCCTGGCTGGCAATGCCCAACTTCGTTGCCCCCGAATTTCACATCGGCGCGATTCTGTTCATGGTTCCGGTCGCTTTGGCACCGGCCATCGAGCACATCGGAGGCGTGGTCGCCATTGGCAGCGTCACGGGTAACAACTACGTCAAGAAGCCTGGCCTGCACCGCACCCTGTTCGGCGACGGCGTGGCTACGTCCGCAGCAGGTTTGTTCGGCGGCCCGCCCAACACCACCTACGCCGAGGTGACCGGCGCGGTAATGCTGACCAAGAACTACAACCCGAAGATCATGACCTGGGCGGCGATATTCGCCATTGCCCTGGCATTCATCGGCAAGTTCGGCGCCGGCCTGCTGAGCATCCCGGTCCCAGTGATGGGCGGCATTCTCTGCCTGCTGTTCGGCTCGATCGCAGTGGTCGGCCTGAGCACACTGATTCGCCACCAGGTTGACCTGTCCGAAGCACGCAACCTGATCATCGTCTCGGTGACGCTGGTGTTCGGCATTGGCGGCATGGCCATCGGCTACGGTGAGTTCACCCTCTCCGGTATTTCGCTGTGCGCCATCATCGCCCTGCTGCTCAACCTGCTGCTTCCGGGCGGTGAAGGCTGGCGCAACAAGCAGCTGAACGAAGAGCCTTGAAAGATGCGGCACCGGCCAGCGCTGGTGCCGCCACTCGCTATCTGGCGCGCGCCCGGCTGGACGTATCGACTAGACTGGCGCAATGAACGACTCGACCATCCCCCACCAGCAACTTGAAGACACCTCGGTGAGCTGCGCTACCTGCGCGGCCTGCTGCTGCCGACTCGAGGTGTTGCTGTTCAGCGATACCGGCGTACCGGAGCGATTTATCGACACAGACGCATGGGGTGGTGAAGTCATGCTGCGACTGGAGGACGGCTGGTGCGCAGCGCTCGATCGGGACAGCATGCGCTGCACGATCTATGCAAATCGCCCATTGATCTGCAGGGAATTCGAGCTGGGCTCGGAGGATTGCCAGGAGGAGCGCAAGGGCAGCGCCACGGCATATGACTGAGACAGCTGACGGGTGCTGCAGGGCGCACGACACACCCTGCAGCGGTTGGAACAGGCTCGCTTAGAACGCCATGCGGTAATGCAGGGCGTAGCTTTCGACACCATCGTTCGGCTTCTTGATGCCGGCATTTGAATAGTGGATTGCGCGCACGCCCACCTCGTGGCCACCGGCGAAACGCAGACCAGCGCCGAGGCGATCCTCGAACTGGAAAGACGAACCCAGACGATTGCCCTCGACCTCGGTGTTCTCGAACGCCGCGACGCCGATGCCTGCCTCGACATACGGCTTGACCGACTCACCCGCGAATTCGTAGACGAATACCGGAGCCAGCGAAATGCTGTGGTTGCTCGACGACTCGTCACCTTCCCAGTAGGTGTAACCGGCATCCCAGTAACCAGTCAGGCGACCCACGCTGGTCTGGAACCAGCTCTTGTTGAAGTCGAATTGCGCACCCAGCCGATAAGTCATGGTCGACTCGTCGGTCTGACCAACCGCAACGGTAAAGTCTACGGCGTGGACAGCCGCCATTTGCCCTACGGAAAGCGCCGCCACGGCAGCCAGGGAAAACAGTTTTTTCATGGGAACTTCCTTATAAAAAACACTGCGTTTGTTTGGTTATTAATTGTCAGCATCAATTGAGAAACCCGGCTGAGTCGGGAGTTCCTAGCCAGAAAAGAACTCAACCTCGACGTTTTCACCCCAAAGTATAGGCAGGACACGGGCCATTCGCTGCGGATCGCCACTGCAATAAAAACGCTGCGTGGCTCCTCCGCCAGCGAGCAAGTGGCGCTCTGCCAGCAACTCGCTCAAGCGTCGCGCCACGGCCGCTCCGGTATCAATAAGATGGACGTCGGCAGGCAGCAACGCCGTCAGCAGCGGCCGGATGAACGGATAGTGCGTACAGCCCAGAATCAGCGTATCGCAGCCCTGCGCCAGCAGCGGCTCGATCCAGCCGATCAACATTGCGCGGGTCTCAGGACTGTCCAGATCGCCTGCCTCGATGCGCTCGACCAGGCCGGGACATGGTTGGGTGATGACACGTACATCGGCGGCAAAGCGATCAAGCAATGCCGCGAACCTCGCGCTCTTCAGCGTCCCCGTCGTCGCAAGCACGCCGACGACGCCGCTACGCGTGGCCTGAGCGGCGGGCTTGACGGCCGGCTCCATGGCGACGATCGGCATTAGTGGATAACACTCGCGCAGCTCGGCGACCCCGGCAGCCGTCGCGGTATTGCACGCCACCACCAGCGCCTTGGCACCTTGCTCAACAAGAAAGGCGGCAATGATGCGGCAGCGCTCGCGGATGTACTCCGGGCTCTTCTCGCCATATGGCACATGCGCGCTGTCAGCCAGGTAGAGCAGGGATTCGTTGGGCAGGCATTTACGTATTTCGCGCAGTACCGAGAGTCCGCCAACCCCTGAGTCGAAGACGCCTACGGGCGCGCTGCCGTCAGTCACGACCGCACACCGTGCAACGTGGGTCGCGTTTGACGCGCATTTCGCGGAATCGACTGCTCAATGCATCAATCAAGAGCAGCCGACCAATCAGAGGCTCACCAAAACCTGCCAGCAGTTTCAGCGCTTCCAGCGCTTGCAGGCTGCCGACCATACCCACCAGCGGGCCAATCACACCGGCCTCACTGCAGGTCAGCTCGGCTTCGCTACCGTGCCCGTACAGGCAGTGATAGCAAGGGCTCGTTTCGACTCGTGGATCGAACACCGACAGCTGTCCTTCAAAGCGGATCGCCGCACCACTGACCAAGGGTTTCTTGGCCTTCACGCAGGCAGCGTTAACCGCTTCACGGATGCCGAAGTTGTCCGTGCAATCGAGCACCAGATCGACCTGGGCGACCGCCGCATCGAGCGAATCGGCGTCCAAACCGCTGCGATATGGCACTAGCCGCACATTTGGGTTGAGTGCCTCCAGCCGGAGCATGGCCGAGTCGACCTTGTGCAGGCCCAGTGAGGGAGTGTCATGGGCAATTTGCCGCTGCAGGTTGGTCAGATCCAGGGTGTCGAAGTCGGCAAGATGCAGTTCACCGACGCCGGCAGCGGCCAGATAGAGCGCCACCGGCGAGCCCAATCCGCCAAGCCCGACTATCAAAGCCCGGCTTTGCTTGAGTCGCAGCTGCCCCTCGATATCGACCTGCTTGAGCAGGATCTGCCGACTGTAGCGCAGCAGTTCTTCGTCACTCAGCATGCTGGACCTCACGAAACAGAATCATGGCAGGCGGCCAAGGCTGATGCGCTCATGTCCACCCAGATCGAGCCGGCTCTGCACATCTTCGAAGCCACCGGAAACCAGCAACGTGCGCACCACTTCGGCTTGGTCGTAGCCGTGCTCCAGCAGCAGCCAGCCGGCCGGCAGCAGGTGCGCGGGAGCTTGGTGGATGATCGAGCGAATGTCGTCCAGCCCGTCCGCGCCTGCGACCAGCGCACTCTGCGGTTCGAAACGCAGGTCGCCCAGCTGCAGGTGCGGGTCGCTGGCCGGAATATAGGGAGGATTGCTGACGATCATCTCGAAGCGCTCCCCGGCCAACCCGGCAAACCAGTGGCTCAAGACAAACGCGGCGTTGCGCAGGCCGAGGCGCTGCCGATTACGCTCGGCCAGCGTCACGGCCGCCTCGACGCGGTCGACACCACAGAGCTGCCACGCCGGACGTTCAGCCGCCAGCGCCAGCGCGATTGCGCCAGTTCCAGTGCCCAGATCGAGCACTCGAGCCGGGGTTGCGGGAAGCAGCTGGAGCGCGGTTTCGACAAGCAACTCGGTGTCCGGCCGCGGAATCAGCGTATCCGCCGCCACTTCCAGCTCTAGACTCCAAAAGCCTTGGCGCCCGAGGATATAGGCGACGGGCTCTCCCTGCCGGCGCCGCGCCAGGTGCGCGGCGAAGCGCTCGGCGCACTCCGCCGACACCTCGCGCTCCGGCCAGGTGCGCAGATAGCTCGCCGACTTGCCCAGCGCCGCGGCGAGCAACCACTCGGCATCCAGCCTGGCGCTCGGCGAGTCCGGCAGATCGGCACTTTGCAGTAGGGACTCGATGGTTGGCATTAATTGCTCGTCGGTAGCGCGGCGCGCAGCAGAAGGGATCAGTCGCCCAGCGCAGCCAGCTGATCGGCCTGATATTCCTGCAGCAGGGGCTCGATGACCTGCTCCACGGAGCCGGCGATCACTTCGTTGAGCGAGTACAGCGTCAGGTTGACCCGGTGGTCGGTGACGCGGCCCTGGGGGAAATTGTAGGTGCGGATACGCTCGGAGCGATCACCGGAGCCGACCAGCAGTTTGCGCGTCTCGGAGATTTCCTTGTGCGCCGCGGCGTCCTGGCGGTCCTGCAGCTTGGCGGCGAGCCAGGCCATGGCCTTGGCGCGATTCTTGTGCTGCGAACGCTCTTCCTGACACTCGACGACGATGCCGGTCGGCAGGTGGGTGATGCGGATCGCCGAATCGGTCTTATTGACGTGCTGCCCACCCGCCCCGGAGGAGCGATAGGTGTCGATGCGCAGCTCGGCCGGATTGATTTCCACCGCCGCTTGTTCATCAGGCTCCGGCAGGACCGCCACGGTGCAGGCCGAGGTATGAATACGCCCCTGCGATTCGGTTTCCGGCACGCGTTGCACCCGGTGGGCACCGGACTCGAACTTGAGCTTGGCGTAGACGTTGTCGCCCTCGACGCGGGAGATCACTTCCTTGTAACCGCCGTGCTCGCCCTCGCTCTCGGAGAGAATCTCGACGCGCCAGCCCTGCTTCTCGGCATAGCGTGAATACATGCGGAACAGATCGCCGGCGAAGATTGCCGCCTCGTCGCCGCCGGTGCCGGCGCGGATTTCCAGGAACACGTTGCGCCCGTCGTTCGGGTCCTTGGGCAGCAACATGCGCTGCAGATTGGCTTCCAGGGTTTCGAGCTGCACCTTGGCCTCGGCGACTTCCTCCTCGGCCATCTCGCGCATGTCGGGATCGCTGTCCTTGAGCAGCGCCTGGGCGCCTTCGAGGTCCTGCTGGACCCTGCACAGCTGGCGATAGGCGACGATCACCGGCTCGACTTCGGCGTATTCGCGCGAATAGGCGCGGAAACGAGTCTGGTCGCTGATGACTTCGCCGTCGCCTAGCAGCGCGGTGAGTTCCTCGAAACGGTCCTGCAGGATGTCCAGCTTGTTCAGCAGCGAAGCTTTCATGGTTTTTCCGTGCCCTCGTGCAGGGCGAAGAGTTCCTGGGCCATGCTCAGCGCCTCGACGCGGCCCTCGGCGGAGAGTTTCTTCAGCTGCACGCTGGGTGCGTGCAGCAGCTTGTTGGTCAGGCCCCGGGCCAGCTGCGCGAGGACATCCTCGGCGCTGCCGCCATTGGCCAGCAGGCGCTGGGCCTTGCTCAGCTCATCGTCGCGAATCCGCTCGGCATGCTGCCGATAGGCCTTGAGCACATCGACCGCGGCCAGTTCGCGCAGACGCTGCATGAAGTCTTCGGTGCCGGCGGCGACCAGTTCCTCGGCGGCCTGGGCGGCACCCTGGCGGCTTTTGAGGTTCTCCGCGACCACCTCGTGCAGATCGTCAACCGTATACAGATAGACGTCGTCCAGCTCACCGACCTGCGGCTCGATATCCCGTGGCACGGCGATATCGACCATGAACATCGGCTTGTGCTTGCGCCGCTTCAGGGCCTGTTCGACCGCGCCCTTGCCGAGGATCGGCAGCTGGCTGGCAGTGGAACTGATGACGATGTCGCTGTTGTGCAACTCATCCGGGATATCGGCAAGCAGAATGGCATGGGCGCCCAGTTCAGCGGCCAGCGCACTGGCGCGCTCGAGCGTGCGGTTGGCGACGACGATCTTCTTTACGCCCTGCTCATGCAGGTGGCGCGCCACCAGGGTGATGGTCTCCCCTGCGCCGATCAGCAACGCTTGGCTGCGCTGCAGATTGCTGAAGATCTGTCGCGCCAGGCTGACTGCGGCAAAAGCGACGGAAACCGGGTTCTCACCGATGGCGGTATCGGTACGCACGGTTTTCGCCGTGCTGAAGGTCGCCTGAAACAGCCGGCCAAGCAGTGGACCAACGCTGCCGGCCTCGCGGGCGACCGCATAGGCAGACTTCATCTGTCCGAGAATCTGCGGCTCGCCCAGCACCAGCGAGTCAAGCCCCGAGGCGACGCGCATCATGTGGCGCACGGCCTGATCGTCGACATGCACATAGGCGCACGCCTTGAGCTCGTCGAGACTGAGGCGGTGATAGTTGGCCAGCCAGGCCAGCACGGCGTCGGCTTCAACCTGATCCTGCTGCAGATACAGCTCGCTGCGATTACAGGTCGAGAGGATCGCCGCTTCACGGGTCGGCGTGACGCGACACAGCTGTCGCAAGGCCTCGACCATCTGGTCGGGCGTGAAGGCTACGCGCTCGCGGACGTCCACCGAAGCGGTCTTGTGATTGATGCCAAGCGCGAGGAAAGCCATGCAGAATCGCTGATTCGAAAACAGAGCGCGCAATTCTCCTACTTCGACAGATGGAGAACAACCATTGCCCTCGATTGTCGGATTCGATTGGTACGGCCGATTGCCTACCGAACCGGCCTGCACCCCCAATAGGGGCCATGGGCTTGACCTGCGGCTTGTGTCATCATGCCGCGACCGCATACAGCCGTACATTTCCCTTTATGAAAAGACTCGCCGCACTTGCCGCCCTGCTGTTGATCGGCGGCTGCCAGACATTCACGCAGCAAGCACCCGATAGCAGCCCACCGGTAGAGGACGCTGCGGCGGAGAGCTCCGCCGGCGACGCGGCAGAGTATGGCTCGTTCAGCCGCCAAACCCTCTATGCGCTGCTGGTCGCAGAGCTGGCCGGGCAGCGTAATCGCTTCGATATCGCGCTGGGCAACTACGTCCAGCAGGCGCATGCAACGCAGGATGCCGGTGTCGCCGAGCGCGGCTTCCGCATCGCTGAGTACCTCGGCGCCGAGCAGGCCGCACTGGACACGGCGTTGATCTGGGCACGCAACGCCCCGCAAAGCCTCGACGCACAACGCGCTGCTGCCGTGCAGCTGGCCCGCGCCGGCCGTTACGAGGAGTCCATGGAGTTCATGGAGAAGGTCCTGCAGGGCCAGGGCGACACGCACTTCGATTTTCTCGCGCTTTCGGCATCAGAAACCGATCCAGACACGCGCGCCGGCTTGCTGCAGAGCTTCGACAAACTGCTGCTCAAGAATCCAGACAATCCGCAGCTGACTTTCGGCAAGGCCGTTCTACTCCAGCAGGACGATCGCAGCGAGGAAGCACTGGCCCTTCTGCAGAAGCAGCCAACCAAGCAGCGTCAGATCCCCTCGATTCTCCTCGAAGCCCGCCTGCTGCACAGCTTGCAGCGCAGTGATGAAGCATTGCCGCTACTCGAGAAAGCCCTGCGCCAGCATCCGGAAGACAAGCGCCTGCGTCTGACTTATGCACGCCTGCTGGTCGAGCAGGAACGCCTGGAAGACGCCATGGGCGAGTTCGCCACACTGGTCCAGCAACATCCGGCCGATGACGATCTGCGCTTTTCCATGGCGCTGGTCTGCATGGAGGCCGAAGCCTGGCGTGAGGCCACCGTCTACCTGGAAGAACTGATCGAGCGCGGCAGCCACGTCGACGCGGCCTACTTCAATCTCGGGCGCGCCTATCAGGCGATGGGCCGAAATATCAAGGCGCTGGATGCACTGGCGCAGGTCGGTCCGGGCAACGAATACCTGCCGGCGAAACTGCTGCAGAGCCAGCTGCTCTACGCCAGCAAGCGCGACCAGGAAGCCTCAGCGGTGCTCGCCGATGCGCGTCAGCAGCAACCGGACTACGCCATTCAACTGTACCTGATCGAGATCGAAGCGCTCTCTGAACACAAGCGCATCGAGCAGGCATGGAAGCTGGCGGAGCAGGCGCTGGAGGAGTTCCCCGATGACCTCAACCTGCTCTACACCCGCGCCATGCTCGCCGAGACGCGCGGCGATCTGGCCCAGCTGGAACGTGACCTGCGCTTCATCATCGAGCGCGAGCCGGACAACGCCATGGCCCTGAACGCACTCGGCTACACCCTGACCGACCGCACCAACCGGCACGACGAGGCCTTGCAGCTGATCGAGCAGGCCTACCAGCTCAACCCCGACGACCCGGCGATCCTCGACAGTCTTGGCTGGGTCAACTTCCGTCTGGGCAATCTGACCGAGGCCGAAGCGCTGCTGCGTAAGGCTCTGCAGCGTTTTCCCGACCATGAAGTGGCGGCACATCTGGGCGAAGTGCTGTGGACCCTGGGTGAACGCAGCGAGGCGCGCGCGGTCTGGTCCAGAGCACTCAAACTACAACCTGACAGTGAGATCTTGCGCGAAACGCTCAAGCGGCTGACGGGATCGGAGAAGCCCTGACCCATGTCCCTGCTGAAAAAGCTTCTTGCCCCCTGCCTTGCTCTCCTGCTTGCCGGCTGCGCCGGGCTCGGACCACGCGAATCGGTTGAAGGCCCCGGCAGCGCAGCGGCCTGGAAACAGCACCGCCATCAGGTCGAGACGCTCGATGGCTGGCAGATCAGCGGCAAAATCGGCATTCGCGCACCACAGGAATCCGGCAGTGGCACGCTGTTCTGGCTGCAACGCCAGGACTATTTCGATATTCGCCTGTCTGGCCCGCTAGGCCGCGGCGCCACGCGCCTCACCGGCCGGCCAGACGCCGTATCACTGGAGGTGGCCGGCCAGGGCCGCTTCGAGGCCGCTTCTCCAGAAGCGCTGGTACAGGCGCAGCTCGGCTGGCAGCTCCCGGTATCGCACCTGCTCTGGTGGGTGCGTGGCGTGCCGGCGCCAGATAGCCGCAGCCGCTTGACGCTGGACAGCGAGAGCCGCCTGGCACACCTGGAGCAGGACGGCTGGCAGGTCGACTATCTCGCCTATGCAGAACACAATGGCTTCGTTCTGCCCGAGCGTATCCGCCTGCAAGGTCACGACCTGCAGATCACCCTGGTGGTCAAGGACTGGCAACCACGCCAGCTGGGCCGTTGAATGCTGACACTGCCAGCACCCGCCAAGCTCAACCTGATGCTGCACATCACCGGCCGTCGTGCCGACGGCTATCACGAGCTGCAGACGCTGTTCCAATTCCTCGATTACGGCGATGAACTCTGCTTTAGCCTGCGGGAAGACGGCGAAATCCGTTTACATACCGCGCTCCCCGGGGTCGACCACGACAGCAACCTGATCGTCCGCGCCGCGCGCCTGTTGCAGCGCGAGAGCGGCTGCTCTTTAGGCGCCGATATCAGCCTGCTCAAGCGTCTGCCCATGGGCGGCGGAATCGGGGGTGGCAGTTCCGATGCAGCGACCACCCTGCTCGGCCTCGACCACCTGTGGCAACTACATCTGAGTGAAGACCGACTCGCTGAGCTGGGGCTTACCCTGGGCGCCGACGTACCGGTGTTCGTCCGCGGCCGGGCGGCATTTGCCGAGGGGGTCGGCGAGCGCCTGCATCCGGTGGATTTGCCCGAACCATGGTTCCTCGTAATCGCGCCGCAAGTCTCTGTTAGTACAGCGGAAATATTTGCCGACCCAGAGTTGACACGTAATACCCCGGCCATTACAGTTCGCAGCCTTCTTGCAGGGGGCGGTCATAACGACTGTCAGCCGGTGGTCGAGAAGCGTTACCCAGAAGTTCGTAACGCTTTGAGCTTGTTGAACAAATTTGTTCCGGCAAGCATGACTGGCACTGGAGCTTGTGTGTTTGGGAGCTTCCCAAACGAAGGCGAGGCTGATAAAGTCCGCCGCCAACTTCCAGACACTTTGCCGAGTTTCGTGGCCCGTGGTCGTAACGTTTCGATGTTGCACCGAAGCCTTGAAGAACTGGCACAGGAAGCGAGTGCGTAGCACACAGGTTGTACGATACAGGGGCGTCGCCAAGCGGTAAGGCACCAGGTTTTGATCCTGGCATGCGTTGGTTCGAATCCAGCCGCCCCTGCCATAACCTCCCAAGGTTCGTACGACTGCAACAGCACCAATGAAGTTGACCCTACAGGGGCGTCGCCAAGCGGTAAGGCACCAGGTTTTGATCCTGGCATGCGTTGGTTCGAATCCAGCCGCCCCTGCCATACACTTGAAGCTGTTCAAGAGCTTGCCTTTTGAACAGCTTTTTATTCATCGGACCCACCCTCAGGCAGGTACTGCGCGTGTCCAAGATGATGGTCTTCACGGGGAACGCCAACCCCGACCTGGCCCGGCGTGTCGTACGTCAGCTGCATATCCCCCTCGGTGATGCCTACGTCGGTAAGTTCTCCGACGGCGAAATCAGCGTCGAGATCAACGAGAACGTTCGCGGTAAGGACGTTTTTCTGATCCAACCGACCTGCGCTCCGACCAACGACAACCTGATGGAACTGGTGGTGCTGGCCGACGCCTTCCGCCGTTCCTCGGCGTCGCGAATCACCGCTGTGATCCCCTACTTCGGTTATGCCCGCCAGGATCGTCGTCCGCGCTCTGCTCGCGTACCGATCAGCGCCAAGGTCGTGGCCGACATGCTCGACGTCGTTGGCGTCAACCGTGTTCTGACCGTCGACCTCCACGCCGACCAGATCCAGGGTTTCTTCGACATGCCGGTGGACAACATCTACGGCTCGCCGGTGCTGGTCGATGACATCCAGGCTCAGCGCTTCGAGAATCTGATGATCGTCTCCCCGGACATCGGCGGCGTGGTCCGCGCGCGCGCTGTGGCCAAGTCGCTCGGCGTCGACCTGGCGATCATCGACAAGCGTCGCCCGAAGGCCAACCAGTCCGAAGTGATGCACATCATCGGCGACATCGATGGGCGTACCTGCATCCTCGTCGACGACATGGTCGATACCGCCGGCACTCTGTGCCATGCAGCCAAGGCGCTGAAAGATCATGGCGCGGCCAAGGTCTACGCCTACTGCACGCACCCGATCCTGTCTGGCCGTGCCATCGAGAACATCGAAGGTTCGGTGCTCGACGAGCTGGTGGTGACCAACACCATTCCGCTGTCGGCAGCCGCACAGTCCTGCACCCGAATTCGCCAACTGGACATCGCGCCAGTGGTGGCTGAAGCGGTTCGCCGCATCAGCAATGCCGAATCGATCAGCGCGATGTTCCGCTAAGCGAAAGCTTCGCGAATCGCACTGAACGTAATGTGCCCCGCCTCGCGCGGGGCTTTTTGCCCAACAGCCCGAGCGCTGGTCGCAAGCGCGACAGGTAATGTTGCTACTGGAGAATCACCATGAACGATTTCACTCTGAATGCCCAAGTGCGTTCCGACCTGGGGAAAGGTGCGAGCCGCCGCCTGCGTCGTAACGCCGCCCTGGTTCCGGCCGTCATCTACGGTGGCGACAAGGCCCCGCAGTCCATCAGCATCCTGGCCAAGGATTTCGCCAAGCTGCTGGAGAACGAAGCCTCCTTCAGCCACGTTCTGACCCTGAACGTCGATGGCCAGAACGAATCCGTCCTGATCAAGGCGCTGCAGCGTCATCCGGCCAAGAGCTTCGTGCTGCACGCTGACTTCGTGCGCGTCGTTGCCGGCCACAAGCTGACCGCCACCGTTCCCCTGCACTTCATCAACCAGGAATCTTCCGTGGGCGTGAAGCAGCAAGGCGGCGAAATCCTGCACAACCTGAACGAAGTCGAAGTTTCCTGCCTGCCGCAAGACCTGCCGGAATTCATCGAAGTCGACATGTCCAACGTCGAAGTCGGCCAGGTTCTGCACATGACCGATCTCAAGCTGCCGAAAGGCGTTGAGCTGGTCGCCCTGGCCCACGGCAGCGACCTGCCGGTTGCCAACGTTCACGCTCCGCGCGTGAGCAAGGAAGACGCTCCGAAAGAAGAAGGCGCTGCCGAGTAATCCACTCGCATAGCCAAAGAAGAGGCCCCCGTCGTGACTGCCGTAAAACTGATCGTCGGCCTGGGAAATCCAGGCCCTGAATACGACCAGACCCGGCATAACGCGGGGGCTCTTTTCGTTGAGCGCCTGGCTGCCCGTGAAGGCGTCGCGCTCAGTAACGATCGCAAGTATTTCGGCCTGGTCGGCAAGCTCAGCCATCAGGGCGAAGATATCCGCCTTCTCATCCCCACTACCTACATGAACCGCAGCGGTCAGGCAGTGGCGGCATTGGCCGGCTTTTTCCGAATTCCCCCCGAGTCCATCCTGGTCGCCCATGATGAACTCGACATGCCCCCCGGCGTCGCCAAGCTCAAGCAGGGCGGCGGTCATGGCGGGCACAACGGGCTGCGCGACATCATCGCCAAGCTCGGCAATCAAAACAGCTTTCATCGCCTGCGCCTGGGTATCGGCCATCCGGGCCACGCCAGCCTAGTCAGCGGTTACGTGCTGGGGCGCGCGCCGCAGTCCGAGCGCGAAAAGCTCGACGCCAGCATCGACTTCGCGCTCGACGTCGTGCCGGAAATCCTGGCCGGCGACTGGACCCGTGCGATGCAGCGCCTGCACAGCCAGAAGGCCTGAACCTAACTCCGAGGCAAGATCACCATGGGATTCAATTGCGGCATCGTCGGTCTGCCCAACGTCGGCAAGTCCACTCTGTTCAACGCCCTGACCAAATCCGGCATCGCGGCGGAGAACTTCCCGTTCTGCACCATCGAGCCGAACAGTGGCATCGTGCCGATGCCCGATCCACGCCTCGACGCGCTGGCGGCGATCGTCAAGCCGGAGCGGGTGATCCCGACCACCATGGAGTTCGTCGACATCGCCGGCCTGGTCGCCGGTGCCTCGAAGGGTGAAGGCCTGGGCAACAAGTTTCTCGCCAACATCCGCGAGACCGATGCCATCGCCCACGTAGTGCGCTGCTTCGAAGACGAGAACGTCATCCACGTCGCCAACAGCGTCGACCCCAAGCGTGACATCGAGATCATCGATCTCGAACTGATCATGGCCGACCTCGACAGCTGCGAGAAGCAGCTGCAGCGCGTTACTCGTACCGCCAAAGGTGGTGACAAGGAGGCCGTGGCGCAGAAGGGTCTGCTGGAAAAGCTGATTCCGCACCTCACCGAAGGTAAACCGGCGCGCAGCCTGCTGAAGAGTTTCAGCGACGAGGAAAAGCGCCTGGCCAAGACCTTCCACCTGCTGACGACCAAGCCGGTGATGTACATCGCCAACGTCGCTGAAGACGGCTTCGAGAACAACCCGCTCCTGGATGTGGTCAACGCCATCGCCGAGGAAGAAGGCGCCATCGTCGTGCCGGTCTGCAACAAGATCGAAGCCGAGATCGCCGAACTGGACGATCTGGAAGAGATGCAGATGTTCCTGGAGACCATGGGCATGGAAGAGCCAGGCCTGAACCGTGTGATCCGTGCCGGTTACGAGCTGCTCAACCTGCAGACTTACTTCACCGCCGGGGTGAAGGAAGTCCGTGCCTGGACCGTCCGCATCGGCGCCACCGCTCCGCAGGCGGCAGCGGTGATTCATACCGATTTCGAGAAAGGCTTCATCCGCGCCGAAGTCATCGCTTATGACGACTTCATCGCCTACAAGGGCGAAGCCGGCGCCAAGGAAGCCGGCAAGTGGCGCCTGGAAGGCAAGGAATACATCGTCAAGGACGGCGATGTGATGCACTTCCGCTTCAACGTCTAACGCCTACCCCATCAAGCCCCTTGAGACAGCTGCCTCGGGGGCTGATGAGCTAATCGAATGGTACGGCCATGGCGCCGCCCTCACCAGCGCCCCCCGTCCTCAGCCCTTCTAGATCCGAGCCATCTGAAGGACCGCGACGTTTGGCTTGGGGCTCTCGGCCGCATGGACAGCCGATTCTCCTTCCTCGCGAGCCTACATACTCCAGTCTCGTCAAAAGGCAGGGGCAGGTCGCACCGGCTGTCCACTGCGCGGTCACGCCAGCGTCTTCAACGCTTCCCGGCTGAACGGCAGAATCTCCTCCATCCGCCCTTCACGCACCTTTACCGCCCAATCCGGATCGCAGATCAGGGCACGCCCCACCGCCACCAGATCGAACTCCTGCTTGTTCAAGCGCTCTAGCAGTCCTTCGATATTGGCCGGCTGCGCCACCTTGTCGGTCTTGACCATGAACTGCAGGAACTCGCCATCCAGGCCGACGCTACCGACGGTGATGGTCGGCTTGCCGGTCAGCTGACGGGTCCAGCCAGCGAGATTGAGCTCCGAGCCCTCGAACTCAGGCTCCCAGAACCGGCGCGTCGAGCAATGGAAGATATCCACACCAGCCGCTGAAAGCGGCGCAAGGAACTCACCCAGCTCTTCGGGCGACTGCACCAGTCGTGCGGTGTAGTCCTGCTGCTTCCACTGCGAGAAACGGAAGATGATCGGAAAGTCGGGGCCGACCGCCGCACGCACTGCTTGCACCAGTTCGATGGCGAAGCGCGAACGGTTGGCCAGGCTGCCGCCGTATTCGTCGGCACGCTGATTGCTGCCTTCCCAGAAGAACTGATCGATCAGGTAACCGTGGGCACCGTGGATTTCCAAGCCATCCATGCCAATCGCCTGGGCATCGCGGGCAGCCTGGGCGAACGCCTCGATCACGTCCTGGATGTCCTGCTTGGTCATGCCATGGACGACAACCTGCCCATCCTTCTGCTTTTCCATCGGGCCGTAGCCGACCACGTCCGGCTCCGGTTCGGTGCCCTTGCGGCGCACGTTACCGACGTGCCAGAGCTGCGGAACGACCTTGCCGCCGGCGGCATGTACCGCATCGACCACCGCTGTCCAGCCAGCCAGCGCATCTTCACCGTAAAAGCGCGGAACATGCGGATAGCCATTGGCGGCAGCGTGGCCAACCGTGGTGCCCTCGGTAATGATCAGCCCGACCCCGGAGGCGGCACGACGGCGGTAGTACTCGACCACATCGGCGGTCGGTACTCCATTGGGCGAGAACGAACGGGTCATCGGTGCCATGACCACTCGGGTCGGCAAACGGAGGGAGCCCAGCTCGAACGGCTGGAACAAGGCTTGTACGCTGGCGGTCATTGATCGACTCCTGTGGCATTGGTCAAGGCAACCGGGCGCTCACGCTCCGGCGAATAGGGTGCAGCTGGTGCCAACAGGCGTTGGAGCTGCTGGAAGAACACCTGCAACGGGGCAACGCTGCCGCTCACCTTCATGCGCAACAGTGCACCTTCCCAGGCATTACTTATGAATTCGGCCAACATCGGGCAATCGCAGCAGGAGGCGATCTCGCCAACGCTGCGCGCCTGCTCCAGGCAGGCGGCAAGCAGTTCGACGGATTGCGCCAGTATCGCGCTGAGCCGACTGGCGATGGGTGAGCACAACTCGGCCATCTCGAAACTCAGGCTGCCGATAAAGCAGTAGTACTCGGGCTTTTCCTTGCGGGCGAAGTGCGCAACGAGATCGGCGTAGTAGTCGAGTATCCGCTGCCGCGGCGAGGTTGCTGAGTTGCTCAACGCCGCCTGATAGCGCTCCAGCCGCGGCGCGTAGATGTAGTCCAGCGCCTGCAGGGCAAAGTCTTCCTTGCTGGCGAAGTAGTGATAGAACGAACCCTTGGGGATACCTGCTGCCTGGACGATCTCCTGTACACCTGTGCCGTGATAGCCACGGCGGGTCATCACCCGGGCGCCCTTTGCCAGGATCAGGTCGCGCTTGTCATTACGTGCTGGATTGCTCATGCGCCGAGAATATGACCGGTCGTCTCGTCGGCACAGCATCATCCATGGCGCTTATCCGGCGCCAACACGACAATGATGGATCAGGAACAGCAGCAGAGAGAGATGCGGCCGCAAGAGATGCGACCGCAGGCGGCCGATCAGGCCAACGCGCTTTCGATCGCCTGGGTCAAAGCAGCGTCGTCAGGGGCGGTTCGTGGCGAGAAACGCGCCAGTACACGACCATCCTTGCCGACGAGGAATTTCTCGAAGTTCCAGGTGATATCGCCTGGAAAATCGGCGCCTTCGCCAGCCAGCAAGCGATACAGCGGATGGCGCTGAGGACCGTTCACCTCCAGCTTGCCGCTCAACGGAAAGGTGACGCCGTAGTTGAGACTGCAGAACGAGCGGATCTCCTCGTCACTGCCCGGCTCCTGCGCCGCAAACTGATTGCATGGCACGCCCAGGACGCTGAATCCACGGGAACCGTACTGCTGCTGCAACCGTTCGAGGCCAGCGTATTGCGGCGTCAGCCCGCACTGCGAGGCGACATTGACCACCAGCGTGATCTGATCGCCGAACTGCGCCAACGGCAGTTCGTCACCGCCCAGGCCTGGCAACACCAATTGGTGGAATGCGCTCATGTAATCTCTCCTAACGAAAAAAACGCCCCGGCAGACGACCGGAGCGCTCTTCTTTCGATCAGCACAGCAGCCGTTCCTGCCGCTGTGCGTGCGGGCACCTACACGGCAGCCCGGATCAGTGGTGGTGACCACCCTCGCCATGGACGTGGCCGTGAGCCACTTCCTCTTCGCTGGCGTCACGCACATTTACAACCTTGACGTCGAAGTTCAGACGCTGGCCGGCCAGCGGGTGATTGCCATCGACGATCACGTCATCGCCTTCCACGTCGCGGATGGTAACGATCTGCATGCCGCCGTCCGGACCGGAGGCATGGAACTGCATGCCAACTTCCAGCTCGTCGACGCCTTCGAACATGGCGCGATTGAGGGTAGCGACCAGCTCCGGGCTGTACTCGCCGTAAGCGTCCTGCGGCTCGATGGCGACCTGAATCTGGTCACCGCCCTGCTTGCCCTCGAGAGCCTTTTCCAGGCCTGGAATGATGTTGCCTGCGCCGTGCAGGTAGACCAGCGGAGCGCCGCCGGCCGAGCTGTCGATCACCTCACCGGCGTCGTTGGTGAGTGTGTAGTCGATGGAGACAGCCTTGTTAGCGGCAATCAGCATGGGGCAGAACCTTTGCTTTAGAGAATGGATGTGGAAGTTTAACCATCCACTGCGCCGATTGCGAACCGACCTTGGATGAACGGACCGTTGCCGTTCGTCGAGTGTGACGCTCATGTAGTGCCATCGAACATGTGACTACAACCTTTGGATGGCATCGTTTTTATGGCCGATGTGCAAGAATCGGCGAAAAGTATCTTTGGCACCCATTTCAATAACATTAGAGAACCAAGGAGCACCGATGTCGGCTCGTAACATCCTGGTGATTAACTGTGGCAGCTCGTCGATCAAGTTCGCCCTGGTCAACGAAGCGCAAGCGACCTTCCCGCTACAAGGCCTGGCCGAATGCATCGGCAGCCCGGAGGCCGTCATCCACTTCGAGAGCGCCGCTGGCAAGGAAAGCGTTAAGGTGCCCAATGCCGATCATCAGGCTGCTCTGGCCCAGATCCTGCCGCGCGTGGAAGACGCCGCTGGCGGCCATCTAGATGGCATCGGTCACCGCGTCGTGCACGGCGGCGAGAAGTTCTTCGCCTCTTCGCTGCTCACCGACGAAACTCTGGCTGGCATCGAAGCCAACATCCAGCTGGCTCCGCTGCACAACCCGGCCAACCTCAGCGGTATCCATGCCGCAATCAACCTGTTCCCCGATCTGCCGCAGGTAGGCGTGTTCGACACCGCCTTCCACCAGACCATGCCGGAGCATGCCTACCGCTACGCCGTGCCGGATGTGCTCTACAAGGAGCATGGCGTACGCCGCTACGGCTTCCACGGCACCAGCCATCGCTATGTCAGCAAGCGCGCTGCCGAGCTGGCCGGTGTGCCGGTCGAGAACAGCAGCTGGCTGGTTGCCCATCTGGGCAATGGTTGCTCCACCTGCGCGGTAGTCAATGGCGAAAGCCGCGACACCAGCATGGGCCTTACTCCGCTCGAAGGCCTGGTGATGGGCACTCGCAGTGGCGATGTCGATCCGAGCCTGCACAATTTCCTGAACAAGACGCTGGGCTGGGACCTGCCCAAGATCGACAACATGCTGAACAAGGAAAGCGGCCTGAAGGGGCTTTCCGGCCTGTCCAACGACATGCGCACCCTGGCTGATGCCCGTAACGCCGGCCATCCAGGCGCGGTGCTGGCCTTCGAAGTGTTCTGCTACCGCCTGGCCAAGTCGCTGGCCGCCATGTCCTGCGCCCTGCCGCAGCTGGATGGCCTGGTCTTCACCGGCGGTATCGGTGAAAACTCGTCGGCGGTGCGCGAGCGCACCCTGGAACACCTCAAACTGTTCCGCTTCAAGCTCGACGCCGAAGCCAACGCCCGTTGTACCCGTGGCGTTGCTGGCGAGATCCAGGCCGAGGGCAGCCCACGCGTCATGGTCGTGCCGACCAACGAGGAGCGCCAGATCGCCCTCGACACGCTGGCCCTGCTGGACGCCTGAGCCGACACAGGCAGCGACTTGAAGACCCGACAGCCCACGGCCGTCGGGTCTTTGCACATGAGCGCCGCGGCAATCAGGCAGTTTTCACCCCGGCACAAGTGCCCTAGCCTTGCCGTCGCCCAGCACCGTTATCCCGAGCACCCTGCCCTCAAGGAGATGCCATGCACACAATCTTCCTCGCCCCTACCGGTTTCGGCGGCGGCCTCAACTCCATCAGCCTCGGCCTGATCCGTGCGCTGGAAAGCGCTGGGCTGAAGGTCGGCTTCTTCAAGCCGATCGCGCAACCCTTCCCCGTCGACCAGGGCCGCGAGCGCTCCTGCATCCTCGTCGAACGAACGCTGAACCTGAAGTCGCCCGAGCCCCTGCCACTGGAGCAGGTCGAGCGCCAGCTTGCCGATGGCGAGATCGACCTGCTGCTCGAGGACGTGATCAGCCGCTACCAGCAGGTCGCCGCCGGCAAGGACGTGGTCATTGTCGAAGGCATGGTGCCAACCCGCGAATCGAACTACACCCAGCGCATCAATACCCAGCTGGCCAAGAGCCTGGATGCCGAAGTCATTCTGATCGCCGCCCAGGGCAATGACAGCCTCAAGCGCCTGGCCGAACGCATCGAGATTCAGGCGCAGCTGTACGGCGGCGCCAAGGATCCCAAGGTGCTCGGCGTCATACTCAACAAGGTCAAGACCGAAGAAGGCCTGCCGGCATACATCGACAGCCTCAAGCAGCACCTGCCACTGCTGGGCAGTGCCGACTTCCAGCTGCTCGGTGCGATTCCATTCGCCGAAGAACTCAATGCGCTGCGTACGCGCGACATAGCCGAGCTGCTTGGCGCCCAGGTGCTTAACGCCGGCGAATCCGATCAGCGCCGCGTCAACAAGATCGTGCTGTGCGCCCGCGCAGTGCCGAACACCGTACAGTTGCTGCAGTCCGGCGTACTGGTCGTCACCCCTGGCGACCGCGACGACATCATCCTTGCCGCCAGCCTGGCCTCGCTCAATGGCGAAAAACTCGCCGGGCTGCTGCTGTGCAGCGACTTCACGCCGGACCCACGCATTCTCGAACTGTGCAAAGCCGCGCTCGATGGTGGCCTGCCGGTGATGACGGTTCAGACCAACTCCTACGACACGGCGAACAACCTGTTCGGCCTGAACAAGGAAACCCCGTCGGACGACATCGAGCGCGCCAGCCGGGTGACCGACTTCATCGCCAAGCACCTGCACCCTGAATTTCTGCACACCCGTTGCAGCGTGCCGCGTGGTGAGCTACGCATGTCGCCGGCGGCGTTCCGCTACCAGCTGGTCAAGCGTGCCCAGGATGCCAACAAGCGCATCGTACTGCCGGAAGGCAACGAGCCGCGCACCATCCGCGCCGCCGCGATCTGCCAGGAGCGAGGCATCGCTCGCTGCGTGCTACTGGCCAAGCCGGAAGAAGTCCAGCAGGTTGCCCGCGAGCAAGGCATCACCCTGCCGGGCAGCCTGGAGATTCTCGACCCGGACAGCATCGCCAATCGCTACGTCGAGCCGATGTGCGAGATGCGCAAGGCCAAGGGCCTGACTCCGGAGGATGCGCGCGAACAGCTGAAGGACACCGTCGTTCTTGGCACCATGATGCTGGCTCTGGACGAAGTGGACGGCCTGGTTTCCGGGGCCGTGCACACCACAGCCAACACCATCCGCCCTGCCCTGCAGCTGATCAAGACCGCTCCGGGCTATAGCCTGGTGTCCTCGGTGTTCTTCATGTTGCTGCCGGATCAGGTACTGGTCTATGGCGACTGCGCGGTGAACCCGAACCCGAGCGCCACCGAACTGGCCGAAATCGCCTTGCAGAGCGCCGAATCCGCCGTCGCACTGGGCGTCAACCCGCGCGTGGCGATGATCAGCTACTCCACTGGCAGCTCCGGCAGCGGTGCGGAAGTCGAGAAAGTCGCCGAAGCCACCCGCATCGCCCAGGAGCGCGCTCCTGAGCTGCCGATCGATGGCCCGCTGCAGTACGACGCCGCCTCCGTGCTCAGTGTCGGCAAGCAGAAGGCGCCGAACAGCAAGGTCGCCGGCCAGGCCACCGTGTTCATCTTCCCCGACCTGAACACCGGCAACACCACCTATAAGGCCGTTCAGCGCAACGCCAACTGCCTCAGCGTCGGCCCGATGCTGCAAGGTCTGGCCAAGCCGGTAAACGACCTGTCCCGCGGCGCGCTGGTGGATGACATCGTCTTCACCATCGCCCTGACCGCCCTGCAGGCCGCCAACCAGAAGGGCTGACATCAGCCACCACTGATACCGTCGCGCCTTTGGCGCCGACGGTATCAGCCTTCCATTCTCTCGATAGTTGCAGTTCAGCGCATAATCGCTACTCTTGGCGCCTCGAATCAGCCGTATCGATGAGAATTTCATGCTGAGCTTCCTCCCCGCTCCACTGCGCGGCAGCCTCGCCGCCCTGATGCTGGCACTCAATACCCTGTTCTGGTGCTGGCCGCTGTTCGCCCTGTCGCTGCTCAAACTGGCGCTTCCCATTCCAGCAGTGCAACGCAGCCTGCGCTTCGGCATGCACTGGATCGCCGAGTCCTGGATCGCGATGAACAGCTTCTGGATGGATCTGGTTCGCCCGATCCGCTGGGACGTGCAGGGGCTGGATCAGGTCGACATGCATCACTCCTACTTGGTGACCAGCAACCACCAGAGCTGGGCGGATATCCTCGTGCTGCAGTACCAGCTCAACCGGCGCATGCCGTTCCTCAAGTTCTTCCTCAAGCAGGAGCTGATCTGGGTTCCGGTGATCGGCCTGTGCTGGTGGGCGCTGGAATTCCCGTTCATGAAGCGCTTCAGCAAGGAGTACCTGGCCAAGTACCCGGAGAAACGCGGTGAGGACCTGGCGACCACGCGCAAGGCTTGCGAGCGCTATCGGACCAATCCGGTTTCGGTGTTCAACTTCCTCGAAGGCACGCGCTTTACCGAGGGTAAGCACACCGAGCAGGCCTCACCGTACCGCTACCTACTGAAGCCCCGAGCCGGCGGCATTGCCTTCGTCATTGACGCCATGGGCGAACAGCTGACAGCGCTGATCAATATCACCATCCACTACCCCGACGGCCGCCCGAGCTTCTGGGATCTGCTTGCCGGCAACATTCATCAGGTGGTGGTGCGGGTTCAGGCGCAGCCGGTCCCGGCAGAGTTCATCGGCAGAAACTATGACCAGGACGAAGCGTACCGGCTGGCGCTCCAGCAGTGGGTAAACGAACTCTGGAGCGAAAAGGACACGCAGCTGGCGCAGCTGCATGAGCAGTTCCCCGTGCAGCATTGAGTGACACCACGCCGCTCGGCGGGGCTACCAGCTGAGCTGTGAAGGAAACGCGCCGGCCTGTTCGGCGCTTACCGCAGGGGAAACCAGAAAGCCCTGCATGACATCGCAACCGTTCGCTATCAGCCAGTCGCGCTGCGCGACGGTTTCAACACCCTCAGCTACCACCTCCAGCTCCAGGTTGCGTCCCAGATCGATGATGGTGCTGACGACCGCCGCATCACGCGGGGAATCCAGCATATTGGCGATGAACAGTCGGTCGATCTTCAGCGTATCCAGCTCGAAATGCCGCAGATAGGCCAGGGATGAATAACCGGTGCCGAAGTCGTCGATCGCCACCCGTACGCCAAGATTGCGAAGCTGGCGCAGCTTGTCGCAACTTTGCTCAAGGTCCTGCATCAGCGTTCCCTCGGTGACTTCAAGCTCCAGCTGGGCCGGGTTGAGCTTGTATTCATCGAGCAGCCGCCGAAGCGAATCGAACAGGCCGGCACGGCTGAACTGCACCGGACTGACATTCAGGCTGAGAATCAGATCGGCACCAAACGATGGCATCCATTGGCCGTACTGGTTCATGCCTTCACGCAGCACCCAGTCACCGACTCGTTCGATAAGACGCGTCTCCTCCAGCAATGGAATGAACACGCCGGGCGTGTTTTCGCCAGCATCGCCCTGCGGCCAGCGCAGCAAGCCTTCGAAGCCTCTGAGCTTGCCGCTGGCGAGCATGACCTGCGGCTGGTAAAGCAGCTCGAAATCGTTGCGTTCGGTGGCGCTGCGCAGGTTCTCCTCCATCATCAGCCGGGCATGCGCCCGCTCATTCATGTCGCTGGAAAAGAAGCGGTATTGCCGGCGGCCGGCACGCTTGGCCTCATACATGGCCATGTCCGCCGAGCGCAGCAGTTGGTCGACGCTGACCCCACAGTCGGGGAAATGCGCAATGCCGATACTGGCGCCAAGTGTCACCTCGGTGCCGTCGACTTTGTGTCGCACCGAAATCAGCTCGATCAGCTTTTCGGCTACCCGTGCCGCGTCTTCGGGATGATCCAGAGAATCCAGTAGCGCGGTGAATTCATCCCCGCCCATACGCGCGATGATGTCGTAGGGGCGCATGCAGGTTTCCAGCAGACGCGCCACCTTGCAGAGGATTTCGTCGCCTGCATCGTGGCCGAGAGAATCGTTGATGCGCTTGAAGCCATCCAGATCGATATAAAGGATCGCCATGCGTTTGCCGTTGCGGTCGACCCGCGCCAGCGAGGACTCCAGCGCCTGATGGAAACCGCGCCGATTGAGCAAGCCGGTCAGCGAATCGGTGACCGCTTGCGTCTCCAGCTGAACGTGCAGGTTGCGCACCACCGACATGTCCAGTGCGATCACCACCATCGAGCGTTGCTGGCGCGGCAGTGGTGAACTCGACAGCGCCACCGGCAGCGGCATGCCCTTGGCAGTGTGCAGCTGCGCCTCATGCAGGCGGTACGTCGAGCCGCTGCGCCAATAGCGATAGAAGTCCGACTCATGCCAACTGGGCGGCATTTCCGGTGCTGCCAGATGTGAAAGCAGCGGCGTACCCTGTAGATCTTCGACGCGACGGTGCAGCATTCCGGCGATGGCCGGATTGGCAAAGCTGATGTAGCCGTCCTCGCCGACCACCAGAATCCCTTCCGCCGCATTGCTCAGCACCGAGGCGTTAAAGGCGCGGGCACTGTCAAGTTGCTGGGTGAGCAGTTGTAGATCACGGCGATTGTGCTCATGGGCGAGCAAGGTGTTGATCTTGTGTTTGAGTACCTGCGGGTCGAACGGCTTGAGAATGAAGTCCACCGCTCCAGTGGCGTAGCCGCGCAGCACAGAATCACGGGTATGCGCGATTGCCGAAACGAAGATGATCGGCGTGTAGCGCGTATGCGGGCTGCCGCGCATCAGCCTGGCGACCTCGAAGCCATCCATGCCAGGCATCTGCACATCCAGCAGCACCAGCTCGACATCCAGCTCCAGCAGCGCCTTGAGCGCCGCTTCGCCGGAATTGACCGTATGCACCTGCCAGTCGCCGTCACCCAGCAGCGCTTCCATCGCCACCAGATTAGCTTCGCGGTCATCCACCACCAGCAGCGTACGACTGCGGGACCTGGGCTTAAGCTGCGTTTGCATTATTCGCCGATCTCCAAGCCATCCAAGCCGAAATTCCGGCAACGTGCGCCTCTCGAAGCAAGCACGCTTCGAATGCCGGATAGACTGATTACCGCCATGGCACTGTCTTGTTCAGCCTGCACCAACTGTTACTCCTTTCCCGCCTCGTCCATATCTGATAGCAGCTCCAGCCAGCGTCCTAGCAGCTCACGCAGGGCGGTCGCTTCGACCGGTTTGACCAGCACCTCATCGGCACCAGCAGCGATACACCGTTCGCGTGCCCCCTCATCGTTAGCACCTACCAGCGCTACGATCGGAACCTTACAGTCAAGCTCCGACTTGAGCCGTCGCGCCAACTCCGGACCTTCCGCGCCGGGCAGCCCCATGTCCAGCACTACCAGATCGAAGGCATCCTCGTCGAAACGCTGCAATGCCTCTTCGACACTGGTCGCCGGCACCACGTGCAAGCCCAGCTCATCCAGCAGAGCGGTGAGCGAGTAGATCAACCGCACATCTTCATCGACCAGCAGCACACGTTGACCAGGGGCAGCGAACTGCAGCGAAGCTGCGGCACTCGGGGCAGGCGCCGCAGGCTCCGGACGTATCAGCGCGCCAAGACGCTCGATCGCTTCCTCCTTGGACAGCTCAGTTGCCGAATAGCGTCGCAAGCGCTGCAACTCGCTTTCCGACAGTGGCTCGCGACTGTTCACCAGCACCGTGACGCCCTGCAGCGAACGCAGGCGTTCCAAGGCATCCAGCAAATCCAGCCCGTGGTCGTCGCCCAGCTCGCTATCCACCACCACGACAGAAAACGCCTGCTCGGCATAGGCCAGCCGCGCGCTATCGCCCGTCGCGGCCAGCGTGACGCTGTAACCGAGCCGCTCGAAGTAATCACGGATCAGAACCCGGCGCCGCGGATCGGTTTCCACCAGCAGCAGACGCAGCGGGTTGTGTTCGTGCCGTGCCAGTTCGATGAAGATGCGCTCCAGCTCGGCCTGGGCGACCGGCTTGACCAGATAGCGCGAGCCATTGTCGTGCCAGTCATGCGGTTGCGGTACGCAGGAAATGATGATCACCGGCATGCCTTGGTGGCGCTCGTCACCGCGCAACTCGCGGTGGATCTGCCAGCCGCTGATATCCGGCAACAGAATGTCGAGGATCACCGCGGCAAAATGCTCGCGTCTCAGCGCTTCGAGCCCCTGCTCGCCGGTGTTGCAGATCAGGCTGGTGAAGCCATGGCTCTGCCCAACTTCGGCCACCACAGAGGCGAAATCCGTATCATCTTCGATGATCAACAGGCCCGGGCCACGGCCACGCCGCTGCGGTTGAAGCTGAAGCGGCGCCGGTTCCGCGGCGCCGGATGTCGAGGCGATCGGCAATACAACAGTAAACGTCGCACCCTGGCCCAACTCACTGTCAACGGTCACCTGCCCGCCCAACACTTCCACCAACTGACGGGTTATCGCCAGCCCCAGCCCGGTTCCGCCGTAATGACGGCTGATCGAACCATCGATCTGCTGGAACGCCTGGAAAATCCGCTCGTGCTGATCCTTGGCGATGCCGATGCCGCTATCGCGCACCTGCAGCTGCAGCGCCTGGGTCGCGCCATCGTCGAGGGAGCGGCAGCTCACCAGCAGTTCCACCTCGCCCTGCTCGGTAAACTTCAACGCATTGGTCAGCAGGTTACGCAGGATCTGCTGCAGCCGTGCGCGATCGGAATTCAGCGTAAGCGGCACATCGGGATCGACGACAACCTTCAGCTGCAGCCCTTTCTGCTCGGCCATCGGCCGGAGCGATATCTCCTGCTCGGTGAGGAGTTCGCGCAGGTTCAACGGCTCCAGCTTGAGCTGCATGTGGCCGGATTCGATCTTGGCAAGATCCAGCACATCGTTGATCAGCTGCAGCAGTTCATGGCCGGCGCGGTGAATGATGTCGGCATGCCGAACCTGTTTCTCGTTGAGGTTGCCCGCACTGTTCTGCCGCAGCTGATCGCTGAGAATCAGAATGCTGTTGAGCGGTGTGCGCAGCTCATGGGACATGTTGGCGAGAAATTCGGACTTGTAGCGGTTGGCCACGGCCAACTGATCGGCCTGATCACGCAGGCGGCGCTCAGCAGCCTTGCGATGGCTGATATCGATGATTACCGCCTGAACCAGCTGCTCGTCACCACTGCGCATGGGTGACAGACCGATTTCCACTGGCAGCGCACTGCCGTCACGGTGACGCCCGAACAGCTCGCGGTTGCCGCCCATCCGCCGCGGTTCGGGGTGCTCGGCATAGCCCTGACGCAGACCACGATGCGCCTCCCGCAGCGCTTCAGGCAGCAACAGCTCCACGGGCTGGCCGAGCAGCTCCTGGCGGGTGTAGCCGAACAGAAGCTCGGTCTGCCGGTTGACCATGACGATATCGCCGCGGCTGTCGACCAGCGCGAACGCGTTGGGAGACGCCTCGACGACATTGCGGAAACGCTCCTCGTCTCGTTTGCGCGCCTGAAGATCGAGCAGGTTCAGCACGTAATACAGCGCATCGTCATGGCTGAAGCTGGTCAGGCTGACCGCGACCGGTATCGGATTGCCATTGTCACGCTGGGCCTGCAACTCGAGCTGGCTGGTTTCACGCAGCTGCCCGAGGATTTGCTCCCCCAGTACTCCGGGAACGTAGCGGCTCACCCGCTCGCCAGCCAGTAGATCCGGGCTGCTACCCAGCAGTTGTCCGGCACTCTGGTTAGCCAACTCGATGCGACCGCCGGCATTGCAGAGCAACGTCGCTACCGGCAACTGTTCGATCAACTGGCGAAAACGCGCCTCTCGTTCCTGCAACTGCAGGCTGAGCGCCTGACTACTACGCAGTGCGCGCTCGCGCAAATACAGGTAGCCACCTATCAGCAGAGAGAACAGAGCCGCAGCGGTAAGCGCGGCCGCCAGGCTAAACGCCCGGTTGTTGTCACGCAGCACGGCCTCGTATTCCGGCGTGCTCGCTACCTGCAGCTGCCAGCTACGGCCATACATGTAGATGTTGCGAATGCGCTGGAACCTGGCGTTGGCACTGACCGGTGCTCGCCCCGCAAGCAGCGGCGAATCAGGATTGGCGGCATCGAACAGCTGAAGCTGCAGCATCCGGCTGCGCGAACCCAGAATGCCTTCCATCAGGTCGGTCAGGCGGAACGCACCGTGCAAGGTCCCGATGAAAGCGCGCTGACGCTCTTCCTCGGTGGTAACCGGCGCTGCCGCAGCATAGATAGGAAAGAACAGCAGTACGCCAACCTGAACGTTCTGCTCGGTTTCCTGTTTGAGCCGCAACGGCCCGGTGAGTACCGGATTGCCACTATTGCGCGTGCTGATGATCGCTTCACGACGGGTGGCCTCGCTGAACAAGTCGAAGCCAAGCACCCGCCGGTTACGCCAATCAGTGGGGTGGATGTAATCGGTCACGACGTACTCTTCGCGATCACCCAGCGGGTACATACGGAAGCGCTCGCGGCCAGAGCTACGGATCTGCTCGATGATGGCGTTCAGGGTTTTCGGGGTCGCATAGCGCGCCAGCGCAACGGCTTGGATGCCGGGATAGAAGTCCTGCAGCTGCAGCTGGTCTGCCGCGCGCGCCCAATCGTCCGCTGTTACTTCGTCGCTGCCCGCCACTACACCGGCAAGCCCACGCAGAACCATCTCGTAGGCACGCATCCGCTCGCGAAGGGTGTGCTCGATATCATCGACAGCGAAGGTGAAGCGCTGCTCCTGTTCGACCTTGCTGCGCTGCTCCTGGACGTGCCATTGCCAGCCAATCCATCCACCCAGCCCCGCCATCAGGGCCAGTGCGACCAGTAATGGCAACCAGGACCTGCGGGAATGGAGAGCGGGACGATCATCCATTCGACCTCCTCTGTGCCACTACTGGCGTGCTATCCAATGTCAGATTCGAATAGCGCAGAGAGGTTCAATGGGGAAAAAGGATTAGCGGATTGATGGCGTCTGTTTTTCGTCAACCGCGGGACCATTGCAGTCCCGCAGTCTATTAGCGATTACAACGGCCGCAGGTTGATCTCGACGCGGCGGTTTTGCGCCCGGCCGGCAGCAGTATCGTTGCTGGCAATCGGCTGGCTTGGACCTGCACCGTAGGAGGAAATCCGCGCAGGCGCCACGCCGTTGGAAACCAGGTAGGAGGCCACGCTCTGCGCGCGACGGTTGGACAGGTCCTGATTCAGCTGGAGCGAGCCGGTGCTGTCGGTATGGCCAACGATATCGACGCCGTTCTTGTTGAACTCCTTGAAGACCTGTACCAGCGAGTTCAGCGTCGGATAGAAGCTACTGGAGATATCTGCCGAGTTGCTGGCAAAGGTAATGTTGCCTGGCATGATCAGAGTGAGATTATCGCCGTTGCGCTGAACCTGAACGCCGGTGCCCTGCAGCGTCTGACGCAGCTTCGCTTCCTGAGTATCGACATAGTAGCCATAGCCACCGCCGGCAGCGCCACCGACTGCGGCACCGATCAGGGCACCCTTGGTACGGTCCTTCTTGCTAGAAGTAGCCGCACCGATGACCGCACCGCTGACGGCACCGATCCCGCCATAAACGCCCGCCTTGCCGGCCTGCTGTTCGCCGGTATAGGGATTGGTGGTACAACCGACCAGCAGCGCAACGCCCGCAGCCAGAGCGGTCATGTTCAGCATTTTCATAGGTACTTCCTTCTCTCGTCAGTTACCAGGGCACGGTTCCAGGAGTACGGCCCTGAATGCCGCGCTAGATTACCATCGCCCACCGGTAAGGATAGGAACCGTGCTACAGAACCGGTCCAACGGCTCGGCGCATCAGGCACGCACAAAGGGGTTCTCGCGCATTTCGTCGCCCAATCGCGTATCCGCGCCATGGCCGGTGACGACGGTGGCATCCTCATCGAGCGTGTAGAGGCGCTGCTTGATGGAACACTCGATACTGGGGTAATCGCCGCCCCACAGGTCCGTGCGGCCGATGCCTCGGCGAAACAGCGTATCGCCAGCGATCAGCAGTTTGGCATCGGCGAACCAGAAGCTCATCGAGCCTGGGGTATGCCCCGGCGTGTGCAGCGCCACGCCACAGCCACAGGCCAGCTCCTCGTCATCGGCAAGCCATTGGTCCGGCGCAGGCACCGGCGTATAGGGCACACCGAACATCCGGCACTGCATCTCCAGATTGTCCCAGAGAAACTGATCGGCCTTATGCAGATGCAGCGTCGCGCCTGTCTGCTCCTTAATCTTGCCGGAGGCCAGAAAGTGATCCAGATGCGCATGCGTATGGATGATGCTCACCACCTTCAGGCCATGAGCCTCGAGGCGCGCCATGATCAGCTCAGGATCGCCACCCGGGTCGACCACGATGGCTTTCTTGCTGACAGGATCGCCGATGATCGTGCAGTTGCACTGCAAAGGGCCGACGGGGAAGGTTTCGCGAATCAACATCGGTTGGGTGGCAGCCATGACGTCCCTCGGGTGCTTGGCAATCTCTCGCTGCGCGGGCGCGCAGGGAAGGCAGCTTGCCGAGTGGGCCGGCTTCAGGCAACTGCCCGGATCGACAGCGATTGCCCGCCGCGACGGTTCAGGCCGATCGCGGCGGTGATCACCTGGTATCAGGCGCCCGGCATTTCCGGGAACGGACGCTACCGGGCGTTTAGCCGATACACGACCTCGTTTAGCTGAGCGAGGTCTGCTCGTCGCTCCCCTCTTTCTGCCAACCCGCGATCTCAGCGCGGATGCGCTTCTTATCGAGCTTGCCGACGCTGGTCTTGGGAATCTCGCTAACCACGGCGATCTGCTGCGGGATCGCCCACTTGTTGATATGCCCCTCGACCACCGCCGGCTCAAGGAAGGTCTGCAAGTCGGCAGCGCTCAGTTCGCGACCTTCGCCCAGTACCACCAGCGCGAAGGGCCGTTCACCCCAGCGCTCGTCCGGCACGCCGACAACCGCTACGTCGCGCACCGCTTCGTGACGACTGATCAGTCCTTCGAGGGTCAGTGAAGACAGCCACTCGCCGCCGGTCTTGATCACATCCTTGATGCGGTCTCGGATCTCGATATTGGCCATCTCGTCGATCACCGCGACGTCGCCGGTGTGCAGCCAGCCATCAGCCCACAGCTCTTCGCTCTTCTCCGGCTCGTTGTAATAGCCCTGGGTCAGCCAGGGTGCACGCAGCACCAGCTCGCCCTGGGAGCTTCCATCCGCCGGCAGGAAGCTGCCATCCGCCGCCTGGATCGCCGCATCGACCAGTACCACCGGCACGCCGGCCTTGAGGTGGAAAGTGCTGCGGGTATCCTCGTCGGCTTCGAGCAACTCATCATTGATGTGCGCACCGGAGATCAGCGGGCAGGTCTCGGACATGCCATACGCGGCGATCAGGTTCATACCGGACGCCTTGGCCTGGTCATACAACCCGCGGGTCAGTGCACTGCCGCCAATGGTGATCTTCCAGCCCTTGAAATCGGTGCCCTGGGCCGCTTTGGCATTGAGCAGCATCTGCACGATGGTCGGCACGCAATGGGAGAAGGTCACCTGCTCACGACGCCATAGGTCGATCAGGTACTCGGGATCGTAACGCCCGGGATAGACCTGCTTGAGGCCGAGCATGGTGGCGACGTAGGGCAAACCCCAGGCATGCACATGGAACATCGGCGTGATCGGCATGTAGACGTCGTCCGAGCCCATCAGCCGAGGATTCTCCCGGCAACCGACGGTGACTGCGGCAGCCAGGGTATGCAGCACCAGCTGACGATGGGTGAAGTAGACGCCCTTGGGGTTGCCGGTGGTGCCGGTGGTGTAGAAGGTCGTGGCAACCGAGTCCTCGTCGAAATCGGGAAAGTCGTAGCTCGGCTCGGCGGCGGCCAGGAGACTTTCGTACTCGCCGACGCAATCCGGCAGGCCGGCGTCGTGCACGTCGCCATCGGTGAGCAGCAGCGTCTTCTGCACGGTTGTCAGCTGCCCGGCAATCGCCTGATACAACGGCACGAATTCACTGTTGACCAGCACGAAGCGGTCGTCGGCATGGTTCATGGTGTAGAGGATCTGGTCCGGCGAGAGCCGCACGTTGATGGTATGCACCACGGCACCGATCATCGGGATGGCGAACATGCATTCCAGATATCGGTGACTGTCCCAGTCCATCACCGCCACGGTGTCGCCTGCCTTGACGCCGGCTGCGGTCAGCACGTTGGCCAACCGCGCGACACGTTGATTCAAGGTGCGGTAGTCGTAACGCAGCTGGTCACGGTAGACGATCTCGCGGGTGCGCTCGTAACGCACGCCGGAGAGCAGCAGGCGCTTGATCAGCAGGGGATACTGGTAGGCGTTCGCCGCGGGCTTGATGACACGGGTCTGCAGCATGAGGGGCGTCCTGTTCTTGTTGGAGTTCTAAACAGCACTCTAGAGCGTCCGCCCCCACGCAAAATCAGTCCAAAGGATTATTTTCCGCGCACCTCGTTTCAGCGTGTTAACCGATCTCGCTTACCGCCAGGCGCACGCCAAGTCCGATCAGCACGGCGCCGGTCAGCCGGTCGAACCAGTGGCCCATTCGCGCAAAGCCAGCCCGCACGCGGCCTCGGCTGAACAGCCAGGCCACCAGCAGGAACCACAGCGCGGTGGCACCGGCGAGATAGACGCCGTAGCCGGCCTGCACCAGCAGCGGCGTATCGGGGTTGATCACGACGGTGAATAGCGAAAGGAAGAACAGCGTCGCCTTGGGGTTCAGGCCATTGGTGACGAAGCCGACGACGAACGCCTGCCAGCGTGAGCGATCCGACGTTGTGCCGTCCTCGTCTGCCGTATCCAGGCTCATGGGTCGTGCACGCAGCGCGCGCCAGCCGAGGTAGAGCAGATAGCCGGCCGCAAGCCACTTGAAGAGGTTGAACAGCACAATCGACTGCGAGACGATCAGGCCGATGCCGAGCAGGGAATAGGCAACGTGGACGAATATCCCGCAGCCGACACCTAGCGCCGTCCAGCTTCCGACACGGCGGCCCTGAGTCACGCTTTCGCGGACCACCACCGCGAAATCCGGTCCGGGGCTGGCCACCGCGAGCAGATGCACCAGAGCCACGGTCATAAATTCCATCCAGTACACAATTCATTATCCACGCAATGCCGGGTTTCATTGTCGATCAGCCCCGGCTTCTTCGAAAGGTACAGTTGATGTCCAGTCGCGCCGTTTTCCTCGATCTTTCTCCGCTCGAACAAGGCGACCTCGATCTGACCCCACTGCACAGCGCGTTCAGTGAACTCGTCTGTCACGAGCAAAGCACAGCGGATCAGATTGTCGAACGCCTGCAAGGCGCGCAGGTGGCCATCGTCAACAAGGTCGCGCTGAATGCAGACACCCTGGCGGCGTGTCCCGATCTCAAGCTGATCCTGGTCTCCGCCACAGGGGTCAACAACATCGACCTGCAGGCTGCCGGCGAGCGCGGCATCGTCGTCTGCAACTGCCAGGCCTACGGCACCCCTACCGTCGCCCAGCACACTTTGATGCTGCTGCTGGCACTGGCCACGCGCCTGCCCGACTACCAGGCGGCAGTCGCCCGCGGTCGTTGGCAGGAAAGCGGGCAGTTCTGCCTGCTGGACTTTCCCATCGTCGAGCTGGAAGGCAAGACCCTCGGCTTGCTCGGCCATGGCGAACTCGGCAGTGCCGTGTCGCGGCTGGCCGAGGCGTTCGGCATGCGCGTGCTGGTCGGCAATCTGCCGGGACGGCCGAGGCGTCCGGAACGCCTGGATCTGGACGATCTGCTGCCACAGGTGGATGCACTGACCCTGCATTGCCCGCTGACGGAACAAACGCGCAATCTGATCGGTGCGCATGAGTTGCAATTGATGAAGCCGAACGCGTTCCTGATCAACGCCGCTCGTGGTGGCCTGGTCGACGAACAGGCATTGGCCGATGCCCTGCGCCGCGGCCACCTGGGTGGCGCCGCCACAGACGTGCTGACCAGCGAACCGCCACGCGACGATAACCCGCTGCTGGCTCCGGACCTGCCACGCCTGATCATCACCCCGCACAGCGCCTGGGGCAGCCGCGAGGCGCGCCAGCGCATCGTCGGCCAACTCGCCGAGAACGCAGCAGCCTTCTTCGCCGGAGCACCAATTCGTCAAGTGAACTGAGCACTGGCCTGGGCTGCAGCGCAGTCAGCTTGCGAGGAAACGCCCATAGCCCCTAAGCTCCCCGACTTTTTCCGGGAGACGCCGATGGACCCTCGAAGCGAAGTGCTGCTGCGCCAGGCCGAGCTGTTTCAAGGCCGGCTGCTGCTGGCCGGTCTGCCCGCCGACGATCTGCTCGGCCAGCTTCCCGCCGCTAGCGGTTGGAGCTGGCATGCCGGCGAGCTGCAAACGCTGGAAAGACGCTTCAATGGACGCTGCAGCTTTGGCGTCGCTCCACCGCCGGGCGAGTTCGACGCTGCCGTCCTATTTCTGCCGAAATCCCGCGAACTGACCGACTACCTGCTACAGGCGCTGGCGACGCGCCTCGCCGGGCGTCCGTTGTATCTGGTCGGGGAAAAACGCGCCGGCATCGAACGCGCCGCGAAACAACTGGCAAGGCTCGGCCGGTCCCGCAAACTCGACAGCGCGCGCCACTGCCAGCTCTGGCAGGTCGAGATCGAACAGACACCGGCCGCCCCGCAGCTCGACGCACTGGCGCACCACTTCACGCTGGAGCTGGAAGACGGACCGCTGCAGGTGATCAGCCTGCCAGGGGTATTCAGTCACGGGCGACTCGACGTCGGCAGCGCCCTGCTACTTGAATACCTCGACAATCTACCCGGTGGGCGGGTACTCGATTTCGGCTGCGGCGCCGGCATTCTCGGCGCCACGCTCAAACGCCGTTATCCACAAAGCGAGCTGGTGTTGCTGGACGTCGACGCCTTCGCCGTCGAGAGCAGTCGCCGGACGCTCGCCGCCAACGGGCTCGAAGCTGAAGTGATTGCCGGCGATGGCATCGACGCCGCACCTCGGCAACTAACGGCTATCGTCAGCAACCCACCATTCCACCAAGGTGTGCACACAAGCTATCAGGCCAGCGAAACGCTGATCGAACGCGCGTCCGAGCACCTGGTCAGCGGTGGTGAGCTACGTTTGGTAGCCAACGCATTTCTCCGCTATCCGCCACTGATCGAGCAGCATCTCGGTGCCTGCCAGACCATCATCGAGCGCAACGGCTTCCGTATCTATCGTGCCGTGCGTGCATGACACCGGCGAGCGGCGGTTGCACTGACTCACCGGTTGCGGCAAACTCGCCGCCGTCCTTGGGGGAGTAGTCTCCGACGAGCGCCCTGCTCGTCCGGCATGCGTCAACATACTTGGTCCGCAGACCATGGCGCATGCGACCGGCCAGCGCGTCACGATACGCCAGGCCAGGTTTGACAAGACCCATGACATGTACACCTGACCGGGCGGGCAGGCTGCGCATGTCATGGTGAATCTGTCGACCCGCCCTAAAGGAATGCCGCTTGGAATCGTTTTTCGTCCCTACTCTGATCGTTGCTCTCGCCGAAATCGGCGACAAGACGCAGCTGCTCGCGCTGTTGCTGGCCGCGCGCTATCGGCGGCCAT
The DNA here is from genome assembly GCF_000661915.1 of Stutzerimonas decontaminans. NCBI lineage: Bacteria > Pseudomonadati > Pseudomonadota > Gammaproteobacteria > Pseudomonadales > Pseudomonadaceae > Stutzerimonas > Stutzerimonas decontaminans. The sequence continues at coordinate 1,077,238 of NZ_CP007509.1, read as the reverse complement.
GGCCAATCATCTGTGGCATCGTCGTCGCCACGCTGGCCAACCATGCCGCTGCAGGAGCGGTCGGCAGCTGGGTATCGAGCCTGCTCTCGCCGGTGGCGCTGAGCTGGATACTGGCGGCAAGCTTCGCCGCCGTCGCGCTGTGGACCCTGGTGCCGGACAAACTGGATGACGACGATGCCAAGCTGGGCCGCCCCTACGGTCCCTTCGTCGCGACGACCATCGCCTTCTTCATTGCCGAGATGGGCGACAAGACTCAGGTCGCCACAGTGATGCTCGCCGCGCAGTACCCGGAATTCATCCTGGTCATTCTCGGCACCACGGTAGGCATGCTGCTGGCCAATGTCCCCGTGGTACTGATCAGTCATTTCGCCGCCGACCGGCTGCCTTTGACGCTGATCCGCCGGGTCGCAGCGGCCGGCTTCGCCGCACTCGCGCTTTACGCCGTCTATCAGGCGCTGACCATGGGCACGATTGTCTCAGGCTGATACCCAGCGCAAATCTGCGCAACCGGGGAGCTGATAGAGTGCGCTACCGCAGCGCACCATCAGCGCCCCCGAGGAGATCAGGCTGCATGTCAGCGGATGGACGCAAGAAACGAGTCTGCAACCATATCGATCTGAGCTGGAACAAGGGTCGCCTGGCCCTCTCCGAACAGATGCAGAGCAAATATTTCGCCTACAAGGGCTCACTCATCGGCCAACCGCTGAACAGCGCAGGCTTTGCCGAGCTGGTGCGCAATGTGCGCACCGCCATGCCGGATCTGGAAGTGGTGGTGGATGAGTGCATCTGCGAGGGCCACAAGGTGGTCACCTCGAGCACGGTGATGGGAACCCTGGCGACGCCGCTGTTCGGCTATTCGGTCACCGACAAGATTCTCGCGATTGCCGCCATGAGCGTCTGGACGCTGAACCCGGCCGGCGACATCGAGGAAATCTACACGCTCGTCGACCTCGAAGGCGTGCATCAGCAACTGGGCATCGAGACGCCCCTTTCGACATTGCTGTCGCCGGCCTGAGCGGCCGGCGACAAGTCATCGCTCAGCGGCCGCTACGGGCCTGCTCGTAGAGCGGCATCACCTTAGGAATGTTCGCCTTCAGCGCCGCGGTACGGGTGGAAGACGACGGGTGCGTGCTCATGAACTCAGGCGGTGCCGAGCCGCCGGCCGACCCCATCTTTTCCCATAGCGTGATCGCCGCATTCGGGTTGTAACCCGCGCGCGCTGCCAGTTCGAGACCGATGAGGTCTGCTTCGTTTTCGTTGCCGCGGCTGTTGGGCAGGGTCATCAGGTACTCGACGCCCATGTTGGCCAGTTGCAGCCCACCGGTGCCAACGCCCATGGCCGAACCCACCTGAGTCGCCATCTGCACGCCGTAGGCCTTGGACATGGCTTCACGCCCGTGCTCGCGCAATGCGTGAGCGATCTCGTGCCCCATGACTGCCGCGATCTCGTCGTCGGTGAGCTTCAGCTTCTCGATCAGTCCCGTATAGAAGATGATCTTGCCGCCCGGGCCACAGTTGGCATTGAGCTCCGGGCTGTCGATGACGTTGACCTCCCAGTCCCACTGCGCGGCATCCGGCCGGAACACCGGCACCTTGGCGATCAGCCGCTGGGCAATGCCGTTGACCCGTTTGGAGATCGCACTGTTCTTCTCCAGTACGCCTTTGCTCGATGCCGCACTGAGCGTCTCCTGGTAGGACTGGGCGTACATCTGGTTGACCTGCTCGGTCGACAGCATGCTGAACATGTACTGCTTACGTTCGACCCCCACGGCACCACCGCTGGTGGTGTTGACGGCCTGACAGCCGGCCAGCGCGGTGGCGGCGATCAGCATGGATAACGTGCGCGGCTTGAACATCGAGTCTCTCCGGAAAACCTGCGCCGTATCCTAGATCGGCACCAGCGGTCAGGCAACCGGCCGCCCCGCTGCAGTTGTCGCAAAACCTGCCGATAACCTGGCTATCCGCTGCGCAACTGGAGTACCGCCATGTTCCGATCCATCCAGACCGCCTTCGCCGCATTGGCCGGTGCTTGCACCCTGGCCGTCATCGCGGCGCTATTGCTCTATGCGATGGCGTCGGGCATGCGCAGCCAAGCGCTGGTCGAAGAGCGTACCCGCACGCTGATCGACAGCATGGTCGAGCAGCGCGTCACGGCCCTGGCTCAGGCGCAGGTCAACCGCATCCAGGCACAACTGCAGGCGCCCCTGCAGATCGCCACAGGCCTCGCGAGGGTACATACGCTCACCGGCCTGACCGGCGACGATGGCATGCCGATGGCCAACCTCAGGCGCGAGGAGTTGATCAATCTGGCACGCCAGACTTTGATCGAGAACCCCAATCTCACCAGTACCTATATCGCCTGGGAACCCAACGGCGTGGATGCCAATGACCTGATGTATCGCGGCGATGAGCCGGGCATGTTCGACGGCCGCTTCGCCAGCTGGATATACCGCGACAGCAGCGGCCAACTGAAGGTCGATCGCCTCACTGACATCGAGGACACCAAACTGCTCGATACCGGCGTACGCGCCGGTGAGTACTATCTGTGCCCGCGCGAGCGGCTCAAGCCGTGCGTCGGCGACCCTGCCCCGTACGAAATGAACGGCGAGACATACCTGCTGTCCTCGTTCAATGCGCCGATTCTGGTTGACGGTCAATTCCATGGAATCGTGGGCGCTGATATCAGCGTCGACTTTATCCAGCAACTGCTAAGCGATGCCAATGCACAGCTCTACGGCGGTGCGGGCGAGATCGCGCTGATCTCGAACAATGGGCGATTGGCTGCCTATAGCAGCGACAAGAGCCTGATCGGCAAGCCCGCTGCGCAGATCCTCGACGCCGAGGAACAGACGCTGGTCCAGCGTTTGCCAGCCGGTCAGACCCACTATCAGATCGACCAGGCGAATGGCCATGTCGCGCTATTCCTGCCCTTTTCCTTTGACGGCACCGACGCCCGCTGGGTGCTGATGCTGGAGTTACCGATCGCCGAGGTGATGAAGGATCTGGATCAACTGATGGCGGCACTCGGGAAGGAAAGCCGCGACAACCTGGCCACCATGCTGATCATCGGCGTGGTTATCGCTTTTGTCGGTCTGCTGGCTATCTGGATGATCAGTAGACGCATCACCCGCCCACTGCGCGACATGGTGGTGATGCTGGACAACATAGGCCAGGGCGAAGGCGACCTGACCCAGCGCCTGCACATCGACAGCCGCAACGAGCTCGGCCAGATCGCTACAGGCTTCAATACCTTCCTCACGCGCCTGCAGGGCATGATCGGCGAGGTCGTCGGCTCGGTGCAGAAGGTCAGCGATGCGTCCGAGCACACTGCCGATATCGCCATCCGTACCGACAAGGGTGTGCAGACGCAGCTGGCCGAGATCGAGCTAGTCGCCACCGCCGTGCACGAGATGACCGCAACGGCGCAGGATGTCGCGCGCAATGCAACCCAGGCCGCAGAAGCTGCCAACCATGCCGACCGGGCAGCCAATCAGGGCCGGCACATCGTTCAGGATACCGGCGCCACCATCACCGAGCTGGCCGGCGAAATTGGTCGTGCCGTGGACGTGGTCCAGACCCTGGCACGCGACAGCGAGAACATCGACGCCATTCTGGTGACCATACGCAATATCGCCGAGCAGACCAACCTGCTGGCGCTGAATGCCGCGATCGAGGCTGCCCGAGCTGGGGAGCAAGGCCGCGGTTTCGCGGTGGTGGCCGACGAGGTGCGCAACCTGGCGCAGAAGACACAACAGGCGACCGGCGAGATCCAGCAGATGATCCAGCAGTTGCAAGGCGGCACCCGCGATGTCGTGCAGGTGATGGAACAGAGCCAGAACCGCACGCAACGCAGCGTCGAACAGGCCGATGCCGCTGCCGAAGCGCTGCAGGCGATCACTCAGGCGGTCTCACTGATCAACGACATGAACAATCAGATCGCCAGCGCCGCCGAGGAGCAGAGTGCCGTAGCCGAAGACATCAACCGCAACGTCACCAACATCGGCCAGGTCGCTCAGCAGGTAGCTGCCGGTGCCGACGAGGCCAGCCAGGCCAGCGCCGGGCTGACGCGTCTGGCTGAGCAGCAGCGCCGACTGATCAACCAGTTCAGAGTCTGAACGGCCCAGCGCACTCTCGACTTGCTCGATCAGGCCGGAGTCAGGCACTCCGGCCCGTCGAGACGCGGATCGTTCACCAACGTGGCCAACGGCCGTTCGCGCAACGCTGGCTGGGCCTGAGCCATTAGCGCCTGCAACGCTTCGAGCGGTGTTTCTGGATCGAGCCAGGCGGCCTGCCCGGCCTCATCGAGGATCAGCGGCCGGCGCAGCGTAGCCGCGGGCAGCGTCACTACAGCAGCACTCAGGTAGGTATGCCCCTGAACCGGATAGGCCTCCCAAAGTGCGGCGAGGTACATCAGTGAGCCTTCGCTGGTCATCCAGTAAGGGCGCTTGCGCGCGGAGCCGCGCCACTCGTAGAAGCCGTTGGCGGGCAGCAGCCCGCGCCGCAGACGAAAGGCCTCGCGAAACATCGGCTGCTCGGCAACGGTTTCCGCACGCGCCTGGGCAGGCGTCCGAGTCAAGTCGCTCAGCCAGGCGGGAGTCAGCCCCCAGCGCACCCGACTGAGCTGCAACTGCGCATCAACCTGGCGCAGTAACAGCACCGAAGCACCAGGGGCGAGACTCCAGTGCGGCTGCTGGTCGGACGGGAAACCAGGCAAGGCGGCGAAGTCCTGGCTCCAGCGAAAAAAGGCGTAGCGACCACACATAAAAGAGACTCGTCAGCAGATCAGTTCGCCGGGGTAACTCTCCGGCTCATCCCCCGGCAACGGCTCGGCGCCATTGTACGCAGCGATCAGCTGACGCGCCCGCTCGGCATCCTCGTCGGGCACCATGAGCCCGAGCAAGCCTGCCGCAGGCAGCTCGCCCATGGCGCCGATCAGGTGACTACCGGCCAGGAATGCCTCGATACCCTCGGCGACCAACATACCGCTGAGCATCTCCGCCTCCAGCAGATCGCGTGGCTCGTAGATGCGCCGCATCATTCGTCCTCCCTCAAGGTTTCCAGCTGCCACTGCTCACCGTCCGTCCGCAGATCGAAAACCACCGGCCGGCAGCAAACCGCGCAGTCCTCGATGTATTGCTGATCCCCAGCACTGAGGTCGAGCACGGCCTCGACCGGCTCGCCGCAGTAGGGGCAAATGAAGACCTGTGTTTCGAGCATCAAACCTCCGCGTGACTTGCCGCTATAATCGCCGTCTTTAAGGGTCATCGATTCGGACCTTTATCAAAAAGACTGACTCGGCGTGCCCGTAATTGGGCACCCTGGGCCGTTTGCAGACTTCACGGACAATCAGCCGAACCAGCCACTTACTCGATGAGTATGAGCCAGCCGGCCCCGGTCTGTTCCGCGAACTGAATCCGTTGCACCGGCCCGTTCCTCGTTTCCTTAACAGAGAGCATGATGGACGAATTCGAAGCCATCCGACCCTACGCCGATGCCGAAGTACCGACGGTCATGGCGCGCCTGTTCGCCGATCGCGAGTTTCTCGACATTCTGGCGCACTTCCGCTTCCCGCGCTTGGCCGACAGCCTGGGCTGGCTGATCAAACCGGTCATCTCACGTCGGCTACGTCGCCAGTTCGCCAGTATCCATACGGTGGACGCGCTGCAACACAAGATCGAGGCATACGTCGACCGCACCATCGAGCGCGCCACCGACGGCGTTACATTTTCCGGACTGGAACGCCTACAGCAGGGCCGCGCCTATCTGTTCCTGGCCAATCACCGCGACATCGTGATGGACCCGGCCTTCGTCAACTACGCGGTCTACCAGGCCGGCATCCGCACGCCGCGCATCGCCATTGGCGATAACCTGCTGCAACGTCCGTTCGTCAGCGATCTGATGCGCCTGAACAAGAGCTTTATCGTGCGCCGCTCGATCACCGGCCGTCGCGAGAAGCTCGCCGCTTACCAAGTGCTGTCGGCCTACATCAACCACTCAATCCGCAACGATGGCGAGTCGGTATGGATCGCGCAGGCTGAGGGCCGCGCCAAGGACGGCGACGACCGCACCGATTCGGCGATCCTCAAGATGCTGCACATGAGCCGCAAGGACGAAGCCTTCGCCGAAACGCTCGAGGCATTGCGGCCAGTGCCGGTCGCGATCAGCTACGAATACGATCCATGCGATCAGGCCAAGGCACGCGAGCTGTACATCCGAGCCACCACCGGGACCTACAGCAAGGCCCCGGGTGAGGACGACGCCAGCATTGCCCTGGGCATCACGGGCTACAAAGGCCGTGTGCACATCGCCTTCTGCACGCCGATCGAAAGCGTGCCGGAAGATGCGAAGCAGATGGCGCTGATGGTGGATCGCCAGATTCTCGGCAGCTACCGGCTGTTTCCGGTGCACTACCTGGCCTATCGCTTGTGGGATGACCAGGACCCAGAGATCCAGGTACCCAGCGCAGCTGAGCTATTTAGCCGGGAGGAAGTGGAGCGCGCCGAAGCGGAGTGGAGCAAGCGCCTGGCCGCCTGTCCAAGCGTGCAGCAGCCCTATCTGATTCAGCAGTACGCTACGCCGGTACGTAACCAATACCGTCTGAACGCAGGGCTTGAGCCCTGAAGGATAAGGGGCCCGCAGCACGTGCAGCGGGCCCTGCCCTCCCGCCATTCCGGGGCGGACTCACAGCTGCTGCGAAGCCACCGACAGACTCAAACCCAGCAGAAGACCGGCCCAGCCGAATCGATAGAACACCTGATTGATACGCTGCGTCGTGGTATCGCCCGCTACGGTATCGCGCAGATCACTCGCTGCCTGCGCGACCACTGTTCTTCGCAGGGCACGTGCCTGCCGCCGCTGGGTAGCGACCAGCAACCAGCCGCCGCAAAGCGCGCACATTAGCGCCAACCCGTTAACAATAAATGCAGGGGCAATCACGATCCCCAACTGCGCATGTAAAACCATTCAACTCTCCACTTTCGCAAGCCGCAGGCAGCCGCGCAGTGTACCCATACCCTCGCGCCGAGTCTGGACTTCCCGATAAACCGCCGCCGCTTCAACACCACCATCAGCCCAACTTATGACGCAGTGTTCACCGCTCGGCCTTGACTAATGGCCAGGCTCACCCGCACCCTCGGCATACCTCGAAACGGCGTACTAGAGCGTGTGCGGGGACGGCAGCCAACCATCATTTGGTATTGCTGAGACCAAGCCCGCTTGATCAGCGAACAGACCTTCCTGGCGAAGGGCACTGCCGGCACATCTCGCTATGCCGTATCACTCGGCGTCCGCTGTCATCGGGCGCCACGGGGAATCAGCTATTCAGAACGACAGGACGAGATAATGAAAATAACAATGTTCACCACCGGAGCGCTCACGCTTTCACTGCTGGCCAGCAATGTCATGGCAGCGGTGTCCGAATCGGAAGCAGCGCGTCTGGGCAACGATCTGACGCCGGTCGGCGCGGAGAAAGCGGGCAACGCAGCAGGCACCATTCCAGCGTGGACCGGCGGGCTGGCGCAGGATGCCGCGGCGGTCTCTGCCGACGGTTTCGTCGGTGACCCCTATCCCAACGACAAGCCGAAATTCACCATCACGGCGAAGAACTTCGAGCAGTACAAGGACAATCTGACGCCTGGCCAGATCGCCATGTTCAAGCGTTATCCGGAGAGCTACCGCCTGCCGGTCTACGAGACCCGGCGCAGCGCCGCCATGCCGCAGCAGGTGTATGACGCAGCAGCGCGCAACGCCACGCAGACCAACATGGTCCGCGGCGGCAACGGCCTGGAGAACTTTGAGAAAGCCATTGCTTTCCCGATCCCGAAAGATGGCATGGAAGTCATCTGGAACCATATCACCCGCTATCGCGGCGGCTCCGCACGTCGAGTGATCGCCCAGGCCACGCCACAGGTGAACGGCAATTTCAGCCTGGTCAAATTCGTCGACGAGGTGGTCTACACCGACACCCTGACCGACTACAAACCGGAGAAGCACGGCAACGTGCTGTTCTACTTCAAGCAGCAGGTAACCGAGCCGTCTCGCCTGGCCGGCAACGTGCTGCTGGTACACGAAACGCTGGATCAGGTGAAGGAGCCGCGCATGGCGTGGATCTACAACGCCGGCCAGCGCCGTGTGCGCCGCGCCCCGCAGGTCGCCTATGACGGCCCAGGCACTGCAGCCGACGGCCTGCGCACCTCCGATAACCTGGACATGTTCAACGGTGCGCCGGACCGCTACGACTGGAAACTGATCGGCAAGAAAGAGCTGTACATCCCGTACAACGCCTATCGCCTGGATTCGCCGCAGCTCAAGTACAGCGACATCATCAAGCCCGGCCACATCAACCAGGATCTGACCCGCTACGAGCTGCACCGCGTGTGGGAAGTGGAAGCGACGCTAAAGACGGGCGAGCGCCATATCTACGCCAAGCGCCATTTCTTCATCGACGAGGACACCTGGCAGGCTGCGGTGATCGATCATTACGACGGTCGCAACCAACTCTGGCGCGTGGCCGAAGCGCACAACCTGCATTTCTATAACGTTCAGGTTCCGCTGTACTCGATGGAAACCCTCTACGACCTCATCTCCGGCCGTTACCTGGTCATGGGTATGAAGAACGAAGAGAAGAACCCCTACACCTACAACTACAAGGCCAACTCCAACCAGTACACCCCAGCTGCCCTGCGCAACTCCGGCGTGCGCTGATTCGATCGGCTGCACCGACGTCCCGTTAACGCGGGGCGTCTTCATTTTTGCGCCATGAAAAATAAAAAACCCTGCCAGGCTCAGCCACGGCAGGGTTTTCGGAGCGACAGTCTCGGTGAGACGCGCGCGCTGCTCGCGAGTTACTCCGCCAACAGACGACCGATGTTGTCGTCGCGGAAGACCCGGGTCAGGGCGTCGCTCAACACGTCGGTGACCAGCTTGGTGTTGGTCTGCTCGTTCGGCGCCATACCGAAACGCTGGTTCAGCGACGCGCCATAGCGGCCGTTGTAGCGCTTACCGGCGTTCTGCACCTCGATCTTCAGCGTCGCACCGATATTCGCCTCGGTAACGTACAGGCCTTCCTTCGGCGACTGATACTTCAGCTCGGCCAGCGTCAGCGTCAGCTGCGGTGCGTTATAGGCATTCGGCGAGGGCGTGAAGCCGAGCAGTCGTACGGCAGCTTCCGCTTGGGCCTGTAGCTTGGGGATTACCTTGGCACTCGGCACGATCACCGCACTGGTTTCCGGATAAAGACCACCACGGGTACCGAGGGTCGGCGAAGGCCGTGCATCGACCACGCGCACGACCACAGGCTGTCCCTGGCCAACGGGGTTGATGGTGCCGTTGAGTTTGGGGTTCGGATCGAGCTGCTGCGGGCTATGGGCACAACCGACCAGACTCATTCCAAGAACGGTGACAAGACCGAACAACAGGCGTTGCAGCATGCTGTTTTCTCCAGGGTTAGGGGCGATGAATGCGGCGCAGTATACCCACCGGCACAGCGCGCCGACAGTGATGCGATTCAGACCGGCGGCGCTGCTGCTCCGTTCCTTTTCACGCAGTTGTCACAGGGCTTTGCGATAACGGCGGCACGACAATCACCATGAGTGCAGATCATCATGCGACAGCTCCTTTCCCTGCTGCGCCGCCGCACGCCCCGCCATTTCGCCCTACTCGACGAGCACGGTCGCTGCCGCATGCTGCTCAGCAGCATCGACAGGCCCACTAGCGCCGCATGGATCGAGATTGATGAGGTCCGTCTGAGCTGGATTGGCCAAGAACTGCCCGCGGACTGCCGACGCGTGGCCTGAGCCGTGCACAAACCCGTAGGCAGAAAAAAGCCCCGTACTTTCGGACGGGGCTTCCTCGTTCGACCGGCGACTGGCAGCTTGGCTCAGTACTCCAGGCCCAGGCGCTTGTCGGCCATCTGGCTGACTTCCCGATAGGCCGCCGCATCGTTCTGCAGCGTGGTTTCACGAGCAGGGAACATCTCCTGCAGCTTGCTCGACCAGGCCTGGGAACGGTACTGCTCAGGGAAGCAGCGCTCGAGCAGATCGAGCATGATCGAGACCGTCACCGAAGCGCCCGGCGAAGCGCCGAGCAGCGCGGCGATGGTGCCGTCCTTTGCTGCGACAAGCTCGGTACCGAACTGCAGAATGCCGCCCTTCTTCGGGTCTTTCTTGATGATCTGTACGCGCTGGCCGGCGATCTCCAGACGCCAGTCCTCGGCTTTCGCCTCCGGATAGAAACCACGCAGGGTTTCCAGGCGATCCTCCATGGACTGCATCACTTCCTTGATCAGGTAGCGAGTCAGATCCATGTTGTCGCGCGCTACCGCCATCATCGGGCCGATATTGCTCGGGCGAATCGACAGCGGCAGATCCATGAACGAACCGCGCTTGAGGAACTTGGTGGTAAAGCCTGCATAAGGTCCGAACAGCAGGGACTTCTTGCCGTCGACGACGCGGGTATCCAGGTGCGGCACCGACATCGGCGGAGCGCCGACCGCGGCCAGGCTGTAGACCTTGGCCTGGTGCTGCTTGACGATTTCCGGGTTGTCGCAGCGCAGCCACTGGCCGCTGACCGGGAAGCCGCCGAAGCCCTTGCCTTCCTCGATACCGGACATCTGCAGCAGCGGCAACGCAGCGCCACCGGCGCCGAGAAAGACGAAGCGGGACTGCACCTGGCGCGATTCGCCAGTGCGGGTGTTCTTGATATCGACCTTCCAGCCGCTGGCCGTACGGTCGAGACCGGTGACCTTCTGGTTGTAGGAAACCTTGACGCCACCACTGCGCGCCAGATAACCGAGCAGCTGGCTGGTGACCGCACCGAAGTTGACGTCGGTACCGTTCATGGCGCGGGTTGCGGCGATCGGCTCGTCGGCAGCGCGGCCCGGCATCATCAGCGGCATCCACTCGCCAAGGGTTGCACGATCCTCACTGTATTCCATGTCGGCGAAGGCGTGATGGGTCTTCAAGGCATCGAAGCGGCGCTTGAGGTAGTCGATGTTCTTGCTGCCGCGCACGAAGCTCAGGTGCGGTACGGCATTGATGAAATCGCGGGGAGAGCCGAAGCCTTCGCGGTCGGCGAGATAGGCCCAGAACTGCTTGGAAACCTCGAACTGGGTGTTGATCAGCACGGCTTTCTTGATGTCGATCGCGCCATCTTTGCTGTCCGGGGTGTAGTTCAGCTCGCAAAGCCCGGCGTGGCCGGTACCGGCGTTGTTCCACGGGTTGGAGCTTTCGATGGCTCCGGATTCCTGCAGCTCGACGATTTCCAGCTTGATATTGGGATCGAGTTCCTTGAGCAGTACCGCCAGGGTCGCACTCATGATGCCGGCTCCCACCAGCACCATATCCACTGCTTCGCTATCGTGTTGCGTCATCAACGCGTTCTCCAGAATCACAGCATTAAACTGTCGAGACCGCAGTACGCGGCCCCGTAAAACCCACCAGCCAGACGATCAGGAACGGAGCATGTGCCTGTATCGCTGCTCGGGAACATGTGCCCGAGAACAGACCACCGAGGCAGTCTGCCAGCTGTCGAAAGGTCGGCTTTTGGCCTCCTTCCTCTCGCTGCGATCCGTCCGGAGCGGGCTTGGCCCAGTGCTCGACGGTGGACGCTGCGAGGAAAACGATTGCGAATCATGTTGCCAGGCCTGCCCTTCGCGACGCGGGTTCGTAACACCTGCGCCGCAGCTGTGACCGGTGCATTCGATACGAAACGACGGCGCTCGGTTCAGCCGCGCATGGCCTCGATCAGTTCGATGTAGGGTCGGGCATGACGCTGGTCCGCGACCAGATCAATGAAGTCCTGGCCCTTGCTGTCCCTGGCTCCGAGGTCGTAGCCAGCAGCCACGAAGAAGCCGAGAAAGCGTTCGAAATCATCGATGCGCAGACCTCGATAGGCCTTGATCAGCTTGTGCAGCGAAGGGGGAGTATCGTCAGCCGGCTCCGGCTGAAGAAACAGCTTGATCGACTCATCTGCGATCTCGTCGCCAATCACCTGCTTCTTGTCTTTACGCATGCCGCCTCCGGTCCACGGGGTCTCACGGGGGCGGCAGTTTACTCCTCGCAGGCGGCTCACTCAACGCGCCTGGGCAGCTTGCGACCAAGGTCGTACATCGCCATGCGGCCATACCGGCGATTGTTCGACACAAATAACAAAAGTGCCCCGCGCCTATAATGGCGCCTTCGCGTACAAGGAGCGTCCCGGCATGCAGCTTCCCCCTCTGTTTTCCGCATGGCGCCAGGCCCTGCGCCTGGGGTATGGGGCCCGCGCACTGCGCGGTGACATCAGCGCAGGGTTGACGGTAGGCATCATTGCCATACCGCTGGCCATGGCCCTGGCTATTGCCGTCGGCGTGGCGCCACAGCACGGTCTCTACACAGTGCTGGTGGCTGCGCCGCTGATCGCACTCACCGGGGGATCTCGCTTCAACGTTTCCGGACCGACTGCGGCCTTCGTGGTGATCCTGCTGCCTATTACCCAGCAGTTCGGCCTTGGCGGGCTACTGCTGTGCACCATGCTCGCCGGCGTCATCCTGATCACGCTTGGCCTGCTGCGCGCCGGACGCCTGATCGCCTACATCCCCTACCCCGTCACGCTCGGCTTTACCGCCGGCATCGGCATCGTCATTGCCACACTGCAGATCAAGGACCTGTTCGGCCTCACCCTGTCAGAACAGCCACAACACTATGTCGAGCAGGTCGGCCTCTTGCTGCGCTCTATGCCGGGTGCGCACCTTGGCGACGCCGTGGTGGCGGCGATTTGCCTGGCGGTGCTCATCATCTGGCCACGTTGGGTACCGAAAGTACCTGGACATCTGGTGGCGTTGACCGTTGGTGCCCTGGCAGGTTTGCTGCTGGAATCGTCCGGATTGCCCGTGGCGACACTGGGCGAACGTTTCAGTTACACGCTGGACGGGATCACGCATCCGGGCATACCACCGTTCCTCCCGGACTTCGCCTGGCCGTGGCTTCTGCCAGGCCCCGACGGCCAGCCGTTGCAGCTGAGCTACGAGCTGTTCCGCCAACTGCTCGCCCCGGCGTTCGCCATCGCCATGCTCGGCGCCATCGAATCGCTGCTATGCGCGGTCGTTGCCGATGGCATGACCGGCAGCAACCATGAACCCAATGGCGAGCTGATCGGCCAGGGCCTCGGGAATCTGGTCGCGCCATTGTTCGGCGGCATCACCGCAACCGCTGCCATTGCCCGCAGTGCGACCAACGTCCGTGCTGGCGCCTTCTCGCCGCTGGCCTCGATTATTCACGCGGGCGTGGTTCTGGTAGCGATTCTCTGGCTGGCGCCGCTGTTCAGCTATCTGCCGATGGCGGCACTGGCGGCGCTGCTGGTGATAGTCGCCTGGAACATGAGTGAAGCGCCGCACGTAATGCACGTGCTGCGCATCGCGCCGCGCAGCGACGTGCTGGTGCTGCTGACCTGCCTGATCCTTACCGTGCTGTTCGACATGGTGCTGGCGGTCGGCGTAGGGCTGTTGCTCGCGGCCGGGCTGTTCATCAAGCGCATGAGCGAGCTGACCGACACCACAGCGCTGTCGCGTGACCAGCGGCGGCTGCTGCAGGACATGCCCGAGCATGTCGCGACCTACGCGATCCGCGGCCCGCTGTTCTTCGGCGCAGCAGAAAAGGCCTTAGGCGCGCTGCGGCGCTTCAATCCTGAAGTCAAGGTGGTGATCGTCGACATCAGCGCGGTGCCAATGCTGGACATGACGGCGCTGGCAGCGCTGGAGAACGTGCTGGTGGATTACCGCCGACTGGGTGTGACCCTCATCCTGAGCGGCAGCAATGCTCACGTGCGGTTGAAGCTGCGCCGGGCGGGCATCCACCGGCTGCAAGGCCACCTGCTGTATGTGCGTGATCTGAGCCAGGCGCGCGAGAAAGCGCTGCGCCTGCTGCGTACTGCGCCAAGCGCGGCCCCGGCCTGAGCGCGCTACCAGAAATGCGGGTAGCGCGATCTGGACGTCTAGCGATCAGCCTGCATGCTTTTGCAGGTTGGCCATCATTTCCTTCAACGCTTCCATGTTGTCGGCCGGATGCGCAGCGTTCTCGAAATTGCAGATTTGCTGCCACTGTGCCGCCACGTCCTCGGCATCGAAACCGGTCTTAGGGTCGAAGCCCACGCCAAGGCTACGCTCCCAGCGCACCTTGCCCATCCAACCGCCGCCCACTTCGAACAGGCCGGAGGTTTCATGACACTGCTCACTGGCCAGATAAACCACCAGCGGGCTGACCAGTTCAGGCTTGAGCTGCTCGAACACCTGCGGCGGGATCAACCCCTCGGTCATCCGCGTGCCACCGGTAGGTGCGATGGCGTTGACCAACACGTTGTTCTTGCGCCCTTCCAGCGCCAGCGTGCGGGTCAGCCCATACAGCCCGAGCTTGGCCATGCCGTAGTTTGACTGGCCGAAGTTGCCATAGATGCCGGAGGTCGACGCGGTGAAGATCACCCGCCCATAGTTCTGCTCGCGCATGTGCGGCCAGGCCGCTCGGGTGACCTTGTATGCGCCTTCGACATGCACGCGATAGACCAGATCCCAGTCGGCGTCGTCCATCTTGTGGAAGGTCTTGTCGCGCAGAATGCCGGCGTTGTTGACCACCACGTCAATGCGACCGTAGGTATCCAGAGCCTGCTGCACGATGCGATCGCCGTCGGTGACCGAATCATGATTGGCGATGGCAGTGCCGCCCGCCTGCCGGATTTCCTCGACCACGAGATCGGCTGCGGAGCTGTTGGCGCCCTCACCCTGCGTACTTCCGCCCAGGTCGTTGACCACGACCTTCGCACCGTGACGAGCGAATAACAGTGCATGGGCCCGGCCGAGCCCACCGCCAGCCCCGGTCACGATCACTACCTTGTCTTCGAAGCGGATGGCATCAGTCATGCGGATTTCCCTCAGCAGTTTTTATTGGATGAACTCAGAACAACGAGTGTCGGCCACGCGCAAACGCGTCACAAGCAATCGGCCAGAAATGAATGCTTGGGCATAAGAGCAAGGGATGAGGCACAGGAGGGATAGACGTAGCTGCCGTGAGCGATTTTCAACCAGTTCTGTAGCGGGCACACGATCAGCGGCGCGCAGCGGCATGTACCCAAACAACCCACAGAGTTTTCCACAGCCGTGGTGGATAACGCCTGTGCATCGGCCAAGAACTCTTGTGCGCTATCTGATCCGCTGAACGCTTGCAAACCCCTCTACGGTGAGGCTTCGCGTCCAAGCGGGCGCTCTGTACAAAAAATACACAGGCGTCGGAAAGGCACATAGCGCTTCGCTTGCAGCGGTTGCTCCCAAGGTTATCCACAGAAGCGCGCACAGTTCTCGGGGATAAGGTTAGCCGCGGAATAGCTGCGTGCTATCGCGGCAATGTCAACAATCAAAGCGATTCGCCACCTGGCTGGCCGTAGCATGTGCCCATCACTTACCAGGAGACCTCCATGTCCAGCCTCAGCCTGTTCGAACGCTTGTTGGCCAACTACGCCTGTGCCACCAGTGGACGTATTGAATGAACGGCGGAGACACCGTCGCGCTTGGCCACTAACGCCTGGCGGCGTACTCTGCCGCGAGCCCAACGAGCGGAGTAAACGATGTCCCTGCGTTCCATTTGCGTTTTTTGCGGCGCTAGCCGCGGCGCCAACCCCGTCTACGAACAAGCAGCCACAGAGCTCGGCCGCACACTGGCAGCGAACGGCATTCGTCTGATTTACGGCGGCGGAGCCGTAGGCCTGATGGGCGTGGTGGCAGACGCCACCATGGCGGCTGGTGGCGAGGTCGTCGGCATTATCCCGCAGAGCCTGAAAGACGCCGAGGTTGGCCATACCGGCCTGACTCGCCTGGAGGTGGTCGACGGGATGCATGCACGCAAGGCACGGATGGCGGAGTTGGCGGATGCCTTCATCGCCCTGCCTGGCGGGCTGGGGACGCTGGAGGAGCTGTTCGAAGTCTGGACTTGGGGGCAGCTCGGCTACCACCCCAAGCCCCTCGGGTTGCTGGATATCAATCACTTTTACAGCAAGCTCAGCCATTTCCTCGACCATCTGGTCGAGGAAGGCTTCGTACGACCTCAGCATCGCCAGATGTTGCAGCGCAGCGACCAGCCGCAGGCGCTCATTCAGTTACTCGATGCCTGGCAACCACCCGCCCACAGCCGCTGGGCAAAAACCGCACCGCGATAACGCGCCATCCAGCCTGATCAAAATTCAAGCACATCGCTGCAGGCGTCGCATCGCAACGCCCACAGCGGTGCGTCCCCATGTTATCCACACCTGAATCCACAGCTATCGTGGATAAATATCTTGTACTGGCCAACCTCGATCAATTCCTCCGCCCTAAGGATCGTTAAGGTGGTGCAAACGGCAAAACGAACAAAATTTGACCAGACCTCTCAACGCCTAGTGCCCCGGCGTCCGCAACAAGCGTTACAGCATTTACCCACAGGACGACTCACAGTTGTGGTGGATAAGCGTGCGAACGAATCCAGCACGGCGGACTCACAGGGTTAGATCTGTTCGCCATGGGGCTAGCCATGATGAGTCGGTTCAAACGGCGTCGCATAACGCCATTGCGTCGGGGGGATTGCTCATGAGTTGGCTCGCCCTGACATTGGTGGCGTTCGTCTGCTTCGTGCTGGTGTTCTTCATCAAGAACCGCCAGCTCAATCATCCGGCCCTGCAATATCCCTATAGCCTCAAGGCCCCGCTGTTCTCCCCTGCAGAGCATGAGCTGCTGGAGATGCTGCAGCGTACGGTTGGCGAGCAGTACCTCATCCTGCCGAAGGTGAGCGTCGCGGAGATCGTCGAGATCACCGCTGTCCCCCGCCGCGCCTACTGGTATCAGGCGCACAATCGCATCGTCGCGCTGCGCTTTGATTTCGTGCTGTGCGACAAGCGAGAGCTGACTCCGGTGTGCGTCGTCAATCTGGATGATCCAGACACCGAGCAAGATTTCATGGACCGGCTATGCGAGACGGTCGGGTTGCCCCAGATCCGCCTGACGCCGGAGGCAGCCAAGTCCTATACCGACGTCCGCGAAGCAATTGAGTCCACTCTCCGCGATTGATCGACGGCTGGCCGGAATGACAGCAGGACCAGACGGTCACAAGCCTGCGCGACGTACCCACGACGTGCAGTACCGCTGCGGCGCAGTCCGCAAATCGTCCAATCGGCTACGAGTGAATCAATGAAATACACCCTCCCCCTGCTACTTTCCCTCACCCCGTTCGCTGCACTGGCAGACAACCAGGCTTGCCAGAGCACCGACGAAGCTCAGATCGCTGCCTTGTTCGAGCGGTGGGCCGCGGATGTGGAATCAGGCGACCCGCAACGGGTCGTGGAAAACTATGCGCCTGATTCGATGCTGCTGCCGACGGTGTCGAACACCCCAAGGCAGACAGCGGAAGCCAAGCTGGACTACTTCGAACATTTTCTGGCGCTGAAACCAAAGGGTGAAATCGTCTCGCGGATGATCATGCTCGATTGCAACAGCGCATTCGATACCGGCCTGTACAGCTTCAAGCTGGGCGACGGAAGCACCGTCCCGGCGCGCTATACCTTTACGTACAAGTGGTTCGATGATGCCAAGCAATGGCTGATCACCAGTCACCACTCATCGGCGATGCCAGAGCAGCCCGAGGCGGTACAGCAGGCGATCGAAGCGAGCGACTGATCGCTCCGCGAAATACGCCAAACCGGGGCGCCTTGCCACACCATCAGGGGGCGCCCGCTGTACCATCCGCCCTCGGCAGCGCAGGGGCAGAGACTGCGCGCTTGCACCTGCCCGCCTGTGCTCGATACTTCTGGCAAGCACGCCGTATCCGGATCCGAACCATCATGCAACTCAAGCCGTTGTTATCACGCCTGTTCGACCTGGCCAGCCGCCTGATTCGGCGCTATCCAGGTACGGTTGCGCTGTTCGGGTTCGTATCTGGGGTAGCCAGTTTTGTCCTGGTGGAGCGCCATGCGGGCCTGGCCAAAGTGGTCGCGCTGGTGATGCTGGTCAGCTGGCTATGGCTGGTACTCGAATCCAGCCTGCGCCGCGTGCTGCAACGCTCTTTCGGCTGGCAGATACCGCCACCCCTGCTGCGCTATGCGACGCAGATGGTGCATCAGGAAAGCCTGTTCTTCATCATCCCGTTCTTCGCCATTACCACCACTTGGAACAGCGGGCAGGCGTTGTTCACCGGGCTGCTCGGCGTCGCGGCACTGGTGTCGCTGATCGATCCGTTGTACTACCGCTGGCTGGCGCCGCGACGCTGGGTCTATCTCGGCTTTCACGCGCTGACACTGTTCGCCGTGCTATTGACCGCACTGCCGATCATCTTTCACCTCTCCACTCCGCAGAGCTACCAGTTGGCCTTGGTAGTGGCGGTCGTGCTCGCACTGCCGAGCCTCAGCGGATTGTTTCCGCGCTGGAGCTGGCGCACCGTGCCAGGCATCGTCACCCTGGCTGTCGCACTGGGTGCCGCAGGCTGGCTAGGACGAACCTGGGTGCCACCAGCGACACTCTGGCTCACCGATGTCGCAGTAACCATGAGCCTCGATGATCGTCAACGCAAACCCGGCAAGGGCCTGCAACAGCTGAGCAGCGCCGAGCTGCAGGCCAACGGCCTGTATGCCTACACCGCGATCAATGCGCCGCGTGGTCTGAAGGAGCGTATCTATCATGAATGGACTCACAACGGCCGTCGCGTCGATCGAATCGCGCTGGACATCAGCGGCGGGCGCGAAGCCGGCTACCGTGCCTGGACCCACAAGCGCAATTTTCCGGCAGAACCCTCTGGACGCTGGCGCGTACGCGTTGTCACCGAGGCAGGACAGATGATCGGCATGCTGCGCTTCCGCGTTACCGACTAGCGAACCCCGGCCGTCCCCGCGACTCCATATCAGAACCGGTCCCAGCCTGGAGAAGAACATGGAATGGTGGGCGATCATTTCCAGCACTGTCGCCTCGGAATTTTCCGATATCACCGATCTGGAAGATGCGACCCGGGTTGGCAGCCGCCTTTTGATCGCATCCATTCTCGGCGGGCTGCTCGGCTACGAGCGCGAACGCAAACGCAAGGCCGCCGGCCTGCGCACCCATATGCTGGTCGCCCTCGGCGCTGCGCTGTTCGTGCTGGTACCGGTACAGGCAGGCATGACGCCGGAAGACATCTCTCGAGTGATCCAAGGGCTCGTCACCGGAATCGGATTTCTCGGCGCCGGGACTATCCTCAAGGGCAACAGTGCCGAAGACGTGAAGGGGCTTACCACGGCCGCCGGCATCTGGCTAACGGCAGCAATCGGTGTGGCAGTCGGCCTCGGCCATGAGGCGACGGCCGTGCTGAGTACCCTGCTGGCACTGGCCATCTTCGTACTGATGCCCCGTCTGGAGCGCCATACGGCACTGCGCGCCGCGCGCAGACGTCGCCAGGAGCGGCAGACGACCGACCCTGCAAGGAAATAACCATGCACAACGCCCGCCCCGTTCTCTGCTTCAGCTTCGGCCTGCTCGCCGTTTCCGGGTGTAGCGAAACGGCGAAGCTACCGGTGGAATCCGGCTATGGGCCAGCGCCGATGCTGCCGGAACCAAACAAAACGCTCCTGCCAACAGTGCACATTGCCCGGGCTAAGGGCTGGCCGCCGGATGAAAGACCGCGAGCAGCACCAGGGCTGCGCGTGGACGCCTTCGCCAGTGACCTGGACTACCCACGCTGGATTCACGTACTGCCCAATGGAGATGTGCTGGTGGCCGAAAGCAATGCACCGGCCAAAGCGCAGAGCCAGGGCCTGCGCGGCTGGATCGCCAAGAAGATCATGGCCCGCGCGGGCTCCGGCGGCCCCAGCGCCAATCGCATCACCTTGCTGCGTGATGGGGACGGCGATGGCGTGCCGGAGCAGCGGAGCGTTTTTCTCGAGAATCTCAACTCACCGTTCGGCATGGCGCTGGTTGGCGGCGACTTCTACGTAGCCAATACCGATGCGCTCCTGCGCTTCCCATATGAGCCAGGCGACACCCGCATCACGGCTGCTGGCGAGAAGGTTGTGGATCTGCCGGCCGGGCCGATCAACCATCACTGGACCAAGAACGTCATCGCCACTCAGGATGGCACGCGCCTGTACGTCACCAGCGGCTCTAACAGCAACGTTGCCGAAAATGGCATGCGGGCCGAAGAGCACCGTGCGGCCATCCTGGAAGTCGACCCACAGAGCAGAACCATGCGCCTGTTCGCGTCGGGCTTGCGCAACCCCAACGGCCTCGCTTGGCAGCCGGACAGCGGCGCTCTGTGGACCACCGTCAACGAACGCGACGAGATTGGCAGTGACCTGGTGCCGGACTACATGACCTCGGTGCAGGACGGTGGATTCTACGGCTGGCCCTACAGCTACTTCGGTCAGCACGTCGATGAGCGGGTGCAGCCCCAGCGTCCGGATCTGGTCGAGCGCGCCATCGTCCCAGACTATGCGCTGGGCGCACACACCGCGTCGCTCGGCCTGGCGTTCTACGAAGGCAGACTGCTGCCACAGCGTTACTACTACGGCGCGTTCGTTGGCCAGCACGGCTCCTGGAACCGTAGGCCGCGCAGTGGCTACAAGGTGGTTTTCATCCCCTTCCGCGATGGCATGCCGGACGGCCAGGCGGAGGATGTGCTGACCGGCTTCGTCAACGAGGCGGGGGAAGCATTAGGCCGCCCGGTTGGCGTCGCGGTGGACAAGAGCGGAGCACTGCTGGTGGCGGACGATGTCGGCAACGTGATCTGGCGCGTCACCCCTGATGACCGCTGATACTGCCGGGTTGTCATCCGTTGAACCTTGCCGGGCGCCGCATGGCCATAAAGGTAATGTCCATACGAAACGAGGTACTCCCATGATCAAGCGCGCCATCTACATCCTCGCCCCTGCTGTGCTGCTCGCCGGCTGTTCAGGCAACGTGCAGAACCCGGTAGACCGCATCACCTTCCGCGACGAGCCGCTGGTACGCGATGTGGAGACCGGCATGTCTCAGGAACAGGTACTTGCCATCGGCGGCGAACCCTCGAAAGCCACGGCTCGCACGGTAGTGCCTGGCATCTGCCACGACTACATCCTCAATCGCGATGGCAATCAGCAGCCTTATTACGTCAGCTTCGATGGTTCAGGCCGAGTGGATGGTCAGGGCTTCCTGACCTGCAATCAGCTCGAGGAAAACCAGCGCAAACTGCATCGCTGACAGTCGAGCACAGGCACGAGTGCGTCCGGCCTGTGCATTCAAAGCTCCCCGTGAAGGAGACCACCATGCCTCGTGGAGAAAAAACCAAATACACCGATAAACAACAGCGTAAGGCCGAGCACATCGAGGAAAGCTACGAGAAGCGTGGCGTCCCCGAGGAGGAGGCCGAAGCGCGCGCTTGGGCAACGGTCAACAAGCAATCCGGCGGCGGCGAACGCAAAGGGGGCTCGGGCACAAGCAAGAGCGAGACCAGCAAGCGGGCTGAGCGCAAGGACTCAGCCCACCGCGCAGCTGATGCCCGCAAGGGCCAATCACCGAACAAAGGTTCGGCACGCAACTCGAAGTCGACCAGCACGGCGCTTGCCGACATGACTCGCGACCAGCTCATGGAAAAGGCCCGCGAACGGGATATTCATGGGCGTTCGAAAATGCGCAAGGACGAACTGCTCCGGGCGCTGAGCTGAGGTTTGACGTATGCAGAGGACCAACCAGCAACCCCCGCCTCCGGAAGGCAACCCTAAACGCGAGGATCCGCTCGAACCGGTGCCGATAGACGACCCCGGCCGCTCCGACCCAGCGCCCGAGCGCGCACCACCGGACGAAGTCGTGGCTAAACTTTTCGCCAGCATCCCGATCTCAATTGACGAACCGTGAGCACCGCGATTGCGGTGGAATCAGACCAGGAGATGGCGATGAGTTATGTACAACTGAGCGACAAACAGAGCCTGCGTGAGCGCGCCCGGCAGCATGTCGAGAATGGCGCCGTCACCGAGAGCTACTCGGCCGATCGAGAGGTCGTGATCAATCTGCTGAACGAAGCACTGGCGACCGAGCTGGTTTGCTATCTACGCTACAAGCGCCACTACTACATGGCCACTGGGCTGAAATCCAGCGCTGCCGCGGACGAGTTCCTCGAGCACGCCAATGAGGAGCAGGAACACGCCGATCGGCTGGCAGAGCGCATCGTCCAACTGGGTGGTGCGCCGGACTTCAACCCCGACGGCCTCACCGAGCGCGCTCACGCGCAATACGCCGAAGGCAACGGCCTGCGCGACATGGTTTTCGAGAACCTGGTGGCCGAGCGTATCGCCATCGACAGCTACCGCGAGATCGTGCAATACATCGGTGACAAGGATCCGACCACCCGACGCATCTTCGAGGACATCCTCGCTCAGGAAGAAGAGCACGCCGATGATCTGGCTGGCCTGCTGGACGGCATGAACTAGCCCAGGACCTGCCGGCGCCTCGCTGAATCAGCCGGCACGCCATTCCCGTTAGCTTTGCGAAACATAAAAAAAGGCCACCCTAGGGTGGCCTTAAATTTAGGAAGAGAGGTACAGCTTAGCCGGCTGCCACCGGACGCATGTAGGAGATCGGTGCGGTCTGCGGGTCATCGAAGGTCACCAGTTCCCACGCATCCTTTTGTTCCATCAGGGTGCGTAGCAAGCGGTTGTTCAACGCGTGGCCGGATTTATAGCCGCGGAATTCGCCGATCAGGCTAGTGCCCAACAAGTACAGATCACCAATGGCATCGAGAATCTTGTGCTTCACGAACTCGTCCTCGTAACGCAGGCCGTCTTCATTGAGCACACTGGTTTCGTCCACCACGATTGCGTTTTCAACACTGCCGCCGAGCGCCAGGTTGTGCGAGCGGAGGAACTCGATGTCGCGCATGAACCCGAAGGTACGTGCCCGGCTGACTTCCTTGACGAAGGAAGTGCTCGAGAAATCCACACTGGCAGTCTGGGTGCGACCCTTGAAAACCGGGTGATCGAAATCGATCTCGAAGCTCACCTTGAAGCCGTCGAAAGGCAGGAAGGTAGCGCGCTTGTCACCCTCCTCGACCGTCACTTCACGCTTGATGCGGATGAACTTCTTGTGGGCGTCCTGCTCCTGCAGGCCGGCGGATTGAATCAGGAATACGAAAGGCCCAGCGCTGCCGTCCATGATTGGCACTTCCGACGCGGAGAGTTCGACGTAGGCGTTGTCGATCCCCAGGCCGGCCATTGCCGACAGCAGATGCTCCACTGTATCGACCTTGACGTCACCGTTGACCAGCGTCGTGGACATGGTGGTCTCGCCAACGTTCTCCGCCCGCGCGGGAATCTCCACGGGTGGATTGAGGTCGGTACGACAGAACACGATTCCGGTGTCCACCGGTGCCGGTTTCAGGGTGAGATATACCTTTTCACCCGAATGCAAGCCGACGCCAGTGGCGCGAATGATGTTCTTTAGTGTGCGTTGTCTGATCATGGCCTTTTGCTTCGCTATAGCGCTAGTTGCGAATTGTTTTCAACAATTGGCGGCGATAATAGCAGAAGCCAACTTTGCTGAACACCAATCACAACAATACTCCTGATAACTTCAATCAATCGGCCTGACGACGCAGAAACGCAGGAATATCCAAATAATCCAGATCCTCTTGCGGGTTCATCTTCGCAGCAGTGGCCGCTGCATGGGCCTGGTTACGCATTACTGTCGGGCGCTCCAGATCACGGTAGTTGACGGCCGCATGCTCCTGTTGACGCTGCACCGGTGCGGCAGAAGCGGCAACAGTGGTCTGCACAGTATTGTCCACCACCTTGACGGGTTTTTCATGGCGCGGGCCGAGACCGGTAGCGACCACGGTGACGTGCAGCTCGTCGGCCATATCTGGATCGATGACGGCGCCGACCTTGACGGTCGCTTCATCGGAAGCGAAGGCTTCGATGATCTCACCTACCGCAGCGTACTCGCCGAGAGAAAGATCCAGACCAGCCGTGATGTTGACCAGAATGCCACGCGCGCCCTGCAGGTTGACGTCTTCCAGCAGCGGGTTGCGGATAGCGGCTTCGGTCGCCTCGCGCGCACGGTTCGGCCCGGTAGCGCAGCCGGTGCCCATCATTGCCATGCCCATCTCGCCCATGACGGTCTTGACGTCGGCGAAGTCGACGTTCATCAGGCCCGGACGCTGCATGATGTCGGAGATACCACGAACGGCGCCGGCCAGCACGTCATCCGCCTTGGCGAAGGCGGCCAGCAGGCTGGCGTCCTTGCCGAGGATGGTCAGCAGTTTCTCGTTGGGAATGGTGATCAAGGAATCGACGCAATCGGAAAGCGCGCGGATGCCTTCATCAGCTACCTGCATGCGGCGACGGCCCTCGAAGGGGAACGGACGGGTGACCACTGCGACGGTCAGGATGCCCATTTCCTTGGCGACCGAAGCGATGATCGGGGCAGCGCCGGTACCGGTACCGCCGCCCATGCCGGTGGTGATGAACACCATGTCCGCACCTTCCAGCACTTCGGCGATGCGTTCACGGTCTTCCATCGCGGCCTGACGACCGATGTCCGGGTTGGTGCCGGCGCCAAGGCCTTTGGTGATGGCCGAGCCGAGCTGCAGCACGGTACGTGCTTCGACCTTCTTGAGCGCCTGGGCGTCGGTATTGGCGCAAATGAATTCGACGCCTTCGACGTTATTGCGAACCATGTGGTTCACGGCATTGCCGCCACCGCCACCGACACCGATGACCTTGATGACTGCACTTTGCGGGGTATGATCTACGAGTTCGAACATTTCCCTCTCTCCTTCCAGCTTTCTAGTTTTGGTTTTACAGCGCACTGCTTAAAAATTGCCCTGGATCCAGCCCTTGAGCCGATCCAGAACAGACGTCTTTGATTCCTCGGCGAAATTGCCGATGCCAGGCACGGGAAGGCCGTCGGCCTGCTTTTGCAGTCCGTACAGCAGCAGGCCCACGCCCGTCGAATAGATTGGATTGCGTACTACGTCGCTCAGTCCCTTGACGCCGTGCGGCACGCCAAGGCGCACCGGCATGTGAAAGATTTCCTCGGCCAGGTCGATGGCTCCTTCCATCTTCGCTGTACCGCCAGTGAGAACGATCCCGGCCGGGACCAGATCCTCGTAACCGCTGCGCCGCAGTTCCGCCTGAATCAGGGTGAACAGCTCGTCGTAACGCGGCTCGACCACCTCTGCCAGAGCCTGTCGCGAGAGTTCGCGCGGCGGGCGATCACCGACGCTGGGAACCTTGATGGTCTCGCCCGCGCCAGCCAGCTTGGCCAACGCGCAAGCATAACGAATCTTGATCTCTTCGGCATACTGAGTCGGCGTGCGCAGGGCCATGGCGATGTCGTTGGTGACTTGGTCGCCCGCGATCGGAATGACCGCCGTATGGCGGATAGCACCTTCGGTGAAGATGCAGATGTCGGTAGTGCCACCACCGATGTCCACCAGGCAGACACCCAACTCTTTCTCGTCGTCGGTGAGGACGGCATGGGCCGAAGCCAGTTGTTCGAGGATGATGTCGTCCACCTCGAGACCGCAACGACGCACGCACTTTTCGACATTCTGCGCTGCATTCACCGCACAGGTGACCACGTGGACCTTAGCCTCCAGGCGCACCCCGGACATGCCCAGCGGCTCGCGTACGCCTTCCTGGTTGTCGATCACGTAGTCCTGCGGCAGCGTGTGCAGTACACGCTGATCGGCCGGAATCGCCACCGCCTGCGCGGCATCGAGTACGCGCTCGAGATCTGCAGTGCTGACCTCACGATCGCGGATCGCGACGATACCGTGAGAATTCAGGCTACGAATATGGTTGCCGGCCAGACCAACGAAGGCCGAATGGATGCGGCAGCCGGCCATCAGCTGAGCTTCTTCGATGGCGCGCTGGATCGACTGCACCGTGGACTCGATGTTGACCACCACGCCCTTCTTCAAGCCGCGCGAGGGGTGGGTACCGATCCCTACGATTTCCAGCTCGCCGTCGGCAGTCACTTCACCCACCAGCGCCACCACTTTGGAGGTGCCGATGTCCAGGCCGACGATCATCTTGCCGCTTTGCACGCTCGACATGTGTTTCATTCCTCAATTCTTCGCAGCGACGGTCGTATCCGTCGCAGTCGGGATCGGCTCATGCCAGGCGACGGCCAGGCCGTTCGCGTAGCGCAGATCGATCCGTGCGATTTTCTCGCTTTCCTGCTCCAGTGCCTTTTGATAAATGGCAGTGAAACGACGCATTTTTTCTACAACTTGGTCCCGCCCCAGCAGTAATTCGATGCCCTGGTTGGTGGTCAGGAACCAGCTCCCACGTTCACGCAGTTCGAGACGGGAAATGGAGAATCCCAGCGGGCGCAGCATCTGGCTGAGCATCTGGTATTGCTGCATGACGCGCTGTTGGGCCCGCTTCGGACCATATAAATGTGGCAAGTGTTCATATCGGCTCAGGTCATCCGGCGAGAAAGCCTGTCCTTTATTGTTAAGCAATGCTTCACCGCCCCAACGGGCGATCGGCAATTGTTCATCCAGACGCACCATCACCGCGTCTGGCCAGACGCGGCGAACTTCAACGTGGGCGATCCATGGCATCTGTTCGAGTTGGTGGCGCATGCCGTTCAGATCAACCTTGAAGAAGCTCTGCTCGACGAAAGGCGCGATGCGCTGCTGGACCGCCTCACGACTGACATAGCCCAGTTCGCCTTGGACGCTGACCTTGGCAATCGGCCGATCGGCGTACGGCAGCAGGCGTTCACCCAGCTCGTAAAGCCCAACCACCAGCCCAACCAGCAGCACCGGCCAGACGAACCGCTTCAGCCCGGCAAGGCTAGGCTTCGGCAGGCGCTGCGACAGCGGCTGCGGTTGCACCAGGCGGCTCGCGCCCCGCTGCACGGGCTTGCGCGAAGCACGACCGTTCCCGGGTTGCGAATGGCGCAGCGTGGCGATCATGGCTAGCTCCCCGCCTCGAGGCTGTCGTCGAGAATGCTCAGCACCAGTTGCTGGAAATCCAGACCAGCAGCACGTGCCGCCATCGGCACCAGGCTGTGATCGGTCATGCCCGGCACGGTGTTCACTTCCAGCAGCCAGAACTCGCCGTTGGCGTCCTGCATCACGTCGACCCGAGCCCAGCCGCGAATACCGACCGCTTCGCAGGCACGCGCAGAAAGCGTCTTGAGCTCCTCTTCGCGCGCAGCGTCGAGACCGCAAGGAATGCGGTACTGGGTGTCGGACGCCAGGTACTTGGCGTCGTAGTCGTAAAAGGTGTGCGGTGTGCCCAGACCAATCGGTGGCAACACTTGGCCGTGCAGCACCGCGACGGTGAATTCCGGGCCCTGTATCCACTGTTCGACCAGCACTTGTGAATCGTAGGTACTGGCGGCACGCCAAGCGTTGATCAGCTCCGCCAGCTCACCGACCTTGGCCATGCCGATACTCGAGCCCTCATGGGCTGGTTTGACGATCAGCGGAAAGCCCAGGGTTTCCGCTGCAGCCGTGCAATCAGCTTCCGTCGCCAGCACCGCATGCTGCGGCGTCGGCAAGCCAAGGCTTTGCCACACCTGCTTGGTGCGCAGCTTGTCCATGGCCAGCGCCGACGCCAGGATGCCACTGCCGGTATAGGGGATGCCTGCGCACTCCAACAGGCCTTGCATGCTGCCATCTTCGCCACCGCGACCGTGCAGGACGATGAAGGCGCGATCGATTCGTTCGTTGCTCAAGCGCTGCAGCAGGTCATCGCCGGCATCGATGCCGAACGCATCCACACCGGCCTCCTGCAACGCGCTGAGAACCGCCGCGCCGGATTTCAGGGACACTTCGCGCTCGGCGCTCTTGCCGCCGAAAAGTACGGCTACGCGGCCGAACGTCTTCGGGTCGCGAGTCGAATGCAGGGCCGTCATTGGGATTTCCTCGTGGAGCCATCGCCACCAAACAGCGGGCTTCTCAGCAGTTGCGGCGCCAGCCCACCGATATCGCCGGCACCTTGGCAAAGCAGAATGTCACCGGCACGCAGCAGCGGCTTGACCAGCGGAGCGAGGTCAACGCCTCGCTCGACGTAGATCGGGTCCAGCTGGCCGCGCTGGCGGATGCTGTGACACAGCTGACGGCTGTCGGCGCCAGGGATCGGCTCCTCACCCGCCGGATAGACCTCCATCAGCAGCAGCACATTGGACTCACCCAGCACCTGTACGAAATCGTCATAGAGGTCGCGGGTGCGGCTGTAGCGGTGAGGCTGATAGACCATCACCAGACGGCGCTCCGGCCAACCGCCACGCACCGCCTTGATCACGGCAGCGACTTCGCGCGGGTGGTGGCCGTAGTCGTCGACCAACATCACGCTGCCATCGTCGACTGGCAGCTCGCCGTATACCTGGAAGCGGCGGCCGACGCCGGCGAACTCGGCAAGTCCCTGAACGATGGCCTGGTCGTCGATACCCTCATCGGTTGCAATGGCGATGGTGGCCAGGGCATTGAGGACGTTGTGGTTGCCAGGCATGTTCACCGACACATCGAGCGGCTCGCAGCCGTCACGCAGCACGGTGAAATAGGTACGCATGCCTTCCTGACGGACATTGATCGCACGCACGTCGGCGTCTTCGCTGAAACCGTAGGTGGTGGTCGGCCGGCCGATCTGGGGAATGATCTCGCGCACGAACGGATCGTCGACGCACAGCACCGCCAGGCCATAGAACGGCAGGTTGTGCAGGAACTCGACGAAGGTTTTCTTCAATTTGCCGAAGTCGCCACCGTAAGTGCTCATGTGGTCGGCGTCGATATTGGTCACCACCGCCACCATCGGCTGCAGGTGGAGAAAGCTTGCATCGCTCTCGTCCGCCTCAGCGATCAGGTAACGGCTGCTACCGAGCTGGGCGTTGGTGCCAGCCGCGGTGAGACGGCCGCCGATGACAAAAGTCGGGTCGAGCCCACCGGCGGCAAATACCGAGGCTAGCAGGCTGGTGGTGGTGGTTTTGCCATGGGTGCCGGCAACAGCGATACCGTGGCGATAGCGCATCAGCTCGGCCAGCATCTCCGCACGCGGCACGACCGGGATGCGCTGCTCGAGCGCCAGGGCGACTTCCGGGTTCGCCGAGTTGACCGCGCTGGACACTACCAGCACGTCGGCGCCAGCGACATTACCGGCCTGATGGCCGATGAATATCTGCGCACCAAAGCTCTGCAGGCGGTCAGTACTGGCAGACTCTTTGAGATCCGAGCCGGACACCTCGTAGCCGAGGTTGAGCAACACCTCGGCGATGCCGCACATGCCTACCCCGCCAATACCGACGAAGTGGATGCGGCGAATGCGGCGCATGCGGCGTACTTCCGCCTTCACCGCGGCGGGAGACTTAGCCATGGGCCACCTCCAAGCAGATTTCGACCACGCTGCGGGTGGCGTCGGGCCGGGCCAGGCGGCGCGCGGTAGCGCCCATGGCCTTGAGTTTTTCCGGCTGCATCATTACCTCGGTCAGCTGAGCGGCGAGCGCGGCCGCATCAGTCTTGGCTTGCGGCAGAAGGACGGCGGCGCCCTCCTTCGCCAGATATTCGGCATTGCGTGTCTGATGGTCATCGATCGCATGGGGCAGCGGCACCAGAAAGGACGGCAGGCCAGCGGCAGCCAGCTCGCACACGGTGAGCGCGCCGGCACGGCAGATGACCAAATCGGCCCAGGCGTAGGCACGCGCCATGTCCTTGATGAAGGGCGCAACCTCGGCCTCGACTGCAACTTCTGCATAGCGCTGCATAGTGAGTTCGGCGTGCTGCTTGCCAGCCTGGTGAAACACTTCCGGGCGCAGTTCCGGCGGCAGCTGCGCCAATGCGGCAGGCAGCAATTTGTTCAACGGTTCGGCACCCAGGCTGCCCCCCAACACCAGCAGCCGCGGCCGGCGGCCGATCAGGGTGTCGCGAGGGGTTTCCAGAAACAGCTCTTCACGCACAGGGTTGCCCGTGGTGCGGCGCTTGGCGCTGGCCTTGAAGGTATCCGGGAAGGCTTCGCAAACGCGGCTGGACAGCGGCGCAAGGCTGCGGTTGGCGGTGCCGGCGACGGCGTTCTGTTCGTGAATCACCAGCGGCACACCGGCCAGTTTGGCCGCCAGACCACCCGGACCGGTGACGTAGCCGCCGAGCCCCAGCACGCACACCGGACGCAGCTCGCGAATAATGCGGCGAGCCTGGAACAGCGAGCGGACCAGTTGCAGCGGCGCCTTGATCAGCGATGCGAGGCCCTTGCCGCGCAACCCGCTGATCTGAATAAGATGTAATGGCAGACCCGCCGCCGGCACCAGCTCGTTCTCGATGCCACGCGGCGTGCCGAGCCAATGCACGGCATAGCCGCGCGCCTGGAACTCACGGGCGCAGGCCAATGCTGGGAACACGTGGCCGCCGGTACCGCCTGCCATGATCAGGACATTAGCGGCCATGGGCGGCCTCCTTGGTCGGCGGCTCGGCGAAATCGGCCTCGTCGAATTCGGTGTCCTCGCTGCCCAGCACGGTGCGGCTTTCCCACTCGATGCGCAGCAACAGCGCCATGCTCGCGCAGGTCACTACCAACGAGCTGCCGCCATAGCTGAGGAACGGCAGCGTCAGGCCCTTGGTCGGCAGCAGGCCGACATTCACCCCGACGTTGATCAGGAACTGGCCCAACCAGAGGAACGCCAGCCCCCAGGCAACGTAAGCGGCGAAGAACTGCCGGGCCTTTTCCGCCCACAGGCCGATATACAACGCACGGACACCGACGAAGGCGAACAGCGCGATGGTCGCCAGCGCGCCGACCATCCCAAGTTCTTCGGCCAGTACGGAGAACACGAAGTCGGTATGCGCTTCAGGCAGGTAGAACTGCTTCTGCACGCTATTGCCCAAGCCAACACCAAGCCACTCGCCACGCCCGAAGGCAATGAGCGCCTGGGTCAGCTGGTAGCCGGCCCCGTACTGGTCTGCCCAAGGATCGGTGAAGGTGATCAGGCGCTGCAGACGATATTCCTGCGTCTGCACCAGCACCACCACAGCGCCGACCGCCGCGATTACCAGCAGACTGAAGCGGATCATCCCCACACCGCCGAGAAACAGCATCGCAACCGCGGCGCCCATCATCACTACAGTGGCACCGAAGTCCGGTTCCAGCAGCAGCAGGAAGGCCATTGGCAGCAGCACCAGGAACGGCTTGGCAAAGCCCCACATGCTCTCGCGGACTTCCTCCTGCCGGCGCACCAGATACCCGGCGAGGTAAATCACCACGAACACCTTGGCCAGCTCGGAAGGCTGCACGTTGAACGCCCCGAAACCAATCCAGCGCATCGAGCCGTTCACTTCCCGGCCGACGCCCGGCAGCAGCACCAGAATCAGCAGCCCGAACGCAGCCAGCAACAGCATCCAGTCCATGCGCTGCCAGACAGACAATGGCACCAGCAACATCGCTGCACCGGCGCCAAGGCCCAGCAGCACGTAAACGAGGTGGCGGATCATGTGATACAGAGGGTTGCCGGAATTGACCGCGGCCACTTCCGACGAGGCCGAGGTAATCATCACCAGACCCAGGCCGAGCAGCGCCAGGCAGCCGGCGAGCATCGGAAAATCCAGATCCAGGCCGCGGCGACCGAATAGAGGCGAAGGTGCATGTCGCAGGAAAGCGAGCATCAGTCGAGCGCCTCCACCGCAGCGGCAAACAGGCGACCGCGCTCTTCGAAATTCTTGAACATATCCAGGCTGGCGCACGCCGGCGAGAGCAGTACCGCATCGCCCGCCTCCGCAAATTCGGCGGCGCGCTGCACGGCCTCGCCCAGACTGCCCACGTGCACCAGGGCGGTCGCATCGCCCAGCGCCTCGGCCAGACGCAACGCATCGCGCCCGAGCAGTACCACGGCACGGCAGTAACGTGCGACGGGCGCACGCAGTCCGGAGAAGTCGGCACCCTTGCCGTCACCGCCGGCGATCAGCACCAGCTTGCCGTCGATGTCTGCACCCAGGCCTTCGATCGCGGCCAGCGCAGCGCCGACATTGGTCGCCTTGGAATCATCGTAGAAACTGACATTGCCGCGCTGTCCGACCCATTGGCAGCGATGCGGCAGCCCGGCGAATCGGCGCAGCGTCTCGAGCATCGGCTCGAACGGCAGCCCTACTGCGTGCCCCAGCGCCAGCGCCGCCAGCGCGTTGGACTGATTGTGCGCACCGCGCATCTTCAGCTCGCGAACCGGCATCAGCGCCTCGAACTGGAAGGCCAGATACTTCTCACCCTTGTCTTCGAACAGCCCGAACCCCTTGAAGTCCGGCTTGCCGAGGCCAAAGGTCCAGGTCGGTATATCCTCCCCCACCAGCGGCCGGCTGAGGCGATCGTCACGATTGACCACCACCTGCCGCGCACCCCGGAAGATGCGGTGCTTGGCCTGGTGATAGGCCGGCAGCCCGCTGTAGCGGTCCATGTGGTCTTCGCTGATGTTCAGGCAGGTCGCCACCTCGGCATTGAGCTGCTCGGTGGTTTCGAGCTGAAAGCTCGACAGCTCAAGCACGTAAAGCTCGACATCGTCGGAAAGCAGATCCAGCGCGGGAGTGCCGAGGTTTCCGCCGACCGCCACCTTGCGCCCGGCCGCTACGGCCATCTCGCCGACCAGCGTGGTTACGGTGCTCTTGGCATTGGAACCGGTGATCGCGATGATCGGTGCCTTGGCCTCTCGGGCGAATAGTTCGATATCGCCCGACAGCTTGACGCCGCGGGCGGCGGCTTCCTGCAGGGCCGGCGTGCTGACAGCCAGCCCCGGGCTCACCAGCAATTCGCTGGCGGTACAGAGGAAATCAACGTCCAGCTCACCGCAGCGCACCTGCACGTGCGGATACTCGGCCTTGAGCGTGGCCAGCTCCGGCGGGTTCGCACGAGTATCGGCAACGGCAAACGGCAGGCCACGGCGCGCCAGATGGCGTACCAAGGACATGCCGCTCTTGCCGAGGCCGACAACGATGCGGAACTGGTCGGAAGCAATGAGCACTCTCAATTACCTCAGTTTCAGGGTGGCGAGACCGACGAGCACCAGGATCACGGTGATGATCCAGAAGCGCACGATTACCCGGGGTTCGGGCCAGCCCTTGAGTTCGAAATGGTGGTGAATCGGCGCCATGCGGAACACGCGCTTGCCGGTCAGCTTGAAGCTGGCGACCTGGATCATCACCGACAGGGTTTCCATCACAAACACGCCGCCCATGATGAACAGCACGACTTCCTGGCGAACGATCACGGCAATGGTGCCCAACGCGGCGCCCAGCGCCAGTGCGCCGACATCACCCATGAACACCTGCGCCGGATAGGTGTTGAACCAGAGAAAACCGAGACCCGCGCCAATCAGCGCACCGCAGAAGACGATTAGCTCGCCCGCGCCCGGCACGTAAGGAATGAGCAGGTATTCGGCAAAATTCACGTTCCCGGAGAGATAACAGAAGATGCCCAGGCCGCCGCCGACCATCACCGTTGGCATGATCGCGAGGCCATCCAGCCCGTCGGTGAGGTTTACCGCGTTGCTCGAGCCGACGATGACGAAATAGGTCAGCACCACGAAACCAATCCCCAGCGGGATCTCGATGTTCTTCAGCAGCGGCAGGATCAGCGTGGTTTCAACCGGCGTCTGTGCAGTCATATAAAGGAATACCGCTGCCCCAAGGCCGAAGACCGACTGCCAGAAATACTTCCAGCGGCTCGGCAAGCCACGGGAGTTCTTCTCGATCACCTTGCGGTAGTCATCGACCCAACCGATCGCGCCGAACAGCAAGGTCACCGCCAGCACCACCCAGACGTAACGGTTGGCCAGGTCGGCCCATAGCAACGTACTGATTGCGATGGCACTGAGAATCAGCGCGCCACCCATGGTCGGTGTGCCGGATTTGGACAGGTGCGACTGCGGACCGTCGGTACGCACGGACTGGCCAATCTGGCGCATCTGCAGTGTGCGGATCAGCCAAGGGCCCATCCACAGCGACAGCACGAGCGCAGTGAGTACGCCGAGAATTCCACGCAGCGACAGGTACTGGAAGACCGCGAAGCCCTTGTGGAACTGTTGCAGATACTCGGCGAGCAGCAGCAGCATCAGTGTTTCTCCATGGATGGCCCAGCGAGCGCATCGACGACTTTGTCCATCGCCGCGCTACGTGAGCCCTTGATCAGAATGGTGGTGCCGCTGCCCTGTTCGGCACGCAGGCTGTCGATGAGGCTGGCCTGGTCGGCGAAGTGCCGCGCCCCCGGACCGAACGCCTGAACCGCATGGGCCATCAGCGGCCCTACCGCGTAGAGTGTGTCGACCTTGCCAACCGCGTAGGCGCCGACTTCACGATGGCCCTGCTCGGCCCACTCGCCCAACTCGCCCATGTCACCCAACACAAGGATGGTGCGACCGGCAAAGCTGGCCAGTACGTCGATCGCGGCGCAGATCGATGCCGGATTGGCGTTGTAGCTGTCATCAATCAGACGCACGCCATTGGCGAGTATCTGCGCCACGGCGCGGCCCTTGACCGGCTGCAGCTGCTGCAGCCCGGCGACAACAGCATCGGCGTCGACACCTAGCGCATAAGCCGCCGCGGCTGCCGCCAAGGCATTGGCAACGTTATGCCGGCCCAGCAGATTGAGCTGGATACGGAGATTGCCCAGCGGGCCGGTCAGCACGAAGCTCGGGCAACCGCGCCGATCGTAGGCGATCGATCCGGCGGAAAAATCGGCGAGCGGGTTGGCCAGACCGAAAGAGACGATCCGTTTGCCGGCAACACGCTCGGCCCAGACCGGATAGGCCTTGTCATCACGATTCAGCACGGCAATGCCGCTTTCACTCAAACCATCGAGAATCTCGCCCTTGGCTTCGACGATCTTGTGCGGGCCGCCGAACTCGCCGACATGGGCGGTCCCGGCGTTGGTAATCAGACTGACATCCGGGCGCACCAGCTTCACCGTGTAAGCGATGTCGCCTGGTCGCGACGCACCGAGCTCGATGACCGCGGCGCGGTGCTCGGCGCTCAGCTCGAGGAGGGTCAGTGGTGCGCCCAGATCGTTATTGAGATTGCCGCGAGTCGCCAGTACGGCGTTCTGCCCGTGCGCGCTACGCAAAATGCTGGCGAGCATTTCCTTCACGCTGGTTTTACCGCTGGAACCGGTGATCGCAACGACCGGACCGTTGAAGGCGT
This sequence comes from Stutzerimonas decontaminans, assembly GCF_000661915.1. Lineage (NCBI taxonomy): Bacteria > Pseudomonadati > Pseudomonadota > Gammaproteobacteria > Pseudomonadales > Pseudomonadaceae > Stutzerimonas > Stutzerimonas decontaminans. The sequence goes on along the minus strand of NZ_CP007509.1, from coordinate 1,042,136 downwards.
CGCGGTTGCGCGCGCCCAGGCGCCCGAGCGCCAAGCGGGTATCGGCAACAACCAACTGCGGCAGCGGTGAAGTCTCGATCTCGCGCTCGACGAGTGCCGCGACAGCGCCCTTCGCGGCAACATCCGCCAGATAGGCGTGGCCGTCGAAGCGAGGCCCGGTCAGCGCAATGAACAGCTGCCCAGGCTCGATTGCCCGGCTATCGGTACTCACCGCGGCGAAGCTGACATCGGCCCCCACCTGGCGACCGGCCAATGGCTGCTGCAACTCGCTCAGGCGCATCGATTCAAGCATTGGGCTTCTCCCAGATGGACAGCGCCCTGCAGGCTTCCTCAAGATCGGAGAACGGCAGGCGCTCGCCGCGAATTTCCTGATAGTCCTCGTGACCTTTACCAGCCAGCACCACGACGTCTTCTGCTCGCGCGGCGGCGATCAGACTGGCAATCGCCTGGGCACGACCATGGGTGAAGGTGACAGCCGCAGGATTGACGAAACCCGAACGGATATCGTCGAGAATGCGCTCCGGCGCTTCGTTGCGCGGATTGTCGTCGGTAACCACGATGCCGTCGGCCAGGCGCTCCGCAACCTCGGCCATCAGTGACCGCTTGCCGCGGTCACGGTCGCCGCCACAACCGAACAGGCAGAGCAGCCTGCCACGAGCGTGGGGACGCAGGGCGGTAAGGACCTTTTCCAACGCATCGGGTGTGTGCGCATAGTCGACGACGATCAGCGGATGGTCGCCGCCTCCCAGGCGCTGCATGCGGCCGGCAGGGCCTTCGAGCTCGGGCAGTACAGCGAGGATTTCATCCAGCGGGTAATCCATGCCGAGCAGGGCGCCGACGGCAGCCAATACATTGCTGACATTGAAGCGGCCCAACAACGGACTGCGCAGCGAACGCTCGCCCTGCGGCGTGATCAGCCGTGCATGAATGCCATCGTCGTCGAGCCGCGCTTCGGCGCAGTAGAGATAGGCCGAGGGGTCTTCCAGGCTGTAGGTGATCAGCCGTGACTCGCGGTCTTCGCCCGCCAGCGCGCGGCCGAAACCATCGTCGAGGTTGATGACGCGACAGCGCAGGCCCGGCACATCGAACAGGCGCGCCTTGGCCGCGCCATAAGCGTCCATCGTGCCGTGATAGTCCAGATGGTCCCGCGACAGGTTGGTGAACACAGCAACATCGAAATCCAGCGCCGCGACTCGGCCCTGATCCAGACCGTGCGAGGACACCTCCATCGCGACTGCGCGGGCACCTTCCTGCTTCAGGTTGGCCAGCGTCGCTTGCACCCCGATGGCGTCCGGCGTGGTGTGCTTCCCCAACTCCAGCTGCCCATGAAAACCGGTACCCAGCGTTCCGATGATCCCGCAGGACTCACCGAGGCGGTCGAGCGCTTGAGCGATCAGCTGGCTCACGCTGGTTTTGCCGTTAGTGCCGGTGACGCCTACCAGCCGCAGATTGCGACTCGGCTCGCCGTAAAAACGTCCGGCAATCGCCGACAGCTGGCTGGCCAGATGCTGTACCGGAACCATTACCGCGTTCCCGGTCAGAGCCTGATGGAGACCTTCCGCTTCATACGCGACCGCGGCTGCACCGCGGGCAATGGCATCCTGTACGTGGTCACGGCCATCGAACTGCAGTCCCGGCACAGCAAGGAACAGGTCCCCGCCGCGAACCTTGCGGCTGTCCAGGGTCAGCTCGCGAATCAACACGTCGCTGCCAGCCTGGGGCAGCAGGTGACTCAATGGCATCGGCATCAGATGCGCCCTCCCTTGCCTTTTGCCGCTTCGGCCGTCTGCAGCTCCGCAGGCGGCGGCAGGTTGTCCGGTGCGACGTTCATCAGGCGTAGCGCACGGGCCATGACCTTGCCGAAGACCGGCGCCGCGACCAGACCACCGTAATACTGGCCCTTGCTCGGTTCGTCGACGACGACCACCGCAGCGATCCGCGGGTTGGAAAGCGGCGCGACGCCAGCGAAGAATGAACGGTAGGCGTCCTTGGTGTAGCCGCCAGTGCCGGAAATCTTCTTCGCGGTACCGCTCTTACCGCCGACGTGGTAGCCCGGCACCTTGGCTCGCGCGCCGCCGCCACCCTCTTCCTCGACCACTGCCCGCAGCATCTGCAGAACCGTTCCGGATATCTGCTTGTCAATGACCTGCACGCCGTCCTGCGGCCGATCCAGGCGCAGCAAGGAAAGCGGAACGTTGGAGCCCTGATTGCCCAGTACCGCATAGGCATGGGCCAGCTGAACCGCAGTTACCGACAGGCCATAGCCATAGGCCAACGACGCGGTCTCGGCGTCCCGCCACTTGCGATGATTGGGCAGATTGCCCACACGCTCGCCGGGGAAGCCAAGCCCGGTGTCCTGGCCAAATCCAGCCTGCTGCATCACGGCGTAAACCGGCTCGGCGCCGATATCCAGGGCGATCTTGCTGATACCGACGTTGCTCGATTTCATCAGAATGCCGGTCAGCGAGAGCATGCCACCGCGGGAGACATCGCGGATGGTGTAGCGGCCAATGCGCATCCATCCAGGCAGCGTATTGACGACCGAATCCGGCTGGTACTTACCGGTTCCCAACGCCGCAGCAATGCTGAATGGTTTGACGGTCGAACCTGGTTCGAAGACGTCGATCATGGCGCGATTGCGCATGGCGGCCGGCTGCAGGTTGCGGCGATTGTTCGGGTTGTAGGTGGGCTGGTTGGCCATGGCGAGGATTTCGCCAGTCTTTACGTCGACCATCACCAGGCTGGCAGCCTTGGCGCCGTACTCGTGCACCACATTGCGCAGCTCACTGTGGGCGAGGTACTGCAGGCGGAGATCAATCGACAACGCCATGGCTTTGCCCGCCTTGGCATTTTTCACCACCTGTACATCCTTGATCAGGCGACCACGACGATCCTTGAGCACTTGGCGCTTGCCCGGCACGCCTGCCAGCCATTCGTCATACGCGAGTTCCATGCCTTCGCGGCCACGATCATCGATGTCGGTGAAGCCCACCACGTGGGCGGCCACTTCGCCTGCAGGGTAGAAGCGCCGAAACTCCTCTTGGGCATAAACCCCTGGGATCTTCAGATCGAGAATGTCCTGCCCCTGCTCTGGAGTCAGGCCGCGTACCAGATAGATAAACTCACGAGACGCCTGCGACTGCAGGCGCTCGCTCAGGATTGCGGCTTCCTGACCCAGCGCCTTGGCCAGCTCCGGCCAACGAGCACGTGCGGCCTGCAGTTCCTTGGGGTTACCCCACAGCGTAGTAACCGGCGTACTTACAGCGAGCGGTTCGCCGTTGCGGTCGGTAATCAACCCGCGGTGCGCCGGAATCGGAATATGACGAACGCTGCGCGCGTCGCCCTGCCCCTTCAGAAAGCCCTGATCCATCACCTGAAGATCGACGATGCGCCAGGCGATCGCACCCACGAGCAGTGCCAGCAGCACCAACACGATGCGAAAACGCCACGGATAGAGTGCGCCCTGAAGATTCATCATGGCTTCACCAGCCTGACGTCTGCGGCCGCGGGAATGTGCATGCGCAGCTGGTCGGTCGCCAGCGTCTCGATACGACTGTGCGCGGTCCAGGTGCTCTGTTCGAGAATCAGGCGACCCCACTCGGCCTGAGCCTTGTCACGCACACTGAGCTCACCATAGAGCTCGTTTAGCAACTGGCGATTCCAATGGGCACAGTAGGCGACCGCAATCGCTGATAGTAGAACGCTGACGAACAGCACCAGCATCAGCAGGCTGCCGTTGGGCATGGAACGCAGCATGCGACTCACCGTAGCTTCTCCGCCACGCGCATCACAGCGCTGCGCGAACGCGGGTTGGCCTTCACCTCGGCATCCGAAGCGTACTGCGGCTTGCCAAACAGCTTCAGCCTCGGTTCGAAAGCCTTTGGAATGATTGGCAGGTCGCGTGGCAACTTGTCCGCCTCACCCTTGGCGTGGCGACGCATGAACTGCTTGACGATCCGATCTTCCAGCGAATGGAAACTGATGACGACCAGCCGACCACCAACCTCCAGAGCCTCCAGCGCTGCGTCGAGACCGCGTTCCAGGTCGCCCAGCTCATTATTGATATAGATGCGCAGCCCCTGAAACGCACGCGTTGCCGGATTCTTGCCCTTCTCCCAGGCGGGATTGGCCTCGGTCAGCACCTTGGCGAGATCAGCCGTACGCTGGAAAGGTGCCTCGGCACGGCGCTGCACCACGGCACGCGCCATGCGTTTGGCAAAACGCTCTTCGCCGTATTCCTTAAATACCCGCGCGATTTCGTCCTCGTCCGCCTGGGCGATCCATTCCGCAGCGCTGAGACCACGACTGGGGTCCATACGCATGTCCAGCGGACCATCATTGAGGAAACTGAACCCACGCTCCGCATCATCCAGCTGTGGCGAGGAGACACCAAGATCCAGCAAAACACCGCTGACAGTCCCGACCCAGCCGCGTTGCGCGACTTCCTCGCCCAGCTCGGCAAAACTTCTCTGCACAACGACAAAGCGGCCGTCCTCGGCCGCCAGTGCTTGCCCCGTAGCGATGGCTAACGGGTCCTTGTCGAAGCCTAGCAATTGGCCATCAGGACCGAGCTGCTGCAATAGCAGCCGGCTATGACCGCCTCGCCCGAAGGTCCCATCCAGATAGCGCCCATCTGGACGCACGTTCAGCGCCGCGACGGCTTCGTCGAGCAACACGGTGATATGTCGCAGGCTGCTGATCTGGTTCACAGGATAAGGTCACGTAGTTCTTCCGGCAGACCGCCGGGTTGCTTGATGGCCGCCAGGTCCGCATCAGAAATCGCGTTCCAGTCGTCCTCGTTCCACAGTTGAAACTTGTTCAGTTGACCAACGAGCATCGCCCGCTTGTCTAGCCGGGCGTAGTCCCGAAGACGTGGCGGCACCACCACCCGACCACTGCCATCCATCTCCAGATCAACCGCATTACCGATCAACAGCCGCTGCAGACGACGGGCTTCTTCGCGCAGGGACGGCAACTCGCGAAGCTTTGTCTCGATGAGCTCCCACTCGGGCAACGGGTAAATACATAAACAGCGGTCCACGGCATCGATCGTGATGATCAGCTGGCCATCGCCACGGGAATTCAGCTCGTCGCGATACCGGCTGGGCATGGCTAGCCGGCCTTTGGCGTCGAGACTGATGGCGTTAGCTCCGCGAAACACGGCTGCGCTTCCCCTGAATTAGCTATCCATGCCCATATTTACCCACTTTCTGCCACTTCCTACCACTTGTGCGCACTATAGAAACGCAGCCGCCCCACCGTCAAGGCGAGCCGGAGGGGAAAAAGCCTTACGGAGCGGCAATTTAGCGGCGCTAACAGGAGATATGACGAGAACAGCGGAGGGATGAAAAGACAATTTCGAGGAAGCGCAAGGCGTTGCCCAACAAAGTTAAAGTACTTTGTTAAGAGCAAGAATCTTTCGGAATTAAAAATACAGGTTACGAAAGGAAGTAAGAGGAGGAGAGTCGATCTGTAAGCCGGGTTCTGTCGAGGACAGCCATTCCTCTACGACAGCCATCACTGACTGCCTCTAGCAACCTACCCGGATCCAGCGCGGGCCACGCCAATGGATCCCTATTTGGTCTTGCTCCAAGTGGGGTTTACCTAGCCACGAACTGTTGCCAGCCGTGCGGTGCGCTCTTACCGCACCTTTTCACCCTTACCGGCGCCGAAGCGCTTAGGCGGTTATTTTCTGTGGCACTTTCCGTAGGCTCACGCCTCCCAGGCGTTACCTGGCACTTCGCCCTATGGAGCCCGGACTTTCCTCCCTCCCTTCTTGCCGGAACAAAAAGAGACAGCGACTGTCCGATCGACTCTCCGGGCGCCAGAGTATCGTCGTGAGGCGCCGCCTGCAAGCGCACCACCTAACGGACGCGGTCATCGCCGACGACTATTTGCGCTCCAACGCCGCCTGATAGAGCAGGTTCTTGCGTACACCGGTAATTTCCGCCGCTACGGCTGCCGCTCGTTTGAGCGGCATTTCGGCAAGCAATAGATCAAGCACCCGGAGCGACTCCGCGCCCACCGCACTTTCATCCCGTGGCGCTTGCCAACCCTCGACAAGCACCACGCACTCACCCCGCTGCTGGTTGCTGTCAGCCGCGACCCAAGCACGCAGATCGCCCAACGGCAGCCCTTTCAGCGTTTCGAATGTCTTGGTCAGCTCGCGACCCAACACTGCAAGCCGATCGGAACCGAACACATCCTCGAAATCACAGAGCGATTCGAGAATGCGGTGCGGAGCCTCATAAAAGATCAGCGTGCGCGGCTCTTCTTTGAGGACCTCAAGGCGCGCACGGCGCGCTGCTGCCTTGGCAGGCAGGAAACCTTCAAAAATGAACCGATCCGACGGCAAACCAGCCGCCGACAGTGCAGCAATCAGTGCACAAGCACCCGGCACCGGCACAACGGCAATACCCGCAGCGCGGGCCTGACGCACGAGGTGATAGCCCGGATCAGAAATCAACGGCGTACCGGCATCGGAAATCAACGCCACGCTCTCGCCCGCCTGCAGCCGACCGAGGAACCGACCACCCTCTTCACGCTCGTTGTGCTCGTGGCATGCAGCCAAAGGCGTCTGAATACCGAAGTGTGCAAGCAGGCGGGATGAGTGCCGGGTATCCTCCGCAGCGATCAACGACACCTCTTTAAGCACCCGCAGCGCGCGGGCACTGATGTCCTCCAGATTGCCAATAGGCGTAGCGACGACATAAAGCGTACCTACTCCGGAATTCGCACCATCGCTGGCAGTCACAAGGGCTTACCTCTGTCACGGAAATGCGCATTGTAGCCCGATTCACCGCCGCAACATCGCGGCCTCTCCAGTGCTTGGGTACAATCCGCCAACACTCGCCAGTGCTTTCAGGAACGATCATCTAATGGCCTGCTTACGCCCCATCTTTCTTCTCTGCATCGCCTCCATACTTGCAGCCTGCGCCAGCTCCCCCTCGTCAACTCTTGGCGAGCTGCCTCGCACCCCTCAGGCTTCTACCCAGCAGTTGCTGCAAAAGGCCGAGCAGAGCGACCCCGAACAAGCCGCACAGCTGCGCCTGGCCGCAGCAGACCAGAGCTTCCAACAGGACAACAATGCACAGGCTCGCAGCATTCTCGAACAGGTCCAGGTGGAAGCGCTCAAACCGGCGCAGCAGATCTTTGCACTGACCTTACAAGCGGAAATCGCGCTCGCCGATGACGAGCCGGAACGGGCCGTGCAGGCATTCCGCCACCCGGCATTCGAGCGCCTGGCCGAACTACCGGTGGAGCAGCAGGTTCGCAGTCAGCTGGCACGCGCAGAGGCACTTGAGGCGACCAACAAATTGCACGCCGCTGCACGTGAGCGGGTTTTCACCGCCCCGCTGCTGAGCGGCGAACAGGCGCGAGCGAACCACGAACGCATCTGGAAGCTCGTATCCGCCCTACCCGAGAAAGAACTACAGAGGGCGGCGGATGCGGACCTTGCCGGCTGGCAGGCGCTTGCCTTGTCCCTGAAGCGAGCCGGCACAGTAGCTCAGCAACAGCGCGCTATAGATGAGTGGATTGCACAGAACCCACAGCACCCTGCCGCACAGCAACTGCCCGAACCGCTGCAAAAACTACGAGAGCTGGCCGATCAGCCACTGAATCACGTCGCGCTTCTGCTTCCCATGGAGGGTCAGCTAGCGAGCGTGGCGCGGGCCCTGCGGGACGGCTTTCTAGCCGCCCATCTGCATGCCCAGCAGAGCGGACAAGCACTACGCATCGAGCTCTATGACAGCAGCCGCATGACCTCCATCGACGACTTCTATCGCCAAGCTCAGGCCGCCGGCGTGCAGCTTGTCGTCGGCCCACTGGAAAAGGATCTGGTTCGCCAACTCGCCGAGCGAGACCAACTCCCCATCACCACGCTGGCACTTAACTACAGCGACGCCGGACAGCGCACTCCTCCACAGCTCTTCCAGTTCGGCCTTGCCGCCGAAGACGAAGCCCGGGAAGTCGCTAGACGTGCCTGGGCGGACGGCCATCGCCGCGCGATCGCGCTAGCACCTCGAGGCGACTGGGGCGGCCGAGTTCTCGACGCATTTCGCCAGAGCTGGCAGGAGCTCGGCGGAACGCTAGTGGCTGCCGAGCCACTGGCTGAGCCGGTGCAACTGGCCAACCAGATTGCTGACCTACTGCAGCTACGCAACAGCGAGAACCGCGCCGGTCGGGTCAGCAGCGTCACCGACGCCTCCACCACCAGCCAACCGACCCGCCGCCAGGACGTAGACTTCATCTTCCTCGCGGCGACACCACAACAGGCCCAGCAGGTCAGACCCACCCTGATCTTCCAATATGCCGGCGACCTTCCAGTCTACGCCACCTCGCATCTGCACGCGGCCAGCCACGACCGTACCCAATACCTGGATCTCGAGGGCATACGCTTCGCCGAAACCCCTTGGCTGCTGGACGACCAGCTGCCACTACGTCAGGAAGTCGAGCAAAAGTGGCCGCAGGCTGGCGGCACCCTGGGCCGCCTTTACGCGATGGGTGCCGACGCATACCTGTTGGCGCCACGGCTGAACCAGCTGCTGGCGCTTCCGGACACACACCTGGAAGGGCTCTCCGGCACCCTGAGCCTGAACCCGCAGCAGCGCATCGAGCGCCAACTGCCATGGGCCCAGTTCCGCGACGGCGCAGTGGAGCGCCTGGACGAAACGCAGTAATGAGCCACAGCCAGAGCAGCGGACGCTCTGCCGAAGCCCTCGCACTGAGCTACCTCTGCGGCAAAGGGCTTCGCCTGCTTGAGCGCAACTGGTCCTGCCGCAGCGGCGAGCTTGATCTGGTCATGCTCGACGGCGATACAGTAGTATTCGTCGAGGTCCGCTACAGACGCCACGCCGCATGGGGCGGCGCACTGGAAAGCGTCGATACGCGCAAGCAACAGAAGCTGATCAGGGCCGCCCAGCTGTTCCTGCAGAAGGAAAGCCGCTGGGCACGAAGCCCTTGCCGATTCGACGTCGTCGCGATCGCCGCGCCCGGACAAACCGAGAACCTGAACTGGATCCGCAACGCATTTGATAGCTGAACGATCCATTACGCAGCGACTGCTGCACGATGCCGCCCAGCCCTAGCGAACCGCAAGCGCGTCGTCCGTCAGATACCGGACGCGCTTGCCACCTTGAAGGTCAATCACCAATGGATATGCAAACCCGAATCCGCCAGCTGTTCCAGGCCAGCATCGAAACCAAGCAGCAGGCTATGGAAGTGCTGGCACCCAGCATCGAGCAGGCTGGCCAGGTAATGGTTAACGCCCTGCTGAGCGAGGGCAAGATTCTCACCTGCGGGAACGGCGGCTCCGCCGGCGATGCACAGCACTTTTCCTCCGAACTGCTCAATCGCTTCGAGCGCGAGCGTCCGAGTCTGCCGGCCATCGCACTGACCACCGACAGCTCGACGATTACCTCGATTGCCAATGATTACAGCTACAACGAAGTGTTCTCCAAGCAGATTCGTGCACTAGGGCAGCCCGGCGACGTACTCCTGGCTATCTCGACCAGCGGCAACTCTGCCAATGTGATCCAGGCCATCCAGGCCGCTCACGACCGAGAAATGCTGGTGGTAGCACTGACTGGACGCGACGGCGGCGGAATGGCGTCACTCCTATTGCCAGAGGATGTCGAAATCCGCGTACCAGCCAAAGTGACCGCTCGCATTCAGGAAGTTCACCTGCTGACCATCCACTGCTTGTGCGACCTGATCGACAATCAACTGTTCGGGAGTGAGGAATGACCGTGTTCCGCTTGCCTGCAATCGCCCTGGGGTTTTGCTTGGCCGTCAGCGGCTGTAGCTCAGTATTGACCGCTACTCGTGATGACCCAATCGCCGACAATCGCGGCACTCGCACCATTGGCAGCAAGATTGACGACTCGCTGATCGAGACCAAGGCTGCGGTCAATATCGCCAAGGCACATCCCGACCTCGACCAGGGCTCACACGTGGTCGTCGCCAGCTATAACGGTGTCGTACTCCTTGCTGGGCAGACCCCGCGGGCGGAGCTCAAGGAAATGGCTGAGCGCGCTGCAAGCGGCGTGCAGCGGGTCAAGCGCGTTCACAACGAACTGCAGATCCTGCCGCCCTCATCTGCGCTGGCACGCAGCAACGATTCCTGGCTGACCACCAAGATCAAGACCCAGATGCTCGCCGATAACAGCGTGCCAGGCTCGAGAATCAAGGTGATCACCGAGAACGGGATCGTCTATCTGCTGGGCCTGGTGACTCGCCAGGAAGGCAACCGCGCTACCAACCTCGTTCAAGGCGTTGCTGGCGTCCAGCGCATCGTCAAACTGTTCGAGTACATCGACTGAAGCATTTGCCGGCGCCCGGATCACAGATCACGGGCGCCGCGCCCGCCTATTTCACTACCTTCAGACTCGGACGTCCACCCGGCCGTGGCCCTTCATCAGTAGAAGCTCCGCTATCGCCCGGCACATTGTCGTCGGGCGGCGTTGGTTCGATCTCAAACACCATGCCCTGGCCATTCTCCCTGGCATAGATGGCCATCACCGCCGCAGACGGCACGTTCAACGAATGCGAAACACCACCAAAACGGCCTTCAAAGCTGATCGCCTCGTTATCCATGTGCAAATGGCGGACGGCGCTTGGCGCGACGTTCAACACTATCTGACCGTCACTGGCGAAGCCGGCGGGCACCTGCACACCTGGATAGTCGACGTTGACTAACAGATGCGGTGTGCAATCGTTATCGACAATCCACTCGTAGAGCGCTCTGACCAGATACGGGCGGCTTGAATTCATGAAGACATCCTCTCTCAGCGCATGTCGCGCTCGACGGCGGAAAGACTGGCCTGGAAGGCCTCGCGGGCGAAGTTGCGCTCCATGTAGTCGAGCAGCGGCTTAGCCGCTCGGGGCAACTCGATACCGAGTCTGGGCAAACGCCAGAGGATAGGCAACAGGCAGCAGTCGACGAGACTGATCTCATCGCTCATGAAGTAGGGCTTCTCCACAAAAATCGGTGATACGCCGATCAGGCTTTCACGAAGCTCTTTGCGCGCCTGGACACGTTCGGGCTCAGCGGTCCGCTGATCAAGAATGCGATCAGCCAGCGAGCACCAATCGCGCTGAATGCGATAGACCAGAAGGCGCGTGTTGGCTCGCGCGACCGGATAGACCGGCAGCAGCGGCGGATGCGGATAGCGCTCCTCCAGATATTCCAGGATCACACTTGGTTCGTAGAGCGCCAGATCGCGGTCGACGAGCGTCGGAACAGTGGCGTACGGATTCACCTCAGCCAGTTTGACCGGACACTGCCCCGCCTCGACATCAAGGATATCGACGCTGACGCCCTTCTCTGCGAGCACGAGACGCACACGATGGGAATAGTGGTCGGCAGGATCTGAATAGCAGCCCAACCGATTGGTTGCAGCCATGGGTCCTTCCTCACTTTTAATTCTGGAGCAGAAAAAACGCGCGCGCCCATTGGGCGCGCGCAAGGTACTGCAAATGGAAACGAAGTGCTTAGTGAACGTCTTTCCAGTACTCACGCTTGAGCAGGTAGGCGAACACGAAGAACACAGCCAGGAACAACAGTACATAGGTACCGATGCGCTGGCTCTCCAGCTTGACCGGGTTTGCCGAGTAGGCAAGGAAGGTCACCAGGTTCTTGATCTTCTCGTCGTACTCAGCCTCGGAGAGCGTGCCGGTACCAGGTTCGACGACCATCTGATCGCAGGCTTCCTGGGTGATAGGCGTACCAGTCAGAGGATCGAACTGCTTGCGACCGTTTTCGACTACCTGAACCTGCTTGCAGCCTACGACACGACGCCCCTGAAGCGGAGCCAGTACGTGCGGCATACCCACATTCGGGAAGACCGTATTGTTCACGCCGTAGGGACGAGCCGGGTCTTCGTAGAAGCTACGCATATATGAGTACAACCAGTCGTTGCCACGAACGCGCGCAACCAGCGTCAGGTCAGGGGGCGCAGCGCCGAACCAGACCTTGGCGTCCTCGGCTTTCATGCCGATGCTCATGTGGTCACCAAACTTGGCATCGGCAAAGACGATGTTATCCATCATCACCTCTTCCGAAATCCCCAGATCGGTCGCGACCCGCTCGTAGCGCTGGAACTTGGCGCTATGGCAACCCATGCAATAGTTGGCGAAAGTCTTCAGGCCATCCTGCATGGCAGCCTTGTCAGTCAGGTCGATATCGACCTTATCCAGCGGAACCTCCGGACCGGCCGCGAAGGTAAAGACCGGCAAAATTGCAAGAATCAATGCAGCAAATTGCTTTTTCATCAGCCATCCACCCTTTGCGGAACCACTTTGGTCTTCTCGAGCTTGGTGTAGAACGGCATCAGGATGAAGTATCCGAAGTAGATTGCCGTACAGATCTGCGACAGCAGGGTGCGACCTGGAGTCGGAGACAGTACGCCCAGCACACCCAGAATGACGAACGAGATGCAGAACAGCAGCAGCGCGACCTTGCTCATCCAACCCTTGTACTTCATGGACTTGACCGGACTACGGTCCAGCCAAGGCAAAACGAACAGCACGGCGATGGCAGCCCCCATGGCAATCACGCCGAGCAGCTTGTCGGGCACTGCGCGCAGGATCGCGTAGAACGGCGTGAAATACCAAACAGGGGCGATGTGTGCTGGGGTTTTCAGCGCATTCGCTTCTTCGAAGTTGGGCTTTTCAAGGAAGTAGCCACCCATTTCAGGGAAGAAGAACACCACGGCGCAGAAGACGAACAGGAACACAACGACACCGACAATGTCCTTCACGGTGTAGTACGGGTGGAACGGGATGCCGTCCAGCGGCACGCCGTTTTCATCCTTGGTCTTCTTGATGTCGACGCCCAGCGGGTTGTTCGAGCCAACCTCGTGCAGCGCCAGGATGTGCAGTACGACCAAGCCGAGGATGACGATCGGCAGGGCAACGACATGCAGGGCGAAGAAGCGGTTCAGCGTGATGCCCGAGATCAGGTAGTCACCACGGATCCACTGGGTCAGGTCCGCACCGATAACCGGAATAGCACCGAACAGCGAGATGATTACCTGGGCACCCCAGTAGGACATCTGGCCCCATGGCAGCAGGTAGCCCATGAAGGCTTCGGCCATCAGCGCCAGGTAGATCATCATGCCGAAGATCCACACCAGCTCACGCGGCTTCTGATAGGAGCCATAGAGGATGCCGCGGAACATGTGCAGGTAGACCACCACGAAGAATGCCGAGGCACCTGTGGAGTGCAGGTAGCGCAGAATCCAGCCGTACTCGACGTCGCGCATGATGTATTCGACGGACGCGAAAGCACCTTCGGCGGACGGCTCGTAGCTCATTGTCAGCCAGATACCGGTCAGGATCTGGTTGACCAGCACCAGCAACGCCAGCGAACCGAAGAAATACAGAACGTTGAAGTTCTTGGGAGCGTAATACTTCGAAAGATGGTCTTCCCACATCTTGGTCGCGGGGAAGCGGGCGTCGACCCATTCCATGAACTTGCTCATCAGGCGTTCTCCTGGTCCACACCGATGATGATTACATTATCGGTCTCGTACGAGTGCGGGGGCACCGGCAGGTTCAAGGGAGCTGGCTGCGCCTTATAGACGCGACCAGCCATATCGTACTTGGAGCCATGGCAGGGGCAGAAATAACCGCCGAGCCAATCAGCTCCGAGATCGGCTGCAGCCACCTCAGGGCGGAATGACGGCGCGCAACCCAGGTGAGTGCACAGACCAACCACTACCAGAAGCTCTGGCTTGATAGCCCGATTCTTCGGATCGACATAAGCGGGCTGCTCAGAGTCTTTAGATTCCGGATCAGCCACCTGACCAGCAACCTTTTCCAGATTGCCAAGAATCTCCTCGGTTCGACGCACGATAAATACCGGCTGACCGCGCCACTCGGCGACCATCTGCTGCCCCGGCTCAATCTTGCTGATATTTACCCTTACCGGCGCACCGGCAGCCTTGGCCTTGGCACTCGGGAACCACGATCCCACGAACGGGACCGCGGCACCCACCGCTCCTGCAGCGCCCACCACCGAAGTGGCGGCCACAAGGAAGCGACGCCGGCCTGCATTCACGCCGTCATTGCTCATTCAGTCGTCTCCCATCAGCTTCTTATGGCCCGCTCTAGAGCAGGCATGTACTACGTAAAATTGGGCCGCGAAAAATTCGCCAAATGGTAAAGAAAAGACCTTCTTCTGACAAGGTAATAGCCTGTCACAAAGCCGCTAACGCCTAGCCAGACCAGGCCCTCCGGCGCGCGACACACTGTCGCACCGGCACAAATCGCAGCAAAAAAAAACGCCCAGCTCCGAACGAAACTGGGCGTTTTCTTTGGAAGCGCGAATTAGCGCTTGGAGTACTGCGGACGCTTACGCGCTTTGCGCAGACCAACCTTCTTACGCTCCACTTCACGAGCATCGCGAGTGACGAAGCCAGCCTTGCGCAACGGACTGCGCAGAGTCTCGTCATACGAGATCAGGGCGCGAGTGATACCGTGACGGATAGCACCAGCCTGACCACTGACACCACCACCGAGAACGGTGACGTAGATATCGAACTTCTCGACAGTCTCAGTCAGCTCCAGCGGCTGACGAACGACCATGCGGGCAGTTTCGCGACCGAAGAAGTTATCCAGCTCACGGTTGTTGATGGAGATTTTGCCAGTACCCGGGCGCAGAAAGACGCGCGCGGTTGCAGTCTTGCGACGGCCAGTGCCGTAATTTTGAGTCGCCGACATAATGAACTATTCCGTTAAATCTTCAGTTCTTGGGGCTGCTGAGCGGTATGCGGGTGGTTAGCACCCTTGTACACTTTCAGCTTACGATACATGTCGCGACCCAGCGGGTTCTTCGGCAGCATGCCTTTAACCGCGGTCTCGATCACACGCTCGGGCGCCTTGGCGATCAGCTTCTCGAAGTTGATCGACTTGATGCCACCCGGGAAACCGGAGTGAGAGTAGTAAATCTTGTCAGTGGTCTTGGCACCGGTGACACGCACTTGCTCAGCGTTGATCACAACGATGTAATCGCCAGTATCTACGTGAGGGGTGTATTCCGGCTTGTGCTTGCCACGCAGGCGGCTAGCGATTTCGGTTGCCAGACGACCCAGGGTCTGGCCGGCAGCGTCGACGACGAACCAGTCGCGCTTGACGGTTTCCGGTTTAGCAGTAAATGTCTTCATTCGTTATAGCCTCAGGGGCCGCCCTGAAAATAAGACGGCGAATCTTACTGAATGGTGCTCGCCCTGGCAAGACCAGGGCAGCCGGAAACAGACGCTATCGGGGGCTCGGGTCAGCGCGTCCGCTACGGCAATGATTCGGTAGGCTAGGCATCCCCTACCTTTGACTTGCGTCGACAGGCTAGGCATCCCCGGCGACAGGCTGCGGAATTATCCTGATTGTCAGAAAAATAGCAACCAACATTTATTAATGTAGCGGAACTCCTGCCGCCAATCGCCCGCCTCAGCTCCACCGAGGGTTATCCACCGGCGAGGTAACGCAGAGCCGCTCCCCGGGCCAGGGCACTTGGATGGACACAGCCACTCTCATGAGCAGAAACCCTCCCATCTTCGTTAAGCTTTTGCGCCCCCCCTACTCTTTTGCACGAGGTATCTCATGGATTTTCGTCCGCTAGGTCGCACAGATCTGAAAGTGAGCTCGCTTTGCCTGGGCACAATGACGTGGGGCGAGCAGAACAACCAAGTCGAAGCATTTGCGCAGATTGACCAGGCGAAAGCCGCAGGTATCAACTTCATTGATACAGCGGAAATGTATCCGGTACCGCCACGCCCCGAAACCTATGCAACCACCGAGCAATATATCGGCAACTATTTCAAGATGCGCGGAGGCCGCACCAACTGGATCGTCGCCACAAAGATTGCCGGACCCGGCAACGGCATCACCCACATTCGCGACGGGCAACCCAAGTTCAATCGCACACAGATCCGTGCCGCACTGGATGACAGCCTCCGCCGACTGCAGACCGACTGGATCGACCTATACCAACTTCACTGGCCGGAGCGCAGCACCAACTTTTTTGGTCAACTGGGCTATCGATACCAGGAGGACGACTTCACCCCCCTGGAAGAAACGCTGGCGGCACTGGATGACGAAGTCAGAGCTGGTAGGATCCGCCACATCGGCCTTTCCAATGAAACGCCCTGGGGCCTGATGAAATATCTGCAGCTGGCCGAAGCTCGCGGCTGGCCACGTGCCGTGTCGATACAGAACCCCTACAACCTGCTTAACCGCAGCTTCGAGGTAGGCTTGGCGGAAATTGGCATCCGCGAACAATGCGGCCTGCTCGCATACTCGCCACTGGCATTCGGCATGCTCAGCGGCAAATACGAGAATGATGCTCGCCCTGCCAATGCGCGCCTTACGCTTTTTCAACGCTTCGCGCGCTATAACAATCCCCAGGCAAAAGCAGCGTGCTCTCGCTACATCAAAGTCGCTCGCGATCACGGCCTGGACCCGGCGCAAATGGCGCTCGCCTATGTAACAGCGCAACCTTTCGTGACCAGCAACATCATCGGCGCCACGACGCGGGAGCAGCTGGAGTCCAACATCAACAGCACTGAGCTCAAGCTATCCAGCGAAGTTCTGTCGGCAATCGAGGCGATACACACGGAACATCCAAACCCCGCGCCCTGACCGGCGCGCCGATCAGAGCATCAGCAAAGAACAACACACAAACATCAGCGCAAAGGACCCGTCAGGATGATTGCTGCACATTTGCTCGCCCCCGCTACGCTCCTTATGGGCTGGGTTATCTACGCAGCCGCCCTGCTCTGGGCTGCATGGCGAGCACCATGGGTCGAACTGTTCAGTGATACGCGCCGGCAGCACCTACTGTTCGGAGCAATGCTGGCCGTTTTCTTGTTGTGGCTGGTTCGGCGGGATTTCGACTCCGGCCTCTCTTTTCACTTTATCGGACTGACCGCAGTTACGCTGCTGCTTGATTGGCCGCTAGCTATCATCGCCGCCCTAGTCGCACAGCTCGGCTTGACGCTGACCGGCCATCAACACCTTGCCGCTCTCGGCGTTAACGGCGTTCTGCTGGTGCTAATCCCAGTCATGGTTACGGTCATTTGCGCCCGACTGGTGGAGCGCGCCCAGCCGCGCAATCTATTCGTGTTCATCTTCTTCGCAGGATTCTTCCCGGCGGCACTTGCAGCCTTGGCATGCATCCTGGCGTCGCTGGGCGTACTGCTGTTCGATGGCCGCTTCCCGATGCCACCCTGGCTGGACGATTTCGCCGGTTACATCTGGCTGGTGATGTTCCCCGAGGCCTTCATCAACGGCACGGCGATCACGGCGCTTGTCGTCTTCTATCCGGACTGGATGGAAAGCTTCAATCAAAGCCGCTACTTGCAGGCACCATGGAAGGAGGAAAAGTAACGCCGGGCAGCACAGTAGCTCGCTGCCCGGCGGGCCGCTTAGTGCTCGCGCGGAGGGACATCACCGGAAAATACGTCGTCCTCCAGCTCATTGCCTGGAATGGAGTGCTCTTCCGCTGCCCACGCCCCAAGGTCGATAAGCTTGCAGCGCTCGGAACAGAAAGGTCGGTTCGGGCTTTGCGCTCCCCACTCGACCGGCGCCCCGCATGTCGGGCATTCAACTATCGTCGCGGTCATTCCCGCCCTCCTCGCAATGTCAGATAAAAACGGTGCAGGCGCTCAACCTCACCCTTGAGCCATGCCAGGTCACGATCGTTCACCAGAACATCATCGGCATGTTTCAGTCGCTCTTCGCGAGCAGCCTGAACCTTGAGAATCGAGCGGACCTGCTCCTCGCTGGTTTGATCACGGGCAGCGGTACGCGCGACCTGAAGCGACTCCGGCACATCCACCACCAGCACACGATCCACCTGACGATACTGCCCGGACTCGATAAGCAATGGAGAAACCATGATCGCGTAAGGCGATTCGGCGAGCGCAAGATGTTGCGCGACCTCGGCACGAATTAGCGGATGCAGAAGCTGTTCGAGCCACTGCCGCTCGGCGGGATTATCAAATATCCGTTCACGCAGCGCCGGTCGATTCAGCCCGCCACCCGGCAACAGGATGCCCTCACCGAAGTGCGCGACAATCTGCGCCAGCGCCGGCCGTCCTGGCTCGACAACCCAACGCGCGGCCTGGTCCGCATCAACCACATGCACGCCCAGGCTGGCAAAATGATCCGCCACTGCGGTCTTGCCGCTGCCAATACCGCCAGTCAACCCAAGAATCCAGGGCCTCATCGGTCCGCCACACCCTAGCCAACAAATTAGGACGCGCAGTAGTAACCACTCAGCGGGCGGAGCGCAACCCTGGGGAGACGATGGGCGACGGAAACCTTGCAGAACCAATCACCAGCCGGCCGCAGCCATGACTCAGAGGGCCATACCGGGATTAAAAGCGCACGAACTGCAGATAGCTTTCTGTAATCCAGTCGCCCCACAGCAATGCAATCCAGCCTGCGATAGCTAGGTATGGGCCGAAAGGGATGGGCGTACTGCTTTCTGCGCGCTGCAGCCGCAAGAGAATGCTACCGAGCACGGCACCGACCACTGAGGACAGCAGTATGGTAAGCGGCAGCACCTGCCATCCGCCCCACGCCCCAAGCATTGCCAGCAGCTTGAAGTCACCGTAGCCCATGCCCTCCTTGCCGGTGATCAACTTGAACAGCCAGTAAACCGACCAGAGACTCAGGTACCCCGCCACCACACCCCAGAACGCACTTTCCAGCGCCACGAACAAACCGAAGTTATTGAGGATGAGGCCGAGCCACAGTAGCGGCAGCACCAGCACGTCAGGCAACAGCTGGTGATCGACATCGATCATGCTCATCGCCAACAAGCCCCAGGTCAGCAACAGCATTGCCCCTGCCTGCCAGGAGAAGCCGAAATGCCAGGCGACATAGCCGGACAACAACCCGCAAGCCAGCTCCACCAAGGGATAACGACAGCTAATCGGCGCACGACAGGATGAGCACTTGCCACGCAGGGCCAACCAGCTGATTAAAGGAATGTTTTCCCAAGAACGAATCTCATGATTGCAGTGAGGACAGCGCGAGTTTGGCAACAGTAAATTAAAGCGCTCACCGGCCGGCTCCGGCGGACACTCAAGATACTCACGCGCCTGTATACGCCAATCGCGCTGCATCATGATTGGCAAGCGATAAATAACCACATTGAGAAAGCTGCCAACCAACAGACCCAGTAAAGCGGCAGACAAAACAAAGGCCAGCACATGGCTGGCCATTAGCTCGAGGATCATCAACTATCCAACCACGCTACCCAGCTGGAAGATAGGCAGGTACATTGCGATGATTAGACCACCAACCAAAACTCCCAGCACTGCCATAATAATAGGCTCCATCAGACTAGTGAGACCATCAACCATATTATCCACCTCGTCCTCATAGTACGTGGCAACCTTGCTTAGCATCTCATCAAGCGAACCGGACTCTTCACCAATGGCAGTCATCTGGATAGCCATAGAAGGAAAAACACTCGTTGTACGCATCGAGAAATTAAGCTGCATGCCAGTAGAAACATCATTTTTTACTTTTTGCGTGGCACTTCTAAAAACCACGTTACCGGTTGCGCCAGCCACGGAATCCAAAGCATCAACGAGAGGAACGCCCGCGGCAAAGGTGGTCGATAACGTCCGTGCAAATCGAGCGACAGAAGACTTGTAAATAATATCGCCCACTATAGGTGTTTTTAGAAGCGCCTTATCCACCCAATTCCTAAATGATTCAGAACGCACATGCGCCTGCTTGAACGCAAATGCCATACCGGCGGCCCCAAACAATATTAGGTACCACCATTCTTGCAACGCTTCAGATATTTTAATTACAAACAGCGTGAATGCCGGCAACTCTGCACCGAAACCATTAAAAACCGACTGAAATTGAGGAACCACCTTTATCAACAAGATCGCAGAAACGATGATTGCCACAAGCACAACAGCTATAGGGTAGTTCATCGCCTTCTTGATCTTTGCCTTCAACGCCTCTGTCTTTTCCTTGTAGGTCGCCACACGATCCAATAGGGTTTCCAGAGCACCAGACTGCTCCCCCGAATCCACCAAATTGCAGTAGAGATCATCGAAATACTGTGGCTTCCTGCGCAGCGACGTTGCAAAACTATTACCCGCTGCAACGTCTTGTTTCAAGTCATCTACGAGCTTCCGCATGTTCGGATTGTCAAAACCCTCACCAATGATATCGAATGATTGGAGCAGCGGCACTCCAGCCTTCATCATGGTCGCCATTTGCCGAGTGAAAAGCGCAATATCCATCGGCGTGATTTTCTTTCCAGCGCTGAATATCGACACCGACTTCTTTCGAACTTTCTGCGGGTTGATACCCTGCTTACGCAAGTGCGCCTTCACCAGCGCAGGGCTAGCCCCACTTAGCTCACCCTTGACCTTACTTCCTTTGCGGTCGATGCCTTCCCAGGCGAACACACTGGTTCTGATCGCTTTCTGCGTCATGCTTAATCCTTGGTGACCCGGTTGACTTCTTCGAGGCTTGTTACGCCCTGCATGGCCTTTACCAGCGCCGATGTCCGCAGGTCGTTGAAGCCGTCTTTGCGCATCTGGGTGGAAATGTCGATTGAATTACCGTCCTCCATGATAATCCGCTGCAGCGAGGGCGTGTTTTTAACCACTTCATAAATACCGACACGCCCTTTGTAGCCGCCCTTGCAGTTATCGCAGCCAACCGGGCCGTAAATTTTGAAGGTGCCGATCTTCTGCTCCGGAAAGCCTTCGCGCAGCAGCGCATCACGAGGAACGTCGACCTCCCTCTTGCAACTGCCGCAAAGCTTGCGGGCCAAGCGCTGCGCAATGATCAAATTCACCGAGGTAGCAATGTTGAAGGCAGGCACACCCATATTGCGCAGGCGAGTCAGCGTTTCTGCCGCGCTGTTGGTGTGTAGGGTAGACATCACCATATGGCCAGTCTGCGCGGCCTTGATGGCGATCTCGGCGGTTTCCAAGTCCCGAATCTCACCCACCATGATAATGTCCGGATCCTGACGTAGAAACGCACGAAGGGCCTGAGAGAAATCCATGCCCTGCTTAGGATTCACGTTGACTTGGTTAATGCCTTCAAGATTGATTTCCACAGGATCCTCAGCCGTGGAAATATTCACGTCCACCGTATTGAGGATATTCAAGCCAGTGTATAGAGATACCGTCTTGCCGGAACCAGTAGGCCCCGTAACCAGAATCATGCCCTGCGGTTGCTTCAAGGCATTCATGTACAGCTCTTTCTGATCCTCCTCATACCCCAGCGCGTCGATACCCATTTGAGCGCTCGACGGGTCGAGAATCCGCATCACAATCTTCTCGCCCCACAGCGTCGGCAGTGTGTTGACTCGGAAGTCTATGGCCTTGCTCTTGGAGAGCTTCATCTTGATCCGGCCATCCTGCGGCTTACGCCGTTCGGAGATATCCAAGCCAGCCATCACCTTAAGGCGCGCGGAAATGCGCGGGGAAAGCTGGATAGGGGGGCGCGCGACCTCATGCAGAATGCCGTCGGTACGCAGTCTCACGCGATAAGCCTTCTCGTAGGGCTCGAAATGCAAGTCGGAGGAACCGCCACGGATCGCATCGAGCAGCATTTTGTTAACGAAACGCACCACTGGCGCATCGTCAGCCTCCCCGCCCGACTCATCGCCCCGCGCGTCATCGGAAACGGTTTCAACGTCCACTCCATCCAGATCAATGTCGCCCATGTCCCCCATGTCACCGAGGCCGGACGAGGTGCTTTCGAAGAACTTATCGATGGCCTGTTCGAGCTTGTCATCCTCAACCAGGATGGCTTCGGTTGTGAGCCCAGTACTGAACTGGATATCAGTAACGGCCTGATGGTTCGCAGGGTCTGAAACAGCCAGATACAGCTTGTTGCCGCGCCTTGCCAGGGGCAAAACTCGGTGTTGGCGAGCCAGCTTTTCACTAACTACGTCCTTCGGTAGAGACTCCTTGTCCAACGCGGACAGGTCCAGCAAGGCGACACCAAATTGCTCGGAGGCAAGCTCGGCAACAACGCGCCCTTTCGCCAACTTGCTTTGTACTACGTAGGTAACCAGAGATGACTTATTACGCAGCGCCTGAACCTGCGCCTGCTGGGCCGTCTTTTCGTCCAACACTCCCGCCAGCACCATCTGCCGGGCCAGACCGGAAAGGGAAATGCTCTCGCTCATGGCGGCTCTCGCTCCAATGAATGCCCGCCTTATAGCGCAGTTACTGCGTACTGCAAACAACAGCCGCTCTAAGTGACGCTCTTGGTCACATATCGTCACAGCAAGCCACAACCAAAAAATCAGAACCGCCCACTCAGGGAGCCTTAGAAGGCAGACGTCCTCGGGCTATAGCATCCACACCTCGCTCAACATGGGTTTACCCACTAGCGAACATGACGAAACTCACAATTTTTCACCCGCTTTAGCCGCATCGGGAGAAGTGGCACGCCGTCTGCTTATAACCTTTCAGGCTCACAGCCTTAACACTTCAAGGAGATTCAAATGAAAGCTCAGATGCAGAAAGGTTTTACCCTGATCGAACTGATGATCGTCGTGGCCATCATCGGTATTCTCGCCGCGATCGCAATTCCGCAGTACCAGAACTACATCGCCCGCTCTGAATCCAACACTGGCTTGCAGGCTGTTGCAGCGCTGAAAACGGCAGTCGAAGACCGTCTGATGCGCGGCGAAACAACTTTCACCCTAGCCGAACTGGGCACCAAGGAAGATGCAAGCCCGCTGGGCACCATCGCTGCCGATATGGATAGCGATACCGGCGAAGGCTCGCTGACGTTCACCTTCGACGGCGCAGCCAGCCCGAAGGTCAAAGGCAAGGCACACACCTTGACTCGTGATGGCGAAGGCGCCTGGACCTGCACCAGTGATGTGGACGCAGAGTTCATGCCGCGCGGTTGTGAAGCTTAATTAAACCACAGCGAAAGCGTTGTGATGAAAAAGCCCCGCCCTAGCGGGGCTTTTTTTTGCTCCCTTCCTAATCCTGAACTAGGTTTACCGCCTCGACTACATTTGAGCGAATCAGAACGCTCGGCGCACCGCATCGGGCGCTCGTGTTTCAGAGTCAGGTGCGGACGCTCCGCTGAGACCAGGATCATCTCTCCGACCAGTAATGTAGCCTGATCAAGATCGCCAGAGCCTGCAGCAACAACCTGCTCTTCAGGATGCCATTAACTCGAACGGCTAATACGTTCTGGTAGCAGCCACAGCTATCCGTCATCAAACATGTGCACGCCGTGGTATGCATAAAGCGCTTGGCGTAGTAGCCACGAACGCTCTGAAAGATACGTAATGTCGCCCCCAGATGTGTTCTGGCGCCACTGGCGTTATTACAAGGGGGCTTGACCAAATTGGGTGACGGCAGAAGCGTTGAACACGGCGGGCTGTCTTAGACACATTAGCGTACGGGTTGCACCCACCCTAAGGCTCCACCGAGCCTAGACCTTGTTGTTCGTCAACTATTACTTACATAACGGACAGGCGAATCACTAACGTTACAAATAAAAACGCCCCGCAGATGCGGAGCGTGGTGTAGCTGGGGATCGCTAGATCAGGCTGCGCCCGCGCAGAAGGTCAATCACCTGTTTAGCGCCCTCATCCAGCGACGACGTTTCGCTATCAACCACCAGGTCGGCATCCAGCGGCACGTCGAACGGGAAAGACTCACCCGGAATATTATCCTCGCCCGCCGCATACAGCCCCTGCGGATCGCGCTGGCGGCAGGCTTGCGGCGAAGCCTGGACGTAGACGGTGATCAGGCGCTCAGCACCGATCAATGCCTTGGCCTGTTCGCGACCTTCGGCGTCAGGGGCGACGAACGCGGCCAGAGTGATCAGACCCGCCTCATTGAATTGCCGCGCCACATGGGCGGCGCGGCGCCAGTTCTCAGTACGGCCGGCGCGGTCTTGCGGTAGGCCTTTGTTCAGGTCGTGGCGAAGGTTTTGACCATCGAGCACGTAAACTGCGCGGCCCATGTCGAACAACTTGCGCTCCACTGCATAGGCCAAGGTGCTCTTGCCGGCACCGGAAAGGCCGGTGAACAGCACGGTAGCCGGCTGCTGGCCGAAGCGAGTTGCGCGTTCTTCGGTAGACACGTGCGCCAGCGCACCGTGATGACCACCCGATCCATGGGCAACCGGCTCGGCGATGATCATGCCGGCGCCGACGGTGCCATTGGTGAGACGATCAATGACGATGAAAGCGCCGGTCGTGCGGTTCTGCGCGTAGCCATCGAGCGCGATAGGCGCATCCAGGCTGATCTTGACCTTGCCGATCTCGTTGAGCTGCAGGTTGCTCGCGGCGCCCTGCTCCAAGGTGTTCACATCTATCTTGTGCGCGATGCTGGCAATCGAGCCCGGCACGTAGCTGGTGGCACGCTTGATGTCGTACTTTTTGCCCGGCAGCATGGGTTCTTCGCCCATCCACACGAGCATGGCCTCAAAGCCGTCAGCAATACGCGGGCGACTGTCGGCATGCACCAGCATGTCGCCGCGAGATACGTCGATCTCGTCTTCCAGCGTCAGGGTGACGGCTTCGCCAGGGGTCGCCTGCTCCAGCTCGCCATCGTATGTGACGATGGATTTGACACGGCTGGTCTTGCCGGATGGCAATACGGCGATCTCGTCGCCCTTGCGCACGATGCCGCTGGCCAGGGTGCCGGCGAAACCGCGGAAGTTGAGGTTCGGGCGGTTGACGTACTGCACCGGGAAACGCAAGTCATCGAAGTTGCGGTCGCCCGCAATTTCGACGCTTTCGAGAATCTCCATCAGCGACTGTCCTTCGTACCAAGGCGCGCGGTCGCTGCGATTGACTACGTTGTCGCCCTTCAGCGCCGACATCGGCACGAAGTGCAGAGACGACGGCTTGAGTTCGATGCGATCGGCAAATGCCAGGTAGTCGGCCTTGATCTTCTCGAACACGTCCTGACCGAAGTTCATCAGGTCCATCTTGTTGATGGCGACGACGATGTGCTTGATGCCCAGCAACGAGGTGATGAAGCTGTGGCGCTTGGTCTGGGTCTGCACCCCGTAGCGCGCGTCGACCAGGATGATCGCAAGGTCGCAGGTGGAGGCGCCGGTGGCCATGTTGCGCGTGTACTGCTCATGACCGGGGGTGTCGGCAATGATGAACTTGCGCTTGGCGGTACTGAAATAACGGTAGGCAACGTCGATGGTGATGCCCTGCTCGCGCTCGGCCTGCAGACCATCGACCAGCAGCGCCAGATCGACGTCTTCGCCAGTGGTACCGACCTTTTTGGAGTCGCGGGTGATGGCTTCGAGATGGTCCTCGTAGATCATCTTCGAATCGTGCAGCAGACGGCCGATCAGCGTGCTCTTGCCGTCATCGACGTTGCCGCAGGTCAGGAAACGCAGGAGTTCCTTGCGCTCGTGTTGCGCCAGGTAGGCGAGGATGTCCTCGCTGATCAGTTCGGATTGATGACTCATGATGCGTTTCCTTAGAAATAGCCCTGGCGTTTCTTTTCTTCCATCGAACCGGTGGCGTCGTGGTCGATGACGCGCCCCTGACGCTCGGAAGTACGGGTCAGGAGCATCTCCTGGATGATTTCCGGCAGGCTGGTCGCGGTGGACTCGACCGCACCGGTAAGCGGGTAGCAGCCGAGGGTGCGGAAGCGGACCATGCGTTTTTCAATGCGGCCCTTTTCCTCATCGGAGAGGTGCTCAAGGATGCGCTCGTCGTCGATCATGATCAGCGTGCCGTTCTTCTCGATGACTTCCCGCTCGGCAGCGAAGTACAGCGGCACAATTGGGATCTGCTCGAGGTAGATGTATTGCCAGATATCCAGCTCGGTCCAGTTGGATAGCGGGAACACGCGGATCGACTCGCCCTTCTTGACCTTGCCGTTGTAGAGATTCCACAGCTCTGGACGCTGGTTCTTCGGATCCCAGCGATGCTTGCTGTCACGGAAGGAGTAGACACGCTCCTTGGCGCGGGATTTTTCCTCGTCGCGACGGGCACCACCGAAAGCTGCATCGAAGCCGTACTTGTCCAGCGCCTGCTTGAGCCCTTCGGTCTTCATCACATCGGTGTGCTTGGCACTGCCGTAGGTGAAGGGGTTCATGTCCTGTGCCACACCGTCAGGGTTGATGTGGGTGATCAGCTCAAGGCCCATCTCCTCGACCATCTTGGTGCGGAAGCTGTACATCTCCTGAAACTTCCAGCGGGTGTCGACGTGCAACACCGGGAACGGCAGCTTGCCAGGAAAGAAGGCCTTGCGCGCCAGGTGCAGCATTACGGCCGAATCTTTGCCGATGGAATAGAGCATCACCGGGTTGCCGAATTCAGCAGCGACCTCACGAATGATATGGATGCTTTCCGCCTCCAGCTGTTTCAGATGCGTCAGTTTGTCGACCATGGCTACTCACGATTTAGCAGGTGGACGGCCGGCGGGCCGTAGATTGGGCGCACTCTAACACGACCTTCAATTCTAATCAGGCCGCCCGTTAGACCTAAAAGCTATAGATTTATATCGAGTCGCCGGAGCCCTGAATCACGCTCTGAGCCTGACCATCTGCGGCTCAATGAGCCACCGGATCAGGCATTCACGCAGGGTTCGGGCAGTCGATGAACTGGTGCTCAATGCCGAACCGGCCGGCAAGGTACTCGCCTAGGGCCCGGACGCCATAGCGCTCAGTGGCGTGGTGTCCCGCGGCAAAGAAACTCAAGCCATTCTCACGCGCGATGTGTGCCGTCGGCTCGGAGATTTCACCGGTGATGTAGGCGTCCACGCCAGCAGCCACGGCCTGATCGATGTAGCCCTGGGCGCCACCGGTACACCAGGCCACCCGCTTGATGGGCCCGCAGCCCTCGACCAGCAGCGGTTCGCGGCCAAGCACCTGATGTATCCGTTGCATGAACTCGCTCGGGGCCAAGGGACTTTCCAGCGAGCCAACCAGGCCCACCGAATGAGGATTGGCAGGGTCTAGCGGACCCTCGGTGCGCAGACCGAGCAATGCGCCCAAGCGCACGTTGTTTCCTACCTCGGGATGCACATCGAGAGGCAGATGGTAAGCCAGGAGACTGATCTCGTTGACCAGAAGCGTCTTCAGGCGGCGCTGTTTCATGCCAACCACGCGCGCGTCTTCGTTCTTCCAGAAATAACCATGGTGCACCAGCACCACATCGGCCCTTGCCTCGACTGCGGCATCCAGCAACGCCTGACTGGCCGTCACGCCGCTGATGATTCTCGCCACTTGTGAGCGGCCCTCGACTTGCAGGCCATTAGGGCAGTAATCGGCGATCCTGGCGGCATCCAGGTAGCGGTCTGCCTCCTGAACCAGAGTGGCAAGGGCAACAGTCATGGGAAACCTCTCGATTGGTCCAACAGCTCGAATGACTCTCGTCGAACCGTCACGGCAAATCATCCAAGCATGAAGCTGCATTTCAGTCGCAGCTTCGTATAATGCCGCCACCTTAAGGGCCACTTCCCGCGCCCGCAACTCTGTCCGGATTCCTGTGCGATGTTCAATGCCCTACGTTTTCTCGGCTGGCCGTTGCTGGTCGGTTTGCTCGTAGCACTGCTGATCATCCAGCGATACCCGCAAATCGTCGGCATCAAGGAGCGCGACATCGGCCTGCAGCAGGCGCCGCTGGTCACCGCTGGTCCGCAACAGGGTCCGTACTCCTACGCCAATGCAGTGGCAGGAGCAGCACCGGCAGTAGCCAACCTCTATACCACCAAGGTCATCGAGAAGACCGATCAGCAGGGAGCGTTGGCCAAGGATCCGCTGTTTCAGCGCTTCTTCAGCGACAACCTGCCGAGACAGCGGCGGATGGAGTCGAGCCTCGGCTCGGCGGTGATCATGAGTTCCGAAGGCTACCTGCTGACCAACAACCACGTGACCGCCAACGCCGAGCAGATCGTCGTGGCGCTCAAGGATGGGCGAGAGACGCTGGCCCGGGTGATCGGCAGCGATCCTGAAACCGACCTCGCCGTGCTGAAGATCGATCTCGCCGACCTTCCAGCCATTACCCTCGGCCATTCCGATCGCATACGCGTCGGCGACGTCACGCTGGCGATCGGCAACCCGTTCGGTGTTGGCCAGACGGTGACCATGGGCATCATCAGCGCCACCGGGCGCAACCAGCTGGGCCTGAATACCTATGAGGACTTCATTCAGACCGACGCGGCGATCAACCGCGGCAACTCGGGGGGAGCGCTGGTAGATGTCGGTGGCAACCTCATCGGCATCAATACCGCCATCATTTCCGAGTCTGGCGGCTCCCAAGGCATCGGCTTCGCGATCCCGGTGAAGCTGGCGCTGGAAGTGATGAAATCAATCATCGAGCACGGTCAGGTGATCCGTGGCTGGCTGGGCGTCGAGGTGCAATCGCTGACTCAGGAGCTGGCTGAATCCTTCGGCCAAGAAGGTCGCCCCGGAATTGTCGTAGCTGGCGTGTACCGCGAGGGCCCGGCTGCCCGTGCCGGGCTACAGCCCGGAGACCTGATCCTGAGCATCGACGGGGTCCAGTCGGCCGATGGACGCAGCTCGATGAACCAGGTCGCGCGCGCCCGCCCAGGCGAGAAGATCGACATCGATATCCTGCGCAACGGCAAGCCGCTGACGCTTACCGCCGAAGTCGGCATGCGCCCGCCGGTGAACGCGGCGCCAAGGTAAGAGGGGAATCACCTCAAGGACGGGCCTCCCACGAAGCAGGCAGTGCCCTCACCGTGAGAGGCACGACCTCGCGGCGGTACACGCCGCAGGTCCGCCCGATGCCCCGGTGCAACAAGCGGCCCGCGTTAACCCAGCGCGTCCAGCAGTGCCTGGTTCTGTTCCGGTGTACCGATGGTAATACGCAGGAACTGCTCGATGCGCGGCTGCTTGAAGTGGCGAACGATGACGCCCTGCTCGCGCAGGCTGGCAGCGATGGACGCCGCATCACGCTGCGGGTGACGCGCAAAGATGAAGTTCGCCGCCGACGGCAGCACTTCAAAGCCCAGCCCCTGCATTGCAGTCACCACCCTCTCGCGACTGTCGATGACCTGCTGGCAGGTCTGCTGGAAATAGGCGCGATCCTCGAACGCTGCGGCCGCACCGGCAATGGCGATGCGGTCCAGCGGGTAGGAGTTGAAGCTGTTCTTGATCCGCTCCAGCGCCTCGATCAGATCCGGATGCCCTACCGCCAGGCCGACACGAAGGCCCGCCAGCGACCGCGACTTGGACAGCGTCTGCGTCACCAGTAGATTCGGGTACCGATCGACCAGGGCGATGGCGGATTCGCCACCAAAATCCACATAGGCCTCATCGACCAGCACCACGGATTCGGTGTTCGCCTCAAGCAACCGCTCGATTGCCTCAAGCGCAAGCAGGCAGCCGGTTGGCGCATTCGGATTGGGGAAGATGATGCCGCCGTTCGGACGGTTGTAGTTGGCCACATCGATCTGGAACCGCTCATCAAGCGCGACGGTTTCGTAGGCGATGCCATACAGGCCGCAGTAGACCGGATAGAAGCTGTAGCTGATATCCGGAAACAGCAGCGGACCGGCATGTTGAAACAAGCCATGAAAGGCGTGGGCAAGCACTTCGTCCGAGCCGTTACCGACGAACACCTGTGCCGGGTGCACGCCGTAATAGTCGGCAACCGCCTGCTTCAACCGCTCGCCGTTGGGGTCGGGATACAGCCGCAGATTGTCGTTGAGTTCTGCCTGCATCGCGGCGATTGCACGCGGCGACGGGCCATAGGGGTTCTCGTTGGTATTGAGCTTGACCAGCTTGCTCAGCTTCGGCTGCTCACCCGGTACGTAGGGCACCAGGTCCTTGACGAAAGGGCTCCAGAACTTGCTCATCTGCCCTTCTCTCCTCGAATGTGATCGGTTTGCCGTGGGGCGTTAAATGACGATGCCTTATGGGACGAAGACGAACCGACAGCGACGCCAGTCCGTCCTGGACAGGCAGCGTCAGTCCTTGATGCGGTACTCGGCGCTGCGGGCATGCGCAGTCAGCGATTCGCCACGCGCAAGGACCGACGCGACCTTGCCCAACGTCGATGCTCCCTCGGCCGAACAGTTGATGATCGACGAACGCTTCTGGAAGTCATACACGCCAAGCGGCGAAGAGAAGCGCGCCGTACCTGAAGTCGGCAGTACATGATTCGGGCCAGCGCAGTAATCGCCCAGCGCCTCGGCGGTGTAGCGCCCCATGAAGATCGCGCCGGCATGTCGTATCTGCGGCAGCCATTGCTCCGGTTCGGCGACAGACAGTTCCAGATGCTCAGGCGCAATGCGGTTGGCCACCTCGATAGCCTGCTGCATGTCAGCCACTTGGATCAACGCACCGCGACCCTCGATCGAGGTGCGCGCGATGTCGGCACGCTCTAGGGTGGGCAGCAGGCGGGAGATGCTTTCGGCGACGCGATCGAGAAACTCAGCGTCGGGGCTGACCAGAATCGATTGGGCGTCTTCGTCATGCTCGGCCTGGGAAAACAGGTCCATGGCGATCCAGTCCGGATCGGTCTGACCGTCGCAGACCACCAGGATTTCCGATGGCCCGGCGATCATGTCGATGCCAACCTTGCCGAATACATGGCGCTTGGCGGTGGCGACGTAGATATTGCCTGGCCCGACGATCTTGTCCACTGGCGGAACGCTCTCGGTGCCATACGCCAGCGCCGCAACGGCTTGCGCACCACCAATGGTGAAGACCCGATCGACGCCGGCAATGCAGGCTGCTGCAAGCACCAGCTCATTGAGCTCGCCACGCGGCGTGGGCACGACCATGACGACTTCCGGTACACCAGCGACCTTGGCCGGAATCGCGTTCATCAGCACCGAGGACGGATAGGAAGCCTTGCCGCCCGGCACATAGAGCCCGGCGCGATCCAACGGGGTGACTTTCTGACCAAGCACCGTGCCATCGGCTTCGGTATAGGTCCAGGAGTCCTGCTTCTGCCGCTCGTGATAACTGCGTACCCGCTCGGCGGCGATTTCCAGCGCCTCGCGCTGCTCCGGAGTGATTCGCTCGAGCGCTTGTTCCAGGCGCGCGCGCGGCAGGATCAGATCAGCCATTGAGGCGACCTGGAGACCATCGAAACGCTGGGTCAGCTCGACCAGCGCGCCGTCGCCACGCTCGCGCACCGCCTTGATGATCTCCAGCACCCGCTCGTTCACGCCATCGTCGGAAACGCTTTCCCAGCTCAACAAATGATCCAGATGACGAGCGAAATCGGCATCGGCAGCGTTGAGTCGGCGAATGGCGGTGGGAGCGGTCATAGCGGGCCTCATGGTTGGCTAGGCATCGGAAACTGCACTACGAAGAATCGGAAGCTCAAAGTCGCGCGAGCCAGAGCAATGCGAGGCAGAAAACAGGCAAGGAAATGCAGTTACGAGCTGTAAATGAGCATTCCGAGCCTGTTCTTAACGCCGCACTGCCGGCGCGCAGCACCTTCGGGCAGGTTCTCAGGCGCCGCTAGAATATCAAGCCCACCGTGTAGGCACCTGAGAATTTCAGCTATGGCACGGATAGGCAGGCGCGGTGGCAACCGCGAGATGCATCAATGCTGATGCTGCTGAACAGCCGCGTGCAGGATGTCGATCAGCGCCTGGATGCGGGCATGCTGCATTTTCATCGAGGCCTTGTTCACCACCAGCCGCGAACTGATGTGCGCTATCAGCTCCTGGGGTTCCAGGCCGTTGGCACGCAGCGTGTTGCCGGTGTCGACCACGTCGATGATCTTGTCCGCCAGGCCTACGAGCGGCGCCAGCTCCATGGAGCCGTACAGCTTGATGATGTCGACCTGCCGACCCTGCTCGGCGTAGTAGCGCTTGGCGACGTTGACGAACTTGGTCGCCACGCGCAAGCGGCCCTTAGGTTCTGGCGCACCGACCTTGCCGGCAGTCATCAGCTTGCATTTGGCGATACGCAGGTCCAACGGCTCGTACAGCCCCTGACCGCCATATTCCATCAACACATCCTTGCCGGCGACGCCAAGATCGGCTGCGCCATGCTCGACATAGGTAGGCACATCAGTAGCACGAACGATCAGCAGACGAACGTCATCCTGGGTAGTCGGGATGATCAGCTTGCGGCTCTTGTCCGGATTCTCGGTGGGCACGATACCGGCCGCGGCGAGCAACGGTAGGGTGTCGTCGAGGATGCGGCCTTTGGACAGGGCGATGGTGAGCATGGAGCGTTTTCCTTGAACGGCAACGGCCACCCTTGAGGGCGACCACATGACCAACTGCGATTTCGCGAGCTAGAGTCATGCAAGGCAAAAACAGGCGAGGAAGCGGAGTTTACTAGCTGTAAATGAGCATTCCGAGCCTGTTTTTAACGCAGCAGGACCGACGCGCAGCAGATCGCTATCAGCCGGGAACGCGGCGAATCTTCGCCCCCAGCAACTGCAGCTTCTCTTCGATGCACTCGTAACCACGGTCGATGTGGTAGATGCGATCGATCAGCGTATCGCCTTCGGCCACCAGGCCGGCAATGACCAGGCTCGCCGAAGCGCGCAGGTCGGTCGCCATGACCGGCGCGCCCTTGAGGCGCTCTACGCCGGTGACGATGGCGGTGTTGCCCTCCACCAGAATCTGCGCACCCATGCGGTTCATCTCGTAAACGTGCATGAAGCGGTTCTCGAAAACGGTCTCGATCACCGTGCCAGTGCCTTCGGCAATGGCGTTCAACGCAATGAACTGCGCCTGCATGTCGGTGGGAAACGCCGGGTATGGCGCGGTGCGCACATTCACGGCCTTGGGTCGCTTGCCCTTCATGTCCAGCTCGATCCAATCGCTGCCGGTGTCAATATGCGCACCGGCCTCGACCAGCTTGTGCAGCACGGCTTCGAGCAGCGTCGCGTCGGTATCTTTCAGGCGAACCCGACCGCCAGTGGCGGCGGCTGCCACTAGGTAGGTACCGGTCTCGATACGGTCGGGCATGACGCTATAGCGCCCGCCGCCGAGGCGTTTGACGCCATCGATGGTGATGGTATCAGTGCCGGCACCGGAAACCTTGGCACCCATGGCGTTGAGGAAGTTGGCCAGATCGACCACCTCAGGCTCGCGCGCGGCGTTTTCCAGCACGCTGCGACCATTGGCCAGTGCGGCGGCCATCATGATGTTCTCGGTACCGGTCACACTGACCGTATCGAAGAAGAAGTGCGCACCACGCAGACCACCGGCAGGCGCCTTGGCCTTGATGTAGCCACCTTCGACGTCGATGTGCGCGCCCATGGCTTCGAGACCACGGATGTGCAGGTCGACCGGTCGCGAGCCAATCGCGCAACCGCCGGGCAAGGCAACTTCGGCTTCACCGAACCGCGCGACCATCGGGCCGAGCACCAGGATCGAGGCGCGCATGGTCTTGACCAATTCATAGGGTGCAACCAGCGTCTTGATGCTGCTGGCGTCCACTTCGACGCTCAGCTTCTCGTCGATGACCGGCTGCACGCCCATACGACCGAAGAGCTCGATCATCGTGGTGATGTCATGCAGGTGCGGCAGGTTGCACACCGTGACCGGCGTGTCGGCCAGCAGAGTAGCGGCGAGAATCGGCAGAGCGGAGTTCTTCGCCCCGGAGATGCGGATTTCGCCATCGAGGCGAATGCCGCCGGTAATGATCAGTTTGTCCATGGATAGTCCCGTAAGCCGCAGGCTGGAAGCACTGCCGAAGGGGGCGGCGCAGTCAAATTAGACGCGCTCTGCCTGGAATGATGGGTGGCGCTGGCCGGCGGCGATCAGGCGCGTCCGGCCCAGTCTGCGCGACTGAAGAACTTCATGGTGACGGCATGAATGCTGCCATCGGCAATCCAAGGATTCAGGTGAGCGTAGATCTGCTGCTGGCGCTTCACCGGGCTCAGACCGGCCAGCTCATCACTGATCACGTTGAGCTGAAAGTTACAGCCTTCACCTTCCACTTCTACCTGGGCACCTGGAATCTTCTCTTCCAGGAAATTCTTCACTTCTTGGGCCTGCATGTTCAACCTCGATCGGCGCAGGACGCGCACGGGCCGGTCATCATACAAAAAAGCCCGGAGGCTGCGAACCCCGAACCTTGCCGAACCGACGGAGATGTCTCAATCAAGCGTCTCGGCGCCCTGATCCCGATTGGAGCGGTGGCGCGACGGGCTGCTATCGCTCTGCACCGCCGGGAAACGCGAAGATGCGAAGCGCACCACCAGAATCGCCAACGCCAGCAGCAGGATCGCGCCGGAAACATAGACAACCCCAATGTCGGGTCGGTGATGATGGGAGATGTCGGAAATCAGCAAACGGGTCAGCGCAGTGATCGCAACATAGATCAGGAAGCGCACCGGCATATGGTTGGTCTTGAAATAGATCCCAACCATCGCGCCGAGCTCGAGATAGATGAACAGCAGCAGGATGTCATCGACCGTGATATGGCCCTTCTCGACCATGCCAAGGAATGCCATGACCGCCGCCCAGGCGGTCACTGCGCCAATAGCGAACAACGCCAGATAATGGAAGCTCTCGACCAGCAGATTCCCCAGCGATTCGGCCAGGTCATGGACGCTATCACGCAGACTTTCCGCCCAGCGCAGCTTCATACATCGATTCCTTTCAAACCCGGGATGATTCCAGCGGCAGGATATCCAGCAACCCGGACACCCTGGCGATCTTCAGCATATCGTCCGGCAAGGCGCTGACGCGCAACTCGACCCCAGCTGCCTTGGCGTCACGCATAAATGCCAGAAGCAACGAAAGGCCCACGCTACTGGAACGCTCGACCGCCGAGCAATCCAGCGTCAGCGCCGCGCGACTGCCACTGATCAGCGCGCGACCGGCCTCACGCAGAGCCGGGCCGCTACGATAATCCAAGACGCCGATTAGGCGCAGCTCACCTTCGGCCCCCTGTTCGATACGCGCGTCACTCATCCCCGACAGCCTGCTGTCCAGCCTCGGTGTCCTTGGCGCGCGCCACCACTTCGGCCCAGCCGTCGATGGTCTTGTCGAGATCGCCGCCATTGCGCTGCATGGAGTCGGCGAACTGATCGCGGAACAGCTTGCCGATATTGATGCCGTTGATGATGACGTTACGCACACGCCACTCGCCATCGTTAACCATGGTGTAGGACACCGGATAGATCTCGCCTTGGCGGCCCACGACTTCCATGCCAACACTTGTACGCTTTGGATCCTGCTTGCCACTCGGCGGCAGCACGCGAATCTGCTGATTGTTGTATTCCAGCAGCGCGTTGCCGTAGAACTGCATCAGGCTGCGCTTGAAGTTTTCCTGGAAGCGCTTCATCTGCTCCGCAGTGGCGTTACGCGAGTACTTGACCGTCATGATGCTGCGCGAGATGCCATCGGCATCCACGACCGGGCCGAGAATTTCGTTAAGCGAATCGTAGAAGGCCGTCGGGTTGCTGCGGTACTGCTCTTTATTGGTCTTGAGGTCGGCCAGCAATTCGTCCGTAGTTTTCTGGATCACCTGGTGCGCCGTCAGCGCCGCCTGGGAGTACATGGGCATTATGGCCAGCAGAATCAGCAGGCCGCGACGCAAAGCAGTCATCATGTGCATATCCTTCAGTCTCTGTTTACCGAGTTGAGCAGGAACTTGCCGATCAGATCCTCCAGCACCAGCGAGGATTGCGTGTCCTGGATGGTGTCGCCATCCTTCAGCAACTCGTCATCACCGCCCACACTGATACCGACGTATTTCTCACCCAGCAGCCCGGCAGTCAGGATCGAGGCAGTGGAATCAGCCGGCAGGATGTTCACATCCTGCTGGATTTCCAGCGTCACCCGGCCGGTATAGCTGTCGCGATCCAGATCGATCGCGGTGACCTTGCCGATGGTCACGCCAGCCATGGTCACCTTGGATCGGACCGTTAAACCGGCAATATTG
Source organism: Stutzerimonas decontaminans (assembly GCF_000661915.1). Lineage (NCBI taxonomy): Bacteria > Pseudomonadati > Pseudomonadota > Gammaproteobacteria > Pseudomonadales > Pseudomonadaceae > Stutzerimonas > Stutzerimonas decontaminans. The sequence goes on along the minus strand of NZ_CP007509.1, from coordinate 1,006,295 downwards.
TCGAAGTAGGCATACAGCTTGTAAGTGTCGGCGCTGCCAACGCTCAGCCCGCTAACGCGCAGCGACAGCAGCAGCAGGGCCAGCAGGCCGGCAAGCAGGAACAGCCCGACACCCATTTCCAGTGTGCGGATACGCATCAGAAATCTCCAAACATCAACGCGGTCAAAATAAAATCGAGGCCGAGCACTGCCAGCGAGGCATACACCACGGTCCGGGTGGTGGCACGGCTAATCCCTTCGGAGGTCGGCTCGCAGTCATAGCCCTGGAATACGGCGATCCAGGTGACCACCAGCGCAAACACCACGCTCTTGATCACGCCGTTGAGCACATCCGAATGGAAGTCGACACTGTTCTGCATGTTGGCCCAGAACGAGCCTTCGTAGACGCCAAGCCAGTCCACCGCGACCATCGCCCCACCCCAGATGCCGACCACATTGAAGATCAGTGTCAGCAGCGGCAGCGATATGAAGCCCGCCCATAGACGCGGCGCGATGATGTACTTCAGTGGATCGACACCAATCATCTCCAGACTCGAAAGCTGCTCGGTCGATTTCATGTTGCCAATCTCGGCCGCCAGGGCCGAGCCGGCACGCCCCGCAAACAGCAACGCGGTCACCACCGGCCCGAGCTCTCGAAGCAACGTCAGCGCAACCATCTGCCCGACCGCCTGCTCCGAACCGTAACTACTGAGGATGTTGTAGCCCTGCAGCGCCAGCACCATGCCGATAAAAATGCCGGATACAACGACGATCGCCAGCGAAAGCACGCCGACCGAATACAGCTGTTTGACCAGCAGCGAGAAGCCGTTGCGCAGGCCGCTGCGACCAAACAGGGCATGCATTAGAAATATGGTCGAGCGCCCGAGCGCCGCCAGCACATCCAGACCGGCACGCCCCAACAGCACAACCCGATCCAACAAGGAACGCTTACGCATCGGTGCCTCCCAGCAGATCGTCGGCGTAGGCCGGCGCGGGAAAATGGAACGGCACCGGCCCATCAGCCGAACCCTTCATGAATTGCCGAATGCGCGGATTATCTGATTCCATCAAATCGGCCGGAGTGCCTTGCCCGAGCACCTCGGAGTCGCCGACTACATAGATGTAGTCGGCGATGGAGGCGGTTTCGGCCAAGTCGTGGGAAACCACGATACTGGTGATACCCAGCGCATCGTTGAGCAGACGAATAAGACGAACCAGTACACCCATGGCGATCGGATCCTGGCCGGCGAAGGGCTCGTCGTACATCAGGATCTGCGGGTCGAGCGCGATCGCCCGCGCCAGCGCGACACGCCGCTTCATGCCACCGGACAACTCGTCGGGCATCAGCTCGATGGCACCGCGCAGCCCCACCGCCTGCAGCTTCATCAGCACAATGTCGCGGATCATTTCGTCAGGCAGCTTGGTGTGCACCCGCAGCGGAAAAGCGACGTTCTCGAACACATCTAGATCGGTAAACAGCGCTCCGCTCTGGAACAGCACACCCATCTGCTTGCGCATATCGAACAACTCGCTGCGCGAGAGACTTGGCAGATTGTTACCGGCCACCCATACCTCGCCTTGCGAAGGCATCAGCTGAGCAGCGATCAGCCGCAGCAGAGTCGTCTTGCCGCACCCGGACGGCCCCATGATGGCCGTGACCTTCCCTCGCGGGATCGCGATGTCGACATTGTTGAAGATACTGCGCTCGCCGCGCTTGAAGGTCACTCCCTTCAGCTCGACCGCGTAGTCGTTGCTGGCGCTCATCTGGTCTCCTTGCATGCAGTCTGCGAAACAGACGGCTCCCGATGACGCCGGGATACTTTCTGCCTGACCGTTTTCGGGCGCGCACTATAGCACCGCCCCTATGGCCGCCCAACCGATGAGCGTTTCAGCAGATGACTAGCGACACGCCTGTTCAGCCAATGTTCAGCCAACGCTGATCAATTGGGTCATCTGCATCGGTATGTCGCCCGACCGACATTTTCCATCAGCCGCCCAGCGTTTCTCGCTATAATCGCCGCCTTTTAATCGGACGACCTCGCCAGCCATGAGCCAGAGCAGCCAATTGATCGAAACCGCGCAACGCACCATTCGCCTGGAAATCGAGGCAGTTGAGCAACTTAACGCCCGGATCAATGCGAGTTTCGTAGAAGCCTGCGAACTGATTCTGGCGTGCAAGGGGCGCGTCGTCGTGGTTGGCATGGGCAAGTCCGGCCACATCGGTCGCAAGATCGCCGCCACGCTGGCCAGCACTGGCACTGCTGCTTTTTTCGTGCACCCAGCCGAGGCCAGCCATGGCGACATGGGCATGATCACCCAGGATGACGTCGTGCTGGCCCTGTCCAACTCCGGCACCACCAGCGAGATCGTTACCCTGCTGCCGCTGATCAAGCGACTCGGCATCACCCTGATTAGCATGACCGGCAACCCGGGCTCCGTACTGGCCAAAGCCGCCGCGGTAAACCTCGATGCCAGCGTCAGCATCGAAGCTTGCCCGCTGAATCTCGCGCCGACCTCCTCCACCACTGCCAGCCTGGTGCTCGGCGATGCACTGGCTATCGCCCTGCTGGAGGCGCGTGGCTTCACGGCCGAAGACTTCGCCTTCTCCCACCCCGGCGGAGCGCTGGGCCGCCGCCTGCTACTGAAAGTCGAGCACGTGATGCACACCGGCGAGCGCCTGCCCAAAGTGCCGCGCGGCACCTCGCTACGCGACGCTCTGCTGGAAATGACGCAGAAAGGCCTGGGCATGACCGTGATCGTCGAAACGGACGGCAGACTGGCCGGAATCTTCACCGATGGCGACCTGCGCCGCGCGCTCGACAAGGGTGTGGATGTGCGCCAGACCAGCATCGATGAGGTCATGACCGTGCACGGCAAGACCGCTAATGCCGAAATGCTCGCAGCCGAGGCGCTGAAGATCATGGAAGACCACAAGATCAGCTCTCTGGTCGTGATCGACGATAAGGAGCTGCCGGTCGGCGCTCTGAACATGCACGACCTGCTGCGCGCGGGGGTGATGTAATGCACGAGCACCTGCTGCAACGCGCCCGCGACATCCGCCTGGCGATTTTCGATGTGGATGGCGTCCTGACCGACGGCCGCCTGTATTTCCTCACCGATGGTAGCGAGTTCAAGACGTTCAACACGCTGGACGGGCACGGCATCAAGATGCTGATCAATTCGGGCGTGCGCACCGCGATCATCAGCGGACGCAAGACCCCCGTGGTAGAGCGTCGAGCGCAGAACCTTGGCATCCAGCACCTCTATCAAGGGCGCGAGGACAAGCTGGTCGTGCTCGACGAGCTATTGGCCGAGCTTGGCCTGAGCTACTCTGAGGTGGCCTATCTCGGTGATGATCTGCCCGACCTGCCGGTTATACGCCGCGTAGGCCTCGGCATGGCCGTGGCCAGCGCCGACATCTTTGTGCGTGAACATGCCCATGGCGTAACGCAGGCCCGTGGTGGCGAAGGCGCGGCGCGCGAGTTCTGCGAACTGATCATGCGCGCACAGGGCACCCTGGCCGCCGCGCAAAACGCATATCTGTAGGGGGCTGCATGCTTCGCAAAATGCGCTTCGCTGTCCTGCTGACGCTGATCGCCGCTCTGCTGGTGGCGGTCGGCTACTGGAACATCCGCCCGGAAAGCTTCATGCAGGAGCCGCCCGTCTCCAGCGGCGAAACGCCTGACATCGATTTCTATGTAATCAATTCGCGCACGGTGCAGTATCAACCAGACGGCAAGCGCAACTACGAACTGACGGCAGACAAGCTCGAGCACATCAAGGCCAGCGATATCAGCCTGCTGACCAAGCCCGACCTGATGTCCTATCGCGGCACCGAGCTGCCCTGGCACGTGCGAAGCGAGCGCGGCGAAGTATCGGCCGAGGGCGATGAGGTCTTGCTGATCGACAAGGTTCGGGTCGAGCGCACCGATGCCAAAGGCCGCCCGACGATCCTTACCACCAGCCGCCTGACGGTGTGGCCGGACAAGGATTATGCCGAGACCAACCAAGCCGTTAGAATCGAGGCCGCCAACGGCGTGACCACCGCAACCGGCATGAAAGCGTATCTGGATGACGGCAGGATGCTCCTGCTGTCCAACGTAAGAGGCCAGCATGAGCTGCGTTAAGACTCTCCCCCTCCTGCTCGGTTTGAGCGCATTCTGGCTCAGCGCCAGCGCCTGGGCGCTTCCCGAGGATCGTGAACAGCCAATCCGCGTGCAGGCCGACTCCGCCGAACTCGACGACCGACAGGGTGTAGCGGTATATCGTGGCGACGTGGTCATCACCCAGGGCACGATGAAGATTACCGGCGACACAGTGACCATCACCCAGAACAGCAGCGGCGATGTCGAAGTATTTACCTCTATCGGCAAGCCAGCGTATTACGAGCAGAAACCTGCAGTGGACAAGGAAATCGTCAAGGCCTATGGCCTGACCATCCAGTACTTTGCAGCCAACGAGCGCATCGTGCTGATCGACCAGGCCAAGGTGGTTCAGGAAGGCAACACCTTCGAAGGCGAGAAGATCGTCTATGACACCCGCCGCCAGATCGTCAACGCTGGCCGCGCCACCAATGCCGACGTCACCACACCGCGGCCGCGCGTCGACATGGTGATCCAGCCACGCAAACGCGACCAGGCCGCGGAGCAGCCCGAGTAATGGCCGTCCTCAAAGCCCAGCATTTGGCCAAGAGCTACAAGAGTCGTCAGGTCGTGCGCGACGTCAGCCTGTCCATCGAGAGCGGGCAAATTGTCGGCCTGCTCGGCCCGAACGGCGCCGGTAAGACCACCTGTTTCTATATGATCGTTGGCCTGGTAAACGCCGATCAGGGCCGCGTGCTGATCGATCAGAACGACGTCACGCACCTGCCAATGCATGGGCGCGCCCGCGCCGGCATCGGCTACCTGCCACAGGAAGCGTCGATCTTTCGCAAGCTGTCGGTCGCCGACAACATCATGGCGATTCTCGAGACGCGCAAGGATCTGGACCGCAGCGGCCGCCAGCAGGCTCTAGAAGGCCTGCTGCAGGAGTTTCACATCAACCATATCCGCGACAGCCTCGGCATGAGCCTGTCTGGCGGCGAACGTCGCCGGGTGGAGATCGCCCGAGCGCTGGCCACCGCGCCGAAGTTCATCTTGCTCGACGAGCCATTCGCCGGAGTTGACCCGATCTCCGTCGGCGATATCAAGCAGATCATCCATCACCTCAAGGCCAAGGGCATCGGCGTGCTGATCACCGACCACAATGTCCGTGAAACGCTGGATATCTGCGAAACAGCCTACATCGTCAATGACGGACAACTGATCGCCGAAGGCGACGCACAGACCATCCTCAGTAATCAGCTGGTCAAGGAAGTCTATCTGGGCCACGAATTCCGTCTCTAAGACGGTTTTTTTGCTCGGCTCGGCAAATCGGCTCTAGGCAAAGGCTTCGCCGGCAGGCATATAATTTGCTTTCGCCGGCGCCTGGCGCGCGGCATGTCGGAATGGGCGCGGTTGCGCCGGCATAAAAGGTTCGAAGTCCTCTGCCATGAAACCATCGCTAGTCCTGAAGATGGGCCAGCAGCTGACGATGACACCGCAGCTGCAACAGGCCATACGGCTCCTCCAGCTATCCACCCTCGATCTGCAACAGGAGATCCAGGAGGCGCTGGACTCCAATCCCATGCTCGAGCGTGAAGAAGACGGCGACGACTTCGACAGCTCCGATCCAATGGCCGAGGCTGTCGATCGGCCGGGCGATACCGGCATGGAGAAGAGCAGCAGCCAGGAAAGCACCTACGAGGAGCCCTCGCATAGCGGTGAGAGCGCCGAGGACGGCGATTGGGGTGAGCGCATCCCCAGCGAGCTGCCGGTCGACACGGCCTGGGAAGACATCTACCAGACCAGCGCCAGCAGCCTGCCCAGCAACGATGACGACGAGTGGGACTTCACCAGCCGTACGTCGAGCGGCATCAGCTTGCAGAGCCACCTGCTGTGGCAACTCAACCTAGCGCCCATGAGCGACACCGACCGACTGATCGCGACCACGCTGATCGACTGCATAAACGATCAGGGCTATCTCGAAGAATCCCTGCAGGAAATCGTCGACTCGTTCGACCCGGAGCTGGAAATCGAACTCGACGAGGTTGAGGTCGTCCTGCGTCGCATCCAGCAGTTCGAACCGGCCGGCATAGGCGCCCGCGACTTGCGCGAATGCCTGCTACTGCAACTGCGCCAGCTACCTGAGCAGACGCCTTGGCTGAGCGAAGCCCAGCGCCTGGTCAGCGATTACCTGGACGTGCTTGGCAGCCGCGACTACAGCCTGCTGATGCGACGGATGAAGATCAAGGAAGACGACCTGCGCCAGGTCATCGAACTGATCCAGAGCCTGAACCCACGCCCAGGCTCGCAGATCGAGGCAAGCGAACCGGAGTACGTGGTGCCCGACGTGATCGTGCGCAAGCACAACGATCGCTGGCTGGTCGAACTGAACCAGGAAGCCATGCCACGCCTGCGGGTCAACGCGCAGTACGCCGGCTTCGTCAAACGCGCCGATTCCAGCGCCGACAACACCTTCATGCGCAACCAGTTGCAGGAGGCCCGCTGGTTCATCAAGAGCCTGCTCAGCCGCAACGAAACACTGATGAAGGTGGCCACCCAGATCGTCGAGCACCAGCGGGCCTTCCTGGAGCATGGCGACGAAGCGATGAAACCACTGGTACTGCACGACATTGCAGAAGCGGTGGGGATGCATGAATCGACCATTTCTCGTGTAACGACGCAGAAATACATGCACACGCCGCGGGGCATCTACGAACTCAAATACTTCTTCTCCAGCCACGTCAGCACGGCTGAAGGCGGCGAATGCTCGTCCACCGCAATCCGCGCGATCATCAAGAAGCTGGTCGCCGCGGAAAACCAGAAAAAGCCGTTGAGCGACAGCAAGATCGCTGGTTTACTGGAAGCGCAGGGCATCCAGGTGGCCCGCCGTACAGTTGCGAAATACCGTGAGTCGCTCGGTATCGCACCGTCCAGCGAGCGCAAACGTTTGCTGTGATCGGCCCCTGGTCGAACTGTCCCGGCGGCAGGCCCAATCAGCCTGCTTTTCGCACAAGGCAAAGGAGATAGCAGTATGCAAGTCAACATCAGCGGTGTTCATCTGGAAGTAACCGACGCCCTGCGTGACTACATCGAGGAGAAATTCGACCGGCTTGCTCGCCACTTTGACCGCATCATCAGTGTTCAGGTGATTCTGCAGGTCGAGAAGCTCAAGCAGAAAGCCGAGGCAACCCTGCACGTCGCCGGCCGTGAAGTAGTGGCCATTGCCGATCATGAAGACATGTACGCTGCCGTCGACCTGCTGGTCGACAAGCTCGATCGCCAGCTGATCAAGCACAAGGAGAAGCAGCTCGACCACACTCAGGGCGCTGTCACCCGCTGACTCCACTATGATCCGACTCGAAAACATCCTTACCCCCGGACGTTCCCTGGTGAACGTCCCGGGTGGTAGCAAGAAACGCGTTCTGGAGCAGATCGCCAAGGTGATCGCCCAAGACCTTATCGATCTCGATTCCCAGACCATCTTCGAAAACCTGATCGCCCGGGAGAAGCTGGGCTCCACCGGCTTCGGCAACGGAATCGCTATTCCGCATTGCCGTATGGTCGGTTGTAACGCTCCGCTGAGTGCCGTCCTGCGCCTGGAGACGCCTGTCGATTTCGATGCCATCGACGGGGCTCCGGTGGACCTGCTCTTCGTTCTGCTGGTACCGGAAGCAGCTACCGACGAACATCTTGAGCTGTTGCGCCAGATCGCCAGCATGCTCGACCGCGAAGATGTGCGCCAACGCTTGCGTGAAGCGCCAACCAACCAAAGCCTCTATCAGGTCGTAGTCGACGTGCAGAACGGGGCCTGACGAAATGGGCAATCGATGCGGCTGATCATCGTAAGTGGGCGCTCAGGCTCGGGTAAAAGTACCGCGCTGAATGTGCTCGAAGACAACGGTTTCTACTGCATCGACAACCTGCCTGCCGGGCTGCTGCCGGAACTTGCCGAGCGCGCCCTGTTGCATACCGAGCTACTGCATCCGCAGGTCGCCGTATCGATCGATGCGCGCAACCTGCCCAGCCAGCTCAAGCGCTTTCCGGAACTGCTCGAAGAAGTCCGCGCCCGGCACATCCTCTGCGATGTGCTCTATCTGGACGCCGATGACGAAACCCTGCTCAAGCGCTTCTCGGAAACCCGGCGCCGTCACCCACTGACCAACGAAACCCGCTCGTTGGCCGAAGCGATCCACGATGAGGAGCTGCTGCTGGCTGCGATCATCGATCACGCCGATCTGAAGATCGATACCACGCACCTGAACCTCTACCAACTGCGTGACGTGCTCAAGCTGCGCCTGCTCAACAAACCGGAGCCGGGCACAGCTTTTCTGATCGAGTCGTTCGGGTTCAAGCGAGGCATGCCCGTCGACGCCGATCTGGTCTTCGACGTGCGCTGCCTGCCCAACCCGTACTGGAAAGCCGAATTACGCGACTTCTCTGGACTCGACCAACCCGTGGTGGACTACCTCGCTGCTCAGGCCGATGTGGAGGAAATGTTTCAGGACATCCACGCCTATCTGAGCAAATGGTTGCCGCGGTTTGCCGCCAGCAACCGAGCCTACGTTACCATCGCCATTGGCTGCACCGGCGGGCATCACCGCTCGGTCTACCTGGCCGAACGCTTGGGCCAGGCCCTCAGAGAACCGCTGAAGAACCTGCAGGTCCGTCATCGGGACCTCGCTTAGGAATACCTGCCCAATGCCCGCCCGCGAAGTAACCATCATCAACAAACTCGGCCTGCATGCTCGTGCTGCGGCCAAGTTCGTCGCCGTAGCCAACCGCTTCCCCTGCACGATCCGCGTGGGCCGGTGCCCGGAAACACTGGTTGACGGAAAGAGCATCATGGCCGTCATGATGCTTGCGGCAAGCCAGGGCACCTCGGTGCATCTGCTCACTGAAGGTGAGCAGGAAGACGATGCCCTGAATGCCCTGATCGAGCTGATCGACGACTACTTCGAAGAGGGCGAGTAAAGACCGGGCGCGGACCTTAATCGCCGCGCACCGCGCCTACCTCACTTGCCAGCAACCATCATCCGCTCGATCAGCACTGAGCCGGTTCGGACATTACCGCGCGTTTCCACATCGCAGCCCACCGCGACGATCTGACGGAACATGTCGCGCAGGTTGCCTGCGATGGTCACCTCCTGCACCGGGAACTGGATCTCGCCATTCTCGACCCAGTAGCCACCAGCACCACGCGAATAATCGCCGGTGACCAGGTTCAGTCCCTGGCCCATCAGTTCAGTCACCAACAGACCACGCCCCATGCGGCGGATGAGCGCCGCCTGATCCTCGTCACCGTGACTGACGAACAGGTTATGCACGCCTCCGGCGTTGGCCGTACTCGGCAGGCCCAGCTTGCGCCCGGAATAGGTCGAGAGCACATAGGACAGCAGACGGCCATTCTCCACGAAGGGCTTGGCATAGGTCGCCAGACCATCACCATCGTAGCTGGCACTGCCAAGCGCGCGCGGAATATGCGGACGCTCATCGAGGCTCAACCATTCGGGGAACAGCGTCTTTCCTAGTGCATCCTCGAGATAGGATGCCTTGCGATACAGGTTGCCGCCGGATATCGCCGCGATGAAATGGCCGAAAAGACCAGTAGCCAGCTCAGGAGCAAACAGCACCGGCACTTCGCAGGTCGGTACCGGCCGCGCGCCCAGGCGCCGCACGGCGCGCTCGGCGGCGCGCCGGCCAATCGTTTGCGGGTCCAGCAGCGCCTCACCGATACGGTTGACGTCGTAGAAGTAGTCGCGCTGCATCTGGCCTTCGCTTTCAGCGATCATCACGCAACTCAGGCTGTGCCGGCTGCTGCAATAACCACCGATAAAGCCATTGCTGTTGCCATAGGCGCGGCAGCCCTGATGGGTGTTGAGGCTGGTGCCATCCGCATTGCGAATACGCTGGTCGACCGCAAACGCTGCGCCTTCACAACTCAAGGCCTGCTCGATCGCCTGCTCGGGCGTGATGCTCCAGGGATGATAGAGATCCAGATCCGGCAGCTCGCGCGCCATCAGCGTCGCATCGGCCAGGCCAGCAAACTCATCCTCGGACGCATGCTTGGCAATCGCCAATGCGGCAGCCACGGTTTCCCGGATGGCTTCATCGCCACTACCGGTAGTGCTGGCAGAACCCTTGCTCTGACCGACATAAAGCGTGATGCCGAAGCCCTGGTCGCGGTTGAACTCGACGGTCTCGACCTCCCCCTGGCGTACCGTGGTGGATAGCCCCTGCTCCATCGAGACCGAAACCTCACTGGCGCTGGCGCCTTGCCGACGCGCTTCCTCGATGATGCGCTCGACCTTCTCGCGCAAACCCGGTAGCGCGTGCGGGCCGATGCCCTCTACTTCACTCATAAGCACTCCCAAACGACCGCAATCGAATCAAGTTGCAACCTGGTGCCGCTCCTCTGAAGCCTGCTGCCAGGGCTGCTGTTATCATGGCGGCATTTCCTAGTGGACCATCCCCATGTCTGAACACTCCGACGCCGAAGATTTCGACGAAAAAAGCAAATCTCAGGTCAAGCGCGAGCTGCTTGCCCTGCAGGAACTCGGCGAGCGCCTGACCACCCTTAAGCCCGATCTCATCGCCCGGCTGCCGCTGAGCGACGCGCTGCAGAAGGCCTTGGCCGACGCACCGAAACACAAGGCGCACATCGCTCGCAAACGGCACATCCAGTACATCGGCAAGCTGATGCGTGATCAGGATGTCGATGCCATCCTGGCGCTGGTCGATCAACTCGACGCCTCGACTCGCCAGTACAACGAACGCTTCCATGCGCTGGAGCGCTGGCGCGACCACCTGATCGGTGGGGATGACGCCACCCTGGAAGCCTTCGTTGTCGAATATCCCGAAACCGATCGTCAGCATCTGCGCGGGCTGATCCGTCATGCCCAGCACGAGGCGGCACGCAACAAACCGCCAGCCGCCAGCCGCAAGATCTTCAAGTACATCCGCGACCTCGACGAAACCAAGCGCGGGCTGCGCTAACGGCAGAGCCGAACCGGGAGCTGCAAGCCGAGGCCGATACGGCCTTGGGTTTGCAGCTCGAGATCAACCGGCCCCTCAAGCACCTGTCCCACCTACCGTGATCTCGTCGATCTTCAGCGTCGGCTGGCCGACACCGACTGGCACCGACTGCCCGTCCTTGCCACAAGTGCCGACGCCGCTGTCCAGCGCCAGATCGTTGCCGACCATCGACACCCGATTCATCACCTCCGGGCCGTTACCGATCAGGGTGGCGCCTTTCACCGGCGCGGTGATCTTGCCGTCCTCGATCAGGTACGCCTCGCTGGTGGAGAAGACGAACTTGCCGCTGGTGATGTCGACCTGACCGCCGCCGAGGCTCGCGCAGTAGATACCCTTCTTCACCGAACGAATGATTTCCTGGGGATCGCTCTCGCCAGCCAGCATGTAGGTATTGGTCATGCGCGGCATCGGCAGGTGCGCGTAGGACTCGCGGCGACCGTTACCGGTCGGCGCCACGCCCATCAGGCGCGCATTGAGCTTGTCCTGGATGTAGCCCTTGAGGATGCCGTTCTCGATCAGCGTGGTGCACTGCGTCGGTGTGCCTTCATCATCGACACTGAGCGAACCGCGGCGGTCCGTCAGGGTACCGTCGTCGACGATAGTGCAGAGCCTGGACGCGACCTGCTCGCCAATCCGGCCGCTATAGGCCGAACTGCCCTTGCGGTTGAAATCACCCTCCAGACCATGCCCGACGGCCTCGTGCAACAGCACACCGGACCAGCCTGGGCCGAGTACCACCGGCAACGAGCCCGCTGGCGCCGGCACCGCTTCGAGATTGACCAGCGCCTGACGCAACGCCTCGCGGGCATAACCCATGGCGCGGTCCTCGGTCAGGAAGTACTGATAGCCGGTGCGGCCGCCACCGCCCTGCCCGCCACGCTCACGACGCCCGTTCTGTTCGACGATCACGCTGACGTTGAAGCGCACCAGCGGCCGGATATCGGTCGCCATGCCTCCGTCCATACCAGCCACCAGGATATGCTCCCAGACGCCCGCCAGGCTCACCGTGACCTGCTTGATGCGTGGGTCCAGCGCACGGGTCGCGACATCGATGCGCTTGAGCAACTCGACCTTCTCGGCGCGACTCAACCCATCGAGCGGATTGTCGTGGCTGTATAAAGGAGCGAAGGTAGCCTTGGACAGAACCTTGACCTGGCCCTGCTGCCCGCTTCGCGCAATCGAGCGCGCAGCCTGAGCGGCCTGGCGCAGCGCATCGGCGGTGATGGCATTGCTGTAGGCGAAGCCGGTCTTCTCGCCGGACAGTGCGCGCACACCGACGCCCTGCTCCAGATGGAAGCCGCCTTCCTTGACGATGCCATCCTCCAATACCCAGGACTCGGAAACCTGATCCTGAAAATACAGGTCCGCCGCGTCCACGCCGGGCCCGGCGAGTTCACCGAGCAGGCTCGGCAGGTCGTCGATACCCAGCCCGCCGGGGGTTAGCAGGCGCTCGGTGACGGGTAACAGCAGTTCACTCATATTCACTCCAAACGGTCCGTGACCAAGCACGGTACGGAAAATCGACGGTGGCGCTGCAGCGGCATGCGCTGGCGGATGGCAGCCTGCTCGGACGCATCCCGCTCGGCCACCAAGGCTGCATCACCAGTCGCCTGCTCGCATAGCAGACGCCCCCATGGGTCCACGATAGACGAATGCCCATGGGTGAGGCGACCGCCAGGATGCTCGCCACCCTGTGCGGCAGCCAGGATATAACACTGCGTCTCGATGGCGCGGGCGCGAATCAACGTCGCCCAATGCGCCTCGCCCGTCACAGTGGTGAACGCCGAGGGTACGCTGATCAGCTCGGCACCGGCCGCGCGCAACGCCGTATACAGCTCGGCGAAGCGCAGGTCGTAACACACGCTCATGCCCAATCGGCCAACCGGTGTGTCCATGACAACCAGCCGCTGACCGGGCGCGTAGTCATCGGACTCACGATAATGGCCGCGGCTGTCGGCTACCTCCGCGTCGAACAGATGCAGCTTGTCGTAGCGCGCTACCCGCTGCCCCTGATCATCGAACAGCAGCGAGCAAGCGTTGGGCTTGCCCTGCGGGTCGTCGTCGAGCGGTAACGGCAGGGTGCCGGCCACAATCCATAACCTGAGGTCGCGTGCCGCCTCTTTCAACCACGGCAGGATCGGCCCCTCGCCCATCGCTTCGGCGCGCCCAATTTGATGCGGGGCCTTGTGCCCCATCGCAGCGAAGTTCTCCGGCAGCACCGCTAAGCGCGCGCCGGCCTGTGCAGCCTGCTCCAACAACTGCCGAGCGCGGGCCAGATTGAGCGCGATGTCGGCTTGGCTGGCCATCTGTATCACGGCTAAGGACATGACTTCCCCGATGCTGATAGACGAAGCCCGTGGTTACCGATCAGTTGGGCTTCTCAAATGGTTTGTCGAAGCTGATTTTCGGCGATTGCCACGGGCCCTTGACGTCGTATTGCACGCTGGCGAAGCGCGCGACACGATCACCCAGTAGCTTGTCCGCCACGAACAATGCGCCACCAATCGCCGGGGCACCGACAATTAGCGCCGCTAGAGGCAGGTTGTTGCTGATCGGCAGGGTGACCAGCAGCTTGGCGTCGATCTCGTCGCGTGCCATGTCCAGCTTGCCATCGAGCTCCAGATTGCTCGACGGGCCGCTGACGGTGATTGGCTCGCGGGTAGTGAACACACCAGAGCGGGCCTGCAGGTTTCCGTCCAGGCGATCGTAGCTGAGCCCCTTGCTGAACAGATCGGAGAAATCCAGACGCAGACGGCGCCCTATCGAGTTGAAGTTCAGCACACCGAACACGCGCAGGGCTTGGGCGCTACCATCGATCTCGACAAACTGCCCCTTACGCAGCCGCGGTTGCATGCTGCCGGTATAGCGCGCCATGGCGAACCAGGCGGGCGAGCCCGGCCATTGGCCGTCCACGTCCAGGCGAAAGCTTTCACTGGTAACCGATGGCGCAAAACCCCAGGCCAGTAGCACATCAGCCAGGTTACGGCCTTCGAGACGGCCTTTGTACCAAGTCCGCGCACCACTCCACCCGCCGGCGCCACCAATCTTCAGACCCTTCATATCGAGGGCAATGTCGCGAAATTCGACCCCACCGCTGACTGGGCGCAACTTCAACGCCCAGGCGCCGAGCGGGTCATCGCCCATTGAAACCTGTTTGATCGCAACATCCATCGCCGGCAGGCTTTTTGGATCCACATCAGCCAGCGGATCGGGACGTGTACCGGCCGCTTCGCCAGGGGGCGCCGAGGCTGGCAGGCGAAGATGTTGCAGATCTGCAACGATGACGCCATTCTCGGCATCCGGGACGCGGATCGAACCGCCGATAAGCGCGCTGCGCAAACCCAGAGCCCAGGCATTGCCCAGGCGCTGCAGGTCAATGCTGAGGTTGTCGATACGCGTGCCGAAGCCGTCGAAACGATTGATATCGAGCTGCACCTGCCGCAGTAGTGAGCTCGTCGCCTGCTGCGGATCACCCTTGCCGTGCCTTTCGAGTATTGCCTGCCAGGCCTTCCAATCGAGTTCAGCCAAACGGCCTCTCACATAAAGCCCCGCGCGCGACGGCAGGTTGGCCGCGCCGGTGCCCAGACGCAGCTCTCCACGCCCTTGTGCCCAGGCGCCTGGTGGCGCAGCGAACGCGAGCGCGGCGAGCTGGCCATATTGCACACCGTAGCGCCGCTCCCGCCCCTGCAGGGACATGCGCAGCGAGGTATCTCGGCGTTCGCCAGCGGTTTTGCCGAATGGTGCCGGCAGCTCGATGCGTAACCCCTGCAGCGAAGAATCAATTTGAAGCTGGCTGTTCTCACCGGCCAGATCCAGCCGCAGCTGGTAAGGCAGCTCACCGCTGGCTGGCAGCGGCTGCCCGACCTCGAGCCAGTCGAGCAGGCGCTTGAGCTCTATACTGCCGCGCCCCTCGATACGCGAAGCCGGCTTGCCCGCCGTCCCCGTCGCCACCGCCTTACCTCTGACCGGACGACCGAAAAGGCGAGCCTGGATATCCCCCGCGCTGAATCCGCTTGCGGTGTCGTAACGGAAGTCGCCGCGCAGCTGCTCGAAGCCGAGCGCAGGCTCGGCGATCCGCAGTGTTGCATCGCTGCTGGAGAAATCCACGATGACCCGCGGTGTGCCCTTGCCCAGCGGGATCTGCAGATCGAGTGCACCATCGAGCAGCCCTTGCCCCTGCCACCCCGCGAAAACCTCTCCGGTGCCGATTGGTGCATCCTGTAGCAGTTTCAACGCATCAGGCAGACTGCTGGCCACCTTTCCCTTGATCGCCAGCAGCGGCACCTTTCCACTGCCCGCGTGGGGAATATCGGCAGTCGCGTCATACACGCGACTGTCGAGAATCCTGCCTTCGGCGAGCCGCACCCGCACGCCGCTATCCTCAATCAAGACCTCTCCGCGCCCCTGTTGCAGCACAGGCCAGCCTGGCTGGAAGGCCAGCTCGGCGTCACGCACCTTGAAATACAGGCTCAGGCTGCGGGCGCTGTCGGAAGCGCTCTTGCTCAACGACCCCTGATACTGGAAATACCCCTGCTCGACGGTGCCACCACGTATGGCCTCCTTGAGCCAGCCGACCAGCGCACGGCTCAGCGCCGGCGACTTGGTGGGCAGATACTTCTCGGTATAGCCGGCGTCGCCGTCGCTGAGGCCGACGCGCAGATCCATGTAGTCTTCCGCCTCCGGATCTCGCATCAGACGGATGAGGAAATCCCCAGCGATCTTGCCTTCTTCGCCATCGACGCGCAGATAGGGTGCGGCCAAGGTGAACGCCCGATCGTCCAGCGTCCAAGTCAGGCGACCGGCACCGTGCCGATAGTGCCAGGGCTCGGGGTACAACGATGCGAGGTGCAAGCTGAAGTCGTCACTGTCCAGGCGCAGCTCGCCACCGGCAAGATCGCCCTGAATGCTGCCGCTTGCGTTGCCAACCGCCGGAATCCAGTTCTGCGCCGAGAAGTTGATCCGATCCAGATTGGCGGCGAACCGCAGCCGCTGTGGCGAATCCGTGTCAGGGTGGTAATCGAGGCGAAGATTGCGCACCGTTCCGCTGGGCTGCAGCGTCGAGAGCGTCTCGGTGGCGGCCGGCGGTAGCGGCGCCAGCCCGCCAACGAGCATGGCGATCGGCGCGACGCCGAGACGATCGGCCTGCAGCCGCCAGCGCTGTTCGCCCTGGTTCTGCTGCAGAAGGATTCGCGCGTCGCCCCAACGCTCGCCTTGCAGATCGAAGGCCAGTCGGTCGAGCAGCAACCGATAGCCCTTTTCGGCGTGATCGACGTAAGCCTCGACGGCCAGGTCCTCAAGCTGCACGGGCGCACGATCGGCAAACGACGCGTTCAGCTGCGCCGCATTCAAACGCAGCACGGCACGCTCCAGCTGTTGCTTGCTCCAGTGCGCCCACAGCTCGCCGCCTGCCTGCACCGAATGCAGGTTCCAGTCGGCAGTCAGGCGTCGTGGCAGCCATGCGGCCCAATCGCTTTGCGGTAGGCTCAGGTAAAGCTGCGCTTCGGCCTGTTGCCAACGCTGCGCCTGCACGCGTCCCTGAACGCGCATGGCCAGGGGCTGCCCGTCCGGCAGAACGCTGCGGGCATCGAGTCTAAGCCGCTCGCCGTCGACGCGCAGGCCCAAATCGGTATAGCTCAGGGTCAGCGGCGATTCGCCAAAGGGCTCAAGGGTGATCTGACTGTCGAGGACGGCGAGCCGTCGCACCTGCTGCAACGCCTCGATAAGCTTCTGCGGATCGGGCGGCGGCTGCTCGGAGCGCTCCGGCAGCCCCTCCACTCGCCATTTGCCCTCTGCATCTTCGGCCACGGAGAGATGCACCCCACTGAATTCCAACGTACCGAGGCGCAATGCCCGGGCCCAGAGGCTGGCAGCGAGGTCGGGGACGATAGCGACACGGTCCAGGCGCATGGCGCCGTCACCCTCACCGAGCAGCACATCATGTGCGAGCAGCTTGGGAGCGAAGCCCTCCCAGCGGCCTTCGAGCCTGCCCAGGGTTACCGGCATGTTCAGCGCCGCCTGCGCTTTTTCCTGCACCTCGTCCCGGTACTCCGCGACCAGGGGAACCAGTTGTCGGCCGAGGCTGACGTACAGCGCAGCCAGAATGAGCCCGAACGCCGCTATCCAGAACAGCTGGCGCGACAGAGTCACGAGAAAAGCGGCAAGGCGGCTCATATGGATGCGCTCCAGTCATCCCGGCCCTGGCGGCCTGGTTTACCTTTGTTCAGAGCAACACCACGTCGTACTGTTCCTGGGAGTACATGCTTTCCACTTGGAACTTGATCGAGCGACCGATGAACGCCTCGAGATCCGCCACGTTGCCCGACTCCTCATCCAGCAGGCGATCAATTACCTTCTGGTTGGCGAGCACCCGGTAACCCTCGGCCTGGTACGCTCGGGCTTCGCGCAGAATCTCCCGGAAGATTTCGTAGCACACGGTTTCCGGCGTCTTCAGCTTGCCGCGTCCCTGGCAGCACATGCATGGCTCGCAAAGCACCTGTTCGAGGCTCTCGCGGGTGCGCTTGCGGGTCATCTGCACCAGGCCAAGCTCGGTGATGCCGATGATGTTCGTCTTGGCGTGGTCGCGCTCGAGCTGCTTCTCCAGCGTGCGCAGAACCTGACGTCGGTGCTCCTCGTCCTCCATGTCGATGAAGTCGATGATGATGATGCCGCCGAGATTGCGCAGCCTGAGCTGGCGGGCGATCGCCGTGGCCGACTCGAGATTGGTCTTGAAGATGGTTTCTTCCAGCGTGCGATGGCCGACGAAGGCCCCCGTATTGACGTCGATTGTGGTCATCGCCTCGGCCGGATCGATGATCAGGTAACCGCCGGACTTGAGCATCACCTTGCGCTCCAGCGCCTTCTGGATCTCGTCCTCGACGCCGTAGAGATCGAAGATCGGCCGCTCGCCCGGATAGTGCTCGAGGCGGTCGCCCAGTTCAGGCATCAGCTCGCCGACGAACTGGGTGACCTTCTGGAAATTCTCCCGCGAATCGATACGGATCTTCTCGATCCGCGGATTGACTAGATCACGCAGGGTGCGCATGGCCAGGGAGAGGTCTTCATAGATCACCGTGGGCACTTCGACGGTCTTGATCTGACTGGCGATCTGCTCCCACAAGCGGCGCAGATAGCGGATATCCATGAGGATCTCGTCGCTGCCAGCCCCTTCTGCCGCGGTACGCAGGATGAACCCACCGGCTTCCTGGATGCCCTCTGCCTCGACGCACTCGGCCACGATCTGCTTGAGTCGCTCGCGCTCGGCTTCATCCTCGATACGCAGGGAAATCCCAACATGGCTGGTGCGCGGCATGTACACCAGGTAGCGCGACGGGATCGACAGCTGCGTGGTCAGGCGCGCGCCCTTGGTACCGATCGGGTCCTTGGTGACCTGTACCACCAGACTCTGGCCTTCGTGGACCAGTGCGTTGATCGGCTCGACCGCATTGCCTTCGCGGGCGGAAATCTCGGAAGCATGGATGAACGCGGCGCGATCCAGCCCTATGTCGACGAACGCCGCCTGCATACCCGGCAGGACGCGCACCACCTTGCCTTTGTAGATGTTGCCGACGATGCCGCGGCGCTGGGTTCGCTCGACATGCACCTCCTGCAGGACACCGTTCTCCACCACCGCCACCCGCGACTCCATGGGGGTGATGTTCATCAGGATTTCTTCGCTCATTGTTGTTCTCGGCGGTGGCTTGATGTGCAGCGCTAGCTGGTGGTTGAGTCGATTCTAACCGGCATGCGTGCCGAAGCCACAGGCTCTAACTTGAGCCTTTGGTCCAACGCGGAAGCCCGAAGCCGTCGATCAGCTGCGCCGTTTCGCACAATGGCAGGCCGACCACCGCCGAATAGCTGCCGTGTAATTGACTGACGAACACCGCACCCCAGCCCTGGATGGCATAACCACCCGCCTTGTCCGCAGGCTCGCCGCTGTCCCAATAACGTTCGGCTTCGGCTTGCTCGATAGTACGAAAGCTGACTTCACTGATGACCACGCGGACCTCGCAGGCCGTGCGGCTGGCCAATGCCACCGCCGTCATGACGCGATGCGTACGCCCGGACAAGGCCGCCAGCATGGCGAGCCCGTCGGCGCGATCGACAGGCTTGCCGAGAAGATGCTGATCGAGCACCACGCTGGTGTCGGCGCCCAGCACGCAGCCGTCGCGATCACCCAGACTGGCCAGGCCGGCGAGCGCCTTGTCGCGCGCCACTCGCTCGACATACGCCTCGGGTGACTCGGTCGGCGAAGGCGTTTCATCGACCGACACGCTGATGAGGGAAAACGGCACGCCGATCTGCGCGAGCAATTCGCGGCGGCGGGGTGATGCCGAGGCAAGAAACAGAGCGCCCATGGCAGATCCTCAAACGATAAAGCGACAGCGTCGCATATCCGGGGTCCGTCGAGGAAGGCGCGGAGGACCGGCGTAAGGGCTACGCCTGGCATGAATCAGAACTTGAAGTTGACCACCTGATCGCCTTTGAGGGACAGGGTTCGCTTCTGGGTAACACCACCGGAGGTGACCTGGATGTCGTAGACGCCACTGTCGAGCACCAGCGAAACCGGCGTGGCGCCATGCTCCTGATCGTTGATGCGGACCTGATCGTCGTACTTGTTGCTGCGCACGATCAGCGAGTGGGTCTTGCTGTCGCATTGCTCGTAAGGCACATCGAGGATCGCGCACGGCATCATCTTCTTCGCCGTGATGGTTGCCTCGACGTTCATCTGCGCATTGACGGTGCCGTCCAGGCTCATACTCGCCTGGGCGAAATCGGTACGTGTGCGGTAGCGGTACCAGGCGGTGTCCAGCTCGACATCGGCAACCTGCTCACGGATGTCCTCGGCCAGCGCACGCTGATAGTTGTCCAGCACCCATTGCGACATCTGACCGTCGTTGCGGTGCTCGGCCAGGCAGGCCGCAAGGCTCTTGCTAGCGGAACAACGGAACGAGACTGACTGCTCGAAGCGAATGGTCTTGTCCAGTTTGCGAGCGATTGCCTGAATCTTCTTGCTGTTGCGCTCGCGAACCTCGGCAGCGAGTTGGGTCCTGAGGCGGTCAACATCTCGCGCCGCGAGTGAAAATCTCAGGTGCTGGCTGCCCAAGTCCTTTTCCAGAACATCGACGCGCTCACCGATGGCTGTAGCTGCCTCAACGCTGCGCCTGTGCTCGTCCAAAAGCTCATCAAGCCGCTTGCGCTCGGCGCTCTGACCAAGAAAGTCGTCGACCTCCAGGCGAATCAGCTTCTTGCTATTGGCCAACTGCAATTGCACGGCCGCCAGCTCGCTTTTTGCAGCGCGCAGGGCATCTTCAAGCTTCTGCTTTTCAAGAAGGATGGAGTCGAGTTCTGCAATCTTGGTAGCCAGCTGTTCGGCGCGGGGCGAGTCGGCAGCGGGTTCTGAGGGGACGGCGGCAGTGGAAAGCGTATCCGGGGTCGACAACTTGGCCAGCTGCGCGGCCTGCGGGGCGCTATCGGCTTGGGTATAACCAGTGCTCATGACCAGGGCCATCAGCAACGACCCTACTGCGCCGGTGGCCAGCACCGCACGGGCACCGCGAGAGACTTGCGGCCTGGAAAAAATCGTACTGCCAGCTTCCATACTCATCGCCCGTGCTGTTGTGCTTATCGTTGTCTGAAGCAGATATCAGTAATAGCTGAACGCCATGGTGGCAGCATGATTTCAGAATTGCCCTGCCCCATCAAGGCATAAGCCGTGCCGGGCGACACAAACCCACACTAAAAAGAATACTTTTAATTCGGCGCAGCAGGCGGGAGCAACCGATGCGGGCGTGGTCGCTCAGTAGACAGCGAACCGCTGACGCATGCCTTGCAAGGCTACGAATATCCAAGGCCATAGCAGCGCGCTGATGGGTACCGGCACCAGGAAGAGCAGGGTCGGAGGCCGGTTGCCGGTCAATGTGTTGAGCCACAGCTGGACCAACTGAGCCAGGCCGAGCACAACCAGCAGCACCATACTCTGCTGCCATAGCGGGAACATGCGCAGGCGCTGTTGCAGACTCAACACCAGGAAGGCGATCAAGATCAGCGGCAAGGCACTCTGGCCGAATAGGGTTCCGGCGAGAACGTCCTGGGCCAGCCCAAAGCAGAACGCAGCGCCCAGACCGCCGCGATGCGGCAGCGCCAGCGACCAGAAGGCGATGACCAAACCCAACCACAGCGGCCGCGCCAGCTCCGCATTACCCGGCATTGGCGCGACGCTCAGCAACAGGGCAACCGTCAGGCTGAACCAGATGACCCATCCATTGTTCGGACGCCCACTGATCATTGCCCCACCCCCGATGTCGGCGCTGCCGGTGTTTCGGCAGCCGGCTGGGCGACGACGCCTGCGTCGGATTCGCCCGGCGCAGCAGCCGCCTCGCCACCCTCGGCGGCCGCCTTCTGATCGGCGTCAGCCTGCGCTTCTGCTGCAGCAGCTGCACGCTCTTCCGGTGTCCGCGAATCACTGAAGACCAGCATCAGATAACGGCTGCGATTGAGCATCGCGGTCGGCACCGCGCGCACGATAGCGAATGGCTGACCAGAGCCGTGCACCACCTCGGTCACCTGAGCCACTGGATAGCCGCTTGGAAACCGCTGACCAAGCCCGGAGCTGACCAGCAGATCCCCGGCTTTGACGTCTGCGGTTTCGGCCACATGACGCAACTCCAGATAGTCGGGGCTACCGGTACCCACAGCGATAGCGCGCAGGCCATTACGATTGACCTGGACCGGAATGCTGTGAGTGACGTCGGTGAGCAGCAGTACGCGCGCGGCGTAGGGCAGCACCTCGACCACCTG
This sequence comes from Stutzerimonas decontaminans, assembly GCF_000661915.1. Taxonomy (NCBI): domain Bacteria; kingdom Pseudomonadati; phylum Pseudomonadota; class Gammaproteobacteria; order Pseudomonadales; family Pseudomonadaceae; genus Stutzerimonas; species Stutzerimonas decontaminans. The sequence continues at coordinate 984,406 of NZ_CP007509.1, read as the reverse complement.
TCCCATCAGACCACTGGCATCCAGCACCGGCTGCCCCATGAAGACCCCATCCCTCTCGCCCTTGTCGATCAGGATGCGATGGGTGAACGGATTGGGGTCGAGTCCAATCAGCTCGGCGACGATGACCTTGTCATCCACTAAGGCCGCCGAGTTGAGCAACTCGCGCAGGCGCACGTTCTGCTCGGTGAGCATGGCCAGCTTCTGCAGGCGCCGCTGCATCAGCAAGGCCTCGGCCTTGAGCTTCTCGTTTTCCGCCATCAGGCTGTTGCTGCTGGCGATCTGCTCGGTCGCACCTCTCCAGATTCGCACCGGCATGTCGGCGACCCAGTAGAACGGCGTCAGCACCAGCCCCATCTGGCTGCGTACTGTCTTCAACGCGTCGAAGCGTGCATCCACCACCATCAGCACGACGCAAAGCACGACGAACACCAGCAGGCGCACACCGAGCAAAGGTCCTTTGGCAAATAGCGGCTTGATTGCAACTACCTCACGAACAAAAGCTTGAGACTAAACGCGACAAGCCGAAAGCCGGCGCGACCGGATCTTTCGGCTTGTCATGAGAACAGCGGCGCCGGACTCACTCCGTGGACAGCAGGTCCATGGCGTGACGATCCATCATTTCCAGTGCACGACCGCCGCCACGGGCCACGCAGGTCAGCGGCTCTTCGGCGACGATCACCGGCAGGCCGGTTTCCTGAGCCAGCAGCTTGTCCAGATCGCGCAGCAGCGCGCCACCGCCAGTCAGCACCAGACCGCGCTCGGCGATATCGGAAGCGAGCTCCGGCGGAGACTGCTCCAGCGCGCTCTTGACCGCCTGGACGATGGTCGCCAACGACTCCTGCAGGGCTTCGAGCACTTCGTTGGAGTTCAGGGTAAAGCTGCGCGGCACGCCTTCGGCCAGATTGCGGCCGCGGACGTCCACTTCGCGGACTTCGCCGCCTGGGAAAGCGGTACCGATTTCCTGCTTGATACGCTCGGCAGTGGATTCACCGATCAGGCTGCCGTAGTTGCGGCGCACGTAGGTCACGATGGATTCGTCGAAGCGATCGCCGCCGACCCGAACGGATTCGGCGTAGACCACACCGTTGAGGGAAATCAGCGCGATCTCGGTAGTACCACCACCGATGTCCACGACCATCGAGCCGCGCGCTTCGTCGACCGGCAGACCGGCACCGATCGCCGCAGCCATCGGTTCCTCGATAAGGAACACTTCGCGGGCACCGGCACCCAGCGCGGACTCACGAATGGCACGACGTTCGACCTGGGTCGACTTGCAGGGCACGCAGATCAGCACACGCGGGCTGGGCTGCAGAAAACTGTTCTCGTGCACCTTGTTGATGAAGTACTGCAGCATCTTCTCGCAGACGCTGAAGTCGGCGATCACACCGTCCTTCATCGGGCGGATAGCATTGATGTTGCCCGGAGTGCGGCCCAGCATGCGCTTGGCCTCGGTGCCTACCGCGACAACGCTTTTCTGGTTGCCGTGGCTACGGATAGCGACGACAGAGGGTTCGTCGAGAACGATGCCGCGATCGCGCACATAAATAAGGGTATTGGCAGTGCCCAGGTCGATCGACAGATCACTGGAAAACATGCCACGCAGTTTCTTGAACATGGGAAAAGGGCCCTGGGGCAAACGCGTGGGGAAAAAAGTGCCGCAAACTCTAACAATGGTGCGAAGTTAGGGCAAGGCGAGAGTCCGCCCGCGTAGTGCCGGATGTGAGCCAATTGCGCGCTGGATCGCATGATGGTGGCCGAGCCTCATCCTAAGCCCAGATACCGCGCCCACGCTACCGATAACTGCCTTGGGCATGTAAGATTGGCGGCTTTTCCGGGCCCGAAAGCCCATTGCCACGGCTCGTCCCGTGCCGCCATGCGCCCCGTCCAGTCGACGGAAGGTGCAGCCCGATTCGCTTTCCGCTGGAGATACCCGATGGCGCTTGAACGCACCGAGGTGGAAAAGATCGCTCATCTGGCCCGCCTGGGCCTGTCTGAAGCCGACCTGCCCCGCACCACCGAGACCCTCAATAACATTCTTGGCCTGATTGATCGCATGCAGGCGGTCGACACCACCGGCATCGAACCGCTGGCCCACCCGCTGGAAACCACCCAGCGACTGCGTGCTGATACGGTCACGGAAACGAACCAGCGTGATGCCTACCAGGCCATCGCACCTGCCGTGGAAGATGGTCTCTATCTGGTCCCGCGAGTGATCGAGTGATGAAGGACACCGACATGCACAACCTGACGCTTGCCGAGATCGCCCGCAACCTCGCCGAAAAACGCTTCTCCGCCGAGGAACTGACTCGCACGACGCTGGCTCGCATCGAGCAGCTCGACCCGCAGCTCAATGCCTTCATCAGCGTGACCGACGAACTCGCCATCGAACAGGCCAAAGCCGCCGATGCGCGCCGTGCCGCCGGTGAAAACGGCGTGCTGCTCGGTGCGCCGATCGGCCACAAGGACCTGTTCTGCACCCAGGGCATTCGCACCAGCTGCGGCTCGAAGATTCTCGACAACTTCAAGGCCCCGTACAACGCCACCGTCGTGGAACGGCTCGCAGCAGCTGGCACGGTTACGCTCGGCAAGCTGAACATGGACGAATTCGCCATGGGCTCGGCCAACGAGTCGAGCTATTACGGCCCGGTTAAAAACCCTTGGGACTTGACCCGCGTCCCGGGCGGCTCATCCGGTGGTTCCGCGGCAGCCATCGCCGCCCGACTGCTACCTGCCGCGACCGGCACCGACACCGGCGGCTCGATCCGCCAGCCGGCCGCGCTGACCAACCTCACCGGCCTCAAGCCCACCTACGGCCGCGTCTCGCGCTGGGGCATGGTCGCCTACGCTTCCAGTCTCGACCAGGGCGGCCCCATGGCACGCACGGCCGAAGACTGCGCGCTGCTGCTGTCGGCGATGGCGGGCTTCGACGCCAAGGACTCCACCAGTGTCGACCAGCCGCTGGACGATTACCTCGCCGCGCTGAGCCAGCCGCTCGCCGGTCTGCGCATCGGCCTGCCGAAGGAATATTTCAGCGCTGGCCTCGATCCGAAGATCGCTGACGCCGTCATGGCATCCGTCGAGGAACTGAAGAAGCTCGGCGCCACGGTCACGGAAATCAGCCTGCCGAACATGCAGCATGCGATTCCTTCCTACTACGTGATCGCGCCAGCCGAGGCCTCTTCCAACCTCTCGCGTTTCGATGGCGTACGCTTCGGCTATCGCTGCGAAAACCCGGTCGACCTCACCGACCTCTACAAGCGCTCGCGCGCCGAAGGCTTCGGTGACGAGGTCAAGCGGCGCATCATGGTCGGCACCTACGCGCTGTCCGCCGGTTACTACGATGCCTACTACCTCAAGGCTCAGAAAATCCGCCGCCTGATCAAGCAGGACTTTGTCGCTGCCTTCGAGCAGGTCGACGTGATCCTCGGCCCGACCACGCCGAACCTGGCCTGGAAGCTGGGCGAGAAGAACGCCGATCCGGTTTCCGCCTACCTGGAAGACATCTACACCATCACCGCCAACCTGGCGGGCATTCCGGGCCTGTCGATGCCGGCCGGCTTCATCGATGGTCTGCCGGTAGGCGTGCAGCTGCTGGCGCCGTACTTCCAGGAAGCGCGCCTGCTCAACGTGGCGCACCAGTATCAACAAGTCACCGATTGGCACATGCGCGCCCCGGCCGGATTCTGAGGAGATTGAAGATGCAATGGGAAACCGTGATCGGGCTGGAGATTCACGCACAGCTCGCGACCCAGTCGAAGATCTTTTCCGGCAGCGCCACCACCTTCGGCGCCGAGCCCAACACCCAAGCCAGCCTGGTCGACCTCGGCATGCCCGGCACCCTGCCGGTGCTCAATGCCGAAGCCGTGCGCATGGCCTGCAAGTTCGGCCTAGCGATCGATGCCGAGATCGCGCCGAAGAACGTCTTCGCGCGCAAGAACTACTTCTACCCCGACCTGCCCAAGGGCTACCAGACCAGCCAGATGGACCATCCCATCGTCGGCAAGGGCTATCTGGACATTACCCTGGAAGACGGCAGCACGCGGCGCATCGGCATCACCCGCGCGCATCTGGAAGAGGACGCCGGCAAGAGCCTGCACGAAGACTTCCACGGCATGAGCGGCATCGACCTCAACCGCGCCGGCACGCCGCTACTTGAAATCGTCTCCGAGCCGGACATCCGTTCGGCCAAGGAAGCGGTCGCCTACGTCAAGGCGATCCACGCCCTGGTGCGCTACCTCGGCATCTGCGACGGCAACATGGCCGAAGGTTCGCTGCGCTGCGACTGCAACGTCTCGGTACGACCCAAGGGGCAAACCGAGTTCGGCACCCGCGCCGAGATCAAGAACGTCAACTCGTTCCGCTTCATCGAGAAAGCCATCAATCACGAAGTACAACGGCAGATCGAGCTCATCGAGGACGGCGGCAAGGTGGTGCAGGAAACCCGCCTGTACGATCCGAACAAGGACGAGACGCGCTCCATGCGCAGCAAGGAAGAAGCCAACGACTACCGTTACTTCCCCTGCCCCGATTTGCTGCCGGTGGTGATCGAGCAGAGCTTCCTCGACGAAGTGCGCGCCAGCCTGCCGGAGCTTCCGGTGCAGAAGCGCGAACGCTTCGAGCGCGAGTTCGGTCTCTCCGCCTATGACGCCACGGTGCTGGCCGCCAGCCGCGAGATGGCCGACTACTTCGAACAGGTCAATGCCACCTGCGGCGACGCCAAGCTGGCCGCCAACTGGGTAATGGGCGAGCTGTCCAGCCTGCTCAACAAGGAAGGCCTGGAGATCGAGCAGTCGCCGGTAGCCGCCGAGCAGCTGGGCGGCATGATCCTGCGCATCAAGGACGACACCATCAGCGGCAAGATCGCCAAGATGGTCTTCGAAGCCATGGCCGCTGGTGAAGGCTCGGCTGACGAGATCATCGAGAAGAAAGGCCTCAAGCAGGTCACCGACTCCGGCGCGATCGAGGCGATGCTCGACGAAGTGCTGGCGGCCAATGCCGAGCAGGTCGAACAGTACCGTGCCAGCGACGAAGCCAAGCGCGGCAAGATGTTCGGCTTCTTCGTCGGCCAGGCGATGAAGGCATCCAAGGGCAAGGCGAACCCGGGCCAGGTGAACCAACTGCTGAAGAAAAAGCTCGAAGGCTAAGCTGAGCGATGGTAGTCCGCGATTGCACCGCAACAATCGCGGACATCACCATGAGAGCTCCCGGCATCGCAAGAACTTTTCCACACCTGCCGCCGGCCATCGCCGACTCAGCGATCGACCCAACGGAAGGATTGTTCATGCGCCTGACACGCTTTGCTGCCCTATTGCTCCTGGCCTTGTTGGCCAGCGGTTGCGCCGATCGCCAAGCGACGCAACCAACCAAGGCAACCCCAACTACGCAGGATCGCTTCAGCCAGAGCGGCAAGGCCTCCTATTACGCACGAATGCATCACGGCCAACGCACCGCCAACGGCGAAACCCATGACCAGAACGCGCTGGTGGCCGCCCATCGCAGCCTGCCTTTCGGCACGCGGGTGCGTGTCACCAACGAGCGGAACGGCAGGCAGGTGGTGGTGCGGATCAACGACCGCGGGCCATTCCGCCGTGGCCGCATCATCGACCTGTCCCGCGCCGCCGCGGCACAACTGGACATGTTGGAAAGTGGCGTGGCCCGCGTACGTATCGAAACCGTCCATGACTGAAGCATCCCTGAACCCGACGCCCATTCGCGTTCGCCCTGACTTGAAAGGAGCGCTCGCATGTCACTGGTGACCTTCGCCTATCTCATCGGCGGACTGGTCCTGCTCGTCGTGGGTGCCGAAGCGCTGGTCCGCGGTGCCGCCAAATTGGCCAGCCGCTTCGGTATTCCGCCGCTGATCATTGGCCTGACGGTAGTCGCCTTTGGCACCAGCGCCCCCGAAACTGCAGTCAGCGTGCAGGCCTCACTGAGCGGAAGCGGGGATATCGCGGTGGGCAACGTGATCGGCAGCAACATCGCCAACATCCTGCTGATCCTCGGCCTTTCCGCGCTGATCGCCCCGCTAGTGGTGTCCCGGCAACTGATTCGCCTGGACGTCCCGGTCATGATCGGTGCCGGCCTGCTCTGCTATGTCTTGGCCTGGAACGGCAGTATCAGCCGCCTGGACGGCACGCTTCTTCTCGTAGCTCTGGTCGGCTATACCCTGTTTCTGGTGGCCGCCAGTAAAAAAGAGAAGCCCGCCACGGACGCCGACGAGTTCGCTGCGGAATTTGGCCCCGCCGATAATGAAAAACCGTCCGCCTGGATGCTGCAGCTATTGCTGATCGTGCTGGGCCTGGGGCTGCTCGTGGGCGGATCGAACCTGCTGATCGAAGGGGCCGTCGGCCTGGCGCGGGCGCTAGGCCTATCGGAGCTGATCATCGGCCTGACGGTGGTAGCGGTCGGCACTTCGATGCCGGAGCTGGCGACCTCGGTGCTCGCGGTTATCAAGGGTGAGCGCGACATCGCTGTGGGTAACGTGGTGGGTAGCTGCATCTTCAATTTGCTGCTCGTGCTCGGGGCAGGTGCAGCGGTGTCGGCGGAGGGCCTCTCCATTTCGCCCAACGCGCAGTCGTTCGACTTTCCGGTAATGCTGACCGTATTCGTCGCCTGCCTGCCGATTTTCTTTTCCGGCTACTGCATCCGCCGCTGGGAAGGCCTGCTGTTCTTCGCCTACTACCTGGCCTACACCCTCTATCTGGTGATGTTTGCCACGGGCCTTGGTGCCATCGAGTTGTTGCGCGATGCGATGCTCTGGTTCGCCTTCCCCTTGACGGCCGTCACGCTTTTGGTGATCTTCCTGCGCGCCTGGCAACGCCAGCGCTGACCCCACCTTTCTAGATCTTTTGCGGAGCGCCACATCGTGACCCTGATGACTTTTGCCTACCTCATTGCCGGCCTAGTGCTGCTCGTTGCCGGCGCGGAGGTCTTGGTGCGCGGCGCAGCCAAGCTTGCCGCCCAGTTCGGTATTTCGCCGCTGGTCATCGGCCTCACCGTGGTCGCCTTCGGCACCAGCGCCCCGGAAACGGCGGTCAGTGTGCAGGCCGCATTCAACGGCAGCGGCGACATCGCCATCGGTAACGTGCTGGGCAGCAACATCGCCAACGTGTTGCTGATTCTCGGCATGACCGCTCTAGTCGCACCGCTGGTGGTATCGCGCCAGCTAATTCGCCTCGATGTGCCGATCATGATCGGCGCCAGCCTGGTGACCTTCGGCCTGGCCTGGGACGGTGAACTCAGCCGCATTGATGGCGCGCTGCTGTTCACCGCGGTGGTGGTCTACACCCTGTTCCTGGTCATTAGCAGTCGCCGTGAGAGTAAAGCCGCCGGCGCGGATGACGAGTTTGCCAAGGAATTTGGCCTGGACGAGCCGGCCAAGCCGCATGCGGCTTTGATCAATGCCGGTTTAGTGATCGCCGGCCTCGTGTTGCTGGTGGTGGGCTCCAACTTCCTCGTTGAGGGTGCCGTTGCCCTGGCCCGGGCGCTCGGCCTGTCGGAGCTGGTCATCGGCCTGACCGTGATCGCCATCGGCACCTCGTTGCCTGAGCTGGCAACCTCGATCATGGCAGCCTTCCGCGGCGAGCGGGATATTGCCGTCGGCAACATCGTCGGCAGCAACCTGTTCAACCTGCTCTGCGTGCTCGGCCTCGCCTCACTGGTGTCGCCGCAGGCGATCAGCGTATCGCCCAACGCACTGGCTTTCGACTTCCCGGTGATGATCGCGGTAGCCGTTGCCTGTTTGCCGATCTTCTTTGCCGGTTACAGCATCAACCGCTGGGAAGGCGCACTGTTCGTTGCCTACTACGTGGCGTATACGCTGTATCTCGTGCTGACCAGCACGGGCCGGCCATTCGCCGAAACCTTCGGCGATGCCATGCTCGGATACGCGCTACCGCTGACTGTCATTACATTGTTGGTGATTGCCGCTCGAGCCTGGAAAACCCAGCGCTGAGCCCAAAGGGCGGGCCTGATGGCCCGCCCGCACTCAGCCTTCGCGAGCCTGCGGGCGCGGCAACTCGAACACCTGTGCAGTTTCTTCTTCGTCCCCCATGCGACTGAGGCTGCCGTCGACGACCGCACCGTTTTCCATGCTCAGCTGACGGTAACGGATATTGCCGCGCACGCGCGCGTTGGAATGCAGCTCGAGCAGGTGCTCTACCACCAGATCGCCGACGATGGTGCCATCGATCAGTGCATCGTAACTACTGACGTTTCCTTCGATCCTGCCCTCGGCACTCAACGCCAGCAGGCTATGGGTGCCTGGCTTGTGGCAGACATTGCCGCGCACTTCGCCGCTGACCTTCAGCCCTTCCTCGAACGTCATGTCCCCGACCAGCGAAAGATTTCCGGAGACCAAGCTGGAAAACTGATCGATGGTGACGCGAGATACCGGCTTCTTCTTGTTGAACATCATCTACTCCAAAAAGGTTAACGGGCCTTCTTCTGCTGACGGAAGAAGGCCAAGTCGGTCTGCAGGCGCTCGACCTGTGCAGAGAGGGTGGCAATGCGCCTGAGCAACTGTTCTTCGGTGGCCTGGTTTTCCTGACGCTGCAGCCGGCTCTGCTCCAGTTCGGCCTTGAACGCCAGGCTCTCCCGACTCACTGCCTCGATCTGCAGTGCGTGGATCGCCTGCTCCTGGTTGCGCAGATAAAGCAACGCGCCGATCACGCACAGCAACCCGAATATGATCCAGCGCCCCGTCCGCACGCTGCGCGCAGCATGCGGACGGTGTTCGGCACGCAGCAGCTCGCGGGTGGAAGGGCGTTTAGTCGTCAGCCAGGTCATCGCTGACGCGCTCCAGATCACCAAGGGCGAGGAAACGCTGCGGGTCGACGAAGCGCCCCTTGTGCAGCACTTCGAAATGCAGATGCGGGCCAGTCGAGCGCCCGGTGGAGCCTACAGCGCCGATGCGCTGCGCCGGCGTGACCACATCGCCTTGGCGCACATCCAGGCGCGACAGGTGCGCGTAGCGCGTAACCAGGCGGTTGCCGTGGTCGATCTCCACCAGTTTGCCGTAAGCACCTCGATAGCCGGCGAAACGCACCCGACCGCCAGCCGCCGCGACAACGTCGGAGCCGGACTTCAAGGCGAAATCGACTCCTGAATGAAACGCCAGCGTCTTGCGGAACGGATCAATGCGATTGCCAAACGCCGAACCGAGGCGAGCCTCACCCACCGGCCGCTTCGAAGGGATAGCCATGAGCGCCGCGTTACGCTCGGCCACTCGCTGCATCAGACTATCGAGCATTACACGCATGCAGCGCGCCGAGGTTTCGCTGCGCTGCAGATCCGCGAGAGTGGCATGATCGCCGTCTGCCGACAGCTCGCCGGAGCAGCCTCGAGGCGGCAAAAGCGCACCGCCCTGCCCTGCACGCACAGGACGATCAGGCGCGAGAATCGGCAGCAGTGTCGGATCCAGAGCGGACAGCTGACCGTGCAGCACCTGCTGCTGGTCCAGCATCTGTTGCAGCGCGAGCAGATCGGACTCAAGGGACTTCAGTCGCCCAACCACCTCGCCGACGCGCGCGATCGCGAAGCGGCCTTCGTCTTCGCTAGCCTCGTCCTGAAAGGTGATCTCGGTCTGCACAAGCCGATCGCTGCCGACCCAAATCCCGCCAGCGAAGCTACACAGGCTCATCGTCAGCACCGTCGCCAGAGCTGGCAGCACAAGTCGGCGCGGGTTCACCACACGGATATCGCCACGTGTCAGCGATCGGTTCGTAGGTGTGAAAAATGCCATGAATGATTCCCTAGAACATAGAGCGGCCGCCTCGATAGGCAAGCCGTTGAACGTCCAGGGCAATTTGACGGAAACGCGCTTTTTTTTCTGAGGCCTGATGACCGATTACGACCATCGCGGGGCGATTCTTAAACCGAAGCAGCGCATTCGCGACGAACGGCTCGCAGATTCGTTGACGCTCGCTGACTAGATCCAGCCCAACCAACCCAGCAGGAACAACCCGACGTTGATGCTCAATGCCGCCATCAGCGTCGTGATGACGATGATGGTCGCGGCCAGTTGATGATTGGAATTGACTGCGCGTGCCATGACGAAGCTCGCCGCCGCCGTTGGGCTGGCGAAGTAGAGAAACAGGATACCCAGCTCCGCGTCGCGAAAGCCGCAGGCCCAGGCGCCCAGCGTCGCAAGTGCCGGCAACCAGACCATCTTCATCAGACTCGAACTGAGCGCGCTGCCGCTGCTTTTGCGCAATGCGTCCAGAGAAAGCGTGGCGCCGATGCAGATGAGCGCCAGCGGCAGGGTCATCTGCGCAAAGTACTGACCCGAGGTCATCAGCCAGCCCGGCAGAACGACTTGCCAATAGGCAAACGGCACCGCCGCCACCACACCAATGATCAAAGGATTGCGCAGAATGCTGAGCAGAATGTCCTTCGGACCGACCTGTCCATCGGGGCTGTAGATGGCCAGGACCATGGCCGACAGGCTGTTGTAGACCAGGATCACCACACCCGCGAGCACGCCACCGAGCGAAAGGCCGTAGTCACCGTAGAGACTGCTGGCGAGCGCCAGACCGACGATCCCGTTGTTGCCACGAAACGCACCCTGGACGTATACGCCGCGGTCAGGTGCGGGGCAGCGCCATAGCGCCCAAACCCACGCCAGGGCAAAGGTCGCTACCGTGGCGAGAATGAAATAGAGCAGCAGTGCTGGCTGCAACGCCGCATTCAGATCGGCCTTGATGATCGAGATGAACAGCAGCGTCGGCATGGTGCCCTTGAACACCAGCGACGAGGCAGTATGCACGAAGGCAGAGTCGATCCAGCGCAGCCGCATGAGCGTAACGCCGAGAAACAGCATGGCAAACACCGGAGCGGTGACACTCAGGGTCTGCAGTACGAGGGGAAGCATGGAAAAAGCCTGCAACTACGAGAGGTGCAAGCATAAAGCATGAGCTACGCGAGGGCTCAACGGCCGTGTCGCTGACGACGCCCGGCCCCCGCGAAATTGCCTTTTCGAATCAGCGTCGAACCGGACGCTTCTGCAATTTGCGCTGCAAGGTCCGCCGGTGCATGCCCAGCGCACGAGCGGTAGCGGAAATGTTGCCGTCGTGCTCGCTGAGCACCCGCTGGATGTGCTCCCACTGCAGGCGATCGACCGACATGGGGTTCTCTGGAACCAGACTGTCGAGGTCGGCATGCTGGGACAGCAATGCTGCCAGCACATCGTCGGCGTCGGCAGGCTTGCACAGGTAATTGCATGCGCCGCGCTTGATCGCCTCCACAGCGGTAGCGATGCTGGAATAGCCGGTCAGGATCAGCACCCGCATCTCTGGGTCCAGCTCGAGCAGCTTGGGTAGCAGTACCAGCCCCGAATCGCCCTCCATCTTCAGGTCAAGCACCGCATAGTCGGGAATATCCTGCTTGGCCAGGGCCAGGCCCTCGTCAGCCGAACCGGCGATGCTGACCTGCAGCCCACGCCGGCTCATGGCGCGAGCCATCACCCGGGTGAACGTCGGATCGTCATCCACCAACAGCAGGTGAGGTTGCTCTTCACCCTCTTGCTGCAACTCGTCGGTCATCTGTGCATTTCCTCGCATTGGTCACGATCAGGGTCAGGCGCGTACCGAACCATGTGGCAGGCGCAGTTCGGTCAGTGTGCCACCTTCTTCGTGATTGTAGAGCTTCACGGTGCCACCAGCGCGCGTAACGCTGGCCTGGCTGAGAAACAGACCAAGGCCAAACCCCTTGCCCTTGGTCGTGATGAACGGCCGGCCGATCTGCTCGGCGATGGCCAGCGGCACGCCAGCACCATGATCGCGGATGGTCAGCCGAATCCACTGCGCGTCCCAGTCCAGGCGGATCTCCAAATCTTCCGGGCTGGCATCGGTGGCGTTGTTCAGCAGATTGAGCAGCGACTGGCTGAGGTCCGCTGGCGGCATCAGCTTCGGCGCGCTGCCTAGGCCCACGCAGTGGAAGCGGTAGGTGGCCTCGGGACGCATCAGGTGCCAGCGCTGCAATACCGACTCGACCCACTCGCGAGCGGTCTGCTCGACCACCGCCTGCCGACGATCCGCCTCGGCGGCCCGCACCAGCTGTCGCAAGCTCTCCTTGCAGAGCTGGACCTGCGACTGCAGCAGGCCGAGATCCTCGTTCAGCTGCGGATCCTTGTATTCCTGCCGCAGTTCCTTGAGCAGCACGCTCATGGTCGCCAGCGGCGTGCCCAGCTCATGGGCTGCTCCGGCGGCCTGGGTCGCTACTGCCAGCAACTGCTGGTCACGCATGCTCTCCTCACGGCGCTGGGCCTGCTGCTGCTCCTGGCGGCGCAGCTGCTCGGCCATGCGCGCGACGAAAAAAGTGATAAGCGCCGCCGCCAGGGCGAAGCTCAGCCACATGCCGTAGACCTGCAGCGTCGCACGCTCGAATGGAGGCAGGGTGAGCGGGTCGTACCAGATCAGCATCAACGTGTAGCCCAGCAGCGCCAGGCCGGAGAGCACAATGGAATATAGCCAGGGCAAGGTCGCCGCAGCGATGGTCAGCGGAACCAGGTAATAGGAAACGAAGGGGTTGGTCGAGCCGCCCGAGTAATACAGCAGCGCGCTGTGGATCAGCAGGTCACAACCCAGATGCACCGCATATTCGAGCTCGGTGACCGGCCAGGGCCCGCGCAAGCGCAGCGCGGTCCCCAGGCAAAGCACAGCGGACACCGCCAAGGTGATACCCAGCGCCAGCCAGGGCAGCGTCAGCAGCTGGGTTGCGTAGGCCACACCGACCGCGCCGGACTGCGCGGCCAGTACCACGATGCGAATAAGGGTCAGAAGCCGAAGGTTCTGCCGGCTGGCCGACAGCAGCGGGACGGATGCGTACATGGAGTCTCCAACAATTCGGCGGAGTATAACCAAGCCGTTCGCAAGCCAGCCCGAAATGCGGCAACTCGACGCACGGACTGCTGCACACATTCGCGGGCGGAGTTAGAGTCTTGAGCTACCGCACCGACCCGGTGCCCATGCCAAGGACTCGTTATGCACCCATCCCTCCTCCGCCGCGCAGCCCTCGTCGCCGTGCTCGCGAGCGCCACCAGCCTGCCCGCCATGGCCGAAGAGGCCCGCTACAACCAGGTCGCCCTGCGCGCCGAAGTCAGCAGCGAAGTGGCCCATGACCGCATGCACGTCACGCTCTACAGCGAAGCCCAGCACAGCGACCCCGCCGAGCTCGCGGCGCAGACGACTCGCACGCTGAACCAGGCGCTGCAGACCGCTCGCCAAAACAAGGACGTGATCGTCAGCCAGGGCAGCCGCAACAGCTATCCGGTCTACGACGACAAGGGTCAGCAGATCACCGGCTGGCGAGAACGCGCCGAGCTGCGCCTGGAAAGCGGCGATTTCGCCAGCCTGTCCAAGCTGACCGCAGAACTGATGAAGAGCCTGAAAATGGGCAGCATGCACTTCAGCGTTTCCGACCCGATCCGCAAGCAGAATGAGGATGCGCTGCTCAAGGATGCCGTAGCGGCGTTCCAGGCGCGCGCGCAGCTGGCGACCGAAGCACTCGGCGGCAGCGGTTACAAGCTGGTGAGCCTCAACCTCAACGGCGGCGGATTCCAGCCGGTCATGCGAAGCAGTGCCATGAAGATGGACATGATGGAGTCGGCACCGATACCAGAGATCGAGGCAGGCACTCGCCAGGTGACGATCAACGCCGACGGCGTCATCGAAGTTCAGATGCCGTGACCAAAGCGGACCATTCGGACCACATGTAAATATCTGCTTACAAATAGCCAGCCCGCGCCATGCAAGGGCTGGCGACCGTTTTGACGAGACAAATGAGAACCTGATGCAGTAATTCGTAAATTCTCGTTTACGAATGATTATCATGCGGCGCCAACGAGACGGCTACAAGGAGCCCGCATGTCTATCCCCTTCGCACGTACCGCCCTGTCCTGCGCCCTGATTGGTTGCAGCTTGACGACCTTCGCTCAGAACTCTCCCGTAAGGCTCAATGACACGGTCGTCAGCGCCTCCGGCTTCGAGCAGAAGATCACCGAAGCACCGGCGAGCATCAGCGTCATCAGCCAACAGGACCTGCAGCAGAAGCGCTATAGCAATCTGGCGCAGGCGTTGGACGACGTGGAAGGCATCGATATCCGCCAGGGCACAGGCAAGACCGGCGGGCTGAATATCAGCATCCGCGGCATGCCCAGCGACTACACATTGATCTTAATTGACGGGCGCCGGCAGAACACTGCCGGTAACGTCACCCCTAACGGGTTCAACGAAACGTCCACCAGCTTCATGCCCCCGATGTCGGCCATCGAGCGCATAGAAGTAATCCGCGGCCCAATGTCGACCCTATACGGGTCGGATGCGATGGGCGGTGTGGTCAATATCATTACCAAGAAAGTGGCGAACGAGTGGGGCGGCTCGGTCAGCCTCGACCACACTTTCCAAGAGAATCGAGATTACGGCGACACCAGCAATACCAGCCTATATGCCAGTGGCCCTCTCATCGATAACTTGCTCGGGCTCGCTGTTCGGGGCAGCTTGTATGATCGCGCCGAGTCAGACTTGTCTTTCGATAATGACAGCCCTGTCAGCAAACGCGGGGCCTCACCTGTGGAGGGGCGCAACCATGTGCTCGGCGCCCGTCTAACGCTAACCCCTGACGAAGCACATGACATCTCCCTGGATTTCGAGCGTGGCCGTCAGGTCTACAACAACGACGACTGCCAGCTAGGAAACCTCGACGGTAAGAACGGCGGCAGCGCCACCGATGGCTGCACCGCAGACGCACCGACCAAAGCCAACGGATATGCTGACGAACTGCGCTTCGAACGCGACCAGTTTGCCCTTAGCCATACCGGGCGCTTCAGTTTCGGCACTCTGGATAGCAGCCTGACGCACAACACCACCGAAACCATCGGGCGTACGATTCCTGGCACGCCCATCGGCAACTCCTACACCGGCTACCCTTCGATCGTCATCGGCGATGACCGCGAGCTGAAATCCACCGACCTGATCCTCGACACTAAACTGGTCAGCCCGATTGGCGAATCGCACATCGTTACCGTTGGGGGCCAGTACTGGGACGCCAAGGTCACGGACGGCATTGCCGACGACGACTTCCAGCAGAAATCATGGGCGATGTTCGTCGAAGACGAGTGGCGTCTACGCCACGATCTGGCTTTGACGCTGGGTGCTCGCTATGAAGACCATGAAGCATTCGGTGGCCACATCAGTCCACGCGCTTATCTGGTCTGGAATACCAATGACAATTGGACGATGAAAGGTGGCGTGAGCCGCGGATACAAAACGCCCACGCTTAACCAGCTTCACGACGGCATCAGTGGTGTCACCAGTCAAGGCGCGGTCATCACGGTTGGCAGCCCGGACCTAGATCCGGAAGTCACTACCAATACCGAATTCGGTGTCTACTTCGATAACCTCAGCGGCTTCAGTGCGAACGCGACCGTGTTCCATAACAAGTTCGACGACAAGATCGATGATGGAACTCCGATCGCGAACTGCTTCTCTGCAACAAATCCCAACCAGCCTGGCTGCGTCAGCTTCGGTAGCGGTTTCACGCAAGACTCCTTCGCCCAAAGTGTGAACATCGACGAAGCCGTTACCCAAGGCCTTGAACTGGCGGGGCGCTGGGAGTTCGCCCCGGCTTGGGCACTGGCTATGAATTACACCTACACCGATAGCGAACAAAAGAGTGGCGCAAACAAAGGCGCCCCGCTGACCAACACCCCAGAACACATGCTTCATGCACGCATCAGCTGGCAGACCACAGACCGGCTGAACCTGTGGTTCAAGGGTGAGTACCGAGGCGAGCGAACGCGCTTCACTGATCGCTATGAAAACCTGACCGCGGCAAACCAGGCACTTTATGACGCAGCTGGTGATTTGAAAGCGTACGAAGTCTTCCACCTCGGCGGTTCATTCAAAGCCTCGGAAAACGTCACCCTCAACGCAACCATCTACAACCTCTTCGACAAAGACTTTACCGAGGGCACTTACTACACCACCAACACTGGAACGACGGGTTGGGCCTCCGATTATATCCAGTCGGCAGCTGCGACTAGCGGTACGCTGGAAGAAGGCCGCCGCCTGTGGCTATCCGCCAACTTCACCTTCTGACCGCCTAGAAGTACAACGAGCCGGGTTTAACCCGGCTTCGTTGTTTCAGGCTCAGCGTGGCAGCCAAGACGCGAATGTATGCTGTTTGTAAATCTTTAGCATCTCTGCGGCGAGGCACCCTAGAATTCGCACCACTCTTCTCCAAGGCAAGGATCACCATGCGTCTGTGGCTCGGCACTCTGCGCCAATGGCACTGGATCAGCTCCGCGCTGTGCCTGATTGGCATGCTGTTGTTCGCGGTCACCGGCATCACCCTCAACCATGCCGGCCAAATCGAAAGCAAACCGCAGGTGCAAAGCCGCGCCGCGCAGCTTCCCGAGCCGGTGCTCGCCCAACTGCAAGCCGAAGTGCCCGAGTCGGGTCTGCCCGTCGAGCTGCGCGAGTGGCTGGAGCAGACGCTGGACATTCGCCTGACCGGGCGTGAGGCCGAGTGGAGCGATGGCGAACTCTACGTCGCCCTGCCTCGCCCAGGTGGCGACGCCTGGCTGAGCCTGAGGAGCGAATCCGGCGAACTGGAATACGAGTCGACCGATCGCGGCTGGATCGCCTACTTCAACGACCTGCACAAGGGCCGCCACACCGGCGAGGCCTGGAGCTGGTTCATCGACTTCTTCGCCGTTGCCTGTGTGGTGTTCAGCCTCACCGGCCTGCTGCTCCTGCAACGTCACGCCGGCAACCGGCCTAGCACCTGGCCCCTGGTAGGCCTGGGGCTGGTGATACCGCTGCTGCTGGCGTTGCTCTTCATTCATTAAGGACTGCTCATGCGTAAACGCCTGTTGTTGCCCCTTGCCCTGCTTAGCGCCCCGCTGCACGCGGCGGACCTGCAGCTGGACGTGGAAATCCCGCGTCTGGATGTCGCCGAGTACCACCGCCCATATGTCGCCATCTGGCTCGAGCGACCGGACCAGAGCCACGTCGCCAATCTGGCGGTGTGGTACGACACCAAGCTCAAGGACAAGGAAGGCGAGAAGTGGCTCAAGGACCTGCGCCAGTGGTGGCGACGCAGTGGCCGCAGCCTGGAAATGCCGGTTGATGGCGTCAGCGGCGCCACCCGCGCCGTGGGCAGCCACTCGTTGAAGTTTTCTGACCAGCAGACGCCGCTCAAGATGCTGGAAGCCGGCGAATACCGCGTGGTGGTCGAAGCCGCCCGTGAGGTCGGCGGCCGCGAGCTGCTGCGCGTGCCATTCAGCTGGCCGCCTCAGCAGAGCGCCGAGCACCAAGCCCAGGGCCAGAGCGAACTGGGCGCAATCACCCTCAAGCTGAACCCATGAACAGGAAGCACGCCATGAAACCCGTTATAAAATGGACCGCCCTGGCGCTCGCCGTCTGCCTGCCCCTGTCAGCCCAGGCCCACCGCGCCTGGATGCTGCCCTCGGCCACCGTGCTCTCCGGCGAAGAGCCGTGGATCACCGTCGACGCCGCTGTTTCCAACGATCTGTTCTATTTCGAACACGTACCGATGCATCTTAAGGGCATCGGCGAGGCAGCCCAGGCCCCTGCAGGCGGCCCGCCGGGCATGCGTCGGCCGGTTCCCGAGCTGCAGATCATCGCGCCGGATGGCTCGAAGGTCTCCGCGCAGAACGGCGCTGTCGGCCGCTACCGCAGCACCTTCGATGTGCAGCTGAGCCAGAAAGGCACCTACAAGCTGGCCGTAGCCAACAATGGCCTGTTCGCCAGCTGGAAGGAAAACGGTCAGCCGCGCCGCTGGATGGGCACCGCGGAAAGCTTCGCCAAGGACGTCCCGGCCAAGGCCGAAGGGCTCAAGGTCAGCCAGACCAGTAACCGCATGGAAGTGTTCGTCACCTCCGGTGCGCCGTCCAGCGAAGTGCTCGCACCAACCGGCCAGGGCCTGGAGCTCAAGCCCGTCACCCACCCCAACGACCTGTTCGCCGGCGAAGCGGCAGACTTCGTCTTTCTGCTCGACGGCAAGCCGGTCGCCGATGTCGAGATCAGCGTGATTCCGGGTGGCAACCGCTACCGCGACGAGCTCGGTGAGATCAAGGCGAAAACCGACAAGGACGGCAAGGTCAGCATCACCTGGCCGGAAGCCGGCATGTACTGGATGGAAGCCGAGCTGACCACCGACAAGGGTGTCAGCAAGCCGGCAACCGAGCGCCGCGCCAGCTACAGCGCAACCCTGGAAGTGCTGGCGCCCTGACGCGCAGACCAGGTCCGAGCCGTCGTAACGGCTCGGGCCAGCCTTATCTCCCTCATCGATGAGCCTTCCGTTGCACTCATCCCTCTTATCGCTTCTGCGCGCCTGGCCGCTGTACAGCTGTATCGCCGTCGCGGCCGGCCTGCTCTGGTGGCAACCAGCGCGGGAAGTCAGCGCGGCGGTGGTGATCACACTCTATCTCGCACTGTCGCTGCGCTGCTGGCGTGGACGGTTGCGCCCGCGCACGGCCGCCGATGGCCCGGCACAGCTAGTGGTCGCCTACGCCAGCCAGGGCGGTCAGGCACAGGGCTTCGCCGAACGCAGCGCAGAGCAGCTGCGCGACGCGGGCGTGCAGACACTGCTGGTGCCGCTCAATGCGCTGGACCCGAGCCACTGGCCCGCCCCGCGCGTCCTGTTCGTCGTCAGCACCTACGGCGAAGGTGAGGCGCCGGACAATGCGGCCCGCTTCGAGCAGCGGCTCGCCGCCGATGGCATCCAGGCGCCATCGCTGGAATATGCCGTGCTGGCCTTTGGTGACCGCCAGTACCGGGGTTTCTGCGCCTTCGGCCGCCGCCTCGACGAGCGCTTGCGCCAGTTGGGTGGCATGCCGCTGTTCGACCGCCTGGAAGCCGATCGCGGCGATCCCGGCGTGCTGCGTCACTGGCAACATCAGCTCGCCCACCTGAGCGGCGACAGCAATTTCAGCGACTGGCTGCCAGCCCCCTATCAACCCTGGCGCCTGACCGACCGCCATTGCCTCAACCCCGGCAGTTCCGGTGCGCCGGTACATCTGCTGACCCTTGCCCCGCCGAGTGAGCAGACATCATGGCGCGCCGGCGATATCGTCGAGATCGGCCCCCGCCACGCCCCTGCGCGCATCGAAGCCATGTTGCACGACGTGGGCCTCGATCCGCATGTGTTGTTCGACGGCCAGAGCCTGGCCGCACAGCTGTCCAGAAGGCACCTGCCCGCCACTGGCGACCTGCACGGCCTCGACGCCGCGGCGCTGCTGGCCTTGCCGGCGTTGCCGCACCGCGAATACTCCATCTCCTCGATACCTGCGGACGGGACCGTGCAGCTTGTAGTACGCGAAGCCTTCCACGCCGATGGCACTCCGGGGCTCGGTTCCGGCTGGTTATGCCGCTACGCGGCCATTGGCGAAGAGATCGATCTGCGCATTCGCAGCAATCCGTCATTCCACGGCCCGGACACCGCCACGCCACTCATCCTGATCGGCAACGGCACGGGCATCGCCGGGCTGCGTGCGCACTTGCGCGAGCGCGCAGCACAGCCCGGCTCACGCAACTGGCTGCTGTTCGGCGAACGCAACGCCGCCCACGACTTTCTCTTCCACGAAGAACTGGCACAGTGGCGTGAAAGCGGTCATCTGCAGCGGCTCGACCTGGCGTTCTCTCGCGACCAGCTGGAAAAGCGCTATGTGCAGCACGTCTTGCGGGATGCGGCGGACGACCTGCGTTGCTGGGTCGATCAGGGCGCGGCGATCTACGTCTGCGGCAGCCTGGAAGGCATGGGGCAGGAAGTGCAGCAGATCCTGCTCGGCCTGCTTGGCCGGGCACAACTGGAGCAGCTGACCGAACAGGGTCGCTACCGCCGCGACCTGTACTGACGCCTAATAACGAAAAAGGCCGCCTCGAAGAGCGGCCCTTGTCGTTTCCACAGCGGAATCAGAAGTGGAAGTTGGTGCTCAGCAACGCCGTACGACCTGCTGCGACGTGGGCATAGTGGCTGCCGTAGACCTGATCGAAATAGCGCTTGTCGGTCAGGTTCTGCACGTTCAGCTGCAAGTCCAGGTTCTTGCTCACGCGATAGGCCGCCATCGCGTCGTAGCGCCAGTACTCCGGCACCTCGATGTTGTTGGCCGCATCGCCGAAGCGAGAGTCGACGTAAGTGGCACCGCCACCGATAGTCAGGTCCTGAGTCAGGTTGTAGGTGTTCCAGAAGCTGAAGCTGTGCTTCGGCGTGCTGGGCACTTCGTTGCCGTCATACAGGCCCTCGACATAGACCGGGTTGGTCCGCGTGCCGATATTGGCGGCACCGGACTTGACCAGCTCGGCGTCCAGGTACGTGTAGCTGGCGAACACCTGCCAGTTGCGGGTGATCTGGCCGGTCGCGCCCAGCTCCAGACCATCGACCTGGGTTTCCCCGATGCTCTCTTGGAAACCGCTGGCGTTGGTCACCCGCGCGTTGGTCTTCTCGGTGCGGAACAGCGCGGCGGTCAGGCCGAGACGCTCGTCGAAGAAGTCCCATTTGGTGCCGATCTCGTAGTTGCGGTTGCGCTCCGGATCGAGAATCTCATTGCCCACGCTGAGCGCATCGGCACCCTCGCCACCGGTCTCGCCGGACGGATTGCTGGAAGTCGACCAGGCCGCGTAGATGCTGCCGTTGGGCAGCGGATTGAAGACCAGGCCCAGCTGGTAGTTCCAGAAGTGGCTCTTGTTCTCCGGGCGCGTCACGACGCCGGCAGTGGAGACGGCCTTCTGCACCGTTTCGTAGTCGTCATAGCGCAGCCCCATGTTCAGCGACCACTGCTCGTTGAACTTCAGCGTATCGAAGACATAGGCCGCCAGTGTTTCGGTGTCGGTATCGGTCGTCGCGGTGCTGCGCGCGATGCTGCCGGTCCAGGCGTCCTTGGGGCTCGGGTTGTACAGGCTGGTGCAGTCGCCGGACGCCAGCTGCGCAGCGCCGCAGGTGTTGCCGCCTGCGCCAGGCGTCACCACGTAGGGACGGTTGTGCACGCCGACATCGCTGATTTCCACGCCGGTTACCAGGGTGTGCTCGATGCTGCCGGTGTCGAATCGTGCGGTCAGGTCGGTCTGGTTGACCCAGCTCTGGGTATCGGAGTTGCGGCTCTTGGCGGAGCGCGAAACCAGGCCATTGGGCACGTTGCCACGCGAATCGTCCGGGTTGGTGACGATGTAGTCCAGCGTCGTGCGGGCGATACGCGTGGTGTTGGAGACGGTCAGGTTTTCATTCAGGTCGTGCTCCAAACGGATCGTGCCGGCATCCGTGGTGCTCTCGCGGAAGTCCCTGCTTTCCAGCCCGTAGAAGTTGTCGCGATCGACCTTGACCGGCTCGCGGCGCGGGTTGGTCGGTGTGGCCACGGTCAGCGGAATGCCATAGTCGGGCATGTCGTCCGTTTCCAGGTGGTAATAGGACAGCGTCGCCCGGGTCGGCGTATCGAAGCCGAAAGTGATGGTCGGCGCCACGCCCCAACGACTGACATCCACACCATCGCGGCCGGCGACGTTGGCCTCGTGCTTCATCAGGTTCAGGCGCCCGGCAACGTTGTCACCCAGCACGCGGTTGACGTCCAGCGTGTAGCGACGGGTCTGATCCGAGCCAAGGGTGACGCTGGCATCGCCGAAATCGCGTTGCTTGGCGGTCTTGCTGATCAGGTTGAGGCTGCCGCCCGTGGAGCCGGCACCGGTGTAGGCGGAGCCCGGCCCCTTGCTCACTTCGATGCTCTCGACGTTGAAGATCTCGCGGGTCTGCGAGCCAACGTCACGCAGGCCGTCGATGAAGGTGTCGCTCTCAGCGTTGAAGCCACGGATGATCGGCCGGTCGCCCGCCGGGTTGCCGCCCTCGCCCGCGCCGAAGGTAATGCCGGAGGTGGTACGCAAGGCATCGACCAGCGTCAGCGAACCGGTGTCGCGAATCACCTGGTCGGTGATCACGGTGACCGACTTCGGTGTTTCACGCAGCGGTGCCGTGTATTTCTTCGAGGCGGATGTAGCAGCCTTGTAGGCCTGTTCCTGCTCGCCGATCACCGTCACCTCATCGAGTGCAACCGGCGCTTCGCTGGGCGATGACGCCGCGGGGACGGTCTGGGCCATTGAGGGAACGGAAAAAGCGGTAAGGGCGACACCGATAGCCGAAGCCAACACGCGAGGTGGCTGGGCCAGTTCTAGAGACTGACGCGACATGTAATGCGGATCCTTGGAAGTTGATGCAACTGCGAATTGCTATTATTAGCGCGTCGCATTCTGATACATTCTGTCGCATTCTGAAACACCTAAATGCAAACTAATATCATTCGCCAATTCCACATCCTGTCGGTGATCCATGCTCCTACGCATTGCCAATGTGTTCTCCCGTGAAGAAACCGATCGTATCCGCACGGCACTGGAACAGGCCGACTGGCAGGACGGCCGCGTCACTGCTGGCTATCAATCGGCCAAGGCCAAATACAATCTGCAGCTGGCGGAGGACGACCCACTGAGCCGCGAGATTGCCGAAGCCATGCTGCAGCGACTCTGGCAGCACCCACAGTTCATGTCTGCCGCACTGCCGAGCAAGGTCTTTCCGCCCCTGCTCAACTGCTACACGGCAGGCGGCGCGTTCGGCTATCACGTCGACAATGCGGTGCGCCAGGTACGCAACAGCGCCGAGCGTGTGCGTACCGACCTGTCCGCCACGCTGTTCTTCAGCGATCCCGACGAGTACGACGGCGGCGAGCTGGTGATCCACGACACCTATGGCACGCAGCAGGTGAAGTTCGCTGCCGGCGACATGGTGCTCTACCCCAGCACCAGCCTGCATAAGGTCGAGCCGGTCACCCGTGGCGCGCGGCTGGCGTCGTTCTTCTGGATTCAAAGCCTGGTGCGCGAAGACGCCCAACGCACGCTGCTTTACGAGATGGATCAGGCCATCCAGCAGCTGACCGCCGACGTGCCGGACCACCCATCCCTGGTGCAACTGACTGGCACCTATCACAACCTGCTGCGCCGCTGGGTCGAGGTCTGATGCCCCATCTTCTGCGGCGCGAGGAGACGCTCGATACCGAACAGCTCGAGCACCTCGCTGAACAACCCCAGCGTGCGGCGCGGCTGGTACTGGCTGCTGCCGCAGCCGGAGAGCTGGAAGCGCAAGCCCTACTCGGCCAGATCCTCCTGGATGGCCGTGGCATCCAGGCAGATCCTGCGCTAGCCCTGACCTGGTTCAGCATCGCTGCCGATCGCGGCCACGCCATGGCCTGCAACATGGCCGGACGCTGCCACGAACATGGCTGGGGCGCCCCTGCCAATCCTGCACGAGCGGCCGACTTCTACCGACGTGCAGCAGAAATGGGCCTGGACTGGAGCATGTATAACCTGGCCAACCTGCTCGCCACCGGCCGCGGTATTTCGCAGGATGAAGCTGCGGCCTATCGCCTATACCGCCAGGCGGCCGAACTCGGCCATGCCAAATCGATGAACCTCACCGGCCGCTGCCTCGAAGACGGCTGCGGCGTGGCTCGGGATGTATCGGCAGCGCACGCCTGGTATCGACGTTCCGCCGAGGCCGGTGACTTTCGCGGCCAGTTCAGCCATGCCGCCGTGCTGCTCGCCGAGCAACAATGGGACACCGCCCGGCATTGGCTGGAGCGCGCGCTGGAGGTTGGCCACCTGAAGTTCGTCGAGACCGCGCTGGCCAGCCTGCAGGCCGCCGCATTGCCGCAGATCGACGATATCGTCGTGGCCTACGCGCGGCGACGCGACGAGCTACGCGCTGGGTTGCGGTGAACCAAGCGCAGAAACGAAAACGCCCCGCAATGCGGGGCGTTTGTTCGGCGTCTACGGCTTAGATGTAGTAAGCCTTCAGCGGCGGGAAGCCGTTGAATTCGACGGCGCTGTAGCTGGTGGTGTAGGCACCGGTGGAGAGCCAGTACAGGCGGTCGCCGATGGCCAGGTTCAGCGGCAGGCCGTACTTGTAGTTCTCGTACATGATGTCGGCGCTGTCGCAGGTCGGACCGGCGATCACCACTTCCTCGACCTCACCCTTCTTCTCGGCGTAGATCGGGAACTTGATGGACTCGTCCATGGTTTCGATCAGGCCGCTGAACTTGCCCACATCGACATACACCCAGCGCTCTACGGCGGTACGCGACTTGCGTGCGACCAGCACCACTTCGCTGACCAGAATGCCGGCGTTGGCGATCAGCGAGCGGCCCGGCTCGAGGATGATTTCCGGCAGATCGTCGCCGAAGTCTTCCTTGAGGAAGCGGATGATTTCCTCGGCGTAGGTTTCCAGGCTATTGGTGCGGGTGATGTAGTTGGCCGGGAAGCCGCCACCCATGTTGATCATCTTCAGCTCGATGCCGTCTTCTTCCTTCAGACGCTCGAAGATCACCTTGACCTTGGCGATGGCGGCGTCCCATACGGAAATGTCGCGCTGCTGCGAGCCGACATGGAAGGAAATGCCGTAGGGCTCCAGCTTCAGCTGACGGGCGAGGATCAAGAGATCCATCGCCATGTCGGTCTGGCAGCCGAACTTGCGCGACAGCGGCCAGTCCGCAGTAGTGGAGCCTTCGGTGAGGATGCGTACATAGACTTTCGAACCCGGCGCGGCCTTGGCGATGTTACGCAGGTCGGCTTCCGAGTCGGTGGCGAACATGCGCACACCCTTGTCGTAGAAGTAGCGGATGTCCTTGGCTTTCTTGATGGTGTTGCCGTAGCTGATGCGCTCCGGGCCAACGCCGCGGGACATCACCTTGTCCAGTTCATAGATCGAGGCGATATCGAAGCTCGAACCCTTGTCGCGCAGCAGATCGATGATCTCGACCGCCGGGTTGGCCTTGACGGCGTAGTACACGCTGGCGAATTCGAAACCGGCGCGCAGGTCGTCATAAGCCTTGCTGATGGTTTCGGTGTCGATCACCACGAAGGGGGTTTCGTGCTGGTCGGCAAATGCCTTCATCTTCTGGAAGGTGGCGCGAGGGTAATAGTCTTCGATCTTGACCGTCATGCGTGGGACTCCAAAAAACGGGAAACAAAAGTCGGATGAGGGATGGAGGGCATCAGCCCTGACAAGAACGCCTGATCAGTTTCCCCACTTTGGTTCGCCTACTTCCCAAGGCATGTCGCCGAGTATCACGGAGGATCTCTCGTCGTCAGTACTTGAGCCGGATGGATCGTTGCCAGCATGGACGTTCGGGCGCGAACTTTAGGACCAAGGGGGGCATAGATCAATCAAAAAAACGTCCCGAAGGTGCATCCGTTTCGAGTTGTTGTCGATTCAAAACAAAGCGTCATGGAAACTGCACAAATCGGCGATTTCCGCAGCCGTGCGGGCCGCAGCGAAATCCATTTGCCGCTATAATCGCCGCCTTTTTTGACAGACCGACTACTCGTCGACGGGTTCCTTAATTCCGATGACCACTCAGGCCGCCGAAGTCGCGAAGCGCCGTACCTTCGCCATCATCTCGCACCCCGATGCGGGCAAGACCACCATCACCGAAAAGCTGCTGCTGATGGGCAAGGCGATCGCCGTTGCCGGTACGGTGAAGTCGCGCAAATCCGACCGCCATGCCACCTCCGACTGGATGGAAATGGAGAAGCAGCGCGGCATCTCCATCACCACCTCGGTGATGCAGTTCCCCTACCGCGAGCACATGATCAACCTGCTCGACACCCCCGGCCACGAGGACTTCTCGGAAGACACCTATCGCACCCTGACCGCGGTGGACTCGGCGCTGATGGTTCTCGACGGCGGCAAGGGTGTCGAGCCACGCACCATCGCGCTGATGGACGTCTGCCGCCTGCGCGACACGCCAATCGTGAGTTTCATCAACAAGCTCGACCGCGATATCCGCGACCCCATCGAACTGCTCGACGAAATCGAGGCGGTGCTGAAGATCAAGGCCGCGCCGATCACATGGCCGATCGGCTGCTACCGCGACTTCAAGGGCGTGTACCACCTCAAGGACGACTACATCATCGTCTACACGCCGGGCCACGGGCACGAGCGCACCGAGGTCAAGATCATCCAGAACCTGGATTCCGACGAAGCGCGCAAGCACATCGGCGACGAGTACGAGCGTTTCATCGAACAGCTGGAACTGGTTCAGGGCGCCTGCCACGAGTTCGACCAGGACGAATTCCTCAATGGTCAGCTGACCCCTGTGTTTTTCGGTACCGCGCTGGGCAATTTCGGTGTGGACCACGTGCTCGACGCCGTCGTCGACTGGGCGCCGATGCCGCTGCCCCGCGCGGCCAACGAGCGAGTGGTCGAGCCGGTCGAGGAGAAGTTCACCGGCTTCGTGTTCAAGATCCAGGCGAACATGGACCCCAAGCACCGCGACCGCATCGCCTTCATGCGCATCTGCTCGGGCAAGTACGAGAAAGGCATGAAGCTGCGCCACGCGCGCATCGGCAAGGATGTCCGCATCGCCGACGCCCTGACCTTCTTCTCCAGCGAGCGGGAAATGCTCGAGGAAGCCTGGGCCGGCGACATCATCGGTCTGCACAACCACGGCACCATCCAGATCGGCGACACCTTTACCGAAGGCGAGAACCTCGGCTTCACCGGTATCCCGCACTTCGCTCCGGAACTGTTCCGCCGCGTACGCCTGAAGGATCCGCTGAAATCCAAGCAGCTGCGTCAGGGCCTGCAGGAACTGGCCGAGGAAGGCGCGACCCAGGTGTTCTTCCCCGAGCGCAACAACGACATCATCCTCGGCGCGGTGGGTGTGCTGCAGTTCGACGTCGTCGCCAGCCGCCTGAAAGAGGAATACAAGGTCGAGTGCGCCTACGAGGCGATCAACGTCTGGTCGGCGCGCTGGATCGAGTGCGATGACAAGAAGAAGCTCGAAGACTTCAAGAACAAGGCGTACGAGAACCTCGCCATCGATGGCGGCGGTCACCTGACTTACCTGGCGCCGACGCGGGTGAACCTGAGCCTGATGGAAGAGCGCTGGCCGGATGTGAAATTCCGCGCTACCCGCGAACACCACTGAAGCGATACCGTTGAAGCAGAGCCGGCATGCCGGCTCTGCGGATCACCCCACCCGCCCGATCAGGCTTCCTGCTGGGCGGCACAGCTCAGACAGAACGCCGCTGCGGGCATCGCCCGCAGGCGTGATTCCGCGATCGCCTCCCCGCACCGCTGACACTCACCATAGGTCCCCTGGGCCAGGCGCTGGCGGGCCAGCCCAACCAGGCGCAGCTCATCTTCAGCCTCGATCAACAGCCCGCGCAGTACATCGTCGTTCTGCCGCTCCTGCGCCTGTTCCGCCGAATCGTGATCGTGCTCGCGGGCCAAGTCACGGCGCAGCGCAGCGGCTCGCTGCAGGTATTCGCTGGATAGGCGCTCAAGCGCCTCGCTGGGGTCGAACTGGCTCATAACGGCTCTCCAAGGATTGACACACTCAGTGTGGACCGAGCCGGAGCCGTTGTACTGATGATGGTCAAGCTTCCGCCAATCAGGTCTTGGCTTGCACCATCAGCCCCTGCGGCTCCGACTGTTTGATCACCGCATAGATCACCCCGGTAACCAGGCTGCCGGCGAGGATCGCGACGAGATACAGCAGCGCGTGATTGATCGCGTTGGGTATCAGCAACACGAACAGCCCGCCGTGGGGCGCCAGCAGCTTTGCGCCGAAGGCCATGGACAGCGCACCGGTCAGCGCACCCCCGGCGATGCTCGCCGGGATCACCCGCAGCGGGTCTTTCGCGGCGAAGGGAATCGCGCCTTCGGAAATGAAGCAGCAGCCCAGCACCAGCGCGGCCTTGCCAGCTTCGCGCTCGGTCTGCGCGAACTTGCGTCGGGCGATCAGCGTGGCGATGCCCATGCCAATTGGCGGCACCATGCCAGCAGCCATGGTCGCGGCCATCGGTGCATAGCTCTGCGAGGCGAGCAACCCCACCGAGAAAGCATAAGCCGCCTTGTTCACCGGCCCACCGAGGTCGACGCACATCATGGTGCCGAGCAGCAGGCCGAGCAGGATGGCGTTGGACGTTCCCATGGTGTCGAGGAATTCGGTGAGCCCGGCAAGCAGCTTCGCCACCGGCGTGCCGACGATGTAGATCATCACCAACCCCGTCACCAGGCTCGCCAGCAGCGGAATGATCAGGATCGGCTTGAGCGATTCGATGCTCGCCGGCAAGGGAATCCAGCGGCTGACCGCCTTGGCCGCGTAGCCCGCTACGAAGCCGGCGATGATCCCGCCGATAAAGCCTGCGCCGAGGGTGCCAGCCAGCAGCCCACCGATCATCCCCGGCGCCAGGCCAGGACGGTCCGCGATGGAATAGGCGATGTAGCCGGCCAGCAGCGGCACCATCAGCTGGAAGGCCGTCTCGCCACCGATCTTCATCAGCGCGGCGGCCAGCGTGCCCTCCTCCTTGAATGCCTCGATGCCGAAGACGAAGGACAGCGCGATCAGCAAACCGCCGGCCACGACCATCGGCAGCATGTAGGACACGCCGGTCAGCAGGTGTTTGTAGACGCCAGCTTTTTCGCCCTTCTGTTCGCCACTGCCGCTAGAGGCTGCGGCGCCTCCAGCGAGCACCGCACCCTCTTCCAGCGCGCGATCGAGGGTCGCCTCGGGTTGCTTGAGGGCAATGCCAGTGCCGCAGCGGAACACCCGCTTGCCGGCGAAGCGGGCCATGTCCACCTCGATGTCGGCAGCCAGCAGCACCACGTCGGCCGCGGCGATGGCATCCGCTTCCAGCACGTTACGCGCGCCTACCGAACCGCGGGTTTCCACCTGCAGGTCGTAACCCTTGCGGATCGCGGCCTGCTGCAAGGCTTCGGCCGCCATAAAGGTATGTGCCACGCCGGTTGGGCAGGCCGTGACGGCGACCAGCTTGGGCTTGCCGCTGGTATGCGCCGCCTCGGCTTCGTCGGCCTGCTGCAGCTCGCTGGCAGTGTCAGCGGCGCTGCGCAGGAAGGCTTCGGGGTCGAGCAGCGCCTCGGATGGCGTCGACTGGGCGACGCGCTTGCCGATGAAGCGTTGCAATGACAGCGGCCCGGTCTTCACCACGACCACCAGATCGGCATTCGCAATCTGTGCCGGAGTCAGCGGCGAGCCGATGGTCTTGGGATCGTGGACTTCCACGGCGGTCGACCAGCCCAGGCGATGGGCCGCCGCTTCAAGCAGGCGCGAGGTCAGCACGCTGGTGACCATTCCGTTGGGGCAGGCCGTGACGATGAGAAGATTCATTCCTTCACCTCTTATTCGAATTATTGGCTGAGCGACTGGAGTCGAACCGCAGCTTCAAGCTCGGCGAGTCCATCCGTGTCGGTGATACCAAAGCCGACCTGCCCGACCGCCTGCGCGGCGATGGCGGTGGCGTGCGTGAGCGTGCGCTCGGCCGGCCAGCCTTCCAGCAAACCGTGAAGCATCCCGGCGAGCAGCGAGTCGCCGGCACCCACGGTGCTGACGACCCGAACCTTGGGCGGATTGGCATGCAGCGCCGCGCCCGGCGAGAACCAGCTGACGCCGTCAGCACCCTGCGAAACCACCACGTGCTCGATGCCTTCGCCTTGCAGTCGCTGCGCTTCGGCCGCCAGCGCTGACGGCCCAGTGAGCTCGATGCCACGGGCCTCGGCCAGCTCTTCCTCGTTGGGCTTGATCAGCCACGGCCGGGTCGCCAGCCCGTCGCGCAATGCGGCGCCGCTGGTATCCAGCGCCACCCGCACGCCGAGCGCTTTGAGGGTGCTTAGCATCTCCACGAACCACTGGCTGTCGATGCCCCGCGGCAGGCTGCCGGCGACCACAACCAGCTCATGAGCCGGGACTAGACGCTTCAGCCGCGCCAGCAACTCGGCGCGCTGCGCCTCGCTCACCATCAGCCCCGGGCCATTGATATCGGTAACCTGCCCGCCCGCTTCGGCCAGCTTGATGTTGCTGCGGGTATCACCCTGGACGCGGACGAATTCGTCGGCAAAGCCGCGCGCGGCGAACAGCTGCTCGAAGGCCTGCGGATTGGCTTCGCCGAGAAAGCCGGTGACGGTCAGCTGATGGCCGAGATCGGCCAGCACCTGCGCCACATTTAGGCCTTTGCCCGCGGCATGCACCTGCAGGCTGTCACTGCGATTGACCTCGCCCAGGCGCAGCACGGGCAGCTGCACGGTCAGGTCGAGGGCCGGGTTGAGGGTGACGGTCAGCACGCGAGCCATCAGCAGTGCTCCCCGACGAAGGCGCGGACTTCATGGGCACCGGGCAGCATCAGGGCTTGCTGAGCCAGCCTCTGACAGGCGGCGAAATCCAGCTCGCGCACCCGCGCCTTCACCAGCGCAATGCTGCGTGCCGAAACGCTCAGTTCATCCACGCCCAGCCCCACCAGCAACGGCACCGCCAGCGCATCGGCCGCCAGCTCACCACAGACGCCAACCCACTTGCCATGGGCGTGGGCGGCCTCGACGGTCATGCCGATCAGGCGCAACACTGCCGGATGCAGGCCGTCGGCCTGGCCGGACAGCGTCGGGTGGCCGCGGTCGATGGCCAGGGTGTACTGGGTGAGGTCATTGGTGCCGATGCTGAAGAAGTCGACTTCCTGCGCCAGCACTGGCGCGATCAGCGCGGCGGACGGAATCTCGATCATGATGCCGACCTGCAGGTCCGCCACCGGCAGCTCTACGCGCAGGCGCTCGACCATGGCTTTGGCGGTGCGCCATTCGTCGATGTTGCCGACCATGGGAAACATGATCCGCAGTGGACGACCGTCTGCAGACGCGAGCAAGGCGCGCAGCTGAGTTTCGAGAATGTCCGGGCGCTGCAGGCTCAGGCGAATGCCGCGCACGCCGAGGAACGGGTTTTCCTCGGCGGGCATCGGCCAATACGGCAGCGGCTTGTCACCGCCAACGTCCAAGGTGCGCACAACCAGCGGCCGGCCTTCAAGCGCTTCCAGCACACGGCGGTATTCAGCTTCCTGGGTGGCCTGATCCGGCGCCTGGGAATGATTCATGAATACCAGCTCGGTACGCAGCAAGCCGATGCCTTCGGCGCCCATCGCCACCGCTTCCGGGGTCTCGCCCGCGGCTCCAATGTTGGCGGCAATCTCCACCGGATGGCCGTCCCTCGTAACGGCCGGCTCCATGCGGTGCTCATCTGCCAGGCGCTTGCGCTCTTCCCGCGTGGCGCGCTCGCTGCGTGCCCGTTCCAGCTGCGCACCACTCGGTGCGACCAGCAGTTCGCCACGCTCGCCATCGAGCAGCAACAGGGTGTTACGTGCCAGCCCGAGCACACCCGGGCCGGCACCGACGATGGCCGGAATGCCCAATGCACGGGCAATGATGGCGCTGTGGGAGGTGGCACCGCCGCCAGCGGTGAGGATGCCGGCGACGCGCTGGGCGTTGAGCGTGGCGACATCCGACGGCGCCACTTCATCCATCACCAGGATGTAGGGTTCGTCCGGTGCCTGTTCGGCCTCGACGCCGGTCAGACAGGCCAGCACACGGCGGCCCACGTCACGCAGGTCGGCCGCGCGCTCGGCCAGCAGCTGGTCGTGCAAGGCTTCCTGCTGCTGCGCCGCAGTATCTATTTCCTCCATCCACGCCGCTTCCGCGCTCAGACCGCTTTGCAAGCGCACCTGCACTTCCTCACGCAACGCCGGGTCTCTGAGCATGGCCTGATGGGTGGTGAAGATGTCGCGGATGCTGGCGGCCTGGCTTTCATCGATCAGCGTGCCGATTTCCGCATGGACCTTGTTCAGCGCCGCATCCAGACGTTGCAACTCGATCACCGGGGATTCGCCGCGTTTGGGGTAATCGATCACCTGTGGCTTGCGCACCAGCACCGGGCCGATGGCAATGCCCGGCGACGCGGCGATGCCATTCACCTGGTCCCCCGCACGCAAGGCAGCTTGCTCGATGGCCGACTCAGGAGGTTGCGTGGCGATGACGGCTTGCTCCGCCTCGCCCGGCGCAGGCAAGGGTTCGACCTCTTCGCCCAGCCCTTCCTCTACGGCGCGCACCAGCGCCGGCAGCGCATCGCCGGCAATCGGAGGCTCGGCGATGAACTCCAGCACCTGACCGCGATGCGCACCCATTGCCAGCAGCTTGCTGAGGCTCTTGACCGAGACCCCGACGCTCTCGCTACCGGCCAGCCGCACGCGGATATCACCTTCGAACGCCTGAGCAATTTCGGTAAGTACCTTGGCCGGACGCGCATGCAGACCATGGGCGTTTGCCAGCGGCACCTGGGCACTCGGCCAGTCGGCAGGCACGTCACCGCCCAGTGCTTCGAGCACCGTGCGGCTGGAGGTCGCCTGGCTCAATTCCTGACCACGGCCCTCGATCAGCAGGTTGCACAGCCGCTCGAGCATGGCCTGATGCGCTTCACCCATGCTGGCCAGCACGAAAAGCCCATTGAGCGGCTGGCCCTGATGCTCGAGATTCGAGACTGGCGTGACAAAGGCCAGGCCCGGACGCTGCACCGACTGCTCGCTGCTCAGCCACCAGAGGCCATCCCCCAGCGGCAGCGACTGGCCAAGCGGCAGACTGGCGTTGAAGCCGGGCTCCACGCACTGCGCGCGCTTGAGCAGCTTGACGCCCTGCCAGGCCAGTTCGTCGAAATCATCCGCAGCGACACCCAACGACACCAGCTCGCCGTCCAGCGCCAGCGCCTGCGGTGCGCCCTGCAGCAGGCCGATGATGGCTTCCGGAGACTCCGCTTGCTGCAGCCCCTCGCTCAGATCGCCCTCACCCAGCGCGCGGGTCAACAGCTGCAGCAGGCGCAGGTGCTCGTCGGAACGCGCGGCAATACCGATGGCCAGATACACGAGCTGGCCGTTGCCCCAGTCCACCCCGCTCGGAAAATGCAGCAGCCGCACGCCAGTAGTGAAAACCTGATCACGGGTTTCCGGCGTGCCATGGGGAATCGCGATGCCCTGCCCGAGAAAGGTCGAGCCCTGTGCCTCACGTGCACGCAGCCCGTCGAGATAGCCGGGCGCGACCAGCCCGTCGGCTACCAACACCTCGCCCAGCAGAGCCAGCGCCGCAGACTTGTCTGCGGCGGCCTGATGCATGTGGATGTGCTGCGCATTCAAATCAAGCATGGAAAACTCCTGCGGGGGCTCGCGATTGTTGTGGCCGACGGTTGCGCCGGCATTGCCCGAATCCTGGACTGGCGCTTCAGACCGAAACACTGCTGAAACGTTTCACCTAAGGCTGGCACATTACGCAATATTGGGTAATTCTAGAAGCCCGAGTTCATACCACCCGTCTCAGGACCCTCTGTTGAAACTGACCGACATCGCCCGCCTCGCCAACGTTTCGGTAACCACCGCCAGCTATGTGCTCAACGGCAAGGCCGCGCAGCGCCGCATCAGTCAGGCCACGGTCGCGCGAGTGCTGGCCGTGGCCGAACAGCAGGGCTTTCAGCTCGACCAGCAGGCGGCGGGCCTGCGTCGTGGGCAGTCACGCACCCTCGGCTTCATCGTTCCCGATCTGGAAAACCCCAGCTACGCGCGCCTGGCCAAACTGCTGGAACAGCGCGCCCGTTTGCGCGGTTATCAATTGCTGATCGCCGGGACCGACGACGAGCCGGACACCGAGCGCCAGGTCATCCAGCTGTTGCGCTCGCGCCGCTGCGATGCGCTGATCGTCGCCAGCTGCCTGCCCGCGGACGACCCCAGTTACCGCAAACTCCAGGCAAGCGGCACACCGGTGATCGCCCTCGACCGGGCGCTGGACGCCGAGCAGTTCTGTTCGGTGGTCAGCGATGACCGCGAAGCGGCGGCGCAGCTGACCCAGTCACTGGACGCGCCCACCGAAGCGAGCATTGCCCTGATCAGCGCGCGGCCGGCCTTGCGTATCAGCCAGCAACGCGAGGAGGGCTTCCGTCAGGCTCTCGCCCAGCATCAGGGCCAGATCAGCGTGCTGCAGGCCGAACAGTTCAGCCGCGCCTGCGGACGCGAACAGATGCTTGCCCTGCTCGACCGCGGCCCGCTGCCCGATGCGCTGATCACCACCGCCTACGTCTTGCTCGAAGGCGTTTTCGATGCGCTGCGCGAGCGCGATCTGCTGTGGCCGGAGCACCTGCGGCTGGCGACCTTTGGTGACGCGCAGTTGCTGGATTTTCTGCCGATCCGGGTCAACGCGATTTCCCAGCAGCACGAGCAGATCGCCGAGCGAACGCTGGAACAGGCAATCCGCGCCATCGAGCAGGGCGATTACCACCCCGGCGTGATCGCCATCGAGCGTGAGCTGAAAGTGCGGCGCCGCTGATCCGCCCCTTGCGGGCGCTGCCGCGCTGACGGAAGCTTGTCGCCCCAACGAGCTCGCCCCGTCCCAGATGAACATCGAACAGATTACCCAACGCCTGCATGCGATCCGCGACCAGAACGACTGGCAGCGCTTTCACAGCCCGAAGAACCTCGCCATGGCGGCCAGCGTGGAAATGGCCGAGCTGGTGGAAATCTTCCAGTGGCAGACCGAAGACGAGTCGCGTCAGCTATCAGCCGACAAGCTCGAGCACGCCGGCCAGGAAGTCGGCGACATCCTCATGTACCTCTTGCTGATGTGCAGCGAGCTGGGCATCGATATGGAGCAGGCGCTACTGGCCAAGCTGGCCGACAACGAGCGGCGGTTCGCCCGATGAGCGATCGCCATTTCGACGAGCTGGCGACGCGCTTCGCCGAGAAGATCTACGGCGGCGCCAAGGGTGCGATCCGCCTTGCGGTACTGCAGGCCGATCTAACTGAAATCCTGCCGCAGCGCCCGCTGCGGGTACTGGATATTGGTGCCGGCCTCGGCCATATGAGCCTGTGGCTGGCGCAGCAAGGCCATCAGGTGACGCTCGCCGAACCCGCCGAACCCATGCTCGAGGGTGCTCGCCAGCGATTCGCCGAAGCTGGCCAGGGCGCCACCTTCATTCAGGCCCCCTGGCAGGACGTTGAAAGCCAGGTCGAAGGCCGTTTCGATCTGGTCATCTGCCACGCCGTGCTGGAATGGCTGGCCGAGCCCCAGGCGATTCTGCCGGTGCTGCATCGCCTGGTTGCCGAGGATGGCTGGCTGTCGCTGGCGTTCTACAACCGCGATGCGCTGATCTATCGCAACCTGCTCAAGGGCCACTTCAAGAAGCTGCGCAGCCAGACCTACGCTGGCGAGCGTCAGAGCCTGACACCGCAGCAGCCGCTCGACCCACGCGAACTGGCGGCGCAACTCGCACCGCACTGGCGGGTCGAAACAAGCAGTGGCGTGCGCGTATTCCATGACTACATGCCCGCCGATTTCCAGGCCCGCACCGAGCCGGCCGAGCTGATCGAGATGGAGCTGGCCTACCGCCGGCATCCGACCTTCAGCGGCCTGGGGCGCTACCTGCACTGGCTGTGTCGGCCGCGCTGAGCCGACCGGGAGGTCTTCATGTCGATCCGTGTATTTCTGCCCCTGCTCTGCCTGAGCCTGGTGGCCTGCCAGAGCAAGAATCCCTACACCGAAGAGTCGGCACCGATCCCACCGGCGCCGCCGGTCGAACACATCCAGTCACCGATATATCCGGCCGCCCCACGCGACTTTTCCAGCTACCAGAGCTGGAGCTGGCGCACGCCGCCGGCAGGCACTGCGTCGATCAGTGGCGAAGAGCTGCAGGAGATGGTCGCTGGCGCGCTCGATCAGCGCGGCTTGCGGCCGGCACCGGGAGGGTCAGCCAGTGGCAAGGCCGATGTGCTGATCTCAGCCGGCGCCAGCAAGGAAACCCGGGTGCGTCAGACCTATGACGACTATGGCTACGGCCCGCATGTCGGCGTGGGTCGCTATGGCGGCGGCTACGGCTCCGGTTATGGCGTCGGCACCAGCGTGCCCATCGTGCGCAGCTACGAGGAAGAGGTGGTTTCGGTACGCATCGAGATGTTCGATGCGGCCTCTGGCCAGGCCGTCTGGAACAACCGAGCCGAGGCGCGAGTCAGCGGCAGCCGGGCCAAGCAGCAGGATGCGGTGCGCCAGGCGGTCGAACGCGCCTTGGCTGATTATCCGCCACGCTGAGTGCGGCGAGCAGCTACAAGCCAAACGAACGCGCCAGGCCTAGACTGAGCAGATTCCATTCCGGGAGAACGATCATGTTCCGCCGCTTGTTGCTGATCCCCCTTTTCCTTGCGCTCGCTGCCTGCCAAGGCCCGCAAGTGCAGCGCGATTTCGACCCGGCACGGGACTTTTCCGCCTATCGCACCTGGAGCTGGAAGGAGCCCGCCTTGCAGTATCGACCGGATGATCCGCGCATCAAGAGCGATCTGACCGAGCAGCGCGTCCGCGAGGCCGTTGCCGGAGAGCTCGACCAGCGCGGCCTGCGCCCGGCAGCCTCCGGCGCAGCGAGCAACGTTCAGGTACAGGCCTGGTATATCGTCGAACAGCGCACCCAGCAGTACACCACCACCTCTGGCGCCTGGGGCAATCCATGGTACGGCTACTGGGGCGGCCCGATGTTCACTGACACCCGCACCATCGACTATCAGGTCGGCACACTGCAGATCGATCTGTATGACGCCGGCGACGGCAAGCTGGTCTGGCGCGGCAGCACCGAGCAGGTGTTGCGCAGCCGTGCGGGAACGCCGGATGAGCGCGCCGGCAGTATCCGCGAGCTGGTGACGCGGGTGCTGTCGCAGTATCCGCCGCGCTGAGGTTTTCCTGACGAG
The DNA here is from genome assembly GCF_000661915.1 of Stutzerimonas decontaminans. NCBI lineage: Bacteria > Pseudomonadati > Pseudomonadota > Gammaproteobacteria > Pseudomonadales > Pseudomonadaceae > Stutzerimonas > Stutzerimonas decontaminans. The sequence goes on along the minus strand of NZ_CP007509.1, from coordinate 947,807 downwards.
TCCTTCATGGTGGTGGCGAGCCGCAGCCGTGCTCGCCATACTGTCGCGCCCCTGATTCTGGAGACCCGACATGCCTGCCGTTGCCTGGTGGTTACTCACCCTGCCGTTCATCGCCGGCGCCCTGCTGCCCCTGCAGGCGGGAATCAATGGCCAGGTAGCGCGCCAGCTCGGCAACGTGATGGGGGCGGCGCTGCTGTCATTCGCCGTGGGAACGCTGGCCCTGTTCGTCATCGTGCTGATCCAGCGTGACGTACCCGCCCTGCAGACGCTGAAGGGCCTGAACTGGTGGCACTGGTCTGGCGGTTTGCTCGGTGCATTCTTCATCGCCACGGCCGCGTTCGCGGCGCCACGCACCGGTGCGCTGCTGTTCATGGCGCTGTTGCTGGCAGGCCAGTTATTTGTAGCCCTGCTGCTGGATCACTTCGGGTGGGCCGGCTTTCGTCAATCGAGCATCAGCCTGGGTAAGGTCGCCGGCCTGCTGCTGATCTTCGGCGGAGTCTGGCTGATCCAGCGCGGCTAGCAGCCGCGCCCGGCCTCAATCATTCATGCTCGAAGGCATAGAACAGATTGGGTTCGCTGATCAGATAAAGGTTACCGCTCGCATCGAAGGTCATGCCTTCGGCCTGCGGCACGCTGCGTTCGAGCCCGGCAAAACCGCTCCATAGCGAGCGGAAGCTGACCAGCTCGCCCTCGGCATCGAGCTCAAGCATCATCTTCGCTTCGTCGCTGAGCAGCACTAGGTGGCCGGTCTGCTCGTCGAAATGCACCGATGACAGATCGCTGGCCATGTCCAGCTTCTCGATCCAGGCTTGGCGGTCGATGATCTTGATGTCCATAGCGCCGGAGAGGCTGCGCTTGATGCCCTGGATCTCGTAGAGCTTGCGCGGAGACTGCTCCTTGACCACGAACAGGCGGTCACCCGCTCGGTCGTAACCGACGCCTTCGAAACCGGAGTTTTCCGCATCATTCAAGGCCAGCGTTATGGAACGGCCTTCGGCACGCCGCAACGGCCCGGCGATTTTCGGGACTGGCAGGATGACCAGCGACTGCTGGCGCTCCTCGGCCACGACGAGCAGGTCATCGCCCAGATAGGTGATGCCCTCGACGTCTTCGAAGCCCTGCAGCGGATAGCGTGCAATGAAGCTCCCATCACGGCCCAGCGCCAACAACTCTTCAGGATTGTTGACCACGGCCCAGAGATGATCGCGGTGCTCGTCATAGGTCAGCCCGGAAAGGTTGTTGCCCACCGTAGCCACCGGTAGCGCTTCGATCTTCACCCGGTATTCCGGTAGCCACAGACTGCGCCGCTCCCAGCTGCTTTCATGCCAGGTGGTTTTCAATGTGTAGAACAAGCGCTCATCGAGGTGAACGGTGGCGGCGGCGTAGAGCAGGCCAAAAAGAGCGCAGCCGTACCACCAGGCCGGACGCAGCGTCGCAAATCGTCCCAGTTGCGCTCGGGCAAGGGCTCGCATCATCGATGTTCTCGTTCAGGGAATCGTAGGCAGGCTGCCTGGAGCTTGTTGCAATTGCGTGAAGGCTGACGCGACAGTCCAGCGCAGCCCATGCAGCGACAATAGGACTAGTTCTCCCGGCCACTGGTTCCTGCCTCGCCGGCGCAATTTGGAACTCTCGGGCATACGGGACAGCCCAATGCCCAGGACTGTGCTTTATGCACCGCCATCGATCGGTTCGGGAGAGTGATACATGCGGGTAGAAGGATTCTTTGAATGGCTGGGACAGGCGCTCGGCAGCGTCATACGGTTCATTGTCGAAGCACTGGGTGATTTCTTCGGCCTCTTCGCCAGAGCCGGCCACAACTTTCTCGAAGGCCTCTCGCGCACTTTGGGCATGGACCGTTCGCTGATCAGCCTGGTAGCGCTGGCCATCGGCCTGCTGTTGCTGGTCGCCGCCGTCCGCGCGTTCTTTCGCGGCTCGATCATTGGCGGACTGATCTGGCTGTTCCTCGGCTTGTGGCTGTTGAGCTGGCTGATCCACTAAGCTGCCCGCCGAATCGCTTTACGGACGCCCCCGGCTAGCGAGCCGGCCGGCTTTTCCTCCTTTTGGGATGCCACGTATAGTGCCAGGCCGTCCCGGAAGGCCCGAAATGTCCAGCATGCTTGCCGCCTGGCGCGATGCGCCCACCCACAGCAAGGTGTGGGCGCTGGCAGCGCCGATGATCCTCTCGAATCTCTCCGTTCCGCTGGTCGCGCTGGTGGACAGCAGTGTGATTGGTCATCTGCCGCACGCGCACCAGCTGGGTGCTGTGGCCGTCGGCGGCAGCCTCTATACGCTGCTGGTCTGGGTGATGGGCTTTCTGCGCATGGGCTCGACGGGCTTCGCCGCCCAGGCTGCCGGCCGCAATGATGGCGGCGCGCTGCGCCAGATTCTGCTGCAGGGGCTGTTGCTGGCGCTGGGTATCGCGCTGTTGCTGGGCGCAATCGGCGTACCACTGAAAGGCGCAGCCTTGCAGCTCATGCAGCCGTCTGCCGAACTGGACGAACTCACCCGCGATTATTTCCATACGCGCCTGTTCGGCCTGCCAGCGGCTCTGGCCAGCTACGCCTTGATCGGCTGGTTCCTCGGCACCCAGAATGCCCGCGCGCCGCTGGCCATCCTGCTGACCACGAACCTCATCAACGTGGCGCTGGATCTTTGGTTCGTGCTCGGCCTCGACTGGGGCGTGGCCGGTGCCGCGCGCGCCTCGGTGATCGCCGAATGGAGCGGCGCGCTGCTCGGCCTGACGCTTACCCGCAATGCGCTGACCCGCTATCCCGGCCGACTCGATACTCGTGCGCTGCGCCGCTGGCTGAGCTGGCGGCCGCTGATGGCGGTCAACCGCGACATCTTCCTGCGCTCGCTCGCGCTGCAACTGGTGTTCTTTCTGGTGACGGTCCAGGGCGCGCGCCTAGGCGATGCGACGGTCGCCGCCAACGCGCTGTTGCTCAATGGTCTGCTGCTGACCGCCCACGCCCTTGATGGGCTGGCGCATGCCGTGGAAGCCTTGAGCGGGCATGCCATCGGTGCCCGCGACCACAACGCGCTGCAGCGGGTGATGGTGGTCGCGGGCGGCTGGTCGTTGCTGGCCAGCGTCGCCTTCGGCCTGTTCTTCCTGCTTGGCGGCCATCTCTTTATCCAGTTGCAGACCGACATTCCCGAGGTCCGCGCGACCGCGCTGACTTACCTACCCTATCTGGCGGTGTTGCCGCTGATTGCGGTCTGGAGCTATCTGCTCGACGGGCTGTTCATCGGTGCGACCCGCGCACAGGAGATGCGCAACAGCATGCTGCTAGCGGTAGGCCTGACCCTACCACTGGGCTGGCTGCTGCAGGGCCTGGGCAATCATGGCTTGTGGCTTGCGTTTCTGAGCTTCATGCTGATGCGCGGCGTCTGCCTGGGGGTGCTCGCCCAGCGCCTGCAGCGCCGTGGAGCCTGGTTTACCATGGGCGCGCCGAGCACCACACACTCTGAAGGACGCTGAACATGGCCTACGCCATCGCCGCCTACCTGCATTTTCTGGCGATATTCCTGCTCTTCGCCCTGTTGCTGCTGGAGCACCAGCTGTTCCGTCAGCCGCTGACGCTGGAGCGCGCGCGCAGCCTGTTTCGCATCGACATCGCCTTCGGCATCACCGCGGCGGCGGTACTGGCCAGCGGAGCCGCCCGGGCAATCCTCTATGGCAAAGGCCTGGACTATTACCTGAAGAACAGCCTGTTCCACGCCAAGGTCGGCCTGTTCGTGGTGGTCGCCGTACTGTCCATCTATCCCACCCTGACGTTCCTGCGCTGGCGCCCGGCCTTGTCCGCAGGCCAGACACCGATCATGTCGAACAGCAGCGCCAGGTGGGTCAAGCTGACCATTCGCCTGGAGCTGCTACTGCTCCTGCTGATCCCGTTGCTGGCCGCGCTGATGGCGCGCGGCTTTGGCGTCATGCCCGGCTGACGTCGGGCTGGTCAATCACGGCGTCAGATAGGAGGAACGCGTCAGCCCCAGACGCAGCGCGTCAATGTATTGGGTGCGCTCCTTGGCACTCAGCTTGGCGCTGGCGACCTTGTCGCGGTAGTAGGTCATCAGCTCCTCGGGCGACAGGTGCACGTAGCGCAGCATGTCCTCGATGGTGTCGTGGGTCTCGATGCCGGCGTGGTAGTAGCTGCCGTCCTCACGCTGATAGACGTTCACCGAGTCGGTATCGCCGAACAGGTTGTGCATGTCGCCAAGAATTTCCTGGTAGGCACCGACCAGGAACACGCCGAGGAAGTACTCTTCGCCAGGCGCGACCTCATGCACCGGCATGCTGCTTTCGATGCTCTGCTCGTCGACGTAGTGCTTGATCTTGCCGTCCGAATCGCAGGTCAGGTCCTGCAGCACGGCGCGCCGCACCGGCTCCTCGCTCAGACGCTGCAGCGGTACGATCGGCAGGATCTGGTCGATCGCCCAGGTGTCCGGCAGGCTCTGGAATACCGAGAAGTTGCAGATGTACTTGTCCGCCAGCTTGTCGTTGAGCTCGTCGAGCACCGCCCGATGCGAGCGCTGACGGGCCTTGAGCTGGTTGTACAGGCGGCGGCAGATGGCGAAGTAGCTCTGCTCGGCCAGCGCCTTCTGCGCCAGGGTCAGCTTGCCGGACGCGTACTGCGCGCTGGACTCGCTCATGTAGTGGGTAGCGCGCCAGTAGGTCTCGGTGACCATTTCCGGGTCGGTCGGCCCGAGCAGATCGGCCAGCGACTGAACGATCTCCGGCAGTTCGTCGTGGTTGTCGATCACCGGCAGCTCATCGTTATGCCGCTCGACGTCGGTGACCTGCATGACCAGCACCGCATGATGCGCCGTCATCGCCCGTCCGCTTTCGGAGAAGATGTTCGGGTGCGGCAGGCCCTGTGCCTCGCAGAACTCCTTGAGCATGCCGACCACGGTACCGGCGTATTCGTCGATGTCGTAGTTGATCGAGCTGGCATTACGCGAGTGGGTGCCATCGTAGTCGACCCCCAGTCCGCCGCCGACATCGATGTAATCCACCGGCAAGTTCAACGCGCGCAGCTCGGCGTAGTAACGGATAGCCTCACGGAAGCCCTGACGGTAGTCCGCCAGATTGGCAATCTGCGAACCCATGTGGAAGTGCAGCAAGCGGATGCCCTGGTCCATTTCTGCCGCGCGGAAGCGTTCGATCACCGAGAGCAGCTGCGCCGCAGACAAGCCGAACTTCGACCGCTCACCACCGGTGTCGGCCCACTTGGACGATGCCAGCGACGACAGGCGCACGCGCAGACCGACCTGCGGCGTCAGCTTCAGCTCGTTGGCCTCCTCAATCACCAGCCCGACCTCGGACTCCTTCTCGATGACGATGAATACCTTGTGCCCGAGCTTCTGGCCCATCAGTGCCAGGCGGATGAACTCGCGATCCTTGTAGCCATTGCAGACGATGGTGCCGCCCTTCGGCGCCAGCGCCAGCACCGCCATCAGCTCCGGCTTGGAACCCGCCTCCAGGCCGATGGAAACGTTCTGCGTGGCGATGATGTTCTCCACCACCGCTTCCTGCTGGTTGACCTTGATCGGGTACAACGCGGTGTACTTGCCGGCGTACTCCATGCGCTCGATGTTGGCATCGAAGGCACCGGTCAGGCGCCGCACGCGGTCCTGCAGGATGCCGGGGAAGCGCACCAGCAACGGCAGCGACAGTCCCGCCTCGCGTAATTGCTCGATCAGCCCGTTGAACTCGATCGGCTCGCCGCTCGGACCTTGCGGGCGCACTTCGACATTGCCCTGGTCGTTGATTGCGAAATACCCAGCGCCCCAGTGGCGGATACCGTAGATGCTGCGGCTGTCGGCAGCGGTCCACTGGCTACCGTCGTCTTTACGTGTGCGTCGTACAGGCATCAAGGCCTCCCGGAAGAAATTGAGTGTTTCGCAGCGAGCAGAACCGCGCGGCGAAGGCTATGCGGCTTCGACAGCCGATATGCGGAAAATGGTGAAAATTGGTGGAGGTGTCACATGGACGCTCAGCCACCGGACTTCTTGGCCTTGAAGCCGCGCTTGGTCAGCTCGTCGATTAGCAGCTGAACGTGATCGCCCTGGATCTCGATGACGCCATCCTTCAGCGCGCCGCCAGTGCCGCAGCGGCGTTTCAGCGCGCTGGCGAACTCCTTGAGCTCGGCCTCGGGCAAGGGAACGCCACTGATGGTCGTCACCGTCTTGCCGCCCCGCCCCTTGCTCTCGCGGCGCACCCGCGCAATACCGTCGCCTTCGGGAACAACGCTTTGTTTGCAGATGCAACTACCCAGCGGTTGACTGCACTCAGGACAATGCCGACCGGCATCGGTGGAATAGACCAGCCCGCTCAGGCCGGCCAGGGAAGTGGTTTTCTTCGCCACACAAACCTCACTCGCCAATCTGGCTCTGCCTGGCAGAGCCGAAGTGCCGGCTAATTTACCAGCAATGCGAGTTGGTAGCAGGACAGAGTCCGGGCGGCGGTACGAAACCCGGACTGCTTACGGAACGGGGAACCTTGCGAACGTCCGTTCAACCCTTCTGATCGGCGATACGCCCGGTCGGCAAATAAGGAGATGGATCCACGATCGGCGCCTGCCCAAGCATCAGGTCGACCAGCAGCTGACAGGACGCTGGCGCCAGCACCAGTCCGTTACGGAAGTGCCCGCAGTTCAGCCACAGTCCGTCGAAACCGCTCACCGGTCCTATATAAGGGACGCCATCCGGCGAACCCGGACGCAGCCCTGCCCAGTGTGTGACCACTTGCGCGTCTGCCAGCGCCGGTAGCAGCTCGATCGCTGTTGCCCTGAGACTTTCCAGCGCGTCTTCGGTCGGCGTCTTGTCGAAGCCGACATCTTCCAGCGTGCTGCCAACCAGGATATGGCCGTCGCGCCGCGGAATCGCGTAACGCCGCTTGGCCAGCACCATGCTCGGCAAGAAGTCCTCGGCGCACTTGAAGAGAATCATCTGCCCCTTCATCGGCTTGACCGGAATCTCCAGCCCTAGCGTCGCCAGCAGCTGTGCACTCCAGGCGCCCGCAGCCACGACAACCTGCTCCGCCCGCATCTCACCCTGCGCCGTCTGCACACCGACGATGCGCGCGCCATCGCGCAGGAAACCTTCCACCGGGCACTGCTCGATCACATTTACATTCGGCAGCTGCCGCAGCGCTTCACGCAAGGCGCGCAGCAGACGGGGATTGCGAATGTTGGCGACACCGTCCATGTAGACGGCGCGCTCGTAACCCTCACCCAGCGAAGGCACTGCCTGGTGCACTGTCTCCATCGACACCGACGTCAGCGGCCGGCCATAACGCTCAGCCCAACTCAGCGCCTCGGCCTCGTCATGCAGGTCCAGCCAATAGAGGCCCGTCACATGCACCTCGGGGTCCACGCGCGTCTCCTCCAGCAAACGCGCGCCAAGCTGCGGATAGAAATCCTGCGACCAATGCGCCAGCGCCGTGACTGCTGGGCTATAACGCCACGGATACAACGGCGACACGATCCCGCCGCCGGCCCAGGAAGCTTCGCGACCAACATCACCCGACTCCAGGAGCAACACCGACGTGCCTGCCTGAGCCAGGCGATAGGCGGACAACAACCCGATGACACCGCCACCGACAACGATCACTTCTTGATTCACATGCCTCTCCAACCATCTGGTTCACATTTCTGCCCGTCCTCACTTGGACTGACGGGCAGGCTGCTTTAAAAGAGCGTCGTGTATCTCGCGAACGCCAATACACAAACAGCAGCCAGGACGGCTGAGCATCATACGTGCAAAGGAACCGCACTATGGCGAACCGAAATCAAGGCTTCACGCTTGTAGAGTTGATCGTCACATTGTCGATACTGGGTATCGCCGCAGCGATAGCCATTCCAGCAGCCGGCGAAATGATTGCAAGAAACCGTCAGGAAGCGCTGAAAGATCAAGTAGAGAAGATCCTGCATAACGCCCGCACCCAAGCGATCACCCAACGCCGTACCGTTGACGTATGCGGCACTGCTGACGGAAAGAAGTGCTCTGCAAACTGGGCGGACGGTTGGCTTGTACGCACATCGAGCGGCCAGATATTGCAGCTTACCCGGCTTCCAACTCATGACGCCCTGCGCTGGCAAGGGTTCAGCGACAACATACGCTTTCGCGACAACGGTACAACACCCACTAGCAATGGACGCTTTTATCAATGTTACCGACAGCAGGTAGCGTGGCAGCTGATTATCAGCCGCCAAGGGCGAGTACGGCAGGCATTACCAGCAGAGAACCGAGAGAAAGCCAGCCTGTGTCAGTAGGCGGGGCGCCTCGAACTCGCGACAAACATCGACCCCGTCACAACTTCCCACAACGCAAACCGGACGCCCGACCGCCTATCTGCATAAATGTGCCAACCATCTTTCCCATGCGGACAAGACACCAACGCGTTTGCATCATCCGCTCACGATTCTCCTGGAGTACATCATGTCACGCCCAACCGACATGCACGGATTCACCCTGGTCGAGCTAATGATCACGTTGGCGCTACTGGGCATTTTCGCAGCCATCGCCGTCCCGAGCTTCAACGACCTGATCCGTAGCAATCAGGTGCAAGGCAAGGCCGAAGAGCTAGTCATCTTCCTGCAACACGCGCGCGGACAAGCCGTCCTCAACCGACAGACATACGAAGTACAGATCAAGAGCGACGCGGCCTGGGAAATCAGTAAAGCGGGAAGCGGCGAGGTCGAGCGGGTCTTGGAGCATAACCCCGCCCACGCGGAAATTCTCAGCTCAGCTCTGAGTGACGACAAACTGCTCTTCCGGGCCAACGGCACCGCTACAACGGCCAAGTTCACAATATGCCGAGAATCAGACCCGGCCACCGGCTATCTGCTCGAAGTGCAAGCTAGTGGCGGCGTTGTTCTCTATCCGCGCGGCAGGAAGGCCGGCGCTGCTTTGGACAGCTGCACACCATGAGGAACCCAATGAAAACAAATAACGGCTTCAGCCTGATCGAGGTGCTGGTAGCTCTACTGCTAACCACCATCGGTGTACTCGGCATGGTGGCCCTGCAGGGGCGCAGCATCCAATACACCCAGGACTCGGTACAGCGCAACACAGCCATCGTCCTGGCCGGCGACCTGATCGAAATTGTAAGAGCGCACCCGAAAGAGCTCTTCAACACTTCGCCGCCGCAATTTCCTATGAACAGCGGGTTAAAAGGCAGCTCCATTTTTTACAAAGCCGCCGGCGATGACTTCGACGATCGCGAGAGCTGCGTGGCGAGCCCGAGCCGAATCGCGCAAACAGCAAAAGAACTGCGCGACTGCTGGGCAGACAAGGTTGAAGCGTTGCTGCCAGGCGGCAGCGAACTATTCGATAGCGACGTGTACGTCTGCCGCAGCTCCAATCCAGGTGATTGCGACGGCAAGGGCTCAATGCTTGAAATCCGCCTGGCCTGGCAAGTTCGTGACGGCGCATGCCTCGACGCGGACAACTCCGAAGTTTGCAGCTATACAGTTCGGGTAGAACCATGAACCACACTAAACATCAATTCGGCCTGTCCATGGTGGAACTGCTGATTGCGTTAGCGATCAGCAGCTTTCTAATCCTCGGTATTACGCAAGTCTATATCGACAACAAGAGAAACTACGTCTTCCAGCAGAATCAGGCCGGAAACGTTGAGAACAGCCGTTTCGCCGCATTAGTCATTAACGACTATCTGGGTAAGGCCGGCTATCGCCGGACACCGTCAGCGTTGCTGGACATCGTCTTTCCCTCCCGCCCCGCTTCCGGCGGATGCCTTGCGTTCAATGCAGGACATGCCGCGACCGGGCTGGATCCAAGTGTAGGAGTCGGCTTCTGCATTCGATATCAGCCACAGGTCAGCGGCGAGCTGGACTGTCAGGGCACCGCTAGCTCGGTTGTATATGACGAAGCCTTCCCTTCTTCCCCGCCTGACGCAGGCGACCTGACCGTTCTGGCGTTCAAGTTCGAGCCCAGCAGCGACGATCAGCTGCAGGACGGCCGCCTTTTGTGCAAAAGCCTCAACGCCACCACCCCGCAGTACGGCGAGGTACTCCGCGGTATTGCGGACCTGCGTTTGGACTTCGGTGTAGGCAAGACTGACATGCTGGAAAAGGAAGTCACCACCTTCATCCAGCAAGCAGATTGGACACCCACTAGCGGAGCGATCCGTAGCGTGCGCTATGCGCTGCTGCTCGCCAGCCGCGCGGGACAGCGCGACGGCGATTCGAAGGTTCTTACCGACTGGCTGGTAGAAGCCTCACCAGATGCGCAGACCCGACTGGAAGAAGCAGATAACAAACGCATCTATCAGGTGGCAGGAGCCACGCAAACCATCAGGAACCTCATGCCATGACGCCCATTTCCCGCAATTCTCAGGGCGGAGCGGTGCTCCTCGTCTCCCTCGTCATGCTACTGGTGCTAACTGTACTGGCCGTCAGCAGCATGCGCGGGGTAACGCTCGAGTCTCGCATCACCGCCAACCGCGCTCACGACATGAAGACCCAAAGCATTGCAGATGCGGCTTTGCGCGAAGCCGAGTTTCGTTTTTACGGTCCCGGCAACCTGGCCGACAAGCTTGAAGCCAAAGCGGCGAACTGCTTAGCGACGAACACCCTGAAAACCAATGGAATCAATAGTCCCTGCTTGCTTGAAATCAAGACAGATCGCCTGCTGGCCTTCGTGGACCAGCCCCAAACGACCGACGGCGATGATCTCCTAACCACCTCGAACGTCTGGATGCCTTATCGCGGCACAGACCCTGAAACCGATACCGAGGCAGACGCCCACTACAACAGCATCCTGGCGGCTGAAACAGGTAACGCTGCTGTAAACGCCGAGTACGGCGGACGCGGCGAGGGAAGTGGCACCTATTTCTATCTCAACAATGGCAAGACCGGCGACGCCCTCTACCTGCAGTCGACCCACGCCAACATCTACCTTGGCCTTAACAATTGAGAGCCGACATCATGTCCCGTTTTCATCCTTATTCTCGCGTTAAGACGCTCTCATACGCTCTTTTTGGCGTAGCCCTGCTCAGCGCGGCCAACAGTTTTGCAGCTGTGTCACAAAGCCCATTGAGCCTCACCGTTGGTGTCCCGCCGAACATGGCGCTGACCCTGGATGACTCAGGCAGTATGCGCTGGGCCTTCGCCCCGGATAACATCAATGGCCTGCACGCCACTCGACGGGCAAAATCGAGTGATTTCAATCCACTTTATTTCAATCCCAACATTAGCTATGACGCACCAATCGTGTTCGATACGAGCGGTACAGAACAGCAACTGTCTACCAGTTATAGCGCTGCCTTACTCAACGGTTACAAAAGCAACTACGGCAGCATAGATCTACGCAGCAATTACAAATTCACATGGAGCTATGATCTGCTCAGTAGCCAGGCCACCACTTACGGCTACAACAATACGAACAACCGCCTAGGGGAAAACCCTAGTGCCGATTTTCCCACCTGCTACGTCACCGCTTTAAATATTGGCCAAGCCAAAACCTGCTCAAACGCTGGAAAAACCGTCACGATTACCCGCGGGGCTAATACCGGAGGCTGGAACCCAACCCGAACCTGCACTGCCACAATCGATGGCTGGTCAAGCGGAAGCTGTTCATATGACAGCGGCAATGATCGCTACACTGGCAGCTGGACACAAGCGGGCGTCCCAGCCTACTACTACACATATGACGCCACCCTCGCCAGCAACTGCAGCAAGGCTGACGACAACTGCTACCGTCTGAACTTCGTTAACAACGACCAACAGCAAAACTTCGCCAATTGGTACTCGTTCTACCGCAACCGCGCTTTAGCCACCATTTCCGCAGCGGCGCTGGCGTTCTATGACCTTTCCCCCTCGGTTCGCCTCACTTGGCAAGGGCTGGGCAACTGCACCAGTTTCACTGGGACTGACGCCGCCAACTGCTATAACAACTCGCTCAAAGACTATTCACCAGCTCATAAGGGGCAGCTGTACGCATGGCTGCAAGACATCAAGTTTAACCAGAGCACGCCGTTGCCAGCGGCGCTAAAACGTGCGGGCGAGTTCTATACTACCGGCACACCATGGCAGAAAAACCCTAACGGCACAGGCAATACCAGTCAGAACACCTACGCTTGCCGCGCCAGCTACCACATTCTGATGACCGACGGGCAATGGAACGCCACCACTACAATGCCCAGCAACTTTCGTCATGATGCTGCAACTTTCACCCTGCCTGACGGCCGTGCTTATAGTGAGCGCAAGCCCTATTACGACAGCACGAGCAATACGCTGGCCGACTTAGCTATGCACTACTGGGCTACCGACCTTAACCCAGATCTAGACAATGATTTGCCGGCATACATACCTTTCAAAAGTGGCGATACCGCAGCCGACTACTGGGATCCGCGAAACGATCCGGCGACCTGGCAGCATATGACCAACTTCGTGATGGGTCTCGGCCTAACCGAATCCCTGAACAATGCAGATGTCCCTTGGGCCGGCAGCACGTTCGCTGGGCAAGGCTACGCGAGTTTGGTTGCCGGCACGGCCACCTGGCCTGCAGCTTCCAGCGGCAGCGCCAACAACATCTATGACCTTTGGCATGCTGCCATCAACTCACGCGGCGAGTTTTTTAGTGTCGACAGCCCGGAAGCAATGGTTCAGGCCTTCGATGACATCCTGTCCCGAATTGCTGATCGGAAATCCACAGCAGCGCGGCCTGCCATCAACTCCGGCCAAGTCAGTACGGACGAAAACAACAACGGCACGGTCAAAACCGTCTCATACCAGACATCCTATGCCAGCGACGACAACTGGTCTGGCGACGTCAAGCGCTTCGAGAAAGCCTGGAACGCCCAAAACAACGCCTTTGAAACTTCCGAAATATGGAGTGCCAAGAGCCAAGTGCCCGGCTGGCAAAGCCGGACCATAAAAATGGCCGGCAGCACGAACAGCGGCCTAGTGGACTTCACTTGGGACAACGCCGGCTCCGCCAGCACTGCCGGCACGCTTGCCAATCTGCTCAGCCGCGATCCGGAGAACAGCAATCTTCCAGACGCCAGAGGGGAACAGCGCTTGCAGTATCTTCGTGGCAACCGCAGCGGTGAGAACTCCACGTTCCGTCAACGCAGCAGCGTCCTAGGTGACTTCTATTCATCCAGCCCTGCGGTGGTATCCGGGCCCCGCTACCTCGTCAACTTCAGTAATCGACTGGAGGGCAATACCGCTTATTCGACGTTTGCAACTAATATCGCAGGGCGGACGCCTCGCGTATATGTGGGCGGCAATGACGGTATGCTCCACGGCTTCAACGCATTGACCGGTGTCGAGGAGTTTGCCTTCGTTCCCAGCGCCGTTTTCGCCAAGCTCAACAAGCTGACCGGTACCAACTACAGTCATGAGTTCTACGTGGATGGCAGTCCAGTCGTAGCCGACGTTTACAACGGCACAGAGTGGCGCACCATCCTGGTTGGCACTTTGAAAGCCGGTGGCAAATCAATATTTGCGTTGGACATTACAACCCCAGGAAGCGAAGAGCTCCTTTGGGAGTTTGACGACAGCAGCTTGCCGGACGATGCCGCAGCGAAGATGGGCTACAGCTTCTCGCAACCCACCATCGCGCGTCTACACACTGGCACCTGGGGCGTGGTGTTCGGCAACGGCTACGAAAGCGCTAACAACACCAACGGCAAGGCGGCACTGTTTATAGTCGATGCAATGGAGGGCACCCTCCTTACCAGTCTGGAAGTCGAGGGTGTGGACGGCGTTGCGAATGGCCTTTCGACTCCCAAACTTGCCGACTACAACGCCGACGGTGTGGCGGACTACGCCTATGCCGGAGACCTTCAGGGCAACCTCTGGCGCTTCGATCTGCTGCGTAACGGTCGTAGCGATACGGTGCCCTTCACCACCGAAGACGATAGCGAAAACGCCATTGATGACTTCGAGGTGGCCTTTGGCGGCCAACCACTGTTCAGCGCCGTGGCAAACACCGGGACCGAAGGTCGTCAGCCCATTACATCCGCACCAAGCCTAGTGCTCCACCCCACCGGCTTCGGCTATCTGGTCGTATTCGGTACCGGCAAGTTCTTCGAAACCGGTGACAAGGAAGGCGATAAGAGTTTCGCCCAAACGGTCTACGGCATCTGGGACAAGCAGACGCTGGGCGAGGAAGCAAGTGACCCGAATATCGCTCGCAGCAGCTTGCAGGAGCAGACGATCACAACCCAAACCACAGTCGAGGCCAACGGCATCACGCGCCAAGGCCTTGTACTGAGCAATAACAATGTCAGCTGGCAGGGCAGCGACACCCAATCGGCGCAGAATGGCTGGTATCTAAATCTGCGTCAGAGCCAAGGAGAAATGGTGGTGGAGAATATGTCGCAGCTGGGCCGCACGATCTTCTTCCAGTCGCTGATTCCAAATGACGACCCGTGCGGTGATGGCGCGAACAACTGGACCTATGCCATCAATCCCTTCACTGGCGGCAGAACCTCTCACAATGCCTTTGACTACATACCAACCACGGATATCGGTACGACCAATGTCTCAGCGGTTCGTCAGGATGGCGAGGGCGGCGGTACGCTTTCCCAGGATTCCGACGGGACATACCAGTACTGCACAGGCCAGGAATGCATCAATGTCTACCCGGACCCGGCAAGCCTAGGCCGCCAAAGCTGGCGTCGGATCGAACAGGAATAACAAAATGAATCCAGTATTGACGGAGCAGTCCATGAAGCGTGACGAGCGCGGTTTCACCCTGATTGAGCTCATGATCGTGGTCGCGATCATCGGTATCCTGGCCGCGATCGCTTATCCAAGCTACGACGAGTACGTCAAGCGCAGTAACCGCACAGAAGGCCAGGCCCTGCTGAGTGACGCATCCGCTCGGCAAGAGCGTTACTTCGGTCAGAACAATGCCTACATCACGTCAGACGCCGATATAGCCAAGTTGGGGCTGAAGAACGGTAGTACCTCAGAAACTGGCAAATACACGCTATCTGTAGGTACGGACAATGGGGACGGCGGTTATACGCTTACGGCAGAACAACAGTTCGGCGACACCAAGTGTGGCAACCTAACCCTGAACGCGCTGGGAGCTAAAGACAGGACCGGCAGCGGGAAGACCGCGGCGGAGTGTTGGCGCTAAGCCTTCAATTGAGAGGGGCGTCCCCCCTTAGCGTTTAAAAGGGCCTGTCAAAAGGCCGTAGAGCTGACGAAGCCCCGGCACTTTGGCCGGGGTTTTCGTCTAATCAGTTATGTTTTGTTTGAGCACACTGAGACCCGGTCAAAACGCGACACGGCTAAGCCGTTATTGGGAGGCTAAGTTAATCAGTGATCCCTGTGGGCCTCGTTGCATGACTCACGGCAGGTCAAACAGCCTTAACCCGCAACTCCTTCGGCATCGAGAACGTAACGTTCTCCGGCCGCCCTTCCAGCTCGTCCATACCTGTGGCGCCCCACTCCTTCAGCTGCTCGATCACTCCACGCACGAGCACCTCAGGTGCTGATGCGCCGGCAGTGATGCCGATGCGCTCGATGTTCTCAAACCATTCGCGTTTGAGGTCTTCTGCGCCATCGATGAGATAAGCCGGTGTACTCATCCGCTCGGCGAGTTCGCGCAGGCGGTTAGAGTTGGAGCTATTCGGGCTGCCTACGACCAGTACCACATCGCATTCATCGGCCAGTTGCTTCACCGCGTCCTGGCGATTCTGGGTGGCATAGCAGATGTCATCCTTGCGCGGCCCGCCGATGCTTGGGAACTTGCTGCGCAGCGCGTCGATGACGCGGCTGGTGTCATCCATGGACAGCGTGGTCTGGGTGACGAACGCTAGCGCCTGGGGGTCGCGCACTTGCAGCTGGGCGACGTCTTCCTCGTCTTCTACCAGGTAAATCGCGCCACCGTTGCGCGCATCGTACTGCCCCATGGTGCCTTCGACTTCCGGGTGGCCCTGGTGGCCGATGAGGATGCACTCACGTCCATCACGGCTGTACTTGGCCACCTCCAAATGCACCTTGGTCACCAGCGGGCAGGTGGCGTCGAACACCTTCAGGCCGCGTTGTTCCGCCTCCTGTCGCACGGCCTGTGAAACGCCGTGGGCGCTGAAGATGACGATGACGTCGTCCGGCACCTGGTCCAGCTCTTCGACGAAGATTGCCCCGCGCGCGCGTAGGTCTTCGACCACGAACTTGTTGTGTACCACTTCATGCCGCACATAGATCGGCGGCCCGAACACTTCCAGGGCACGGTTGACGATTTCGATGGCGCGATCTACACCCGCGCAGAAGCCGCGAGGGTTGGCGAGTTTGATTTGCATGGTGAGTCTCGGCACGCGACGGTTTGATTTCGGGGGGAGTGTAACGCGATTACGGTGCAGGCATTCTCGGATGCCCTTCATCAGCTAGCGGAAGCGAGCGCCTCCGCTAGCGGGAAGCCGGTTATACCGGTTTGACGTCGATAATCTCGACTTCGAACGTCAGGGTTTTGCCAGCCAGCGGGTGATTGAAATCGACGGTGACCTGATTGTCATCGAACGCCTTCACTACGCCAGGCAATTCTGTACGCGCAGCATCCTGAAAACTGACCATCAGCCCCTCGGAAAGCTCCATTCCGGCGAACTGGCTGCGTGGCATGACCTGCACGTTCTGCGGGTTGACCTGGCCGAAGCCCTGCTCTGGCGCAACTTGCAACGTGCGCTTGTCACCCGCCTTGAGCCCGTAGAGTTGCTGCTCGAAGCCCGGCAGCAGGTTGCCGTCACCCACCTTGAAGGTGGCTGGCTTCTTGTCGAACGTGCTGTCGACCAGCTCGCCCGTTTCCAGGCCAAGCGCGAAATGCAGGGTGACCTCCTTGTCCGGCCCAATGCGCTGTTCAGTCATGTGCAGCTTCTCCGGTCTTGTTGCTCTTGAACATGTCCAGCGCCAGCATGACGGCACCGACGGTGATGGCGCTATCAGCGATATTGAACGCAGGGAAATACCAGCGGTTCTGCCAATGCACCAGAATGAAATCAACCACGTGACCAAGCACTACGCGGTCGTAGAGATTGCCAATGGCGCCGCCCAGCACCAGCGCCAGCGCGACGGCCAACCAGGTTTCGCTCGGCTTCAGACGCTTGAGCCACACAACCAGCACAGCACTCACACCAATCGCAATCACTGCAAACAGCCAGCGCTGCCAACCGCTGTGATCGGCCAAAAAGCTGAATGCCGCGCCGGTGTTGTAGGCCAGTGTCCAGGCGAAATAGCCCGGAATCAGGTCGACCTTCTGGTACAGGCTGAAATTGGCTTCGAAGTAATGCTTGGTAGCTTGATCAAGGGCGATCACCAGCACGCTGAGCCACAGCCAGGCGAGCCTGCCGAAACGCGCACTCATTGTGCAGCCTCCGGCTTGCTGATCGTCCGGCGGGTATCACGCATAGTGGCGGACCTCACCTGCGCCTTCGATATTCTCCACGCAGCGACCGCAGATCTCCGGATGCTCGGCATGCGAACCGACGTCCGGGAGATGATGCCAGCAGCGACCACACTTGCTGTGCACAGTCTTCTTGACCACCAACTTGAGGCCGGCCAATTCGCTCTCCACGGCCTCGGCTGGCGCCTGAGTCAGCGGAGCGATATCGACGGCAGAGGTGATCAGCACGAAGCGCAGCTCGTTGCCCAGCTTGGCCAACTCCGCAGCCAGCGCGTCTTCTGCATATAGCGTGACTTCCGCCTGCAGGTTGCCGCCAATGGTCTTGGCCGCACGCTGGTTTTCCAGTTCCTTGTTCACCGCGGTCTTGACCGCCATGACCTTGTCCCAGAAGGCGCGATCCAGCTCGGCGTCCTGTGGCAGCTCGGTCAGGCCGGTGTACCAGGTGTTGAGCATCACCGACTCATTACGCTCGCCCGGCAGGTACTGCCAGATTTCCTCGGCAGTAAACGCCAGGATCGGCGCAATCCAGCGCACCAGCGCTTCGGCGATGTGATACAGCGCGGTCTGGCAGGAGCGACGTGGCAGGCTGTCGGCACCAGTGGTGTACTGGCGGTCCTTGATGATGTCGAGGTAGAACCCGCCCAGCTCCTGCACGCAGAAGTTGTGCACCTTTTGGTAGACGTTCCAGAAGCGATAGGTCGTATAGGCCTCTTCGATTTCCTGCTGCAGCAGCAGTGCGCGGTCGATGGCCCAGCGGTCCAGGGCGATCAGCTGATCATTCGGCACCATGTGCTGCGCGGGATCGAAGCCGTCGAGATTCGAGAGCAGGAAACGTGCGGTGTTACGGATACGCCGGTAGGCATCGGCGCTGCGCTGCAGGATCTGCTTGGAAACGGCCATCTCGCCGGAATAGTCGGTGGCCGAGACCCATAGACGAAGGATATCGGCGCCCATGCTGTCGGTGATTTCCTGCGGCGCGATCACATTGCCGAGCGATTTCGACATCTTGCGGCCGTTCTCGTCCACGGTGAAACCATGGGTGAGCAGCCCCTTGTACGGCGCATGACCGTCGATGGCGGCGCCGGTCAGCAGCGAGGAATGGAACCAGCCGCGATGCTGGTCGGAGCCTTCCAGATAGAGATCGGCACGAGGGCCGCTTTCGTGGCCCATGGGGTGCGAGCCGCGCATCACATGCCAATGGGTGGTGCCGGAATCGAACCAGACATCCAGGGTGTCGGTGATCTTTTCGTACTGTGCAGCTTCCTCGCCGAGCAACTCGGCTGCGTCGAGCTTCGACCAAGCCTCGATGCCGCCTTGTTCGACACGCTGCGCCACTTGCTCCATCAGCTCGACGGTACGCGGGTGCAGCTCGCCGCTTTCCTTGTGCAGGAAGAACGGGATTGGCACGCCCCAGGTCCGCTGGCGCGAGATGCACCAGTCCGGGCGCCCGGCGATCATGCCGTGCAGGCGCGCCTGCCCCCAGGCCGGGACAAATTCGGTCTGCTCGATGGCATCCAGCGCGCGACGGCGCAGCGAGCTGCCATCGTGGGCAACCTTGTCCATGCCGACAAACCACTGCGCCGTGGCGCGGTAGATCAGCGGGGTTTTGTGCCGCCAGCAGTGCATGTAGCTGTGCTGGATCGACTCGTGCTTGAGCAGCGCGCCAACCTCGGCGAGCTTCTCGACGATGGCCGGGTTGGCCTTCCAGATGAACTGGCCACCAAAGAACGGGAGGTCCGAGACGTAGACACCGTTGCTCTGCACCGGTCCGAGAATGTCGTCGTTCTCCATCCCGTAGTGCTTGCACGAGCGGAAGTCGTCCTCGCCGTAGGCCGGCGCCGAGTGAACGATACCGGTACCGGCGCCCGTTTCGACGTAATCGGCCAGGTAGACCGGGGCGAAGCGCTCGTAAAACGGGTGGCGGAAGCGGATCAGCTCCAACGCCTTGCCTTCGCAACGGGCGATGATTTCACCCGACAGGCCGTAGCGCTGCAAGCAGGACTCGACCAGTTCCTCAGCCAACACCAGCAGGCGCTCGCCGGTGTCGACCAGCGCGTAAACGAACTCAGGGTGCACGTTGAGCGCCTGGTTGGCCGGTATGGTCCAGGGCGTGGTGGTCCAGATCACGATGCTGGCGCGCTTTGCCAGGCTGGTCAGTCCGAACGCGACGGCCAGCTTGTCGGCATCCTCGACCTCGAAAGCGACGTCGATGGCATCGGATTTCTTGTCCTGATATTCGACTTCCGCCTCGGCCAGCGCCGAACCGCAGTCGAAGCACCAGTTCACCGGCTTCAGGCCCTTGAAGACGAAGCCGCCTTCGACCAGTTTGGCCAGGGCGCGGATTTCCCCCGCTTCATTGGCAAAGTCCATGGTCTTGTACGGGTTGTCCCAGTCACCCAGGACGCCGAGGCGAATGAAGTCGGCCTTCTGCCCTTCGATCTGCTCGGCGGCGTAGGCGCGGCAGCGCTCGCGGGTCAGGTCGGCTGGCTGGTTCTTGCCGTAGGTGGTCTCGACCTTGTGTTCGATCGGCAGACCGTGGCAGTCCCAGCCCGGCACATAGGGCGCGTCGAAACCAGACAGGGTGCGTGAGCGGACGATCATGTCCTTGATGACTTTGTTCACCGCGTGGCCGATGTGAATGTTGCCGTTGGCATACGGCGGGCCATCGTGCAGGACGAACTTCGGGCGACCTTCGCCGATCTGCCGCAGCTTCCGGTACAGGTCAATGCTGTTCCAGCGCTGCAGAATCTCCGGCTCGCGCTGTGGCAGACCGGCCTTCATCGGAAATGCCGTGGACGGCAGATTGAGGGTCGCTTTGTAATCGGTCATTTCAGTCCTGACTCGTCATGAGGGGTGAAGCCCGCCAGTATTCGCGGGCAGCGGCGATGTCGGCTTCGATCGCCGTCTTGAGCGCCTCCAGCGAGGCGAAACGCTGCTCGTCGCGCAGCTTGCGATGGAAGGTGACCTGCACCAGACGCCCATACAGGTCGCCCTGGTAATCGAGTAGATGCACTTCCAGATGTGGTTTACCGTCACTCTCGACCGAGGGGCGCATGCCGATATTGGCAACACCGGCAAGCGACTTGCCGTCCAGTTCGAAACTGACCAGGAACACGCCACTCAGCGGCGTGTTGCGACGCTTGAGCTGGACATTGGCGGTCGGCGCGCCGAGCTGCCGGCCCAGTTTCTGTCCATGCATGACCCGGCCGGTGATACCAAATGGTCTGCCGAGCAGCGCTTCGGCGCAGGCCAGGTCACCCTCCGCCAGCACCTGGCGCAGCCGTGTGCTGCTGACCCGCTCGCCATCCACCTCGATGGTGGTGGCGGCCTCGACCGAGAAGCCTTCGGCCGCGCCGGCCTTTAGCAGAAAGTCGAAATCGCCGGCGCGGTCGCAGCCAAAACGGAAATCATCACCCACTTCCAGATGCTGCACTCCCAACCCTTCCACCAGCGTGGCGTGGACGAATTCAGCGGCACTCAGCTCACGCAGGCGGCGATTGAACGCCAGACACAGCACCAGATCGACGCCCTGCTCGCTCAGCAGCTGCAACTTCTCACGTAAACGGGTCAGCCGTGCCGGCGCCTTGTCCGGCGAAAAGAATTCGCGTGGCTGCGGCTCGAAGATCACTACGCAGCTGGGCAGCCCCAATTCGGCCGCACGCTCGCGCAGCCGCGCCAGGATGGCCTGATGCCCCCGGTGCACGCCGTCGAAATTGCCGATGGTGGCGACGCAGCCCCGATGTCGGGGTCGCAGATTGTGAAGGCCTCGAACCAGCTGCATACCGCACTTCTTGCTTGAAAAGTGGCCGATTATACGCACGTGCCGAGCATCCCGGACAGGTTTGCGCCGCCCGTGAATCGTCGATCAATGCCGTAAATGCCGCGGCCGCAGCCCTGTCAGCAACAACCCGGCGGCGAAAGCAACGAGTCCAGCACAGACAAGAATCCCCAACCGCAGCGTCCGCTGCTGCCAACCCCAGGCAAACCATTCCTGCGCCGGCACATTAAGCCACCAGACCACCGCCACCATTGCCGCACAAGCGGCCGCCAGACGCAGCCCGAATAGCCACCAACCTGGGGCGGGATGGTAGACGCCGACCTTGTACAAGCCCCAGAACAACAGCACTGCGTTGAGCATTGAAGATAGCGATGTAGCCAATGCCAATCCCACGTGCTGCAAAGGCCAGATCAGAATCAGATTCATCACCATGTTCGCGACCATGCAGATTACCGCGACGCGCACCGGAGTCTTGAGGTCCTGACGCGCGAAGAAGCCCGGGGCCAGCACTTTGATCAGCATGAACGCCAGCACACCCAGCGAATAGGCCTGCAGCGCCCTGGCCGATTGCACCACCGCCTCCTCGCTCATTGCGCCGTAGTAGAACAGGCTGGCGATCATCGGCTCGGCGAGGATGCCCAGCGCCAGCGCCGCTGGAACGCCCACCAGCAAAACCATGCGCAACGCCCAATCGAGCGTCGCGGAGAACGCCTTCGGGTCCTCTCCGGCGTGCTGGCGCGACAGGCTCGGCAGGATCACCGTGCCGATGGCGATACCGAATGCCCCCAACGGCAACTCGGACAGCCGATCGGCGTAATACAGCCAGGACACGCTGCCGGTCTGCAGGAAGGACGCCAGCACCGTATCGAGCAGCAGGTTGATCTGACTGACCGAGACACCGAACAGCGCCGGCACCATCAGCAGCATGATGCGCCGCACGCCTTCGTCGCCCCGCTTGACCCTCGGCCGGGGCAACAGGCCCAGCTTGGCGACGTACGGCAGCTGGAAGGCCAGCTGAGCGAAACCGGCAATAAACACGCCCCAGGCTAGCGCCATGATGGGCTGATCGAAATACGGCGTGAGAAACACCGCCGAGGCGATCATGCAGACATTGAGCAGCACCGGCGTGAAGCCCGGCACCGCGAAGTGCCCGTAACTGTTGAGTACGCCGGAGGTGAATGCCGTCAGCGAGATCAGCATCAGGTAGGGAAAGGTAATCCGCAGCAGCTCACCGGCCAGCTGCATCTTCGCCGGATCGTCATGGAAACCCGGCGCGAAGACCATGACCACATAGGGCGCAAACAGCACCCCGAGCGCGGTCAGCCCCGCAAGAATGAGGCCGAGCATGCCGGCGGTGCGATCCACTAGCTGCTTGACGTCCGCCAGCGTGCGCTTGGTGCGATATTCCGACAGCACTGGCACGAAAGCTTGGGCAAAGGCGCCCTCGGCAAACAGTCGGCGCAGGAAGTTGGGAATCTTGAACGCAATGAAAAAAGCGTCGGCGGCAGCCCCTGAACCGAAGTAGCTGGCGACGACCATATCGCGTACCATGCCCAGCACGCGTGACAGCAGGGTCATGACACTGACCACAGCGCTGGAACGCAACAATCCGCCCTTGCCGGTTTTTTCGGACATTTGTCTTCCTAGAATTGCAGCGAGATTGATCGACCGAACGCACAGCGCCGGCCGGATCGATGGCCAGTTACGACACGAAAAGAGGCGGCGAGTTTAGCCGCAGCCCTTCTGTCCGACCAGCTTCTCAAGCCATTCGACCGGGCTTGACAAGCGCCCTTCGCGTCGGCATGATTCGCGGCCTTATTTGCTTGCAATCCCCCCAGTTTTCGAGGAGTTCGACGGTGGCCAACAGCCCTTCCGCCAAAAAACGCGCAATTCAGGCTGAGAAGCGTCGCAGCCACAATGCCAGCTTGCGCTCCATGGTTCGTACCTACATCAAGAATGTGGTCAAGGCCATCGATGCCAAAGACCTGGACAAGGCTCGCACAGCCTACACCGCAGCTGTGCCGGTCATTGACCGCATGGCCGACAAAGGCATCATCCACAAGAACAAAGCTGCTCGTCACAAGAGCCGCCTGAACGGCCACATCAAGGCCCTCGGCGAAGCTGCTGCAGCCTAACTGCAGGTTCTTGTAAAAAAACCGGCCTAGCGCCGGTTTTTTTGTGCCTGCCCTTATGCCCCATCCCGACGAATCGAGACGACCGCGATTATTGCGTCACCGGCCAAGGCAGGATCGGAATCGCCGTCACCGCATTCTGCGGACTACCCTCAATGATCCGATCGCTGTACACGAGATAGACCAGCGCATTGCGCGACTCATCAAAGAAGCGCACCACCTGCATGCTTTTGAACACCAGTGACGTACGCTCCTTGAACACCACATCGCCGTCCTTGAGCTTGCCCTTGATGCGGATCGGGCCGACCTGACGACAGGCGATGGAGGCCTCCGCGCGATCCTCCGCCAGCCCCAAGCCACCCTTGATTCCACCAGTCTTGGCCCGTGACAGATAGCAGGTCACGCCATCGACCAAGGGATCGTCGAAAGCCTCGACGACGATCTTGTGATTCGGCCCGAGCCACTTGAATACCGTGTCGACCGCGCCGATCTCCTCGGCAACCGTCAGACCTGGAAGAGCCAACCCCACCATCAGTGCCGCAATCGCCAAGCGCATGAAAAACCTCAGACCAGAATCATGTTGTCGCGATGAATAAGCTCGGGCTCATCAACGTAGCCGAGCAGCTTTTCGATCTCATCTGATGGGCGCCCGAGAATGCGCTGCGCCTCGGCCGCACTGTAGTTCACCAGTCCGCGCGCCACTTCCGCACCCTGCGGCCCGACACAGACCACCATCTCGCCACGACGGAATGCACCCTGCACAGCGCGCACACCGACAGGCAGCAGACTGCGATTGCCCTGACGCAAGGCATGCACGGCACCGTCATCCAACGTCAGCGTGCCGCGCGTTTGCAGATGCCCGGCCAGCCACTGCTTGCGGGCCGCATGGCGACTGCAC
Source organism: Stutzerimonas decontaminans (assembly GCF_000661915.1). Classification (NCBI taxonomy): domain Bacteria; kingdom Pseudomonadati; phylum Pseudomonadota; class Gammaproteobacteria; order Pseudomonadales; family Pseudomonadaceae; genus Stutzerimonas; species Stutzerimonas decontaminans. Next base: position 923,623 of record NZ_CP007509.1, on the reverse strand, counting down.
TCCGGCGCCAGCAGCGTACCCAGACGCTCGCCCGCCTTGAGGCGCGCCAGCACCTGCTCGATACGGCCACCGACAATCACCGTATGCGCGCCGGATCGCGCAGCAAGACGCGCCGCGCGCAGCTTGGTCTGCATACCACCGCGCCCCAGCGCGCCACCCGTACCGCCAGCTACCGCATCCAACGCAGGATCGTCGGCGCGCGCCTCGCTGATCAGATTGGCTTGAGGATTGAAACGAGGATCGGCATCGAACATGCCGTCGCGGTCGGTCAGGATGACCAGCAAATCAGCCTCGACCAGGTTGGCGACCAGCGCAGCAAGCGTGTCATTGTCACCAAAGCGGATCTCGTCGGTGACCACGGTGTCGTTCTCATTGATGACCGGCACCACACCTAGATCGATGAGCGTGCGCAGCGTGCTGCGCGCATTGAGGTAGCGCTTGCGGTCCGAGAGATCGTCGTGGGTGACGAGAATCTGCGCTGTCTGCTGATCGCAGCGAGCAAAGCTGGATTCCCAGGCGCGAATCAAACCCATCTGGCCGACCGCGGCAGCCGCCTGCAGCTCATGCACAGCTTTTGGCCGAGCACTCCAGCCGAGACGACTCATGCCCGCCGCAACCGCACCCGAGGACACCAACACGAGCTCCACCCCAGCCTCGCGCAAGGCCACCATCTGATCGACCCAGACCGCCATCGCGGCCTGATCGAGCCCGCGACCGTCAGCGGTCAGCAGCGCACTGCCGATCTTGACCACCCAGCGCCGCGCACCGCTCACCTTGTCCCGCATCGTTCCCGCCTTCTATACGGCCAAAACACTTCCGGATCGGACTGCGCACGAGCCAGCCCACCGACCACTCGCCTGACCGGGCCGCGCAGCGGCCCGGGGCTCGACTCAGCGCACGTAGATGATTTCGGCACCGCCCTCGTCATCATCATCGTCGTCGAAGTCGTCATCCTCGACCTCATCAGCCGCCTTGACGCCAGCGCGGCGCAATGCACGCTGATCATCCAGCTCCTGCAACCGCGCGCGCGCCTCATCTTCGATCTGGCGATCGAGCTCGGCCAAGGCCTCAGCGTAGTCAGGCTCTTCGGCGATGCGCACGGTGCGCTCATCCAGATAACGCATGATGGCCTGGCTCAGCGCTTCGGTACCCTCACTCTCCAACGCGGAGATGACGAATACCGGGCCCTTCCAGTCCAACCGCTCAACCACCTGCCGTACACGCTGCTCACGCTCGTCTTCCAGCAGCTGATCAGCCTTGTTCAACACCAACCAGCGATCACGCTGCGTCAGGGCCGGGCTGAACTTCTCCAGCTCATGCAGGATCACCTCCGCCGCATCGGCCGGATCACTACCGTCCAACGGCGCCATGTCCACCAGATGCAACAGCAGGCGAGTACGCGCCAAGTGCTTGAGAAAGCGAATCCCCAGCCCCGCACCCTCAGCCGCACCCTCGATAAGGCCCGGAATATCGGCAAGCACGAAGCTTTTGTAGCGCCCGACACTGACAACGCCGAGATTCGGCACCAGCGTGGTGAACGGATAATCGGCGACCTTCGGCTTGGCCGCCGAAACCGAACGAATGAAGGTGCTCTTGCCGGCATTCGGCAAGCCCAGCAGACCGACATCCGCCAACACCTTCAGCTCGAGCTTGAGGTCGCGCGCGTCGCCGGGCTTGCCCGGCGTAGTCTGCCGCGGCGCACGGTTGGTACTGGACTTGAAGCGCGTATTGCCCAACCCATGCCAGCCGCCTTGAGCCACCAGCAAACGCTGCCCGGCCTTGGTGAGGTCGCCCATGATTTCCTGGGTAGCGGCATCGATCACTGTAGTGCCGACCGGGACCGGAAGAATCAGATCCTCGCCCTTGGCCCCAGTGCAATCGGTGCTGCCGCCTTTCTGCCCGTTCTGCGCATTGAAACGACGGGTATAGCGGTAGTCCACCAGGGTATTGAGGTTTTCGTCAGCCTCCAGATACACCGAGCCGCCGTCACCGCCATCACCGCCGTTGGGACCACCCTTTTCGATGAACTTCTCACGACGAAAGCTCATCATGCCGTTGCCGCCGTCGCCGGCCTTTACAAAAATCGATACTTCATCGACGAATTTCATGAGAACGCCTCCCGTCGCAGGACGGGCTTAGGAAACAAGAAACGTAAGGGTCTTGCAAAAAACCCAGCGAAAACTGAATGAGCACCGAGCAGTTTCTTTGCAAGAGCCTCACAGGATACAGAAACAAAAAAGCCCCGTCGCATGACAGGGCTTTTCCAGCAACGGCGCAGTTAGGCTGCGACGACGCTCACGTAGCGACGGCCGAAAGCGCCCTTCACTTCGAACTTGATCACGCCTTCCACTTTCGCGAACAGGGTGTGATCCTTGCCCATACCAACACCGTAGCCGGGGTGGAACTGGGTGCCGCGCTGACGCACGATGATGTTGCCGGCCTTGATGGCCTGGCCGCCGTACATCTTCACGCCAAGGCGTTTAGCTTCTGAGTCGCGACCGTTGCGGGTAGAACCGCCAGCTTTTTTGTGTGCCATGAGTTCAATACTCCTATAAGGGGATTCAGGCCCGATTAGCCCTGAATACCGGTGATTTTGACCTCAGTGAACCACTGACGGTGGCCCTGACGCTTCATGTGGTGCTTACGACGGCGGAATTTGATGATGGTGACCTTGTCGTGACGGCCCTGGGCGATCACTTCAGCGGTAACCTTGGCACCATCGACCACCGGAGCGCCGATCTTTACATCATCGCCGTTGCCGATCAGCAGAACGCGGTCAAAAGTGACAGCTTCGCCAGTCGCAACTTCGAGTTTTTCAATCTTGAGGTATTCGCCTTCGGCGACTTTGTATTGCTTGCCGCCGGTTACGATAACTGCGTACATCTGTGTATCTCCGTTGATCCTGCTCACCCAGCGCTTTGAAAGAATGATTAGTGGCTGGCATGGCTGCATGGGGCCGGAAGGTGACGCCCGTGCAATTGCGTAAGGCAGGGAAATGCCCAGGGGGAAGTTCAGGGTCCGCGATTGTACGCATGCGATACACCCCGCGCAATAGCCAACTGGCGTTGCCTTGACAGTGCCAGACCCGCCCCCTAGCATGCCGCGCAATCTGCGAGGAGTCCCCGATGCAACCCCAGCCTTTCTATCAAGTTGTGGCGGACGATTTTGCCGCTGTCGACGGCATCATCCGCAAGCAACTGACTTCGCGCGTTCCTCTGGTGGAAAAGATCGGGGATTACATCACGTCGGCCGGCGGCAAGCGCCTGCGCCCATTGTTGGTGCTGCTCAGCGGCAGCGCGCTTGGCCATCAGGGCGATCAACTGCGCCTGCTGGCCGCCATCATCGAATTCCTGCACACGTCCACACTGCTGCATGACGACGTCGTCGACATGTCCGGCATGCGCCGCGGCCGCTCCACCGCCAACGCCTTGTGGGGCAACGCCCCCAGCGTACTGGTAGGCGACTTTTTATATGCACGCTCGTTCGAAATGATGGTGGAACTGGACTCCATGCCGGTGATGCGCATCATCTCCCAGGCAACGCGCGTCATCGCCGAAGGCGAAGTGCTGCAGCTGTCGAAAGTTCGCGACGCCAGCACCACCGAAGAAATCTACATGGAAGTCATCCGCGGCAAGACCGCCATGCTCTTCGAGGCTTCGACTCACAGCGCGGCCACCCTGGCCGGCGCCAGCGAGGAGCAACGTGAAGCGCTGCGTACTTTCGGAGATCACCTCGGCATCGCCTTCCAGCTGGTCGACGACCTACTCGATTATCAGGGCGACGCGGAAACTCTCGGCAAGAACGTCGGCGACGACCTTGCCGAAGGCAAGCCTACCCTTCCGCTGATCTACACCATGCGCGAAGGAACTGCCGAACAGGCTGCTCTGGTCCGCAAGGCTATCCAGAAAGGCGGCCTGGATGATCTGGAAAGCATCCGCGCCGCCGTCGAGGCAGCAGGTGCACTGGACTACACCGCCAGACTTGCGCGCGACTATGCCGAACGCGCCATCGCCTGCCTGGAAGTCATTCCCGCCAACCAGTACCGCGATGCCTTGGTCGAACTCTGCCGCTTCGCCGTAGCGCGCACGCACTGACAACACTCTGCGGTATCGACGCTGCGCCGCGTGCGCAGCTGCCCCCACGAAGAAGTCATCCTCCCCTCCCCGCTCGACGGGTACACATTTGCGCTTGCATATTTGCAAATAACAATTATTCTCATTACGAGAATAAATTGGAGGTGCCGCATGACTTACCTGATAGATGCCTGGCTGGATCGACCGCAACCCTACCTGCGCATACTTGATCGCAACACCGGTGCCATATGCGTTTCGCTCGAAGGGGAGGCGCTGGAGGAGTTGCGCGAACAGGGCGATCTCGATGTGCAGGAGCTGAGCACAAGTGAACCCTGCGTGCTCAAGGAGCAGGTCCGCAACCTGCTCCTCTTCAGCTATGCCCGCGCGCTGCGGCCTTAGCCGGCCAAGCAGCTTACGAAATGCGTAAGCTGCCTTTGATTGCGCGCGAGCATGCACCAGCAGATTTCGCCCAATTACTGCTTGCGGCGAGCCTGCTGAAGCGATAGCCGATCAGAGAACGTTCAGCAGTTCGACGTCGAATACCAGCGTGCTGTGTGGCGGGATGCTGCCAACGCCCTGAGCGCCATAGGCCAACTCGCTCGGTACGTACAGGCGCCACTTGCTGCCGGCGTTCATTAGTTGCAACGCTTCGGTCCAGCCGGCAATCACGCCGCCTACCGGGAACTCGGCAGGCTGACCGCGCTGGTAGGAGCTATCGAATACACTGCCGTCGATCAGCGTGCCGTGGTAATGCGTACGCACGCTGTCCTCGCGGGACGGCTTGGCGCCATCGCCGGTCGTTAGCACTTCGTACTGCAGGCCCGATTCCAGCACAACCACGCCTTCACGCTTGGCGTTCTCGACGAGGAAGGCGCGACCTTCGGCAGCGGCGGCTTCGGCTTTCTGCTGTGCCTCGGCCTGCATGCGCTCGCGAATCACCGCGAAGCTGGCGTTCAGCGCTTCCGGGCTAACCTGGCTGGCAGCGCCAGCGAAGGCATCACGAATACCGGCAATCACCGCATCGAGGCTGACACCCGGCGGAGGATTGTCACGCAGCTGGTCGCCGAGCTGGCGGCCGATGCCATAGCTCACACGGGTTTCGTCAGTGGACAGGTTGAGGTCGGTCATACCGGGCTCCGAGAGGAAAAAAAGGTCGGCCAGCCTAGCACAGCTCAGCCGGGCGGACGCAGCGGCCCGCAATTCCAAAACAACCGATAGCAACGGCGACTCGAGCGCCTATCCCTTCCGACTACGCCGACAGCGCTCGGAGCAATACCGCACCTCATTCCAGCAGCGCGCCCACTTCTTTCGCCAGGCAAACGGCAAGCCGCACGCAATGCAGCACTTGAGCGGCAGCTCGCCCTTCTTCACAGCGCATCACCGGCATCCAGTCGCGCCAGCAGGATCTCGCCGCGCTGCCACAACGCCCGCTGCTTGCTCTCTGCCATGCGCGCAAGGTTGCGATAGACCATCGTCATCCGCGGATTGCGCTGCAGTAGCTCGCAGTGGCGCATGAGAAAGTGCCAGTACAGCGCATTGAACGGACAGGCATCGTCCGAGGTGCTTTCAGCCACCTTGTAGGAGCAACCCTGGCAATAGTCAGACATCCGCTTGATGTACTGACCGCTGGCACAGTACGGCTTGGAACCCAGGTAGCCGCCGTCGGCGTGCAGAACCATGCCCAGCACATTGGGCAGCTCCACCCAGTCGAACGCATCCATGTATACGGCCAGATACCAATCGCACAGTGCGGGCGGCGCGATGCCGGCGAGCAAGGCAAAATTGCCGGTCACCATCAGCCGCTGGATATGGTGCGCGTATGCATGTTCCAGCGTCTGTCCGATCACCTGACGCATGCAGTTCATGCGTGTTTGCCCGTTCCAGTAGAACTCCGGCAACCGCCTGGTATTACCGAAAGCGTTGCGCCGTGCGTAGTCAGGCATCTGCAACCAATAGATGCCACGGACGTATTCACGCCAGCCGATCAACTGACGAATAAAGCCCTCGGCGGCATTCAGCGCGATTCGCCCCTGCCGATAGGCCGCTTCGACGTCATGGCACAGCCGCCGCAGGTCAAGCAGGCCGACATTGAGCACGGCGCCGATGCGTGCGTGAAACAGGAACGGCTCGCCGCTGGCCATTGCATCCTGGTAGTCACCGAACGCCGCCAGGCCGAAGTCAAGAAAATGCAGCCAGAGCTGCTCAGCCTCAGCGTGAGCGACCGGGTAATCGAAGTGCTCCAGGCTACCGTAATGATGAGCGAAACGCCCGCGGACCGATGCCAGAACATCACGAGTGATGTCGTCAGCGACGAAGCGCAGCGCAATCGGGCCGTGCAAACCACGTGGCAGTGGCTTACGGTTGTCCGCGTCGAGATTCCAAACCCCTCCCTCAGGGGTTCCATCCGGTTGCAGCAGAAGGCCAGTCTGGCGACGCATCTCGCGGTAGAAGAACTCCATGCGCAGCTGACGCTTGCCATGCGCCCAGCGCGCGAACGCAGTCCGCGAGCAGAGGAAGCGCCGGTCCTCATGCCAGTTGATCGCCACCCCGGAATTCTTCAGGCTTTGCTCGACGCGCCAGTCACCAGTCTCAGTGACGTGGACCAGCGCAGGACGATGCCGATCCACGAATCGCCTCAGCTCACCGGCCAAAGAGCCAGTATTGGCGGAATCGTCAATGGTCACGTAGTCCACCGCCACCCCGCGTTGCCGAAGCGCTTCGGCGAAGTGGCGCATGGCACTGAAGATGAAGGCGATCTTTTGCGGATGGTGCGGCACATGGCCAGCCTCATCGGCCACCTCCGCTAGCAGCACCCGGTCACGCACCGGATCCAGCCCGTCGAGAGCAGACAGATCGAAGCTCAGCTGATCGCCAAGCACCAACCGCAGGGCAGCGATGCTCATCACCCCCCCCCTTCATTGCAGCAGCACGGGGCACCACACCGGACCGGCGTCACCACTGCGACCGCAGGCCAATCGGCACCCGCAGCGGCTCACGGACGCCCTCGGCCAGACCGCACATTTCGTCGTAAGGCGATTGCTGTACCAGATAGAAAGGCAGCTCGGGCAGCTCCCGCAGCAGGTCGCGGGCATGCTCCACCGAGCGCAGATGCCACACCGCGCCACGTTCGTCGATCAGGCTATGGCGCTGGCCCTGCAGATAGATATCGAGAAGATAAATGCCACCCTCGAGCGAAATCAGTTCGAGAGCGTCGACACGCCCGGCAACGGCATGTGCTGCAAGGTCTTGAAGGCGCATGGCGAGTCCCCATAAAAACCGCTACAGAATATTGAACAACAATACCATTCTGTACAGGTTTTTTATGAGCTGCCATGAAATGCGACTTGCTCGACGCCCAGATAGCGGACGGCGTGCTGCAATCAGTGCTTGGTGATCTTGTCCATGTAGCCCATGGCAAATGCAGAAACCACGAAAGTCAGGTGAATGATCACGTACCACATGAGCTTGTCGCTATCGATCTGCTGTACGTCCATGAACATACGCAGCAGATGGATCGAGGAAATCGCCACGATCGAGGCCGCGACCTTCAACTTAAGGGAGCTGGAGTCCATCTTGCCCAGCCAGTCGAGCTTTTCCTTGCCCTCGGCCACATCCAGCTGCGAAACGAAGTTCTCGTAGCCGGAAATCATCACCATCACCAGCAGGCCGCCAACCAGCGCCATGTCGATCAGCGACAACAGCGTCAGCACCAGATCCGCTTCACTGATCGCGAAGATCATCGGCAGGATATGAAAGATTTCCTGGAAGAACTTTATCGCCAGTGCCAGCAAAGCGAAGGCCAGACCGAAGTAGATGGGAGCCAGCAGCCAGCGCGCGGCGTACATGGCATTTTCAAGGATGCGCTCCATGAGGTCTCACAGCAGAAAATAAGGAAGGCGCGAGTATACGCAGCCCAGTCAGGCGCACCAAGGCGGGTTCAGGACGCCGATCGCGCATGTGGATAACAACTTGGTCGGACCCGCGACAATCGCGACAGCGCCACTCATTACCGGCAGCCGGCGCAGCGCTTGGCCTAGGGACGCGTTTCCCAACCAGCCAGAAAACGCGCCTGATTGGCGTTCACCCGACGCAACTCAGCCTGCATGTGCAATTGCCAGATGGATGGATCGTCCGACTCCCGATAGCCCTGTCCCAGCAGATTTTCGGCTATGGCTGCAAGAACCGACTCGGCCATCGCAGGCCCGTGGAATGGGCCCTGGACCTTGATCGCAGTGGGTTGCCCGTCCGCCAGACCAGCCGCGCAGAGCAATGTCCACAGCCCGTTGCCACCGGCCAACGGACGTATCACGCATTCGATTCGGGTAACCAGGCCGAGGCACTGGCGATTCAGACAAAGATTGTGCGGCATGACGGCAGTCCTCGCGTCGGGCTGACGCGAAGACATCCGGCACGGATGCAGCGCGAGAGCCAGTTATCCCCTGAAGCTGTGGATAATCCTGTGGATGGAAGGTGTGTACCCTCCTCCACTGCAGACCCGTCGCGCGCGCTATCGTTCCGTTCAAAAATCGCGCAATGGCGAGTTCAACCCTTCCCCTCAGGAGCGGACGACGCCTGCTCCGATGTCGCTCCCGAATCGCTCTTCGTTTCCTCTTCCAGACCGATCTCGGCAATGTCACGCAGCCGCTCGACGACCCGGGCGTTGACGCTGTCCTTGGGGAAGTGCCCCTGATCGTTGGCCGCACCGACGTCCTCACCCACCAGCAGCGACAAGGCTTCGTCCACCTGCTTTACAGCATAGACGTGGAAGCGCTGATGGCGGACGGCCTCCAGCACGCGCTCGTCGAGCATAAGCGTTGTGACGTTGGCGAACGGGATGATCACTCCCTGCTCGCCGGTCAATCCGCGCGCCTCACAGAGACGGAAGAAGCCCTCGATCTTCTCATTGACCCCGCCGACCGCCTGCACCTCACCGAACTGGTTGATGGAGCCGGTGATAGCGAAGCATTGCTTGAGTGGCGTGCGTGACAGAGCAGAGATCAGTGCACAGCACTCACCCAGCGAGGCGCTGTCGCCATCGACGTAGCCGTAGGACTGCTCCAGCGCGATGCTGGCCGATATCTCCAATGGAAACTCTTGGGCATAACGGCTGCCGAGGTAGCCGGTAAGGATCATCACACCCTTGGAGTGGATCGGCTGGCCGAGGTTGACCTCACGCTCGATGTCGACGATGCCCGAGCCACCGGGGTAGACAGTCGCCGAAATCCGCGCAGGCATACCGAACGCCGAGTCGCCAACTTCCAGCACCGTCAGTCCGTTGCACTTGCCGATCGCCGCACCTTCGCTGTCGATCAGAATCACGCCGGCCAGGATGTCTTCGAGGATCCGCGCCGAAACGCGGCCGGTGCGGGTGGCCTTGGCCTTCAGCGCCCGTTCGATATGGCCGACATCGGTGACCTCATCCTTGGCCAGCTGACGGATGAAATCGGCCTCGCTGACCAGCTGGAACAGATCGCCGATGCGTGCCGACAAGCGCCCCTGGTGCTCGGCCAGACGCGCGCTGTAGGTCGCCAGGCGTGCCACGGCGGCCGCCGTGAGCGGCGCCATGCCTTCTTCCGAGGTACGGGTCTTCATCAGCTGGGCGAACTGTTCGAGGCTGTCCTCGGCCAGCGGGATGTCCTCGTCGAAGTCCACCAGCACGCGGAACATTTCCTGGAAGTCCGGATCCAGGTCCTGCAGCGTGTAATAGAGCTGGCGCGAGCCGATGATGATCACCTTGACGTTCAGCGGGATCACCTGCGGCGTCAGCGTCACGGTGGCCAGGCGGCCGAGCTCGGCGAGTGGCGATTCCATCTTCAGCTTGCGCGACTGCAGGGCCCGCTTGAGCGCTTCCCAGACAAATGGCTCGCTGAGCAGCTTCTCCGCCTCCAGCATCAGGAAGCCGCCGTTGGCGCGGTGCAGCGCACCTGGACGCAACTGGCGATAGCTGGTGTAGAGCGCGCCCTGGTCGGTGTTGTACTCGATGCGACCGAACAGATTGTCATAGGTCGGGTGCGGCTCGAACACCACCGGCGCGCCACCATCGACCGGGTGACCGACCACCAGGCTCGGGCTGTATTGCTCTTCCAGCAATATACGGTTCTGCGCTTCCGGACGGTTTTCGTCCACCAGCTGCTCGACCACAGTCTTCAGCAGATTGACCTGCACGGCCTGCAGGTACGCTTCGATACCGGCGTTCTCCGCATACTTCTCCGACAACGGTGCCAGTAGCGGCTGCAGTGCCTGGCTGATGGTCTCGTCATTGAGCTGGCGCAGCTGGTTGGTCGACTCGCGCTTCCACTGCGGCAGGCTGGCGAGCTCCTCGTTCAGACGCACTTCCAGCGCGGAAATGTCTTCGTGATAACGCTCGCGCTCGGCTTCGGGCAGCTGGGCGAACTCGGTTTCGTCCAGCGCCTTGCCTTCCTTCATGGGCGTGAAGGCGATGTTTGTGCTGTCGCGATAGAGAGCGATCTCCTTTTCCAGGGCGAGCTTCTCGATCACATCCAGCGCCTTGTCGTAGCGCTGATTGAAGCCGCGGTCGATGGCGCTCTTCTTCTGCTGGAAACTCGGATGCTCGAATACCGCCGGAAAGGTCGCCAGCAGGTTGTCGATCAACTGATTGATATCGGCGATGAACGCCGTTGCGCCGCCGTGAGGCAACTCCAGCACACGCGGCTCGCGAGGCTCGTCGAAGTTGTTCACGTAAACCCAGTCCGACGGAGTATCCAGACGCTTGCCTTCGGCCTTGAGATAGCGCCGTACGAACGAGAAGCGTCCGGTGCCCGGCTCTCCCATCACGTAGACGTTGTATCCCGGACGCGGCATGGCCACGCCGAACTGCAGCGCCTCGACCGCGCGCTCCTGGCCGAGCACACCGAGAAACGGCTCCAGTTCAGAGGTGTCGTTGAAGTTGAATTGGCTGGGCTCGAAGGGACGGGTCAGCGCATCGGGTGCCAGGCGCAAGCCGGCAGCGACAGTTTCAGGCATCGGGAATCCTTGCTGGGGTGGCTCGTTGGCCACGATTGATGCCGTCATTCTGGCGCTGCGCCGGTCGCGCCGCAAGGCTGATACCCGGCTAACCCAGCCTCGCAACGACGCTGCATGGCCGAGCCCCATGGATGGAAATCGCGAGCCGGCTGCGAATCGACACAAGCAGAAACATTTCGTCGCGTCCACTACGCCCGACCGCCTTGATGCAGGTCAAGCGGTCGCTTGACGAAAAGGCGCCTCCTAGAGCCAGCCAACACAAAAGGAGCTTCCGTGATGCGCCCTTCTATTCCGCTATTGCTTAGCAGCCTACTAATGACCAGCGCAGCGAACGCTGATGAGCTGCGTGAGCGCGCCAACGCGATGTTCAAACCGATTCCCGACAAGGTCACCGAGGTCCGCGGCCAGAAGGTCAGCGAAGATCAGGCAATGCTCGGTCACAAACTCTGGTTCGACCCGCGCCTGTCCAGCAGTCACGTCATCAGCTGCAACACCTGCCACAACCTGAGCATCGGGGGCAGCGACAACGTGCCAACCTCGATCGGTCACGGCTGGCAGAAGGGCCCGCGCAACTCGCCCACCGTGCTGAACGCCGTATTCAACGCCGCGCAGTTCTGGGACGGACGCGCCAAGGATCTGCAGGAACAGGCCAAGGGCCCGGTCCAGGCAAGCGTGGAAATGAACAGTACGCCCGAGCGTGTCGTCTCGACGCTGCAGAGCATTCCGGAGTACGCCGCCGAGTTCAAGAAGGCCTTCCCCAACGACAAGGAGCCGGTCAGTTTCGACAACATGGCCTACGCCCTGGAAGCCTTCGAAGTCAGCCTGACCACGCCGAACTCGCCGTTCGACCGCTTCCTCAAGGGTGAGGACGGGGCGCTGGACGACAAGCAGAAACAGGGTCTCGCCCTGTTCATGGACGCCGGCTGCTCTTCCTGCCACAACGGCGTCAACCTTGGTGGCCAGGGTTACTTCCCCTTCGGCGTGATCAAGAAGCCCGGAGCCGAAGTGCTGCCGACCGGCGACAAGGGTCGCTTCGCGGTGACCAATACCGCCAGCGACGAGTACGTCTTCCGTGCCGCGCCGCTGCGCAATGTCGCGCTGACCCCGCCGTACTTCCACAGCGGTGAGGTCTGGGAGCTCGAACAGGCCGTTGCCATCATGGGTGACAGCCAACTGGGCCGTAAACTGGACAAGGACGAAGTCAGCGCGATTACCGCGTTCCTGCACAGCGTGACCGGCGAGCAGCCGCAAGTCGCCTATCCGGTACTTCCCGCCAGCACCGCGAACACTCCGAAGCCCGAGTGATCGCTCCCCGTTACCCGGCGCCAGCCGCCGGGTAACTGCCCCCGTTTCAGCTTCCCCTCTGCTCCTTGAGCAGGTCGCGTATCTCGGTCAGCAACAACTCTTCCTTGGAGGGCGCAGGCGGCGCAGATGGCGCCTCGGCTTCCTTGCGCTTGAGATGGTTGATCGCCTTGATCGCCATGAAGATGGCGAAGGCGATGATCACGAAATCCACCACGGTCTGAATAAATGCACCGTACCGCAGCACCACCGCTGGGGCCTCGCCGACGGCGTCCTTGAGCACTATGGCCAAATCCGAGAAGTCCACTCCGCCGATCAGCAGCCCCAACGGCGGCATGATCACCCCGTCGACGAACGACGACACGATCTTGCCGAACGCAGCGCCGATGACGATACCCACGGCCATGTCGACGACATTTCCCCGCACGGCAAACGCCTTGAATTCGTTGATCAGACTCATACGCAGATTTTCCTTTAGTGGATGACCGGGCCGCCCGCCATGCCCCCGCGGACATGGCGGTGAACGCCGTGGTAGAGCATAGGCGGGCTTGCCGGCGCAGGCCACGCCAGAACGCCTTTCATCGACCGGTTATTGCGAATGAGGTTCGCTTGATCGCCGTCAACCGGTTCTCGGAGGAGGGAGACTAAGGTGAACGCCTTCCTGACAAACCGGAGCGGTTTCCATGCACGTCGAACATCACCCACTGATCAAGGATTTCCCTGAGAAACGCGAGCAGTTGCAGAAACTGCGTCAGGAAGATCCGGCCTTCGCCCGCAAGGCGGACGAATACGAAGCGCTGGACAAGCGCATCTGCCGCGTCGAAGACGGTGTCGAAACCCTAGACGACAGCGCGCTCAATGCCCTCAAGCAGGAGCGCGTGGCGATGAAGGACGACATCGCCCGCGACATCAAGCGCGCCTCGGGCAGCTGCTGCGGCGGCTGCTGCGGCTGATAGCGCCTACCCGTGAAGAGAAGCCCGCCATGCGCGGGCTTCTTGCTGTCTGGCCCGCTAGAACAAACCACCGAAGCGGAACCCGGAGCCGACCCAGACGAAGGCAACCGCAGTCAGGGTGATCAGCACGATGTGCAGCCCCAGTTGCGGCAGGCGCTGCGCATCCAGCTTGGGAATCAATGCCAGCCGCGCATGCACGCCGAGCAGCGCGGTAAATCCGAGCAGTACCAGCTTGGCTTGCACCAGATGCGCCATGGGCGACGAATCGAACCATTGCCCATGGGGCAGCCAGAGGCTGGCCAGCCAGAGCCCGCTGACGATCTGCACCAGCAGCGCAGGTATCCCGACGCGCTCGTAGAGTTGTTCGAACTGGCGTACCGGTTGCACATCGCGGCGACGCAGGGCACCCGGCAGCACACTGAACAGCAGTACCAGATGCCCGCCAACCCAGACACTGGCGCCCAGCAGATGCAGAAACAACAGATGTCGCATGGCGCTCACTCCTGTTCGATTTGTTTACAGTCTGGCCGCTGCCTCGCCGCTTGTGGCTGATGGCGATCAAGTCAGCCGTTATCATGCGACACCACCTACCAGACCCGGAGTTTCCCATGGCCAAGGCCAAGCGCATGTATGGCTGCACCGAATGCGGCTCGACCTTCCCGAAATGGGCCGGCCAGTGCGGCGATTGCGGTGCCTGGAATACCCTGGTGGAAACCGTCATCGAAGGTGCTGCGCCACCCTCCGGTCGCGCTGGCTGGGCGGGCGAGCAGGCCAACATCCGGACCTTGGCCGAAGTCAGCGTGGAGGAAGTACCGCGCTTCTCCACAGCATCTGGCGAGCTGGACCGCGTGCTCGGCGGCGGCCTGGTGGACGGCTCGGTCGTGCTGATCGGTGGCGACCCGGGCATCGGCAAGTCGACCATCCTGCTGCAAACGCTCTGCGCCATCGCCCAGCATTACCCGGCGCTCTACGTGACCGGCGAGGAGTCCCAGCAACAGGTGGCGATGCGCGCCCGCCGCCTCGATCTGCCGCAGGACAAGCTCAAGGTGATGACCGAAACCTGCATCGAATCCATCATCGCCACCGCGCGACTGGAGAAGCCCAAGGTGATGGTGATCGACTCCATCCAGACGATTTTCACCGAGCAACTGCAGTCCGCGCCCGGCGGTGTCGCCCAGGTGCGCGAGAGCGCCGCGCTGCTGGTGCGCTTCGCCAAGCAGAGCGGCACGGCGATCTTCCTTGTCGGCCACGTCACCAAGGAAGGCGCTCTCGCCGGCCCGCGGGTGCTCGAGCACATGGTCGACACAGTGCTGTATTTCGAAGGCGAGTCCGATGGTCGCCTGCGCCTGCTGCGCGCGGTGAAGAATCGCTTCGGCGCGATCAATGAACTGGGCGTGTTCGGCATGACGGACAAGGGCCTCAAGGAAGTCACCAACCCCTCGGCTATCTTCCTCACCCGTGCCCAGGAAGCGGTGCCGGGCAGCGTCGTCATGGCGACCTGGGAAGGCACCCGGCCGATGCTGGTGGAGGTGCAGGCCCTGGTCGACACCAGCCACCTGGCCAATCCGCGCCGCGTCACGCTGGGGCTGGACCAGAACCGCCTGGCCATGCTGCTGGCGGTGCTTCACCGGCACGGCAGCATTCCGACCTACGATCAGGACGTGTTCATCAACGTGGTCGGTGGCGTTAAGGTGCTGGAAACCGCGGCAGATCTGGCGCTGATGGCGGCGGTGATCTCCAGCCTGCGCAATCGCCCGCTGGATACCGATCTGCTGGTGTTCGGCGAAGTGGGCCTGTCGGGCGAGATCCGCCCGGTGCCGAGTGGTCAGGAACGCCTGAAGGAGGCCGCCAAGCATGGCTTCAAGCGTGCCATCGTGCCCAAGGGCAATGCGCCGAAGGAAGCCCCTGCCGGACTGCAGATCATTGCGGTGACGCGCCTGGAGCAGGCGCTCGACGCGCTGTTCGAGTGATCGCTACTGGCCGCCCAGTGCGGCCAGCTCGCGCTCCAGCAGTGCCTCGTCGCCGAGGTTGAGTTCAACCAGGCGCCGCAGGTGGGCGATCGAGTCGAGATCGATGTGCTGACAGACGAAGCCGATCAGGTCGCCCACTTCGTGGGTCATCGCCACTTCCATGCGCACATCGGCATCATCAGCCAGGCGCACGCGCGCCTCGAACGGCTGTCCCGCATCGGCATTCCAGCCTTTCGGGCGACGAACCAGCAGGCCTTTCAGCGACAGGTCATGCAGCTCGACCGGCCAGCAGCGGTCGCCCTGCACCAGCTCAGTGGCGGCATCGAACTCGATTCGCTGGAAGCGCCGGCGATCACTGGGGGAATCAGTCATGAACATCACTCCGCGGTGTCTGAATTCAATATAGGACAACAACTCTCGACATCGTCGTCACAACCAGCGGCGCACTCGGCCACAGTACGCCACATAGTCATCGCCAAACAGCTGGGTCAGCAGACGTTCCTCATGCACGATTACCGCGCGCCGCATGGTGAAGATGAGAGCTGGCAACAGCAGCCAGGGCCATAGCGTGCCCCAAAGCAGCGCGATACCGCAGTAGATCAGACTGTCGGCCAGATAGATCGGGTTGCGTGAGAAGCGAAAGGGCCCCTCCTCCAGCAGCCTGGCAGGCTTGCCGTAGGGATTGACCGTAGTCTTGCGCCAGAGCATCAGCAGCCCGGCCCAGAGCATCAGCAGTACACCCGCGTCGATCAGCCCCCAACCGAAATAATCCGTCCAGATACTCTGCGGCAGCGCGATCGGCACCGCCGACTCAAGCAGCCAGGCCGCCGCAAGAAACAGCAGATAGATGACCGGCGGCGGCAGAATCACACCAGTGGCGCGTTTGAACATGCGGCGAACTCCAGACAGACAAGTGATGGCAGTCTAGCGCGTCGAGCATCTGTCACGACGACCAGGATCAACCGCGGCGCACTTGCCACCTGCAGATAGCAGAAAGCCCGCTTTCGCGGGCTTTCCGGTGCAGCGCTGGAGCGCTTAGTTACCGTAGACCGGGAACTTGGCGCATACCGCTTCGACCTTGGCACGAACTGCTTCAATTACCGACTCGTCGCCCATGTTGTCGAGGATGTCGCAGATCCAGCCAGCCAGATCACGGCACTCGGTCTCGCCGAAGCCACGGGTGGTGACAGCCGGAGTACCGATGCGCAGACCGGAAGTCACGAACGGCGAGCGCGGATCGTTCGGCACGCTGTTCTTGTTCACGGTGATGTGCGCGTTGCCCAGGGCAGCATCAGCATCCTTACCGGTGATGTCCTGCTTGATCAGGCTGAGCAGGAACAGGTGGTTCTGGGTACCGCCGGAAACCACGTCGAAGCCGCGCTGGATGAACACTTCGGCCATGGCCTGGGCGTTCTTCACCACCTGCTGCTGGTAAGCCTTGAACTCGGGCTGCAGCGCTTCCTTGAAGCACACGGCCTTGGCAGCGATCACGTGTTCCAGCGGGCCGCCCTGGGCACCGGGGAAGACGGCAGAGTTCAGCTTCTTCTCGATCTCGGCGTTGGCACGCGCCAGGATCAGGCCGCCGCGCGGGCCGCGCAGGGTCTTGTGGGTGGTGGTGGTGACGACGTCAGCGAACGGAACCGGGTTCGGGTAGACGCCAGCGGCGACCAGACCGGCCACGTGAGCCATGTCGACGAACAGGTAGGCACCGACCTTATCGGCGATTTCGCGGAAACGTGCGAAGTCCAGCTTCTGCGAATAGGCGGAGAAACCAGCGACGATCATCTTCGGCTTGTGCTCGACGGCCAGGCGCTCGACTTCGTCGTAGTCGATCAGGCCCTGGTCGTTGATGCCGTACTGCACGGCGTTATACAACTTGCCGGAGGACGAAACGCTGGCGCCGTGAGTCAGGTGACCACCGTGGGCCAGGCTCATGCCGAGAATGGTGTCACCGGCATTCAGCAGCGCCAGGTAGACGGCGGCGTTGGCCTGGGAGCCGGCGTGCGGCTGGACGTTGGCGTAGTCGGCACCGAACAGTTCCTTGGCGCGATCAATGGCCAGCTGCTCGACCACGTCGACGTACTCGCAACCACCGTAGTAGCGCTTGCCCGGATAGCCTTCGGCGTACTTGTTGGTCAGTACCGAACCCTGGGCTTCCATCACCGCCGGGCTGGTGTAGTTCTCCGAGGCGATCAGCTCGATGTGGTCTTCCTGACGCTTGGCTTCCTGCTGCATGGCAGCGAAGAGATCGGCGTCGAAACGGGCGAGGGTCAAATCACGGCTGAACATGGCAGTCCTCTGAGATCAGCTGGCGGTATAAAGAGAGGCGCGGATTCTACCTCATCCGGGCG
This sequence comes from Stutzerimonas decontaminans, assembly GCF_000661915.1. Taxonomy (NCBI): domain Bacteria; kingdom Pseudomonadati; phylum Pseudomonadota; class Gammaproteobacteria; order Pseudomonadales; family Pseudomonadaceae; genus Stutzerimonas; species Stutzerimonas decontaminans. The sequence continues at coordinate 905,990 of NZ_CP007509.1, read as the reverse complement.
TTTGCGGGTATGAGCGATAGTCATGCACAAGATGAACAGTCGCCGCATCCGCAGCCACCGGGGAGTACCGCCGCGGTTTGCCCTGACCGGTGCATTCGGGTAGCTTTGCGCCCTTTACATGCCGCCCAATTTTTCGGCCTACATGGCTTGGGTCAGGCATCCTTCACCACTGTCACGGGCATTCGTTTCCATGGCTCAATACGTCTACACCATGCACCGGCTGAGCAAGGTCGTTCCGCCGAAGCGTGAGATTCTCAAAAACATCTCCCTGTCGTTCTTCCCTGGCGCCAAGATCGGCGTGCTCGGTCTGAACGGCGCCGGTAAATCCACCCTGCTGCGCATTATGGCCGGCGTCGACACCGAGTTCGACGGCGAGGCTCGCGCCATGCCGGGCATCAATGTCGGCTATCTGCCGCAGGAGCCGCAGCTCGATCCCGAGAAGACCGTGCGCGAAGTCGTCGAGGAGGCGGTTGGTGTGATCAAGGACGCCCAGGCCCGCCTGGACGCCGTCTACGCCGCCTACGCTGAGCCGGACGCCGATTTCGATGCCTTGGCTGCCGAGCAGGCCAAGCTCGAAGCGATCCTGCAGGCATCCGACGGTCACAACCTGGAGCGTCAGCTGGAAGTCGCCGCCGATGCACTGCGCCTGCCGGCGTGGGACGCCAAGGTTGCGCACCTGTCGGGCGGAGAGAAGCGCCGCGTCGCCCTCTGCCGCCTGCTGCTGTCGGCCCCGGACATGCTGCTGCTGGACGAGCCGACCAACCACCTGGACGCTGACTCAGTGGCCTGGCTGGAACGTTTCCTCCATGACTTCCCGGGCACCGTGGTAGCGATCACCCACGATCGTTACTTCCTCGACAACGTCGCCGGCTGGATTCTCGAACTCGACCGCGGCGCGGGCATCCCGTACGAAGGCAACTATTCCGGCTGGCTGGAAGCCAAATCGGCGCGTCTGGCGCAGGAATCCAAGCAGCAGTCGGCCCATGAAAAGGCCATGAAGGAAGAACTGGAATGGGTGCGCAAGGGCGCCAAGGCTCGCCAGTCCAAATCCAAGGCTCGTCTGCAGCGCTTCGAGGAAATGCAGTCGCAGGAATTCCAGAAACGCGCAGAGACCAATGAGATCTACATCCCGGCCGGCCCGCGCCTGGGTGACAAGGTCATCGAATTCAAGAACGTCACCAAGGGCTATGGCGACCGCGTACTGATCGACAACCTCTCCTTCAGCGTGCCGAAAGGCGCCATCGTTGGCGTGATCGGTGGTAACGGTGCCGGTAAGTCGACCCTGTTCCGCATGCTGATGGGCAAGGAAACCCCGGATTCCGGCAGCATCGAAATCGGCGATACCGTGCAATTGGCCTGCGTGGATCAGAGCCGCGACGACCTGGACGGTGGCAAGACCGTCTGGGAAGCGGTCTCGGATGGCCTGGACCAGATCCGCATCGGCAGCTACGAGGTGCCGTCGCGCGGCTACGTCGGCCGCTTCAACTTCAAGGGCGCCGACCAGCAGAAGTTCGTCAAGGACCTTTCCGGCGGTGAGCGCGGTCGTCTGCACCTGGCGCTGACCCTCAAGCAGGGCGCCAACGTGCTGCTGCTCGACGAACCCTCCAACGACCTCGACGTGGAAACCCTGCGCTCGCTGGAAGAGGCGCTGCTGGACTTCCCCGGCTCGGCCATCGTGATCTCCCACGATCGCTGGTTCCTCGACCGCGTCGCCACCCACATCCTCTCCTACGAGGACGATGGCGGTGTCGTGTTCTTCGAAGGCAACTACACCGAGTACGAAGCCGATCGCAAGAAGCGTCTGGGTGATGCCGCCTCCCAACCACACCGGGTCAGGTACAAGAAGCTGGCGCAGTAATTGCACCAGAGGAGCGGAGCCATGTGGCTCCGCTCTTGCGTCAGAAAGACGACAATCCGCTAGTAGCAAAAAGCCTTATGACGGATAATTGCCGCCCTCTTAAACCCGGCGCGACAATCATCTACCGCGCCATGACCTAGCGACAGAGGGAACCTTCGCATGGCAGCCTTGGGATTGCGCGGCAAATCACTGCTGGTCTTGTTGCTGAGCTGCCTTCTTGCCTTCGCCTTTGCCGGGTTCATCGCTCGTGAAGCGCTGCTGGGCGTCCAAAGCCGCTTCGGCGAAGCCTATGCACGTAATGTGGTGCAGCTTAACCGTGAGCGTCTGTTCGCCCCGGTTTCGCGTGAGCTGGCGCTTGCCCAGCGGCTCGCGGCCTCACAACTGACGGTCGCCTGGCTGCACGACGAGGACACTCCAGCCAAGCGCGACAGCTTCTTCAAGGAAGCGGCAGGCTATCAGCAAGCCTTTGGTGATCACGCCTATTTCGCCGCCTCGGCGCAGAGCAACAGCTACTACTCCAACGGACCAAACCAGGCGCCCTCCGATGCCCCTCGCTATGCGATGGACCCGGAGAGTTCGCGTGATGAATGGTTTTTCCAGACGCTGCAAAGCGAAGTCCCCCACGCCATAAACGTCGACCGTTCCGTGGTCACCGGCGAACTCAAGGTCTGGTTCAACGTGCAGGTGCGCGACGGCGCCCGCCGCCTTGGCCTGGTCGGTTCCGGCATCAGCCTGCAGGCTTTCCTCGACGACTTCATCGAAGCCAACAAGGTCGGTGTCGAGTCGATGGTGCTTGACGCTTACGGTTCGATCCTCGTGCACCCGAACCAGAATCTGGTCACGCTGAACGCCGACACCGCTCGCGGACGATCTCTGTCGACGAGCATTCTCGGCCTGCTCGACGATCTCAGCGCGGCGTCGGCGGTACGTCAGGCCATGGCCGCGAGCCGCGACAGCCCGGGCAGCGTGGCGACGGTTCGGGTCGCCCTGGACGGCGCGCCCCGGCTGCTGGCACTGAGCTGGATTCCGGAACTGCAGTGGTTCGTCGCCAGCTCTGTGGATCTGAGCACAGCACAGGTCGTCGAGGTACGCCCGCTACTGCCGGCCATCGGCTTGTTTCTGGTGTTGTTCCTGCTGCTGATCGGCGGTGGCGCCTGGCTGGTGGAGAAGCGCGTGCTCAAACCGCTGCGCCAGCTACGACGCAGCGCCCAGGCCCTGGCTGCGGGGCAGTACGATGCGCCCCTACCGCTGCATCGTCAGGACGAAATCGGCGAACTCAGCGCAGCCTTCGGCGCCATGGCGCAGCAGGTTCGCAGCCACACCAGCGAACTGGAAAATCGCGTACGCGAGCGCACACGCGATCTGGAGCGGGCCAATCTGGAAATGGCCGCCGCGCACAAGAAGATCGACGATTCGATCGACTACGCCAGCCTTATCCAGCGTGCGATCTTGCCCAACCGACAGCTGGTCACGGCCATGGGCGACCGCCATGCCGTGCTCTGGCGGCCACGCGATGTTGTCGGCGGCGACTTCTATGTCTATCGCGCCGACGAGCACGGCTGCCTGTTCGGCGTCGTCGATTGCGCCGGCCATGGCGTGCCGGGCGCTTTGATGACAATGCTGGCCCACGCCGCCATCGACCAGGCGCTTGGCACAACCGGCCTGGACGACCCCGCAGCCGCGCTCTCGCGCACCGATGCAATCGTGCGCAATATGCTGCGCGAAGAGCCGGGTTCCCATGCCCTGGCCACGAACATGGACATCGGTCTGGCCTATGTCGATTTGCGCCAGCGCAAGGTGCATTATTCCGGCGCGAAGATTGCTCTGTATTACTGTGATGGCGAAGAGGTGCACGAAATAAAGGCAGCGCGGCGCGCCATCGGCGATAAACGCATTGGCGAGTACCGCAATACCAGCGTCGACCTGCAACCTGGGCGCACCTTCTACATGACCACCGATGGTTTCCTCGACCAGGCTGGCGGCGAAGAAGGCTATGGTTTCGGCAACAGCCGCTTCGCCAGCATGATTCGCGAGCACGCGCGGCTGCCCCTGGCCGAGCAGGGCGAAGCCTTCAGCCTTGCGCTGGCGCGCTATCAGGGTGAATTCCCGCAGCGCGATGACATCACGATGTTATGTTTCCGTTTCGATTGAGACAGGGAGTTGGCCATGGGCCCCATTGACATGTTCGCGATGCGCGAATGCTACAACCAGCAACAGATCATGCTCTGCTTCAACGGCCCCATCTCCCGCAGCCTGATCGAAGAGATCGGCAATGCCCTGCGCAACTACATGAGCGAAGAGCAGGCGCACCCGTCCTCGGCCATGGATGTGTTCGCCGTCTACATCGAGATGACGCAGAACATTCGTCATTACACCCGTGAGAAGAATTGGTCCGATCAGCAGGCCGGGGCCACGGTCGTGGTGTCGCGCGACGATCAGGGCAGATATGTCGTCTCGGCCGGCAACCTGATCGAAACTGCCGACGGCCAGCTGCTGCTCGCCGCCATCGCCGAGCTGGCACAAAAGGACAAGGCCGGGCTGAAAGCGCTGTACAAGGAACAGCTGCGCAGACCGCGCGACGAACACGTGACCTCCGGCGCCGGGCTCGGCCTGATCGACATCGCCCGCAAATCCAGCGAGCCGCTCAAAGCGTCATTGCAACCGGTCTCCGACGAGCTTTCCTTCCTAAGCCTGAGCGCCGTCATCTGAATCTCAAGAGCATCCCCATGAACGACTTTTCAATCCCTGGCAGCCAGTCCACCCCCACCATCCAGTCCGACTGGGAAAAAGGCATCGTCTCGATGCAGGGCGACTCCTACCCGGAAAATTCCTATGAGCTGTTCCACCAGGTCTATGAGTGGATCGAGCGCTTCCTCGGCGAAGCCGCACACCCGCTCGCCCTCGAACTGCGCCTGCTGTATCTGAACACCAGCAGCATCAAGGCCATGATGGACATCTTCGACCTGCTTGAGGCGGCCTATCAGGACGGCCGTCAGGTCGCCGTCAACTGGTACTACGACGTGCGCAACGAGCGCGTCGTAGAACTGGCCGAGGAGTTCAAGGAAGACTGCACCTTTCCCTTTTCCATCCTAAGCCACGATTGACAGAAGGTAGATATGCGCGGGTCATCGCCGTTAGATCAAGAGCTAGCCAGTCTCCTCGCCGATCCGCAGTTCGACGGGCATCCGCTGAAGGAAGCCTTGAGCCAGCTGTGGGGCGCGCACCATGACCTGCTCGGCCGCATCGAACGCATCGCCCGCATATCGGACGGTTACCAAAGCATCGCCCGCGATCGCGAAATGAGCCTGGCAGCACGCTTCGACAAGCAGCTGCGCCAGCTCGAAAAGGTCGCCCGCATCTCCGACCGCTACCAGGCGATGATGCAGGACCTCAACGCCTCGCTGCGTGAGGCCTCGATGCTGGATTCGCTGACCGGCATCGCCAACCGCCGTCTGCTCACCGAACGCCTGCGCGAGGAAAGCGAGCGGGCCAAGCGCTACGGGCGGCCGCTGGCGCTGGTCATGCTGGACATTGACCGTTTCAAGATCATCAACGACGACTACGGCCATGACGTCGGCGATCGGGTGCTGATTGAAGTGGTGCGGGTGATGGAATCCGAGATCCGCGAGCACGACCTGTGCGGTCGCTGGGGCGGTGAGGAATTCCTCATCCTGATGCCCGAATGCACCGCCCAGACGGCGCAGACCGTTATGAGCCGCCTGGGCGACAGCATCGCTGCGCTGGGCGTGCGGGTGAACGATGACCTGCTCGGCGTTACCGCCAGCATGGGCATCGCCGAGCTGCGCCCCGACGAGACCTATTCGAACGCCATCAACCGCGCCGACCTCGCCCTGCTGCGTGCCAAGCGCAGCGGCCGCAACCGATGCGAACTGGCGGAGTGATCGCCGGCGCCGTCTTTCGCACAAAAACGATGCATTCAATGCGACATTTCGGCGCAACACATCCCGACTAGGGGTTAGCGCCCCTCTGGTTTATCTGAAACCCCCGCGCTATACGCTTTCTGCCCAGGCCGCCGCACCCACCAGTCCGGCAATTCGCGCACCACAGAAATGCACCCTCGACCCACGTCGCACTTCCGCGGTGCAAATCAGGTTTGTTACAGTCGCCCGCCAAAAATTATCAATGACTGCCAACAAGCGGTCGCCGAGGGCCTACTGATGATCGAAACCGTTGATGCCTTTCTCGCCCGACTGAAGCAACGCGACCCCCATCAACCTGAGTTCCACCAGGCGGTGGAAGAGGTGGTTCGCAGCCTCTGGCCATTCCTCGAAGCCCACCCGCACTACATGCAGGCTGGCATCATCGAACGCATGGTGGAACCTGAACGCGCCATCATCTTCCGCGTGCCATGGGTCGACGACCAGGGTCGTGTCCAGGTCAACCGCGGTTTCCGCATCCAGATGAACAGCGCCATCGGCCCGTACAAGGGCGGTCTGCGCTTCCACCCGTCGGTGAACATCGGCGTGCTCAAGTTTCTCGCCTTCGAGCAGGTCTTCAAGAACTCCCTCACCTCACTGCCCATGGGTGGCGGCAAGGGCGGCTCGGACTTCAACCCGAAGGGCAAGAGCGACAACGAAGTCATGCGCTTCTGCCAGTCGTTCATGAGCGAGCTGTACCGCCACATCGGCGCCGACCTCGACGTGCCGGCCGGTGACATCGGCGTCGGCGGCCGCGAGATCGGCTTCCTGTTCGGCCAGTACAAGCGCCTGTCCAACCAGTTCACCTCGGTCCTGACCGGCAAGGGTCTGCCCTACGGCGGCAGCCTTATCCGTCCGGAAGCCACCGGCTATGGCTGCGTGTACTTCGCCGAGGAAATGCTCAAGAACACCCACAGCAGCTTCGACGGCAAGCGCGTGGCGATCTCCGGCTCCGGCAACGTCGCGCAGTACGCCGCGCAGAAAGTCATGGAGCTGGGCGGCCGGGTCGTCTCGCTGTCCGATTCCGGCGGCACGCTGCACTTCCCGGACGGCATGACCGACGAGCAGTGGGCCTACCTGATGGATCTGAAGAACGTCCGTCGCGGCCGTCTGGAAGAGATGGGTACGCAGTTCGGCGTTACTTACCTGGCCGACCAGCGTCCGTGGAGCCTGCCGTGCGACATCGCCCTGCCCTGTGCCACGCAGAACGAGCTGGACGGCGATGACGCACGCACGCTGTTGAAGAACGGCTGCATCTGCGTGGCCGAAGGCGCCAACATGCCGTCGACGCTGGAAGCCGTGGACCTGTTCCTCGAGGCCGGCATCCTCTACGCACCGGGCAAGGCCTCCAACGCCGGTGGTGTGGCCTGTAGCGGCCTGGAGATGAGCCAGAACGCCATGCGCCTGCACTGGACCGCCGGTGAGGTGGATACCAAGCTGCACGGCATCATGCAGTCGATCCACCACGCCTGCGTCGCCCACGGCGAGGAAAATGGCCGGATCAACTACGTCAAGGGCGCCAACATCGCCGGTTTCGTCAAGGTTGCCGATGCCATGCTGGCGCAGGGCGTCGTCTAAGACGGCAGCAAACCTCGAGCTGCAAACGACAAAGAAAGAGCCCCCGCCCGGATCGTCCGGCGGGGGCTTTTCATTTGAGGAAGCCGTTCGATCACCAACCTCGGCTTCTGCGAATCGATTTTCCAAGCGGGCGTGGACAGCACCGGCGGTCGCGCGTGGATGGCTTCGGCCATCCACCCTAAGACGCTAACGCCACCCTGTGTGCAGCCGTGCACTACCAGTAATTCTCCACCGCCACCTGCCCAGGCCTGCGCGTCAGCGCCAGATTCAGATCGCGCGTTTTCAGCACGGCGCGGGTGTCCTCGATCATCTGCGGGTTGCCGCAGAGCATTATCCGCGAATGCTCGGGAATCAGCTGCAGATCGGCGGCGCGCTCCAGTTCGCCGTTCTCGATCAGCGTGGTGATGCGCCCATGCAGCGCGCCGGGCACCCGTTCGCGCGTTACCACCGGCAGATACAGCAGCTTCGAGCCCAGCCCCTCTAGGTAATCGCGCTGCGGCAGTTCGGCGATCAGCTGCTGATAGGCCAGCTCACGCGCCTCGCGCACGCTGTAGACCAGAATGATGCGCTCGAAGCGCTGCCAGGCCTCGAAGTCCTGCAGGATCGAAAGGAACGGGGCGATCCCGGTGCCGGTGGCCAGCAGCCAGAGGTCGCGGCCATCGGGAAAGCGATCCAGCGTCAGGAAGCCGAAGGCCTGCCTGTCCACCAGCAGCTCATCGCCAACCTTGAGCCGGCTCAGCTCGCTGGTAAATTCGCCGTCCGGCACCACGATGGAGAAGAAATCGAGAAACTCGTCGTGCGGCGCCGACACCATGGAGTAGGCACGCCAGACGATACAGCCGCTGGGCTTGCGCACGCCGAGGCGGGCGAACTGCCCGGCGGTGAAACGGAAGCCGGGGTCGCGGCTGGTGCGCAGGGTGAACAGGCTGGGCGTCAGCGTCTGCACCTCGAGCAGGCGCTGGCGGGTGAACTTCTCTTCGCTGGCGGTCATACTTCGCTCCCTCCGAGCATCAGTGGACACTTACGTGGCGCCCCGTGAACTCTTGATACTCCTTTCCGACGCCCACAAACACCGCCAGTTCTCATGCCTATTCTCGACACCCCTTACGCCAGCCTCGATCTGATCCGCCAGCCGGAGCAGCCTAACGAGCCGTTGCAGGCCTTTGACGCCGCCGATGAGTACCTGCTCGCCACGCTGCATGAACAGGGTTTGCCGGCCGCCACGCGGGTGCTGATACTCAATGACAGCTTCGGCGCCCTGGCTTGCTCGCTGGCCGCACACGTCGCGGTCACCAGCAGTGGCGACTCGCATCTGGCGCACCTGGCGCTGCAGAAGAACCTGGCACGCAACGACCTGCCGGCCGAACGCGTGCGTTTCGTTCCCGCCAGCGAGATTGCCCATGGCCCGTTCGACCGGGTGCTGATTCGCGTACCGAAAACCCTTGCCCTGCTGGAAGAACAGCTGATCCGCCTGCACGGCCAGCTGGCGCCCGGCGCGCAGGTGATCGCTGCGGCGATGATCAAGCATCTGCCGCGCGCCGCCGGTGATCTGCTGGAGCAGTACATTGGCCCGGTGCAGGCCTCACTGGCGGTGAAGAAGGCACGTCTGCTCAGCGCAACGCCGAGCGCGAAACCGGCGCCGCAGTCGCCCTACCCGACCCGCTACCAGCTCGATCAGCCGAAGCTTGAACTGCTCAACCACGCCAACCTGTTCTGCCGCGAAGACCTCGATATCGGCACCCGCGCCTTTCTGCCACATCTGCCGCAGGCACTCGGTGCACTGCGCGTGGCCGATCTCGGCTGCGGCAACGGCGTGCTCGGCATCGTCTACGCGCTGGGCAACCCGCAGGCGCAACTGACACTGGTGGACGAGAGCTACATGGCTGTGCAGTCGGCACGGGAGAACTGGCAGGCAATCCACGGTCAGCGTCCGGTCGAGATTCGCGCCGGCGACGGCCTGGCTGAGCAACCGCCTGCCTCGCTGGACCTGGTGCTGTGCAATCCGCCGTTCCACCAGCAGCAGGTGGTCGGCGATTTCCTCGCCTGGCGCATGTTCACCCAGGCCAAGACGGCACTGGCCAAGGGCGGTGAGCTGTGGATCGTCGGCAATCGCCACCTCGGCTATCACCTCAAGCTCAAGCGCCTGTTCGGCAATGCCGAGCAGGTCGCCGCCACACCGAAGTTCGTCATTCTGCGGTCGATCAAGGCATGAGCGAGGCGCCGATCCGCCTCAGCATCGGGCAGTTCGCCGCGCGTACCGGCCTGTCCGCCGACACGCTGCGCTATTACGAAAAGATCGGCCTGCTACGGCAGGTCGCTCGGGACGCCAGCGGTTTTCGCGTCTATGGCCCACGCGACCTGGAGTGAATCGGCTTCATCCTGCGCCTGAAAGACACCGGCATGCCCTTGGAAGACATCATCCGCTACGCCGATCTGCGCGAATGCGGCGACACCACACTGGCAGCGCGCCAGGCGCTGCTCGAAGAACATGCGGCCCGGCTGCAGGAACGCATCCAGCGCGACCATGGGCATCTCGACGCGTTGCGCGCGAAGATCGCGCTGTATCGCCAGCAAACTTCCGCTTGACCTGGAGTCGACTCCAACCCGCAGGCTTTCCTCTAGGGTCTGTTCCCGTTTCGTCGCAAGCCGCGTTGCTGCACCAAATGGCGCCAGGCAAGGCGCGGGACGCAGGTAATGGGGTTCCCTTGCCAAGTCCCGCAACGCCGCATGGCGCCATTTGCCGCGCAACCCGCAGGGCCGGGCCGTTTTTTGCGCGATGCGGCGTTACTCGTCGCTTATTTGGAATGACCAAACCTCGCTCCTCGTGCCTTGCCTCGCGCAAAAAACGGCTCCGGCGCGGCCGCGTACGAAACGGGAACAGACCCTTACCCATCAAGAGGAACGCTCCATGTCTGCATCGCCCCGCTACACAGAAGGCCTGGCCAAGCTCGAAGAAATTGACGGCGCAGCCGGGCGCAAGGTCATCGACAGCCTGCAAGCCATCGCACCGGACCTGGCCCGCTACGTGATCGAATTTCCCTTCGGCGACATTTATCAGCGCCCCGGCCTGGACCTCCCCCAGCGGGAGCTGGCGACCGTGGCGGCGCTTACCGCGCTCGGCCACTGCCAACCGCAGCTGGCGGTGCACGTTCACGGCGCGCTGAATGTCGGCTGCACGCCGGAGCAGATCGTCGAAGTGGTCATTCAGATGGCGGTTTACGCGGGCTTTCCGGCCGCGCTCAATGGCATGCAGACCGTCAAGGCGGTATTCGCCGAGCGAGGCCTACTGCCGACAGGCAACGCCAACGAATGACGAGCCGCCGGGTTCGCCCTTGCTGCAGGCACGGCTCAGTTCGACCGCGCCTCGCTCAACAATGCCTTGCTGATCGCCTGGCCGACCTGCTCGAACAGGCTGCCGGCCTCCTGGCCCTCGTCCAGGCCTTCGGCGCAAGCCACCACCACGATCGCGCGGCGCTCGTCCTGCGGCTCGATCACGCCGGCGTGGCAGGCGCGCTCGAGCTGGGTGCCGGTCTTCTGGATGAAGGGCACGTCCTCCGGCAGCCCGGCCTCGAGCCGGTAGTTGTCATAGGAATCGAGCTTCATGAAGCCGTACAGCAGATCGCGGCTCTCGACCGACAGCAGCTCCCCGCGCACCAGTTTTTCCAGCATCGTGCCGTAGGCCACCAGGCTGCTGGAGTTGAGCTTGCGCGCGTAGTAGCGCTCATAGGCCTGTTCCATGCTCGCCGCCTTCAACTCGTCCTGCTGCAGACTGAGTACCCGCGCCAGCGCCTCGTAGCGCGGCTTGCTGAATGGTGCAGAAGCCAGCTCCACCAGCTGCATGTTGTCGAGCTTGGCTGCATCAGGGTGCACCTCGCCATATACGTCGCGGCGCACCTGGGTAAAGGTGGTGATGGCCTCGAAATCGCCGCCCATGCTCTTGCCGGTGCGCGCGTTGAGCTCGTCCTCGCCGACCAGGCGGATCAGCATGTTGGCCGCGGTGTTGTCGCTTTCGATGAGCATCTCCTTGAGCAGGTCGCGCAGCGAGTAGTCGACGCCGTTGTCCTGCCAGACCAGATCGCCGGAGCCGTCGACCTTGTCCTCGGCCTCCAGCGTCAGCCGCTGATCGAGGCTGAAGTCGCCATCGTCGACGCCCTGTAGCACGGCCAGGGCGATCGGCACCTTCACCGCTGAGCCCAGGTACCAGAAGCGCTCGGCGTCGTAGCGCAGCTCCGTGTTCTCACCCAGATGCTTGATATAGACGCCGAGCTTGCCTGGTGACGCCTCGTCGACGCGACGCAGCTCCTGCTCCAGATCATCCTTCCAGGTCGCCTCGGCTTCCTCGGTACAGGCGGTCAGGGCCACCAGCGGCAACAACAATGCGCCTACTGCGATCAACCTGTTCATCGTCGGATCAACCCCGCTGCAGTGACGGCCTCGCCGGTACCGCGCAACGCGCGCTCGGCCTGGGCGGCGGAGGCCACCCCGCGAACGCAGGCGACGATGACCAGGCGTGTGGATAGGGCGCTGTCCGAATCTGGCTGATCCACCAGCCCGGCATCGCAGATACGTGCTCGTTGCGTGCCGGTCTTGTGCGCGAAGCCGGTGCCGGGCGGCAAGCCGGCCTTGATCCGCTGTCTGCCGGTCTCGACCCGGCGCATCACGCTCAGCAGGTACTCGGTGCTCGCCGGGCCCAGTGCAGTCCCGGCATCCAGTGCCGAAAGCAAGTCGCCATAGGCCTTCAGCGTGCCGGAGTTGAACGGTGTGGCGTAGTAGCGCTCGTAGGCCTCGTTCAGGCTGATCGATGCCAACGCGCGGCGCTCCACGCCAAGCAGCCGTGGCAGCAGCGCCAGGCGGCCAGCGTCGTTCGGCTGCTGCCTGAGCGCGAGAAAATCCCTGCCGGAGAGCTGGCGCGCCGCCGGGTGCAACTCGCCGTAGATCAACCGCCGCACATCAGCCAGCGAGGTGATCGGCCCGAGCCCTTCCGGCGCCAGTTCCTGGGCGACGGCATTGACCTGCTCGATGCCGACCAGGCGGATCAGCATGTCGCTGGCAGTGTTATCGCTGTGGATCAGCATCTGGTCCAGCAGAAACCGCACGCTCAACGCCTTGCCCGGCGCATGGCTGTTGGTCGGACCGGCACCATCGACGTAATCGGACGCCAGCAGTGCCACCGGGCTATCCAGGGTCAGCTCGTCCTGCTCGATCCGGCGCATCACCGCGATAGCGACCGGCACCTTGACCGTCGAAGCCAAATACCAGGGCTCCTCGCCATGGTAGGAGACCGAAATGCCGGTCTGCATGTCCTTGACGTACACGCCGAGATGCCCGGGGGTTTGCCTGTCCACCTGGGCCAACCGCGCGAGGAAGGGGCCGCTCCACTCGAAGGCCTCCTGGGCGATGGCGGTCTGGCCGATGCTTGCACACAGCAGTGCGGCGAGCAGCAGGCGCGTGGCAGCGGCGGGTAAACGAAGCAGCGATGACGGGTGCATGGTCCTCCGGCTAGTCGTCGTGCAATTGCGGATATTCGTTCCGACCGCCGCGGCGCCAAGCCGTGCACACGTCCCGATCACCGGTGCAGCGCAACGGCTGGAGCGAATGCCAGTCCCATGCATAGGCGTCGTTTTATGGCGCAACCAATCAATACGGGAGCGAGCAGTGCCGCGCACGGAACATTTCATCGGGTTGGAATGGCTACGCTTTCTGCTGGCCATCTATGTAGTGCTGTTCCATACCGTGCACGCCTACGTCGAGGGCGAGCCGACCTGGCTCTCGGAGCTGGCGGGCGTCGGCTTCTTCGCCACCAGCAGCTTCTTCGTGCTTTCCGGCTTTCTGCTGGCGCACGTCTATTGCCGCCAGGGCGAGCTGCGCGAGCCGGCGCGGCATTTCCTCGGCAAGCGCCTTGCCAATCTCTACCCGCTGCACCTGTTCTCCCTGCTGCTGACGGCCATCGTGCTGACCATCATCGCCAAGCTAGGCATTCCCCCGGACGATGCCAAGGCGAGCCTGCGCTACGTGGTCTACGACACCAACGAGGAGCTCAGCGGCGAGGCCCGCGACGCCCTCGAATATTTCATGAACAACCGCGAGCTGGCCCTGAACTTCGTGCTGCAGCTGTTCATGCTGCAGGCCTGGAACCCGCTCTACCTGACGTTCAACCCGCCGCTGTGGTCGATCTCCACACTGTTCTTCTTCTACCTGTGCTTCCCCCTGCTGGCGCCACGCCTGATGCGCCTGCGCCACAAGGGCTGGTGGCTGCTGGCAATCGCCGCGCTTTACCTGCTGCCGCCGCTATGGGCGATCCAGCAGGATGCCTACGGCATTCCCGTCACCGGCATGCTGCACCGCATGCCGCTGCTGCGCCTGCCGGAATTTCTTGCCGGCATCCTGCTCTGCGGACTGTTCCGCGAATGGCGCGCGGCGGGCGGGCAGCTCGGCATCGCAGCACGGCTGGCACTGGCGGCCTTCGTGCTGGTCAGCTTCCTGGCGACGGTGTGGCTGCTCAAGGGCGAGCGCTACTGGTACTTCCTGCTGCACAACGGCCTGCTGCTGCCGGCGCAGCTGGCGCTGGTCTGGCTCTGCGCGCTGATCGCCACGCCACGCAGTGCCGCAGTGGTCGGCTGGTCACAGCGCCTGGGCGCGGCATCGTTGCCGCTGTTCGTACTGCATGTGCCGGTGTTCATCCTCTTCTCGCGCTCGGAGAAGCTGCTCGGGGTGGTGTCGGCGGAATGCCTCGAGGACTGGGCCGATTGCGTGGCACAGGCGGGGGAGTTGGCGCTGACGCCGGCCTTCTATCCGCTGTATCTGGGGCTGTGCATCGTGGTGTGCGTGCTGGTGCAGGAGCGAGCAGTGGTGCCGGTGAGGCGGTTTTTGCTGAGGCGGGTGTTGAAGGTTTGATGCAGGCGTTCACAAGCCTCGAACGCAGAGCGCTAACACGGCGTGCACACGCGGGATCGTGGGGACGATCAGCGGCTCCATCTTCCGCAGCCGCAACGGCGGGCCGAAGCCCACCTAGCGCGCCGGCGGCTACAGCAGTTTATCCAGGGTAATCGGCAGATCCCTCACGCGCTTGCCGGTCGCGTTGTAGATCGCATTGGCCACCGCCGCCGCCACCCCGACGATGCCGATCTCCCCTACCCCCTTCGACCCCAGGTCGTTGACCACCTCGTCATGCTCCTCGACGAAGATGACGTCGATTTCGGGAATGTCCGCGTTCACCGGGATGTGGTACTCGGCAAGGTTGTGGTTCATGTAACGCCCGAGCCTGTGATCGATCAGCGTCTCCTCGTGCAGCGCCTGGCCGATGCCCCAGACCACGCCGCCGACGATCTGGTTGCCGGCGGTCTTCGGGTTGACGATGCGGCCCGCAGCAATCGCGCTGACCACACGGCTGACCTTGATGGTGCCGAGGTCCTCGTCGACGCGTACCTCGACGAACACTGCCGAATGGGTTCCCGTCGCCCAGGCATCCCGTTTTTCATCCGGCTTGACGCTGGCTTCGGCTTCCAATGCGCCGCTGACCTGGACGATGTCGCGCAGGGCCACGGCATGCTCGCCGGATTTCAGCCGCAGTTGGCCATCGGCGAACTCCACCGTCTCCAGATTCGCTCCGGTAAAGGGTGAAGCCGGCGACTGCTGCACGGCGTCCAGCAGCTTCTGCCGCAGCCCCGCACAGGCACGTTGCACCGCACTACCGACCGAGGACACGGTGGCCGAGCCACCCTCCAGCGGTGCCTGCGGCAGGCTGGAATCGCCCAGGCGGAACTCCACCTCGGCCATCGACAGGCCCATGGCATCAGCGGCGATCTGCGTCATCGCGGTGTAGGTGCCAGTGCCGATATCAGCAGTGGCGCTGGTTACCAGCAGCTTGCCGTCGGCATCGATGCAGGCGCGAGCGGAGGCCGGCATCTGCATGGCCTCCCAGACACCGGTGGCCATGCCCATGCCGACCAACTGATGACCGTCACGCAGGCTGCGTGGCTGCACCGGACGCCGCGACCAGCCGAAGCGCTCGGCGCCCTGCTGGTAGCAGGCGCGCAGCTCCTTGCTGGAATAGCGCTTGCCCTCGTTGCCGTTGATGTCGGTGTAGTTGCGCAGGCGCAGCTCCAGCGGGTCGATACCGACTTCATGGGCCAGCTCGTCCATCGCGCACTCAAGCGCATAGACACCGATGGTCGCGCCCGGGGCGCGCATGTCCAGCGGGGTATAGACGTCCAGCGGCGCCAGGCGGTAGCCGAGGCGCACGTTGTCGCAGGCGTAGAGCATGCCGGACCACTCCACCTCGTGCTCGGTGAAGTCCTCGAAGCGCGAGGTCTGGCCGATCGCTCTGTGCTCGATCGCCCGCAACCGCCCTTCGCCATCGGCCGCGAGCTTCAGCTGCTGAACGGTACGCGGGCGATAACCGAAGGTGAACATCTGCTGCCGGGTCAGCTCGACGCGCACCGAGGCCTTCAGCTTGAGTGCGGCCATCACCGCCAACGGCAGCTGGTACTGCGGCCGCAGGCCGGAGCCGAAGGCGCCGCCGACGAAAGGCGCAAGCACGCGGATCTTGCCCTGCATGTCGAACACCTGCTCCAGGTAGCGCTGGCAGTTCTGCACGCCCTGGGTCTTGTCGTGGATCAGCAGCTCGCCGCCCGGCTGGTACTGGACGATGGAAGCATGCGGCTCCATGGGGTTGTGGTGCTCGACCGGGGTCTCGTACTCACGGTCGATGCGCTTTGCCGCCGCCGCGAACGCCGAGTCGAAATCACCACGCGGCTCGGGCAGCTCGGCAGGCGCATCGTGGGCCTGATCGCGCACGGCCTGCAGATCGGTCTGGTGTGCTTCGATTTCGTATTCGATGCGCACGAGGCTCGCCGCATGTCGCGCCAGCGCCTGGGTCTCGGCCACCACCAGCGCCAGCGGCTGGCCGCTGTAGAGCACGCGGTCGTTGTACAGCGGGCGGAACGGCGAGCCGTCGGCGGCATCGTCGTCCTCGTAAGGCTCGTCGTAGCTGGCCACCGGCGGGCGGTTCTGGTGGGTCAGCACCAGTCGCACGCCGGATAGTGCCTCGGCGGCGACGGCATCGATACGCGTGATCCGGCCGCGGGCGATGCTGCTCGACACCACGGCGCCATACAGCAGCCCCGGCACCTCGGCTTCGGCAGCGTAGCAGGCCTTACCGGTGACCTTGAGCGGACCGTCGACACGGTCCAGCGGCTTGCCCAGTGGAGAGTTGGCGCTGTTCATCGGGCGGTTCCTCCGGCGGCTTCGGTGAGGGCACGCACGATGGCGCGCCGGGCCAGGTCGATCTTGAAAGCGTTGTCGGCGAGCGGTTGCGCGCCTTGCAGCAGGCGATCGGCCGCGGCGGCGAAACATTCGGACTCCGCACGCTTGCCGCTGAGCAGTTCTTCGGCCTCCTCCAGGCGCCAGGGTTTGTGCGCCACGCCACCGAGCGCGATGCGCGCGCGGCGGATGATTTCGCCATCCATCTCCAGAGCCGCCGCGACGGATACCAGGGCGAATGCGTAAGAGGCGCGATCGCGCACCTTGAGGTAGGCGCAGTGGCTGGCGAAACCTTCTACCGGCAGCTCGATGGCGGTGATCAGCTCGCCTTCCACCAGCACGTTGTCCTGCTGCGGCTGGTCGCCGGGCAGCCGGTGGAAGTCCACCAGCTCCAGGCGTCGCTTGCCGTGCGGCCCCTCCACATGCACCCGGGCATCCAGCGCCGCCAGCGCCACGCACATGTCCGACGGATGCACGGCGACGCAGTGTTCGCTGGCGCCGAGAATCGCGTGGATGCGATTGCGCCCGTCACGCGCGCTGCAACCGGAGCCCGGCTCGCGCTTGTTGCAGGGCGTGGCGGTGTCGTAGAAGTAGTAGCAACGGGTGCGTTGCAGCAGGTTGCCGCCGGTGCTGGCCATATTGCGCAGCTGCGGCGAAGCCCCGGCGAGAATCGCCTTGCTCAGCAGCGGGTAGCGCTGTTCGATCTGCGGGTGCCAGGCCAGGTCGGCGTTGCTCACCAGCGCACCGATGCGCAGGCCGCCCTCGGCGGTCTGCTCGATCTCGCGCAGCGGCAGGCCGTTGATGTCGATGAGCTGGCCGGGTTGCAGCACGTTCTCTTTCATCAGGTCGAGCAGGTTGGTGCCGCCGGCGATGTAGCGGCTCTGCGGCCCGTGCAGGGCGATGGCCTGGTCGATACGTTCGGGGCGCTGATAGCTGAACGGGGTCATTGCGCACCCTCCTGGCCGCGTAGCGTCGGCAGTGCGTCCTCAATGGCGGCGAGGATGTTTGGATAGGCGCCGCAGCGGCAGAGGTTGCCGCTCATGTGTTCGCGAATCTCATCGCGGCTGCTGGCACGGTTCTCCGCTGCTAGCCCGGCCGCCGAGCAGATCTGCCCCGGTGTGCAATAGCCGCACTGGAAGGCATCGTGCTTGACGAATGCCGCCTGCAGCGGATGCAGCGTCGCATCGCTGGCCAGCCCCTCGATGGTGGTCAGGCTGGCGCCGTCGTGCATCACCGCCAGGGTCAGGCAGCTGTTGATGCGTCGGCCGTCGAGCAGGACGGTGCAGGCGCCGCACTGGCCGTGATCGCAGCCTTTCTTGGTGCCGGTCAGGCCGAGCTGGTCGCGCAGCAGGTCGAGCAAGGTGGTCCAGGGTTGCACCTGAAGCTCACGGCGTTCGCCGTTCAGCTCCAGGCTGATGGTGCAGGTATGACCTGCAGCTGAAGAATTTTCGCTCATGGCAGCCTCACGGTTTGGGCGTTGGTATGCGCTGTCCGTGCGTCTTGGGGTACGACTGGCGTGGCGTGGAAAACGTTCAGCATCTTGGTAGGGCCGGGGCGCTGGCAGCGCCTGCGGCCTGTTCGCCGCGAGGGCGCGCCTCCTACAGGAGCGGTCGTGCCGGGTGCTGCTTTTGTGGGAGGGCCGCCCTCGGCGCGAGCTTTTGATGTCGGGCAGGCCTGCCGCCTGTCCGCCGCAGGAGCGCACGTCCTGCAAGAGCAGGTTGTACCGGAATTTCAGGACTAGCTAGGCCTGCGATCATCCGGGTGGTCGATGTCCTGCAGGACACCGGGATCATTCAGGGCGAGCTCCAGTACCGGGTGCGCGGCGAACAGCGCCTGGGCACCGCGATCGCCATCCAGCTGCAGCAGCGCATCGCGATGGGCGCTGCCGATGCCGCGCGGATGGCCGGGGCGGCCGTCATAGGTCGGCACAACCAGGTTGTCTTCGCGGATTGCCGCCGCGATCTCGCGCAGGGCCCGCGGCTGCACATAGGGCATATCGGCCAGCGCCACCAGCCAGCCACGCCCTGCCGGCGCGTGGGCCACGGCCTGCGCAAGGCTGTGGCCGAGCCCGCGGGTTTCCAGCGCAAGCACCTCGCAGTCGGCAGCGTTGGCGCTCAGCCAGTCGCGCAGAGGCAGATTGTCTGCACGGGTCACCACCAGCAGCCGTTCTGCGACACCACGAAGGTTGGCCAGCGTGGCCGCCAGCACCGGCGGCGAAGACGCAGCAGCCAGACTGGCCGCCAGCAGCTTGTCCGCGCCACCGGCCGCGCGGTAACGGCTGCCCTGCCCGGCGGCGAGGACGATCGCGCAAACGCCCTGCTCAGGCACAGCGCTGTGCCGGCAACGCCTGGCTGACCAGCGCACCGTTTTTCAACGCCACCACTTCGGCCATCAAGGACAGCGCGATTTCCGCCGGCGTACGGCTGCCAATAGGCAACCCGATGGGGCCATGCAACCGCTGCACCTGCCGCTCGCCGAGGCCCAGCGAGAGCAGGCGCGCCTTGCGCTTCTCGCTATTGACCCGCGAGCCCAGCGCGCCGACGTAGAAGGCTTCGGACTGCAGCGCCGTGAGCAGCGCCATGTCGTCCAGACGTGGATCGTGGGTCAGCGCGACGATGGCCGTGTGCGCATCCGGTTCGATGGCCAGCACCGCATCGTCCGGCATGCCGGGGACGAAGCGCACCGTCGCCGCATCCCAGTCATGGGCATAACCTTCACGCGGGTCGCAGATCAGCACTTCGAAGCCGAGGCCGTGGGCCAGGTCGGCGACATAGCGCGACAGCTGACCGGCACCGATCAGCAGCAGGCGCCAGGCCGGACCGAATGGTGCGCGCAGGGTATGCCCGTCGAACTGCAGCGCGGCGTCGCGGCCGGCGGCTTGCAGCGTCACAGCGCCACTGGCGATATCCACGCAGCGCAGCAGCCGCTCGTGCCCGGCGCAGCGCCGCAGCAGCTCATCGATCCAGCCGGCATCGCACAGCGGCTCCTGCAGCAGGCGCAGGGTGCCGCCGCAGGGCAGACCGAAACGCGCGGATTCTTCCTTGCTCACGCCATAGCTGATCAGCTGGCAGGTCGACGGTGGCTGGTCGGCCATGACCCGCGCGAGCAGATCGTCCTCGACGCAGCCGCCGGACACCGAGCCTTCAACGCGGCCGTCGCCGCGTAGCGACAGCAGCGAACCGACCGGACGTGGCGCGCTGCCCCAGGTTTCCAGCACCGTGTAGAGCACCACGGGATGGCCGTCACGCAGCCAGTCGCGGGCCCGCCGCAGTACCGCCAGATCGACACTGTCCATTGATCTCCTCGGATTCAGCCCATTGCTGCCAGGACTCCCGGCAATGCAAGGAGTGACCGATCCGAGGCGAGGTTAGTTCGTTGCCGGCACTAGCATGGCGTCGGCTACTTCGCGGCGCTTGCCGCGGCCGGCCAGACGTTCCACCAGGGTCAGGGCGAATTCCAGGGCGGTCGCCGGGCCCTGGCTGGTGATGCAGTTGCCGTCCACCACCACCGGCTGGTCAAGGAAGTGCGTGCCGGTGAGGTTGTCGCTCATGCCCGGGTAGCAGGTCACCTGGCGGCCCTTGAGCACGCCGTAGGGGTGCAGCGCCACCGCCGGCGCCGCGCAGATTGCCGCATAGTCCAGCCCGGCCGCGGCCTGCTGGCGTACGCGCTCGGCCAGCGGCTCCAGCTCGCCGAGAGTTTTCGCGCCGGGCATGCCGCCGGGCAGCACGATGAGGTCGAAGTCCTGCGCCAGCACATCGAGCAGCATGGCGTCGGCAGTGATCCGCGTGCCGCGCGCGCAGGTCAGCATGCGCCGTTCCTCCGCGCTGGCCACCAGCACCTCGAACTCGGCACGCCGCAGCACGTCGATCAGGGTTACGGCCTCCAGATCTTCGGAACCGTCGGCGATCGGAATCAGGACTCGTTTGCTCATGGCGCTCACCTGCTCAATGGAAATTCAACCGCGCTGCCGGCCGGTGTAAGATGCGCGGCTTTTGCGACGACACGCGAATCGCCCGCCAGAGGCGACAGCCCTCACACTGACCGGCACATAGAGGATCGACCATGCTGGAAAAGCTATTTCAACTCAAGGCGCACAACACCACGCTGCGCACCGAGGTCCTGGCCGGTATCACTACCTTCCTGACGATGGCCTACATCCTCTTCGTCAACCCGAGCATCCTTGCCGAAACCGGCATGGATCACGGCGCGGTGTTCGTCGCCACCTGCCTGGCCGCGGCCATCGGCTCGGCGATCATGGGGCTGGTCGCCAACTACCCGATCGCGCTGGCACCGGGCATGGGCCTGAACGCCTTCTTCACCTACACCGTCGTGCTGACCATGGGCTACACCTGGCAGACTGCGCTGGGTGCGGTGTTCCTCTCGGGCGTGATCTTCTTCGGCCTGTCGATCTTCAAGATCCGCGAGTGGATCATCCACAGCATTCCGCTGGCCCTGCGCGCCGGCATAGCCGCGGGTATCGGCCTGTTCCTGGCGATCATCGCGCTGAAGAACGCCGGCATCGTCGTCGATAACCCGGCCACCCTGGTCGGCCTCGGCGACCTCAGCGCCGGCGGCCCGCTACTGGCCTGCCTGGGCTTTTTCCTGATCGCCGCGCTGGCTTACCGCAAGGTCACCGGCGCGGTGATGATCGGCATTCTGGTGGTCACCGGCCTGTCGATCCTGCTCGGCCTGTCGCAGCTCAACGGTGTGGTATCGATGCCACCGTCGCTCGCACCGACCTTCATGCAGCTGGACATCATGGGCGCGCTGGATATCGGCCTGATCAGCGTGATCTTCGCCTTCCTCTTCGTCGACCTGTTCGACACCTCCGGCACCCTGATCGGCGTGGCGCAGAAGGCCGACCTGCTGGACAAGGACGGCAAGATGCCGCGCCTGGGCCGCGCCCTGCTGGCTGACAGCACCGCAACCATGGCAGGCGCCGCACTGGGCACCTCGACCACCACCAGCTACATCGAATCCGCAGCCGGCACCGCTGCCGGTGGCCGCACCGGCCTGACCGCCTGCGTGGTCGCGCTGCTGTTCCTGCTCAGCCTGTTCTTCGCCCCGCTGGCCGGTGCCGTGCCAGCCTACGCCACCGCACCGGCGCTGCTGTTCGTCGCCGTACTGATGATGAGCAGCCTGGCCAGCATCGACTGGGACGACCTCACCGTCGCCGCGCCGGTCGTGGTTGCCGCGCTGGCGATGCCGCTGACTTTCTCCATCGCCAACGGCATCGCCTTCGGCTTCATCGCCTGGACCGCGATCAAGCTGCTCGCCGGCCGCTGGCGCGAGCTGAGCCCGGCGATGTGGATTCTCTCGGCGCTGTTCGTGGTCAAGCTGGGCTGGTTCGCCGGCTGATCGCAGCGTAGGGTGGATGACGCCTCACCATCCACCAGATCGCGCAGAAGGTGGATGAGAAAAGCGTCAGCTGCGCGCCCCGATCCACCCTACGAATACCGATCCGCGACGTACGTTAATAATTCGCGGCAAGGCCGCCCCCACGGATCGAACTACTGTGGGAGCCGCCGGCGCCGTAAAGCTCCTCAAACCTCTGCACGAAGCCCCCGCCATGCCGCTGCCCAAGCTCGACCCCGCCCAATACGAAACCCAGCTCGCCGAGAAAGCCGCCCGGCTGGTGGAACTGCTGGCGCCGTTCGATGCACCGGCACCAGAAGTCTTCGACTCGCCCCGCGAGCATTACCGCCTGCGCACCGAATTCCGACTGTGGCGCGAGGATGGCCAGCGCCATTACGCGATGTTCGAGCAGGGCGACAAGCACAAGGCCATTCTGATCGACGACTTCCCCATCGCCAGCCGTCGCATCAATGAGCTGATGCCGCAACTGAAAGCGGCCTGGCAGGCGTCGGAAGTCCTCAGCTTCAAACTGTTCCAGGTCGAATTCCTCACCACCCTGGCTGGCGATGCGCTGATCACCCTCGCCTACCACCGCCCACTGGACGAGGCCTGGCAGGCCGAAGCCGAGCAGCTCGCCGCAGACCTCGGCGTCAGCCTGGTCGGCCGCTCCAAGGGCAAGCGCATCGTCATCGGTCGTGATTACGTTGAGGAAGCGCTGGTCGTCGCCGGCCGCAGCTTCCGCTATCGCCAGCCCGAGGGCGCCTTCACCCAGCCCAACGGCGCGGTCTGCCAGAAGATGCTGAACTGGGCCTTCGACGTGCTCGGTGAGCGCGACGACGACCTGCTCGAACTCTACTGCGGCAACGGCAACTTCACCCTGCCGCTGGCCACCCGCGTGCGCCGCGTGCTGGCAACCGAGATCAGCAAGACTTCGGTCAACGCCGCGCTGGCCAATATCGCCGACAACGGCATCGACAACATCGAGCTGGTGCGCCTTTCCGCCGAGGAGCTGACCCAGGCTCTGAACGAGGTGCGCCCGTTCCGCCGCCTGGCCCATATCGACCTGAAGAGCTACGACTTCGGCAGCATTTTCGTCGACCCGCCGCGTGCCGGCATGGACCCGGACACCTGCGAGCTGACCCGCCGCTTCGAGCGCATCCTCTACATCTCCTGCAACCCGGACACCCTGGCGCAGAACATCGCCCAGCTGGCCGACACCCATCGCATCGAGCGCTGCGCGCTGTTCGACCAGTTCCCCTACACCCACCACATGGAATCCGGGGTGCTGCTGGTTCGCAAGTGATCGCCGAGTGAACGCCAGCCACCCGTCGGCGTTCCACATCCGTAACCAATCAGCCGTTACGGAGGTGCAAACATGCTGGTGCTCGAGCCGATCTATACCGACGGTCTGGCGCAGATTTCCTACCTGGTGGGTGACAGCAAGGCCGCGGTCGCCGCAGTGATCGACCCGCGGCGCGACGTCGATATCTACCTCGATCTGGCCCGCGAGAAAGGCCTGCGCATCGCCTACGCCATCGAAACCCATATCCATGCGGACTTCGTCTCCGGCGCCCAGGCGCTGGCCGAACGCAGCGGCGCCGAGATCATCGGTGGCTGCTCGGCGGACTACGGTTTCGAGCTGCGCCAGGCTGCCGATGGCGAGGTGCTGGAACTCGGCCAGGTCAGCCTGGAAATCATCTACTCGCCCGGCCACACGCCGGAACATATCTCGCTGCTGCTGCGCGACGGTCAGCAGGGCGATGAGCCCTTCGCCCTGTTCACCGGCGACACCCTGTTCAACCTCGACGTCGGCCGCCCCGACCTGCTCGGCGAGGACAGCACCAAGCAACTGGCCGCGCAGCTCTACGCCACCCTGTTCACCCGCTACCTGCCGCTTGGTGAACGCGTCGAGATCTACCCCTGTCACGGCGCCGGCTCGGCCTGCGGCAAGTCGATCGGTGATCGCCGGCGATCCACCCTAGGCAACGAGTTGCTGTTCAACCCGGCGCTCAACCAGCGGCGCAGCGAAGGCGAGTTCATCGACTGGCTGCTCAGCGGCATGCCCGAGCCGCCGCGCCACTATGCACGGCTGAAAAAGCTCAACGTGCGCCCGGCCACGCACAGGCACGGGCCGTCGCTGCCGACGCCGCTGTCGCCGGAAGAGTTCGCCAAGCGCAGCGCCGACCACCGCGCCGTGCAGCTGGTGGACCTGCGCTCGATCCTCGCCTTCGGCGGCGGCCATGTGCCCGGCGCGCTGAACATCGCCCTGCAGAACGAATTCGTCAGCTGGGCCGGCTGGATGCTCGACGATCAGCGACCGATCTACCTGATCGGCGAGGACAGTCAGCAGATCCAGCAGGCCACGCTGCAGCTGTATCGGATCGGTCTCGATCGGGTAGAAGGCTATCTGCGCAACGGCATGACCGACTGGCAGAACGCCGGCCTGCCGCTGGCCAGCGTCGGCCAATGGACGGTGCACGAGCTGAACCGTCGCCGTGAGGACCCACAGGTCCAGGTACTCGACGTGCGCGCCCCCGAGGAGGTCGAGCAAGGCCGCGTACCCGACGCCCGCCACGCCTTCGTCGCCCATCTGCCCGAAGGACTGGAGCAACTGGACAAGAACAGGACCGTGGCGACCTATTGCGGCAGCGGCTACCGCGCCTCGATCGCCGCCAGCATCCTCAAGCGCCAGGGCTTTCGCCACGTGGTGAACGTGCCCGGCTCATGGATAGCCTGGCAGCAGCACGATCTGCCGGTGGAGACGCGCTGAGCCGATCTCACCGCAACCTGTCATAGGGCGGAAAACGGTCACCGGCCGCTTCCACGCGTCTCAGACGCACGACGCAAGCATCCGGTGGGTAAGGCTGCGCCGTTATCCACCGGACGCCTGCGAACTCACGCGATCCGTAGGTGGATAACGGCCAACCGCCTTTTCCAAGCGTCAGTATTCGACCTGCAGTTCGGCGCTACTCGGCTCGGCCTGGCAGGCGAGTGTCCAACCCTGGCGCACCTCACTTTCGCTCAACACCTGGTTGCTGCGCATGCTCACGCTACCCTCCACCACCCGGCACTTGCAGGCGGCGCAGACACCCGAGCGGCACGCGCTCGGTGGTTGCAGGCCGGCCTGTTCCATGGCCTCCAGCAACACCTCGCCGCGCGGTACGTCCAGCTCGTGGCGACGGCCGTCGAGCGCAACCCGCAGGCGACTGCGACGGCCACCCGCTGCGGCCGTCGGCGCTGCGGCAGCAAAGCGCTCCAAGTGAATGCGCGCAGCACCCACACCCAGCTCGCCAAGCGCGGCACCGGCGGCATTCATGAACGGTTGCGGCCCGCAGATGAAGGCGTCGGCGGCTGGCCAGTCAGCGATTTTCGTGGCAATCGCCGGGCCGCTCGGAACACCCTGCTCAGCATCCAGCCAGATGCGCAGCTGCAGACGCTCGGGGTAACGCGCAGACCACTCGGCCAGCTCCTCCGCAAAGATCAGCGAGACTGCATCGCGGCTGGCATAGAACAGGCGTACCTGCCCGCTACCCTCGGCCAGCGCCGCCTGCAGGATCGCCATCAGCGGCGTGATGCCGCTGCCGGCACCGAGCAGCAGCAGATCGCCGTCCAGGTCGTGTGGCACGAACACGCCTGCCGGCGGTAGCGCCTTGATGCAATCGCCCGCCTGCAGGTTATCCAGCAGCCAGTTCGACGCGCGACCACCGGGCACCCGCTTGATGGTGATGCGCAGCGCGCCATCCACCTGCGGCCGCTGGGACAGCGAGTAGCAGCGCAGCAGCGCCGGCGCGGTACCGGGCACCTTCAGCGTGAGGAACTGCCCCGGCTGCGCGGTAAAGCGTGCGCGCTGGGCGGCCGGCACTTGCAGGGTGAACGAGCAGCTGTCGGCGGTTTCGGCCTGGCGTGAGGCGATGCGCAGGCAGGTGAACTCACCGGCAACCGGCGTCGGCGACGATGCGAACGACGTCGCGACCGAAGCCGCTGCCGGCGCCGAGGCCGAAGTTGAAGTTGAAGCTGAAGTTGAAACCGGCCCCGACTTCGGCACGCCGCGCAGCATCGGCCATACCGCCTTGCGGCGAAAGAGCAGCACATAACCGACATGTAGGCCGATCAGCCACAACCCCAGGTTGGCGAAGAACTCGTGCACCTCTTCGGCATCGCTCATCCAGCCGATGAAATCGATGTCGCTGGCGGCGCCAAAGACATCCGTCCCCACGCCCGGCAGCGCGGCCAGCACATCGCCGTTATCGACCATGCCCAGGCCAACCAGGCTGGCGATAGAAAAGCTGCCCAGCGCGCCGACCGTCAGCCACTTGCCGATTGCCGACAGGCCCGGCTTGCGCCGCTGCCCCTTCGGCGGCAACAGCTGCGGGAAGCCGCGCAGGCGCAGCGGCACGATCAGCAAGCGCCACACCAGCAGCGCCACCAAGCCGTAGCCCAGCCAGATATGCAGCGTCTCTGCGTCGTCACCGCTGAGGTAAACGCCGAGAAAGAAACCGGCCAGCAGCCAGTGGAACAAACGAAAGCGGTTGAAGGCAGCCACGGTGGCAATCCTCGATGAGCGGAATACCTCCCTTGTATGCCCCTCAGCTGAAGCCAAGCTGAATGCCATCACCTGGCCAGATTCAGTTTGGCGTAAGGCGGTGTGCCTACGCTGCGCTCATCCACCCTGGAGACCGCGCCATGAAAGCCCACTGGATCGCCCTCGCCTGTTGCCTGAGCCTGCCGGCCCTGGCCGAAACCGAACACCCACTGCTGGCCGGCTACACCGCCCAGGCGCGCCAGGAGAATCCGAACTTCGCCGGTTTCTCCGCCGAGCGCGGAAAGGCCCTGTACTTCGCCGAGGAGCAGCGCAACGGCAAGACCATGAGCTGCACCACCTGTCACACCGCCGACCCGCGTCAGCCCGGCAAGACGCCGGCGCACCGCAAGGTCGATCCGCTGGCGCCGGCAGCCAACCCCGAGCGCTTCACCGACCTGAAGAAGGTCGAGAAATGGTTCCGCCGCAACTGCGACGACGTCTACGCCCGTGAATGCACCGCGCAGGAAAAGGGCGACTTCATCAGCTGGATCGACAGCGTCAAGTAAGGAGCCCGCCATGAAGATTGCACCCCTCGCTGCCGTCGCCGGGCTGGGCCTGACCCTGGTACTGGCCGGCCTCAGCTTCGCCGATGACGACGACCATCATCAGCGCAAGGGCTACAAGCGGCCCAAGCGCCTGGCGGTACCCAGCGACGCGCCGCTGGCGTGGAAGGAAGAATGCGCGGCCTGCCACATGCTCTATTCCCCCGGCCTGCTGCCTGCCGATGCCTGGCGCGAGCAGATGCGCACCCTGAGCGACCACTACGGCAGCAACGCGTCGCTGGACCCGGTGCAGGAACAGGAAATCCTCGACTTCCTGGTCCGCGCCTCGGCCGCCAACCACCTGCCGGTGGAGCCGTCACCGACCGCCGGCGAGCCGCCACGCATCAGCCAGACGCGCTGGTTCGAGCACAAGCACGACGAGGTCAGCGAAGCCAAGTTCGCCCGCGAGTCGGTCGGCGGCCGCTTCAACTGCGTGGCCTGCCATCGCGACGCCGAACGCGGCGACTTCGATGACGACCGCGTGAAGATCCCGCGCTGAACGCCACCCGTTTCCCACTGCGGTAATCCGTAATGAACACTTCCACTCTGCGCGGCGTCCTGGCGCTGTCGCTGCTGGTCAACTGCGGCGTGCTGGGGGCGCTTGCCTGGCAGAAACTGCAAACCGACGGGCTGCCCATGCCGTCCGGCGCACCGTCCGAGCTGTAGCACCAGCTGGAGCTTAGCGCCAACCAGCTAGGGCGCTGGCATGACGGCCAAGCGCCCTAGCTGGCCCGGTTGCATGCGCTCGACAGCGAACTCGACGCCCAGCGCGGCAGCTTGTTACAGGCGCTGCTCGGCGAGCAGGTCGATCCCGCGCAGGTCGCGCGTGAGCAGGCAAAGCTCAGTGAGCTGCGCGAGGCCCGCCAGCAACTGCAGATCGATCAACTACTGAGCGAGCGCGAGCTGCTCGACGCCCGCCAGCGGCAGAAGCTGGTGAACTTCCTCGCCCGTCAGAACGCGTCGGCCGAACTGGCGTTGCTGCACGCTCAGTAGCCGCAATCCAGGCGAACGCTGCGAGCCTCTCGGCCGCGGCGCTCGCCGACCCCGCTGAGTCTCAGCCTTCCTTCGCCTTGCGCACCGGGCTCGTCCTAGGTGATTCAGTGAGCACCTCCGCACTGGCCAGCGGCACGGCCTCGCGTTCACGATCACCCGTGCGGTTGGCGAGCAGCCCGCCGGTAGCGGTCTGTAGATAGGCCTGCAGCTGGCGCAACATGGGTGCGGCGGCCTCGTCGTCATCTAGTCGCTCGCCCTGCGGATTGGCGCCCAAACGATAGCGATACAGCCGCGCTGGCTGATCCTTCGGTTGCACCAGCAGGCGCTCGCCGCGAATCATCGCCACCGTCTGATCGCTGCCCGAGGGTTTGATGATGCCGAATCCCGGATCGTCCGCCGCCAGGCTGAGCAGATCGCGGCCCCAGCACTGGTGCCGCACCTCGCCACCGAGTCGCCCCATGATGGTCGGCACAACATCGACCTGGGTGCCGACCACATCGCGGCGGCTGCCGAAGCGCTCACTGATGCCCGGGGCGATCAGCAGCAACGGCACGTTGAAGCGGAACAGGTCCATCTCGGTCACCTCCTCCGGCACGCTGAAGCCGTGATCGCCGACCACCACGAACAGCGTCTGCTTGAACCAGGGTTCATCGCGCACCCGGTCGAAGAACTGGCCCAGCGCCCAGTCCGAATAGCGCATCGCCGTCAGATGCTGATCCAGACTGCCGTGCCCCTGCACCGGCGCGACGGGCAGCTGCTCCGGCAATGCGTACGGCGTGTGGTTGGAGAGCGTCTGCAGCAGGGCATAGAACGGCTTGGTTTGATCCAGCTGGCCCAGTTCCTCAGCGGCGCGACTGAACATGTCCTGATCGGATACGCCCCAGGTCGGATCGGCCACGACCGGATCTACGTAGTCGCTGCGGCCGATGAAACGGGTCATGCCCTGGTTGCTGAAGAAGCCGGACTGGTTGTCCCAGGCGAAATCGCCGTTGTAGACGTAGAGGTCGTTGAACCCGCGCGCGCTGAGCAGCTGCGGCAGGCCCGAAAAACGGTTGCCGCCCTCGGGCGTCTGCATCAGGTACTCGAAGCCCGGCAGATTGGGGAAGCAGGCCATGCTGGCGAACATGCCCTGGTGGGTGTGGGTACCGTTGGAGAAAAAGCGGCTGAACAGCAGGCCCTCCTCGGCAAGGCGGTCGAAGCTCGGGGTAATGCCTTCCTTGCTACCCAGTGCGCCGACGTAGCGTCCGGCGAAGCTCTCCATCAGGATCACCACCACATTGCGCACCGGCAGCTGCCCGTCCGCCGGCGGCTGGAAGTCCCGGCGCACCGGCGCCAGGCCGGTATCCACCAGTCGCTCGTTGTCGGTCAGCAGCAATTCGCGGGTGATCGTCTCGGCCTGTTCGGCCGGCAGCGTTGGTTTCCAGCTGTTGTCGCGATGGCTGGAGAAGCGGTGCTTCGCGGCGTCATACAGCGAGAGCGTCGCGTTCATGCCAAGGTGGTTGGCGAACATCGACTCGGTGGTGAAGGCGTCGCCCCAGCGCAGTGGTGGCCCCTGGCGCAGCGTGCCGCGAGCGGCCACCACGCAGACCAGCACCACCAACGTGAACACGGCGGTGCGGGTATACCAGGCCGGGCCGTCGCGGCTCACGCCGGGCGAGTGAGGCGTCGGCGCACCACGCGTCAGCCGCTCCAGCCAGCCGAACAGGGCGAACATTGCTGCACTCGCCACGCCCCAGGCCGCCAGCAGCTGCAGTACCGGGAAGCCATGCCAGAGCATGCTCAACACAGTGGCCGGGTCTTCCTGCAGATACTGGAACACCAGGCTGTTGAGCCGCTGGTGAAACTCGCGATAGAAGTTCAGCTCGATCAGCCCGAGCAGGATCGTCACGCTGGCGCAGGCCCCCAACCACAGCGTCAGCAGACGCCGGGCAGCCATCATTCGCATACTCAGCACACCGAGTAGCAGTGGCAGCAGGATGTATACCGTCACCCGCAGGTCGAAGCGCAGGCCATTGCCGAACGCCTCGACGAAGCTAGCCAACGGCGTGCTGCCGATCAGTTCGCGGTTGAACAGCAGCAAGCCCAGGCGCTGCAGGGCGAACAGCAGCAGCAGCGCCAACGCACTGGCAAGGGTGAAACGCAGGTGTGCGGCCAGGCCGTTGAAACTGGGCGCCGAGCGCTCACGCCCATGGCGTCGCGGAAGAATAGGCATGAGTAACGTCCGTTCAGGGAATCAGGATCACCGCCCAAACCAGGCCGATCAGACACAGCGCCAGCAGTTGTGCGGCGCTGCCCATGTCCTTGGCCTGCTTGGAAAGCGGATGCAGTTCGAAAGAGATGCGGTCGACCGTAGCCTCGATGGCCGAATTGAGTAGCTCAACGATCAGTGCGAGAAACACCACCGCGATCAGCACGGCGCGCTCGACCCGGCTGACGTCGAGCAGCAACGCCAGCGGGATCAGCAACAGGCTCAGCCACACCAGCTGACGGAACGCCGCCTCGCCGGCATAGGCCGCCCGCAGACCAGCGAGCGAATAGCCGCAGGCGTACCAGATGCGCACCAGACCGCTGCGCCCCTTGAGGGCAGCGCCGTCGGCCACCACTGCGCTTGGCTCAGATGACATCGCAGCGCACCTCGCCGAAGCTGGCATGAGCGGCCAGTAGTCGCTGCCAGTCCTGCTCGGGCATTGCCTGCCGATGACGCCAGAGCTGGCGCAGGTCATGCCGTGCCGCAGCGCTGCGCCGCAGTCGGCGGCGGCTCTTCTCCAGATCGAGCAGTGCGACTTCGACCCAGGCCGCCGCTCCCTCGCCATTGACCCTGAGGAAGATGTGCTTGGGGTAGCAGCAACCATGCTGCCAGCGCGCCTGGTGGATGCGCGCGAGAGTAATGCCGACGGCGTCGAGCATGCGCTCCTGCACCGCATGGCCGTAATACTCGGCCATACCCTCGGAGTACCAGTCCTCCAGGCTGACGAAGCCTTTCAGCTCTGCGGTCACCAACAGCGCCTGCCACTGGCCAGCCTGCTGGCGGGTGCCGCAGTAGACCAGGTCCGGCACCCGCACGCCGAGCCGGACGAAAGCCTGCAGCGCCTGCAGCTCGCGTAGCGCCGTGGGCCGGCCAAACGGATGCAGCAATGAGCGATACAGGTGGCCGATCTGCCGTTTGCAGTACAACAGCGGCTGCTGCGGATCGCGCAGCCGTATGCGTTGCACGCCGCTTTCCCCGGCGCGGCGTTGATTGGGTTCCTCGACCCATTCGCCCTGGGTATTCCACCAACGCTGGAAGGTGCTGGTACGCGCTTCGCGGGCCGGCAGTACGAGTGGTCGGCTCATGCTCAACCCCGCTTGCGCAGCACGTAGACCCGCCACATGGCATAGCCCGGCAAAAAGTCGTTGCGGTCGAGGATGTCGAAACCGGCCTCGGCGAACTCCGCCTCGATCAGCGAGCGCGCGACGACGAAGCGGTTCTGATTGTCCTTGGCCGGTCGACGACGCTCCAGGCGCTTGCGTTTCCAGGCCTTGTAGTTGCCATCGACCCAGAGGGAAACGATCAGCGTGTCGCGCGTGACGCGATGGAATTCGCGCAGCATCGCCAGCCGATGCGCCGGATCGGCGACGTGGTGCAGCAGGCGCATGCAGAAGATGTTGTCTACCGCGTTGTCGCCCATGTCGATGGCGAAGGCCGAGGTCTGGAAGGTTTCCACCCGCTTGAGCACATCCAGCGGTTGCGACGCCTCGGCGATCGCCAGCATGTCGGCCGAATTGTCGGCGGCGAAGATCATCCGGCTTGGGTGCTCGGCCAGCAGCGGCCAGAAGCGCCCGGCGCCACAGGGCAGGTCGAGCACCAGATCGGGGTCACCGGCAATCTTCAGTGCGCGGCGCGCCATCTGTTCGTCACGCCAGTGCGATAGCCGCCGGGCCAGCCCGTCCTGGTGCTTGTGCAGATATTCGTAGGCGTGCTGGCGGTCGTACTTGCGCGAGAACTCCAGTTCGATAGGGCTCGATGTCGTCATGGCGGGCATTCCGGTTGGAAACGGAACGCCAAACTAACCAGGCGGACATCAAGGGGCTGTCAAAGGAATGTGAAAAAAACGTCAAGAGGCGCCAGCGTGAAGCCGTACCAGGAAGCAGCTGCCCTGAGGTTGCCGTGGCGTCAGACCGACTTCCCAGCCTTGGTGCGCGCAAATGCGCTTGACCAGTGAAAGTCCAAGCCCCAGTCCCTCACCGCGTTCCTCGGCACCGCGCACGAACGGCTGGAACATGCGTTCCTGCTCGGCCAGCGGAATACCCACGCCGCTGTCCTCGACACGAAAACCGCCGTCGCCCAGGACCAAGCGCACCGTGCCGCTATCGGTGTAGTGCAGCGCATTGCGCAGCAGATTGGACATCACCGCGCCGAGCAGTGTGCGGTTATACACAGCGCGGTCCTCGCCCTCCTTCAGCAGTTCGAAGGCCAGGCCCTTTTCTGCCAGCAGCGGCCCCCAGCGCTCGCTCTGCTCAGCCGCCACACTCTGCAAACTGGCGTTGCCAGCGAAGGACGCCTGTTGCGGGCGTGCCCGCGCCAGCATCAGGAAGGTTTCCACCAGATCCTGCATTTCCTCGGCGGCGCGTCGTATACGACCGGCCTGACGCTGCGCCCGCGGCGGCAGCTCGGCCTGTTCCAGCAGCTCGCAGGCGCCGAGCACGACCATCAGCGGCGTGCGCAGCTCGTGACTGACATCTGCGGTGAACAGCCGCTCGCGCTCGAGGGTCTGGCGCAACTGACCGAGGGTGCTATCGAAGGCGGCCGCCAGGTGGCCGACTTCGTCGTCGGGATACTGCAGCGCCAGCGGCGGAGCCAATGGATGCAGCTGGTCACGATGACGCACCTGATTGGCCAGGCGACTGACCGGCGCCATCACCCGGTTGGCCATCAATCGACCGAGCAGCCAGGCGCCCAGCACGGTGAGCAGAAAGCCGGCCAGGACCACATTGAACAGCGCATTCTCGCGGGCCTCGAACTCGTGCTGTTCCTGCACCAGCACGTAGCGGTTGCCGCCAATGTCGCGCACATAGACGTAGTAGGCCTCGTCATCGCGCACCAACTCGGTGAAGCCCGCACCCAGCGTCGCAAACGCATCCGGCATCGGGTGCTCGGGCAGATGCGAGGCGAAGAAATGAGTGCTGGCATCCAGCTGCGGCGGCCGCCCCTTCGCCAGGTCTTCATTGAGCACGATATCCATATCGCGGCTCAGCTCCTCGGTGACCAGCTGCTCTTCGATGAAATGCACCACGCCGACGATGCCGAGCGCGAAAGCACCGCTCACCACCAGAGTCATCAGGGTGAAGGCGATGACGATCCGTCGCGCCAGCGGCTGCTTAGCGAGCATCGCTTTCCTCCGCCAGACGGAAACCGACACCGTGCACGGTGTGCAGCAGCGGCTTGTCGAAGGGCTTGTCGAGCACCTGGCGCAGCTGGTGGATATGGCTACGCAGGCTATCGCTTTCGGGCAGGTCCTCGCCCCACAGCGCTTCCTCCAGCACTTCACGGCGCACCACTGCGGGGCTGCGCTGCATCAGCAGCGCCAGCAGCTTGTGGCCGATGGGGTTGAGGCGGACGGGCTGACCGCCACGGCTGACCTCCAGCGTATCCAGGTCGTAGCAGAGATCGGCGACCTGCAGCTGGCGTTTGCGCGAGCCCTGGCAACGTCGCAGGATCGCCTCTATACGGGCCACCAGCTCCGACAACGCGAAGGGTTTGATCAGATAATCGTCGGCCCCGGCACTCAGCCCCTGCAGGCGGTCGGCCAGCGCATCGCGGGCGGTGAGCATGATGATCGGGGTATCCCGTCCGGCATCCTCGCGCAACCGCTTGCAGACCTGATAGCCGTCGATCCCGGGCAGCATGATGTCCAGCACGATCAGGTCGTAGTGCTCGGTCGCGGCCAGGTGCAGGCCGCTGAGGCCATCCTGAGCACAATCCACCACGTACCCCTTGAGTTCGAGGTAGTCCAGCACGTTGGCCAGGATGTCACGGTTATCTTCAATGACGAGGATGCGCATATAGGCTCGCTAGCAGGCAAATGACGGAATTTTCACGCCTTCTTTACGAAGGGCTCACAAGCGGGTGCGCAGACTTCAGCGCGTTCAAACTCACCCGCGGATCATACGATGACACTCCTGCGCCATGCTCAACTTCGTTATCTGTCGCTGCTTGCCGGCCTCTGGTTTGGCGTTTTTCTGATCACCCGCGGCGCCTTGCTGTTTGCCCACTGGCAGGATGCAGCTGCCGCCCCGGGCGAGCTGTTGCGCGTCTTTGCTCTGGGTACGATCTATGACCTGGCGTTCCTGATCTTTGCCACATTGCCCCTGGGCTGCTACCTCATACTGTGTCCGCAGCGGCTCTGGGCGAATCGCTGGCATCAGCGCGGGCTCACCCTGCTGCTGGCCCTGAGTCTCTACGCCATGCTATTCACCGGGCTCGCCGAATGGCTGTTCTGGGACGAGTTCGGCGTGCGCTTCAATTTCATCGCGGTCGACTACCTGGTCTATTCCGACGAGGTGCTGCGCAACATCCTCGAGTCGTACCCGGTCTTTGCGCTGTTGGCCCTGCTGGCACTGATCACGTTACTTGCCACCGCCGTGCTGCAAGCGCCGCTCAAACGAGCTCTGGGCGCACCAAGCCTGCCCTGGCGGGGCCGCGCAACGGTACTCGCCAGCCTGTTGGGCGCTGCGACTGCCAGTGCACTGATCGTCGGCCAGGACTTCCCGCGTGGCAATGGCGGCAACGCCTATCAACGGGAGCTGGCGAGCAATGGCCCGTTCCAGTTCTTTGCCGCCTTTCGCAACAATGAACTGGACTACCCGCAGTTCTACGCCACCCTGCCCGACAACGAGATCGGCAACCGCCTGCGCCAGGAAGTCGCCGAGCCGAATGCGCGCTTTCTCGGTCAAGACCCGCTGGACATCCGCCGGGCGATCGACAACCCCGGCCAGCCGCGCCATCTGAACGTCGTGCTGGTGACCATCGAGAGCCTCAGCGCCAAGTACCTGGATAACTTCGGCGACGCGCGCGGGCTAACCCCCAACCTTGACAAGCTGCGCAAGCAGAGCCTGACCTTCACCAACTTCTACGCCACCGGCACGCGCACCGACCGTGGCTTGGAGGCGATCACCCTGTCCGTGCCGCCGACCCCGGGGCGCTCGATCGTCAAGCGCGTCGGTCGCGAGAGCGGTTTCGCCAGCCTCGGCCAGCAGCTCGGCGCGCAGGGCTACGACAGCGTGTTCCTCTACGGCGGGCGCGGCTACTTCGACAACATGAGCGCCTTTTTCGGCGGCAACGGCTACCGTGTGGTCGACCAGAGCAGCGCCGACGAGGCGGACATCCACTTCAAGAATGCCTGGGGCATGGCCGACGAGGACCTCTATGCGCTAGCCATGCGCGAGGCCGATGCTGACCATGCGGCCGGCAAGCCGTTCCTGCTGCAGCTGATGACCACCTCCAACCACCGTCCCTACACCTACCCGGACGGGCGCATCGACATTCCCTCGGGCGAGGGCCGCGAAGGTGCGGTGAAGTACACCGACTATGCTATCGGCCAGTTCCTCGACGAGGCGCGGCGCAAGCCCTGGTTCAAGGACACGCTGTTCGTCTTCGTCGCCGACCATACCGCCGGCAGCGCCGGCTCGCAGGACCTGCCGGTGGCCAACTACCACATCCCGCTGTTCATCTACGCGCCGGGCCAGATCGAACCACGCGAGTTCTCCGGCGTGGCCAGCCAGATCGACCTGGCGCCGACCCTGCTCGGCCTGCTGAACATGGATTACGTGTCGACGTTCTTCGGCCGCAACCTGTTGCGCGAGGATGCCCTCCGGGCCGCGCGCTGATCGGCAACTACCAGCACCTGGGCCTGTTCGACGGCCGCGACCTAGCAATCCTCAGCCCACGCCTGCAGGTGCGTCGCCATGACGAGGCACTGCGTTCGAGCCGCGAATCCCAGGCACCGCTGACTGACCCGCTGGTGCAGCGCGACATCGCCTACTACCAGGGCGCCAGCCACGACTACAGCCAAGGCCTGCTCAGCTGGCAGACACCCGCGCCGCACGGCAATCAGCTCAGCCAACGCTAACCCGACCGGCGCCCTGCACGGGCGCCTCTGGAGATCCGATGCCCGCTCTACCCGACCGTTCCGGCCAAAGCCGCCCTTTCAACTTCGCCCTCGGTTTCGGCGTGCCGGCCATATTGATGCTGGCGCTGCTGATCGGCGATCCGACTCAGCTTGATTTCGCCTTTTCCCGACTGTTCTATGAACCCGGCGTCGGCTTCGTCGGCCGGCACAGCTGGCTGCTCGAAGACTTTCTGCATGACCGTGTCAAGCAAGCGGTGATCGCCATCGGCGTGCTGGCCATCGCTGGCTTCCTGCTCAGCCTGCTGCCGACGCGCCTGGCGCGCTGGCGTCGCCCTCTAGGCTATCTGGTGTTGGCGCTGGGCATCTCAACCAGCATCGTCACTCCGCTGAAGACGCTCACTGGCGTGCATTGCCCCTGGAGCCTGACCGACTTCGGCGGTAGCGAGACTTTTACTTCACTGCTGGCCGAACGCGTGCCGACGCTCAAGCCCGGGCGCTGCTGGCCAGGTGGCCACGCCTCGGCGGGCTTCTCGCTGCTGGCGCTGTTCTTCGTGTTGCGCGACCCTCGCCCGCGGTTGGCGCGCTACGCTCTCGGACTGGCCCTGGGCCTGGGTCTGATTCTTTCACTGGGACGGGTAATGCAGGGGGCACACTTTCTCTCGCACAACCTCTGGACGCTGCTGTTCGACTGGACCATCTGCCTGGCCTGCTATCGGCTGCTGCTCTACCGCACGGCGGAGCAGCCGATCACCCTGGCCGAACCGGCGATTTAACGAACAGGCCATGCCCAGGCGTGTGAGCGGTCTCGAGCGCGAACGGGCACGGCGCAACAGGCGCTGCGCTGCGACGCTCCCACGCAAGGCTTGGAACGATCAATCCTGCTGGTCTAGGCGCTGCCTTCTTCGCGGCCAAGCCCGCTCCCACAAGGTTTAATCTTGCCCGCGACGCCCGTAGGCGCGGTCTCAACCGCGAACGGGCACGCAGCACAGCTCAGTGACGCAAGGCCTGGGCTTTGGCCTGGTCGATATGGCGCCGCCATTCGCGGTCGCGCTCGCGCTCCATCGCGCTGCTGCGCCAGCTATCCAGCCCACCACTGCTGGCCTGCATCGCCTGGCATTGCCGGTAGCCGTCGTCCCAGCCCTCGGCATACAGCGGCTGGTTCATGTAGCGCGGTACGTCCTTGCGAAACTGCGCCAGCGCACCGGCAGCCTGACGCCCGCTGGCACAGCCCGCGCGAAAGCCTTCTGCGTACTCCGGCGGATAGCCGTCACCCGCCAGAGGGCCAGGGGCGCTCTGGCAACCATTCAGGGAAAACGCGGCGAGCAGCGCGGCGAGCAACGCACCGCGCTGACGTGAGGACACGCGGTGCCGACCGGCACGGGGAAACGAAGGCAACGAACGAGAGAACATCAATGTACCTGACGCAAGGGAAAGGATCGCCAACGCGGCGCAGCCGCCAAGGTGACGATTGCAGTCTGCGTGGCCAGGCGTCAGGGTTTCGTCAAGCGCCCGTGAATGAATCGTG
Source organism: Stutzerimonas decontaminans (assembly GCF_000661915.1). Taxonomy (NCBI): domain Bacteria; kingdom Pseudomonadati; phylum Pseudomonadota; class Gammaproteobacteria; order Pseudomonadales; family Pseudomonadaceae; genus Stutzerimonas; species Stutzerimonas decontaminans. The sequence goes on along the minus strand of NZ_CP007509.1, from coordinate 868,250 downwards.
AAGACACGTCGACGCCCCGCCCACTCCTCGCGTCGAGCGTCAGGCCGGGCCCCGCAGGCCTAGCCCTCCTCGCGGCGGAAGCTGTAGAACAGGTTCGGCTCGCTGACCACATACAGCGTGCCGTCGTTGTCGAGGGTCACGCCTTCGGCTTGTGCAGCCGTACGTTGCAGGTCACTGAACAGGCCGTTGAGGCTGCGATAACTGAGCATGCGCCCATCGCCGCTGAGCTCCATCAGCAAATGCGATTCGTCGCTGAGCAAGATCAGGTGGCCGGTCTCAGCATCGAAATGAATGTCCGAGAGGTCGGTGGCGAACACCTGGCTGGCGATCCAGTCGCTGCGGTCGTGGATCGCCAGTTGCAATTCGCCGTCAAGGCTGGCGGCAACACCGCTGACCTCATAGAGCTGACGCGGATCACGCTCCTTGACGATGAACAGGCGGTCGCCCACGGCATCGTAGGTCACCCCCTCGAAGCCCTTGTTGCCGTTGAGGTTGATGCCCAGGGAAAAGAACTTCGCCTCGGAAACGTCGATGCTGCGCGGCTGCGTGGGCAGCTGGAAAATACTGATCCGCTGGGCACGCTCGTCCGACACCGCCACTCGCCCATTCCCCATGTAGGTAAGCCCCTCGATATCGCCGAAGCCTTCCAGAGGAAAGCGCTCGAGCAGCTCACCACTCTTGCTCAAAGCAACGATCTCGGTCGGCCCACCATTGAACACGCCGAGCAAGCGGTCGAGATCGGCGTCATAGGTAATGGACGACAAATTACGCGGGACACCCTGGATCGGCTTTGCATCAATCACGACCCGGTAGCCCGGCAGCCAGCGCAGCGCCGGGTCAAACACGCGGACGTTCAACTGGTGGGTCAGGTAGAAGTACAGCCGATCGTTCCAGTGCAGCGCGATGCTCATGCCCAGGCCGATCAGCAGCAAGGCGAGCAGAGCGAACAGCCGGTAGCTGCGGCCGACGCGCAGGCCGATGCGTTGCGCGGTGGTGGGGTGGATCTGCATCATCTGGTATTCCTCATGGCTGGCGCGGCCAGCGTCGTATCTGCAAACAAGGAGCTTTCCGTTGTCCGGCCTGTCCCGCTTCAAGGCCCGCCTGCAAGGCTGGGCGCGCACGCTCAAGCGCGACGTCATGACGCTCTGGTTCTGCGCGCGCCACCCCGGCGCGCCCTGGTGGCTGCGCCTGCTGGTCGTGGTGCTGGTGGCCTACGCACTGAGCCCGATCGACCTGATCCCCGACTTCATCCCGCTGCTCGGCTACCTCGACGACCTGCTTCTGCTGCCGCTCGGCATCTGGCTGGTGGTTCGCCTGATGCCCGACGCCGTGCTCGCCGAATGCCGTAAACAGGCGGCGGACTGGGCGCAACGCAATGAGGCTCGCCCGGTCAGTCGGGCCGCTGCCGCGGTGGTGCTGCTAATCTGGATCGCACTTGCCAGCGCCACCGGCTACTGGCTGCTCGGTCCGGAGCGCGGCTGAACATAGCTCAGCAAATGTGAAGAAATTGTCAGCGTGCCAGGCGCGCCGACGCTTAAGACTGCCTTAAGTTTGTCCCCCAACAATGCGGCCCAGGCTTCTAACCGAGGTTCCCCGATGGAACTGCCCTGGGTTGATCACACCGATGTACTGGCACGCATTGGCCGCGAGCCGTCGCTCTGCCTGCAACTGGCGCAGGCCGACGCAGGCGAGCGGCGTGCCGCGCTGGAACGCTTCATTCGCCAACGCTTCGCCGAGCATTATCAGGCACGGGTGCGCCACTTCATGCCCTGCCTGCTCGGCCTGCATGACCAGAACGGCGCGGTGCAGGGCGCGGTCGGCCTGCGCAGCGCCCAGCGCCGCCCGCTGTTTCTCGAGCGCTATCTGGACGAGCCGATCGAACAGGCCGTGAGCCAGCGTTGCGGCCGCGAGGTGACACGCGAGGAAATCGTCGAGGTCGGCAACCTGGCTGCCTTCGGCAATGCCTCGGCGCGGCTGCTGATCGTCGCGCTGACCGACCTGCTGGTCGCCCAGGGTTTTCGCTGGGTGGTCTTTACCGGCACGCCAGCCCTGCTCAACAGCTTCCAGCGTCTGGCCCTCGACCCGCTGCCGCTCGGCCTGGCCGACCCGACACGCATGGGCGAGGAGCTGGCCGACTGGGGCAGCTACTACGCCTGCCGGCCGCAGCTGATGGCCGGCGAGATCCTGCCGGGCCACCAGCGTTTGCTACAACTCGGCGTGTATGCCCGCCTCGGCTATCAGCCGCTGTTCGACGCCAGCGAGGTGCCCCATGCAGCCTGCAGCTGAGCGTTTCTGGGCGATGCTTGAACAGCACAACGGCATCGCCCTGAGCGAAGGGCCGCGCCAGCTGAGCTATGCCGAGCTGCGCCACGAGGTCGCGACCCGTGCTAGCCAGCTGGAACAGCTCGGCGTGCAGCGCGTTGCCCTGGCGCTGGACAACGGCCTGGAATGGGCGTTGTGGGACCTGGCGCTGCTGCGCGCCGAGCTGGTTTGCGTGCCGCTGCCGGGCTTCTTTTCCCCGGCGCAGCAGGAGCATGTGCTGCAACACGCCGGCATCGACTGCCTGATCGGCGCCGCCAGCCCGCTCAGCGAGCGCTGCGGCTTCCGCCCGACCGCCTCCGGGCTGCTGCAGCGCGAGCCGGATGCCGTCACCACGGTGCCGGCCGGTACGCTGAAGATCACCTACACCTCCGGCACCACCGGCCAGCCCAAGGGCGTCTGCCTGGATGCCGAAGCGCAGCTGGCGGTGGCCGAGAGCCTGTGGCAGGCCAGCCTGCCGTGTGGCGTACGCCAGCACCTGTGCGTGCTGCCGCTGGCGACCCTGCTGGAGAACATCGCCGGGCTCTATGCGCCGCTGCTGGCCAGTGCGCGGGTCGAGCTGCGCCCACTGGCGGAGATCGGCTTCAGCGGCGCGGCGGGCTTCGAGCTGCCCCGCCTGCTTGCCACGCTGCAGGCAAGCCAGCCGCACAGCCTGATCCTGCTGCCGCAGCTGCTGCTGGCGCTGGTCAGCGCCGCCGAACAGGGCGTACCGCTGCCGACTTCGCTGCGCTTTATCGCCGTCGGTGGCGGCCGCGTGGCGCCGCAGCTGCTGGAACGCGCCGAGCGCCTTGGGTTGCCGGTATTCGAGGGCTACGGCCTTTCCGAATGCGCCTCGGTGGTCTGCCTGAACACGCCTGAGGCGCGACGCATCGGCACGGTCGGCCGACCGCTGCCCCACGTCGAAGTACGCCTGGCCGATGACGGCGAGGTGCTGGTGCGCGGCCCGCACATGCTCGGTTATCTCGGCGAACCGCAGCTCACCGAAGAGTGGCTGCCAACCGGCGACCTCGGCCATTTCGAGGACGGCTTCCTGGTCCTGCACGGGCGCAAGAAACATCAGTTCGTCACCGCCTACGGGCGCAACGTCAACCCGGAATGGGTCGAGGCCGAGCTGGTGCAGCAGGCGCCGATTGCCCAGGCCTGGCTGCATGGCGAGGCGCTGGCGCAGAACGTCGCGGTGCTGGTGCCGCGACGCGCCGAACTCGGCGATGCCGAACTGCAGGCGGCGGTCGAGCGGGTCAACGCTGGCCTGCCGGACTACGCCCGCGTGCACCACTGGCTGCGCGCCGCTGAGCCCTTCAACGCCGGCAACGGCCTGGCCACCGCCAACGGCCGGCTACGTCGGAACGCCCTCTTCAACCATTACCAATCGGCGTTCAACGCCCTTCCGTCCTGACTTTCGAGGCTCACCATGGATTTCTTCGACCAGTTGCAACACCAGACCAATGCCGAGCGCGAATACCTGCTTGGCGCGCCGATCATCCACGCCGCGCTCGCCGGCACCGCGACCCGTGCGCAGTACATCGCCTTCCTCACCCAGGCCTACCATCACGTCAAGCACACCGTGCCGCTGTTGATGGCTTGCGGCGCACGCCTGCCGGAGCGCCTGGAGTGGCTGCGCGAGGCGATCGCCGAATACATCGAGGAAGAGATTGGCCATCAGGAATGGATCCTCAACGATATCCGCGCCTGCGGCGGCGATGCCGAAGCGGTGCGCCACGGCCAACCGGCGCTGCCCACCGAGCTGATGGTCGCCTACGTCTACGACCGCATCGCGCGGCACAACCCGGCGAGCTTCTTCGGCATGGTCAATGTGCTCGAAGGCACCAGCATCGCCCTGGCGACCCAGGCCGCCGGCGTGCTGCAGGACAAGCTCCAGCTGCCGGCCAAGGCGTTCAGCTACCTGACCTCCCATGGCAGCCTGGACCTGGAGCACATCGAGTTCTTCAAGAAGCTGATGAACCGCCTCGACAACGAAGACGACAAAACCGCCGTGGTGCACACCGCGCGGGTAGTCTACCGCCTCTACGGCGACATCTTCCGCAGCCTGACCGCGCCGGACCACGACCATGCAGTTGCGTGACGCGCGCATCCTGCTGACCGGTGCCAGCGGCGGCATTGGCCAGGTGCTGGTCGAGCGGCTCTGCGCCGGCGGCGCACAACTGCTGCTGGTTGGGCGCGACAGTCTCGCGCTGGAAGCGCTGGCCCGCCGCTATCCAGGGCAGGTCAAGCTGGTCTGCGCCGACCTCAGCCAACGCAGCGGGCGGCAGCTGGTGCTGGAGGCCGCACGCCGCTTTGACGGCCTCAACTGCGTGATCAACGCCGCCGGGATCAACCAGTTCAGCTTGCTCGAACAGCAGGACGAAGAGGCCATCGCCCGGCTGATCGGCGTCAACGTCACCGCCACGCTGCAGCTGACCCACCTGCTGCTGCCGCTGCTGCGCCAGCAGCCACAGGCGCTGCTGGTCAACCTCGGTTCGACCTTCGGCTCCATCGGCTACCCCGGCTTCACCGCCTACTGCGCGAGCAAGTTCGCCCTGCGTGGTTTCTCCGAGGCGCTGCGCCGCGAGCTGGCCGACAGTCACATCAAGGTGCTCTACATCGCGCCCCGCGCCACCCGCACGGCGATGAACAGTGCCGACGTGGTGGCGATGAACGATGCGCTGAAGGTCGGCATGGACGACCCGCAGGCCGTCGCCCGACAGATCGTCCGCGCCATCACCGCCGAACGAGAAGAGCTTTACCTCGGCTGGCCGGAAAAACTCTTCGTGCGCCTCAACAGCCTGCTGCCGCGCCTGGTCGACCAGGCCCTGCGCAAGCAGTTGCCGGTGATCAAGCGCTTCGCCCGCGCCGAGCAGCCGCTGCCCCCCACGCCCCAGCCCAACTCAACTGGAGAACACCCATGAAGCGTCTGCTCGGCCTTTGCTCACTGATGCTGGCCCTGGCCAGCCAACCCACCTTCGCCCTCAGCCCGGCCGGCGAATCATCGCTGCGGCAGATCCAGACCCGCTGGGCGGAGATCAACTACCAGCTGCCCGCCGCACAGCGCGAGTCCAGCTTTGCCCGACTCGCAGGCGAAGCGGAAAAGGCTGTAGTCGCCGAACCGCAGGCCGCCGAGCTGCATATCTGGCACGGCATCGTGCTCAGCACCTGGGCCGGCGCCAAGGGCGGACTCGGCGCACTCGGTCTGGTCAAGCAGGCCAAGACCGAACTGGAAAAGGCCATCGAGCTCGACCCCAAGGCACTGGACGGCTCGGCCTATACCAGTCTGGCCAGCCTCTACTATCAGGTGCCCGGCTGGCCGATCGGCTTCGGCGACGACGACAAAGCCGAGGCGCTGTTCCAACAGGCGCTGGCGCTGAACCCGGACGGCATCGATCCCAACTACTTCCATGGCGATTTCCTGCTGCGCCAGAAGCGCTATGGCGAGGCCCAGGCCGCGCTGCGCAAAGCACTCGCCGCGCCTGCCCGCCCCGGTCGCGAAGTGGCCGATGCCGGGCGCCGCGAGGAAGCCCGCGCGCTGCTCGCGCAGGTCAAGGAAAAGCTGGAATAACCGGGTGCGGCGGCGTTGAATGCACAGCAATGCCGCGAACCCTTCAGGACGACAGGAACGATATGCGCATTCTGCTGGTGGAAGACGATCACGCCCTTGGCGAAGGCATCCGCACCGCGCTCAAGCCCGAGGGCTACACCGTCGACTGGCTGCAGGACGGCGCCAGCGCGTTGCACGCGCTCAGCCACGAGAGCTTCGAGCTGGCGATTCTCGACCTTGGCTTGCCGCGTATGGACGGTCTGGAACTGCTCAAGCGTTTGCGTGCCGCCGGCAACGCCGTGCCGGTGCTGGTGCTCACCGCGCGCGATGCCACCACTGATCGCATCGCCGGGCTCGATGCCGGCGCTGACGATTATCTGGTCAAGCCATTCGATGTCGCAGAACTCAAGGCCCGCCTGCGCGCCCTGCTCAGGCGCAGCTTCAATCGCCCGGAGCCGAGCCTGGAATACCGCGGCATCCTGCTCGACCCGGTCAACCAGCAGGTCAGCTACCAGGGCACGCCGATCAACCTGCCGCGCAAGGAGTTCGTCCTGCTGCATGAGCTGATTGCCCAGCCCGGCCGCGTGCTGACCCGCGATCGCCTGCAACAGGTGCTCTACGGTTGGGGCGACGAAGTCGAGAGCAACGCTCTGGAGGTGCACATCCACCATCTGCGCAAGAAGTTCTTTCCCGAACTGATTCGCACCGTGCGCGGCGTGGGCTACCTGGTGGAAAAATGCTGAGGCGCTCGATCCGCCATCGCACCCTGGCGCTGCTGCTGGGCACGCTGCTGGTCTCGCTTAGCCTGATCTCCTGGCGCAGCTATCGCGATGCGCGTCATGAGATCGAGGAGCTGTTCGACGCACAGCTGGCGCAGAGTGCGCGGCTGGTGCAAGGCTTGGTCGGCCGCGAGATGAATCCGCAAGCGCGACGCGCACTGCAGCAAGCGCTGGACGCGGCGGTGAATGCGCGCCGCGATCAGGGCGTGCCCGGCCATGATTACGAGACCAAGCTGGGCTTCCAGGTGTACGCGGCTGACGGCAGTACCGTGCTGCAATCGGCCGGCGCGCCGAATGGCGCGCTGCAGCAATTGCTGGCGGGCACCGGCGAGGCACCGACGCCTTTCGCTCGTCTGTCCGGCGGCTATCACGACGTGGTCCTCGACGACCACCTCTGGCGCCTGTTTCTGTTGCAGGACCGCGAGGACGACCTGTGGATTCTGCTCAGCGAGCGCGGCGACGTGCGCGGCGAGCTGGTGGGCAAGATCGCCCGGCGCAGCCTCTTGCCGGATCTCATTGGTCTGCCACTGCTGGCGCTGCTGATCTGGTTTGCGGTCGGCTGGGGGCTGCGTCCGCTGGCGCGCATGGCGCAGTTGCTCAAGAGCCGCGATCCCGACAATCTCGCGCCGCTGCTGCTGGCACCACTACCGCAGGAGCTGGAGCCGGTGGCCGCCTCCCTCAACCGTCTGCTGCAGCAGGTCAACCAACTGGTCGAGCGCGAAAAGCGCTTCATTGCCGACGCTGCCCATGAGCTGCGCACACCACTGGCAGTGCTGCGCATCCATGCGCAGAACGCACAACAGGCCGCCAACGACGGCGAGCGCGAGGTGGCGCTCGAGCAGCTGGTAGTCGGCGTGGACCGTACGACCCGCGTGGTCACGCAGCTGCTCACTCTGGCGCGCCTCGAGCCTAGCGCCCAGCAGTTGCGTCTGGCGCCGCTGGACCTGCGCATGCTGGCACGCGAAACACTCGCCGAGCTCACTCCGCTGGCCATCGCCCACGACCAGGAGCTGACCCTGGAGGCGGACGACCAGGCCGATTGTCGCCTCATCGGCGATGCCGCGAGCCTGACCACGCTGCTGCAGAATCTGCTGAGCAATGCACTGGAGTACACACCTCAGGGTGGGCGGATCGACGTGCAGCTGCATGGCGATGCCGAGCAGATGATCCTGGCGATTGATGACAGCGGGCCGGGCATCAGCGCCGAGCTGCGTCCACAACTGTTCGAACGCTTCTTCCGCCTCGGCAGCGGTCAGGGCGCCGGACTCGGGCTATCCATCGTCGCCCGCATCGCCGAGCTGCATGGTGCCAGCGTCGAGCTATTGGATTCGCCACTCGGCGGTCTGCGGGTCGTGGTGCGGCTTCCGCGAAACATGTCACCGCCTGCGTTCTAGCTGCGGCAACCCGTCCCGCGCTCGCTAAGCTTCGCTTAAGTTTCGCCGCCTAGAATCGCCACGTTAACCACACGCGGAGTAGGTGAAATGAACGATAGAACGGGTGCGGCGGGATACGGGCGACTGTCCATCGCCTTGCACTGGCTGATGCTGCTGTTGATCGCGGCGGTTTACGCCACCATCGAACTCAAGGGCAATTTCCCCAAGGGCAGCGAGCCGCGCGAGCTGCTCAAGCACTGGCACTTCATGCTCGGCATGACGGTGTTCGCGCTGGTCTGGCTGCGCCTGATCGCGCGCTGGCTACACCCGGCACCGCGGGCGCTTGCCGGCGCGGGTTGGGAACATGCCCTGGCCAAGTTGATGCACCTGGCGCTGTACGGGCTGATGATCGGCCTGCCGCTGCTCGGTTGGCTGACCCTGAGCGCGGCGGACAAGCCGATTCCCTTCTTCGGCCTCGAGCTGCCGGCGCTGATCGGCGCCAACCAGAAGCTCGCCGGCCAGGTCAAGGAGCTGCACGAGGCCGTGGCGGTGGCCGGCTACTGGCTGATTGGCCTGCATGCGGTGGCCGCACTGTTCCACCAATACGTGCGCCGCGACGGCACCCTGCAGCGCATGCTGCCGCGCCATCGTCAGGCCTGAAGCGCAGACGCGAAAACGCCCGGCCGACTCGCATCGGCCGGGCGTTGTCGTGTCTCAGCCGAGCAGTTCGCTGAACGGCAGGTACTGCACCAGCTCGCCTTCGGCCAGGGTGCGCTGGCATTCGACGATGGCCAGGCCGTCGGCCCAAGTCGCGGAGGTCAGCATGGCCGAACCCTGGCGTGGGAACAGACGCACCTCGAGCCGGCCATCGACCGCTTCGAGCCGCGCGCGCAGGAACTGCTGGCGCACGTTGGCCTTGCGCCAGGCGAAGCCGGCCGGCAGGCGCAGCGGCGTGACCTCGACCTGCGTGCAGCCCTGGGCGCGCAGCAGGAACGGCCGCGCCACCACCAGCGAGGTGACCAGCGCCGCCGCCGGGTTGCCGGGCAGGCCGATCCACGGCGTGCCGTTGACTTCGCCGAAGGCCAGCGGCTTGCCCGGCTGGATCGCCAGGCGCCACAGGTGCAGCTCGCCCAATTCGCGAATCGCCTGCTTAAGGTGATCCTCCTCACCCACCGAAACACCGCCCGAGGTGATGATCAGGTCGAAGCGGCTCGCCGCATCGGCCAGCGCGTCGCGGCTGGCGCCCAGATCGTCGATCAGGATCGGGTAGTCGTGCACCTCGCAGCCGAGGCTCTGCAACACGCCGAGCAGGCTGTAGCGGTTGGAGTTGTAGATCTGCCCGGCGCCCAGCGGCTCGCCCGGCTCGCGCAGTTCGTTGCCGCTGGACAGCAGCGCCACGCGCAGACGCCGGTACAACTTCACCCGCGCCACGCCGAAGGTCGCCAGCAGGCCGAGCTCCTGCGGGCGCAGACGCTTGCCGGCGTCGATCAGACGCTCGCCAGCCGCGGTTTCCTCACCCAGGCAGCGCACGTTGTCACCGGCGTTCACCGCCGGCAGCCAGATGCGATCGCCTTCGATACGGCAGTTTTCCTGCGCCACCACGGCGTCCGCGCCCGGCGGCAAAGGCGCGCCAGTGAAAATGCGCACCGCATGCCCGGCCGGCAGCTGCTGACTGGCGGCATCGCCGGCGGCGATGCGCCCGGCAAGTGGCAGCGCACCGCCCTCGGCCGGCAGATCGGCCGCGCGCAGGGCGTAGCCGTCCATCGCGCTGTTGTCCCAGGGCGGCACCGGAAAGCTCGCATCCAGCGGTTCGGCGAGCACGCGACCGAGAGCATCGCGCAGCGCGACCTCTTCCACCGCAGGCGGCGCCGGCACCCGTGCCAGCAGCTCGGCGATGGCCTCGTCAACCGGCTTCAGCCCGCCGGTATCACAGCCGCAGGCGCTCATGAGCGTGGCCCGCAGTATTCGACTGCGCTGGCCTTGAGGTGGGGGACGAAATTGCAGGGCTTGGTGCGGCTGTCCAGCTGCTCGACGAGGATCTTGTTCCAGGCGGTGCGGCAGGCGTTGGTCGAGCCCGGCAGGCAGCAGACCAGGGTGCCGTTGCTCATGCCGGCCAGCGCGCGGGACTGCACGGTGGAGGTGCCGATCTCGCCCAGCGAAACGTAGCGGAACAGCTCGCCGAAGCCGTCGACGTCCTTGTCCAGCAGCGGCTGTACCGCCTGCGGAGTGTTGTCGCGGGCGGTGAAACCGGTACCCCCGGTGATCAGCACGACCTGCACGTTCTCGCTGGCAATCCAGCTGCAGACGCGGGCGCGGATCTGCCAGATATCGTCCTTGACGATAGCCCGTTCGGCCAGGGTATGGCCGGCGCTCTGCAGGCCGTCGATCAGCGCCTGGCCGGAGGTATCGGAATCGATGTTGCGGGTGTCGCTCACCGTGAGCACCGCAATGCTCAGGGGCTGGAATTCGGTGTTGGACAGGTGAGCCATGGCTCGAAACTCCCTTGAAGATGTGTGCGCAGGCTGCACCGGCGCCGTATGCGAACCCATTCCCCATTGGAGGTATGTCCGCGCGGCACGGGTGCCATGAGGTCTGACAACGCTGCAGGCGATTGTGCGACCTGGCTCTGCGACAAGGCCCGGCTGCGGCAGCTGGGCACGTGGGTCAAACCGGGGATGCCGGTCGATGGTAGCGAATTAGACGGTTGACTCGTAGCCCATGCCGGCGCCCGCCTCAACCACCACTGGCATTCATGAAGCGCAACACCTGAACCTCGCCGCTGCTGGAGAATTCATGGCGCAGCGGTTTGCGTTGCAGCGCGGCGTGGATCGCGTCGATCACCGGCTGGTCGCTGGTCGGATGGCGGCGCAGCAGTGCGCGCAGATCGATGGAATTCTCGTGGCCCAGGCACAGCAGCAGGCGCCCCTCTACCGTCAGCCGCACACGGTTGCAGGTGGCGCAGAAGTTGTGCGAATGCGGCGAGATAAAGCCGATGCGCGTCTGCGGATGGTCCGCCAGGCGCACGTAGCGCGCCGGGCCGCCGCTCTGCTCGGCCGAATCGATCAGCGCATGGCGCTCGGCGATCAGCGCACGTACTTCGTCGCTGGAGCAGAAACTCTCACCACGCGAACGGCCGACGTCACCCAGCGGCATTTCCTCGATAAAGCTCAGGTCGAGCCCACCGGCGATGGCGAAGTCCACCAGGTCGGCGACCTCCTCGGCGTTGCGGCCCTTCATCACCACGGCATTGAGCTTGATCCGCTCGAAGCCGGCGTCCCGTGCCGCGTCGATGCCATCGAGGACCTGCTGCAGCTGACCGGTGCGGGTGATGGCGTGGAATTTGGCGGCATCTAGGCTATCCAGGCTGATGTTCAGCCGCTTGACCCCGGCGCGCGCCAGCGGTGCTGCAAGCTTGACCAGCTGCGAGCCATTGGTGGTCATCACCAGCTCACGCAGGCCGGGCAGTGCAGCAATGCGCTCGCACAACCCGACGATGCCCTGGCGCACCAGCGGCTCGCCGCCGGTGAGGCGAATCTTCTTCACCCCGAGGCCGACGAAGATCCGCGCGATGCGCTCCAACTCCTCCAGACCGAGCACCTGCTGGCGCGGCAGGAAGGTCATGTCCTCGGCCATGCAGTAGACGCAGCGGAAGTCGCAGCGGTCGGTCACCGACATGCGCAGGTAGTCGATCTGGCGGTTGTGGGCATCGCGTAGTTGAGTCATCGATAACACCTCTGAAGCCTCGTAGGGTGGATGACGCTTATTCATCCACCGAGGGCCCGCGCGGTGGGTGGTGAAACCCCATCCACCCGGCGCAGGGCCAAGCCGCCGTTATTGCATCAGTGGCGTTTCCGCGCCCTGCATATGGATGCCTTCGATGTTCGCCGCACCCACCAGGTTCTGCAGGTACTGGCTGACACCAATCTGCCAGACACGCTGATTGAGTTCGGCGCGAATCGAACCGGCGACTACCTCGTAGGGCAGCTGCTCGCCTTCGATGCGCTGATCAACGAACACCAGGTGATAGCCGTAACGGCTTTCCAGCGGCTGCGTGCACAGGCCGACCGGCAGACGGAACAGCTGGCGCTCGAACTCCGGCACCGTCTGGCCCTTGCTGATCTGGCCCAGCGCGCCGCCCTGCGCCTTCGACGGGCAAGCCGAATGCTGCAGCGCCAGTTCGGCGAAGCGTTGCGGCGCGACCTGCAGTTCGGCGATCAGGCCCTGCGCCTGTTCGCGAGCCAGGCTGCGCGCCTCGGCGTCATCCGCCGGACAGGCCAGCAAGATGTGCCGCGCAGCCAGCAACGGTGCGCTGAAGAAGCGCTGCTGATTGCCGCTGTAGTACTGCCGGCAGGCCGCCTCGTCCGCCAGCGGCAGCGGCACTTCCTGCTCGATCAGCGTGCGGGTGGCCGCCTCCTCCTCGCTCTCGCCGGCTGTCGCCTGCACCACCAGGCCCAGCTCGCCGATGCGCTGCTGCAGCAACTCGCGCAGCACCAGCGCCTGGGTCGCCAGGTAGACGGCCTCTTCGCGGCTTTCGGCCGGGTGGTACTGCAGCTCCTGGGCGATGGCCTGGGAGGCGATCGCCACCCCATTGACCCGCACCCGCGGCCATTCCTGTTCGCTGCTGGCAATCAGCAGCGGTTCACCGGACGCCTGCTCGGCAGCCGGCTCGCTGTCTTCCTCGTGCGGCAGCTCCTCGAACAGAGGTGCATCTGCCGGCACTTCGATTTCCGGACGCGCGCCGCCACCGCAGCCGCCGCTTCCACCTGTGCTACCACCGCATCCACAACCCATGATGATTACCTCGATAAGACGCTTGAACCTTCGATCCGATCGGCCAGGACGGCTGACGCACGGGGCGTCAGCCGGCGAGGGTCATACCGGGGTCTTGCTCTTTGCCGTGGCAGGCACAGCGGTCGGCACGGCAGTTTCGCGGGCCGGGGCTTCGTAGGTGCGCGGACGCTGCGGGCGCGGCACGCTTGGCTTGACGCCCTTCTGGCGGACGATCTGGTAGCGCCGGCCCAGGTACCACACCGGGGCACTGACGATGTGCACCAGACGAGTGAAGGGGAACAGCACGAACAGGGTCATACCGAGGAACACGTGCAGCTTGTAGATGACACTGACCGACTCGATGGCGCCTGCGGCCTTGACCGGCTGCAGGGTGACCAGGCTCTGCGCCCAGGTACCCAGCAGGACCATCACCGAACCGTCCAGATGGCCGGTAGAGGCGACGATGGTCAGCAGACCCAGCACCAGCTGCGCCAGCAGCACGAAGAGGATCATGATGTCGCTGGTGTTGGAGGTGGCACGCACACGGGCATCGGTCAGACGGCGATGAATCAGCATCACCAGGCCGATCAGGCAGAGGATGCCGAAGAAGCCACCGGAGACCATCGCCACGATCTGCTTCTGGCCGCTGGTGATGAACGAGTGGTACAGCGCCTCGGGCATCAGCAGACCGACGAAGTGACCGGCCAGGATGAAGATGATGCCGACGTGGAACAGGTTGCTCGCCAGGCGCATGCGGTTGTTCGACAGCATCTGGCTGGAACCGGCCTTCCAGCTGTACTGCGAAAGGTCGAAACGCGCCCAGCTGCCGATCAGGCAAATGGCCAGGGCGATGTAGGGGTAGACCCCGAACAGCAGGAAATTGAAGTTAGACATTGCGCACCTCCTGGGCGAGCGCGGCGGCCTGCCCGTCATGCTTGAAATCGGTCCAGTGCAGCGGCACCGGGCTTTCCTCGCGAGCCTTGCCCGGCCCGCTCGGCATGGATGGGCAGCGATCCTGCTGCTCGGCCTGGAGGAAGTTGACCTGTTCCTCCTCCCAGATCTTGTCCAGCGCTTCCAGCGAGTCGTCGCGCTCCTCGGCGGCAACCTGCTCCTGCAGGCTGGCCAGGGTTTCCTGCACCGGCTCGCCGGCGATCTGCAGCAGCGCACGGAAGCACGCGGCATGCGGGCTCTCGCGTTCCTGCAGACGCGCTGCCAGCAGAGCCAGCAGGTGCGACACGTCGGCCAGACCCTCGCGGGCCTCGAGGTCATCGCGGGTGGCGAGATACTCGAGGTACAGCGGGATGTAATCCGGCAGCTCGCGTACGCCGATGTCGAAACCGGCCTCGGTGTACTGCGCCATCAGGTCGACCATCGCCTGGCCGCGGTCGCGGGACTCGCCATGCACGTGTTCGAACAGCAGCAGCGAGAGTGAACGGCCACGGTCGAACAGGTCGGTGTAGCGCTCCTGCACGTCCATCAGGTCGTCTTCGGTCAGCTCGTCGAGCAGGCGGCGCAGCGCGATGCGCTGCTCCGGGCTGATCTCGCGGGCCGAGCCGATGGCCTGGGCCAGTTCGGCATGGCCGTCGCGCAGGTGCTGGTCGGGGTAGTCCAGCAGCAGGGAAATCACTTTAAGGATGCGCATGGCTCAGTCCTCCCACAGCTGGACGGTCTTGATGATGTCGCGGCGGTTGGCCTTCTTGGCACCGAACATGTTGGTGTCCGAGGCGCCCGAGCAGCCGCTGCCGAAACTGAAGCCGCAACCGGAGCGCTCGGCGAAGGCGTCGCTCATCGCCTCTTCGCGGTGCGCGGTCGGGATCACGTAGCGGTCTTCGTAGTTGGCGATGGCCAGGTAGCGGTACATGTCCTCCACCTGGGCCACCGACAGACCGACACTCTCCAGCACCTTGAGGTCCTGCACGCCATCGACCTGCTCGGCGCGCTTGTAGGCGCGCATGGCGAGCATGCGCTTGAGCGCCAGCTTGACCGGCTCCTCGTCACCTGCGGTAAGCAGGTTGGCCAGGTAACGCAGCGGGATGCGCAGGCTGTCGACGTCCGGCAGCACGCCGTCCATGCTGACGTGACCGGCGCTGGCAGCGTTCTGGATCGGCGACAGCGGCGGCACGTACCACACCATCGGCAGCGTGCGGTATTCCGGGTGCAGCGGCAGGGCCAGCTTCCAGTCGACCGCCATCTTGTAGACCGGCGACTTCTGCGCAGCTTCGATCACCGACATCGGTACGCCGTCGTTGAGCGCCTGCTCGATGACCTTCGGATCGAACGGATCGAGGAAGATCTCCAGTTGCTTGGCGTACAGGTCCTGCTCGTTGACGGTGCTGGCCACTTCATGGATGCGGTCGGCGTCGTACAGCAGCACGCCGAGGTAGCGGATGCGGCCTACGCAGGTCTCGGCACAGACGGTCGGCATGCCGGCCTCGATGCGCGGGAAGCAGAAGATGCACTTCTCGGATTTGCCGCTCTTCCAGTTGAAGTAGATCTTCTTGTACGGGCAGCCGCTGATGCACATGCGCCAGCCGCGGCACTTCTCCTGGTCGATGAGGACGATGCCGTCCTCCTCGCGCTTGTAGATCGCACCGCTCGGGCAGGACGCGGCGCAGGTCGGGTTCAGGCAGTGCTCGCACAGGCGCGGCAGGTACATCATGAAGGTGTTTTCGTACTGCCCGTAGATGTCCGCCTGGATGTTGTCGAAGTTCTTGTCCTTGCGACGCTTGGCGAACTCGGTACCGAGAATTTCTTCCCAGTTCGGGCCCCACTCGATCTTCTCCATGCGCTGACCGGAGATCAGCGAGCGCGGACGTGCAACCGGCTGGTGATCGGAGATCGGCGCGGTGTGCAGGTTCTGGTAGTCGAAGTCGAACGGCTCGTAGTAGTCATCGATGGTCGGCAGGTCCGGGTTGGCGAAGATGTTCGCCAACACGCGGAACTTGCCACCGATACGCGGATTGATGGTGCCATCGCCATTGCGCACCCAGCCGCCCTTCCACTTGTCCTGGTTCTCCCACTCTTTCGGGTAGCCGATGCCAGGCTTGCTCTCGACGTTGTTGAACCAGGCGTATTCCATGCCTTCGCGGCTGGTCCAGACGTTCTTGCAGGTGATCGAGCAGGTGTGGCAGCCGATGCACTTGTCCAGGTTCAGGACCATGCCCACTTGTGAACGAATCTTCATGGCCTATTCCTCAGATGTCTTGCGGCAGGGGTTGCGGCAGGTCGTTGCCGTTCGGGCCGTCGAGCCAGTCGACCTTGGCCATCTTGCGTACCACGACGAACTCGTCACGGTTGCAACCCACGGTGCCGTAGTAGTTGAAGCCGTACGCCTGCTGGGCGTAACCGCCGATCATGTGGGTGGGCTTGAGCACCACGCGGGTCACCGAGTTGTGGTGGCCGCCGCGGGTCTTGGTGGTCTCGCTGCCGGGCACGTTCACGATGCGTTCCTGGGCGTGGTACATCATCACCATGCCTTCCATCACGCGCTGGCTGACCACCGCACGGGCGGTCAGGGCACCGTTGGCGTTGAAGCACTCGATCCAGTCGTTGTCCTCGATGCCGGCCTTCTTGGCATCGACTTCGGACATCCACACGATCGGGCCACCACGGCTCAGGGTGAGCATGATCAGGTTGTCCGAGTAGGTGCTGTGGATGCCCCACTTCTGGTGCGGGGTGATCCAGTTCAGGACGATCTCGGGGTTGCCGTTGCTCTTCTTGCCCTTCACGTAATCGATGGTGCGGGTGTTGATCGGCGGCCGGTAGCTCATCAGCTGCTCACCGAAGGCCTGCATCCAGGGGTGATCCTGGAAGAACTGCTGGCGACCGGTGATGGTGCGCCACGGGATGTACTCGTGGACGTTGGTGTAGCCGGCGTTGTACGACACATGCTCGTCTTCCAGGCCCGACCAGGTCGGGCTGGAGATGATCTTGCGCGGCTGCGCCTGGATGTCACGGAAGCGGATCGCCTCGTGCTCCTTCGGCAGCGCCAGGTGGCTGTGGTCGCGGCCGGTGAATTCCGACAGCGCGGCCCAGGCCTTCACGGCGACGTGACCGTTGGTTTCCGGAGCCAGGCTGAGGATTACCTCGGCGGCGTCGATGGCCGACTCGATCTGCGGACGCCCTTGGCTGACGCCCTCCTCGCGCACCTTGTAGTTCAGCTCGCCGAGGAAATCGACTTCATCCTGGGTGTTCCAGTTGATGCCCTTGCCGCCGTTGCCGAGCTTGTCGAGCAGCGGGCCGAGGGAGGTGAACTTTTTGTAGGTGGCCGGATAGTCGCGCTCGACCACCGCCATGTTCGGGCAGTTCTTGCCCGGCTGCGGATCGACGCCAGCGGTCTTCCAGTCGGTGCCGCCGAACGGCTGGGCCAGTTCGCCGGGACTGTCGTGCAGCAGCGGCACGGTGACCAGATCCTTCTCCACGCCCAGATGACCTTCGGCCATCTTCGAGAACGCCTTGGCGATGCCCTTGTAGATCTCCCAGTCGGAACGCGCTTCCCAGGCCGGGTCGATGGCTGCCGACAGCGGGTGGATGAAGGGGTGCATGTCCGAGGTGTTCATGTCGTCCTTCTCGTACCAGGTCGCGGTCGGCAGGACGATGTCGGAATACACGCAGGTCGAGGACATACGGAAGTCGAGGGTGGTGACCAGGTCGAGCTTGCCGATGGCGCCCTCGTCCTGCCATTCGGCTTCGAGCGGCTTGAAGCCGTCGCGCTTGCCGAGATCCTCGTTCATCACGCCGTTCTTGGTGCCCAGGAGGTACTTGAGCATGTACTCGTGGCCCTTGCCCGAGCTGCCCAAGAGGTTGGAACGCCAGACGAACATGTTGCGCGGGAAGTTATCCGGGTTGTCCGGCTGCTCGCAGGCGAACTTCAGCGAACCGTCCTTCAGCGACTGGGTGACGTAGTCGACCGGCGACATGCCGGCCGCTTCGGCGTCACGGCAGATCTGCAGCGGGTTGCGGTTGAGCTGCGGTGCGCTCGGCAGCCAGCCGGCGCGCTCGGCGCGGATGTTGTAGTCGAGCATGTGCTCGGGGAACTGCGACTTGTCGGCCAGCGGCGAGAGCACTTCGTGGATGCTCATCTTCTCGTGGCGCCACTGCGAGCTGTGGTTGTAGAAGAAGCTGGTGCCGTTCATCTGGCGCGGCGGACGGCTCCAGTCGAGGCCGAAGGCCAGCGGCAGCCAGCCGCACTGCGGACGCAGCTTTTCCTGACCGACGTAGTGCGCCCAGCCACCACCGGTCTGCCCCACGCAACCGCACAACATCAGCATGTTGATCAGGCCGCGGTAGTTCATGTCCATGTGGTACCAGTGGTTCATCGCCGCACCGACGATGATCATGGAACGGCCATGGGTCTTGTCGGCGTTGTCGGCGAATTCACGGGCGATCTGGATCGCCTTCTCGCGCGAGACGCCAGTGATGACTTCCTGCCAGGCCGGGGTGCCGGGCACGCTGGCGTCGTCGTAGCTGGAGGCGACGTTGCTGCCACCCAGACCACGGTCGATGCCCAGGTTGGCGGCCATCAGGTCGAACACGGTGGCGACCTTGGTGGTGCTGCCATCGGCCAGGGTGATGGTACGGACCGGCACGCGGCGCAACTGGATGCTTTCGCCTTCGGCGTGCTGGAAGTGCTCATGCATGATGCCGCCGAAGTACGGGAAGGCGACCTCGGCCGTTTCGCCACCATCGATCTGGCTCAGGCTCAGGTCTACATCACGGCCGTCCTTGCCTTCGCGGGCTTCGATGTTCCACTTGCCCTTCTCGCCCCAGCGGTAGCCGATCGAACCCAGCGGCGAAACCAGCTCGCCAGTGCTGCCGTCGACGGCGATGGTCTTCCACTCGGGGTTGTTTTCCTGACCGAGGTTGTCGGCCAGATCGGAGGCGCGCAGGAAGCGGTCGGCGATGTAGCTGCCGTCCTTCTCGTTCAGGCGCACCAGCACCGGCAGGTCGGTGTAGCGCTTGGCGTAGTCGCGGAAGTACTCGCTCGGCTTCTCGAGGTGGAATTCCTTGAAGATGACGTGGGCGAAGGCCTGGGCCAGCGCGGCGTCGGTGCCCTGCTTCGGGTTGAGCCAGAGGTCGGTGAGCTTGGCGACTTCGGCGTAGTCCGGGGTGATGGCAACGGTCTTGGTGCCCTTGTAGCGGACCTCGGTGAAGAAGTGCGCATCCGGCGTACGGGTCTGCGGGACGTTGGAGCCCCAGGCGATGATGTAGTTGGAGTTGTACCAGTCGGCCGATTCCGGCACGTCGGTCTGCTCGCCCCAGATCTGCGGCGAGGCCGGCGGCAGGTCGCAGTACCAGTCGTAGAACGACAGGCACACACCACCGATCAGCGACAGGTAACGGGAACCTGCGGCGTAGGAAACCATCGACATGGCCGGGATCGGCGAGAAGCCGATGACGCGGTCCGGACCGTACTGCTTGACCGTGTAAACGTTGGCCGCGGCGATGATCTCGTTGACTTCTTCCCAGCTCGAGCGGATGAAGCCGCCCATGCCGCGCTTGCTCTTGTAGGACTCGGCCTTGGCCTTGTCTTCGACGATGCTGGCCCAGGCGTCCACTGGGGACATGTTGCGCCGCGCTTCGCGCCACAGCTTGAGCAGCGGCTTGCGCACCTTGGGGTACTTCAGGCGGTTGGCGCTGTAGATGTACCAGCTGTAGCTGGCCCCGCGCGGGCAGCCGCGCGGCTCGTGGTTGGGCAGGTCGTTGC
The DNA here is from genome assembly GCF_000661915.1 of Stutzerimonas decontaminans. Lineage (NCBI taxonomy): Bacteria > Pseudomonadati > Pseudomonadota > Gammaproteobacteria > Pseudomonadales > Pseudomonadaceae > Stutzerimonas > Stutzerimonas decontaminans. Next base: position 848,771 of record NZ_CP007509.1, on the reverse strand, counting down.
GGGTGCGCGGGTAATCGGTCTGCTGGGTTTCCCAGGTGATCAGGCCGTTCTTCACGTAGATCTTCCAGGAGCATGATCCAGTGCAGTTCACCCCGTGGGTGGACCGCACGATCTTGTCGTACTGCCAGCGCGAGCGGTAGACGTTCTCCCAGTCGCGGGATTCGATGCGGGTTTCGCCATGACCATCGGCGAACTCGCCTTGCTTCCTGTTGAAGAAGCGCAGTTGATCGAGCAAGTGGCTCATTGGTTTCTCTCCTCACTCCGGTTGCGAACCACTGGCCCGACCGGTCGGCTTATCAATCTCGGCTTGCGCCAGCCGATGTGGCTGGCGCATTCATTCGTTGAAACGTCAGGACGCGAGCTTCTGGCGGGCCTCCAGCTCCCGGTCGACGCTGGATACGTAGTACTCATCGGAGAACGCGCCCTCGGGCTCCTTCAGCCAGAGCAGGCAGAGCCCGAAGCTGACGAAGGCACCGGCGGCAATCACCATGAAGAACTGCGAGGGGGTCACGAAGGTGAACAGGGTCAGGTAGCAGACGGCACCGACGTTGCCGTAGGCCCCGGCCATGCCGGAGATCTGCCCGGTCACCCGGCGCTTGATCGACGGGATGATCCCGAAGGTCGCGCCCTCGGCACCCTGAACGAAGACCGAGCAGAGCACGGTGATCGCCACGGCGACGATCAGCGGCCACTTGGAGTTCATCAGCCCCATCAGCAGGAAGCCGACGGCGATACCGAACATGTAGGCCAGCATGACGAAGCGGCGATTGCCGAAGCGGTCGGAGACCAGGCCACCCATGGGCCGCGCCACCAGGTTCACGAAGGCGAAGGAGGCGGCGATGATGCCGGCGGTGGTCGGTGTCAGGCCCCAGGTCTGCTCGAAGAACATCGGCAGCATCGAGACCACCGCCAGCTCCGCACCGAAGTTGGCGAAGTAGGTGGAGTTCAGCGCGGCCACGGTGTTGAAGGGGTACTTGTCGTCTTCCGGCACGCCCTTCTTCAGGATCGGCACGTTGACCCGCAGGATCTGCACCACTTGGAAGATCACCACCAGGGCGATCACCGCATAGCAGATCAGCGCGCCGGTGGAGCCCAGGTAGCCCAGGCCCTCGATGCGCCAGACCAGGATGCCGAGCACGCCGACCATGGGGATGGTCCAGATGATCAGCTTGATCATGTCGGCCCAGGTGCTGACTTCCAGCGCGCTGGCCTTGTGCGGCTTGCGGTGGATGGTGCCGACCGGGCCATCGGTGAGCGCGAACCAGTAGTACACGCCGTAGACGGCCATGATGATCGCCGAGCTGGCGATCGCCCAGCGCCAGCCTTCCGGACCGCCGAAGGCGTGGATGGCAATGGCTGGCAGGCTCATGGCAGCGGCCGCGGAACCGAAGTTGCCCCAACCGGCGTAGAAGCCTTCGGCAAAACCGATGTCCTTGGGCTTGAACCACATGGCGGTCATGTGGATACCGACCACGAAGCTGGCACCGATGGAGCTGAGGATCAGGCGCGACACCAGCAGCTGGGTGCGACTGTCACCGAAGGCGAAGAACAGCGCAGGCGCAGCCATCACCACCAGCAGCACCGAGAACACCCGGCGCGGGCCCCAATGGTCGAGCGCCATGCCGACCAGGATGCGCGCCGGGATGGTCAGCGCCACGTTGGCGATGGCAAACAGCTTGAGGTCCTCGGGCGTCAGCCAGTTCACGCTTTTCAGCATGCTCGAGGCCAGCGGCGCCATGCCGAACCAGACGAAGAAGCAGATGTAGAAGGCGATCCAGGTCAGATGCAGGGCACGGATCTCGGGGCGCTTCCATTCGAACAGCGTAGAAACTCTCATGTTGAGCTCCTCACTCAGGGGCAGGCTTGGATCAGGACCGGGCAAGGCGCCCGGCGGGCCAGGAATGCGCTGACGCTGCCGAAGGTCATGTAGTCGAGCTCGTCGACCAACAGATTCAGCGAGCGGGAAATGAAGCCGCCGTCCGGTTCGTTGGAATGCCGCGCAATCACCAGCAGGTCGGGCTTCTTGTGCTCGGCTGCTTTGAGAATCATCTTGCGGGCGTCGCCTTCGGCGAGGATCACGTCGGCATCCAGGCCGAAGGCGCTGACCTTGTCAGCCGCCTCCTGCAGGAAACCGCGGAACTCGTTGCGCTCGCGCTCGTAGAGCTCGACGGCTGAATCGCTGGTGTCGCGGGTTTCTTCCACCACGCCGATGAGCATGATCAGCGGCTTGAGCGGGCCGAACATGTCGAGGGTGGCGTCCAGGGCTTTCCTGGCGTTACGCGAGTTGTCGTAGGCAATCATGATCTTCATGGCGGCACTCCAGACTCAGGGGTTCTTCACGTAGGCGTTGGGGCGTAGGTAGAACCACCAGTTGAGGACCAGGCACAGCGCGTAGAACACCGCGAAGCCGTACATGGCCACCTCGGGGGTGCCGGCCTTGACCTGCTCGCCGATCACGATCGGGGCGACGAAGGAGCCGTAGGCGGCGACAGCGGAAGTCCAGCCGAGTACCGGACCGGCCTTCTCGCGGTCGTAGATCACGCCGATGGTGCGGAAGGTGGAGCCGTTGCCGATGCCGCTGGCGGCGAACAGCACCAGGAACAGCACCAAGAACAGGAAGAAGAACTCTTCAGGCTGGGCCGAAGCGTAGGCCTGATGCATCACATAGCCGGCCGCGACCGAGGCGCCGACCATGACCACCGAGATCACCTGGGTGACGATGGAGCCGCCGACCTTGTCGGAGATCCAGCCGCCCAGCGGACGGATCAGGGCACCGACGAAGGGGCCGATCCAGGCGTATGTCAGGGCGCTCGGCGCATTCTGATTGGCGACACGAGTCACCACGCCATCGGCGCCGACCTCGTTCATGAAGCCGAAGATCACCGTGATCGACAGCGGCAGCGCCATGGAGAAGCCGATGAAGGAGCCGAAGGTCAGGATGTAGAGGATGCTCATCGACCAGGTGTGCTTGTCCCGGAAGATGGTGAACTGGCGCTTGATGTTTGGCTTGATGCTACCTGGCAGCATGCGCAGCATGCCGAGGGTCAGGCCGATGGTGAGCAGCATCACGCCCCACATGTTCAGCACGCCCAGGCCGATGGGCGCCGGCAGGTAGAGGTACAGCCCGACCGCAGCGGCAACGAAGGCCACGGCGTAGAGGCCAAGGATCTTGCCGAAGGCGTTCAGCGGGTAACCCGGAGTCGGCGAAATCACCAGCAGGTTGTTCATGCCCTTCCAACCGGCGAAGGCCAGCGGAATCAGGAACAACAGCCATACCCAACCGGCGTTTTGAATCCAGGTGTCGGTGCCGGCGGGAATCTTGCCGATCAGCGTACCGCTGTCCTTGAGCAGTTCCATCGGCGCTCCGGCCACGGCGCCGAACACGCCGGCGGTCATCACCAGCGGGATCAGGATCTGCATGGTGGTGACGCCGAAGTTGCCCAGGCCGGCGTTCAGGCCTAGAGCCAAGCCCTGCTGATTCTTCGGAAAGAAGGTGCTGATGTTGCTCATGGAGCAGGCGAAGTTGCCGCCGCCGATGCCGGAGAGGAAAGCCAGCAGCTGGAAGACCCACAGCGGCGTGTCCTGGCTCTGCAAGGCGAGACCGGCACCCGCGGCCGGGATCATCAGCAGTGCGGTGGTCAGGAAGATGGTGTTACGTCCGCCGGCGATGCGGATCATGAACGACGCCGGAATGCGCAGCGTGGCGCCCGTGAGGCCGGCGATGGCGGTCAGGGTGAACAGCTCAGCGGGCTCGAAGGGAAAGCCCAGGTTGAGCATCTGCACCGTGACGATGCCCCACATCAGCCAGATGGCGAAGCCCATCAGCAGACTCGGGATGGATATCCAGAGATTGCGATTGGCGATCCGCTTGCCGGTGGTGTCCCAGAACGTCTGGTCCTCCACGTCCCACTTTTCGATATTGCTCATGGTCGATCCTCTTGGCGCCAGGACCCTGCTTGCAAAGGCAGCGGGATCAGGAATGGCTCGCACGCTAAGCGGAGGGGACCGTCCCGAATTTGACTCAGATCAATACACGACCGGTGGCAATTTGCTTTGGGGTGCCTTTCTACCTCTTTCGGGCTATTCCGGTTTACTCAATAAAAAACTCTACTTATCAATAACTTAAGAACTGACAACACTACACGTCAGCCGACCAGACATAGCCCCAAAAGCATTGGGAGTACCCCCCTCACCATGGCAAGCGAATGCCACAAGGCGCAGAATGAGGCACCGCCGACCGACGAGCCGCCCATGCCTCAATCCGATAGCGATCAGCTCTCCACCCGCCACTCGATCGTGTTCAACACGCTGGTAGCGTTCGTCGTGATCATCGGCTTCTCGCTGATCAGCATGCTTGCAAGCCTTTACCTGGCCGATGCACTGGAAGGCGATGCCGAGGCGATCAATCAGGCCGGTAGCTTGCGAATGCAGGCCTACCGGCTGGCATTCACTGCCGAACACGGGCCGCAGACGTTGCTCGCCGAGCGGATCGAAACCCTCGAGAGCACGCTGCGCTCGGCGTCGTTGCGTTCGGCCCTGCATCGTCACGGCAGCTCTGCCCTGCCGGGCCTGCATGCGGGCGTGCTGCAGCACTGGGAAGAGCGCATGCGTCCCCTGCTGGATAGGCAACCGGCACTGGTCGATGATTACCGCCGCGAAGCTCCGGAATTCGTCAGCGAGTTGGACGTCTTCGTGCGCACCCTGCAGGAAGCATCCGAGGGCAAGCTTGGCGTCATCCGCGCGCTGCAGGCCGGCACCCTGTTCATCATCGTGCTGATCGCCTTCGTGCTGGTCTACGGGCTGCACAACAACCTGGCCACGCCGCTGCGCAGCCTGACCAAGATGGCCCGCGATATCGGCAAGGGCGACTTCAGCGGCCAGGTGCAGATACCCGGCGACACCGAGCTGAGCCTGCTGGCCCGCACGCTGAATCAGATGAGCCAGGAGCTGGCCGGGCTTTACGCTGAAATGGAGCAGAAGGTCGACGACAAGACCGCTGCCCTCACCCGCAGCAACGCCACCCTGCAACTGCTGTTCAACAGCGCGCGAATGCTCTACAGCCAGCCGGATGACCCGTCACAGATGATGGGCTCGCTGCTGGCGAAGGTGCAGCAGATCCTCGGCACCGGCCCGATCTCGCTGTGCCTGAACCGCACCGCCGAGACCGGCAGCCACACCGCGATGACCTCGAACGACCTGCAACCGCCGGAGTACTGCAAGCTGCCGCAGTGCGAGGTGTGCCCAGTCAACCAGAGCGGGCTGCTGCCCAGCGGTGAAGAGCTGGTCACTTTCGAGCTGCGCTCCGGGCAGGACGATCTCGGCTCGCTGCGCGTCGCGCATCCGGCCGGCGAGTCGCTGGAGTCCTGGCAGCAGCTGCTGCTGACCACGCTCGCCGACCTCTTCGCCGCGTCGCTGAGCCTGGCGCAGCTGGGCCAGAAGCAGGCGCGTCTGGCGCTGATGGAGGAGCGGGCGGTGATCGCCCGCGAGCTGCACGATTCACTGGCCCAGGCGCTGTCGGCGCAGAAGCTGCAGCTGGCACGCCTCAAGCGGTTGATGCAGAAGGAAAGCAGTCAGGCGCAGCTGGACGACAGCGTGCAGCAAATCGACCGCGGCCTGAATTCGGCATATCGCCAGTTGCGCGAGCTGCTCACCACCTTCCGCATCAAGGTCAACGAGCCGGGGCTGAAACCGGCCCTGCTGGCAACCGTCGAGGAGTTCAGCGCCAACTCCGGCCTGCACATCGAGAACGACTTTCGCCTGGACCACTGCCCGCTCACCCCCAACGAGGAGGTGCATTGCCTGCAGATCATCCGTGAAGCCCTGAGCAACGTGGTCAAGCATGCCGAGGCCGATCACTGCTGGCTGAAGCTGACCCAGGACGAGATCGGTACCATCCATGTGAAGATCGAGGACGACGGCATCGGCATCAGTGCCGAGGAACAGCGCGCCGGCCACTACGGCCTGATCATCCTGCGCGAACGCGCCAACAGCCTGAATGGCAGCATCAGCATCGGATTGCGACCGGGCGGCGGTACCTCCGTCCATCTCCGCTTCCCGCCCGCCTATCGCCACATTCCCCTGATACAGGAGCCTGTCACGCATGAACGAAGGGACAACCACCCGAATCCTGCTGGTCGACGACCATCCCATGATGCGTCGGGGTCTGCGTGACCTGCTGGAGCTGGAAGACGACCTCGAGCTGATCGGCGAGGCCGGTAACGGCGAAGACGCCATCAGCCTGGCGCTGCAGATCGAACCCGACCTGATCCTCATGGATCTCAACATGCCGGGCATCGATGGCCTGGAGACCACCCGGCGCATGCGCGATGCCGATATCGACGCACGCATCGTCATGTTCACCGTGTCCGACGAACAGAGCCATGTGCTCGAAGCCCTGCGCAACGGTGCCGACGGCTACCTGCTCAAGGACATGGACGCCGATCAGCTGATCGAGCAGATCCGCATTGCCGCCACCGGGCGCATGGCCCTGAGTCCGGAACTGACCCAGGTGCTCGCCGAGGCGATCCGGGTGCGCCCGAAGCCATCCGGACAGGTGCAATTCTCCAGCCTGACCAAGCGCGAAAAAGAAGTGCTGCGCCAGATCGCCAAGGGCCAGAGCAACAAGATGATCGCGCGCAAGCTCGGCATCACCGAGGGCACGGTCAAGGTCCACGTAAAGAACCTGCTGCATAAGCTCGGCCTACGGTCGCGGGTCGAGGCGGCAGTCTGGGTACTGGAAAACGAGGCGAAAGGCTGACCCCGCCGCCGCCGACCGCTGCCGCGTTTCTGTGCGCCAAGCCCCAACTCCCGGCAACGGCGGTAAGCCCTTGACGATCATCAATGCCATCGCAGTGAAGCGCTCTATCGTCTCGTCCTCGCCGAGCTGACTGCACAGTCAGCATCGCGCCCCGCCCGGACGTAAGGAGCGCCCATGTTCAAGATCCTGCTACCTGCCTCACTGCTGCTCGGCCTGCTCGCCGGCAGCCTTTCCTGCCAGGCCGCCATTAGCGACGCCGAGGCGGTCAACCGTGCCGGCATGCAACGCATGCTCAGCCAGCGCATCGCCAAGAACTACCTGATGATCGGCACCGATACTCGTGTCGACCTCGCCGCCAGCCAGCTCGACAGCAGCATCGCCAGCATCGAGGAAAACGCTCAGCTGCTGGATGCCTATGCGCCGAATGACGGTATCCGCAAGGCACTCGGCGAGGCCGCCCAGACCTGGAGCCAGTACCGCCAACTGGCGCTCACCCGCCCGGATCGCGAGCAGTCCGCCGAACTGCTGCGCCTTGCCGAGCGTTTTCTCGCCCAGAGCGAAGCCCTGGTTCAGGAGATCGAACGCCACAGTGGCAACCAGGCGGCGCGACTGGTGAACCGCAGCGGACGGCAGCGCATGCTCACCCAGCGCATCGCCATGCTCTACCTGGCCATGAGCTGGAAGCTGCCGGAGCAGCGTCTGCGGGAGGACTTCAACGCCGCCGTCGCGGAATTCGAGCGCGGCCTGGAGGAGCTGAACAAGGCACCGCAGAACAGCGAAACGATCAACCACCAGCTCGAACAGATCGCCGCCCAGTGGCGCTTCGCCCGTGCCGGTTTCAGCCTGGCGGAGGATTCACGCTACGTACCGACGGTAATCGTCACTACCAGCGACTCGCTGCTGCGCAGGATCGAGCAACTGACGCTGGATTACGAACGCCTCGCCGGCAGTGCGCGCTGAGTGCGACTACCCCCCCTGCCCATAAAGAGGTATGGCTTAGGAGAAATGGGATAGAGGCACCGTGCAACCTAGCATGCCCCCATCAAAAGGAAGGGGATGGCCATGCTGACGGGCTCCGCAGTGCTCAACACCTTGCGTCGTCATCATCTGTTCAGTGGGCTGGCAGAAGGGGCTCTGCAGGACATCGCGGCACATACCACGGTCAAGCGTTTGCCCGCCGGCTGCACGCTGTTCCATCAGGGTGATGCGGCTGAACATTTTCACGTGCTGATCAACGGCCAGGTGAAGCTGCACCGGATCACTTGCGACGGCCAGGAAAAGGTCATCGAGGTGGTCCGCCCCGGTGAAGCCTTCGCCGAGGCGTTGCTGTTCAACAAGCTCCCCGAGCATCCGCTGAGCGCCACCACGCTCAAGGAAAGCCTGGTGCTCAACGTGCAGAACAGCCACTACCTGCGCTTGCTGGAAACCCAGCCGCAACTGTGCATGCAGCTGCTCAGCAGCCTGAGCGACCGGCTGGACCAGCGGCTGCACCAGATCGACAACCTGACCTCGTCGAATGTCTGCCAGCGCGTCGTGCGCTACCTGTTTCAGGAGTTGCAGGCGACACGCAGCGGCGTGATCGATCTGGACCTGCCCAAGCGCCTGATCGCCTCACAGCTGGGCATCCAGCCGGAAACCCTGTCACGCATCCTGCATCGCCTGACCGACGCAGGGCTGATCGCAGTGCAGCGTCGGCGCATCGAAATCCTCGACCAGCACAGTCTCTCGGCCTATCTCGAAGCGGCTGCCTGAGCCCTACTCGGACGGATCGCCACGACGAAAGGGTTGGGCTGCCGGTTCGGCCGGTGTTGGTGCGAGTGTCGGCGGCACTTCGCCGAGCTGGAAAGGTTTCGGTGCTTCGCTGACATGTCGGCGCGTGGCAGGCTCGATGCGCTCGGGTTCAGGTTCCGGACGCTCGCGAACGAGGTGCCAGGCGACACCCGCCAGCGCGGCAGCGAAGATCCGGTAGATCAGCGAAGCCAGGTCGAAGCCGACCAGCGCGCCGCCATCCAGCCACAACGACACCAGCCTGCCCAGAACCAGCGCGGTCATGGTGATCATCAACATCATCAACGCGGGTCGCGCTCGCTCCGGCGCCCGCGCTGCCCAGAGCAGAAACAGCGCTAGGCCCAGCTGCAGCCCGCCGTAGTAGACGCGCATATGACTGACCGAGGCGCTCTCCATCAGCAGCATGCCGTTCAGATTGGCCATCTCGTAGGGGCGGAGCCAGTAAGCAAGGCTCAGGCTGGCCATCACCAGCGCCTGCGCAAGCAGAACCAAACGGGCAAAACGCATCGAAAACTCTCCTGATGTGCGACTCGGTATCCCGGTAGGTCAGAGACTGTTTCAAATGCACTTGGTTCGCTCGAATACGGCCGTAGTGGCGCCCCAGCGATGCACTCGGCCTCGCCCAACGACCAGCTTGTTCGCAGCCCCTCCCATCTCTACGAAAGTAGTACCTCATCGGCAGAATCGACCACCTACCGGCCACTTACTAGCATCCGACGCCGGAGGTAACTGATCATGTCCAAACTGTCCACACACCTGGCCGTGCTTTGCAACCATCCTCTTTTCAAAGGGCTGCCGGAATCGGCACTCGACGAACTTGAACAGGCAACCTGCAGCAGACGTCTGCAAGCCGGTCAGACCCTTTATTACCAAGGCGACAGCGCCCAGAACTTCTTCATCCTCGTGCATGGCCAGCTCAAATTGCACCGCCATAGCAGCGACGGCAACGAGCATGTCCTCGGCATCGTGCGTCCTGGCGGCGCACTGGGCGAGACGCTGCTGTACGACAAGCGGCCGAGCCATCTGCTGACCGCCACGGCACTGCGCGATTCGCTGGTAATCCAGATACACAACGCCAGCTACCGCAACTTGCTGAAGCGCTACCCGCAACTGGCACCGGCGTTGCTCACCCGGCTGAGCGAGCGGCTCAACCAGCGCCTGGAAGACATCGACAACCTGGCTACGTCCAGCGCTAACCATCGCGTTGCGCGCTTCCTCATGCTTCGGCAGAAGGGCACCAGCGGCGTGGTCGAGCTGGACATACCCAAGCGGCTGATCGCATCCAAACTGGGCATTCAACCGGAGACGCTTTCGCGCATCCTGCATCGTCTGTCCGATGCCGGGCTGATCAGCATGCAGAGCCGGCGTATCGATATACTCGATCAGCGCAAGCTTGCAGCCTTTTTGCACGACTCGGCCGATCAGAGCTACCGTTCGATGCGTTCGGATAGCCGCGCCGAACTCCGCAAAGCCGGCTGATGCCAGCCGGCGCCGACCGTCGGAACCTGCACACTCTGAAACATGCGGTACGCAGGAATTCCGGGGCGGCTGCCGGTCGAGCGCTATGCTTCCCTCCTCGCCTGCCGGAGTAATCCTATGCGCCGCCTTCTTCTCCTACCCGTCCTGCTCGCCGGCTTTGCCCAGGCGGCCGAGCCCATAGCCATCGATGTCTACCGCGATCCCAACTGCGGCTGCTGCGAAGCCTGGATCGACCACCTGGAAGACAACGGCTTTGCCGTCACCGACCATGTGGTCAACGACATGACCTCGGTGAAAATGGAACATAACGTCCCGCACCGCCTCGGCTCCTGTCACACCGGCGTGATCGACGGCAAGTTCGTCGAAGGCCACGTACCGGCCGCCGACATCCTCAAGCTGCGTGCGCAGCCGGATCTGATCGGCGCCGCGGTGCCGGGCATGCCGGTCGGCTCACCGGGTATGGAAATGGGCGAACGCAAGGACGCCTTCAAGGTCATCGGCGTCAGCAAGCAGGGCAAGGAAAGCGTGCTCTCCGAGTACCCGGGCAACTGATCAATCCGCCCCATCGCCAAGGCCCGCAGTTGCACCTGCAGCTTTTTCGCGCCGAACGGGTCTGAGTGGAAAGCAGCGGCCGCTTCGATGCGGCTGCGATCTACCGCAAAACCGTTAGAGGGGCAACTCATGCGCTGGAATCGAGCCCGACGCAGCGACAACGTAGTGGACGCCCGAGGCCGCAGCGGCATGCGCCTCGGCGGCGGCCTGGGCCTCGGCGGCATCGCCATCGTGGTGATCATCGGCCTGCTCTCCGGCCAGGACCCGCTACAGATTCTCGGTCAGTTGGCCAACCAGAGCGGGCCTGCGGTTACCCAGCAAAGCCAGCGTCCGGCCGGCGATGATCCACAGACCGAATTCGTCCGGGCCATCCTCGGCGACACCGAAGACACCTGGCGTGCCCTGTTCCAGCAACACGGCGCGCAGTATCGCGACCCGACACTGGTGCTGTTTCGCGGAGGGGTTAATTCGGCCTGCGGCTTCGCCAGTTCGGCGGTGGGCCCGTTCTACTGTCCGGGCGACCAGCAGGTCTATCTCGACCTGCAGTTCTTCGACGAAATGGCCCAGCGCTTCTCAGCCGCCGGTGACTTCGCCCAGGCGTACGTGATCGCCCATGAAGTCGGCCATCACGTGCAGACCCTGCTCGGCGTTTCCCAGCAGATGCAGGGCGCCCGCCAGCGCGGCGCGAAGATGGAAGGCGACAACGGCCTGCTGGTGCGCCAGGAACTGCAGGCCGATTGCTTTGCCGGGGTCTGGGCCTATCACGCGCAGCAACGCCACGATTGGCTGGAGGAAGGCGACCTGGAAGAGGCGCTGAACGCTGCCAACGCCATTGGTGACGACAATCTGCAGAAACGCAGCCAGGGCCACGTGGTGCCAGACGCCTTCACCCACGGCACTTCGGCGCAGCGGGTACGCTGGTTCCGCGACGGCTTCGAGCATGGCGACCCGACACGCTGCGACACGTTCAAGGCGGCGCGGCTGTAGGTAACGGGACACGCAAACGCTGGCTGCGAATCGCTGCAGCGCTGCAGTGTCCCACTTGCGCCTAACCCGCCTTCAAGCCGAGGCCAGCATGCCGTGCAGCACCCGGCAATCCGGGGCATAGAGATCGGCCAGCTCCGGCCATTCGTTGTGCGGCACATTCACCAGCACGCCACGCGCGCCAGCCGCCCGGGCGCATTCCAGGTCGAAGCGGTAGTCGCCGACCATCAGCATCGCCGAAGGCGCCACGCCCCAACGTGCGGCCAAATGCAGCAGCCCGCCCGGGTGCGGCTTGGGCGGCGCTTCGTCGCGGCCGAGGATGTCTTCAGGCAGAAAGCAGTCGCCCATGCCGACTGCTTCCAGGGTCACCCTGGCCAACTCGTGGGCATTGCGGGTCAGCACGCCGAGCCGGCAGCCGCGCTCGCGCAAGGCATGCAACAGCTCGCGCGCGCCTTCTGCCGGACGCGCCGCATAGGCCAGTTCACGCTCGTGTTCGAGCAGCCAGGCGTGCTTGGCCGCAGCCTGGTCCGCCGGCAATGCCGCCAGGTGATGCAGGATGTCGTCTTCCTCGGGAATCTCCAGCGCGCGGCGGATGGCAGCGAAATCGTGTACGGCGATGGTTAGGGTGCCGTCCATGTCAAATACCCAGTGACGGACCTCAGCGATCTTCACATCCAGTCCTCGCACACCCGGATCAGCCCTTCCTGCGCCACCGAGGCAACCAGCTGCCCCTGGCGATTGAAGATGCTGCCGCGGGCAAAACCGCGCGCATTGCCGGCCCAGGGGCTGTCGATGGAGTACAGCAGCCAGTCGTCCATCTTCACCTCGCGGTGGAACCAGATAGCGTGATCGAGGCTGGCGAGCTGGATGAACTTGCTCCACGAGCTGACGCCGTGGGGCTGCAGCGCGGTACCGATAAAACTGAAGTCCGAGGCGTAGGCCAGCAAATATTTGTGCAGCGCCGGGCTGTCGGGCAGCGAGCCGTCGGCGCGGAACCACAGGTGGCGTACCGGTTCGATCGGCTGCGGGTTGGCCGGATCGATCAGAGTGACCGGACGAATCTCGATGGGCTTGGGCCGGCGCAGCTTTTCCATCACCCGCTCCGGCACCATCGGCGACAGCTTGTGCAGCAGCTCCCATTCGTTGGGCAGGTCGTCCGGCCCGACCACGTCCGGCATCGGCAACTGATGCTCGTAGCCACTCTCCTCGGCCTGGAAGGAGGCGATACCGGTAAAGATGGTCTGCCCCTTCTGGATCGCGCTGACCCGGCGCGTGGTGAAGCTGCCGCCATCGCGCACGCGATCGACGTCGTACACCACCGGCTGGTGCGAGTCGCCCGGGCGCAGGAAGTAGCCATGCAGCGAATGCACATGGCGCTCCGGCGTCACCGTCTGGCTCGCCGCGGAAATCACCTGGCCGAGTACCTGGCCGCCGAACAGCTGGGGAAAGCCGAGATCCTGGCTGGCGCCGCGGAAGAGGTTCTCCTCGATGCGTTCCAGGGTCAGCAGGTTGACCAGGCCGTCGAGTATCTGAGTCATTTCGGCTTCCTTCATAGGGGGCATGCAGGCGCGCCATGTTACGGATTTCGCCAAAATCGCTCCAGTAACAGTGGTTATTGTCGCCAATCGTCTCGCTGTAGCCGGTACAGCAACTGCGGATGCAGCGGGTGTTCGGGCACGAGGTCCGGATGGCCGAACGCAGTGGCCTGCTCCGGGCGCATGCCAAGCCCCTCCAGTAGCTGCCTGGCCGGCTCGTTGAGCTGCGCGGCGCAGGCCACCACCTCGTCCAGACCCAGCGTATCGAAGGCACACTGCAGCACGGCATTGGCAGCCTCGTGGACCAGCCCCTGCCCCCACTGATCGCAGGTCACAGCCCAGAGCAGTTCGACCGTAGGTGACGGCATAGGCAAAGCGCACGAAGCGAGGCCGCAATAACCGATGAAGGCGTCGCTGTCCTTGCGCTCCAGCGCCCACAGGCCGACACCATGCCGGACAAAGTGCAATCGGCTGCGCACCATCAGCGCCGCACAGTCGTCACGGGACATCAGCGCCGGGTAGTAGCGCATCACCTCCGGGTCGGCACATAGCCGCGCCAACGACTCGAGATCGTCGTCATGCCAGTGGCGCAGCCTGAGCCGCGGCGTCTCGAGTGCGATTCGTTCGACCATCCTTGCTCCCTTGAGCGCTCCGACGGCCAGCCTGCATACTGCGGCGCACATCCATCGAACACGCGTGGTTCATGTCGCTTCCCCTGGTCTTCCACGATGATTACAGCCCGCCGCTGCCACCGGGCCATCGCTTCCCCATGGAGAAGTTTCGTCTGCTGCGCGACCATCTGGTCGCCCTGGGTTTGACCACAGACGCCGCGCTATTGCGCCCCGAACTGTGCAGCCACGACATTCTGGCGCTGGCACACGACCCTGACTACGTCGCGCGCTACTGCAGCGGCGAGATGGGCCGCGACGAGCTGCGCCGCCTCGGCCTGCCCTGGAGCCAGGAGCTCGCCCGGCGTACGGTGCGCGCGGTGGGCGGTTCGCTGCTGGCGGCCGAACAGGCGTTGCAGCATGGCCTGGCCTGTCATCTGGCGGGTGGCACCCACCATGCCCACCGCGACCACGCCTCCGGTTTCTGCATCTTCAACGATCTGGCAGTGATCGCGTTGTATCTGCTGGAAAGCGGACGCGTCGGCCGCGTGCTGATCTTCGATTGCGATGTGCATCAGGGCGACGGCACCGCGCGCATCCTGGAGAACGTGGCGGATGCCGTCACCGTCTCGCTGCACTGCGAGAAGAACTTCCCCACCCGTAAGGCCCACAGCGACTGGGACATTCCACTGCCGCCCGGCATGGGTGATGACGCCTACCTCAAGGTGGTTCATGACACCCTGAACTACCTGCTGCCGATCTATCAGCCTGACCTGGTGCTCTATGACGCCGGCGTCGACGTACACCGCGACGACGCCCTGGGCCTGCTCTCGCTGACCGACGCAGGACTCGCCGCACGCGACCGCGCTGTGCTCGATCACTGCCTCGGCCGCGACATTCCGGTAGTCGGCCTGATCGGCGGTGGCTACGACAAGGACCGCGCCCTGCTCGCCCGCCGCCACGCCACCTTGCACGTCAGTGCCGCCGCGGCCTGGCAGCGCCACGGACTCGGCTGAGCATCCGGCAGCGGCTACAATGCCCGCCCCGTGATGTTCGCCAGGCTACCGCCATGACCCCGCCCGCCCCTTCCTATCGTGTCGCCATCATCGGCGGCGGCCCCGCCGGGCTGATGGCCGCCGAAGTGCTCGGCCAGGCCGGGGTCGCCGTCGATCTGTACGACGCCATGCCTTCGCTGGGTCGCAAGTTCCTCCTCGCTGGGGTCGGTGGCATGAACATCACCCATGCCGAGGACTACCCCGCCTTCGTCAACCGCTACGGAGCACGCGCCGGCGAGCTGCGCCCGCGGCTGGACGCCTTCACCCCGGGCGCGCTACGCGAATGGATTCACGGGCTGGGTATCGACACCTTCGTCGGCAGCTCCGGCCGGGTTTTCCCGACCGACATGAAGGCCGCGCCGCTGCTGCGCGCCTGGCTCAAGCGTCTGCGCGAAAGCGGCGTGCAGCTGCACACCCGCCAGCGTTGGCTGGGCTGGGATGAGCACGGCGCGCTGCGTATCGCCGGCCCGGAAGGCGAAACCCGAGTCGAGGCACACGCCACCCTGCTCGCCCTCGGCGGCGGCAGCTGGGCGCGACTGGGCTCGGATGGCGCCTGGGTGCCGTTGCTGCAAAACCGCGGAATCACCATCGCACCGCTGCAGCCGGCCAACTGTGGCTTCGAGGTAGCAGGCTGGAGCGCCCACCTCATCGAGAAATTCGCCGGAGCGCCGCTGAAGACGGTCAGCCTCGCGCTGCCGGGCGCTGCGCCGCGCAGGGGCGAGTTCGTGCTCACCGCCAGCGGCATCGAGGGCAGCCTGGTCTATGCGCTCTCGTCGCCGATCCGCGAGACGATCAATCGCGACGGTGCCGCCACAGTGCTGCTCGACCTGCTCCCGGATCGCAGCCAGGCGCAGATCGCTGATGCGCTGGCCAAACCGCGGGGTTCGCAGTCGATGGCCAAGCACCTGCACCGCCAACTGAAGCTCGATGGCGTCAAGGCGGCACTGTTGCGCGAGCTGACCGATGCCGCGACCTTTCAGCAGCCGCAGGCCCTGGCGGCGGCGATCAAGGCGCTGCCCATCCGCCTGCTGCGCCCGCGCCCGCTGGACGAGGCCATCAGCAGCGCCGGCGGCGTGCCATTCGAAGTGCTGGATGACAACCTCATGCTGCGCCAGCTGCCCGGCGTGTTCTGCGCCGGCGAGATGCTCGACTGGGAAGCCCCCACCGGCGGCTATCTGCTGACCGCCTGTTTCGCCAGCGGCCGAGCGGCTGCCGAAGGCATGCTGCGCTGGCTGCGCGACCACTAGCCACCTCGCCTTGCCGGCATTGCGCTGCTAGCTTCAGTGGTATCGAGCGCGCCATTGCACCCCCATCGGCGCACCGCACACACGCGAGGCAACCCGATGGCCGTCAACGCAATTCCGGTGGATCAACGCGTCATCGACATCGACTCCCGGCGCTTCGCCTCGATCGAGAAGGCGCTGGTCGAGCTGATCACCAACAGCGACGACAGCTACGCCCGACTGGAGGCGGAGGGTGTGGCAGTTTCCGGGCAGATCCTCGTGCAGTACGAGCGTCACAGGCGCGGCGCTCTGCTGGCCGTCACCGACCAGGCCCAGGGCATGCCGTTTGCCACCGCCTGCTTCATTCTCAGCTATGGCGGCGCGCACAGCCCGCTGGCGAAGGGCACTGGTGGCGGGCGCGGCTATTTCGGCCGCGGCCTGAAACAGGCGATCTTCGGCCTCGGCTACGGTTGGCTGGAAACCATCCATGAAGGGCGGCTGTCGCGGATCGAGCTGTTCCGTGCGGAAAACGGAGGCTACCTCTACGACGACGGCGGCCAGGACCGCGCGGTGACCGAGCGCGACCGCGAACGCCTCGGGATCGCCGGCAATGGCACGCGCGTGGCCATCGTCATCGAAAGCAGCCAGGTCAGCATTTCCCAGTTCGGCGCACTGGTCGACTCGCTGGCCAACAACATCTACCTGCGCGACGTGCTGAACCGCCGGTACCTCGAGCTGGCGCATCTGCGCGATGGTGTGGAGATCGAGCGCAGCGGGCGGATTCGTTTCGAGGAGCCGCCATCGCTGCTGCTGCTCGGCCCCGAGCTGCCATGCGAGTTCCACTGCAACGGGCAGACCTTTCCCTTCAGCCTGACGCTCAAGCGCGCGCTGGATGCGCAACTGGTGCCGCGCGGAGACGAGCGCACCAGCGGCCTGCTGGTGCTGTCGGGCACCGCGGTACTGGACTGCCAGCTGTTCGACCACGAAAACCAGGTCGGCACCGAATACCTGTTCGGCACGCTGAGCTGCCCGGCATTGATCGAACAGCTAGGCCAGGGCGTGGCGGTGATCAGCGACGAGCGCGCCGGGCTGAACCTGAAGACACCTTTGGTGGCCGCGCTCGCCCACGCCGTCAGTCAGCTGATCGCTCCCTTCGTGATGGCCGAGCAGGAAAAGCTCAGGCACCTGGAGCGCGCCACCACTTCCGGGCGCACCGCGCACATGATCGAGCACCTGTTGCAGCGCATGAACCAGGCGGCCATCCACGACTTCGGCATCCTTGCGCCGGCCAGCACGCCGACGGCAAACCTTTCGTCCGCCGACAGCTCGCCAGCCGCGCTGCGCTTCAGTACGCCGTTCTACTACCGCCAGCCGGGTCACCCGTTCCACATCCGCTTGCTGCTCGATCCGCAGCAACTGCCACCGGACGCGATCCTGCAGGTAGACGCTACGCTCAGCGAGGGGCTGAGCATCGATCCGCCACCCGCGGCGATTCCGCTACAGACGGTACGCGACAAGCCTTGCATGGAATGGACGCTCAGCGGCCAGTCGACGGCCGACCACGGTGAGATCGTCGTGCGCGCCGGCAACTACCTGGCCTGGTGCGAAATCGTCATCGCCGAACACGCCTCCGCGCATCCCCATCACCACCGAAACGGGCAACACCCGTCCGCGCAGCAGCGCAAATCGCGCGATCACGGCGAAGCCATGTTCACCGGCTACGAGTTCCGCTATCTGGGCGAGGACGTGGATCGTGCGGTGTACAGCGCGGAAGAACGCAAGATCCTGATCAACACTGCCGCGCCCACTGTACAGCTGTACGTCGACGGCCACGGCAACTTCCGCGATTCCGCCCGCTTGCTGCTCGCCGAGCTGTTCATGGACGTGATCGCCGAGGAACTGGCACGCTGGAAACTCGACAGGATCGGACAGGCCGGCGATGTCGCCGCGTTCCATGCGGCCAAGGGCGAGATCATCCGCCGCTACGGCAGCGACATCCACCTGTCCTTCATGCGCGGCTGAGGCCAACCGCCGGGCGATTGGCCGCGCGGTGCCCTACATCTTCAGCACGATCCGCCCTTCGATGCGGCCGGCGCGCATGTCATCGAGGATCTGGTTGATGTTGTCGAGGCTGTCGGTGTGGATGGTCGCCTTGACCAGTCCCTCGCCCGCGAAGTCCAGTGCCTCCTGCAGGTCGGCGCGGGTGCCGACGATGGAGCCGGTGATGCTGATCGCCTTGAGCACCACATCGAAGATCGGCGTCGGGAAATCTCCCGGCGGCAGGCCGACCAGGGCCACGGTGCCACGCCGGCGGGCCATACCGATGGCCTGGCCGAAGGCGCTGTTGGACACGGCGGTCACCAGCACGCCATGGGCACCGCCGATGTCGCGCTGCACCACTTCCACGGGGTTTTCCGTGCGCGCGTTGATGGTCAGATTGGCGCCCAGGCGCTTGGCCAGCTCGAGCTTGGCATCATCTACATCCACCGCCACCACGTGCAGCCCCATGGCCTTGGCGTACTGCACGGCGACATGGCCAAGGCCGCCGATACCGGAGATCACCACCCATTGCCCGGGTCGGGCCCCGGTGACTTTAAGGCCCTTGTAGACGGTGACCCCAGCACAGAGGATCGGCGCGATCTCGTCGAACTCCACGTTCTTCGGCAGGATGCCTACATAGTTCGGATCAGCCAGCACGTACTCGGCGTAGCCACCGTTCACCGAATAGCCGGTGTTCTGCTGGCCCTCGCAGAGGGTTTCCCAGCCGGTTAGGCAGTGCTCGCAGCAACCGCAGGCGGTATACAGCCAGGGCACACCGACGCGATCACCCTCCTTGACACGTGTTACGCCGGCGCCAACGGCCGCCACATGACCTACACCTTCGTGGCCGGGAATGAACGGCAGGGCTGGCTTGACCGGCCAATCGCCCTCGGCGGCATGCAGGTCGGTGTGGCATACGCCGGAAGCGGCAATCTTCACCAGGATCTGTCCTGGGCCGGGCATCGGCACCTTGACTTCCTCGAGGCGCAGCGGCTCACCGAAGGCGTGAACGACTGCAGCTTTCATGGTTTGGGTCATGGGCTTGCTCCTTGATTCGGGACGTTCGAGTCTGCATTGGGCAGACCGGAGCAAGCCTAGACCCAGATCAATCATCACGCGACGCTCTAGACCGCCCGTCGAGCGGTATCGGCCTCATATCCGACGGCCGCGGCCCGGGGCAGTACCTATTGCTGGCAACCGCCTGCACCTGGCGAACCCGAGATGTGGATGGTGGCTCTGGCAGTGATTGGCGCATTCACCAGCGCCGACGCACAAGCGGGCCCGGCCCGGGCTACGCCGTAACCGGCAGATTCCCGTGTAGCCAACTCAGCGTATCCGCGCCCTACGGGTTACGCTCCATGCGGATTTCAACCAGGCTGCCGTCAATGACGCGCAGATGGTGGTGCGCGCCGTATCGCGGGCCGTAGGCCCAGCGGTCGATCCTGACGGCACCCGGTTGTACGACGCCGTCGCTGCGCAGCGACGGTTCTTCGAAGGTTTGGCTATCGGCGGGCCCGCACTTGGCCTCGACCTGCTCACGTGTGTCACCCAGATGAACCAAGCGCGTGCCACACCTCATGGAAGCCTCTGCAGCCGCGCCAAACAGCGCGCCAGCCAGCAGTATGAGTGCGGCCGTCTTGCTACCCATGCATCGTTATCCCCACATGCAGCGCCTTAGCACCTGGTTCGAAAGAGCTTAGCCCGTGCCTCTACGATGCTCAGCGCTTCTTCGCAGGCTTGCCACCACCCAGGCTCGGCACCTTGCGAATGGGTTTGGCGTTGGGCTTTTCGCTCTCGTCGAACCAGTTGCCGAGATGGATCTTGCCCTTGCCGCCGGCATCCTTGGGCTTTTTCGGTTTCTTCGGCTTCTTGATGATCTGCCCGCCCAGTGTGGTGGTCGGCACACGATGGTCCGGCACGAAGCCCAGCTCGTCGTGGCGCGGCAGCACCTGGTTGATCAGGGTTTCGATGGCGGCGAGCTGATCGACTTCATCGGCACTGACCAGGGAAACCGCTTCGCCCGTGGCGCCGGCGCGACCGGTACGGCCGATGCGGTGCACGTAATCCTCGGCGACGATCGGCAGGTCGAAGTTGACCACCTGCGGCAGATCATGGATGTCCAGCCCGCGCGCGGCGACATCGGTCGCCACCAGCACCTGCACTTCGCCCGCCTTGAAGCGCTCCAGCGCCCGCAGTCGAGAGGCCTGTGGCTTGTCGCCGTGGATCGCATCGCTGGAAATGCCCGCAGCCTGCAGCTCGTCGACCAGCTGATCGACGCCCTTGCGCGTCTTGACGAACACCAGCACCTGGCCCCAGCGCTTATCTGCCAGCAGGTGCAGGAACAGTTCGCTCTTGCGCTTCTTGTCCACCGGCACCAGCCATTGCTTGACCGTCTTCGCCGCGGCATTGCGCGGGCTGACCTCGACTGACAGCGGATCGCGCAGCAGCTCGCGGGCCATCTGCCGGATCGGCTCGGAAAAGGTCGCGGAGAACAGCAGGGTCTGGCGCTTCTTCGGCAGGGCTGAGAACAGCTGGTCCAGCTCATCGGCAAAGCCCAGATCGAGCATGCGATCGGCCTCGTCGAGCACCAGCGCCTGCAGCTGATTGAAGCCCACCGCATTCTGCCGGTACAGATCGAGCAGGCGACCGGGCGTCGCCACCAGCACGTCGATGCCCTTGCGCAGCGCCATCATCTGCGGATTGATGCTGACCCCGCCGTACACCGCGTAGGTGCGCAGCGGCAGATTCTGCCCGTACACGCGAAAGCTCTCGTGGACCTGCTCGGCCAGCTCGCGGGTCGGCACCAGTACCAGCGCGCGCACCGAATTGCTTGCCACCTTGGCGCCGTGCATGGTCAGGCGCTGCAGCAATGGCAGGGCGAAACCGGCGGTCTTGCCGGTGCCGGTCTGCGCCGCCGCCATCAGGTCGCGGCCCTTGAGCACGGCAGGTATGGCTTCGGCCTGAACCGGCGTCGGCTTGCGATAGTCGAGGGTTTCCAGGGTCCGCAGCAGCGGATCGATCAGGCCCAGGGAGGCGAAAGTCATGGCAGGCTCGCAGCGCCGTTTCGGCGGGATGAAAAAAGAGCGGATTCTAGCAGCAGCCCGGCAGCGCTCGCTCAGCCACACCTCATGGGCGAGAAAAACCGCTTGAGCGGATTTACGTTTTGCCACCACCCGACGGTGGCGGCGAACAACGCACTGCCGCAGGATAGGCGCGGCGCCGCGGCGTCAAACAATTACCTTCACGGAGACATCGATGGAAGCGCTGCTCGCCCACGGCCCCTTTGCCGAATTCGCCCTGTTGCTGATCATCTCGGCGGTGGTCGGCGCGATTGCCGTGAGCTTGCGTCAGCCTTTGCTGATCTCCTACATCGTGGTCGGCATCCTGCTGGGCCCGGCGGTGTTCGGCCCGGTCAACGCCACGGATCAGATCCATCTACTGGCCGAAGTCGGCGTTGCCGTGCTGCTGTTCGTCGTCGGCCTCAAGCTCGACCTCGCGCATATCCGCAACATCGGCCCGGTGGCGCTGGCCACCGGGCTCGGGCAGCTGACGTTCACCATTGTGTTCGGCTTCGCGCTGACCCTGCTGATGGGCAAGAGCGCCATGGAGGCGATCTACATCGCAGTGGCGCTGACCTTCTCCAGCACCATCATCATCGTCAAGCTGCTCTCGGATAAACACGAGCTGGACTCGCTGCACGGGCGCATTGCGGTCGGCTTCCTGATCGTTCAGGACCTGGCCGTGGTGCTGGCGATGATGACCATGAGCGCCCTGCGCGGCGCCGGCGATGCCGGCTGGGCCGAGGTGTCCGGCTCGCTGCTGCTGCGCCTGGGCGGTGCGGCCGTGCTGCTCTACCTGCTGATGCGCTACGTGCTGCCGAATCTGGTCAGCCGCATGGCGCGTTCGCAGGAGCTGCTACTGATCTTCGCCATTGCCTGGGGCACCGGGCTGGCCGCGCTGGGCGAGTACAGCGGCTTCAGCAAGGAGGCCGGGGCCTTCGTCGCCGGCTTCTCGCTGGCCTCCACGTCCTACCGTGAAGCGATGAATGCGCGACTGACCGGCATCCGCGATTTCATGCTGCTGTTCTTCTTCATCGACCTGGGCGGAAAACTGGATTTCTCCACCCTCGGCAACGAGATCCTGCCGGCGATAGTGCTGGCGCTATTCGTACTGATCGGCAACCCGCTGATCGTCATGGCGATCATGGGCTACATGGGTTATCGCAAGCGCACCGGCTTTCTCGCCGGGCTGACCGTGGCGCAGATCAGCGAGTTCTCCATCGTCTTCGTCGCCATGGGCATCACCCTTGGCCATGTCGGGCCGGAGGCGCTGGGGCTGACCACTCTGGTCGGGCTGGTCACCATCATGCTCTCGACCTACATGATCCTGTTCTCGCAACCGCTCTACGAACGGCTGGCGCCCTGGCTCGGCGTGTTCGAACGCAAGCGCCCCTATCGCGAACTGGAAGTGGAGGCGCAGGGCAAACCGCAGGGCCATCCGCGCATCATCATCTTCGGTCTGGGCCGTTATGGCTCGCGCCTGCTGCAGCAGCTGGCGGCGGCGCGGATGCCGGTGCTCGGTGTGGACTTCGACCCGGAAGCCGTGCGCACCCTGCGTCGCAGCAGGCTGCCGGTGCGTTTCGGCGATGGCGAGGACCCGAGCTTTCTCGAGTCGCTACCGCTGCAGCATGCCGAATGGGTGGTCACCAGCTTTCCGCAGTGGGAGGCCAATCGTGCCTTTCTGCATGCACTCAAGCATGCCGGCTTCCAGGGCAAGATCGCCGGTGTGGTACGTGATGACCAGCATGGCAAGGCACTGAATGCGGCAGGCGTCGCCCGTGTGCTAAACCCCTTCACCGATGCGGCGGACTTCGCCGCGCGCAGCCTGATCGAGGAGCTGGGGCAGAAGCCAAACCACTGACCCGCGGCGGCAAGGGATTCGAGGCCGTCATGCACACAGTACTGGCAGACCAGTGGCCTTCAGTGATCGAATGCACAGCCGCTAACCTGCTATCAGCCGGTCCAATCGAGTGCGCCCATGAGTTCGAGCAACACCAGCAACAACCCTGCTCCAGCCGGATCTCCGTGCCACGGCGCCGCCGAGCATGGAGCCTGCCCCAGTTGCGCCAGTGGCGAACGCCTGGGCTTCGGCTTCAGCTACGCCTTCCAGCCGATCGTCGACCTGCGCAGCCGGCAGATATTCGCCCATGAGGCACTGGTACGCGGTCTCGGCGGCGAGCCGGCGTCCAGCGTGCTGTCACAGGTCAACGAAGACAATCGGTTCCGCTTCGACCAGGCCGGTCGGGTCAAGGCGATCAAGACCGCTTCCAGGCTGGGCATGCAGAGCAGACTGTCGATCAATTTCATGCCCAACGCGATCTACCGCCCAGAGCTGTGCATCCGCTCCACACTGGAAACCGCCCGCGCCCATGACTTTCCCATCGAGCGGATCATCTTCGAGACCGTCGAAGGCGAGCGCATCAGCGATGGAAGATGGCTGACCGAAGTGTTCCGCGAATACCAGCGCATTGGCTTTCTCACCGCCATCGACGACTTCGGTGCGGGCTTCGCCGGGCTCAACCTGCTGGCCGACTTCCAGCCGGACATCATCAAGCTGGACATGGACCTGATCCGCGGCATCGACCAGAGCCGCACACGCCAGGCCATCGTCAGGGCGACGGTGGCGATGTGCGAAGAACTGGGCATTCAGGTGATCGGCGAGGGTGTCGAAACCGCAGACGAATGCAGCGCCCTGTTCGATCTGGGCATCCATCTGATGCAGGGTTATCTGTTCGGCAGGCCGTTGTTCGAAGCCTGCGGTCAGGCGGAACAGCTCGCCTGGCCGCAGTGAGGCGTCAACCGCGCAGCAGCTTGAGCAGTTCCTGCGCCGCCGCTTCCGATGAGGCTGGGTTCTGCCCGGTCACCAGCAAACCGTCGACCTGCACATAGGGCTTCCAGTCCTCGCCCTTACTGTACTGGCCACCGCGTTCACGCAGGCGGTCTTCCAGCAGAAACGGCACCACTTCGGTCAGCTCCACACCGGCTTCCTCGCCATTGGTGAAGCCGGTGACCCGCTTGCCCTTGACCAGATACTCGCCATCCTTGCCGCGCACCTCGGTCAGCGCCGCCGGTGCATGGCAGACCGCGGCCACCGGCTTGTCGGCCTTGACGAAGGATTCGATCAGCGCGATGGAGGACGGGTTATCCACCAGATCCCACAACGGGCCGTGGCCGCCCGGGTAGAACACCGCATCGAAGTCCTCGGCGGAAACCTGATCCAGACGATAGGTGTTGGCCAGCAACGTCTGCGCCTCGCCATCGCCGTTGAAGCGCTCGGTCGCTTCGGTCTGGGCGTCAGGCTCGTCGCTTTTCGGGTCGAGCGGCGGCTCGCCACCCTTGGGCGAGGCCAGCACCACCTGCGCGCCGGCATCCAGGAAGACGTAATACGGCGCGGCGAATTCCTCCAGCCAGAAGCCGGTCTGTTTGCCGGTGTCACCCAGCTGGTCGTGGGACGTGAGCACGATGAGAATTTTCATGGAGCCTCCTTGTTGAAGCGCGACGTGAACAGTTGAGACTGCCGCCACGAGCACATTGCTCCGCGAGCAAAACACATCCATGAAAAAGGGCGCCGCAGCGCCCTCTAGAACCACCGTTCCGGTCAGATACGGAAGCTGTCCACCAGCTGCTTGAGCCGGCGCGCCTGCTGGTCCAGGTCGCCGCAGGCGCGCAAGGTCGACTGCAGGTTCTCCACGCCCTGCTGGTTCAGCGTGTTGATCTCGGTGATGTCCATGTTCAGCGACTCGATCACCGCGGTTTGTTCCTCGGTGGCGGTGGCCACCGACTGGTTCATGCCGTCGATCTCGCCGATGCGCTGAGTGACCTCGCCGAGGCGCTCGCCGGCGCGGTCGGCGATTGAGACGCTCGACTCGCTCTGGCGCTGGCTTTCGGTCATGGTCTGCACCGAGGCGCCGGCGCCGACCTGCAGCTGTTCGATCATCTGCTGGATTTCCTGCGCCGAACTCTGGGTGCGGTGCGCCAAGTTGCGCACCTCGTCGGCGACCACGGCGAAACCGCGTCCCGCCTCACCGGCCCGTGCCGCCTCGATGGCGGCATTCAGCGCGAGCAGGTTGGTCTGCTCGGAAATGCCCTTGATCACCTCGAGAATCTGGCCAATGTCGACGGTCTTGGCGTTGAGCGCTTCGATCTGCGCACAGGACGCACTGATCTTCGCCGACAGCTCGCGCATCGCGGCAATGTTCTGCTCCACCACCTGGCGACCGTCCTCGGCCTGATGCCGCGCACCGCTGGCCTGCTGCGAGGCATCGGCCGCGTTGCGCGCGATCTCCTGCGCGGCGGCGCCGAGTTCGTTGATCGCTGCCGCCACGCTGTTGGTGCGGCTGGCCTGCTCATCGGAGTTGGCCATCGAGGAGTTGGACGCTGCCAACACCCGGGCGGCAACCTCATTGACCTGCTGCGTCGCGGAGGACACTTCGCGGATGGAGGTATGAATACGCTCGACGAAGCGGTTGAACGCCGAGGCCAGTTCGCCGAATTCGTCCTTCGACTGCACCGCCAGCCGCCGGGTCAGATCGCCCTCACCTTCGGCGATGTTGGCCATGGCGCGGCCCATGTCAGTCAACGGACGCATCAGCACGCGCATCAGCATGCCGAGCAACAGCAAGATGAACGTTACGGCGGCAATGGTAGCGATCAGTGCAGTGGTACGAAAACTGGCCAGCGCGGCATAGGCCTTGTCGCGATCCAGCGATATGCCGACATACCACTGCACCGAAGGTAGGCCCTTGACCGGGCTGAAACTGAGGATGCGCGGCGCCCCATTGAGCTGCACCTCGACATAGCGGCTGTCGAGCGACGGAGTGTTTTGTGGATAGATGTCACGCAGCGACTGCATCACCCGCTTGCTGTCTGGATGGACCAGTACCTTGCCATCGGCACTGATCAGAAAGGCATAACCCAGGCCGTCGAAGTCCAGTGCGTTAAGCATCTCCACCAGCGTCTTCAGTCCAAGATCCCCGCCGACCACGCCCAGCGTACGCCCACCGTTCTTTGCTGGCGTGGCTACTGTTACCACCAGTTCGTCCAGCGTGGCATCTACATAGGGCTCGGTCAGCGTCGTGCCATTTGCGGACAAGGCGTCCTTGTACCAGGGGCGCGTACGCGCATCGTAGTCAGCCGGCATTTCCTCGTAGGGACGCAGGATGTAGCTGCCATCCGCCCCGCCGAGATAGGTAAACATGAAGGTTGAGGCCAGCGCGCGCTGCTCGAACAGATCGCCTGCACGTTCCGTACTACCGTCACTGCCGATGGTCTGCGCCGCGCTTTCCACCAGAAGGATGCGCCCAGACAGCCAGTTCTGGATGTTATGCGCCGTCACCTCACCCATCTCGTCGAGATAGCTTTCCAGATTCGCGCGGATGGCGTTGCGCTGCAGATAATCGTTGTACAGCGTGAAGAGTGCGAAGGTAGTGATAACCACCAGAGAAGCAGCCAACAGAATCTTCTGGCTGAACTTGAGATTTAAGGGCATGGGACGTCCTGTGTGACTTCTAAAACCGGCGTCCTGCAGGTGCTTGCCGTCCCTGTATCAGTTCCCTTCGGCTGCCGCAGAGGAAACTTGAGCATTTGCCTCATCCATCTTTCAGTCCACCACCTTCTCGCAATCGCAGAAACAAAAACGCCAGCCTCGCGGCTGGCGTTTAGCAGGCTTGTGCAGTGGCCTCAGCGCCCGGCCAGCGCCGGCATCACTCGCGGGCGCAGCAGCTCGCCGACCAGGGTGAGTGCACCGATCGCGCCGGCGATCCAGTACCAGCGCTGCAGCGGGTCGAAGCCCAGCCAGCCGAGGGCGTGCAGGAACACCATCAGGATCAGCACCGGGCAGACGTAGCGGACCATGAACAGCCATAGCGCGTAGCCCAGCGGCGGCAGATTGAGCTCGTCGCGCATGATCTCGCTGCGCAGTGCGTAACCGGCCAGCAGCACAGTGAAGATCCCGCCCAGCGGCATCATCCAGCGCGAGGTCAGGTAATCCAGCCAGTCGAAGAAGTTCTTGCCCATCGGCGTCCAGCCGGACATGAGGTTGAACGAGAGCATCGCCAGCATGCTGATCACCAGCAGTACCGCACCCGAGCCCATCGCCGCCTTCAGGCGCGAGATGCCGTGCTTCTCATTGAGATAGGCAACGGTGGCTTCGATCATCGAGATCGCCGAGGTCAGCGCTGCAATCGATACCATGGCGAAGAACAGCACGCCGAACGCAGTGCCGAACGGCATCTGCTGGAAGGCCAGCGGCAGGCTCATGAAGATCAGGCCGGGGCCGGCGGTCGGGTCCATGCCATTGGCGAAGATGATCGGGAAGATCGCCAGGCCCGCCAGCAGCGCCACGCACGTGTCGGCGATGGCGACCATGAAGGTGGTGCGGGCGATGGATTGGTCATCCGGAATATACGAGCCGTAGGTAAGGATCGCCCCGGACGCCAGACTGAGGGTAAAGAAGGCGTGACCGAGCGCGGCCAGCAGCGCCTCGCCGGTGATCTTCGAGGTGTCGAAGCTGAACAGGAAGGCGAAGCCCTGATCGAAGCCGCCACTGGTCACCGCGTAGCCCACCAGGATCAGCAGCAGCACGGCCAGGCCCGGCATCATCCAGCGCACCGCGTTTTCGATGCCCTTCTGCACGCCCTTGGCGACGATCCACAGGGTCAGCAGTGCCACCAACAGGCTCCAGCCGCCGAGCTGCCAGGGGTTGGAGTTGTGCGCCTCGAATACGCCGCCCAATGCCTCGACACTGGTCGCGGCCAGGGAGCCGTCGAGCATCTTCACCGTGTAGGCGAAGGCCCAGCCGGCGACCACGACATAGAAGCAGAGGATCAGGAAGCCGGCCGTCATGGCCATGCCGCCAACCGCCTTCCACAGCGGGTTGCCGTTGTTCTCGCGGACCACCCGGCCGATGGCGTCGATCGGGCTGCCACGGCCGCGGCGACCGATGGCGATCTCGCACATCATTACCGGTACGCCGATGGCGAGGATGCACAGCAGGTACATCAATACGAAGGCACCACCGCCGAACTCGCCGGTGATGTAGGGGAATTTCCAGATGTTGCCCAGGCCCACGGCGGAGCCGGTTGCCGCGAGGATGAAGCCCCAGCGCGACAGCCAGAGGTTCTTCGGTTTTTCACGAGTCATACGTCACCTGTTTGTTGTTATCTGTGACGGGATCGGGACCGTCGCGCAGGGCGCGACGGCGTGCAAGGCGGATTCAGTCGTTCATTGAGCGTCGGGCTGCACCTCCGGCGCGGCCTGCTGGAAGGCCGGAAGCGTCTCGCAGCGGGCAACGATCTCGAGAATGCGTGGATACGCCGCGAGGTCACAGGCAAAACGGCGCGCATTGTATACCTGCGGCACCAGGCATGCCTCCAGATAACCTGGCCGATCGTTCAGGGAAAGCTTGTCACCAAAGGTTTCCAGGCCCTGCTCCACCGCCGCCAGCCCCTGGCTGACCCAATGCCGATACCAGGCATTCTTCGCCTCGTCATCGACGCCCAGTTCGGCGCTGAGGTACTGCAGCACGCGCAGGTTGTTCAGCGGATGGATCTCGCAGGCGATGTGCATGGCCAGCGAGCGCACCTG
Organism: Stutzerimonas decontaminans; assembly: GCF_000661915.1. Taxonomy (NCBI): domain Bacteria; kingdom Pseudomonadati; phylum Pseudomonadota; class Gammaproteobacteria; order Pseudomonadales; family Pseudomonadaceae; genus Stutzerimonas; species Stutzerimonas decontaminans. Next base: position 820,107 of record NZ_CP007509.1, on the reverse strand, counting down.
GGCGCGCTCGACCGGATCGGCCGGCAGCAGCGCCGGTACTGGAAACACCTCGTCGAGGTACTCCAGGATCGCCAGCGACTGGCTGATGCGCGCGCCGCCATTGCCTTCGTCCACCAGCAGCGGCACCAGCTGCTGCGGGTTGAGGGCGCGGTAATCGGCCGCACGCTGCTGGCCGCCATCCTTGACCAGATGCACCGGCACCTGGCGGTAGACCAACCCCTTGAGGTTCAGCGCGATGCGCACCCGGTACGCAGCGCTGGAGCGCCAGTAGCCGTAGAGCGTCAGCTCAGTGCTCATAGCGCTCGACCTGCTGATCGATGGCGCCGAAGATGCTCTGCCCGGCGGCGTCGAACATCTCGATGCGCACCCGGTCGCCGAACTTGAGGAACGGCGTCTTCGCCTCGCCATACTCGATGACCTCGAGCATGCGCTTCTCGGCCAGGCAGGACGAGCCGGCGCTGCGGTCGTAGTTCGACACCGTACCCGAACCGATGATGGTGCCGGCGCCCAGCGGACGGGTGCGCGCGGCGTGGGCGACCAGGGTCGGGAAGTTGAAGGTCATGTCGGTGCCGGCATCCGGCTGGCCGAACAGCTCGCCGTTGATGTGCGAGACCAGCGGCCGATGCACCTTGCCGTCGCGCCAGGTTTCGCCTAACTCGTCCGGCGTCACCGCCACCGGCGAGAAGCTCGACGACGGCTTGCTCTGGTAGAAGCCGAAGCCCTTGGCCAGCTCGCCGGGGATCAGGTTGCGCAGCGACACGTCGTTGACCAGCATCAGCAGCTGGATGTGCGACGCCGCCTCGGCCGGCGTCGCACCCATGGGCACGTCGTCGGTGATCACCGCCAGCTCGCCTTCCAGGTCGATGCCCCAGGCCTCGTCGGCCAGGCTGATCGGGCTGTGCGGCGGGATAAAAGCATCGGCGCCGCCTTGGTACATCAGCGGGTCGTGCCAGAAGGATTCCGGCATCTCCGCACCACGCGCCTTGCGCACCAGCTCGACGTGGTTGACGTAGGCACTGCCGTCGGCCCAGTGATAGGCGCGCGGCAGCGGGCTGTGGCAGGCGGCCTGGTCGAAGGCGAAAGCGCCCTCCTCCAGCCCGTCGTTGAGACGCTGGTAGACCGCCTCCAGCTTCGGCTTGCAATAGTTCCAGTCATCCAGCGCGGCCTGCAGCGTGGCGGCGATCTGCGGCACTTTCACCGCCTGGGCGAGATCACGGGAGACGACGACGAGCACGCCGTCGCGGCCCTGGTTGAGGGTTGCGAGTTTCATCAGGATTCCTTGCCCGGCGCACGCCAGGAGTTGACGTATTCGGGAACATCGACGGCTGCGGCGGCCTCGCCGACTTCCAGCGCGCGGCGGGTGTCGATCATCACCGCCACCTCGTCGGCAAATGTCGCCGGGTCGTCGTGCGCCTTCTTCAGCGCCTTCGGATGCGGCCCGTGGGGGAAGCCGCAAGGGTGGAAGGTCACCATGCCCTGCTCGATGTTGTCGCGACTAAAGAAGTTGCCGCGGTGGTAGAACAGCACTTCGTCGTAGTCATCGTTGTTGTGGAAGAACGGCACCTTCAGCGCACCCGGATCGGATTCCACCGGCCGCGGGGTGAAGGTGCAGACCACGAAACCGTTGGCGACGAAGGTGGTGTGCGCTGACGGCGGCAGGTGGTAGCGATGGCTCATCAGCGGGCGGATGTCGCGCCAGTTGAGCCGTACCACGGTGTTGTCGCCGTGCCAGCCGACCACGTCCAGCGGGTTGTACGGGTAGGTCACGGTGGTGATCTGGTCGCGCCGCTTGATGCGGATCTGCCAGGGGTTCTCGTCCTGCTGCGCGCGAAAGGCATCATCCAGGCGCGGATGGTCGAGCACCGCGGCGTCGAAGATGGCATGCGGGCCCACCAGTCCCTTGTCCGGCAGCTGGTAGGCGCCGTCGGTGTTCTCGATCAACAGCATGAACACCGGCTGCGTCGCCTCAATGCGCCAGGCGGTGCCGCGCGGGATCATCAGGTAGTCGCCGTCGCGGAATTCCAGGTGACCGAAGTCGCAGTAGAAATGCCCGGCGCCTTCGTGGATGAACAGCAGTTCGTCACCGTCACCATTGCGCACCAGATGACGCATGGCGCCGTTGGTCTTCCACAGGCGCAGCTTGACGTCAGCGTTGTGCAGCGCCAGCGGCGCCTGCAGCGGGCAGTCGCCTTCGCTGGGGATCTGATTGAAGTTGAAGGCGTGCGGACGCAGCGGGCCTTCCCAGTCGATCCAGCCGGTCGGCGGATGCTTGTGATGCAGGTGCGAAGCCGGGCCGAAGAAGCCTTCGCGGCCCATTTCGCGCTCGTAGGTGCCCTGCGGAAAATCGCAGTGCGCCTGACGCGAAGTCTCACCCTCGCGGATGGGGAAACTGATCCATTTGCGGCTCATGTGCCTCTCCTCGTGATACCGCGTGATCTCAATGGCGGGGCAGTGGGTGCCGATGCGTAGGGTGGATGTCGCGAAGCACATCCACGCGTTGGTCGGCCCGACACAGACGCGTGGAAGATGCTTCGCAGTCTTCCACCCTACGCTCCGAACTTACTCGTCCGCCTTGATCACGCCGCGGCGCACCTGGTCTTCCTCGATGGATTCGAACAGCGCCTTGAAGTTGCCTTCGCCGAAGCCCTGGTTGCCCTTGCGCTGGATGATCTCGAAGAAGATCGGGCCGATCACCGTGTTGGTGAAAATCTGCAGAAGGATGCCGTCATCGCCCGGCGCGCCGTCAATCAGCAGGCTCAGCTCGCGCAGCTGGTCGAGCGGCTCGCCGTGGCCGGCGACGCGGGTGTCGACCTTCTCGTAGTAGGTGTCCGGGGTGGTCATGAAGTCCACGCCGTTGGCACGCAGGCGGCGCACGGTCTCGTAGATATCGTCGGTGGACAGCGCGATGTGCTGGATGCCCTCGCCGTGGTACTCGCGGATGAATTCCTCGATCTGCGACTTGTCGTCGGCCGACTCATTGATCGGGATGCGGATCTTGCCGCACGGCGCGGTCATGGCACGGGAAAACAGGCCGGTCAGCTTGCCCTCGATGTCGAAGTAGCGAATTTCGCGGAAGTTGGCGATGCGCTCGTAGAAGCCGGACCAGACATCCATCTGCCCGCGCATGACGTTGTGGGTCAGGTGGTCGATGCACATCAGGCCGACGGCGTTGTCGTTCGGCGTGCGCCCTTCGATGTACTCGAAGTCGACGTCGTAGATGCTCTTGTCGCCGTAGCGATCGACGAGATACAGCAGCGAGCCGCCGATGCCTTCGACACAGGGGATGTTCAGCTCGCCGAAGTTGGCGTGGCTGCCGACCAGCTTGGCGCCCTGGGATTCGACGTAGGCGGCGGCCTGGGCGGCATTCTTCACCCGGAAGGCCATGGCGCAGGCGCTCGGGCCGTGCTTTTCGCCGAAGGCGCGCACATGCCCGGTGGGGCTGCCGTTGAGCACGATGTTGATATCGTGCTGCTGGAACAGCCAGACCTCCTTGGAGCGGTGCTTGGCGGTTTCGGTAAAGCCCATCTGGGTGAACAGCGTGCGCAGCTGTTCGATGCCCTCGGCATTCGGCGCGGTGAATTCGACGAACTCGAAGCCGTCGGTACCGATGGGATTGTGCTGTTCGACCTTGTTCACGGCGTTCATATCGCCTCCTGATTATTGTTGTGAGGACTGCCGCTGCACGGCTTGGCTGGCCCCATCACACCCCAGGGCCGAGCGCCGAACAACGCTGTTTACGGGTACGGCAAGCATCCGGCGCCATCCCTGCTGTCAGGTTTTCCTTACAGCGCCTGTTTCGCTGGAAAGCCTGGCCCGGCGGCTTGCCAGGCGTAACGAAAAGCTGACAGAGCGGAGCGACAACCTGCCGCACATGTCATCTCCCGCTTAACCTGGCGCATAAAAAGGTGGGCTGAAGCCCACCCCATGAAGGCTTGCGTTGGCCTGCCTATGGGATGGACCTGAGCCCACCGAAACGGCTTCCTGAGAAGCCCGCAGCATTCTTGTAGGGTGGGCTTCAGCCCACCAGGCGACCCGCTAGATCAAGCCGAGCAGGTTGAGAAACACCAGCACGATGGCCACCGGCGTGCCGTAGCGCAGCAGGTTCCACCAGGCCTGGAACAGCCCGGCGTTGCGAATGCCGATGGCCTCGCTGACCACCTGACGCTGCAGCACCCAGCCGGTGAACAGCACGGTGCCCAGCCCGCCCAACGGCATCAGCCAGTTGGTGGTGAGGTAATCGAGGGTGTCGAAGAACGTCTTGCCGAACAGCTGGTAGTCCGCCCAGTGATTGAAGGAGAACACGCTGCCCAGGCTCAGCAGCCAGAGCACCAGACCACTGCCCAGCACGGCCTTGGTCCGGCTGATACGGAAGCGTTCGGTGAGCCAGGCGATGCTCGGCTCGGAGAGCGAGATGGCCGACGTCAGCGCGGCGATCACCAGCATCACGAAGAACAGCCCTCCGACGATTTGCCCCAGCGGCATCTGGCCGAAAGCTATCGGCAACGTGACAAAGATCAGCCCCGGCCCGGCACCCGGCTCCAGACCGTTGCCGAATACCAGCGGGAAGATCGCCAGGCCGGCCAGCAGCGCCACCGCGGTATCGGCCAGCGCCACCAGAATCGAAGTCTTGGCGATCGAGGTGCCTTCCGGCAGGTAGGAGCCGTAGACCATCATCGCGCCGCAGCCCAGGCTCAGGGTGAAGAAGGCATGACCGAGGGCGATCAGCACGCTCTGCGCGGTCAGCGCGGAGAAATCCGGCACGAAGAGAAACTGCAGCGCCTGGGCGAATTCGCCTTCGATGGCGGCGTAAACGACCAGCACCAGCATCAGCACGAACAGCCCTGGCATCAGAAAGCGCAGCGATCGCTCCAGCCCGCCGCGCACGCCGAAGCCGACGATCAGCATGGTCGCCGCCAGCACCAGCGTGGCGCAGACCACCAGGCGCAGCGGGTCCGCCAGCAGCGCGCCGAACAGCTCGCCGCTGGCCTCGCCGCTGACCCCGGCGAAGCCGCCGCTGAAGGTCGCCGGCACATAGGCCAGCGCCCAGCCAGCCACCACCAGATAGAAACTCAGGATGAGAAAGCCGGTCAGCCCGCCGAGCCAGCCGACCACGCGCCAGCGCGAACTGGCTCCGGCCTCGCGAGCCAGCCGAGCGACGGCGCCATCAGGGTTCGCCCGACCGCGACGGCCGATCATCACCTCGGTCATCAGCAGCGGAATGCCGATCAAGAGGATGCAGGCGAGGTAGACCAGAACGAAGGCGCCGCCGCCGTTCTGCCCGGTCACGTAGGGGAATTTCCAGATATTGCCCAGGCCCACCGCCGAGCCGGTGGCGGCGAGGAAGAACACCCAGCGCGAGGACCACAGGCCGCGGCTGGCGTTGTCTTGGATGCGTGCGCGCGCGCCGGCGAAGGTGCCGGCCGCGAGGCTGGTTTTATCGGTCATTGCGGATTCCTGCTTGTTGTTTTTGTCAGGGATGGTGCGAACGAACGGAGCGGGCGCAGCGCTGGCATTCAGAGCCCGCCGCCCCGCTCAGCGAAGGCCGGCGCACTCAGGCGCCCGGCCGGGATCACTCATGAAGCCTGGCGCTTGAACGCTTCGGTTTGCGGCACGCCACCGGCGTGCAGCCGCTCCAACGCCAGGCGATCGGCGATCACCGAAGTCGGTTCACCGCTGGCAGCGGAGCGGGTGAAGATCTCGCCCAGCGTGTCGCCGATGGCTTTCACATGGGCGTCGATCTGCGCGGCGCTGCCGCCGGTGCGCTGGTAGTAGACGTCGATGATGCCGCCGGCGTTGATCGCGTAGTCCGGCGCGTAGAGCTGGTTGCGCCGCTGCAGTTCGATGCCGATCTCGGCGGTTGCCAGCTGGTTGTTCGCCGCGCCGGCGATCACCGGGGCGCGCAGCACTTCCAGGGTCTGCTCGTTGAGGATGCCGCCCATGGCGCAGGGCGCGAAGACATCTACATCGAGCCCGTAGATGTCCTGCGGGCGCACCACGTTCGCGCCCACTTCCTCCATCGCCTGCTTGACGTTGGCGTCGAAGATATCCGCCACCCACAGTTCGGCACCGGCCGCCTTCAGGTGTCGCGCCAGACCCAGGCCGACATGGCCGACGCCCTGGATCGCCACCTTCAGCCCGGTCAGCTCGTCGCGACCGAGGCGCTGGCGCACCGCTTCCTTGAGGCCGACGAAAACGCCGTAGGCGGTAGACGGCGACGGGTCGCCGCTGGCGACGCTGCCGTCGAGCAGGGTGCGCGGCGTGGCGCCGACCACATGGCGGGTGCGCTGGGCAAAGGCCTGCATTTCGGCATCGCCGGTGCCGGAGTCGGCCGCGGTGATGTAGCGCCCGCCGAGGCTGTCGACGAAGTCGCCCATGGCGTGCAGCAGCGCCTGGCTCTTGCCGGTATGCGGGTCGCCGATGATCACCGCCTTGCCGCCGCCGAGCTTGAGCCCGGCCAGCGAGGATTTCAGCGTCATCCCGCGCGACAGCCGCAGCACATCGCGCAGGGCGTCGTCGTCACTGGCATAGGGGAACATCCGGCAGCCACCCAGCGCCGGCCCGAGGCGCGTGTCGTGGATGGCGATGATGGCTTTCAGACCCGACGCTTGGTCATGGCAGAAGACCACCTGCTCGTGGCGATCGAAGTCGGGGTGAGCGAAGACGGACATTTGGGTTACCTCGTTCATTGTTATTGGATTCAGGGCCTTGCTGTCGGGCCCCTCTGAAAACGGTTCTGGCTGAAAAGCATCGCCCCGAGGGCGGGCCTCCCACAAAAGCGGCCGGTGCACACCGAGCCCTGTGGGAGGCGCGACCTCTCAACGACTGAGAGCGAGGGCCTCTCACAAAAGTGGCCGGCACATACCGAAGCCTGTGGGAGGCGCGCCCCCGCGGCGATTGCAGGCCGCAGGGCTGCCCGAGGCCAATCCACCAGCGGACGTCTCATCACGCCGCAGGCTGGAACAGCCGCACGCTCTGCACCTCGTCGCCCTTGGCCAACTGCTCGCGCAGCAACTTCTCCTGCTGGCGGGCCTTGGCGATGGAGCGCTCCTTCACCGGGCCGTAGCCGCGGATCTGTTCCGGCAGCGCGGCGATGGCCACGGCGGTGCGGTAGTTGGTCGGCTTGAGCTGGGCCAGCAGCTCGTCCACGGTCTTCTCGTACTCGCTGATCAACTGGCGCTCGACGCGGCGGTCGTGGCCATAGCCGAACGGGTCGAGCGGCGTACCGCGCAGGAAGCGGAACTTGGCCAGCACGCCAAACAGGTTCAGCACCCACGGCCCCAGCTCGCGCTTGCGCGGTTCACCGGTGACGGGGTCACGCTTGGCCAGCCAGGCCGGGGCGAGGTGGAACTGCAGCCGGTAGTCGCCCTCGAACTGCGCCTCGAGCTGCTGGCGGAATTCCGGCTCGCTGTAGAGGCGCGCCACCTCGTACTCATCCTTGTAGGCCAGCAGCTTGAAGTAGTAGCGCGCGACGGCCTTGGACAGCGCCAGATCATCGGCGCTATCGGCATCGCGCACGCGCTCGACCAGCTGGCGGTAGCGGCGCGCCAGCCCGGCACTCTGGTAGTGGGTGAGGAAGTCCACGCGCCACTCGACGATCTCTTCCAGCGTCTTGCAGATTGGCTCGACCGCCTCGACCGGGCGCGCCAGTTGTTCCACTGCGTCCCGCTCGACTACGGCGCGACGGCCCCAGCGGAACGCCTGCAGATTCAACTTGGCGGCAACGCCATTGAGCTCGATGGCCTTCTCGATGGCCTCGGCGCTGATCGGCAGCAGCCCCTGCTGATAGGCGAAGCCGAGCAGGAACAGGTTGGTGGCGATGCTGTCGCCCAACAGCCGCGTGGCGAGGCGGGTGGCGTCGACGAAGTGGGTCTTGTCGGCACCGACCGCATCGCTGATCGCCTGGCGCATGGCGCCACCGGGCACCTGGGCATCGGGGTTGCGGGTGAACTCGGCAGTGGCGGACTCGTGGCTGTTCACCACGGCATTGCTGATCTGCTCGTTGAGGCGGGTCAGCGATTCATCGCCAGCGGCGACGATCAGGTCGCATCCGAGCAGCAGGTCGGCTTCACCGGCGGCAATGCGCACGGCGTAGATGTCGCTCTGCTTGGCGGCGATGCGCACGTGGGTGGTCACCGGGCCGAATTTCTGCGCCAGACCGGCCTGGTCGAGCACCGTGCAGCCCTTGCCTTCCAGATGCGCGGCCATGCCGAGCAGCGCGCCAAGGGTGGTCACACCGCTGCCACCGACGCCAGGAATCAGCACATTCCACGGACGATCCAGCGTTGGGTGCTGCGGCTCGGGCAATGTCGCCGCCTCGATACCGCCGGCTACGGCTTCGGGCTTGCGCAACCCGCCGCCATGCACGGTGACGAAACTCGGGCAGAAGCCCTCGACGCAGGAGAAATCCTTGTTGCAGGCGTTCTGGTCGATCTCGCGCTTGCGGCCCAGTTCGGTTTCCAGCGGCAGCACCGCCAGGCAGTTGGACTTCTCACCGCAGTCGCCGCACCCCTCGCACACCGCCGGGTTGATAAAGGCGCGCTTGGCCGGGTCTTCCATCTTGCCGCGCTTGCGCCGGCGACGCTTCTCGGTGGCGCAGGTCTGGTCATAGATGATCACCGAGACGCCCTTGAACTCACGCAGCTCACGCTGCACGGCATCCAGTTCACGGCGGTGGTGGAAGCTGGTGATCGGCGCGAAGGTATCGCGGGATGGGTACTTGTCCGGCTCGTCGCTGACCAGGGCGATGCGCTTGACGCCCTCGTGGAAGATCTGCCGGCTGAGCTGATCGACGCGCAGCTCGCCGTCGATGGGCTGGCCGCCAGTCATGGCCACGGCATCGTTGTAGAGAATCTTGTAGGTAACGTTCACACCGGCCGCGACGGCGGCGCGCACCGCCAGGCTGCCGGAGTGGAAGTAGGTGCCGTCACCGAGGTTCTGGAACATGTGCGGGGTGTCGGTGAACGGCGCCTGGCCGATCCAGTTGACACCCTCGCCGCCCATCTGGGTAAAGGTCTCGGTGCGCCGGTCCATCCACTGCACCATGTAGTGACAGCCGATGCCGGCCGAGGCGCGGCTGCCCTCGGGCACCTTGGTCGAGCTGTTGTGCGGGCAACCGGAGCAGTAGTGCGGAGTGCGCACGGTGGTGTAGCTGCGCGCGGCCAGGGCCTTTTCCTTGGCATCGAGGAAGGCCAGGCGGGTGAGGATGCTTTCGCTGGTGTAGATCGGCGCGAGGCGCTTGGCGATCACCCGGGCGATCATCGCCGGGGTCAGCTCGGAGAGGTTCGGCAGCAGCGAATTGCCCTGTTCGTCGAACTCGCCGACCACCCGCGGGCGCTTGCTGACTGGCCAGTTGTAGAGCTGCCCGGTGAGCTGGTCCTCGATGATGCTGCGCTTCTCCTCGACCACCAGAATCTCGTCCAGCCCTTGGGCGAACTCGTGCACCGAGACCGGCTCCAGCGGCCAGCTCATGCCGACCTTGAGCACGCGCAGGCCGACCGAGGCGCACAGCGCTTCGTCGAGGCCAAGGTCATCCAGCGCCTGACGCACGTCGAGATAGGATTTGCCGGTGGTGATGATGCCAAGCCGCGGATTCGGCGAATCGAGCATCACCCGGTTCAGGTTGTTGGCCCGGGCGAAGGCGCGGGCGGCGTAGATCTTGTACAGGTTGAGGCGTTTTTCCTGAGCCAACGGCGGGTCCGGCCAGCGAATGTGCACGCCGTCCTCGGGCAGTTCGAAGTCGTCCGGGATACGCGTCTGCATACGCAGCGGATCGACTTCCACCACGGCGGAGGAATCGACGTTCTCGGCAATGGTCTTCAGCGCCACCCAGCAGCCTGAGTAGCGCGACAGCTCCCAGCCGATGATGCCGTAGTCGAGGATTTCCTGAACGTTGGCCGGATTCAGCACCGGAATCGAAGCGGCGATAAAGGCATGCTCGCTCTGGTGCGGCAGCGTCGAGGACTTGCAGCCATGGTCGTCACCCGCCAGCAGCAGCACGCCGCCGTTGGGTGCAACGCCTGCCGCATTGCCGTGTTTGAACACGTCGCCGGCACGGTCGACGCCCGGCCCCTTGCCGTACCACATGGCGAACACGCCGTCGTACCTGGCGCCGGGGAACAGGTTGGTTTGCTGGCTGCCCCACACCGCGGTGGCGGCCAACTCTTCGTTGACGCCCGGCTGGAAGTGGATGGCGTGTTGCTTGAGGTAGTCGCGGGCTTCCCAGAGGCTCTTGTCCAGCCCGCCCAATGGCGAGCCGCGATAGCCGGAGATGAAGCCGCCGGTATTCAAACCACGGGCCTGATCACGCTGATGCTGCAGCATCGGCAAGCGGGTCAGCGCCTGGGTGCCGGTGAGGTACAGATGACCGGTTGCAAGCCGGTACTTGTCGTCCAGACGGATCTCGGCCAGAGACATGGGGCGCTCCTAATTTGTTGTTATCGGAGTCAGGGTGGCGTTGTTCGCTACCCGCCTGACGCAGTCATGAAGAAACCGCACGGTTGTCTCTTCATGCCGGCAATCGGCAGGGGATCACCCCACCGTCGCGTGTCGATTAACAGTCTGGCCGTGACGAAGAGAGATTTTCTTTCTACTTTTGCGGTAGAACAGCGCTTCAGTGCATGACCCATTCGCTAACAACAAGAAAACAGGCACGACCATGCAGACTTCGCCTCTAAGCAGCATCGATCGCAAGATTCTCCTGTTGCTGCAACACAACGCCGATCTCTCCGCGGCGGAAATCGCCGAGAAGGTCGAACTGTCGCAATCGCCCTGCTGGCGGCGCATCCATCGCATGCAGGAGGAAGGGCTGATCGAGCGCAAGGTCGCCCTGCTCAACCCAAAGAAGCTCGGGTTGAACATGACGGTGTTCGTCAACATCAAGCTCTCCGCCCACGGGCGCAGCAACCTCGACGAGTTCGAACGAGCGGTGGTGGGTTACCCCGAGGTGCTGGAGTGCCACACCATGGCCGGCGAGTCGGACTACCTGCTCAAGGTGGTAGCCAAGGACATCGACAGCTACGAGCGCTTCCTGCGTGATCAGCTGCTACAGCGCCCCCACGTCCAGGAAGCGCATTCGCATATCGCCATGAGCGAGGTGAAGCGCACCACGGAGTTGCCGCTGGATTGAGTCCGGCGGTTGGCTGGCGAACAGCAGCGCCTCATCCACCGCGGGTTTCGCCACGTTACGCGCGCAACCGACAGCGTGTTCCATAAGAAAAATTTAAGCGCCCGCCTCCGCTGGTCGATATTACGGCTAAGTCTGGAATGCCCCTCCGGCAGCCTCTCCCACACCCCATCATCCATTCCCTATCGGCAGCGAACACCACTGCCGGGAGCCCCAGTGCATGCTCGCCAATATCCGAATCGGACAGCGCATCGCGATCAGTATCGTGCTGTTGCTGATCGTGACCGTCACCACCCTCGCCTCCCTGTTTTTCGGCCGTTTCGAGAGCCTTCTGGCCGATGCCGAACGCCGCGAGCTGCGTAGTATCTTCGATAACGTCAGCACCACGATCGCCGCGGAAAGCCTCACGGCCGAGCGCCTTTCGGCACTGGTGGCGAGCATTCCCGAGGTTCAGCAGGCGATGGCTGAAGGTGACCGGGAGCGCCTATCGATGCTGTTCATGCCCGGCTATACAAAACTGGCGAACGACTATGGCCTGACCCAGTTCCAGTTCCACAAGGCGCCGGCGACATCCTTCCTGCGCGTGCACAAGCCAGCCCAGTACGGTGATGACCTCTCCGCGATCCGCCAGACCATCGTCAAAACCAACACCCAGCGGGCACCGGTGCGCGGAGTTGAATCCGGGGTCGCGGGGCTGGGCATTCGCGGCCTGGTGCCGATCAGTCATCAGGGGCAGCACGTGGGTTCGGTGGAGTTCGGCCTGTCCTTTGGCCAGGCGTTCTTCGACGCCTTCAAGGCGCGCTACGACGTCGACGTCGGCCTGATCCTGCGCGACGAGGCCGGCAGCTTCAAACCCTTCGCCACCACCCTCCGCAATAACGCCGCGATCAGCGAGAGTCAGCGAGCCCAGGCCTTCGCCGGGCAGGACGTGCTGTTTCAGACACAGGCCGACGGCGTGCCGGTGGCGATACTCGTCTCGGCGATTCAGGACTTCTCCGGCAAGCCCCTGGGCGTGCTAGAGGTTGCCATGGATCGCACCCGCTACGCGGACGCGCTCACAGCGATGCGTAATACCGCCCTGATCGTCGCTGGCATCGCCCTCGCCATCGGCCTGCTCGTAGCCGCCCTGGTGGCCCGCGGCATCGTCAGCCCGATCCGCGTCGCGGTCGAGGCCATGCGCGACATCGCAGCCGGCGAAGGCGACCTCACCCGCCGCCTGGACGAACGCGGGCGCAACGAGGTGGCCGAGCTGGCCGGTGCCTTCAACCAGTTCGCCGAGAAGGTCCGCCGACTGGTCAGCGAAGTGGCCGGCTCTACCACTCAGGTCGCCGCCGCAGCCGAGGAAATGTCGGCGATTACCGAAGAGTTCAACCGCGACGTCGCACAGCAGCGCCACGAGATCGAACTGGTAGCCACGGCGATGAATGAAATGACCGCCACCGTGCAGGACGTCGCGCGCAATGCCGCACAGGCCGCGGAGTCAGCCCAGGCGGCCGACCAGCAGGCCCTGCAGGGTCAGCAGATCGTGCAGCAGACGGTCAGCTCGATCGAGAACGTCTCGACCGAGGTCGAACGCACCGCCGCTGCCATCCAGCGCCTGGAAGCAGACAGCCAGAGCATCAGCGCCGTGCTGGATGTGATCCGCGGTGTCGCCGAACAGACCAACCTGCTGGCCCTGAACGCGGCCATCGAAGCGGCCCGGGCTGGCGAACAAGGTCGCGGCTTCGCCGTGGTGGCGGATGAGGTTCGCACGCTCGCCTCGCGCACCCAGCAATCGACTCTGGAGATCCAGCAGGTGATCGAGCAGCTGCAGACTGGTGCGCGGAACTCCGCCGCGGTGATGCACCAGGGTCGTGCCCAGGTGGATGCCAGCGTGCGCCAGGCCCAGCAGGCCGGCGCATCGCTGACCAGCATCACCAGCGCGGTCACCAGCATCAGCGACATGAACACCCAGATCGCCAGCGCGGCCGAGCAGCAGAGTGCGGTGGCCGACGAAATCAGCCAGAACGTGGTGAACATCAACCAGGTGGCCGATCGCGTGACCGAGTCCGCCGGCCAGACCGCCCAGGCCAGCAGCCAGCTCGCTCATCTGGCGGCGGGCTTGCAGACGCTGGTCGGGCAATTCCGATACTAAGGCCAGAGGCGCACCCCGGAGGATGACTGATCCGGGGTCAGCCGCTAGGCCCCGGGCAACCCCGTCACCCGATCCCCCGCGCGGATACCCTGCGCCTCGAACCAGCCCTGGTTGACCTCCAGCGCATAGCGCGCCGGCGCCTGCGAGCAGCGGATCTCGGTGCTCAGCGGCTCCAGGTCGATCACATCGACGATCACCCCGTCCTCGTCAAGGAACGCCGCCGACAGCGGCAGCGGCGTGTTCTTCATCCACAGGCAGTGCCGGCGCACCTCGTCGAAGCGGAACAGCATGCCGCTGTCGGCGGCCAGTTCGCTGCGGCCCATCAGGCCACGTTCACGCTCGGGCGGGGTCTGCGCATATTCGGCGTGCACTTCATGCTCACCCAGACGCAGTAGCAGAGGCCCGGCCGCCTGAACGGTGCTCGCAACCACCAGCAGTGACAGCAAAAGCGCAACACGCATCGACCAACCTCCTCAAGCGAAGCACAGCGGGAACAGCCGGGCCCGGACGCACTCATAAGCGAAGCACCGCACCCGCGCGGCGCACATAACGACAACAAGGGAGAACCCCATCGTGCTCAACAGAATAACTGCCGCCAGCGTCTATCTGGTGCAACGCTTCCTCCCCTCGCCCTTTGTCTTCGCCATCCTGCTCACGCTGATCGTGCTGATCGCCGCCATGCTCAGCACCGGTCAGGGCCTGCCGGCGATGGCGCAGCACTGGGGCAACGGCTTCTGGAACCTGCTGGCCTTCACCATGCAGATGTCGCTGATCCTGGTCACCGGCCATGCCCTGGCACGGGCCCCGGCAATCAATCGCCTGCTCGACCGCATGGCCCGCATCCCGCAGTCCCCGGGCCAGGCCATCGTGCTGGTCACACTGGTGGCGCTGGCCGGCTCCTGGATCAACTGGGGCTTTGGCCTGGTGATCGGCGCGGTGTTCGCCCGCGCGCTGGCGCGCCAGGTGCGCGGCGTTGACTATCCGCTGCTGGTGGCCTCGGCCTACTCAGGCTTCCTGATCTGGCACGGCGGCTTTTCCGGCTCAATTCCGCTGTCGCTGGCCAGCGGCGGCGCCGATCTGGAAAAGATGACCGGTGGCGCACTGACCGAGGCCATCGGCGTCGGCCAGACGCTGTTCGCCTCCTACAACCTGATCATCATCGCCGTGCTGGTGGTCGGCCTGCCGCTGCTGAACTGGGCCATGCAGCCGAAGACGCCGAAAGTGGTCGACCCGGCGCTGCTGGAGGAACCCCAGCCGAGCGACATCCCGCGGGAAACCGCCACCCAGCGCCTGGACGACAGCCGCATCCTCGGCCTGATCATGGTTGCCCTGGCGGTGCTGTTCTTCTACCAGCACTTCAGCAATAACGGTCTGGCACTGAGCCTGAACATCGTGATCTCGATCTTCCTCTTCGCCGGCCTGCTGATGCATGGCACGCCGGAGCGCTACATGCGCGCCATCGAGGAAAGCATTCGCGGCATCGCCGGCATCGTCGTGCAGTTCCCCTTCTACGCCGGGATCATGGGCATGATGGTCGGCGCCAATGCCGCTGGCGTGTCGCTCGGCCGTCAGGTCACCGACACCTTTATCGCCTGGTCGTCGGCCGAGAGCTTCCCGGTGTTGGCCTTCCTAAGCGCCGGACTGGTCAACGTCTTCGTGCCCTCCGGCGGCGGACAATGGGCGGTGCAAGGCCCGATCATGCTGCCGGCAGGTGCGGCTTTGGGCGTAGCGCCAGAGGTGACTGCAATGGCCATCGCCTGGGGCGATGCCTGGACCAACATGATCCAGCCGTTCTGGGCCCTGCCGCTGCTGGGCATCGCCGGGCTCGGCGCCCGGGACATCATGGGCTATTGCCTGCTCAGCCTGGTGTTCTCCGGCGTGGTGATCGCGGGCGGACTGTACTTCCTGACCTGATACGCCTCTGCATTCCGGACGGCGCTGCTGTCCGGAATGCTGGACGGTACTGTCCAGCGCTCCAGACATAAAGGCCGTCCATCATTCTGGACACTTACAACAAACTCCATCTAAATCAGCGAGTTGCGTATCTGGCACGGAACTCGCTAAATCACCGTGCGGCCTGTCCGCAGCCGAAACAAGAAAAACAATGCGCCTGCCGTGCAGCAGCGAGTCCCCGAATGCCCTCGGCAGCGTTCGGTCGTGCCGCACGGGGCCAGGAGATCGTCCCCGATGAGCGTCGTCATCGCCCTTGCTGCATTGGCCCTGCTGATGCTCGCCGCTTACCGCGGCTACAGTGTCATCCTGTTTGCTCCCATCGCCGCCATGGGTGCGGTGCTGCTCACCGACCCGTCCGCCGTGGCGCCAGCCTTCACCGGCATCTTCATGGAGAAGATGGTCGGCTTCATCAAGCTCTATTTTCCGGTGTTCCTGCTCGGTGCGGTGTTCGGCAAGCTGATCGAGATGTCGGGTTTTTCGCGCTCCATCGTCGCCGCGGCGATCCGCCTGCTTGGCACCAGCCAGGCGATGCTGGTGATTGTGCTGGTCTGCGCGCTGCTGACCTACGGCGGCGTATCGCTGTTCGTCGTGGTATTCGCGGTATACCCGTTCGCCGCCGAGATGTTCCGCCAGAGCAACATGCCCAAGCGGCTGATCCCGGCGACCATCGCCCTCGGCGCGTTCACCTTCACCATGACCGCCATTCCCGGCACGCCGCAGATCCAGAACATCATCCCCACCACCTTTTTCAAAACCACCACCTGGGCCGCACCCTGGCTGGGCCTGATCGGCACGATATTCGTCTTTGGCCTGGGCATGCTCTATCTCAAGTGGCAGCTCGGCAAGGCCATTGCCGCCGGCGAAGGCTACGGCACCAACCTGCGCAACGAGCCGGAGACGCCGGCCGATATCGCCATGCCCAACCCCTGGCTGGCGCTGTCGCCGCTGCTGCTGGTGCTGGTCGCCAACCTCCTGTTCACCCGCTGGATTCCCGAGTTCTACGGCACCAGCCACAGCCTGCAGCTGCCCGGCATGAGCGCACCGCTGGTGACCGAAGTGGGCAAGCTCACCGCCATCTGGGCGGTGGAAGCGGCGCTGCTGCTGGGCATCGCCCTGGTACTGGCGACCAGCTTCGGCACCCTGCGCGGCAAGCTCGCCGAGGGCAGCCGCACGGCAGTCGGTGGTTCGCTGCTGGCGGCGATGAACACCGCCTCGGAATTCGGCTTCGGCGCGGTGATCGCCTCGCTGCCGGGCTTCATCGTGGTGGCCGATGCGCTCTCGGCGATCCCCAACCCGCTGCTCAACGAAGCCATCACCGTCAACCTGTTGGCCGGCATCACCGGCTCGGCTTCCGGCGGCATGAGCATCGCCCTGGCCGCGATGGCCGACAGTTTCGTCGCTGCGGCGAATGCCGCGCAGATTCCGCTGGAAGTGCTGCACCGGGTCGCCTCGATGGCCTCCGGCGGGCTCGACACCCTGCCGCACAACGGCGCGGTGATCACCCTGCTGGCGGTCACCGGGCTGACCCACCGCGAATCCTACAAGGACATCTTTGCCATCACCCTGATCGCCACGGCCGCGGCCTTCTTCGTGATCGGCGTGTACTACGCTACCGGCATCGTCTGATGGTGGCGGCCGCTCGCCGTTATCGGCGAAGCACCACGCGATCAGCGATTGCCTTCCGACAACAAAAAAAGCAAAGGCACCGCCCTCGGGCGGTCGCCGCCAAGCGGGAGAAACCATGAACCTCACAGGCAAGACCGCACTGGTCACCGGCTCCACCAGCGGCATTGGCCTCGGGATCGCACTGAAGCTGGCCGAAGCTGGCGCCGACCTGATTCTCAACGGTTTCGGCGATGCCTCGGCAGCGCTGGCCGAAGTCGGCCGCCATGGCCGCAAGGTCGGCCACCACGGTGCTGACGTGTCCGATCCGGCACAGATCGCCGAGCTGTTCGCCTATGCCGAGCGCGACTTCGGTGGCGTCGACATCCTGGTCAACAATGCCGGCATCCAGCATGTGGCGCCGGTGGAGGAATTTCCGGTCGAACGCTGGGACGCCATCATCGCCATCAACCTGTCCTCGGCGTTTCACACCACACGCCTGGCGCTGCCCAGCATGCGCCAGCGCGGCTGGGGGCGGATCATCAATATCGCCTCGGTGCACGGGCTGGTCGGCTCGGAGCAGAAGGCCGCCTATGTCGCCGCCAAGCACGGGCTGGTCGGGCTAACCAAGGTCGTCGCGCTGGAAACCGCCACCACGCCGATCACCTGCAATGCCATCTGCCCCGGTTGGGTGCTGACCCCACTGGTACAGCAGCAGATCGACGAGCGCGCGCGGGAGAGCGGCGACGAACAGCAAGCCCGCCACGACCTGCTGGCCGAGAAGCAACCCTCGCTGGACTTCGTCACCCCTGCACAGCTGGGCGCCTTGGCGCTGTTCCTCTGCAGCGAGGCCGGTGACCAGGTGCGCGGTGCGGCATGGAACATGGACGGCGGCTGGGCGGCGCGCTGAATACGGTTTTTTGCTGACCTGCGGCAACGCACCAGAGCAAAACGCGCGCGGCCGCTTGGCAAGGGACGCCACGCTGAGGCTAGATAGCCATCATCCCTCCAGCGAATGCGCGCGCATGACCACCATCAGCAGTGAAACACCGATCAATGGCAAGTCTCCGGTGCACCTGGCGCTGCGCCGGGTGGCGATCGATACCTACCGGGAAAACGTCGCCTACCTGCACCGCGACTGTGCCGCCTGCCGCGCCGAAGGTTTCCAGGCGCTGGCCAAGGTGGAGATACGGGTCAACGGCAAGCGCATTCTGGCCAGCCTCAACCTGGTGGACGACCCGGCCATCGTCGGCTGTGACGAGCTCGGTTTGTCCGAAGATGCCTTCGCCCAGCTTGGCGCCGAAGCCGGCGTGCCGGCATCGATTTCCCAGGCTGAACCGGCGGCGTCCATTCCCGCCCTGCATCGCAAGATCGCCGGCGAACGCCTGCGCCGCGAGGACTTTCTGGCGATCATGCGCGACATCGCCGAGCACCGTTATTCGAAGATCGAGCTGACCGCCTTCGTGGTCGCCTGCAACCAGGGCGAACTGGACCGCGAGGAGGTGTTCTTCCTTACCGACGCGATGATTCAGGTCGGCCGCCGCCTGGACTGGCGCGAGCACCCTGTGGTGGACAAGCACTGCATCGGCGGCATTCCCGGCAATCGCACCTCGATGCTGGTGGTGCCCATCGTCGCCGCCCACGGCATGCTCTGCCCGAAGACCAGCTCGCGGGCAATCACCTCACCGGCCGGTACCGCCGACACCATGGAGGTGCTGGCCAACGTCGAACTGCCGTTCGAGCGCCTCTGCGAAATGGTCCGCGAAGAACGCGGCTGCCTGGCGTGGGGCGGCAGCAGCGAGCTGTCGCCGGCCGACGATGTGCTGATCGCCGTTGAGCGACCGCTGTCGATCGACTCCCCCGGGCAGATGGTCGCTTCGATCCTGTCGAAAAAGATCGCCGCCGGCTCCACCCATCTGCTGCTCGATATTCCCATCGGCCCGACCGCCAAGGTGCGTTCGATGGCCGAGGCGCAGCGCCTGCGCAAGCTCTTCGAGTTCGTTGCCTCGCGCCTGGGTCTGACGCTGGACGTGGTGATCACCGATGGCCGCCAGCCGATCGGCAACGGCATCGGCCCAGTGCTGGAAGCACGCGACGTCATGCAGGTGCTGCAGAACGACCCTGCGGCGCCGATCGACCTGCGCCAGAAGGCACTGCGCCTCGCCGGACGCATGCTGGAGTTCGATCCCGATGTGCGCGGCGGTGACGGCTATGCCATTGCCCGCGACATCCTCGACTCCGGCCGCGCACTGAAAAAGATGCATTCGATCATCGCCGCCCAGGGCAGCAAGTCCTTCGATCACAACCATCCACCACTCGCCCGCCTCAGCTTCGACGTGCTGGCCGAGCGCAGCGCGGTGGTCATCGGCATCGACAACCTGCAGCTGGCACGCATTGCGCGGCTGGCCGGCGCACCGAAGGTGCAGGGTGCCGGCGTGGACATTCTGCGCAAGCTCGGCGAACCGGTGCAGGCTGGTGACTGTCTGTATCGCGTTTACGCGGATTTTCCCGCCGACCTCGCCTTCGCCCGCCAGGCCACCGAGCGCGCCAGCGGCGTCAGCCTCGGCAGTGCCGACCAGGTTCCCAGTGTTTTCGTGGAGTTCTGATGCAAAGCCAGCTGCTGTATTTCGATGATGAGCGCGCCGCCGCCCTGCGCCTGGCCGAAGCCTCTGGCCTGACCGCCGCCGCAATCGAGCGCCACCGCTTTCCCGATGACGAACTGCGCCTGCGCCTGCCGCTGGCCGACGGCGAAGCGATCGCCGAGCAGCTGGTGCTCTACCGCGGCCTCGATCATCCCAACGAGAAGCTGGTCGAGCTGCTGCTGATCGCGGGCGAGGCGCGCCGTCTGGGTGCCAAGCGCCTGATTCTGGTCACGCCCTATCTGGCCTACATGCGTCAGGATATCGCCTTCAACCCGGGCGAGGTGGTCAGCCAGCGGGTGATCGGCCAGCTGCTGGCCGGGCAGTTCGACGGACTGATCACCGTCGATCCGCACCTGCACCGCGTTGCCACCCTGCAGGAAGCGGTGCCGGTGGAAGATGCCGTCACCCTCTGCGCGGCACCGGCACTGGCACGGCTGGTAGCCGAACGCCATCCCGACGCCCTGCTGATCGGCCCGGACGCCGAGGCGCTGCAATGGATCGAGGCGGCGGCCGCCGAGCACGGTTTCGCCCATGGCGTGTGCAGCAAGGTGCGCCACGGCGACCATGACGTGGACATCGCCCTGCCGTCGCTGGAGTTTGTCGGTCGCCATGTGGTGCTGCTCGATGACGTCGCCAGCTCCGGCCGCACCCTCGCCCAAGCCGCGGAGAAGCTGCTCGCTGCCGGTGCCGCCTCGGTCGACGTGGCCGTGACCCATGCGCTGTTTGCCGGCGATGCGCTGCAGGTTATACGCGACGCCGGCGTCGGCCATGTCTGGAGCACCGACTGCATCGCCCATGAAAGCAACGCGGTCAGCATGGCGGCGCAGCTGGCCGAGGCGCTTCGACCGCTGCTGCGCTGAGGCGATGCGCAACGGCGCATGTCGCGCCGATGCCGTCTCTCCCACCCGGGCGAGGCGCTGCCGCTTCCCACCCCGACCAGAGCAACGTAACGCTGCGCCGCCTGCTAGCTCAGGGGTTCACGCCCCGGCGGCCTGCGCCCGTCCGGCCGCGGCGACTTCCTCGCCAGCGCCTTGCAGCAGTTTCCACAGCCAGCTCGGCAGGGTGTCGGGATCGAGGCTGTCGATCAGATTCTTGATTGCCAGGCCCAGCTCGGTATCGCCCTCGATGACCAGCCGGCGGCGAAAGAACAGCGTATCCGGGTCTTCCTGACGGCTGGCCAACAACAGGAATTCGCGCCAGTTGCCGCGAATGGTCACTTCCACCGGAGCCTGCGCGGCGATGCGCAGCTGCTCGCGTTCGCAGGTCAGGCACCAGGCGAGACCGAGGTCGGCGACCTCCAGTCTCATCCAGTGGCCATCGAGCACATCGAAGGCGCCGTCGCTCAGCGCTTCGGCAAACACCTGATTGAGGCTGCGCTCCAGGGCCAGGCGCTGCAGCAGGAATGGCGTCTTGGCCGCAAGCGGCAGCAGGCGCCCGCCGAGATTCACCAGATGGGCACGTGGGTTCAGCATAAGCCAGCCTCCTCGGCGCGCAGCATGCCCGGCTGGCCATGCCAATAACCATTGCAACCGTCCACCGCCAGCGGCGGCAATGCACCCTTACGCACCGCGTCGAAGGCGCCGATCACCTCTTCCATACCAGCGGCACGCGGGCTCAGGCGCAGCAGATCGGCACCGCTGTCGACCAGCCCCGCGTAGTCGGCAAGCAGGTTGCTGACCGCCGCGGACATGGTCTGAATGCCGTTTATGGTGAACAGCGCCTCGCCTTCCTGGCTCAGCAGCGGAATCCCCTCTGGGTAGTTCTGGCAGCAGAACTGGCAATCGTCCTTGGGCCGGTTCTCGGCGCGCGCGGTGAAGCAGCGCGCCGAATAGGCCAGTGGCAGATGACCGTAGGCGAAGATCTCGATTTCCGGCAGCGCCACGTCCAGCTCCTGCAGCTGCGTGCGAGCGCTCTTGATCAGCTTGCCGGAGGCTTCCACCGGTGGCACCCAGCGAGTCATCCCGCTGGCCACCAACTCGGCCAGCGCATGACCGTTATAGAGGTTGAGCGCCGGACCGCCGACGAAGGGCAGCTTGCGCTCGGACATCAGCTGCACCGCGCCCATGTCGTTGGCTTCGACCAGCAGCTCGCCGTTGTCGCAAAGGCGACGCAGGCTGGACAGCTCGGAAGCAGCCTCGACCAGGGTCAGGCCGGACAGCACCAGTTGCGCCGAGGAGGCTTCCGACAGGTCGCGAGCCAAGCCCAGCCAGTCGTCGAGCATCATCGCGCGGCGCTTGGAGCAAACGGTTTCGCCGAGGTAGATCACGTCCAGCGGCTGCTCCGCCATGTTGGCGTAGAAGTCCAGCGTCTGCTGGCGATCCCAATAGAACAGCACCGGACCCAGAGAAAGTTTCATGCGTGGCTCCTCGTTCATTGCCAGGCCCGGTGGTAGGCACCCAGGGTGGTCTGCGAGCCTTCGGAAAGGCCGTCCAGCACCTGCCGCCAGCCGGGCTCGACCGCATAGCGCTGCGGTGCCTTGAGGTAGCTGTCCAGCGCGGCGCGCCAGACGCGGGTGACCTGTTCGACGTAGGCCGGGCTGCGCTGGCGGCCCTCGATCTTCATCGCGGTGACACCAATGGCGGCGAGCTCGGGGATCAGGTCCAGGGTGTTCAGGCTGGTCGGCTCCTCCAGCGCGTGGAAACGCTGGCCGTTGACCATGAAGCGGCCCTTGCACAGCGTCGGGTAGCCGGCCGACTCGCCTTCGGCGTAGCGGTCGATCAGTACGTTGTTGAGGCGCGAGGTCAGCCCTTCCGGCTCCTCGCTCCAGCGCACCGCCTTGGCCGGCGAGCAGACGCCGCAGAGATTGGGTGATTCACCGGTGAGATAAGAAGACAGATGGCAACGCCCCTCGGCCATGATGCACAGACTGCCGAAGGCAAACACTTCGATCGGCACCGGACTACTGGCGGCGACCTGCTTGACCTGCTTGAGCGAAAGGACCCGCGGCAGCACCGCGCGGTTGATGCCGTAGCGCTCCTGGTAAAAACCCAGCGCCGCTGCATTGGTCGCCGAGCCCTGTACCGACAGATGCAGATTGAGTTTGGGATGACGCTTGCTGGCGTAGCCGAGCACACCCGGGTCGGCGGCGATCAGCGCATCTACGCCCATGTCGGCGGCCTGATCGACGGCGCGCTGCCAGCGGTTCCACCCATCGGGCTGGGCATAGGTATTGACCGCGATATACAGCTGGCGGCCCTTCTCGCGAATCAGCTGCAGCCCCTTTTCGAGCTGCTTTTCATCGAGATTGAGACCGGCGAAATGGCGGGCGTTGGTGTCGTCGCGAAATCCGACGTAGATGGCATCGGCGCCCTGCTGGACGGCGGCTTTGAGCGCAGGCAGGCTTCCTGCCGGGCAGACCAGGTGCATGACAACTCCTAGACATTCGGGTACCCGCGCCACGCACCAGTGGCGCGGCGGTCGTTCGGCTGAACGGAAAACAGCCGGCAGTCTAGGCAGCTGACCAATGGCCAGCATTGATAGGGGTCAAGATTGCTCGGACGTTGCGCCTGCGACGAAACGCAGCAGCAAGGTGCGCGTCAGCAGCGCCGTTCCAGGCAGAGCAACGGGTTCAAATGCCCTCGTCGCCCTCGAACTCCTCGGTGGCACGGGCAACCATCTGCCGCCATGCGCCAGACTCTTCACCCAGCAGGCGAATGGCCTTGAGGCTCGCGGCAAAAGCGTCACGGTAGTGCAGCGGATTGTTCTCGCTGGCGGCGCGCTCGGCAAAAGTCTGCGCCTCGCTCAACAGCGCTTCGAATTGGTTCTGGTCCAGGGCCATTGGGCTCTCCTCGGGTGGTGATGTGAGGTTAGACCATGGCGCGGCGCCGGCGACTCTCGCCGGCCGACGGGCGCTACTTGAGCCTCAGTCGCCGCGCCAGCTTGTGCAGATTGCTCGGATCGACATCCAGCAACCGCGCCGCCTGCGCCCAGTTCTCGCCGCTGGCCTCCAGCGCCCGGATGATGGCCTGACGCTGCGCGGCATCGACGCTCTGCCGCAGCGGCATGACCTCGTCAGTCGGCGCCGGCGTCTCGTCCACGTGGGTCGGCTGCATGCCGGCGGCGTGGTTATCCAGATCCAGAAGGTCGGGCTCGAGGGTGAGAATCTCGCTGCGCGACGCGCCACGGCTGAGCAAACGCAGCGCCGCGCGGCTGACGACGTGCTCCAGCTCGCGCACGTTGCCCGGCCAGGAGTAAGCCAGCAGGGCACGCTCGGCGGCCGGCGACAGACGCATGCTGCGCAGGCCCAGGCGTGCGCGATTGAGTTCGAGGAAGTGCCCGGCAAGGATCAGCACATCGTTGCCACGCTCGCGTAACGGCGGAATCGGCGCCGGATAGACCGACAGCCGGTGATAGAGATCGGCACGGAAATGGCCGTCGCGCACGCTTTCGCGCAGGTTGCGATTGGTCGCGGCGATGATGCGCACATCCACCTGCCGCGGCTTGTCGGCACCAAGGCGCTGGATCTCGCCATTCTGCAGGGTGCGCAGCAGCTTGGCCTGTACCGTCAGCGGCAGTTCGCCGACTTCATCGAGCAGCAGCGTGCCGCCATTGGCGGCATCGAAGCGACCGGGGCGATCGGTGGTGGCACCGGAGAACGCGCCTTTGACGTGGCCGAACAGTTCGCTCTCGGCCAGGGATTCGGGCAGTGCCGCGCAGTTGACGTGCACCAGGGGCTTGTTGCGCCGCCGCGAATGCCGATGCAGCCAGCGCGCGAACAGTTCCTTGCCGACCCCGGTCTCGCCCAGCAGCAGCACCGGCAGCTCGGAATCGGCCACCACCTGCAGTTCACGCAGCAGCTCGCGGATCACATCGCTTTGGCCAAGAATTTCACCGTCACCATGCTCCAGCGTGGTTTCCATCACGTCGCTGCGCGCCAGGCGCAGGCCGCGATTCTCATGCTCCAGGCGGGTAACCCGTACGGCGGCTTCGATCACCAGGGTGTAGCGCTGCAGGTCGCGCCGGGCATCGTCATCGAAGGTGCCGGCGTGCAGCGCATCCAGGGTCAGTGCGCCCCAGAGCTTACCCTCGACATACAGACTGACACCCATGCAGTCGTGCACCGGCAACGGTTCGCCGATATGCGCGTCGAGCAGGCCGTCGTAAGGGTCCGGCAGGCGGCTATCCGGCTCGAACCAGGTCGGCTCACGCTGCGAGAGAATTGCCGCCAGCCGCGGGTGCTGGGCGATGACGAAACGCCGACCGAGCGCTTCCTGCACCAGCCCAACCGCAGCCAGCGGACGCAAGCTGTCCTCGTCGAGCCGCAGCAGCACCACTGCGCCACAGCGGAAGTGCTGTTGCAGGGTATGCACCAGGCGTTGCAGGCGCACGGCGTTGGGGAGCTCTGTGGTCAGGTCGGCAAGCAAGGCGTCAGCCATCATCATGGTTTTGATTACCCTCCGGGTTTTTCGCACCATAACCGCTTCGGGTAGTTTCCACCACCCACCGGCCGCATCCGCCTGTTTTCGCGGGCCGGGCGCCTGGCACGGCGGTTGCGATGGTTAGTCCAAGCACACTCATCAGGACTGTTGCGCATGACTACCGCCCTAATCGACCAGACCCTCGGCAGCCTCGCATCCTCAATGCCAGGCGCCACCCGGGTATTTCGCCAATACCGCCTGGACTTCTGCTGCGGCGGGGATCTGCCGCTTCGCGAAGCCGCACAGCGAATCGGTGTCGACCCGCAGACCATCGCCGATACGTTGCTCGCCCTTGAGCCGGACACCGAGGAACAGGACTGGCGCAACGCGTCGGCCAGCCAGCTGATCGAGTACCTGCTGGCGCGCTTTCACGAGCGGCACCGCGACCAGTTTCCCGAGCTGATTCGCCTGGCCAGCCGCGTCGAGCAGGTGCATGGCAGCCGCCCGGAATGCCCCAACGGACTCGCCGAACACCTGTGGAACATGCAGCAGGAGCTCGAGAGTCACATGCTCAAGGAGGAGCAGATCCTCTTTCCGATGCTGCAGCGCGGCATGGGCTTCCCGCAGGCACAGGGGCCGATCTCCGTCATGCGCTATGAGCATCAGGAGCATGGCAACGCGCTGGAGCGGCTGGCGGCGCTGACCAACGACATCACCCCGCCGAGCAACGCCTGCAATACCTGGCGCGCGCTGTATCGCGGGCTGGAGGAGTTGCGCAGCGATCTGATGCAGCACATCCATCTGGAGAACAACGTGCTGTTTCGCAACGCCGAAACGCCCGCGCCGATTCCCACCGCGCCGAGCGCCGAACAGCTTGAGGAGGTCCGCCCGTGAAGCAGTATCTGCAACCGGTCGCCTGGGGCGTGGCAATGGCGTGCATCGTTGCGCTGGCGAGCAATTTCGCCCTGAGCATGGTGATCAGCACCGCACAGGCTGCAACCACTCACGACCACAGTCACCATGTCGCGCCAGCCGCGGCGGAGGTCAAGCCGGGTCAACGCTGGGCCACCGACGCAGCCTTGCGGGAGGGCATGACGCGTATACACGAGGCCGTGCAACGGAACATTCCGGGCGATCCGCGCCAGCCA
Organism: Stutzerimonas decontaminans; assembly: GCF_000661915.1. Classification (NCBI taxonomy): domain Bacteria; kingdom Pseudomonadati; phylum Pseudomonadota; class Gammaproteobacteria; order Pseudomonadales; family Pseudomonadaceae; genus Stutzerimonas; species Stutzerimonas decontaminans. Next base: position 794,149 of record NZ_CP007509.1, on the reverse strand, counting down.
CTCGGCGACGAGTCGGCCGCGGCGCTGCAGCGCGATATCGAAGCGGCAACCAGCTACCTCATCGCCAACTGCCAGTTGCCGGAAGCGGCAGACGCCGCGCTACACGGGTTGCTGATCGAGCTACTCAAGGGCGCCGAAGCGCTTTCCGAAGCCGAGCAGCGCGAACAAGGTCTGCAGCGCATCCTCGCCGCACTCGACCATTATCCGCAGATGTTCGCTGAACCGGTCTGGCGTGACGGATTCGTCGCCCATCTGCACTGATCGTGCAGCACAGCGCGCGCTCAATATCGGTCAGACCTTGACGTTCATCAAGGTCTGGCCTGCGCCATGGTCAATACATGCGCTAGGCTGAAGGCCGACGTTTGTTGTTGTTCAATTGAAACAGGACGCCTTGCATGGTGCTTCACCGCGTACATCACCAGATCCTCCGCAGCCATCACCTGTTCGAACCGCTCAACGAAGAGCAGATGGAAGAACTGCTCAATGCCAGCCAGCTGCTCAATCTCGATAAGGGCGACAACCTGTTCCACCAGGGCGAGCCGGCACACAACTTCTACTTCGTCATCTCCGGCGCCGTGAAGGTCTACCGCCTGACCCCGGATGGCCAGGAGAAAGTCTTCGAGGTCATCGGCAATCGGCAGACTTTCGCCGAAGCCATGATGCTGATGGACACCCCGAACTATGTGGCATCGGCGCAGGCGGTCTGCCCGTCGCAGGTCTACCGCTTCTCCAACGCGGCCTACATGCGGCTGCTGGAAGCCAACCAGCGGTTGACCTTCGCCCTGCTCGGCAAGCTCTGCGTGCGCCTGCACCAGCGAATCAACGAGATCGAAACGCTGTCGTTGAAGAACGCCACGCACCGCGTGGTGCGCTATCTACTGACGCAATTGGCGCGGGTAAAGGACGGCAGCAACAGCTTCGAGCTGCCGATGGCCAAGCAGCTGGTGGCCGGGCACCTGTCGATCCAGCCGGAAACCTTTTCGCGGATCATTCGGCGCCTGATCGACGAGGCCATCATCACCCAGGAAGGCCGGCAGATCGCCATCCTCGATCGTCAGCGACTCGAGCAGTTCGAGTGAGTTGATCGTCGTCAAAGCCCGCGGCTTCCCCGCAGTGTCAGGCTCTACCGACCGAGAGGAATAGCGCCATGCCCAAATGCCTGTACTGCCAGCAGGACAACCCGCCGAAAGAAGCCGAGTGCAGTAACTGCGGCATGCCGCTGCCGGAACACGCCGACGGCGCCCCGGAGCGCCGGCAACGGCGCTTCCTGTGGTTCTGCATCGGCCTCAGCATCTTCTGCGCGGTGATGATCGTCTGGTTGCCGCGTCATCTGTTCTGACTGCCTTCCCGACAACGCATAGCCCGTAGGGTGGATCACGCTTCACCGATCCACGGGGTGGCCGTCCACCGAGCGATATGCACGGTGGATGTGAAAAGCGACATCCACCCTACATGCCACCCTGACCGTCGAATCAACGAATCCCGTCGGGCGTAGGGTGGATCGCGCTTCACCGATCCACGGGTGGCCGTCCACCGAACGATGTGCACGGTGGATGTAAAAGCGACATCCACCCTACATGCCACCCTGACCGTCGACCCAACGAATCCCGTCGGGCGTAGGGTGGATCGCGCTTCACCGATCCACGGGGTGGCCGTCCACCGAACGGTGTGCACGGTGGACGTGAAAAGCGACATCCACCCTACGCCACCGTCACGCCTCGCTGGCCGGGCTATTACGGCTGGGTCAGCTGCTTGTACAGCTGCGGCAGGCGGAACGGCAGCTGCTGTGGCTCCTTGATCAGCGTGTAACCATTGGCGCCGAACATGTACGGCAGGTAGTCGCCGGCTTCGCGGTCGATGGTGATGCAGAACGGCAGCAGACCCTGCTTGCGTGCTTCCATCACTGCCTGGCGGGTGTCTTCGACGCCGTAACGGCCTTCGTAGAGGTCCAGGTCATTCGGCTTGCCGTCAGTCACCAGCAGCAACAGCTTGCGCCGCTGCTTGCAGTTGCCCAGCAGCTCGGTGGCCTGGCGGATCGCGGCACCCATGCGGGTGTAATAGCCAGGCTTGAGTGCCTGGATACGGCCGCGGGTTTCGTCGCCATAGGGCTGACGGAAGCTCTTCAGCTCCTGCATGCGCACCTGCTGGCGACGCAGCGAGGAGAATCCGTACAGCGCGAAAGGGTCGCCGACCGCGGACAGCGCCTCGCCGAACAGCAGCAGGCTGTCCATCACCACGTCGATCACCCGATGCTCGTTGTCCAGGTGCGCGTCGGTGGACATGGACAGGTCGGCCAGCAGCAGGCAGGCCAGGTCGCGGCGATTCTGCCGCTGCTCCATGAACAGGCCGCGCTCGGCGCACTGGCCATTCTGCCGCTCGACGTGAAAGTCCAGCCAGGCCTGCATGTCCAGCTCCGAACCCTGCGGTTGCTGACGCAGCCACTGGCGGTCGTTGCGCAGGTGCTCGAACTGCCGGCGCAGGCGTCGCGCCAGCGGCGACAGGTGCAGCGGCAACGGCTTGGCCTCGGCGCCGCGGGGCAGCATCAGCTGCAGGTTGACGAAATCCTTCTGCAGGCACTGCTTGCGATAGTCCCACTCGGGCAGCTTGATGCCTTCGCCCAGCGGCACATCGTCGAAATCCGCGGCCGGCAGGTCCAAATCCAGCTTGAGCCCGCCGCCCTGGCGCATGCGCTGACGCGACAGCGCCAGCTCGTCGAGATCCTCGGCGACACGGGCCGCGTCGAGGTCCTCGGTGTCATCGCCGCAGCGATCCAGTTCGATGTGCTCGGACCAGCTGAACAGGTTCTCCAGACGGAACAGCAGCAGGCCGCCCTTGCTCGAGCTCTCGTCCACCCGCCGGGCGCGCTTGCGCTGACGCGACTCGCCGCCGGGCGGGGTTTCCAGGTTGCCCTCGCCTTCTTCGGCGCGGGCGGCGGCCTGGGGTTCACCAAGGTTGTCGGCCGGATACAGCCACAGCGGCAGCGGCCAGGGCGCGCGCTCGCTGCGCGGGAACTGGCTGACGCTGCCCGGCTCGCGCAGGGCCTGGCACAGCGCCGCTTCCAGCGCGGCCTCGGCCTTGGGCAGCTGGCTCGGGTCCGGGCGCAGCTGCAGATGGGCCTCGACCAGACGCTGATAGCGCGGGCGCATGGCCGGAAAATGTTCAAGGATTGCCTGCGTCCAGCGCTGGTTGTCGCGCGCCCAGTGGCGCATCGGCCCGGCCTGCGCGGCGAGCAGCGCCAGCCAGCGATACAGATCCTGGTTCAGCGAGACTTCCGGGTAGACCGCCAGGCTCTGCGGCAGCCGCAGGTTGCTGGCGTCGCACCAGGCCACCGGCAGTTGTTTGCAGGTGCCGGCGACCTGTTGCAGCAGGTTGCGCCTGAGCAGCAGATCCCGTGCGCTGGCGGCTTCGACGCCGACGCCGCTGGCGCCGCCCATGGCACGGAACAGCAGCGACAGCGGCCGCTGCATGCTTTCCAGATCGACCCGCGCCTCCGGGAAATCCGGGTTGGCGCGACGGGTGATGAAGCGGTGCCAGACACTACCGACCCACTCTTCCACTTCGATGGTAAAGGCCATGGCGGTTACTCCGTGCAGGCACTGAAAAAGCAAAACGGCCCGCTGTTACCAGCCGGGCCGTCGGTCCTCATTGCGACGCGTCTCAGGCCGCGGCGGCAGCGGCTGCTACGACCGGTACCCGACCGCGCTGGCGGAAGCTGTACAGGTAGCAGACCAGGCCGATCAGGAAGAACACCCCGGCGACCAAACGCAGCCAGAAGAAGATGGCCAGCTGATCAGCGGTATTCATGAACGACATGGCAGCGCCGTCGGCAGGGATCCGCTGCAGCCACACCTGCACCACGCCGGCTGCGGTGAGGAACAGGGTGATCGCGACCATGGAGATGGTCATCAGCCAGAAGCCCCAGACCTCGATGCGCTGAGCGCGTGCATCCGGTGCTTCGCCCAGGCCACGCAGACGCGGCATGGCGTAGCTGATCATGGTCATCACGATCATCGCGTAGGCACCGTAGAAGGCCAGGTGGCCGTGTGCGGCAGTCAGCTGCGAACCGTGGGTGTAGTAGTTCACCGGAGCCAGGGTGTGCAGGAAGCCCCACACGCCGGCACCGAGGAAGGCAGTCACGGTGGTGCCGATGGCCCACAGCGAAGCGGCCTTGTTCGGATGCTCGCGGCGGCGACGGTTAACCATGTTCAGGGCGAACAGCACCATGGCGAAGAACGGCAGCGGCTCTAGAGCGGAGAAGATCGAGCCCAGCCACAGCCACACGGTCGGTGCGCCGATCCAGAAGAAGTGGTGACCCGTGCCGATGATGCCGGTGATCAGCGCCATGGCGATGATCACGTACAGCCACTTCTCGACCACTTCGCGGTCCACGCCGGTGATCTTGATCAGGACGAAGGCCAGCATCGAACCCATGATCAGTTCCCAGACGCCTTCCACCCACAGATGCACGACGAACCACCAGTAGTACTTGTCGCGTGCCAGGTTCTCAGGGTTGTAGAAGGAGAACAGGAAGAACACCGCGAGGCCGATCAGACCGGTCATCATCACCGTGCTGACCACGGTCTTGCGACCCTTGAGCATGGTCATGCCGATGTTGTAGAGGAAGCCCAGGGCGACCACCACGATGCCGATCTTGGTGATCGTTGGCTGCTCGAGGAACTCGCGTCCCATGGTCGGCAGCAATTCGTTCTTGGTCATCTCCGCCAGCCCCGCGTAGGGCACGAACAGGTAACCGAGAATGGTCAGCACGCCGGCAGCGGCAAACACCCAGAACAGGATGATGGCCAGTTTCGGACTGTGCAGCTCGCGGTCCGCTTCCTCGGGAATGAGGTAGTAGGCCGCACCCATGAAGCCGAACAGCAGCCAGACGATCAGCAGGTTGGTGTGAACCATCCGCGCCACGTTGAACGGCAGCAGCGGGAACAGGAAGTCCCCAATGACGTACTGCAGCCCCATGATCAGACCGAACAGGATCTGACCGACGAACAGGATCAGCGCAAACACGAAGTAGGGTTTGGCGACCGCCTGCGATTGGAATTTGAGATGCGGATTGATGATGCTCATCTCGTGGCCCCTCCAGTGAAATCGGAAACAAAGACGTTCATCACTCAACCTTCCTTGTTTGGCGGCCAGTTGTTGGTGTCGATCTTCGAAGTCCACTTGAGGAACTCCGCCATATCGTCAACTTGCTGTTCGCTGAGATTGAACTGCGGCATTGCACGGCGGCCGGGCGCGCCGAGCGGCTGGGCCTTCATCCAGGCGTGCAGGAAGGGCTTGAAGGCCTCTTCACCACCACGACGGACGAACACGTTGCCCAGCTCTGGCGCGAAGTAAGCACCTTCACCGAGCAGGCTGTGGCAGCCGATGCAGTTGTTGTTTTCCCAGACTGCCTTGCCGCGAACCACCGCCTCGGTCATTTCCGATGCATTGGTTCGTTCGGGGAAAGTCTGCTCTGTGTGGTAGGTAAGACCGAGGAACACCAGGAAGAAGAACACGCTTCCTCCGAAGTAGATATTCCTGGCCATACCCTTGGTGAAGGTCTCGGACATGGTCGCCTCCTCATGGCTTGGCGTGGCCAGTTTAAGAAGGGGGCTATCGAAACCTGCTTGATGGCAATCAAGAAAAACCTGAACGTGGCAGTAGGGCTTTCTGGAGATACGTCAGGAGGGGCGCAAAGCCAGACGCCGCGGGGGATGCAGCGCGCTGCGGGTCACTGGCCTGCATTTTCGGCGGCGTGACCGTGGCTATATGAGTGGCCCGCGCGGCGATCGCACGCAGGCACTGCCGACACCCTGATGGGCGCCGGCAGGCAGAGAATCAGGCGCGGCGTTGAGTCGCCAGGCGCAGGCCGGTCTTCTTCAGAATGCGGCTGGACACCAGCATCTCGTTCGCCCGGCAGGCATTGCCCAGCAGCGCGCGAATCTGGTTGCGATAGGCCTCGATGTCACTGGCATCACGCCCATGCACCATGGCGAACAGGTTGTATGGCCAGCCTTCCTGCCGTGGTCGGCGATAGCAGTGACTGACGAAGGGCTGCGCGCCGATCAGCGCACCGAGCCGGGCGATCTCGGCATCGTCGACGTCCCACACGGTCATGCCGTTGTGCCGGTAGCCGAGGCGGTAGTGGTTGGGTATCGCCGCAATCCGCCGGATCGCGCCATCGGCCTGCAGGCGCTGCAGCAGTGCCAGGGTGGCGTCGACATCGATCCCCAGCTCATCGGCAAGCCAGGCCCAGGGATCGGCCACCAGCGGCAGCCCGGCCTCGGTCAGTTCGATCAGGCGGCGGGTCAGGCCATCTTCAGACGGGGAAGTGCAAACCGACATGGAAGGTTTCCTCTTTCGGCAGATTCAGCACCGCCAGGCCGGTCTTGGCCTCGATGCGCGCGATGCTCTCGGCGATGCCCTGCGGGGTCTCGCAGCCGAGCACGAACCACATGTTCCAGCGGTGTTCGCGGCGGTAGTTGTGTGCCACTTCGGGGATCGCCTCCAGCTGCGCGGCAACCTCGTCGAAGCGCGCCTCCGGCACCGACAGCGCGGCCAGGGTGAAGGCGCCGCCAAGCCGGTCGATGTCGAACATCGGCCCGAAGCGGGTCAGCGTGCCGTCGTCGAGCAATGCCTGGACCCGCTCGCGCAGGGCCACGGACGTGCTGCCCAGCTCCTCGGCCAGCGCTTCCCAGGGGTGGCGCACCAGCGGCAGGCCATGTTGCAGACGATTGATCAACAGCCGGTCGAATTCATCCATTGGCGACCTCGAGCAGCGGCGGTGCAAAACGGCCACCGCACTGTTTGAAGGCCCGCGTGCTGAACAGCAGCTGATGCGGTACATCGATCAGGTCGTTGTCCGCCAGCAGGCGCTCGATCAGCTGGCAGACCTGCTCGCGCTCGCGGCCATGGACCATGCAGAACAGATTGTAGGGCCACTGCGGCAGACGCCGCGGGCGCTGGTAACAGAGATTGACTCCGGCAGCCTGGCCCAGGCGCCGCCCGACTTCGTCGACGTGCGCGTCGGGGATGTCCATCACCAGCATGGCGTTGGCGCGAAAGCCCAGCGCGCGGTGCTTGAGCACCAGGCCGAAGCGGCGGAACAGCCCTTCTTCCTGCCAGCGTTGAATCTGCTCCAGCACCCGCTCCTCGACGCTGCCGATCTGCTCGGCGAGCCGCTGGTAAGGCCGCGCGGCCAGCGGCAGGCCACCCTCGAGCAGGCGACGCAGCTGCAGCGCCTGCAGGTCATTGAGACAACCGGTCATGATGGATCTCCCAGCGGAAAGCCAAGGTCGATGCGAAAGGCCTGCTGCATCGGCAGGTCGAGCGGTGTCAGCCCGGTATCGGCTTCGATCTCGGCCAGCAGCCGGTCGATGTGTGGCCGATCCGGCCCAGTCAGGACGAACCAGAGGTTGTAGCGATGCTCGCGCAGGTAGTTGTGGTTGACCTCGGGAAACGCATTGATGCGCGCCGCGACCTGCTCCAGCCGCGCCGCGGGCACGGCCAGCGCGACCAGGGTGCTGGCGCCGGCACGGCTGTGCTCGAACACCGGGCCGATGCGCGACAGGCCACCGCCCTCGTGCAGTTGTTCGAGACAGGCGAGCACCTCCTCCTCGCTGCAGCCAAGCTCGTCGGCCATGGCGCGGTAGGGCTCGGCGCACAGCGGCATGCCGTGCTGGTAGCGGTCGATCAGGCGACGACTGAGGGCGTCGATGTGCATGTCACAACCCCGTCTCGTGGGCGCGGCTGCTGAAGAAGATGCCGCTCGGACTCTGCGCCGGCAGTCGCTTGAGCAGCTTCAGGGTGTAGGGGTCCCAGACCTGGATTTCCTCGCCATCGCGCACCGACAGCCAGAGCTGATCGCCGCGGGCGGTGAACTCCATGTGCAGCACGGCCGGGCCCGGTTCCAGATCGGCGATGACCTCGTGGGTCTCGCTGTCGATGACCTGGACCTTGCCGTTGTCGGGGTGGGCGAAGTTGACCCAGATCTGCCGCGCGTCAGGTCGTGCCATGACGAAGATCGGCTGACCGGCGACATCGATGGCGTCGGTCTGCTGCCACTTCTCCGAATCCATCACCAGCACACGATGCTGGCCGACCGCGGGCACGAAGGTCTGGTTGCCAGCCACGGTCCAGCCTTCCAGGTGCGGCATCTTGTAGACCGGCAGTTTCTGCTGGCCGCGGCCATAACCATCGAGAATGCGCTCGACGCCACGCTCGGGATGCCAGAGGTCGATCTTGGCCATGCCGTCCTCGCCGAACAGGCCGGCGATGTAATAGCGCCCTTCAGGAGTCAGCAGCGCATCGTAGGGTTGGCGACCGATACCCTCGAAACGGGTGATCTGCGGCTCGTTGCCCTGGCTGAAATCCAGCAGCCAGGTTTCATCGGTATCGAACAGGCTGTAGATGAAGCGCCGGCCGGGCACGTCGATCACGCCGACCACCCGCGAATTGCGGCTGCCATCGGCCAGCGGCGTCGCCGGTATGTCGGCCACCAGCTCCAGGGAATTGGCATCGAAGACCTTGACTCCGCCGGGCTCGTAGTTGCCGACCGCGATCAGCGTGCCGTCCTGGCTGATGGCGCCACCGATGCTGTTGCCACCCTGGATCACCCGACGATCGATGCGCTGGCGTAGCAGGTCGACCTTGGTCAGCCCGCCGTCGCGGCCGAATACGTAGGCGTAGCGCTGATCGCGGGAGAAAACCACCGAGGCATGGGACAGGTCGCCCAACCCTTCAACGCGGCCGAGCTGGCTCTGGTTGCTGCTCTCGATGATCTGCAGGCTACCGGTGGCGCGCTCCACCACCACCCCGAGGTCACCGGTGCCGCGCAGCGGTTGCTGTGCACAGGCCGCGAGCAGACCGGCCGCAGCCAGCAGCAGAAAAGGACGAATCATGGCTTGGGATATCCTTCGAGCAGGCGGTCGACCAGGTAGGCGATGTCCTGCTCGTCGAGCAGGGCATTCCAGCCGGGCATGGCCGTACCGGGGCGGCCGTGGGTAACGGTGGCGATCAGACTGTCACGGGGTTTGCCGGCTAGCGCCTCGCGGGTGAGCGCGGGGCCGAGACCGCCGGTCATGCGCAGGCCATGGCAGGAGCCACAGTCCTGAAGTAAGAGATGGTCGAGCTTCGCCTGGCGCTCGGCGGCGGGCGCTGCGGCCAGGGATAGCGGAATCAGGAGAAAGGACGCCAGGGCCAGCCCCAGACGTAAAACGGCGTGTCGGGCAACTGTCATGGCGTCCTCCGGGGCGACTTACTTGAGGCTAAGAACCCACTCGGCGAGGGTCTTGGCTTCCTCTTCGGTGACTGGGTTTGGCGGCATCGGGATCGGACCCCAAACGCCTTGGCTGCCATTCTTGATGTGCTGGGCCAGGGTGTCGGCGGCGCCTTCGACGCCCGCGTTCTTGGCGGCGACTTCTTTCAGAGCCGGGCCAACCATCTTGGTGTCGACGCTATGGCAGGCCGCGCAGGGCTTGCTCTTGAACAGCGCTTCACCGTCCTGAGCCAGAGCCGGCTGCAGGGTCAGCGCGCCACCCAGGGCGAGCAATGGGAGCAGAATTTTTTTCATGAGTACTTCCTCAAGGCTAATCGGGGGCGGATCTTGAGGCCCACCCCCAGGTGGACTCAGTAAACGTCGTACTGAGTGTTGTGGACGTTAAATTTACCGGTTGGGGTAATCAACCTTTTGTCCTTGATCACTGTTTTGAGTTCTAGCGTCTTGTCATCCACCACGACGATGGCCGACTCCTCTTCCTGCCCATTCCAGACCGAGAACCAAACCTCGTTGCCGGCCTCGTTGTACTCAGGCTGCACCACACGCTTGGCACCTTCCTTCAGGCCAGCCCACTCGCCGATGGGCAGCACCTTGTAGCCCGCCGCCAGGTTATTGATGTCGAACACCGCAGCGGACTGGCTGATCTTGGCGTCCGGGTGGAAGGTGGTATCCAGATACAGGTGTTTGGACTTCGGATGGGTCTTGATGAACAGCGAGCCGCCACCCTGCCCCTTCAAGGTCTCGACCACTTTCCAGGCGTGCTCCGGGTTCTTCTCGGGGTCGGTGCCGATCAGCGAGATGGTTTCATCACCCAAGTGACTGGTGGCCCATACCGGCCCGAATTCCGGGTGCACGAAGTTGGCGCCGCGGCCGGGGTGCGGGATCTTGCCGACGTCTACCAGCGACGCCATCTTGCGCTCTTTCGAGTCGATCACCGCAACCTTGTTGGAGTTGTTCGCCGCCGTCATGAAGTAGCGGTGGCTCACGTCCCAGCCGCCATCATGCAGGAAGGGCGCGGTACCGATGCTTGTGGTTGTCAGGTTGTCGATGTCTTCATAGTTGACCAGCATGACTTTGCCGGTTTCCTTGACGTTGACGATGAATTCGGGGTGCTCGTGCGACGCGATGATCGCCGCTACGCGCGGTTCCGGGTGGTATTCCTGGGTGCCGACCGTCATGCCGCGGGTGGAGACGATCTGCAGCGGCTCCAACGTCTCGCCATCCATAATGGTGAACTGCGGCGGCCAGTAGTCGCCGGCAATTACATATTTGTCTTCGTAGCCCTTGTACTTGGAAGTCTCAACCGAGCGGGCCTCGATCCCGACTTTAATCTCGGCGACCTTCACCGGCTCCTTAGCCCACAGGTCGATCATGTCGATCTTGGCGTCACGACCGATCACCAGCAGATAACGCCCCGAGGCGGACATGCGCGAGATGTGCACCGCGTAACCGGTATCGATGGTCTTGACGATCTTCTTGCTGTCGCCGTCAACGAGGGCGATCTTGCCATCGTCCCGCAGGGTGACGGAGAACAGGTTCGGCAAGTTCAGCTTGTTCATCTGCTTCTTCGGCCGGTCCTCCGGCTTAACCAGCACGTGCCAGGAGTTCTTCATCTCCGTCATGCCCCACTCAGGCGGCGTCGGCGGCGTGTGCTGAATGTACTTGGCCATCAGCGTGATCTGATCCTTGGTCAGCGCGTTGGACGTTCCCCAGTTCGGCATACCGGCAGGCGAGCCGTAGGTGATCAGCGCTTCCAGATAGGCCTGGCCGCGCTCCTGGGTAATGTCGGGCGTCAGCGGCTTGCCGGTCGCGCCCTTGCGCAGTACACCGTGGCAGCCGGCGCAGCGCTGGAAGTAGATTTCCTTGGCCTGTTCGAACTCGGCGCTCGACAGATCTGGCGCGCCCGGCGAATGCACGACCTGAGCGCTAGCCGGGTCAACTGCCGACGCCTGCCCCTTGTAGGCCGCCTCAGCGGTCTCGGGGTTCGCTGCGGCCTGGGCAACGGCCAGACCGAGCATCGAAAAGCCGGCGATGAAGCCTGCCAGTAGTGGTTTGCTCATACTGATATCTCCTCTGAATCGCTTCATGCGATTCCTGCTAGTGACGGCGGTGCGGCAGTTCCCGGGGACTTATTTGGTGCGATTGCATCCTAGGAGAGGGGAAGTGGCTGAGCGCTTGACGGCAATCAAGAGAGCCCCCGGCACCCCCTCAGCGTGACGCCTTGTCGCGGGCGCAATGGGCCGAAACGTCTGGAATCGGCTTCGATTGGCAGGCATCAGGCGCGGGACTTGATCGCAATCAAGCTTTGCCGGCGGATGGCTTGAGAGGGGTCGGTGGGGCCGGTAGCGTGGCGATGGAAATAACCAACTGCTGCCGTGAGGTACTTGCCTGTGAATGCGATTGAAATCCCGACTGCCGCCGGCACGCCTGACGCGCCCTTCTACCAACCGCTGGGCAACGAGGAGCAACTGTTCCAGCAGGCCTGGCAGCACGGCATGCCGGTGCTGATCAAGGGCCCGACCGGCTGCGGCAAGACTCGTTTCGTGCAGCACATGGCGCATCGGCTGAACCTGCCGCTGTACACAGTGGCCTGCCATGACGACCTCTCCGCCGCCGATTTGGTCGGTCGTCACCTGATCGGCGCCCAGGGCACCTGGTGGCAGGACGGCCCGCTGACCCGAGCGGTGCGCGAAGGCGGCATCTGCTACCTGGACGAGGTGGTCGAGGCGCGGCAGGACACCGCGGTGGTACTGCACCCGCTGGCCGACGACCGCCGCGAGCTGTTCATCGAGCGCACCGGCGAGGCGCTCAAGGCGCCGCCGGGTTTCATGCTGGTGGTGTCCTACAACCCCGGTTACCAGAACCTGCTCAAAGGCATGAAGCCGAGTACCCGCCAGCGCTTCGTGGCGATGCGCTTCGATTACCCGCCGGCCGCCGAGGAGGTGCGCATCGTCGCCAACGAGGCGCAGGTGGATGACGAGCTCGCCGCCCAGGTGGTCAAGCTCGGCCAGGCGCTACGCCGGTTGGAGCAGCATGATCTGGAGGAAGTCGCCTCGACCCGCCTGCTGATCTTCACCGCGCGGATGATCCGCTCCGGCATGACGCCGCGGCAGGCCTGCCTGGCCTGCCTCGCCGAGCCGCTGTCGGATGACCCGCAGACGGTCGCCGCGCTGATGGATGTGGTCGATGTCCACTTCGCTTGAAGCCACCAGCCAACGGTCCCGGCGCCTGCCGGGTGACTTGGCGATGTGGTTCTTCATCCTCGCCGAGCTGACAGTCTTCGCCATTCTGATCCTGGCGTTCGCCGCCACGCAGATGCTCAATCCGCAGCTGTTCAGCGAGAGCCGCGCGGCGCTGGACAGCTCCATCGGCCTGGCGCTGACCCTGAGCCTACTGACCTCAGGCCTGTTCGCCGCCCTGGCGGTGGAACAGGTGCGCGAGGCCCGGTCCGGGCGCGCGACGCTGTTGCTGCTCGCCGCGCTGGGCTCGTCCTGCGTCTACGTGGTGCTCAAGCTCAACGAGTACAGCCACCTGGCCGGGCTCGGCCTGGGCATGGAACACAACACCTTCTTCACCCTGTACTGGATTCTGACGGGCTTTCACTTCCTGCATGTGCTGCTGGGCATGGTGATTCTCGGATGGCTGGCCATGCGCTGCCGCCGCGGCGCCTACGGGCCGGACGAGCACAGCGGCCTGGAGTCCGGAGTGCTCTACTGGCACATGGTGGATATGGTCTGGGTGCTGCTGTTCCCGCTGGTCTACGTGCTGAGGTAAGTCATGTCTGCTTCGAAGATTCTGGTGGCCTGCTGGCTCGGCCTGGCACTGCTGTCGGTGTCCACCGTGCTGCTGGGCAATGCCGGCGCCACACTGGCGTTGACCGGAGCCGTTCTGCTCACGGCGTTCGGCAAGGCCTGGCTGATCACCGACGGCTTCATGGAGCTGCGCCACGCTCCGCGGGCGTGGCGTCTGCTGCTGCTCGCCTGGCCGCTGGTACTGGTGCTCGGCGTGCTGCTGACCCTGCTCTGACCAACGGTACACCGCCGCAAGAAGCTGACGATGCGGTCAGCCACGCCCCGCGACTTTTATTGTTTCCGATCAAGGCCAGCCCTACCCCGCTCGTTGATCCTGCTGCTCAAGGAACGGGCGGCCACCACGGCATGCCCTGCGAAACACGCTGCCGAAGCGGAGCCGCCCCATGTTGAGAATCAGCCATTACCTGCGCGCCCTGGCCCAACCGGCCACCAAGGTGCTCGGTGCCCGCAGCGCCAGCGGCAAGCGCCCACCCGTGGTGATCTGGAACCTGCTCAGGCGCTGCAACCTGACCTGCAAGCACTGTTACGCGACCTCCGCCGACAGCGAGTTCCGCGACGAACTGGATACCGCCGAGGCGCTGAAGGTGATCGACGACCTGCACGAGGCCGGTGTACGCGTGCTGATCCTCTCCGGCGGCGAGCCGCTGCTGCGGGGCGACATCTTCCAGCTCGCCGATTACGCCCGGGACAAGGGTTTCTTCGTTGCGCTGTCGACCAACGGCACGCTGATCGACGAGAACAACATCGAGCGTATCGCCGCCGCGCAGTTCGACTACGTCGGCATCAGCATCGACGGCCTGGAGGCGGTGCATGACGAATGGCGCCAGCTCAAGGGCAGCTTCGCCGCGTCCATGCATGCCATCGACCTGTGCCGCCAGCGCGACATCCGAGTCGGCCTGCGCACCACCCTGACGCAGAACAACTACCCGCAGCTGCCGGCGTTGCTGGCGCTGATGCGCGAACACGATGTGCAGAAGTTCTACCTCTCGCACCTCAACTACAGCGGCCGCGGCAAGCGCAGCAGCAAGGCCGACGCCCATCACCAGATGACCCGCGACGCCATGCGTCAGCTCTTCGAGCAGGCCTGGGACGACGTCCAGCACGGCCGCGAGACCGATTTCGTCAGCGGCAACAACGACGCCGATGCGGTCCTGCTGCTGCAGTGGGTCGAGGAACGTTTGCCGGAACATCGCGAGCGCCTGGAAGGCATGCTGCGCGCCTGGGGCGGCAACGCCTCCGGCAGCGGCATCGCCAACATCGACAACATCGGCGACGTGCACCCAGACACCTACTGGTGGCAGCACACCGTTGGCAACGTGCGCCGCCAGCGCTTCAGCGACATCTGGCTGAACGAGCCGGCGCCGCTGCTGCAGGAGCTGCGCCAGCATCCGCGCGCGGTCGGCGGTCGCTGCGCCGACTGCCGCTGGCTGGCGATCTGCAACGGCAACACCCGCACCCGCGCCTGGGCGCAGGGCGATCTCTGGGCCGAAGACCCGGGCTGCTACCTCTCCGACGAGGAGATCGGCCGCCCCACAGCCGAGCGCATTCCCAGCATTGCCATCTGACCGATCGAGCGGCCGACAAAGCGCCGCAGCAACGCACTCCGTAAGCCCGATGAGAATTCAGGAGCACCGCATGGACCAGCCACTCACATTTCCCGCCTCGCTGAGCGCCGCGTTCGCCCCGGGCGAAGTCGCTCTGGTCGGCGCCGGCCCGGGCGACCCCGGCCTGCTCACCCTGCGTGCCTGGAGCCTGCTGCAGCAGGCCGACGCGGTGGTCTACGACCGCCTGGTCAGCGACGGGTTGATGGCGCTGCTGCCGGCCGATTGCAGCCGCCACTACGTCGGCAAGACCAGCGGTTACCACAGCCTGCCGCAGCCGGAGATCAACCAGCTGCTGGCCGACCTGGCCCTGCAGAACAAGCGCGTGGTGCGGCTCAAGGGCGGCGACCCGTTCATCTTCGGCCGCGGTGCCGAGGAACTAGAATTCCTTCTGCAGCGCGGTATCGACTGCCAGGTGGTGCCGGGCATCACCGCCGCGGCCGGCTGCAGCGCCTATGCCGGGATTCCACTGACTCACCGCGACCTGGCGCATTCCTGCCAGTTCATCACCGGCCACCTGCAGACCAACGGCGAGTTGCATCTGCCCTGGGACGCCCTGGCGCAGGGCGGGCAGACGCTGGTGTTCTACATGGGCCTGGCCAGCCTCGGCGAGATCTCGCGCAACCTGATTTCCGCCGGCCTGCCGGTGGACACGCCCGCCGCGCTGATCGGCAATGGCACCCGGGAGAACCAGCAGGTGGTGCGCTGCACGCTGCGCCAGCTGCCGAGCATGGCCGACGAGCAGCACCTTACGCCGCCGACCCTGACTGTGATCGGTCGGGTGGTCGGCCTGTTCGCCGAGCGCCAGGTCCAACACCCAGCGCGGCTGCACGGTGACCCAGTCCCGCAATCGGAGGCCTTATGCAACTGATACCCGCCCTGCTGCTGGCCGCCGCGCTGCCTGCAGCCACCTTCGTCGCCCTCGACCTGGCCATTCCGCGGGCTGCCGCGGCAACCCAGCCAGCCGACAGTCAGGCGCTGTACGAACAACACTGCCAGAGCTGCCACGGCGTCAATCGTCTCGGCGGCGCCGGCCCGGCGCTGTTGCCGGAAAGCCTCAGCCGCATCAAGCCGACCGAAGCCCATGCGGTGATTCGTGACGGCCGTCCGGCGAGCCAGATGGCCGCCTACTCCCACGTGCTGGACGACGCGCAGATCACCGGCCTGGTCGATTACCTGTATCAGCCCTCTGCCGTGCCACCGACCTGGAGCGACGCCGACATCCGCGCCAGCCATCGCATTCTCACCGATGTCGCCACGCTGCCGACGACCCCGCAGCACGGCGCCGACCCGCTCAACCTGTTCGTGGTGGTCGAGGCTGGCAATCACCACGTCCGGGTGCTGGACGGCGATCGTTTCGAGGAGCTGGCGAACTTCCAGTCGCACTTCGCCCTGCATGGCGGGCCGAAGTTCTCGCCGGATGGCCGCTTCGTCTACTTCGCCTCCCGCGACGGCTGGGTCAGCGTCTACGACCTGCACAACCTGAGCATGATCGCCGAGGTCCGCGCCGGGCTGAACACGCGCAACCTGGCGGTCAGCAACGATGGCCGCTGGGTGCTGGTGGGCAACTACCTGCCGGGCAATCTGGTTTTGCTCGATGCCCGCGACCTGTCGCTGGTCAAGCACATCCCCGCGGTCGGCCAGGACGGCACGCCGTCCCGGGTCAGCGCCGTGTACACCGCACCGCCACGCGACAGCTTCGTGGTCGCCCTGAAAGACGTGCAGGAAGCCTGGGAGCTCTCCTATGCTGGCGAGCCGACCTTCGAACCACGACGGATCAAGGCAGCCGACTATCTCGACGACTTCTCCTTCACCCCCGACTACCGCCACCTGCTGGCCACTTCACGCAAGGCCCACGGCGGCCAGGTGATCGATCTGGACACCGGCGAGGCAGTCACAGACATTCCGCTGCCGGGCATGCCGCACCTGGGCTCGGGCATTTACTGGAAGCGCGACGGCAAGTGGGTGTTCGCCACGCCTAACGTCAGCAAGGGGCTGATCTCGGTGCTGGATCTGGAAACCTGGAAGCTGATCAAGGAGATTCCCACCGAAGGTCCGGGCTTCTTCATGCGCAGCCAGGCCAGCTCGCCCTACGCCTGGACCGACGTGTTCTTCGGCCCGAACAACGACGCCGTGCACCTGATCGACAAGCAGACCCTGGAAGTCGCCCACACCCTGCGGCCGATGCCGGGCAAGAACGCCGCCCACGTCGAGTTCACCAACGACGGTCGCTACGCCCTGCTCAGCGTCTGGGACACCGACGGCGCCCTGCTCGTCTACGACGCCAAGACGCTGGAGGAGGTCAAACGTATCCCGATGAACAAGCCCTCCGGCAAGTACAACGTCGGCAACAAGATCGAGTTCGCCGAAGGCACCTCACACTAGCTCTGCCAGTGTCGCCCGGCGAGATCGGCGGGCGACCTATCAGCCGCGAGCCAATACAATCCATGGTCCCATCACTTTTATTGCACTGAAGGCCGACCATGGACATCGATCTCGCCCGCACATTCCTCGAGATCATTCGCAGCGGCAGTTTCATCGCCACCGCCGAACGTCTGCATATCACCCAGACTGCCGTGACCGCGCGGGTGCACAACCTGGAAAGTCAGCTCGGCTGCCGGCTGTTCGTACGCAATCGCGCCGGGGCGCGGCTGACCGATGATGGCGAACGCTTCGTCGCCTATGCCAACCAGCTGGTGCAGACCTGGGAAGCCGCGCGGCGCGACCTGCCGCTGTCGCAGGGTGGCGGCAAGCTGCTGACCCTCGGCTCCGAGGTCAGCCTGTGCAATCCGCTGATGCTGGCCTGGGTCCAGCGCCTGCGTCAGAGCCTGCCCAGCCATGCCGTGCGGCTGGAGGTTGCCAGCGGTGAAGAGCTGCAGAAGAAGCTCGACCTCGGCGTACTCGACGCCGCGCTGGTGCACCAACCGGAGTATTGGCCTGGGCTGCAGGTCGAGCAGCTGCTGGAAGAAAAGCTGATTCAGGTGGTGCAGACGCAGAATCCTGCGCCTTACCTATACGTGGATTGGGGCCCGGCCTTTCGCAAGCAGCACAACCAGGCGTTGCCCGAATGCACTCGTGCCGCGCTGTCCTTCAGCCTCGGCCCGCTGGCGCTGCAATACCTGGTGCAATGTGGTGGACGCGGCTACTTCCGCACCCGCGTGGTTCAGCGCTATCTGGACGAGGGCATTCTCAAACGAGTGGAGCAGGCCCCGGAGTTTTCCTACCCGATCTATCTGGTGCACGCCCGCGCCAGTGAGTCGCCTGCACTGATCAGGGCCATCGAGCTGCTGCGGGAGGTCGCCCTCGATGATTACGACTGGTCGCGCTGGTACTACGAGATATGAATGCCGCGGCCTGAAACGGCACCACTCAGTCCGGCAGTTGCTTGAGCCAGTTGCGATAGAGCGCGGCGATCAGGTCGGTCTGGGTGATCATGCCCACCAGCCGCTGCTGCGCATCGACCACCGGCAGACAGTGCAGGCCGCGATCCGAGAGCAGATACACCAGCTCGACCATGTGCGTATCGGCCGTCACCGAGACTACCGGCGAACTCATGATCGCGCGCAGCTTGATGCCGCGCAGGAAGTTCAGCTGACCGAAACTGAGCCGCCCCGGGCGCGGGTGGAAGTGCTTGAGCAGATCCACCTGGGTGACGATACCGACCAGCCGATGGTCGTCGCCCTGCACCACTGGCAGCGAGCGCAGCCGGTGCACCTGCAGGGTCTGCCAGGCCTGCTCGATGAAGGTATCCGGCGTGTGCCAGTACAGGTCGCGCGACATCACGTGAGCCGCAGTGATCTCGCCCATGCTGCGGCGCAGTGCGTGCTTCTCGGTCTGCTTGATCAAGCGTTCCAGGTCGTCACGGGTGACGTCGACATACTCGCCAAACTCCTGCAGTGCGCGATCCACGTCGTCATGGGTGAAGCTCATGCGCTCACCCGGCGGCAGGTCGCGGGTGTGATGGCTGTTCTCGCGGCTCAGCCGCGGCTTCGGATAGGGATGCCCGGTCAGGTTGTTGTAGACCAGCGCGACCGCCACCAGGAGTGCCGAATAGAACAGCACCGGCCCGATCAGCATGAAGCCCAGCTGATGCAATTCCGGGCTGCCGACCGCCGCCACCAGCGCCAGCGCGATGCTCGGCGGATGCAGGCAGCGCAGGTAGAACAGGCAGAGCAGCGACAGGCACGCCGCCAGAGCCAGCGAGGCGACGCTGGGCAGGCCGCTCATGCCCAGAGCGATGCCTATCAGCGCCGCCAGCAGGTTGCCAACCAGCACCGCCCACGGCTGGGCGAACGGGCTGGACGAGGCGACGAAGACCAGCACCGCCGAGGCGCCGGCTGGCCCCATGATCTGCAGGGTCAGCGAACTGCCGACCAGCAGATAGCCACTGCAGAACACCAGCGGCATGACGATGGCGACACCGAGGGCGGCGCGCAGCCACTCCTTCGGCGAAGCATTCAACGGGACGGGAAGAAACGAGCGAATCCAGAGGGCGAGAGAGTCGTGCATTGGTCCTGCTTGTGTCGAAAGCGAAGCTGCCGTCCGATGGGCGGGTGAGGAAGTCCGTCCATGGACCCGTATGAGCGGAAAACCTGGCGCGGCGTTCAGCTGGCCAGCAACCGCGCTGCCTGCGGCATCCGCTCGTCGCGGCGGGTGCGCACGGTCAGCCAGGTGTTCAGCGCCATCAGCAGCATGCCGCTGGCGAAGATGGCGCCGCCGGCCATGCGCACGATGTAGCCGGGATGGCTGGCTTCCAGCGCCTCGACGAACGAGTAGGTCAGCGTGCCGTCTTCGTTGATCGCCCGCCACATCAGCCCCTGGGTGATGCCGTTGACCCACATCGAGGCGATGTAGAGCACGGTGCCGATGGTGGCCAGCCAGAAGTGCGCGTTGATCAGGCCGATGCTGTGCATCTGCTCGCGCCCCCAGAGCCGCGGGATCAGGTGGTACAGCGAGCCGATGGAGATCATCGCCACCCAGCCCAGCGCCCCGGCGTGTACGTGGCCGATGGTCCAGTCGGTGTAGTGCGACAGGGCGTTGACCGTCTTTATCGCCATCATCGGGCCTTCGAAGGTCGACATACCGTAGAACGCCAGCGAAACCACCAGGAAGCGCAGGATCGGGTCGGTGCGCAACTTATGCCAGGCACCGGAAAGGGTCATCATGCCGTTGATCATGCCGCCCCAGCTCGGCGCCAGGAGGATGATCGACATCACCATGCCGAGACTCTGTGCCCAGTCCGGCAGCGCGGTGTAGTGCAGGTGATGCGGGCCGGCCCAGATGTAGATCGAGATGATCGCCCAGAAGTGCACGATGGACAGGCGGTACGAGTAGATCGGCCGCCCGGCCTGCTTGGGCACGAAGTAGTACATCATCCCGAGGAAGCCGACCGAAAGGATGAAGCCCACCACGCTGTGCCCGTACCACCACTGCACCATTGCATCGGTGGCCCCCGAATACATCGAATAGGACTTGAGCAGGCTTACCGGCACCAGCGCGTGGTTGATGATGTGCACCATGCCGGTGACGATGATGAAGGCGCCAAAGAACCAGTTGCCGACGTAGATGTGGCGGTTGCGCCGGCGGGCGATGGTGCCGAAGAACAGATAGGCGTAGAGCACCCAGATCAGCGTCACCCAGAGTGCGATCGGCCACTCCATCTCGGCGTATTCCTTGGACGTGGTGTAGCCCAGCGCGTAGCTGATCGGCATTGCCACACAGGCTGCCTGCCAGCCCCAGAACACCAGTGCCGCCAGCCGATCGGAAATCAGCCGGGCATGGCTGGTGCGCTGGACGATGTAGAAGGACGAGGCGAACAGCGCGCCGCCACCGAAGGCGAAGATCACCAGATTGGTGTGGATCGGCCGCAGCCGGCCGAAGCTGGTCCAGGGCAGGTCGAAGTTCAGCTGCGGCCACACCAGCTGAGCGGCGATGAACACCCCGAGGCCCATGCCGAGCACACCCCAGACCAGCGTCATCAGGGTGAACTGGCGCACCACCTGGTAGTTGTAGGGAATCGGTTCGGGATTGTCGTGCTGTTCGCTCATGCTCGCCGGACGGCCGACGCGGGCGCCAGTGAACGAACATCGAAATCTGCCAGCGCAGCGCTGACAATGGTCGACGGACCGGCACGCCGCATCCGCTCGCCGCTCCTCCTGGGATCGGTTCATATCGAGCGCGACGGATTGCCGCGCAGACGGAATGCCTGCGCATTGTCAGCGGTGAATTAAATGTTATCTAACGAATAGTATTGCTCGATAAGCGCAATATTTTTGCATCAAAGAATGCTGCCTGGCATCCAGGCGTCTCATCAGGCTGCGCGGGTCGCCCCTTTCTCGTACTGATCGACCACGGCGGTGACGATGCGCATGACCTCCAGGTTGGCGTCCTCCATCTGGCCCAGGTGGCGCAGCGCATTTTCCAGGGCGTCTCGGGCGAAGGCATCCAGTGCCGCCTGCCCCTGGGCATGCACAGCCGTATGGGGCCGCTCGATCTGCCGGAAGCAGTCCAGCGCCTGGATGTCGCGGTTGCCCTCGCCGTAGTACCAGCGACCGAAACGACAGTCGCGCTCGCTCGGCAGCTGCGGAATCGGCAGTGCCTGATCGCTCAACAGGTGGTTGTACACCACGAACTTCAGCGACAGCTCGTCGAGATTGGCCAGTTCGATGCCGGCACGGAAAGACGATGCGGCGCTGCTCGCGCGCATTGTGCCGGCCAGTTGGTGGAGGGTGCGCATGGCCTCGACCGCCGCCTCGGTGGTTCGGCTGAAGCCCTTGGCGTGGCTGCCCTGCAGCTGGATGTAGTCATGCACGTTGCGGATTTCGGCCTGCACTTCGCCAATCTTGCGCACGATGTCATCGGTCGCCAGCGCGGTCTTTTCCGCCAGGCTGCGAATCTCCCCGGCGACGACCGCGAACCCGCGCCCGGCTTCGCCGGCACGTGCCGCCTCGATCGCGGCATTCAGCGCCAGCAGATTGGTCTGGCTGGCGATGCCGCTGATGAGATCGACGATGCCGTTGATCTCCTGTGAGCGCTCGGCAAGGGTGTCGACCTTGCTCGAGGCCTGGCCCAGGCCGCCCTCCATCTCGGCGGCCTTGCCCTGCAGCTCGCCGAAATGCTTCTGGTTGCTCAGCGCCGCGGCGGCCACCTCGCCGGCACGGGCCTTGTTATCGCCCAATTGGCCGGTGAGAAACTCGAACGACTCCCCCAGATGGGCCACCGAAGTGCTGAAGCGGATCAGCTTTTCCGACACGCCTCGGTAATAGTCGAGCTGTCGCTGGCGTTGCTGGCTGGCAGCTTCGCTCGCCTGTAGCTGCTGCTCCAGCGCAGCGACGCGGGCCGACTGTTCGGCGTGGCTGGCCTGCAACGCATTCAGCTCCTGTTGCAGGCGTGTCGCGCTGTTCTTCCACTTGAACCACATGCGGGCACCCCTCAGCTGATGGTGTAGCCGTTATCCACCACCCAATCCTGGCCGAACACGCCGCGCGCGCCCTGCGAAAGCTGGAACAGGATGACGTTGGCCACGGCCGCCGACTCGAGGAAATGCCCCGGCAACAGGCGCTTGGTGACGCCGTCGGCGACCGCTTCGAGTTGGTCGTCGTCGAGTCCCAGTGAGCCCCAGATGGCGGTGGCGGTCGGGCCGGGTGAAACCATGTTGATGCGTACATCCAGCGGTGCGAACTCCACCGCCAGCGTGCGCGCCTGCGCCGCCAACGCTGCCTTGCTGGCGATGTAGGCCGCCAGCCCCGGGAAGGTGGAGCGGATCAGGAAGGTGCCGACGAAAACCACCGACGCCGGCTTGGCCAGCTCGTTGCGCAGAGCGGCAAAGGTGTTCAGCGCCCCCGCGCCATTGACCGCCCACTGGCGGTCGAATGCCGCCATGTCCAGCCCATCGGCCAATTCGGCGATACCGGCGTTGGGCACCAGGTAATGCACCGGCCCCAACTGCGCAGCCCGCCGGGCCAGCTGAGCCAGATCCCCCGCAGAGGTCACATCACCGCCGAGCCACTGCAACTGCTCGGCATGGGTTTCCAGCAGCGGCTCGAGCCCGCCGATGGTGCGCGACATCGCCAGTACGCGCGCGCCCCGTTGCAGCAGCGCTGCACACAATGCCAGTCCGATCCCGGAGCTGGCTCCGGTGACAACAGCCAGACGATCCTGAAACTCGCTTTTCATCATCATCTCCGAGCTCGACGCGTGCCGAGTCACAGGCCGCCTCGCAAGGCAGCGTTTTTGGGGGCTAGGTAATTTCGCGGACAGGCGCAGACGCGCACCCGCCCGATTCACGTTCCGGGTTCAGCCCGGATGACCGTCCACGCGCGCGGCGACCAGCATCGGCGCATAGCGCCAGGCATAGAGTGCGAAGGCCAGAGTCCAGCAGAGCGCAGCCAGCCACAGGCCGCCAACCGGCCAGGCGACGGAGAGGAACACTCGTGCCGCGGTGCCGAGATTGAACAGCACGAACGCGCCGACAATGCCCGCCGGCAGCTGCAGCGGCCGGCCGGTATGGCCGAGGGTGACCCGCGCGATCATTGCCAGGATCAGTCCGCTCATGGAGCCCACGCTCAGTGCGTGCAGCGATGGACTGGACTGCGCCAGCAAACCGAAATGCCAGAGCGCCAGACCGAACGCGGCCACCACCAGCCAGAGCATCGCCAGATGCAGCGACCAGAGCAGGCCGACCTTCCAGATACCCTTGTCATACCAGCGCGCCAGGCGCAGCAAATGGCCGACGCCGATGGCGACGAACAGCAGGCCCAGCAGCGGCTGCGGGCGCATGGCCAAGCCGAATGCGTGCAACAGGGCGATCACGCCAGTGCCTACCAGCAAGGCGATATCCAGCCAGACCCAGGGTTTGACCGCCTCGACCTTGCCCAACCCGCGTTGGGTGAAGAACGGAATCACCCGCCCGCCGATCAGCGCCATCAGCGCTGCGACCAGCCACAGGCCGGCCAGTACGCCCTGGCGCTGCAGCGCATCGTTACCTTGCAGCAAGCCGGTCAGCGTCAGCACATCGGCACCCAGCATCAGCGACAGCACCACCACGATGGGGTAGTTGCGCTTCTGCCGCACCGCCCAGAGCATCCGCGCCATCATCCACGCCAGTGCCAGCAGGAACAGCAGATCCAGCGGAGCCAGCCACGCGGCGGGCAGGCCGAACAGCCAGCCCAGGCGGGCCGCCAGCCAGACCAGCGCCAAACCCATCAGTCGTTTCCCGGAGGGTGCCGTCTGGCCGGTCCAGGTCTGTACCGCGGTCAGCAGAAAGCCGGCGACGATGGCCATGGCGAAACCGAACAGCATCTCGTGACGGTGCCAGGCCAGCCAGCCACCGGTCGGTTGGAAGCCCGGCCACAGGCCAGTCCAGGCAGCGACCCAGAGCGGTATTGCCAGCAGTGCATACAGACTGCCGGCGAGAAAGAACGGGCGAAATGCGAGTCGCCAGACGGGCGGAATACTCAGGGCTTTTCGCCGATCGATAACTTGCACGGAAGGGCCTCCAGACTTGCCATATCCGGCGACGCCGCAATACCTGCGCACCGGATCGTTGAGCGCTCTCAAATTTGAGAGCCAGGACTACTTTCTACAGGGTAGGAGGCTTCGACAGACTTGATTGCGATCAGATTTTCTTCGACGCGGAAAACAAGCGACGGCCGGAGTGCTGAGCCGAGCGCAGGCGCACCGTTGCAGTGCGCCGCAATCACCATTTTTCCGGGCGGCTAGCCCTTCTCGACTACCAGCAGGCGCGCACAGGCAGAAGCCTGCCTGCGCCGTCAGCCTATGAACGAGGTTATTTGAGTTCCTGCTTGACCGTTTCGGCCTGCGCGGTGGTTTCGCCGTCACTCACCGACTTGCGAAAACCGCTGATCGCACTGCCCAGATCGGATCCCAGGCCACGCAGGCGCTTGGTGCCGAACAGCATGACCACGATCAGGAGAATGATCAGAAGTTGCCAGACGCTGATACCCATCATTGTGCTTACCTCGGATGTGCCGAAAATCGATTGCAGCCCTGAGCTCAGTGGCTGCCGTGTGCGTTGTGTGAATCGCTGGGCATGTGCCCGTGCATGCCGCCGTGCTGCATGCTCGCCGCTTCCTGCAGCAGTGCCTGGTCGATCTGATCGAAGCGCAATACGCGGCCACCGTGTTCCTCGGCCAGACGCAGGGCGGCCTGCTCTTCGGCGAACGTCGCCAGAGACGCGCCCATGGCGCCCTTGAGCGATGTGCCGACCACATAGTAGGCGCTGGTTGCGTCGATCAGATGACCATCGTCCGGGTGCTCCCAGACGCTACGCCCCATGTCGTGCACATAAAGCTTGGCATTGAGCAGGCGATTCTCCGGCTGCAACCACCAGCCGAGCATCTCGGCGGTGGAGCAGAACTTCTTCACCCCGCCCTTCTCCACTGCCTGCCCCTTGGGGCCGGGAAAGTCGGTGATGATCATGCCGCAGACATGGCATTCGTCACTGTCATGGAAGGCCACCGGCTCGAGCGCCTGCTGGACCTCCTCCTTTTCGCCGCAGCCGGTCAGGCCGAAGGCGAGCAACAGGGTCAGGAGCGTTCCGGCGCCAATGCGATGCAGAGCGTTCATAGAGGGATTTCCTTCTCGATACATGAAAGTCAGGTCAGGCGCCGACGGAAGATGCCGTAGGCCAGCAGCAGCGATACGCCGATCCAGGCCAGCAGACACAGCCAGAGCACCGAGGTCGGCACCGGCAGATCGGCGCCCAGCGACAGCACGCCCATGGCGCTGCCGCTGCCCTCGAAGCCGGACAGGTTGATCAGCCGGTAGATGTCGGTGGGGTTGAGCAGCAGCAGCCAGGGCAGCAACTCCGGATTGAACTTGCCCTCACTGAGCACCAGCAGCGCCAACAGCACCAGATCGAACACCAGCACGAAGAGAAACCACACGCCGAGCGCCAGCCCGGCCGCGCTGGACTTCTCGCTGACCTTGCCGCTGAGCACATACGCGAAGGCGAGGAACACCCAGCCGAGCAGCGTCGAGGAAATCATGAAGCGGCCGAACGCCCAGAGCAGCAGGCCAAGTTCGACACCATCGACCAGCAGGGCGATGGCCAGCGCCGCACAGCCGAAGCCGATCAGCACCGCCAGGGCAAGAATCAGCCCGTGGCCGACGAACTTGCCGAGCAGGATCTGCCCACGGCCCAGTGGATAGGTCAGCAGCAGCATCAGCGTGCCGCCCTCGTCCTCACCGACGATGGCGTCATAGGCCAGCAGCAGCGCGATCAGCGGCATCAGAAAGGTGGCCAGGCTCGCCAGACTGGCGATGGTCGCTGGAATCGAGGTGAAGCCCAACTGGCCGGAGGCCGCGGCGCCAAGCCAGGCGATGCCCACCGCGAGCACGGCGAAGAGCAGACTGATGGCGAGCAGCCAACGGTTGCGCAGGCCGTCGCTGAGTTCCTTGCGGGCGATGTTCCAGACCTGGTTCATACGCGACCCTCCTGCGTGCGCACGTCGCCGGCGCGCTCCATGTAATAGCGGTAGAGGTCTTCCAGCGACGGCTGGTGGATCTCGATGTCCTCCGGCTCGCTCTCACCCAACAGCTGGCGCAGCAGCACCAGCTTGTGGCCATTGACCGCGATCACCTCCAGGCTCGATTCGCTGAGGCCGCGGGCGCTGTGCCCGGCATCGGTCCAGCGCTGCAGCCAGCTGTCCCGCTCGCTGATGCCGCTGGCGCGGATGCGCACCGGCAGGCCGGCTTCGGCACGCAGTTGCGCCAGGCTGCCGACCGCCTGCAGGCGCCCCTTGGCGAGGATCGCCGCGCGGTTGATGTGCGCCTCGACGCCCGGCAGCACATGGGAGCAGAGAATGATGCTGGTGCCGCGCTGACGCAGGCGGTCGATCAGCTGGTAGAGATCCTGGGTGGCGATCGGATCAAGGCCCACGGTCGGCTCGTCGAGCAGCAGCAGCTTCGGTTCGCCAAGCAGCGCCTGGGCCAGACCGAGGCGCTGGCGCATGCCCTTGGAATAGGTCTTCACCCGGCGATCGGCGGCATGGGCCAGGCCGACCTGCTCGAGCAGCTCATCCACCTGGGTCAGCGCGGCGCCCTTCAGGCGGGCGAAATGGCGCAGGGTTTCGCGGCCGCTCAACTGCGGATAGAAGGTCACGTTCTCTGGCAGGTAGCCAAGCTGGCGACGCACCTGCGGATCGTTCGGCGCACGGCCCAGGACTTTCACCTGGCCCTCGCTCGGCGCGAGCAGGCCGAGAATCAGTTTCATGCTGGTGGTCTTGCCCGCGCCGTTATGGCCGAACAGCCCCAGCACCTCGCCTTCACCGAGGTTCAGGTTCAGATCGTGCAGCACGGTCATGCTGCCGTAACGCTGGCTTACGCCCTGGATCTCGACGGCGTTCATGACGTTGGTTCCTGCTTTTCGGTTAGGAGTTGTTCAGTGGGCAGCTTCATCAGCGGATGGCTGTCCTGCACACCCGGCGACTTGACCACCGGGAAGGCCCGCTGCACCCAGCGCAGCACCTCGATGCTCGGGCTGTTCATCAGCAGGCGCACCTGCGGGTAGAGCCAGAGCAGGCGATCGACGTTGTCGTTGGGTTCGTAGGCGACATCGCCAAGGCCGTCGTTATTGCGGTCCCAGCCCAGGTAGTCGCTCCAGTAGTTGCCACGGCCGTCCACCGACCATTCCTGGGTCCGGCTGGCGACGTACTTGACCTGCTGCTGGTTGCCGACGAAGGCGTTGCCGGAAATGCGGTTGTCTTCGGAGCCGGCGGTCAGGTGGATACCCAGCGAGCTTTTCTCGAAATGGTTGTTCTCGATGGTGTTGAACAGCGAGTTGTAGATGAACAGCGCCTTGCCCTCACCGCCGCTGATCATGCTGTCGCCACCGGTATCGCCGCGCTGCACGTCGCTGACGAAGTTGCCGGTGATGGTCGAGTAGGTGATGTAGTTCATCAGGATGCCGTAGTTCTGATCCTGCTCGGAACGGTTCCCCGTGACGATCAGCTTGCGGCTCTGCATCAGCGCGTAACCGGTGCGGGTACGACGGGTGATGTTGTCGATCACGCTGTTGTCGTTGGCGAACATGTAGTGCACGCCGTAGCGGACGTCCTCGATGACGTTGCCTTCCAGATGATTGCCGTTGGAGGTATCGATATAGATGCCATCGCGCACGTCGCGCACCAGATTGCCGACGATCCGTGCACCTTTCACGGCAAACAGATGAATGCCGTTGCCACGGTCCTGCGAGCGAACGCCGGCGTCGCCATCGATCTGGTTGCCGATCACCTGCACGTCGCTGGTGCCGTCGACGAACACGCCGAACCCGGGGCCGCGCATGCGGTTGTTGCTGATCTGCGCACGCTCGGCCGCAGGCAGGATGAAGACTGCCGAATCCATCGCGGTGAGGTCGGCGCCCCACGCACGCAGCGTGCAACCATCGACGAGCACGTCGGGCGCGCTGATCAGCAGGCTGCTGCCCTGCCCTTGCGACTGGATGATTGCACCCGGCTCGCAACGCAGCTGCATGGGCTGCTCGATGGTGAACTGACCCTGATATTCGCCGGCAGGCAAGCGCCAGCGGTTCTCACCATCGGGCTGCAGCGGGAGGGTTGTGATGGGTTGCGGTGCCGCCTGGGCGGCACCGCTGAATAAAAGCAGCAGCGAAACTGCCACTGAGTACCGCGAGAAAGTAGCCTGAGCTTTGAACACTGCGTTTTGACCTTCTTCAGCTTCCAGGCGGGTAAACACTGCGGCAAGGGCCTCGGCAGCACCGAGGCTCCTTGCGCAGTCGCTGAACCATCACCGGCTTATTGGCAATGGCTCGACCAGCTTAAGCGGGCTCGACCATCATGCGGCCGACCATTTCCATGTGCAGTGCATGGCAGAACCAGCTGCAGTAGTACCAGTGCAGGCCAGGCTTGTCTGCCACGAAGGTGATGGAAGAGGTCTGCTGCGGGCTGATCTCCATGCTCACACCGTGGTTGACCATGACGAAGCCGTGGGACACGTCCTCGATCTGGTCGATGTTGGTGATGGTCACGGTGACTTCGTCGCCCTGCTTGACGGTGAACTCCTGCACGCCGAACGCTGGCGCCATGGAGGTCATGTACACGCGCACCTTGTTGCCGTCACGAATGACCTTGTTGTCGGCGTCGAGGTTGATGCCGTCTTTCTTCGCCATTTCCACGGTGGGCGCGAAGAACGGATCGTTGCGGTCCCAGATCTTCTTGGTCTTGATCTGGTCGCGGCGGGCCATGATGCAGTCGTGCGGCTCGGCGTAGGTCGGGCCGTCATGCACGAGCTTCATCTCGTCGCCGGAAATGTCGATCAGCTGATCGTTTTCCGGGTGCAGCGGGCCAGTTGGCAGGAAGCGGTCCTTGCCGAACTTGCACAGCGCCACCAGCCACTTGCCATCGGCTTCGCTGGTTTCACAGAGCGAGGCATGGATGTGGCCCGGCTGGTAATGCACGTCCAGCTTCTGCTTGATGTAGTTGACCTTCTCGCCGTTGTAGGCGCGTACCGCGTCGGCCATGTTCCACTTGACCACCTGGCTGTCGATGAACAGCGTGGTGTAGGCGTTGCCGCGACCGTCGAAGGTGGTGTGCAGCGGGCCAAGGCCCAGTTCCACTTCAGCGGCGATGGTGTCGCGCGGGTCCTTCAGCTTGCCGGCGAACAGGTCGGGCAGCTTGGCGATCTCGATCATCGACACGGTCGGCGAGAGCTTGCCGTTGGCGATGAAGTACTTGCCGTCGGAGGAGGTGTTGCAGCCGTGCGGGTTCTTCGGCACCGGGATGTAGCGGGTGAAGGCGCTGTCATTGTCGCCCTTCTTGCGACCGTCCAGCACCGGCACCTTGGAGTCACCGAGGGTGGTGAACTTGCCGGCCTTGACCGCCTTCTCGGCAGCCTCGATGTCGAACACCACGACCCAGTCGCGCTCGTTGCGCATCATGCCGCCGAGGTCGTAGGCCTTTTCCGAGTTGTAGCAGGTGGCAGCAGCGAAGCGACCGGTGTAATCGGCGTCGGTGTTGTCCAGGTTGCCGTCGACGATGATCTGGAAGGCCATCTCCATCTTCTCGGCGTCGATGACGTTGTACATGGTGTAGCTGTTCTCATCCTGCAGATCGAACACCTTGCCGTCGTTCGGGTGCGGGATGACGAATTCGGCGTTGGCGAACACGTACTTGGTGTGCGGCACCTTCTGCAGGCGCAGGCCGTGGATCGCCTGGCAGTTGGGGATGGTGATCATCTTGTCGCACTTCATGATATCCAGGCGGATACGCGCGACGCGGGTGTTGGCCTTGTCGTTGATGAACAGGTACTTGCCGTCGTACTTGCCGTCGGTCATCGAGATGTGCGGGTGGTGGCAGTCGCCGTTGAGGAACTTGGCACTCTCGCCCATGATCGCGCGGCTTTCGTTGGTCAGGCCCCAGCCGGTAGCGGAGTCGACGTTGAACACCGGGATACGCATCAGTTCGCGCATCGACGGAATACCCATCACGCGAACTTCGCCCTGGTGGCCGCCGCTCCAGAAGCCGTAGTAATCGTCCAGGTCGCCCGGGGCGACGTGGATGTTCTGCTGCGCATTCTTCACCGCGGCAGCCCAGGACTCACGGCTCATTACCGCACCACCGAAGGCAGTGGCCGCGACGGCCGCGCCAGTAACCGCGCTGGCGCCGAGGAAGCCACGACGGCTCATGCCGCCCTTCTCCAGCACCTCGGGATTGTTCTTGCTCTTGTCACTCATGGGGTTTCGCTCCTTTGGGACATCTGCTTCAAACACATCGATCGAGCACGTCGCCTGCGGCGATGACTCAGGGTTCCACTACTTGCACTACGGGAATCAGCGACGGGTCGGCCGGTGCCTTCTTGCCGCGCTTGGCGCGCTTGTTCTTCAGGATCAGCGGCGGGCACTTGTTTTCGTTGTGATAAGTCATCTGGCAGTCCAGGCAGTAATGGCACTCGTTGTGGTTGATGTGCCCATCCGGGTGGATGGCCTGGATCTCGCATTCCTTGGCGCATAGCTGGCAGGGGCTGCCGCATTCCGGGCGGCGCTTGAGCCAGTCGAACAGCCGGACCTTGCTGCTGATCGACAGCGCCGCACCCAGCGGGCAGACGTAGCGGCAGTACACCTTGCGGGTGAAGATGTTGATTACCAGCAGGAACACCGCATAGGCGACGAACCACCACTGGCGGTCGAACTTGAGGGTGATGGCGGTCTTGAACGGCTCAACCTCGGCGGCCTTCTCGGCCATCATCATCGACTCGAGGGAGATGCCGAACAGCACCAGCAGGACGATGTACTTGATCGCCCAGAGCCGCTCGTGCACGGCGAAGGGCAGCTCGTACTGCGGAACTTTCAGCTTGCGTGCGGCCTCGTTGATCAGCTCCTGCAGCGCACCGAACGGGCACAGCCAGCCGCAGAAGACGCCGCGGCCCCAGAGCAGGATGCTGGCGGCGGTGAAGGTCCAGATGATGAAAATCACCGGATCGGAGAGGAACAGCTCCCAGCGGAAGTCCTGGAACAGCGCATGGACGAAGGTCAGCACGTTGACGACCGACAGCTGCCCGAGCGCGTACCAACCGATGAACACCACGGTGAACACCAGGTAGCCGCGGCGCAGCCAGTGCAGGAACTGCGGCTTCTGGGTGAACTTGTCCTGCAGGAACAGGATGACCGTCAGCAGGCCGAGAGCCGCGAGAATGACGCCGATCTGAAAGGTCTTCTGGTACCAGATGTTGACCCACATCGGCCGGTTGGCTTCCTCGATCGCTGCCAGCTCCTCGGCGGTGGGCTGCGGCCGTTCGATGTAGTCGTCGAGCATCTGGTAAGGCAGCTCGAAGCTGGTGAACATGCCGCTGACCGGCCCGATCTGCCGGCGCACCAGCAGCTCCAGTACCCAGGGCGAACCCGGATCGAAGCGCGCCGCCTCACGGACGATGAAGATCGCCATCTCGCTGAAGCGCGGTGCGCCGTCGATGTAGATATCGTTGAGTCGCTGGAAGTCGAGATCGCGGAAACTGATGATGTCGCCGAACTGGCGCAGCTGCACCCGATCGAAGATGCCACCGCGCACGTAGCCCGACCCCTTGAATGAATACTCACCGCTGCCCAGCACGGCGATGGCATGCTCGCCGGGCTTGAGCTCTTCCATCAGGAAGCGGTACTGGTTTTCGCCCAGCAGGTTGCGGCCGATGGTTGGCGGGTTCAGTTCTGTTACGAAGAGATCGATGAAGGTGTCGTTGGCGGTTTCCGGGGAAGCTTCGTCGATACCTTCGGCCTCGGTCCCCTTGAAGGCTTCGTCGATCTGCCCGCGGGTCAGATGCAGCCGGCGAATCGCGCCACTACCGGTCAACTCGGTCCAGTCAGCCGGCTGGAAAACGTCATGGCGAACCGTGGCAGGCTTTGGACGCGCAGTGTTACCCGCCTCGATCAACCCCAACGAAACCGCCACCTCATGCGCGGCGCGCATCACCACCTCGTTGACCACCATCACCGTCACGGTAGCGCCGGTCACCGCATCGATGGTCACCGCGTTGCTGTCGCTGGAACGGCCGACGACCACGCGCTGATCAGCCTTGATGCCCTCGTACTTGGCGTTGAAATCGTGGAGTTTCTGCTCGGGAATACCGATCAGCAGGATCGGCTCGTGGTGCTCCAGCACATAGGCGTCGCGGATCACGCCCTGCGGATCGAGCAGTACCTGCATGTTGATCGGCTTGCCGGAATAGGCCGGAATCTTGGTGACGTTGATGCTCTGGAAGGCGTAGCCGACGACCTCGTCGCCCTTGCGCAGCGTACGAACCTGATAGTCGCCATCAGGCTCGGAAATGCTCGCACCGGGGAAGAACTGCTCGATGCGCTGTCGCTCGACTTCGTATTCCTTGGCCTGCAGCGGTAATGTGCAGACGCTCAGGATCAGCAGAATGACAAAGCCCTTGGCCCAGGTACTGAACGTACCGGCCAGCGGCCAGATTTCACGGGAAGCCATCGAGTTACCTGCTTGTACAGTTGGCGTAAGCGGATGGTAGGTGAGCGCCTACATGCCTCCCCTTGATTGCAATCAAGGACTCCCCCGGCGGCCGTTTTCGTTGTCCCATGTCAATGAACACCATGACCATGAACAAAGACGTTGTTATGACCAGCCTAGGTCAGCAGCAGGGGGACGCAAGCTTGCGCACCAAAATGGAGCGCGCAGGAGCAGAGAAAAGCCGCGCAACGCAGGCGTCGCGCGGCTGGCAACAGTCGACTATCAGTGGCGTCCGGGCGGGGTGAGATAAGCCGCGGTGGCACCGCGCGTGGCTTCACTGGCCTTGATTTCCATCTTCGCGATGCTGCGCAAATGCACCTGGTCCGGACCATCGGCGAAGCGCAGCGCGCGGCCGCCGGTCCACATGTCAGCCAGCGGCGTATCCGGTGTCAGCCCCATCGCACCGTAGACCTGGATGGCGCGGTCCACCACGTTGATGTGCATGCGTGGCACCAGCGCCTTGATCATGGAGATCTCCTTGCGCGCCGCCTTGGCACCGACCTCGTCGATCATCCAGGCGGTCTTGAGCACCAGCAGTCGCGCCTGCTCGATCTCGATGCGCGATTCGGCGATCCAGTCGGCGACATTGGAATACTGCTGCAGGTACCGGCCGAACGCCTTGCGCTCCTGGCAGCGCTCGACCATCAGCTCCAGCGCCAGCTCGGCCATGCCGATCGAACGCATGCAGTGGTGGATACGCCCAGGTCCAAGCCGCGCCTGGGCCATCATGAAGCCGTCGCCCTCTTTGCCGAGCAGGTTGCTCGCCGGTACCCGCACATTGCGCAGCAGCAATTCGCTGTGGCCTTCGGGGGCGATGTGGTTCATCACCGGGATGTTGCGCACCAGCTCGACACCGGGCGTGTCGAACGGCACCAGGATCATGCTCTGCTGCTGATGGGTCTCGGCATCCGGGTCGGTCTTGCCCATGACGATCAGGAGCTTGCAGTTGGGGTGCGAGGCGTTGGTGATGAACCACTTGCGCCCGTTGATCACGTAGTCGTCGCCATCGCGGCGAATCAGCGTCTGGATGTTGGTGGCGTCGGAGGACGGCACGTCCGGTTCGGTCATGGCGAAGGCCGAGCGGATCTCGCCTTCGAGCAGCGGTGCGAGCCAGCGCTGGCGCTGCTCGGGGGTGGCGAACATGTGCAGCAGCTCCATGTTGCCGGTGTCCGGTGCGTTGCAGTTGAACACTTCGGAGGCCCAGTGCACGCGGCCCATGATCTCCGCCAGCGGCGCGTATTCGAGATTACTCAGGCCCATGCCCGGCTCGTCTTCGCCGAGCGAAGGCAGGAACAGGTTCCACAGCCCTTCGGATCGCGCCAGCGCCTTGAGGTCGTCCATGAACGACACCGGATATTGGCCAGCGGCGACCTCCGCATGCCAGGCGCCGATGCGCGGCACGATGTGCTCGTCCATGAAGTTGCGCAGTTGCAGGCGCAGCGCCTCGACGCGTGGGCTATAGGCGAAATCCATGGGGCAACCTCTACTGATCGGAAACGATGCAGCCACCATAGACCCCGCTGCCGCTAAAGCAACGAGGCTGCGGTGACTGAATCAGGCCCGATAAGCACGAAACGAAGCGCCAGCCGAATTGACCTTGGTCATGACTGCGACTGACAAAGCTGGTATGCGCGCGTCACCAGTGCAGGTAGAACATGCCCTTGGCCAGCAGCACGATGCCGATCATCTGCAGCAAGATCGCCCAGTGTAGGGCACGGTAGCGCGCCGGCGTCATATGCCCCTTGCGCAGCAGGATCGCCACCAGGCCGAAGGTGAAGAACACGCCGATCGCCAGAACAATCTTCAGCGTCAGCTGAGTGGCGAAGCTGCTCGCAAACGGATCGGCCAATGCCTGCCGGTGATACCAGCCGAGGCCGATACCCGCCCCATAGACGAACAGCACCACCCAGTGCAGCACCACCCGCGAACGGGCGCCGACGGCGCGCTCCACCAGCGGCATGGTCTGCTCGCCGATCTGCTGGCGGATGCGGCCGAGGATCATCACCTCGAAGAACAGCGTACCGATGAAGAAGATCGCGGCCAGCAGATGCACCACGTGCAGAACGGAATAACTCATCAGCGCCTCCTCAGTGACAATCAGCCGCGATCATCCCCCAACAACCCGCTGCGGGACTACCTGCGCGCCGTCATTTCGCCGCCGCGGTGATCTGCGGGCCGTCACGCTCGATGTGCTGCCCCTGCAGAAAGCGGTCATCGGACGTACGAATGCGCGCGACGCTGCCATCCTCGCGCTTGACCACATACAGCGTCTGCTCGAGCCCGACAGCCTGGTGGGCGCCCTGCCCGACCAGATAGCCGATGCCGCCGCCAACCAGCGCGCCGACCGGACCGCCCGCCGCGGCACCAAGCATGAAGCCGCTGAGTCCGCCGAAACCGCCGCCGACCGCGCGATCCTCGTGCACTTCGAGAACTTCATCTGCGCTGGCCAGACCACTTGCCAGAATCGCTGCTGCCGCCATCAGAACCGTTGCTTTTTTCATGTCACGCCCCTATCGAGTAATGAGTTGCACCCACTCTCCTTTTCACGAAGCGTGCCTGATATTTAAGCCAATAAAATCAACTAGATAAATCAACAAGGGTTAATATAACCACATGACTGATAGTAATTTATACCCATGCAAAAGTTATTTTTACCCTGACACATCAGTATTTTGTACCTAGACTTCAGCGCAGGTCTGCGGAGGTATGGATGATTCAGTGCAAACGCGCGTACGAACCGGCAATGCCGGCGGACGGCCAGCGGATACTGGTCGACCGCCTGTGGCCAAGAGGTTGCCGCAAGGACAGCCTGGCGCTGCAGACATGGTTGCCGGACCTGGCGCCCTCCACAGCCCTGCGCAAGGCATTCAAGGGCGGCGCGATCAGCTACCCGGAATTTCGCCAGCGCTATCGGCACGAACTGGCCGCCCACCCCGAACACTGGTGGGCGCTACTGGAGGTGGCCGGGGGCGGCACGCTGACACTGATCTACGCCGCGCAGGACGAGCGTCAGAACAATGCTCGAGTGCTGGCCGAATGGCTGGAGGAGGAAATCGAGCGATTGGAACTCCCCAGCTCGCCGGCCTGCCTGGCTGGCGAGTTGGGCAGAAGGATCAACGGCGACGGTTGACCGTCATGGCGGCACGGATCAGATCGGCGCCGATTTCCGCTTCGTAGCTTTTCCACACCGGCAGCATCTGATCACGCCAGGCCTGGCGCTCTTCCGGCGTGAGGGTGATCAGCTGGCTGCTGCCGCTGGCAAGAATGCGCTCACGATCGCGCCGGTTCACCGCGGCGGCCTCACGATTCACTGCCTGGGTCACCTCGAGAATGATGCCCTCCAGCTCCGAGCGTACCGCGAAGGGCATGCTCAACCAGAAATCGTTGTTGGTGATCAGCATGTAGTCCAGCACACCGTGATTGGTCTCGGTGATGTACGGCTGAACGCTGTGCATGTTCTGGCTGAGAATGTTCGACCAGGGATTCTCCGCGCCCTGAACCACGCCACTCTTGAGCGATTCGTAGACCTTGGCGAACGGCAGCACGACGGACTTGGCACCGACCGCCGCGAACTGCGCTTCAAGCACCGGCGAAGGCTGGATGCGGAACGCCAGGCCACTGGCATCGCTCGGCTTGCGCAGCGCGGTCGTTGCGGAAAGCTGCTTCAGGCCGTTGTTCCAGTAGGCCAGCCCATAGACGCCATGATCGGCCATGGAACGCAGCAGCTGACGCGCCGCCTCACGCTTCTGGAAGCGCTGTAGCGCCTCGGCATCATCGAACAGGAACGGCAGATCAAACACCTGCAGCTTCTTGGTATAGGGCGCGAACTTCGACATCGACGGCGCCAGCAGCTGGACCTTGTTGTCGAACAGCGCCTGCATTTCCTCGGCATCGCCCACCAGGGTCGAGTTCGGATAGACCTCGACCGTAACCTTGCCGGCCATCCGCTGTTCGACCAGTTGCTTGAACAGCAACGCACCCTTGCCCTTGGGCGTATCGTCCGCCACCACGTGGGCGAACTTGATGACGATCGGCTCACCGTCGGCGGCCATTGCCGGGACACTCAACCAATACAGGGCTGCGACCAGCGCAGCGACACAAGACTTGTACATCCAACCCCCAATGGGAAAAGCTCGAAGGCGCCTCGTGAGCACCGTCCGAGTGGTTAGTCGATATGGGTTTGAAAGGCCCGACTGGCGCGGAGCGCCAACGAACTTTTTCTGAGGTTGGCCCGTTCGACGCGCTTGCCGCAGTCGTCGTGGACCTTTCCTGGAATCGAGCTGCGGCAGATGCGGCGCAAAGGCCGTCCGCAGCTATACGAAAGTCTTAGTGAACGCCGCAGATGGCACAAGGCCAGAAAGTGCGACTAGTTCTCAATTCGATACCTTGGCGGCATACACACGCGCCGCCGCGAACCTGCGCAGGCTCATGGCGGGGCGATGACAAGCCAGGTTGCGGCTCCTGAACCGGAGCCGACGACCTCAGCGGCGATTGACGGTCAGCGCCGCACGCAGGATATCGCTGCCGATCTGCGCCTCGAACGACTTCCACACCGGCTGCATTTTCGCGCGCCAGGCCTGACGTTGCTCTGCCGTCAGGGTGACCAGCGTCGCGCTGCCGCTGGCCAGTATCTGCTCGCGCTCTCGCTCGTTGATCGAAGCCGCCTCGGCGTTCACCGTCTGGGTGACCTCCAGCACGATGTTCTCCAGCTCCGAACGCACGGCGAAGGGAATGCTGGTCCAGAACTCGGAGTTGGCGACCAGCATGTAATTGAGCACGCCATGGTTGGTCTCGGTGACGTAGCTCGGCTTGCCGGCGGCGCTCTGCCCGCGGATGTTCGACCAGGGTCCTTCGGTGCCCTGCACCGTGCCACTCTGCATCGCCTTGGACACCTCGGAGAACGGCAGGCGCACGGCCTTGGCATCCAGCGCAGCGAACTGCGCCTCGAGCACCGGCGATGGCTGGATACGGAACGCCAGGCCCGCCGCATCGGCCGGGCTGCGCAGCGGCTGAGTGGCCGAAAGCTGCTTGAGGCCATTGTTCCAGTAGGCCAGGCCGTAAATGCCACGGTCAGCCATCGAGCGCAACAGCTCGCGGCTGGTTTCACGCTTCTGGAAACGCGCGACAGCTGCCTCGTCATCGAACAGGAACGGCAGGTCGAATACTTCGAGCTTCGGCGAATACTCGATGAACTTGGACAGCGAGGGCGCAAGCATTTGCACCTTGTTGTCCAGCAGCGCCTGCATCTCTTCCGCATCACCTACCAGCGTCGAGTTCGGGTAGACCTCGACGTCTACCTGACCGGCCAGACGTTCGCGCACCAGCTTCTGAAACAGCAGGGCGCCCTTGCCCTTCGGCGTGTCGTCACCGACCACGTGGGCAAACTTGATGACGATGGGTTCCGCGGCTAGAGCCACGACTGGCGAGAGCAACAGAAACAGCGCCGCACAGGGCGCAACAACCAGAGACTTGAACACTTTTACCCCCACGGGAAATAAGCTCGGCACGGCGCCTCGTGAGCTCCGGTCGAGTGGTTTTTGCGATTGGATGTGGTTCAGCCCGCGCCGGGTGAGGCGCTGCTGAGAGTTGTAGCGAGGGATCAACGCACGGCGAACGAAGTCGCAGGCTGATCTTTATTGGAATGGCGGTGACCAAACAGTACCGACTGGATATGCCCGGTCACCAAGCCGCGCAGTGTTGGCCATCAGCCGCTCTGGCACAAGGGCTGAAGGTCCGACCAGCTCTCAAAACCGAACATTGCATCCAGCACCAGCTGGCGAACTTTATCCTCTCCGCGGGCTTCTACAGGCATCGAACCGCGATTGGCCCGTGCAATGACCGACTACCAGGCGACCCCACACACCACCGTGACCGACTGCCTTATCGTCGGCGGCGGACCCGCCGGCTTGACCGCGGCGCTGTACCTGGCGCGCTTCCGGCGCAGCTGCCTGGTGGTGGATGCCGGCTCGAGCCGGGCATCGTGGATACCGCGCTCGCGCAACTACCCCGGTTTTCCGCCGGGCATCACCGGCAACGACCTGCTGGCAAGGCTGCGCGAGCAGGCCAGCGGCTATGGCGCCCGCCTTGAACAAGGTCGAGTGGAGCACATCGAACCGCATGTCGAGGGATTCAGCGTGCGCTATGACGATCGCATCTGCATCACGCGGCGGATCATCCTCGCTACCGGCATCGAGGACAGGTTGCCAGACATGCCCGACGTCGAGCACGCCATCGCCGACGGCAAGGTGCGTCTCTGCGCGATCTGCGATGGCTACGAGGTCGACGGCGACAATGTTGCGGTCTATGGCGAAGCGGAGACCGCCATCAGCCATGCCGTATTCCTGCGCACCTTCACCGATCGGGTCACCGTCGTGGTACATGGCGAGCAGGACGCCTGCGATCAGGCCATCGCCCTTGCCGAGCATTACGCCATTCGCGTGATTGGCGACCGCGTCGAATCCCTGCACCCCTGCGAAACCGGCATCGAACTGCTGACCTGTCGCGGCGAACGTCATCACTTCGACATCATCTACCCCAGCCTCGGCGCGCGCTTTCGTTCCGAACTCGCCATGCAGCTCGGCCTGGATTGCGATGAATGCGGCGGCGTGAACGTGGACGAGCACCTGCAGACTTCCCTGCGCGGGCTGTACGCGATCGGCGACGTGACCATGGGGCTGAAGCAGATCAGTGTGGCCATCGGCCAGGCCGCGCAGGCCGCGACTGCGGTGCACAACAGCCTGGAAGCCAACCCCTGGGGCGGTTCGGTGGCTGCTCGGGAGTAGCGGCGGACCGCGTAGAAAGCGGTCCTGGCGAGCCGGATTGGCAAATGCACCGCAAGCGATCAAGGCAACATCCGTGGGCCACGGAAGGTCTAGGCTTAGACAAGCCTTGCAGCGGAGCACCTCATGTCACTCAGCGTTTTCGACCTGTTCAAGATCGGCATCGGCCCGTCCAGCTCGCACACGGTCGGGCCGATGCGCGCAGCATTGCGCTTTGCCGAGGGCCTGCGCGAAGAGGGACTGCTCAGCGCCACCGACCGTCTCAAGATCGAGCTGTACGGTTCGCTCGGCGCCACCGGCAAGGGCCATGGCAGCGACAAGGCCGTGCTGCTTGGGCTCGAAGGTGAGCTGCCGGAGCGCGTGGACACCGCAAGCATTCCCCAGCGCATGGCAGCGATGCGTGAATCCCACGAGCTGCACCTGCTCGGCGAGAGGGCCATTCGCTTCGATATCGGCAACGATCTACAATTCATCCGCAAGCCACTGGCCTTCCACCCCAACGGCATGATCTTCCGTGCCCTCGATGCCGCCGGCCTGCAACTACGTAGCCGCGAATACTACTCGGTGGGCGGTGGTTTCGTGATCGACGAGCAGGCCGCAGGCGCCGACCGCATCGTCGAGGACGCCACCACACTGCCCTACCCCTTCCACAGCGCCGCCGAGCTGCTGGAACACAGCACGTCGCACGGGCTTTCCATCAGCCAGCTGATGCTGGCCAACGAAGCGGCCTGGCGCCCGGAGGCCGAAACCCGCAGCGGCCTGTTGCGCATCTGGCAGGTGATGCAGGACTGCGTCGATGCCGGCTGCCGTACCGAAGGCGTGATGCCCGGCGGGCTCAAGGTGCGCCGGCGCGCAGCGGGACTGTACCGCCAGCTCAGCGAACACCCCGAGGCCAACCTGCGCGATGCGCTCAACGTGCTCGACTGGGTGGACCTCTATGCGCTGGCGGTCAACGAGGAAAACGCCAGCGGCGGTCGCGTGGTCACCGCCCCTACCAATGGTGCGGCCGGCATCATTCCGGCGCTGCTGCACTACTACATCCGCTTCGTGCCAGGCGCCGACGAGGACGGCGTGGTGCGCTTCCTGCTCACCGCCGCCGCCATCGGCATTCTCTACAAGGAAAACGCCTCGATTTCCGGCGCCGAAGTCGGCTGCCAGGGCGAGGTCGGTGTGGCCTGCTCGATGGCTGCCGGCGCGCTGTGCGAAGTGCTCGGCGGCACACCGCAGCAGGTGGAGAACGCCGCCGAGATCGGCATGGAACACAACCTCGGCCTGACCTGCGATCCGGTCGGCGGGCTGGTGCAGGTGCCCTGCATCGAGCGCAACGCCATGGGCGCGGTAAAGGCCATCAACGCCGCGCGCATGGCCCTGCGCGGCGACGGCAGCCACTTCATCTCGCTGGACAAGGTCATCCGCACCATGCGCCAGACCGGCGCCGACATGAAGAGCAAGTACAAGGAAACCGCTCGCGGCGGGCTGGCGGTGAACATCATCGAGTGCTGACAGGTCTGGCATATGACAGCCACGAGCCAGCAGGCAATCGTGATCGCAAAACCCTTATCATCCGTTCCGCAGCGCCGGAATTCCTCATGGAATTCCGTGAGCCGTAGTGCTGTCTCCCCCGTCTGAGCCAACAAGAAAAAGAGGAGCCCATGACTAGCAACCCGGAGACTTCCATGCCGACCAACCGGCGTTCGGTACGGAGCAAGCTGAATTTCCCTGTGGTTGGCATTGGCGCCTCGGCTGGCGGCATCAAGGCCCTGCTGACATTTTTCGAGCAGCTGCCGGACGACTGTTCGATGGCCTTCGTGGTCATCATGCATCTGTCGCCCAAGCACGAAAGCAACATCGACAAGATCCTCGCCAACGTCACCGGCTTGCCGGTGCGGCAGGTCGACCAGACGGTGTCCATCGAGCGCGGGAACATTTACGTGATCCCGCCAGGCATGGATCTATCGATGAACGGAGGCGACCTGCACCTGCAGGAGCCCACCCGCGAGCGCGGTGCCCAGGTCGTCATCGACCTGTTCTTTCGCGCCCTGGCCGAAGCTCACCGCACCCACGCGATCGGCGTCGTGCTGTCCGGCAGCGGCGCGGATGGGTCGGTCGGGCTGTCGCGCATCAAGGAGCTAGGCGGCATCACTCTGGCGCAGAGTCCGGAGGACGCCGAATACGACTCCATGCCGCTCAGCGCAATAGACACCGGCATGGTCGACATCGTGTTGCCCGCCGGCGAAATGCCGCAGCGTCTGATGGAGTTGGGGCGCAACATCGAAGCGCTGGCCGCAAGCCGCGAGCCCTTAGCGGCCATAGACGAGACCGAGCAGGCAGGGCTCGACGACGACCTGAGCGAAGATGCCCGAGCAGTGACCCGGTCCAAGTCCAATGAAACGGCCCTGCGCGAGATCCTCGCCGCCCTTCGCAGCCGGACCGGCCATGATTTCCGCCACTACAAGCAGGCCACCGTGCTGCGGCGCATCGAGCGCCGCATGCAGGTCAACGCGCTGCGGGACATGCCCAGTTACGCCGCCCACCTGGAACAACACCCGGAAGAAACGCCCGAGCTGCTGGCCGACATGCTGATCGGCGTGACCAACTTCTTCCGCGACCGTGAAGCCTTCGAGGCACTTGAACGCGACATCGTGCCGGCGCTGTTCGAGAGCAAGGTCGATTCGGAGGACAGGTCCCTGCGTATCTGGTCCGCTGCCTGCTCGACCGGCGAGGAGGCCTATTCACTGGGCATGCTGTTCTACGACGAGGCGAACCAGAGCGGTGCCGAAGGCGGCATCCACCTGCAACTGTTCGCCACCGACATCGACGAAGGGTCACTGCAGACGGCCCGCGCCGGCGTCTATTCCGAGGCCATCGTCACCGATGTACCGCCGAGCCGGTTGCGCCAGTACTTCGTCAAGGAACAGAACCATTTCCGCATACAGAAGGATCTGCGCGAACGCATCCTGTTTGCCCGCCACGACATTCTGCGAGACCCGCCGTTCTCTCGGCTCGACCTGATCGTCTGCCGCAACCTGATGATCTACCTCGACCGGGACATTCAGATCGAAGTGCTGCGCATGTTCCACTTCGCCCTCAACCCGGGCGGCTATCTGTTTCTCGGCAGTTCCGAGACGGCCGACGCCTGTAGCCAGCTGT
Organism: Stutzerimonas decontaminans; assembly: GCF_000661915.1. NCBI lineage: Bacteria > Pseudomonadati > Pseudomonadota > Gammaproteobacteria > Pseudomonadales > Pseudomonadaceae > Stutzerimonas > Stutzerimonas decontaminans. The sequence continues at coordinate 751,537 of NZ_CP007509.1, read as the reverse complement.
TCGAGCCGGTCGACAAGCGAAATCGCATCTACCGCGCCAAGAATGTCGGCTCAGGGCTGCGGCGTACCCTGGGCAACCCCTTCCAGACCCTGACCAGCGGCCCCGACGGCACCATACAGCCGATCCAACCAAGCAAACGCAACCGCAAGTTCTCCTTTGCCGATCTGCACCAACGCGCGCTCGAGCAATACGCGCCGCCTAGCGTGATCATCGATCAGAAGGCCGAGATCGTGCACATGTCCGACCGCGCCGGAAATTTCCTGCGCTATGTCGGCGGCGAGCCCTCGCTGAACCTGACCACCCTGGTGCATCCGCAGCTACGCCTCGAGCTGCGCACAGCCATCTACCAGGCCACCCATACCGGCAAGAGCGTCGAGGCGCGGCGCGTGCGGCTCGACCGCGAAGGCCAGCAGTCCTTCGTCAACATGGTGGTGCGCCCCTTCCGCGACGACCAGGCCGGCAGCGATTACATGCTGGTGATCTTCGATGAAGTCGAAGACTGCCTGGACGGTGAGACGCCAGAGCTGCCAGCGGCCAAGGACAACGTACTGCTGCAGCTCGAAGCCGAATTGCAGCAAACCAAGGAACAGCTGCAGCTGACCATGGAGCATTCGGAAACCTCGACCGAAGAGCTGCGCGCGTCCAACGAAGAGCTGCAGGCGATCAACGAGGAGCTGCGCTCGGCCAGCGAAGAGCTGGAGACCAGCAAGGAGGAGCTGCAGTCGATCAACGAAGAGCTCACCACCGTCAACGACGAGCTCAAGACCAAGGTCGACGAGACCAGCAAGATCAACGACGACCTGCAGAACCTGATCACCTCGACCGACATCGCTACCCTCTTCGTCGACCGCAAGATGCGCATCAAGTGGTTCACCCCACGCACCCGCGACCTCTTCAACGTGATCGCCAACGACGCCGGGCGACCGCTGATGGACATCACCCATCGCCTGGATTACCCGCAGCTGCATGACGATGCCGTCGAAGCATTCAAAGCCTTGCATCTGGTGGAGCGCGAGATTCCCACCCTTGACGGCGACCGCTGGTACCTGGCCCGCCTGCTGCCGTACCGGACGCTGGATGACCGCATCAAGGGTGCCGTGCTGACCTTTATCGACATCACTGGCCGCCGACGCGCCGAGGAACAGGTCAGGGCTGGTGAAGCCCATATGAAACAGCTGGCACAGAGCACCAAGGGCTACGCCATCATCACCCTTGACTGCGACGGTTTGATCACCACCTGGAACCTGGGCGCCGAACACATCTTCGGCTACCGCGAGCAGGAAGTGATCGGACGCTGCATCGACCTCATCTACACCGAGGCGGACCGTGAACTCGGCGTGCCGGAAGCCGAGCGCAAACAAGCCTTGGAGCATGGCCAGGCGACCAACGAGCGCTGGCACCTGCGGCGCGACGGCAGCCAGTGCTTCTTCAGCGGGCTGGTCAATCCGCTGGTGGATAACCAAGGCAATGTCACGGGTTTTGCCAAGATTGCCCGCGACATCACCGAGGATCGTCAGCGCAGCAATCTGCAGCAGAACGAGCTGAAGTCCATCCAGGCCGCGAGCCAGCAAAAGGACCAGTTCTTCGCCGTGCTTTCCCATGAGCTGAAGCACCCGCTGAACCTCATTCAGCTCAACACCGACCTCATCGCCCGCTCCCAGGCGGCAAAGAACATTCCGAGCCTGAAAAAGGCCACGACGGCCATCCAGAACGCGGTGCGCAGCCAGTCGCGGATCATCGACGACCTGATGGACGTCTCGCGTATCCGCACCGGCAAGCTCAAACTCAACTTCGTGACGTTGCACTACCAGGACGTACTGCGTGGCATCGAAGCGGTGTTCCGCCCCCTGGCCCAGGCCGAAGACGTCGCCTTCGAAACGTGCATACCGGACCAGCCGGTGTTCATCCACGCCGACCCGACGCGCCTGGATCAGATCATCTGGAACCTGCTGAACAACGCCTGGAAATTCACCAAGGGCGGCGAGCGCATCTGCATGCAGTTCGAACGCGAGGGCGACCAGGTGCGGCTGGATGTGATCGACACCGGTGAGGGCATCTCCGCCGAGTTTCTGCCCAAGGTCTTCGACATGTTCGGTCAGGCCGACATGCATCATGCCCAGCGCTCCAAGCATGGACTGGGCATCGGCCTGGCATTGGTCAAGCAGCTGGTCGAGGCGCATAACGGGCGTATCGAAGCCTATTCCGAAGGCCCCGGCCGCGGTGCGCGCTTCAGCGTCTGGCTACCGATTCACCTGCAGACCGAAATGGAACTCAACGAGCTGCGCAATGGCACTGAGCTGGGTGGCCTGACTGGCGTCCGGATTCTGCTGGTGGACGACTCGCCAGACATTCTGGAAACCATGTGCGAACTGCTGGAAAGCGAAGGCGCCGCCGTCACCACCGCCGACGGCGGCGTTCAAGGCATCGAGCTGGCAGAGCAGAGCCCGTTCGACGTGATCGTTTCCGACATCGGCATGCCGGATATCGACGGCTACAAGATGATGTCCATCATCCGAGGTCGGGGCGCCAACATGCAGACACCGAGCATCGCACTGACCGGCTACGGCACTCTGAGCGACGTGGAAAAAGCCAAGGCCGCCGGCTTCACCCTGCACCTGCGCAAGCCGATCGACCTGCAGGCGCTGATCGATGCGGTGAGTCAGGCCGTGCGCTGATCCGACCCGCAGTAGCAAGAGCGGTTGATGGCTGGTCGATGGTCGATGGTCGATGGCCCCATGCTTTCCATGGAAGCGCTCAGGATCAAAAGGTGCCTGGCTCCGAGGCAGCCTACGGCTGCATTCGCCGCGGGCGCGCGCCTCCCACTAGCTACGCGTCGTCATGCAGGCGTTCGTAGGAGGGCCGACCCCGGTGCGAAGCTTTTCAGTGCAGCGACGACGATCTGATGGTTCCCACGCTCCCGCATGGGCGCGGTCAGCATCAGAGTTAGCTGGCCTGCGGAGGCAAGCCTATGGCTGCATTCGCCGCGGGGGCGCGCCTCCTACTACTCTGTGCGTCCTCATGCAGGCGCTCGTGGGAGGGCCGACCTCGGCGCGAAGCTTTATGAATACGATGCCCAGAGGCCTCACCGCTCCTCCTTGCCCACCCCATGCTCGCGCAGTTTGTTGGCGATGGTGGTGTGCGACACGCCGAGCCGCTTGCCCAGCTGGCGGCTGCTCGGGAACTGCTTGTACAGCCCTTCCAGCACCGCCTTCTCGAAGCGCCCGACGATGCTCGCCAGATCGCCCTCCAGCGAAAAATCACCCAGCGGCTGCGCCGCGCCGTAGCCCGGCAGGCGGATGTGCTCGGGCTTGATGGTGCCGCCTTCGCAGAGCGAAACCGCCTGGAACAGGGTGTTCTCCAACTGCCGCACGTTGCCCGGCCAGTGATAGCCGGCCAGCCACTCCAGTGCCTGCGGCGAAAGCGTCGGCAGCGGGCAGCCGATCTGCCGGCTGGCCTGATCGATGAAGTGCAGCGCCAGCGGCTGCAGGCCGTCCAGGCAATCGCGCAGCGGCGGGATATGCAGCGACAGCACGTTGAGGCGGTGATAGAGGTCCTGGCGAAACTGCCCGCTGGCGCAGAGTTCAGACAGATCCAGCTGGGTCGCGCAGATCACCCGCACATCGAGATAGACCTCTTCGTCGCTGCCGACTCGACGGAAGCCACCGTCCTGCAGAAAGCGCAGCAGCTTAGCCTGCAGCCGCGGGCTCATCTCGCCGACGCCATCGAGAAACAGCGTGCCGCCGGCGGTCAGCTCCAGCAGGCCGAGCTTGCCCTCCGGCCGCGCGCCCTCGAAGGCGCCGGGGCCGTAGCCGAACAGCTCGGTCTCGGCCATCGACTCCGGCAGGCCCGCGCAGTTGAGCGCCATGAACGGTGACTGCCCGCGCGGACTGGACAGGTGACAGGCGCGCGCCAAAAGCTCCTTGCCGGTGCCAGTCTCGCCTTCGATCAGCAGCGGCGCATCCAGCGGTGCCATGCGTCGCGCTTCGCGCACCACCGCGGCCATCACTTTCGAGCTCTGGAAAATGCTGTCGAAGCCGCGCAGCTCCTGTTTGCGCACCTGGTAGATGCGTTCACCCACCCGGTCGGCGCGATGCAGGGTCAGTACCGCGCCGGCCAGTGCCTCGCTGTCGTCGTGTTCGGATTGCAGCGGCGCGATGTCGGCGAGGAAGACATCGCCCTTGATCTTCACCCGCAGACCATTGATCCGCGCCTTGTTGGCGCGCACCAGCTCCGGCAGGTCAAAGTCCTCGGCGTAGCGCGACAGGCTCATGCCCGGCACCTCGTCGACGCGCACGCCGAGCAGCTGCGCGGCGGAACGGTTGGCGGCAACGATGGCACCGCTCATATCGATGGAGAGCACGGGAAATTCCAGTGCGCCGAGCAGTGCATTGAGTTCCAGGGAATGCCGCTCGCTGGGCATCAGGCTGACCTTGCGCAGCTCGAACACGCCCGGCAACGCCTCGATCTTCGGCCGCAGCGCCTGCAGCTGCAGGTTCATCAGGTTGGGACAGTGCAGGTAAATGGCATTGCCCTGCTCGCCCCCCACCTCTCCACGGGCGACGTTGATGCCGTAGTCGACCAGCAGGTTGAGCATGTCGCGCAGGATGCCGACGCGGTTCTGGCAAAGAATCTTGATACGCATGGCGGAGCCCTGTTGTTTTGTTGTGGGGCCGACGGCGCTTCGGTCGAGCGCCGCAAATTTCCGTCAAGATTATTTGCCAGATAAGCCGCTTGGCAATGCCGCCGATCCGGCCACTGACGAAAACGTCAGACTTTCCTTACAGACAACACTAGGCAAGGTGCGACATCGCGCCACAGCGGGACTCGCCGACGGTACGTCTTCGCGTTCGAATGAGGGCAACAACAATATGCCCAAGCGGCCAGGAGTACCGATGAAGACGACCCACTACGGCGAACCGGACGCGCAGGGGCACATTCATTACCCGGACGCCGAACACGCGGTGTGGCAGACGCTGGTCGAGCGGCAGCTGAAGCTGCTCGAAGGACGCGCCTGCCAGGAATACCTCGACGGCCTCGACCAGCTCGCCCTGCCCCGCGAGCGCATCCCGCAGCTCGGCGAGATCAACCGCGTGCTGGAGGCAACCACCGGTTGGCAGGTCGAGCGCGTACCGGCGCTTATCCCCTTCCAGCGCTTCTTCGAGCTGCTGGCGAGCAAGCGCTTCCCGGTCGCGACCTTTATTCGCACCCCGCAAGAACTGGACTACCTGCAGGAGCCGGACATCTTTCACGAGATCTTCGGTCACTGCCCGCTGCTGACCAACCCGTGGTTCGCCGAATTCACCCACACCTACGGCCAGCTCGGCTTGAAGGCCAGCAAGGAGGAACGGGTGTTTCTCGCACGGCTGTACTGGATGACCGTCGAGTTCGGCCTGGTGGAAACCCCGGCCGGGCTGCGCATCTATGGCGGCGGCATCCTCTCGTCGCCGAAGGAAACGCTCTACAGCCTGTCCGACGAGCCGGAGCGGCAGCCGTTCGATGCCATGGAAGCCATGCGCACCCCCTATCGCATCGACATTCTGCAGCCGCTGTACTTCGTCCTGCCGGACCTCAAGCAGCTGTTCGACCTGGCCCAGCGGGACATCATGGCCATGGTGCGCGAGGCCATGCGCCTGGGCCTGCACCAGCCGAAGTTTCCGCCGAAGGCGGCGTAGGGTGGAAAACCGCAAAGCGTTTTCCACGCGCCGGTTCGGCTGCCAATAAGCCGTAGGGTGGATGACGCCGAGGCTCGTCCACCGACCGCGACCCGATCTCTCGACAGCGTGGCGGGCCGCACCCGACGCGTGGACAAGCCTGCGGCGTTGTCCACCCTACGCTTTCCATTCACCTAGGCTTTCCCAACCACTTTCACCCAACAGATCAAAAGGACCACCACCATGACCGCCCTCGCCCAAGCCCAGTGCGAAGCCTGCCGCGCCGATGCGCCCAAGGTATCCGATGAAGAACTGGCCGAGCTGATCCGCGAAATCCCCGACTGGAACATCGAAACGCGCGGCGACCACATGGAGCTGGAGCGTGTCTTCCTGTTCCGCAACTTCCGCCACGCCCTGGCCTTTACCAACGCAGTCGGCGCCATCGCCGAGGAGGTCGGCCACCATCCCGCCCTGCTCACCGAGTGGGGCAAGGTCACCGTCACCTGGTGGAGCCACGAGATGCGCGGCCTGCACCGCAACGACTTCATCATGGCCGCCCGCACCGACCAGCTCGCCGCCAGCGCGGAGGGCCGCAAGTAATGCATTTCGGCCAGATTCCCCGCGTGCCCGGCGATCCGATCCTCGGCCTGATGGACCTGTATCGCGCCGACACCAACCCGGCCAAGCTCGACCTGGGCGTCGGCGTATACAAGGACGCCCAGGGCCTGACGCCGATCCCGCGCGCGGTGAAGCTGGCCGAGCAGCGCCTGGTGGACAGTGAGCAGACCAAGAGCTACATCGGCGGTCACGGCGACGCGCAGTTCGGCGCCCTCTTGCTGCGTCAGGTGCTCGGCAGCCGCGCCATTGCCCTCGGCGAGCAGCGTGCCGGTTGCACCCAAGCGCCGGGCGGCACCGGCGCGCTGCGCCTGGCCGGCGAGTTCATCGCCAAATGCCTGCCAGGGCGCAGCATCTGGCTGAGCGATCCCACCTGGCCGATCCACGAAACCCTGTTCGCCGCCGCCGGCCTGCGCGTGCAGCACTACCCCTACGTCGGTGCCGACAACCGCCTCGATGTCGACGGCATGCTCGCCACGCTGCAACAGGTGCCGCCCGGTGACGTGGTACTGCTGCACGCCTGCTGCCACAACCCCACCGGCTTCGACCTGAATCACGACGACTGGCTGCGGGTGCTCGAGGTGGTGCGCGCGCGCGAATTGCTGCCGCTGTTCGACTTCGCCTACCAGGGCTTCGGCGACGGACTGGAAGAGGACGCCTGGGCAGTACGGCTGTTCGCCGAAACGCTGCCGGAAATGCTCATCACCAGCTCCTGCTCGAAGAACTTCGGCCTCTACCGCGAGCGTACCGGCGCGCTGATCGCCGTCACCAGCGATGCCGAGCGCCTGCTCGATGTGCGCAGCCAGCTCGCTTCACTGGCCCGCAACCTCTGGTCGACACCGCCGGCTCACGGCGCCGCGGTGGTGGCGACGATCCTCGGCGACGAGCCGCTGCGGCAGATCTGGCAGGACGAGGTCGAGCGCATGCGCCGACGCATCGCCAGCTTGCGTCAGGGGCTGGTCGAGGCGCTGACGCCCTACGGGCTGGCCGAGCGCTTTGCGCATATCGCCCAGCAGCGCGGGATGTTCTCCTACACCGGCCTTACCGCCGAGCAGGTACGTCGGCTGCGCGCCGAGGATTCGGTGTATCTGGTGGAAAGCGGTCGGGCCAACGTTGCCGGACTGGATGCCGAGCGCCTGGATGCGCTGGCCAAGGCCATCGCACGGGTGGTTTCGAACTAAGCGAGGTGCGCGCCGGTGACGCCGCTTCTGGCGACGCCGCCGGGTACGCCGGAGCGAGGAGACAGTCGCGCGGCTCGTGACCACGCAGCTGGCTGCCGTAGCAGCGCCGGCACAGTAGCGCCGCAAGCTTTCAGCCGGCTTTCAACGCGCGCCCACGCTGCCTATGCTGAGCGATAGTCACCCTCCTGATTGCCGCCATGCCTGACTCCGCTACCACCCGCCAACAGCTCGCCGCTCTGCACCAACAGGGCTTCGTCCTGCTGCCTGCGGTGATCGATCCGCCAACGATCACGGAACTGCGTGAAGCCATCGACCGCCTCGAACCCATCCACTGGGATTACCTGGGCCTGGTCGACGATCACTACAAGTGCGTCTTCAATCGTTCGCCGTTCTGGCTGCGCTTTCTCGACCTGCCGGGGGTGATCGAACTGGCCGAGGCGGCACTCGGCGCGGACTGCCACATCATCGGCCAGACCGCCTGGCGCAGCCGCCCGGGCTTTATCGGCGGCGAGCTGCATGCCGACTACCTGGCCATGGAGCTGCCGGAAAGCCTGCTCGCCGATCCCGCCTTCGAAGTGCCGATGCAGATCTGCACCGCGCACCTGTACCTGGACGACATCGACGCCGGCCTCTGCCCGACCCTGGTGATCCCCGGCAGCCACCGCGCCGGGCGCAAACCGCAGCCGGGCGAAACCCAGTGGCACGGCCGCGCGGCCGAGCCCGTGCTGTGCAAGGCCGGCGACATGCTGCTGTTTCGCAGCGACCTCTGGCACGCGGGCAGCCGCAACCGCAGCGCCGAGCGCAGCCGCTACCTGCTGCAGATCCACTACGGCCGACGCATGGTGGCGCAGAAGTTCTCGCCCTACCTGCACTTCAGCTTCAATCCCGAGGTGCTGGCCGCCGCCACACCGCGCCAACGCCGCCTGCTCGGTGAGCACGAGGCGGCCGAATACGACTGAAACCCCTGGCATCGAACCTGCATCGATCGAGACCCGCCGCGCCCGTGCGGCCATTGACTCGCATTCGCCAGATGAGGATTTGCCATGATCAGCAGTCGTGAACAGGTCACCCAGATGATCGTCTCCGCCAAGGTGCGCAAGGGCTTGAAGTGGGCGCATGTCGCCGAAAGCATCGGCATGTCCAAGGAGTGGACCACCGCCGGCTGCCTCGGCCAGATGGCCTTCGACAAGGCCCAGGCCGAAACCCTAGGGCAGCTCTTCGAACTCTCCGACGAGGCCGTAGCCTGGCTGCAGATCGCGCCCTACAAGGGCTCGCTGCCCACCGCGGTGCCGAGCGACCCGCTGATCTACCGCTGGTACGAGCTGGTCAACGTCTACGGCACCACCATCAAGGAGCTGATCCACGAGGAATTCGGTGACGGCATCATGAGCGCCATCGACTTCTCCATGGATATCCAGCGCCAGAGCGACCCCAAGGGCGATCGCGTCAACGTGGTGCTGTCCGGCAAGTTCCTGCCCTACAAGAGCTACTGAGGGTCAGCGGGTGCGGATCTCCCCGCGCGCCAGGCTTTCCACGTTATTGCCCAGCGGATCGGCGGCTGTCAGGTCCGCACCACGCTCGCGCAGCGCCTCGAGCAATGCCTCGCGCTGGAACAGCGCCGCGTACATCGCCGCAGTCTGGCCAGCGGCATTGCGCTGATTCGGATCGCACTCGGTGGCCAGCAGGCGTTTGGCGATGCCGAGTTCGCCCTTGAAGATGGCACCGAGCAGCGCCGTATTACCGCGCTTGTCTTCGGAGCAGGCATCGGCACCAGCGGCGAGCAGGCGCTCCACCGCCTCGCTGTGGCCGTTGTAGGCCGCCAGGATGAGGGCGGTGTAGCCCTTGTCGTCGGCGCTGTTCAGGTCGTAACCGGCCTGGATGAATTCGTCGAGAATCTCGTTATCGCCGAAGCGCGCCGCATTGAAGAAGTAGTCGCGCAACTGCTGCTGCACCGCCTCGGGCGTGTCCGCCGCGTTCGTCAGCGGGCCATCAGCGGCCAGGGCGGCCCCGCTGCCCAACAGCAGCGCTGCCATCAGCAAAAGACCTTTCATGTTCTCTCCACCTAAAAAAAGACCCGGGCCATCGCCCGACCCGGGTCAAAAGCAACCGTTTGCTTAGTCCTGCAGCTCGGCGGCCAGCGCCTTGACCCGCTTGAGGTCGGCCTTGGCGACCTTGCTCAGGCCCTCGCCGTAGTTGACGTCGGCCTTGTAGAAGAACGACAGCAGGATGTGCTTGGCCTCGTCGTCAGCGTTGGCCAGCTCGCCACCCAGGGTGTTGATCAGGTCTTGCTGCTCCTTCTTGCTGAACGAGCGATACAGATCGCCGGCCTGCTTGAAGTTCTGCTGACGCTGGATCGGTGCCTGCTGGGTGGTGCCGCTCAGCTCCAGTTTGCTGAGTACGGCGCGCGGGGTTTCCTCGCGGTTCTCACGGCGGCTCGGCTGGTAGTTGACGCTGGTGGTGGTGTGGCCGGCGTTCAGCTGGCCGTCCTGATTGCCGTTGTTGACCGGCACCTTCGGACGGTTGATCGGCAGGCTCATGCCGTTGGCACCGATGCGGTACATCTGGGTGTCGGCATAGGAGAACAGACGGCCCTGCAGCAGACGGTCCTCGGACGGCTCGATACCGGGCACCAGGTTGGCCGGCGCCATGGCGACCTGCTCGGTTTCCTGGAAGATGTTGTCCGGGTTCCTGTTCAGCACCATCTGGCCGATCTTGCGCTCGGGCACGTCAGGCCAGATCTTGGTGGCGTCCAGCGGATCGAAGTCGAACCTGGCCAGATCCTCCGGCTTGAGCACCTGGATCATGAGGTCCCATTTGGGGTAGTCGCCGTTGTCGATGGCGGTGACCAGATCGCGGCTCAGGTGGCTGTAGTCCTTGCCCTGCATCGCCTCGTTCTCTTTCGGGTCGAGGTTCTTCAGGCCCTGCTGGCTCTTCCAGCGGAATTTCACGTAGTGGGTTTCACCCTGCTCGTTGACGAACTTGTAGGCATGCACACCGTTGCCATCCATCATCCGGTAGCTGGCCGGAGTGCCCTGGTTGGAGTACAGCAGGGTCAGGGTGCGGGTGGCTTCCGGGTGGTGCGAGAGGAAGTCGAAGCGGCGGCTGTCGTCATCCAGGTTGGTGCGCGGGTCCGGCTTGAAGGAGTGGACCATGTCCGGGAACTTGACCGCGTCGCGGATGAAGAAGGTCGGGAAGTTGTTGCCGACCAGGTCCCAGTTACCATCGGCGGTGTAGAACTTGGTGGCGAAGCCGCGCGGGTCGCGCAGGGTTTCCGGCGAATGCAGACCGTGTACCACGGTGGAGAAGCGGACGAACACCGGGGTGCTGCTGCCCTTCTCGAAGACCCTGGCCAGGGTCAGGTCGGAAATGTCTTCGGTGGCGGTGAACTCGCCATGGGCACCGGTACCACGGGCATGCACGACGCGCTCGGGCACGCGCTCGCGACCGAAACGCTGCAGCTTCTGCAGCAGCTGCACGTCCTGCAGCAGGGTCGGACCGTTGGGCCCGGCGGTCTGGGAATTCTGGTTGTTGCCGACCGGCGCGCCATTGTCGCGGGTCAGCGGGGCAGCATTGGCAGACAGCGCAAGGAGGCTCGCGGAAATAACACCGAGCGCAAACCGCGCTGGCGTGGAGCCGAAGGTCATACGGGACATGGGTGATTCCTCTTCGATTTTCTGATGCGCTTATGGCGCGTCGGAAAGCCTAAGAGGGGGGCCGAAGATGCCCCAATTGAATAAGCCGAACGTGGCGATAGAGAAAATGTCGCTCCGCTTGGCGGAACTTCGCGCTAGAGCGCCATCCCAGTGCACACGGATAGCTCGGCGCACCGGGACGAATCACGCTGGCTGCAGCGTTATCGCCAGCGCGCCGAACTGGCCGATCGGTCAACAAATGGCATGGCATCTGCACCGTGGGCTGCATTGACCTTGCGGAGCAACCACCATGAAACAGCCCGGCGATACCGACTATCCCCTGAGCGAAGTGCCTGCCGGCGCGCGCAAGGGGCTGTGGTCCACTTCCATCCTGCTGTTCGGCTTCACCTTCTTCACCGCCACCATGTTCGCCGGCGGCAAGATCGGCCTGGCCTTCGACTTCAAGACCATGCTCTGGGCCGCGGTGATCGGCAACCTGCTGCTCGGCCTCTATGCCGCCGCGCTCGGGCTAATCGCCTGCCGCAGCGGGCTGAACTCGGTGCTGATGGGGCGCTTCTGCTTCGGCGAGGTCGGTAGCCGACTGTCCGATTTCCTGCTCGGCTTCACCCAGATCGGCTGGTACGCCTGGGGCACGGCGACTATCGCCATCGTCCTGGTGCGCCTGCTGGCGTTGCCGGAAAGCTGGACGATGCCTTTGATGGTGCTGTTCGGTTTCGGCTTCTGCCTGACCGCCTTCGTCGGCTACAAGGGCCTCGACCTGCTCTCGCGTATCGCGGTGCCGGCGATGCTGATCCTGTTGATCGCCTCGCTGTGGACCGCCACCCGCGACATTGGCGGGCTGGACGGTCTGCTCGCGGTACAGCCGGGCGACAGCCTGACCCTCGGCATGGCGATCACCATGATCTTCGGCACCTTCGTCAGCGGCGCGACCCAGGCCACCAACTGGACGCGCTTCGCCCGCAGCAGCAAGGTCGCGGTGTGGGCCAGCCTGATCGGCTTCTTCATTGGCAACGGCCTGATGATCGTCGCCGGCGCCTACGGGGCCATCGTCTACCAGCAGCCGGACATCGTCGAAGTGCTGGTGCTGCAGGGCCTGTCGATGGCGGCAGTGGTGATGCTTTTCCTCAACCTCTGGACCACCCAGGACAACACCATCTACAACTTCGCCGCCGCCGGCTGCAACCTGCTGCGCACCGAGCGTCGCCGCCTGGTGACCCTCGGCGGTGCCTTCGTCGGCACGCTGCTGGCGCTCGGCGGCATGTACGAACTGCTGATCCCCTTCCTGATCCTGCTCGGTTCGATCATCCCGCCCATCGGCGGCGTGATCATGGCCGACTACTTCTACCGCCATCGCGGGCACTATCCGAAGCTATCCGAGGCGCATCTACCCAAATACAACAGCCTTGGCCTGGCGGCCTATGTGCTGGGCGCCGCCTGCGCGTATTTCTCGCCCTGGGTGGCGCCCATCGTCGGCATACTGGTGGCCGCCGCGGCCTATATTGTGCTGTATGAGGGCCAGCGCCTGGCCCTGTCGCGCACGGTGCTGACGCAAACCGACGCACGCTGATCAAGGAGCCACCATGAACATCCTCAACGCCCGCCTGCGCGGCCGCAGCGGCCTGTACCGCATCGAACTAGACGGCGCACGCATCGCTTCCATCAGCGCGCAGCAGGCGCCGGCCGAAGCCAACGAGGGCGATATCGACGCCGCCAGCAATCTGGTGGTGCCGCCCTTCATCGAGCCGCACATTCACCTCGACGCCACCCTCACCGCCGGTCAGCCAGCCTGGAACATGAGCGGCACGCTGTTCGAAGGCATCGAGCGCTGGGGCGAGCGAAAGGCGCTGGTCACCCACGAGGACACCAAGGCGCGGGCGAAGAAGACCATCGACATGCTGGTCGACCACGGCATCCAGCATGTGCGAACCCACGTCGACGTCACCGACCCGACGCTGTCGGCGCTCAAATCGATGATCGAGGTGCGCGAGGAAACCCGCCACCTGATCGACCTGCAGATCGTCGCATTCCCACAGGAGGGCATCGAGTCGTTCAAGGGCGGTCGCGAGCTGATGACCGAGGCGATCACCATGGGCGCCGATGTGGTCGGCGGCATTCCGCACTTCGAAAACACCCGCGACCAGGGCGTCAGCTCGATCAAGTTCCTCATGGACCTGGCCGAGCGCACGGGCTGCCTGGTGGACGTGCACTGCGACGAAACCGACGACCCGCAGTCACGCTTTCTCGAAGTGCTCGCCGAGGAGGCGCGGGTGCGCGAGATGGGTGAGCGCGTCACCGCCAGCCACACCACGGCGATGGGCTCCTACGACAACGCCTACTGCTCCAAGCTGTTCCGCCTGCTCAAGATGTCGAAGATCAACTTCGTCTCCTGCCCGACCGAGAGCATCCACCTGCAGGGCCGCTTCGATACCTATCCCAAACGTCGCGGGCTGACCCGTGTGGCCGAGATCGACCGCGCCGGGATGAACGTCTGCTTCGGTCAGGATTCCATCGTCGACCCCTGGTATCCACTGGGCAACGGCAACATCCTGCGCATCCTCGAAGCCGGGCTGCACATCTGCCATATGCTCGGCTACGAGGACCTGCAGCGCTGCCTGGACCTGATCACCGACAACAGCGCACGCACCCTGAACCTGGGCGAGCGCTACGGACTGGAAGTGGGGCGTCCGGCGAATCTGCTGGTGCTGTCGGCGCCGGACGATTACGAGATGCTGCGCACCCAGGGCCATTCCCTGCTTTCGGTGCGCAATGGTGAAGTGCTGATGCGCCGCACGCCGGCGCAGATCCAGCGTTACTGAGCGGCGGCGGTGGTCTTGCGCAGGCGGTTGATGTTGGCCATTTCCTCGGCCGGGGTCAGCTTGAGGTGCGATAGATAGGCCGCCAGCGCCTCGACGTCCGCGGCCGACAGGTGACTGGCAACGCCGATCATCACCGAGCCGGCACGGCTGGGGTCGTTCTCGCGGAAGCGCGTTAGCGCCTTGCGGATGTACTCATCGGGCTGGCCGGCCAGCCGCGGCATGGTTTCCATCCCCTCGGCATGCGCGCCGTGGCAGCCGGTGCAGGTGGTCTTGAAGATCTTCTCGCCGCTTTTGTGCAATGCCAGGTTCGGTGCGCCCTCCGGCGGATTGACCTTCTGCTGGCTGAAGTACACCGCGATGTTCACCCGCTCCTCCATGCTCAGGTTCTGCGCCAGCTTGGACATGACGAAATCGGTGCGCTCACCGCTGGCGAACTTCTCGAAGGCATGGAACAGGTACAGCGGATTCTGCCCGGCGAGATTGGGGATGTGCTTGCGCTTGCTGTTGCCGGTTTCGCCGTGGCAGTACGAGCAGAACACTGCGCGTTCCTGACCCGCCAGGCTGGCCTGCTCGCGACGCTGTTCATCGGCCATCAGGTAGTTGAATCGCTCCATTGCCTCCTCGCTGGCATGGGCAAGCGGGACGAAGCAGGCGAGCAGAGCTAGAGCAAGCGTACGCATGAGGAGGCATCCGTTACTGAAGTAGTTAGTGGTCTGCTTGTAAGTTCAGTTGGTCAATTTCGGCGCCCCGATACGGTGTTGCTGCTCCTCGCCATAGCCCCGCTATGACTCGTCGCAGCGCCATGTCTCGGAGCCATGGTCACCCGAACTTGCCTCAACCCACTCACCGCACAGGCCATTAGGATTTTTTGGGCATCCGACTATAAGAAGCGCCGGACGAGCGGACCCCGGCACAGGTCAACAAAAGTGCTGTTCAGCCGGGCGTCAGGACCATCCGTGAGCCACGTCACAAGCGGCCACAGGACCTGACGACAGCACACGATACTCATGCCGTAGCTGCCGCTTTTTCCGCCAAATGACAGAAGTGCGCGCCTTTGCCGCATTGACGATAGAAAAAATCGATGAAGCGTTTAGCTGGAAACGCCAGACAGGGAGAAGGCATTCGACTAAAGTAGCAACCCTTCACCACCGAGGAGCCGTAACCCCCATGCTAGATGGACATGCAGAGCTGACCATGACCGTGCTGATGACGCCGGACAAAGCCAATTTCTCCGGCAACGTACATGGCGGCACGCTGCTCAAGTATCTCGACGAGGTCGCCTACGCCTGCGCCAGCCGCTACGCCGGGCAATACGTCGTCACCCTCTCAGTGGATCAGGTGGTATTCCGCCAGCCCGTGCATGTCGGTGAACTGGTCACCTTCCTCGCCTCGGTCAACTACACCGGCACCACTTCGATGGAGATCGGCATCAAGGTCGTGACCGAAGACATTCGTTCGAAGACCGTGCGTCACACCAACAGCTGCTTCTTCACCATGGTCGCCCTCGGCGAGGACGGCAAACCGGTGCCGGTGCCGCCGCTGAACCCGAAGACCCCCGAGCAGCAGCGTCGCTTCGCCCAGGCCTACCAGCGCCGCGAAATTCGCCGTGAGCTGGAGCACCGCTACAGCGAACTGCGTGCCGGCAACGAGCGCCTAGCCGCCGTGAAGTAAGCGTCTCACAGCGAATTGCGTGGACTCCTGGCAGCCTGGAGTCCACGGTCAGCGCCCAATTTGTAACAAAACCTTATACAATGCACGGCTTTCCGCAATTCCCACTGAAGGACCTGCCGTGAGCACCTTGCCGCCCTGCCCAAAATGCAACTCCGAATACACCTACGAAGACGGCCAGATGCTGGTCTGCCCCGAGTGCGCTGCTGCCGCGAGCGAAAGCGACAAGGTGATCAAGGACTCGGTAGGTAACACGCTGCAGGATGGCGACACCGTCACGGTGATCAAGGACCTCAAGGTCAAGGGCTCGTCGCTGGTGGTCAAGGTCGGCACCAAGGTGAAGAACATCCGCCTGTGCGACGGCGACCACGACATCGACTGCAAGATCGACGGCATCGGCGCGATGAAGCTCAAGTCCGAGTTCGTCAGGAAAGTCTGAGCCGCGGCAGTCGCGGCAACGCTTCGGTCATCCGGCCAGACGCTTCGCAGGCCGGACCAAACCAAAAGCCCAAACGCTTCGCCCCGGGGCGGGCCTCCCACAAAAAGCAGACCGGTGCACGCCGAACCTGTAGGAGGCGCGTCCTCGCGGCGAATGCAGACCGCAACGCTGCCCAGAAGCCCAGACCCGGAAGCCCAGAAGGCCCCAACCCAGGCCTCCCATAAAAGCAAACCGGTGCACGCCGAACTGTAGGAGGCGCGCCCTCGCGGCGAATGCAGACCGCAGGGCTGCCCTAGCGCCCAGAAGCTTCGCCCCGGGGGCGGGCCTCCCACAAAAGACAGGCCAGTGCACGCCGAACCATTAGGTGGCGGGCCTCGAGGGCCGACGCCTTACAACAGTCGCAACAACCAATCCAGCCGCTCGCGGGTAAAGCCGCTGCCGATGAACAGCAGATCGATCCAGAACGCCTGGTGCAGGACCACGATCAGCCAGAACGTCAGCTGATAGCTCAGTTTGCGGGTTTTGTGGCGAAAGACCTGCTGCGCCACCAGCGCGCCCGGCCAGCCGCCCGCCAGCTCGAAGAAGTGCAGCGTGGTTTCCGGCGTGCGCCAACGATCCTTCAGCGCGCTGTGCTTGTCGCGCCAGTAGAGAAAGAAGGTCAGCAGGCTGGCGATGGCATAGATTGCCAACGGCAACACCGCACCGAGGCGCAAGAGGCTGCCCATCAGCGGCAGCAGACAGAGCAGCGCGAACAGCACCAGCTTGAGCGGAAGCCGCTGAATGTTCCCGGCGACCAGCTGACGCGCAGGCTTTCGGGCGCGCCCTGTCGCGGGCGAGCGGGCCTGTTGCTCGGCCGGCTTGCGCTGGCTAGCCGGGCGTTGGCGAATCGCGGGCTGGTCCAGCGTCATTGGTGCATCCAGCCGCAGATGCTCGGCGCGCAAGCGGCCCTGCGGGTCGCGCCCGGCCACGAACAGTACCCGGTCGCCCACCAGTGGCCGCCGTTCGCCATGCACGGCCGATATGTGCGCGAACACGTCCTCGCCGCCCGCCTCCGGGCGAATGAAGCCGAAGCCTTTCTGGTCATTCCAGCTCTTCAGCGTGCCTCGCTGTTCCATGCCCCGAAATCCATGTAATCAAAGCAGCGCATGCTAACCGAGCTCGGCATGCGTTGGCTGCACGCTGCTATGGCCAGGGCACGCCCGTCGGCGTTATGGTCAGGCGATCTCCAGTCCAGGGAAGAATCATGGCCAGCAAACCCAGTAGTTCGAACAAACAGAAGCACCTCGCGGTTCTGATCGACGCCGACAACGCGCCCGCCGCCATCGTCGAGGGGCTGTTCGAGGAGATCGCCAAGTACGGCGTCGCCAGCGTCAAGCGCATCTATGGCGATTGGACCAAGCCCAACCTCGGCAGCTGGAAGAAGGTGCTGCTCGACTATTCCATCCAGCCGATCCAGCAGTTCGCCTATACCTCGGGCAAGAACGCCACCGACAGCTCGCTGATCATCGATGCCATGGACCTGCTCTACACCCGACGCTTCGACGGCTTCTGCCTGGTTTCCAGCGACAGCGACTTCACCCGCCTGGCCGCGCGCATCCGCGAGGAAGGTCTGACGGTGTACGGCTTCGGTGAGCAGAAGACGCCCTCGCCGTTCGTCTCCGCCTGCGACAAGTTCATCTACACCGAGATTCTGCGCGCCGATGCGGCCAAGACCACGTCCGAGCCACCGTCATCCGAAAAGCTCGCCGCAGGCGCCGCGCAGGTGGAGGAAAGCAGCAAGCCCTCGAAGACAGGCGACAAGGGCGACACCATCAAATGCCAGCAGGTGCCGGTGGACTTCATCGCCAAGGTGCTCGACGACCTGTCCGAGGAGGACGACTGGATTCAGCTGGGCACCCTCGGGCAGAACATCAGCAAGCTGCGCCCCGCCTTCGATCCGCGCCTGTATGGCTGCAAGAAGCTCAGCGACCTGATCGCCAATCAACCCAAGCGCTTCGACCTGGAATCACGTGGCAGCAGCGCCACGGGCGGCAAGGACCTCTACGTGCGGCTGCGCAAGCCCGGCAAGCACTGACGCGTCACCTTCAGCCCGGCTCGACCGACGCGTCCCGGCAGACCCGGTCGCGCCCGTCACGCTTGGCCCGATACAGCGCCGCGTCGGCACGTCGCAGCAGGCTGTCTGCGGTATCCGCCGGGCCAAGTTCGGCCACCCCGGCGCTGACGCTCTGGGGCTGACCAGAGCCGAAGGAAAATGCGCGCACCCGCTCGCAGATACGTTCAGCGAACACCTCGGCCTGCTGCCCGTTGGTTTCCGGACACAGCACCAGAAACTCCTCGCCGCCCCAACGCCCTACGGCGTCGGTGCCGCGCAGGCAGCTCTGCAGCAGCCCGGCAATCTCGCGCAGTACACGGTCCCCCGTCTGGTGGCCGAACTCGTCGTTGATGCGCTTGAAGTGGTCGATATCCAGCATCACGATCGACAGTGGCCGGTGATACCGCCGCGCCTGCTCCAACGCCACGGCGAAACGGCCATCGAGTGCCGCCCGATTGGCCAGGCCCGTCAGCGCGTCGGTCTGCGATTTGATATGCAGTTGCTCGTTCACCCGGCGCAGACGCCCTATCCAGAACAGGCTGGTCAACAGCACCACCGAGAAGACCACAACGAGCTGCACGACCAGCCGGTAGTCGGTGCCAGCCTCTACGCGAATCGGTACGTGGCGGTTGGCGATCTGGTTGAGCTCCACTGGCGTGACCGTCGCGATGGCCTTGTCGAGAATGTCGCGTAGCAGCGGTTCGCTGTTCAGTACACCGATCCGGAACTGGTTGTCGAAGCCGCTCACCTGTCCGGCGATTTTGAGATTGAACCAACCCTCGTGGCGGATGGTGTAGGCCGCCATGGTCAGCGAGCGGATGGTCAGATCGGCCTTGCCTTCGTTGACCAGTGCCAGCGCCTGGGCGTCCGTTTCGGTGCGGATGATACGCAGCTGCGGGAAATCATGACGGATGCGCTCCTCCACCGACGTGCCGGAAGGCAGTGCCACGCTTGCACCGACGAGCGCCGACAGATTCACCACGTGCGGATGATCCTCCCGCGCGATGAGTACGTTGGCATCCGTGAACAACGGCTGGGTGAAGATCAGCCAGGCATCACGCTCCGGCGTCTGATTGAGAAAGCTCAGCAATTGGCAACGCCCGGCCTTGGACTCAGCCAATGAGGCATCCCAGTCTCGGCTAGGCACCACCTGCAATTGCAGGCCCGCCCGCTCGGCGACCAGACGCAACAGGTCCGCGGCAATACCTTCGTGCTCACCGCGCGCATTGAGCATCTCGAACGGCAGCCAGTCCGGATCGACGCACACGCTGACGGAATCCCGCTCGGCCAGCCAGGCACGCTCTGCCGCGCTCAGTTCGAGTGTCGTCTCGGCGGCAGCACCAGCCATACCAACGTAGAGCGCGAGCAACCCGCCGCACAGAAACCTAGCCACTTGAGCCACCCCGCATAGAGCCGCATGCAAGACTGCGACAGCAGCAGTTCAACATGCTGGAAACGGGACGGCAAGGCGAACTACGGCTAAATGCCATTACTCGGCAGATGGCTGCCGCAGCGCCACCTCATCATTTGCAATCATTGATTCGCGCGGCCATCGAACCGACCGGCCCCGACTCCTTCTAAAGGGGACCGAATGACGGAGGTTCCCATGACCAGAAAGCTAATTCTTGCTTGCGGCCTGGCGCTTTGCGCTCCGCTTGCCGTAGCGCAGACACCCCAGCCGGAGATCATCACCCACCTCAACGGCCTGGACATCGAGGTCAGCCCCATGGGCGTGCCGGCCAAATCCGAAGGCGTTGAAGGCGAGCTGCTCGGCGTGCGCGCAGTGAAGGTGATGAACCGCACCGGCGGCCAGGTTTCCTGCGAGTTCCACGTGCCTGCCGACGCCCGTTCGGATACCTCGGCATCGCCGGTATTCACCATAGCGCCCAACACCCAGCGCACCGAACGCGTTCCGGGCGACTACTCGCCGGACGAGCCCTACGCGGAAATCACCTGCCGCTCCAGCGACCAGAGCCCGTCGCAATAAGCGTCGCGGGCGTCAGCGGCGCTCTTCACGGATGAAGGGAATGCCCAGTGCGCCCGGCTGGTTGCCGGAGACGTTCTTGCCGCTTGCGACCCAGATCATCACCGCCAGGGTCACGGCGTAGGGCGTCATCAGTACGAAGTACTGCGGCAGGCGCACGCCGGCGGCGGCAAGTTGTGGAATCAGCGCCTCGATGCAGCCGAATAGCAGCGCACCGGCCAGGGCCTTCCACGGCGACCAGCGCGCGAAGATCACCAGCGCTACGGCGATCCAGCCACGGCCGCCGATCATGTCGGCGATCCACAGCTTGGTGCTGAGCACCGAGATATAACCGCCGGCCAGGCCGATCAGCGCGGAGCCGGCGAGAATTGCTGCGAGCCGATAACCGAGCACGGAAATCCCTGCCGCATCCGCGGCCTGCGGGTTCTCCCCGACCGCGCGCATCCGCAGGCCGGTGGTCGTGCGAGTAAGAAACCAGACCACGGCGAGAAAGATCAGCGGCGTCATGAACACCAGCGGGTTCTGCACGAAGACCTTGCCCAGCAGCGGCAGCTCCGACAGCGGCCATAGCTCGACCGCGCCCAGCCCCTTGACCGGCTTGTTGGTCCAGTCCAGCAAGGTGCCGAGCAAGCCGGTCAGGCCCTGACAAAAGAACACCAGCGCCAGGCCGGCGATTACCTGGTTGATGCGCAGCACCAGCACCATCAGCGCGAACAGCAGCGACACCACCGCCGCCGCGCCCATCGCCAGCAACAGCGACATGCCGTGGCTGCCGAACGCAAGCTGCGCGCCGATGCCAGCCAGCGCGCCGACCAGCATCAGCCCTTCGGCGCCGAGGGCCAGCACCCCGGCGCGCTCGGTGAGAATCAGCCCCAGCGCCGCGAGGGCGAAGGGCACGGCGAAGTCCGGCGTATTGCCGAGCCAATTGGCGATCATGTCCATCAGCTCTCGCCTCCCTGAACGCGGCGGATACGGTGGCGGATAAAGAAATCCGAGGAGGCAACACAGATCACCAGGATCGCCTGGATCAGCTGCACCATGGAAAAGGGGATCTGGTAGAACACCTGCAGGCTGCGCCCGGCGACGAAGAGCATCGCCATCAGCAGCGCCACCACCAGTGCCGCCACCGGGTTGTTGCGCGCAAGGAAGGCGATAAGAATTCCGGAAAATCCGTAGCCCTGATAGAACGACTGGGTCAGCCGCCCTTCCTGCCCCGCCGTGATGAGAAAGCCGGCAATCCCGGCCATGGCGCCGGAAATCAGCACCGTGCCGATGATCATCTTCTGTACCGGCACGCCTACTGCGCCGGCCACCCGCGGGTTGGCATCGACGAAGCGCAGGTAGAGCCCGGCGCGGGAAATGCCGAGGAACCACAGCGCCAGCAGTGCAACGACCACCGCCAGCGGCACTGCCGCGCTGATACCGTCGAACAGCTCCGGCAGGCGCTCGAACGGCTGGAACTGCGGCGAATACGGGAACGAGCTCTTCGGGTCCTTCCAGCTGCCATAGAGCAGATGCAGCAGGAAGTTGATCGCCAGGTAATTGAGCATCAGCGTCGAGATGATCTCGTTGACCTTCAACCGCAGCTTGAGCAACGCCGGCGCCAGGGCCCAGAGCAGACCGCAGATGATTGCTGCTGCCAGCATCAAGGGCAGACGTAGCGCCTGCGGGCCGATCTCAAACAGCGAGATCGCCGTGGCACCGATGGCGCCCCAGATCATCTGGCCCTCGAGGCCCAGGTTCCAGAACTTGGCGCGAAACGCCATGCAGCCGGCCAGGCCGACGAGGATCATCGGCGCGGCCTGAAACAGCACCGCGGTAAGGCTCTGCGCATCGAACACCGTCAGGATGACGAACTCGTTGAGCAGCTCGCCGGCCGGCACCCCAGCGGCGATCAGGATTGCGGCGGAGATGCCCAGCCCCAGCAACAGGGCGAGCCCGATGATCGCGGCCTGCCAATGCCAGGCCAGTTGCTGGCGAATCTCCAGTGCGTAACGCCGCGACAACAGCGGCTGTCTCGGGCGCTTTGCCATCTGAGCGGCCTGCTCCAGCATCACGGGGCGTACCTGTTCATTCATGGCTTACCCCTTCTAGATTCAACTCACCATCGCCCGGCTCTGCATGGCTGACCATCGCCCTACCAATGGCCTGACGATCCGCCGGCCGGTCGAATTCCGCGACGATGCGCCCGGCATTCATGACGCCGATGCGATCGGCCAAGGCCAGCACCTCATCGAGGTCCTCGCTGATTACCAGCACCGCCGCGCCGGCATCCCGCGCCGCACGCAGCCGGGCATGCACCGCGGCGGTGGCGCGCACGTCGAGGCCACGGCTGGGGCTGTGCACCAGCACCAGTTGCGGGTCGCGGGAGAATTCGCGGGCGATCACCAGCTTCTGTGCGTTGCCGCCGGAAAGCAGCGCGGCCTTCTGTTTCAGCGAGCGCACACCCTGTACATCGAAACCGGCCACCGCATCGGCGGCCTCGGCCTCCAGACGCTTGCGCCGCAGATTGAAGAACGAGCCATAGCGCCCGCTGTGGATCTGCCCGACACCGAAGTTCTCCGCCACCGACAGCTCACCAGCCAGCGCGGTGCCGTAGCGGTCGGCTGGAATCGAGGCGATGCGCAGCTCCCGGCGCTGTTCCGGGCTGGCCCGACGCAAGTCACCGAAGCCGGTCAATTCCAACGCGCCTTCGCAGCGCTCCGGAAGCCCCATCAACACGTTGGCCAACTCGCTCTGGCCATTGCCGCCTACACCGGCGATCCCGTAGATCTCGCCAGCTCGCAGGCTCAGGGTCACGCCATTGAGTGCGCCATGCCCGCCCGCGCCGGTCGACCTGAGATCCCGCACCTGCAGGCGTATCTCGCCCGGTGTCGCTGGCTGGTATTCGCTGGCCGGCGCCGATTCACCCACGGTCAGGCGAACCAGCTCGGGCACCGAGACCATTTGCGGATCGAGGGTCTGGATGGTGCGCCCGCCGCGCATCACGGTGACGCGGTCGGCAAAGCGCTTCACGTCGCTCATCTTGTGGGTGACCAGGATCACCGCCGCGCCCTGACGGGCAAAGGCACGCACCGTTTCCAGCAGGCGCTCGGCTTCCTGATCGGTGAGTACCGCGGTCGGCTCGTCGAGGATCAGGATCCGCGCGCCAGCCAGCAGCACCTTGAGAATTTCTACCCGTTGCTGCTCGGCTACCGAGAGCGACTCGGTGGTCTTGCGCGGGTCGATAACAAAGCCCAGCTCAGCCGCCTTTTCCGTTATCTGTGCCTCCAGCGCGCTGAGGCGTTGGCGGTGGCTGCCGTTGAAGCTTTTGTTGCCGGGCTGCTCGGGCAAGCCGAGCAGGATGTTCTCGGCAACCGTGAATGGCTTCACCAGCTTGAAATGCTGGTGAACCATGCCGATGTGGTAGCGACTCGCATCCCGCGGGCCGCTAAGGCGCACCGGGTTGTCGTCGATCAACAGCGATCCGCTTTCCGGTGCGTAGAGGCCGGCGGCGATATTCATCAGCGAGGACTTGCCCGCGCCGTTCTCGCCGAGCAGCGCGTGCACTTCGCCCCATTTGGCGGTGAAGTCCGCCTGGGACAGGGCCATGAAGCCGTCGAACGACTTGCTCACCCCGGTCAGCTGGATCGCGTTCAGGTTGCTCATTGCTGAGTGATCACTCCTTTAACGAACCAGTCCATCTGCCACAGTGCGGGGTCGGCCATGACCTCGCCAGCGGCGATGCGCTCGGTGCCGTCACGGTCGAGCATCGGCCCGGCGTAGATCTTCTTCTCGCCTTTGAGCAGCTCTTCGCGGGCGGCCATGATCTTGGCCTTGTCCGCTTCGGAAACCGCAGGTCCACAGCAGGCTGCATCGGTGCCGCCTTCGGCCATGGACAGCAGCGCGCCGTTCTCCGGCGGCGTCCAGTTGCCGGTGCTGATCTTCTTCAGCTCCGGCGCGAGGAACTTGTCCCACACCCAGACCGAGGAGCAGACGGTGGCGTCCGGGGCGAATTCGCGCATGTCGCGGTGGTGCCCGGTGCCGTGCACGCCGCGCTCCTGGGCGACGATCTGCGGCGTCGGGCTGTCGACGTGCTGGCCGAGCACATCAGCACCGGAATCGATCAGCGCCATCGCGGCGGCGCGTTCCTTGACCGGATCGTTCCAGGCGCCGGTGTAGACCACGGTGACCGTGGCGTCCGGGTTGATCTGCTGGGCGCCGAGGGCGAAGGCGTTGACCGTCCAGTTCACCTGGCCAAAGGGGTTGGCCGCGACGAAGCCGAGCTTGCCGGTCTTCGACGCCGCGCCCGCGGCCATGCCGCACAGGTACTGGCTCTCGTAGGTGCGCCCGTAGAAGGATTCGAGGTTGCCGCTGTTGGTGGTGCCCGAGCCGTTGAGGAAGGCCACGCCCGGATACTTGTCGGCCAGCTCCTTGAAGGTATCGGAATAGCCGAAGGCGGTGCCGATGATGACGTTGGCGCCACGCTGGATCAGCCGGTCCACGGCCGGGCGGATCGAAGAGGCATTCTCCGGCACGCTCTCGACGTACTGGATCTTGGTATCAAGCTCGGTTTCGAGCTTCTGCCGCGCCTCGTCGAAGGCCTGGGTCCAGCCACCGTCATTGCGCGGGCTGATGTAGAGCATGGCGATCTTCGCCGGTTTATCGAGGGTCAGCCCCTGCCCTTCCTGCGCCGCGGCGGCGCCAACAGTCGTCGCCAGGCCGAGAGCCACCGCCGCACACAAGGTCCGTTTCATCTGATTGAGCATTTTTGGTCTTCCTGAGGTTGGCACGTCAAAGCATGTGGTTGATGCGAAACACGTTGTTTTCCGGGTCCAGCAGCACCGCCTGATACCAGTGGTAATAGGTTTCGTAGGGCGCCTTGATCAGCGTCGCGCCCATCGCGACGGCAATAGGCACCAGGCGGTCGACCTCATCTTTCGAGTCGACGTCGATGTTCAGCAGGAACTTGCAGCCGCGGGTGTCGGCGAATTCGTCCAGATGCAGCAGTTCGTAGGCTTCCGGCGCGTTGAAGCCGATGCAGCTCTTGCCGGTATCCAGCCCGCGAAAGATCGGCGAGGCGATCTCGGGGATGTTCGTGAAGCCGAACAGCTCGCGGTAAAACCCGCTCAGCGCCTCGATGTCCCGCGCGAAGACGTTGACGTAGGACAGCGTGCTCATGCGACCTCCAGGCCTTTGCCGAAGGTGGTCTGCTTGACGAACTTGGAGAGCAGGTTGTCGCCGGAGGTGACCGGCGCATGGCGTGGCGCTTCGCCCTCGCTCAGGCATCCCGGCAGGCACTCGATCAGCGCGTCATAGTTGGGTTGGTGGAAGAACACCAGCGACTGCCGGCCGTTGTCGGCCGGGCTGTCGGCCGGCGGGTTGACCACCCGATGCAGCGTGGAAATCCACTGATCGTTGGTCCACTGCATCATCAGGTCACCGATGTTCACGGCGAATCCATTCTCCACATAGGGCACGTCCACCCACTCGCCCTGGCGGTTGCGCGCCTGCAGGCCGCCCAGCGCGTTGTCCGGCTTGACGATGGTCAGGCTGCCGTAATCGGTGTGGGCGCTTGCGCGCAATTGCCCGGGTTCGACCGCGCCCTTCACGTCCGGGTAGCTGAGGCTGCGGAACATGCTGATGTGCTTGTCGATCTTGTCGTCGAAGAAGGTTTCCGGCAGCTCCAGCGCCAGGGCGAAGATGCGCATCAGCGCCTGCGCCAGCTCACTCATGGCCGCGAAGTACTCGCGGTAAGCCTGCTCGAAGCCTTCGATGCCGGTGGGCCAGACGTTCGGCGCGAAATGCGGGCCGGCTGCGGCGCAACGGTAGTAGTCCTCATCCGGCACATCGCTGGGCCCGATGGAAAAGGATTCCTTGAGATCGCCGGGTGCGGCCTCCTCCATCGAATACGACAGACTCTCTTCGGCAATGGCGCTGTAGCCGCGCACCATTTCCGGGCTGGGCCGGTCGACCTTGCGCTTTTCCGGCAACGGCAAGGCGAAGAATTGCCGCGTCAGCCGCGACACGCGCTCGATCAATTCAGTGGGGATCTGGTGGTTGGTGATGACCAGAAAACCGATGTCGCGACAGGCCTGGTCCACGGCCTTGGCCACCTGGGCTTTGCCCTCCGGTGTACCGGCGAAGTATGGCGCCAGGTCGATGACGGGAACGTATTGCAGAGTCATGGATGACGCACTCCTCGAACGCAAGACTGAAACCTGAGCGCTTCGCCGATGGCGCGGGCGCTTCTCTGTATGCATGCCGCAGCGGGCCGGTCGCTGCGTTTGCACGCGAGAGCGACAGCGAGGAAAGAGCAGGAAGCGTGCCACTGATCCGATTCGCTTATGGATCAGCCACTTAGCGTTTGCGATGAGAAAAAAACGGATCAAATGGTCTGGTTTGGAGCACTTGGTTTGTGCGCGCGATACGAAAGCGTGCCCGATAGCAGTTCGCCCGATGTGCTAGACCGCCCAATGGCCATTTGCTAGCGTGACGCACCGCCTGTGGTTCTGACCGCAGAAACCGGAGAGATCCAGGCCACGCATCGGTAGCCTGACGCAACAGGGCGTAAAGGACTGCCTACAGAGCCCGCGCGCAGCCCTCGGGAGAGAGAAGGAACGATGCTGACCAGACGCCGACGCTCTTTTGCAGGCTTCATCCTGTTGTCCCTGCTGCTGGTCGGTGTCTCCGCTCAGTTGCTCCTTCTTTCGGAAATCCAGCGCTGGGACGCCCGCTTCGCGCAGCAGGTGCAGAACGTCTCCGCCGTGATACGCCACCAGCTCGATACCAATGAGGCCGTTCTGGCAGGCTTCTCGGCATTCCTCCAAGCCGTGGATCAAAGCGACGAGGCCGCTGCGGCGCGCTATGCAGAAGCTGTAGTCACGGCCTATCCGCAGGTCTACATGCTCGAAGTCGCCCGCGGCGTTCCTCTGGCCGAGCAATACGCCTTCGAGGAGCTGCTGCGCCTCAGCTGGCGCGCCGACTTCAGGCTCAAGGAATTTCCCAGCCCGACACGGCAGCCTGTGCACGTGCAGCTGCCCTTGAGCGAAACCTGGCCGGTGCTGTTCATGTACCCGCAGCTGGTACAGGCCAGCACCATCTATGGTGTCCGGCTGGAGACAGTCGGGCACCTGTCCCATGCGCTGGCCCGGAGCCGGCAAACCAGGCGCCCGGTCGCTTCGCCGACATTCGCCCTGTACGAGGGCGGCAACGCCTACATCCTGCTGCAGTCGGTGAGCCGTCCCGAGTCACCTCGCCCAGGCGCCGGCCCCAACTTCTTCGGCAGCAGCATGGTCGCCCTGCTGCTGATGAAAACAGACGCCTTGCAACAGGCCGTGCTTGCCATGGATGTGGATCGGCAGCTACGCATCGAGGCGTTTCTCGATAGCGACGTCGGCGCACCGAGCCAACTACTCTCGACCGAGCCTGCGCCGGCAAGCCCGTTAGATCGCCTGTTGCTACCGCGCCTGACGGAGCGCGTCGAGATCGGCAGCCGCTCGCAGCCGACCACGTTGATTCTCGAGCGCCAGCTGCGTATGGGCAACGTACTGACTCGGGAAACGCTGACCGTCCTGCTGATCCTGATCGCCGTGCTGGCGCTGTTGCCGGCCGTGTTGCTGCGCCACTACCGCACCACCGCGATGGTAGAGCGCGAATATCAGCGTTCCAGCTACCTGGCCACTCACGATGCGCTGACCCGGCTACCCAACCGTCAGCTGCTGGCAGACCGTTTCGCCGAGGCCTACGCGTTCATGCAGCGACACGGAACACCCTTTGCCGTGATGGTCGTCGATCTGGATCGTTTCAAGGAAACCAATGATCGCTTCGGTCACAAAGTTGGCGACCAGGTGCTGATCGCCGTCACTGAGCACATGCGCCAGGCCATTCGCGTGTATGACACTGCCGCGCGCTACGGCGGTGACGAGTTCGTCGTACTGGTCAGGGATATTCCCAGCGCCGTTGACGCTGAAGCCGCCGGTCGCAAGCTACTGCAGGCGATCAGCATGCCCATTGAAACCGACGCCGGCGAGCAGCGGGTGTCCTGCAGCATCGGCATTGCCCTGTGCCCCGACGACGGCGAGTCTCTCGACGAATTGCTGGCAGCAGCCGATCGCGCCATGTACCGGGTCAAGCAACAGGGCCGCGAGAACGTCGCACTGGTCGACAGCGAAGCCTGACTAACCGCGCAGCGCTAGCCTCGCCGCTGCGTCAGTACTCTCTCCTGCGTCAATGCCTCCCCGTTGCAACGAACACCCGGCTGTCCATCGGCAGTGAACTAACCCCGCGCCGTCACGATCCCCTTTAAAGCACAGCCAGAGCGATCCCGGCCGCCAGCGCATCCGCGCCGAGCATGAGGTCAGGTCTCAAGCGATGAGGATACCTACGTGACCGTTATCACCCACCGCACCCAAACTACCACGCACAGCATCTCCCGCCACGTACCGAGCCCGCTGCATGGGACGTTGCTCGGCGGCACCGTACCGCTATTCCTTGGCGCCATGCTGAGCGACATCGCCTACTTCAAGACCTATGAAATCCAGTGGAGCAACTTCTCAGCCTGGCTGATCGCCGGCGGGCTGGTGTTCTGCGGCCTGGCGTTGCTGTTCGCCGTAGTGAACCTGATCCGCGCCCAGCACAGGAAAGGGCGACCACTGGTCTACTTCGCACTCCTGCTGGCGACCTGGCTGCTGGGTTTTATCAATGCGCTGGAGCACGCCAAGGACGCCTGGGCAACGATGCCGCAGGGCCTGGTGCTGTCGGTGATCGTCACGCTGCTGGCCTGCGCTGCAACCTGGATCGGCCTGAGCAACCTGCGCGACGGAGGTGAGGCATGAAGCATTCAAGCTCAAGCGCACTGACCGCCCTGGCCATGGCCGTTCTGCTGAGTGCGTGCGGTGGCGAGCAGGACTCCGCCCAGCATTACGGGACGAATCCCAAGCTGCCCGAGCCGGAACGTGGTCTGCTGCCCAGCATGAAGATCGCCGAGCCAACCCCCTGGGGCGATCAGGTACCCACCGTGCCGGACGGTTTCAGCGTGACGGCGATCGCTACCGATCTGAAGATTCCCCGCCAGACGCTTGTCCTGCCCAACGGCGACATCCTCGTCGCCGAGGGGCGTGGCGGCAATGCAGCCAAGCTCAAGCCGAAGGACGTCATCGCCGGCTATCTCAAGGCCAAGGGCAACACCTCGGTGGAAAGCGGCAACCGCCTGACCCTGCTGCGCGATGCGGACGGCGACGGCACCTACGAACTGCAGACCGTGTTCGCCGAAGACCTCAACGCGCCCTATGGGCTGGCCTTCCACGACGGCAATCTGTACGTCGCCAATCAGGACGAACTCGTTCGCTTCGACTATCAGGACGGCCAGACCGAGGCCAGCGGCGCACCGACCAAGGTTGCGGACCTGCCGTCGGAGATCAACCACCACTGGACCAAAGCCCTGACCATCAGCCCGGACGGCCATTACCTGTATGTCGGCATCGGCTCCAACAGCAATATCACCGAGCGTGGTATGGAAGCTGAGGTCGACCGCGCCATGGTCTGGCAGGTCAACGCCGAATCCGGCGCCTACAAGCCCTACGCCACCGGCCTGCGCAACCCCACCGCGATGGCGATACAGCCGGAAACCGGCCAGTTGTGGACGGTAGTCAACGAACGCGACGAACTTGGCGAAGACCTGGTGCCGGATTACCTGACGTCGGTTAAGGAAGGCGGCTTCTACGGTTGGCCCTACGCCTACTGGGGGCAGAACGTCGATGACCGCGTGCGACCACAGGACAAGGACAAGGTCGCCGCCAGCATCACGCCGGACTACGCCCTCGGCTCGCACGTGGCCGCACTGGGCCTCGATTTCTCTTCGGATGTCATGGGTGAGCAGTTCGCCCAAGGCGTGTTCATCGGTGAGCACGGCAGCTGGAACCGCAAGGACCCGGTCGGCTACAAGGTGATCTTCGTGCCCTTCCGCGACGGTCGCCCGGCGGGTGAGCCGATCGACTTCGCCACAGGCTTTCGCACCGACGACGGCAAGACTCGTGGCAGGCCGGTCGGCGTAACCGTCGACCCGCGCGGCGCGCTGATCGTCGCCGATGACCTGGCCAATGTGGTGTGGCGGGTGACGCGGGAGCAGTGATGAGCGAGCCGGTAACCCAGCGGCTACCG
Source organism: Stutzerimonas decontaminans (assembly GCF_000661915.1). Lineage (NCBI taxonomy): Bacteria > Pseudomonadati > Pseudomonadota > Gammaproteobacteria > Pseudomonadales > Pseudomonadaceae > Stutzerimonas > Stutzerimonas decontaminans. Next base: position 721,298 of record NZ_CP007509.1, on the reverse strand, counting down.
GCGGCTTATCCGCTCGTTCCAATCATCGCGGAACCCTGCGCACTGACTCTGGCTGCGCATTCGCTCTTACTCGCCGCCCTCGGGTGTAGCGGCCTGCCTCGCGGCTATAGCAACGCGCACGCGCCTCGGCTCCAAACCAGCAGCATTGAACCGAAGGCATAGGATTTACTAGATGGTGCAGCATTCACCGCCACAGAACGGGGGACCTTCAGTAGGGAAGACGGCGGGCCATGGTGCACTGTTCGTCGCGCTTGCAGCGCTATGCTGGGGGTTGTCAGGCGGGATCGGCGGCATTCTCGCCGCCGAGGGCTGGAGCCCGATCGTGGTCTCGCTCTACCGGGGCGCAATAGGGCTGCTGTTCGTTCTCGTCTGGCTTGTCCTAAGGCCGGGCGGTAGCGGATTGGCGAGCCGCCAGCTGTGGTTCTGGTCCGCAGTGGCCGGTGTGGGCGTGGCGGGCAACTTCTCTTTCTATTTCCTGAGCATCGCCGAGGGCAGCGTTGCGGTTGCGGCCACCCTGATGTATTCCGCACCGGTGTTTGTCTATCTCGTCTCCTTCGCGTGCAGGCTCGAAAGGCCCACTCCATTCAAGTGGGCGGCGATCGCCATGGTGATGCTGGGCGTCATTTTGCTAACCGGCATCTATGACATCGGAGCGGGTGACATTACCGCCATCGCTGCCGGAGCCGGCCTGCTTTCCGGCGTGTCCTACGCGGTGTTTATCTTTGCCTTCAAGTACGCCGCCCCTCATGGCAGCCCCCAGGCGATTCTGGTGATAGCGTTCGCGGTACTCGTTGGCATACTTGGCTGGATGGGCGATGCGGAACAGGCAGTGGCCGTGCTCCACGCACCGAATTGGCCCCTGTTTGTGGTGCTAGGTGTGCTGGGGGCCGGGCTGTCCTTCATCTTCTACATCATCGGCCTCAACCAAACCGCACCGGCTGTAGCGTCTATCGTGGCCATGGTCGAGCCGGTAACCGCTTCGCTGTTCGGTGTCGTGGTGTTGAACGAGAGTCTGGCTGCACTACAGATGCTCGGGATGGCTCTGATTCTGCTGACGGTCACGGCCCTGGGTGTCCATTCGAAAGATGGAACCTAGACCTGATACGGCCATGGCGAACCGCTAGCGACTATTGCTCGAGCAGATCCTTGAGCCGCTGCAGGTCCGCCTCGACCGCAAGCGCATCTGCGGCAAACTGCTCATCGCTCATGTCGGGCTGGCGGAACAGCGTGAAAACGAACTCACTTCCGCCACTGCTCCGCATAACGCGCATGGGGTTGCGCACGACCCGCCCCGACGCCAGTTCGACCTCGTGATCCATGACACCGAACGCGTTCGGCGCAGCGAAGTGGATCCGGACCTGACCGAACGGCGCCTCCGCCACCCACGCATCGCCCTGTTGCCTGACGTCGGAACGTGCCAGCCCAGCGGCCCACTGCGGCAGATTGCGCGGGTCGGCGGCAAACTCATACACCTCGTCCGGATCACGGCTGATGAAGATGCTGATATGGCGAACGTGGTGCATGGATCAGGCCTTCGGTCGTTTCGTGTCGTGCGTTTTTACTCGACATACACCCCACCCGCGAGCCCCGAAACGATGGGATAGCGACGTCCAGGCAAAGAATCCGCTGAACTGCTTCAAGTTGAGATGCTGGTCGGTCACGCCCGCACGCCCGGATTCCAAGCGCGTCGCCTACATCGCGCATCTTCCCCAGCGGGCGAGCGTGCGCGCAGGTGCGCCGAGCGGCGCTACGGATACACTGGACGGGTAAGCCATCGTCCCTGCCGCCGAGGAGGCTGCACTCATGGATATCCCACGGATCTTCAACATCACCGAGAGCGCTCACCGCATCCACAATCCGATCACACCCGAGAAGCTCGCTACGCTCGGCGCAGCGCTGCGGCTGCAGCCGGGGGATCGAGTGCTCGATCTTGGCAGCGGCTCGGGGGAAATGCTCTGCACCTGGGCGCGCGATCACGGCATCGTCGGCACGGGTGTCGACATGAGCCAGCTGTTCAGCGAGCAGGCGACGCTCCGCGCTGTGGAGCTGGGTGTCGCCGACCGAGTCGAGTTCATCCATGGCGATGCGACCGGCCATGTCTCGCACGAGAAGGTCAGCGTGGCCGCCTGTGTCGGCGCAACCTGGATCGCTGGTGGCGTCGCCGGCACGCTCGAACTGTTGGCGCGCAGCCTGCGCAGTGGCGGGATTATCCTGATCGGCGAGCCCTACTGGCGCCAGTTACCGCCGACCGAGGACGTCGCCAGAGGCTGCCTGGCCCATGCGATCAGCGACTTTCTCGTCCTTCCCGAACTTCTCGCGTCTTTCCGGCAGCTGGGCTACGACGTGGTCGAAATGGTCCTGGCGGACCAGGATGGCTGGGACCGATACGAGGCGGCGAAATGGCTCACCATGCGCCGCTGGCTGGAGGCCAATCCCGACGATGAGCTGGCGCAGGAAGTCCGCGCCCAACTCAGCTCGGAGCCGGAGCGCTACGCCACCTATACGCGGGAATACCTCGGCTGGGGCGTCTTCGCGCTGATGCCGCACTGATGCGTAGCAAACGGAGCCGGGCGCCGGCTGTCCATCCGTATTCTGCTCACTGGAATGCCCATGCTGCTATCTATCCACCACGCCGCGATCATCTGCTCCGACTATGCCGTGTCGAAGCGCTTCTATACCGAGACGCTGGGCCTCACGGTGATCGCCGAGCACTACCGGGAATCACGGCAGTCCTACAAGCTCGACCTGGCACTGCCGGACGCAGGGCAGATCGAGCTGTTCTCGTTTCCCGACGCACCGCCGCGCCCCTCGCGGCCGGAGGCGCAGGGGTTGCGGCATCTGGCTTTCGCGGTGGATGACGTCGCGGCCTGCAAGGCTGAACTGGAAGCCAAGGGCGTGGCGGTCGAACCCATTCGGGTTGATGAGTACACCGGCCGCCGCTTCACCTTCTTCGCCGATCCGGACGACCTGCCGCTGGAGCTGTACGAAAGGGCGTCGCGCTAGATCGGCAGCCGATATGGCCGAGCAAAACAGCAAGCAAGCATGCCCTTGTTTCCATACGCCGTCCTCGGCTAGGGTGCCGCCTCGACGAAATCGCGGTCATCAGGAGCATGCAGATTGATCAGAACAGGGATGTTGGCGCTGGGTTTGGCCCTGGCGCTATCGACACAGGCGGCCGAGCGACAGGTCTATCTGGTGGCCACGGTGCAACTGGATGGCTCCAGCCTGGCGCAGAGCATCTTCCTTCACGAGCCACAAATCACCGAGCTGCAGGGCTGCCTCGACGCCGTGCTCGACGGGCAGAGCAAGCGTGACTGGCTCCTGTACCGGCACATCTTTCGCCGCGACCGCTTCAAGGGCTTCTCCGGCCATATCCGCTACCAATGCGCCTACAGCGAGCAGCGCTTCAGCAGCTGGCACGATGGCCCACGCTATAACAAGCCGTACCTGATCGGTGTAAACGACGATGCCCAGATTAGCGTGGTGCGCACACCCAGCCAGGCGCAGTGCATGACCCAGCTGCGCGCGCTGCCGGCGGCGCGGCAGGCTCAGAGCTTCTGTGCCATGGGCAATCAGGAACTGCAGCCGTGAACCGGAGCCGCCCGACCAACAGGTCAGGCGGTACGGCACGCATCAGCCCGGCTGGTAGCTGCCCGGCACCGGCGCGAAGGAAACGCCGAAGCGGTTCCAGGCGTTGATGGTGGCGATGGCCAGGGTCAGGTTGGCGAGCTGGGCTTCGGAGAAATGCTCGCGCACCTCCTCGAACAGCGTCTGCGACACGCCCTGGGGCAGCAGGGTGTTGGCCTCGGCCCAGGCCAGGGCGGCGCGTTCGCGGTTGGTGAAGAATGGGGTTTCGCGCCAGGCACTCAGGGAATAGATGCGCTGCTCGGTTTCGCCCAGGGCGCGGGCGTCCTTGGTGTGCATATCGAGGCAGTAGGCGCACTGATTGATCTGCGAGACGCGGATCTTCACCAGCTCCATCAGCGGCTTGTCGACGCCATCCTCGCGGCGGCTCTGCCGTGCCAGGTAGGTTTCCAGCCCTATCATTGCCGTCATTACATCGGGGGCGGCAGCCTGGTAGTTCATGCGCATGGTGGTCACTCCTCGGTTTGAATGTGCAGCCAAGGCTACGCAGCCGCCGAGCTGAGCTATTGTAGATTTTCGACATCTTCGAACGCCGCCTGCCATGTCCGCCCTGCACGAACGACTGCCACCCATCGATGGCTTCCTGACTTGCCCGCCTACGCCTGCACTGGCTGCCTACGTGCAGCGCTTCTGGTGGCTGGAGGGTGACGCCGCCACGGTGTATGACGAGCAGATGCTGCATCCGGACGGCGCCTGCGGGGTCATCTTCAACTTCGCCGATCCGCTGGCCTTCGATGGTCATCTGCACAAGCCGCGCGCACTGATCGCCGGGCCGCAGCTGGCCAGCTCGCGGTTGCAACTGGCAGGGCAGGTAAGGCTGATGGGCGTGCGTTTTCGCCCTGGGATGGGCGCGGCGTTCTTTGGCGTCAGCCTGGATGAGCTGGCCGGCTTCCACGGTGCCGACTGGCAGCGGCTGGGCTTCGCCGCATTGGTCGACCAATTGGCCGAGTTGAGCCGCGAGGCGCAGCTGCTGCTGGTGGAGCAGGAGTTGATGAGGCGTTTGCAGGCGGCGCAGGAGCGACGCTCACCGGTGCAACAGCTGCTGGCGCAGATCACTGCGACCCAGGGCCGACAGCGTCTGGCTGATCTGCTACAGGCGGTGCCACTCGGGCAGCGTCAGCTGGAACGCCTGTTCCGCTACCAGGTGGGCCTGACGCCCAAGCAGTTCAGCCGCATTCAGCGCGTCGCGCTGGTGCGCAACCAACTGCGCTCCGGCCAGCCGCTGTTGGACACCGCCCTGGCCTGCGGCTACAGCGACCAGGCGCACTTCATTCATGACTTCAAGACGGTGGTCGGCATGACGCCGGGGCAGTATCGGACGAGCAGGATAAGGCGATAACGGCCGTAAGCCCTGAGCCAGCGTGCCACCACCTGCGGGAAGGGATCGGCCGGGGTGGCCTTACGCGAAACGCTCAAGGCTCTGCTAGCCCGCTCAGATGGCTTTGCTGAGTGCTTCGAGCAACTGGGCTACCTTCTCTTCGTTTCGCTTGTAGTAGGTCCAGGGACCGATACGCTGCGAGGTCACCAACTGCGCGCGCTGCAGCGCCGCCAGGTAGTTCGAGACGGTGGACTGCGACAACCCCACACGCTCCTGGATGATGCTAACGCACACACCCAGCTGTTCGGGATCGGCTTCCTGCTCGGGGAAGTTGATCTTCGGGTCCTTCAGCAGGGTTAGGATGGCCAGGCGTGTGGGGTTATCCAGGGCCTTCAGCGCTTCACTGATGTCTATGCTCATATCCGCGGCAGGTAATGGGTTTTCGCGATCTTACGATACTTTGTCGGTGCTGGCTGCGCGCACTCCACGGGAGCGCGCGCATGCCGACTCAGTGCGCGTACGTCGGGTAGTCGATGTAACCCTTTTCGGTGCCGCCGTACATGCTGCTGGCATCCAGCGGATTCATTGGCCAGCCATGGGCAATACGGGCCGGCAGGTCCGGGTTGGCAATGAACGGACGGCCGAAGGCGATCAGGTCCGCCCAACCGGCTTCGATCGCCGCGGTGGCGCGCTCCGGGGTGTACTTGCCTGCGTAGATGATCGTACCGCTGAAAGCCGCCCGCACTGCCTCGCGGAAACTGCCGGGCAAATCGGGCGCGGTGTCCCAGTCAGCCTCGGCCAGTGATACGTACGCGACGCCGATGGTTTGCAGAATCTTCACCGCTTCGATGTAAGTCTCATGCGGGTCTTGCTCCACCAGGCCGAGGTAGACGCGCTCCTCGTCCGTGCTGGCGAACAGCGGCGCAAAGCGAACCCCCACGCGCTCGGCACCTATGACGTCGGCTATCGCCTGGACCGCTTCGCGCAGAAAACGCAGCCGGTTCTGCAACGAGCCGCCGTATTCGTCTGTCCTGCTGTTGGTGTGAGCGGAGATGAACTGGTTGACCAGATAACCGTTGGCGCAGTGAATCTCGATGCCATCGAAGCCTGCTTCCATCGCATTGCGCGCGGCTTGGGCGTAGAGCTGCACCAGCTCTTTGACCTCGGCATTGGACAGCGCCCGCGGCATCGAGGGCTCGACCAGCGCGCCCTCGCCAGGGCCCGTCTCGATAAACACCTTGACGTTGGTCGCCGCAATGGGCGACGGCGCAACAGGTTGCTCACCGCCGGGTTGCAGCGAGGTGTGCGAGACACGGCCGACATGCCACAGCTGGGCGAAAATTACGCCGCCCTCGTCATGCACCGCCTGGGTAACGGCCTTCCAGCCTTCGACCTGTTCCGGGCTGTGAATCCCGGGTGTCCAGGCATATCCCTGGCCACGCGGCTCGATCTGGATGCCTTCCGTCACCATGAAGCCTGCACTGGCTCGTTGCTGGTAGTAGGTCGCCATTACGGCGTTCGGAATATTGCCTGGCTGCGAACTGCGCGAGCGTGTCAGCGGTGGCAGCACGACGCGGTTACGCAGGGCGAAGGAGCCAAGCGAGGCAGGTGTAAAAAGAGCTTTATGATTCATAACGTAATATTTGGATATCGTGATTTATAGATATTGGTTGACAGAGGTCATCTCACGTATGTGAGTTCGCCGCTACAGCCGTGCCGTCGGGTATTACCGCAACTGCGACAAGAGGCCGATCGTCGGCTTCATATCGATAAATGTCAATATCTAGATTTTAGCAGCGCTAGGAATATGCATATTCGGATCGAGTCTCTAGGCGGCACTCGGTGGTGGCGACTGCACCGCCGTTGGCCGCGTCCCGTCGCGAACTTGGCAAGATCCGTGGGAACCTTGTCATTGTGACAACGTCGGAGCCGCCGCACACTGCATGCATCTTCCCGCAAAGGTGCACCCATGGACGCCATTCGCACCATCGCTTGCCTCGTGTATCCCGATGTCATGAGCCTGGACGTCACCGGTCCGCTGCAGGTTTTCGCCTCAGCCAATGTAGAGCGGCAGCGCCAGGGTTGGCCGGCTGCTTACGAACTCCTTCTGCTTGGTGACGCGCCAGGCGCCGTTGCCACTTCGGCGGGGTTCAAGTTGGTCGCCGATGCAGCCTGGCCCGAGATCGATCCTGGATCGTTGGATACCCTGCTGGTTCCGGGTGGCCTTGGCGTCACGGCGCAGAGGCACAACGGGCCGCTGCTGGCTTGGCTTAGAGCCGCCGAGCAACGGGTGCGACGGCTGGGGTCGGTGTGTTCCGGCGCGTTGATCCTCGCCGAAGCCGGGCTGTTCGACGGGAGCAAGGCGACCACCCACTGGGCAGACCTCGAAGCCCTTGGCGAGTACGCCGCCGTAGAGGTGCATGGCGACAGTCTGCATACCTTCGACCCAACTGATCCTGCTGCGGCGCATCTGTTCAGCTCGGCTGGCGTCACGGCGGGCATCGACCTGGCGCTGGCCCTGGTGGAGGCGGATCTAGGCCGTGCGCTGGCCCTCTCGGTGGCTCAGCGGCTGGTGATGTTTCTGCGCAGGCCCGGCGGGCAGACGCAGTTCAGCCCGATGCTCGCAACGCCCAGCAGCGCGGTGGGCCGCCTGACCGCGCTTCTCGAGTGGCTGCCTGGTCATCTGGGTGACGATCTTTCCATCGAAGCCCTGGCCGAGCAGGCGCACATGACGCCGCGCACCTTGTGCCGGCTGTTCAATCAGGAAGTCGGCATGGGGCCGGGCCGCTATATCGAGCGGCTACGTCTGGAAGCCGCGCGCAGCTTGCTGTTGAGCGCCGAAGCCTCGATCACAACGGTGGCGCGGCTAACCGGCTTCGGGCATCCGGAGAACCTGCGGCGCAGCTTTCAGAAACACCTGTCGGTAAGTCCGCGAGATTTCTCACAGCGCTTCGGCTGAGCCCGACGCGCCACACCCTTCGCTCACAGCAGGCCCTTGGCACATCGCCGGGCACGCCTGTGCCCGTTTCCCAGCGTCGCGAGGCGATCTTCATGCATCTACTTTTCCGCAACTCCCAGGTGTTTCGCTTGTTCATGGCTCAGGCGTTGTTCTGGTCCTGTTCGATGACCGGCATCATCCTCACTTCGATCGTCGGCCTGCGCTTGGCGCCCTTCCCGAGCCTGGCATCGTTGCCGCTTGCGGTGCTGATGCTTGGCGGCCTGCTCGCGCTGCAGCCGATCGCCTGGCTCATGCAGCGCCATGGACGCAAAGTTGGCTTTCTGTTCGGCGCACTGGCCGGGGTGCTTGGCGGGCTGGTAAGCGCGCTGTCGCTGTGGCTCGACAGCTTCACCCTACTCTGCCTCGGTTCCTTGCTGATCGGTGGTTATCAGGCATCAGCCATGTACTACCGCTTTGCGGCGATGGAGGCCGTGAGCGAAGCCTTCAAGGGCCGCGCCACGGCCTGTGTGATCGGCGGTGGCGTGATCGCCGCGCTGGTCGCCCCTTCGCTTGGCAATGCCGCTCGCGGATTGATTGATACACCCTTCGCTGGCGCCTATCTGCTGATCGCTGCGCTGGCAGCGGTGGGCGTGGCGGTACTTTCCGGCCTCAGCACCTATGGCGCGACAAGCGCATCCCCGAGCGCACCGTCGCGGGTGTCGTGGCGCGAGCTGCTTTCGCGCCCGACGGTCAGGGCCGCTGTGCTGACCACTGCCGCCGGTCACGGGTTGATGATTCTGGTGATGAACGCAACGCCTTTGGCGATGCATGGCGAAGGGATGGATTTGCAGGCCAGCGGCCAGGTGATCCAGTGGCACATGCTCGGGATGTTCCTCCCGGCCTTCGTCGCCGGACCTCTGGTCGACCGGCTGGGCAGCCGCATGGTGGCCTGCGTGGGCAGTGGTCTGCTGGTCGTAAGCGCAGTCGTCGCTCTACTTGGCGTCAGCCACTGGCACTTCATGATCAGCAGCTGCCTGCTCGGTATCGGCTGGAATCTCATGCTCGTCGCCGGCTCGGCGCAGCTGGGCCAAGGCCATGCAGTGGATGAGCGAGCCCGGGCGCAGGGCTTGATGGAGCTGAGCAACGGCAGCGTCGCGGCAGTGATGTCGTTCGCCTCCGGCGCGCTGATTGCCCAGGCAGGCTGGGCGGCAGTGAATATCGGGCTGCTGCCGATCGTGACGCTGGTGGTGCTGGTGCAGATGTCGCTGGGGTATCGGCAAAGGCAGACGGCGTAACGCTACGCAGCCGGAGACGCGCTCAGGACGGTTTCTGCTCGGAAATCAGATGAATGATATTGGCCGGGCTGGAGATCCAGAACGCCCGGAAGCCGTCGGGCAGGGGTTCGATTTCGTCGCGACGGGCGCAATGCTGCTGTTGCAGAAAGGCCGAAGCAGCGTCCAGATCGTCCGTCACGATTTCCAGCCAGATTTCCGCCTGGCTGACGCCCGCCACGCGATCGAGCCAGAGCACCTTGTCGCCGAATTCGAAGCGCGGTGTCTGTTCGCCATCCGCGTCGTTCGGCGTCAGCTCCTTCAGCCCCAGGGTTTCACGGTAGAAGGCGACGGTGCTGGTGTACTCATGGGTAGGCACCTTCATCGCCATGTTTCGGCCGGGCAGGAATCTCGGATTCATCGGGTCGCTCCACTGGCGCGCCGACCACCCCGGCCGGCGCCGCTAGCAAGCCAGTACAGACGCCATCGGCCGTGCGCGCAAGGCGCCAAGGCAGGCGCTGCGGCTGCTCATCGCGGCCTCACCCCGTCCAGTATCAGCGCCTGCAGGCTCTTCAGCGTTTCCTCGAAGAACGCCGGATCATCCAGGGTCTTGCCGGCCACGGCCTCGACCTGCACGCGGAAGTCGGCGTAGTGCTGGGTAGTCGCCCAGAGCGAGAAGATCAGGTGGTGCGGTGCGATGGGGGCGAGCTTGCCGGCGTCGATCCAGGTCTGGATCACCGCGACCTTGTTTTCCACCAGGTCGTGCAGCGGCTGCTGCAGCTCGCCCAGCAGCAATGGCGCGCCCTGCATGATCTCCATGCAGAACAGCCGTGATTCGGCGGGATGGTCGCGGGAGAGTTCGAGCTTGACCCGCAGGTAGTCGCGGATCGCCTCGACCGGGTCCTGCTCGACGGAAAACGCCTGCAGCGGTTGCAACCAGACCTCCAGCAGCTGACGCAGGACGTTGGTGTAAAGCTCTTCCTTGTTGCCGAAGTAGTACAGCAGGTTGGTCTTGGAGACGTCTGCCTGGGTCGCCACCTGATCGAGACTGGTGCCGTGCAGGCCGAAACGGGAGAACAGCTCGAGCGCTGCCTGGAGGATGCTGGCACGCTTGCTTTCGATCATGCGCAGGCGTCGGTCCTGGGCACTGGCACTCGGCACGCGAGCTGCGCCCTTTGGTCGAGGGGTCTTGCTGGCAGTGAGGCGCTTGCGGGGCGAAACGGGAGGCTGATCTGTCACGGGATTACCGGATGGGTTCGTACGAGCCGCTACTGTAGCGCGGCGAGTGTGTGGCGCACGAGCGACGAAGGCGGCTGCGACTGCTGCACGATCTTCGTGCGCCGCGCACAAACCAGGTGCTCCGATTCAGACCAAATGGTCCACATTACACCACCTAAATAACTCATCTCCTTGATTCAAAAGCAAAATCAGATTCTGGCCTGCATCCTGCTAATGCACTTGCGACCCTGCCCGTCACGTTCGGGCAGCGCTTTCTAGCCATTGCGTACAGAGGTGCTACCCATGGATGTTGGTGTTTTCATTCCGATCGGCAACAACGGCTGGCTCATTTCCGAAAATGCGCCGCAGTACATGCCGACCTTCGAACTGAACAAGGCCATCGTGCAGAAGGCCGAGGGCTACGGCTTCGATTTCGCGCTGTCGATGATCAAGCTGCGTGGCTTCGGCGGTAAGACCGAGTTCTGGGAGCACAACCTGGAATCCTTCACGCTGATGGCGGGCCTGGCCGCGGTCACCAGCAAGATTCAGTTGTTCGCCACCGCCGCCACCCTGACCCTGCCGCCGGCCATCGTCGCGCGCATGGCTTCGACTATCGATTCGATCTCCGGCGGCCGCTTCGGTGTGAACCTCGTCACCGGCTGGCAGAAACCAGAATACACGCAGATGGGCATGTGGCCGGGGGATGAATTCTTCGGCACTCGTTATCAGTATCTCGGCGAGTACGCCCAGGTGCTGCGCGACCTCTGGGCCACCGGCCGCAGCGACTTCAAGGGCGAGCACTTCCAGATGGAGGACTGCCGCGTCAGCCCGAAACCTCAGGCGGACATGAAGATCATCTGCGCCGGCTCATCCGATGCCGGCATGGCCTTCTCGGCGCAGTACGCCGATTACAACTTCTGCTTCGGCAAGGGCGTGAATACCCCGACCGCTTTCGCACCGGCCACCGAGCGACTGCTCAAGGCCACCGAGAAGACCGGCCGCCACGTCACCTCCTGTGTGCTGTTCATGGTGATCGCCGACGAAACCGACGAAGCCGCTCGGGCCAAGTGGGAGCACTACAAGGCCGGCGCAGATGAGGAAGCCATCGCCTGGCTTGGCGAGCAGGGTGCCGCCGACAAGGGCGCCGACAGCAACATCCGGCAGATGGCCGACCCGACTTCGGCAGTGAACATCAACATGGGAACGCTGGTGGGTTCCTACGCCAACGTGGCAAGGATGCTCGATGAGATCGCCACCGTACCCGGCATGCAGGGCGTGATGCTGACCTTCGACGATTTCCTCGAGGGCGTCGAAGCCTTCGGCCAGAAGATCCAGCCGCTGATGCAGAGCCGCCGGCACGTCACCGCGCTGAAGGAATCGGCCTGATGAACGCCGTCGAACAGATCTCCGGCTACGGCCTGAGCGCAACGGACGAACCTGTACAACTGCCGGCACGACCCGAGCCGCTGGCGATGAAGGCGAGCGAAACCGCGCTAATCGTGGTGGATATGCAGAACGCCTATGCCAGCCGCGGCGGCTATCTCGACCTGGCGGGTTTCGATATTTCAGCGACCCAGCCGGTGATCGAGAAGATCCGCCAGGCATTGGGCGCAGCCCGCGCCGCCGGCATACAGGTGATTTTTCTGCAGAACGGCTGGGACAACGGGTACGTCGAGGCCGGCGGGCCGGGTTCGCCGAACTGGCACAAGTCCAACGCGCTGAAGACCATGCGAAAGCGCCCGGAACTGGCCGGCACACTGCTTGCCAAGGGCGGTTGGGATTACGCGCTGGTGGATGAGCTGGCGCCGCAGCCCGGCGACATCCTGGTGCCCAAGCCGCGCTACAGCGGTTTCTTCAATTCGCAGCTGGACAGCACCCTGCGTGCCCGTGGCATCCGCAACCTGGTGTTCACCGGCATCGCCACCAACGTATGCGTGGAATCGACCCTGCGCGACGGCTTCCACCTGGAGTACTTCGGCGTGGTGCTGGCCGATGCCACCCACCAGGCCGGGCCGGAGTTCGCCCAGCAGGCGGCGCTGTACAACATCGAAACGTTCTTCGGCTGGGTCTCCAGCGTCGACGCCTTCTGCCGGAGCTTCGCGACCACACCTGAAGTGGCGGTCGCCAGCTGATTACCCCCAAGTGCCCGACCGCGGCGCCCGCAGAGGCGCCCGCCGGGTTCGCCTGAATGCCTTGCAAGGAATCAACGACATGCCCAAGCAATCCATCATCCCCGCTGGCTCCGGCAAACCGCTTGCCCCCTACGTGCCCGGCTCCATGGCCGATGGCGTGCTCTACGTTTCCGGCACCCTGCCGTTCGACAAGGACAACAACGTGGTCCACGTCGGCGACGCCGCCGCGCAGACCCGCCATGTGCTGGAAACCATCAAAGGCGTCGTCGAGGCTGCCGGCGGCAGCATGGACGACGTCACCTTCAACATGATCATGCTCACCGACTGGGCCAACTACGCCAAGGTCAACGAGGTGTACGCCGAGTACTTCCCCGGCGAGAAGCCCGCGCGCTACTGCATCCAGTGCGGACTGGTGAAACCCGATGCGCTGATCGAGATCGCCAGTATCGCCCACGTCGGCCAATAGCACCTGCCGGAGCGGGCCAGCCGGCGCGCCGGCCGCCCGCATCTCGCCCCCGCGGAGGGAGTGACATGCACTACGAACTTCATGGCCGCATGGAGCCCGATGCACCGACCCTGGTGCTCAGTTCCGGCCTCGGCGGCGCCGCCGCCTTCTGGACGCCGCAGCTGCCGGCGCTGACCCAAGACTACCGAGTGCTGGTCTACGATCAACTGGGGACCAACAAGAGCCCGGCGAACCTGCCGGCGGGCTATTCCATCGAATCCATGGCAGTGGAATTGCTGGAGCTGCTGGACACCCTGGGCATCCGCCGCTGCCACTTCATCGGCCATGCCCTCGGTGGGCTGGTCGGCTTGCAGATCGCCCTGCTGCGGCCGCAGTTGCTGCAGAGTCTGGTGCCGATCAATGCCTGGAGCAGCCCCAACCCGCACAGCGCGCGCTGCTTCGCGGTGCGCCTGAAACTGCTGCACGACAGTGGCCCGGCGGCCTATGTGCAAGCACAATCGCTGTTCCTCTACCCAGCCGACTGGATCGCAGCCAACAGCGAGCGACTGGCACGCGACGATGCCCATGCACTGGCGCATTTCCCACCGACGATGAATCTGGTGCGGCGCATCGAGGCGCTGCTGGCCTTCGATATCGAGGCCGAGCTGGTGCGCATCACCACCCCGACCCTGCTGATAGCCAACCGCGACGACATGCTGGTGCCCTGGCAACACTCGCAGCACCTGGCCGCCGCCCTGCCCAATGCCCAGCTGGCGCTGCTGAACTACGGTGGCCACGCGTCCAGCGTCAGCGACAGCGAACCCTTCAACCAGATCCTGCTGGACCATCTTGCCGAGCAATGCGGCCAGGTCGCAGCAGCCTGAGGAACCGAACATGCACGCCCCCATCGACTCGAATGCCCTCGCCACGCTGTTCAGTGAGGCCCGCACCCACAGCGCCTGGCTGGACAAAGCGGTGCCGGACGGCCTGCTCGAACAGCTCTACGAGCACGTCCGCCTTGGCCCGACCGCCGTCAACAGCTGCCCCGGCCGCTTTGTCTTCATACGCACGCCGGAGGGAAAGGCAAAGCTCGCGCCCTGCCTGTCCAAGGGCAATCTGGAAAAGACCCTGGCCGCGCCGGTCACGGTGATCGTCGCCTATGACGAGGACTTTCCGGAAACCCTGGCGGAGCTGTTCCCCTTTGCCGACGCCCGCAGCTGGTACGCCGGGCAACCGGCACTGATCACCGAGAACGCACTGCGCAACAGCTCGCTGCAGGCCGGTTATCTGATCCTCGCTGCCCGCGCTTTGGGGCTCGATTGCGGACCGATGTCCGGCTTTGACGGCAGGGCGCTGGACGAGGCCTTCTTTGCCGGCACCTCCTGGAAATCCAACCTGCTGATCAACCTCGGCTACGGCGACGCCAGCAAGCTGCGCGACCGCCTGCCACGCCTGCCCTTCGACCGCGCCTGCGTCCTCGCCTGATGGAGAACCGATCATGCAACTGGCTCAATGCGAAACCACCAGTCAATTCAGCGCTCCAGTGATTCGTGAGGACTACCGCGACGCCATGGCGCGCCTGGCCGCGGCGGTCAACATCATCACCACCGACGGCCCCTGCGGCCGCGCCGGCTTTACCGCCACCGCGGTGTGCAGCGTCACCGACGAACCGCCGACGCTGCTGGTGTGCCTGAACCGCAGCGCTTCGGCACATCCCATCGTCACCGCCAACGGGCAGCTCTGCGTAAACACCCTGGCCGGCGCGCAGCGGGACTTGTCCAACCTGTTCGGTGGCAAGACGCCCATGGCCGAGCGCTTCGCCGCGGCGCAGTGGAGCACCGGCGTGACCGGTTCGCCGCTGCTCGACGGCGCCACGGTGTCGTTCGACTGCCGCATCAGCCACAGCGCCAGCGTCGGCACCCACGACATCCTCTACTGTGAAGTGCTCGCCGTGTATCGCCGCGACAGCGCCGATGCGCTGGTGTACTTCGGCCGCAACTACCACGGGCTGCCCGGCGCCGTCTGATCGACCCAGCGCCCCCCACTGCCCGAGCCCGCCGCGCGATCTGCGCTGCGGGCTTTTTTCGTTTTGTCGTGGCGAACGCTTCGTACCTGTGAGCCGTTACCGCACCTAGACAGCGCTTGCGCCTTGCTCTAACTGTTATGTTATAACTATTACATTCCTGCCAGATGCGTACCTTCCGATGACTGAAGCCGAACTCCTCGCCCAGCCCGCCGCTGCCTATATGAACGCGGAACAACAGACGTTCTTTCGCGACCTGCTGCTGCGCCAGCGTCAGGAATTGCAGAGCCGCATCGCTGAGGAATTCGACGCCTTGCGCGAAGTTGAACCCAGCAGCGATCCGGCGGATATCGGCAGCGCCGAAGAACAGCGCCAGTGGCAGCTGCGTGTGCTCGAACGTGAGAAGAAGCTGCTGGACAAGATCGACGACGCGCTGGATGCCATCGCCCGCGGCGAATACGGCTGGTGCGCCGAAACCGGCGACCCCATCGGCCTGCAGCGCCTGTTGCTACGCCCCACCACGACGCTGTCGATCGAGGCGAAACAACGCCAGGAACAGCGCGAAAAACACCAACGATCCGCCTGAGAGACCGCCATGAACCGCCTCCCCGTTACCGTCCTGTCCGGCTTCCTCGGTGCCGGCAAGAGCACCCTGCTCAACCACATCCTGAAGAATCGCGAAGGCCGCCGCGTGGCGGTGATCGTCAACGACATGAGCGAGATCAACATCGACGGCAACGAGGTGCAGCGCGGTGTAAGCCTCAATCGCGCCGAGGAAAAGCTGGTCGAGATGAGCAACGGCTGCATCTGCTGCACCCTGCGCGAGGACCTGCTCGAAGAGGTCGGCAAACTCGCCCGCGAAGGCCGCTTCGACTACCTGTTGATCGAGTCCACCGGGATTTCCGAACCGCTGCCAGTGGCCGAAACCTTCACCTTCCGCGACGAGCAGGGCCAGAGCCTGGCCGACCTGGCTCGGCTGGACACCATGGTCACGGTGGTCGACGGGGTTAATTTCCTGCGCGACTTCCAGGAGGCCGAGAGCCTCGCCAACCGCGGCGAAACTCTTGGTGAGGACGACGAGCGCTCGGTCACCGAGTTGCTGATCGAGCAGGTGGAGTTCGCCGACGTCATCCTGATCAGCAAGATCGACCTGATTTCCGCCGCCGAGCGCGAAGAGCTGACCGCCATCCTCGGCCGGCTCAACACCCACGCCGAGATCCTGCCGATGAGCATGGGCCAGGTGCCGCTCGCAAGCATCCTCGACACCGGTCGCTTCGACTTCGAGCGCGCAGCGCAGGCACCGGGCTGGCTCAAGGAAATGCGCGGCGAGCATGTGCCGGAAACCGAAGAATATGGCATAGCCTCGACCGCCTACCTGGCGCGCCGGCCGTTCCACCCCCAACGCTTCTACAACTTCCTCAATCGCGAATGGAGCAACGGCCGTTTGCTGCGCTCCAAAGGCTTTTTCTGGCTGGCTACCCGCCCCGAAGAAGCCGGCAGCTGGTCCCAGGCCGGCGGGCTGATGCGCTACGACTACGCTGGGCGCTGGTGGCACTTCACCCCGGAATCGGCCTGGCCGAGCGACAGCGAAAGCCGCACGGCGATCCTCGCCAAATCCCGTGGCGAGTTCGGCGACTGCCGCCAGGAACTGGTCTTCATCGGCCAGAACATCAACTTCGACCAGCTGCGCCGCGAACTCGACGCCTGCCTGCTGAACGACAGCGAGTGGGCCGTGGGCGTCACCGGCTGGCTGCGCCTGCCGGACCCGTTCGGCCCCTGGCACGAGCAGGTCGCCTGATGCTGGCGCAGCAGATCATCCGCTCACAGCCGCGCCAGTTGCTGGGCGACTCCCCGGCAGTACTCGGCGAAGCGCTGAACGATGGCGTCAACCTCAGCGTATGGCAGCGCCAGCTGCCGCTGCACATTGCCGAGTTCGCCGAGACACTCCTGGCCTTGGGCGAGCCGCTGGCCGAATCGCTGACCCTCGAACCAGTCGGCGAGGACGAGGTGCAGCTACCAACCCTGGCGGCTGCTTATCGGGACCTTTCCGGCCATGCCGGTTTCGTCGCCGACATCTCCTGGCTGGTGCGGGCGTTCAGCTGCCTGGTCGACGCGCGGCGTATCGGCCTGCGCCTGCGCGTGCTGGACAAACCCATGTGCCCGCGCTTTCACGTCGATCATGTACCGCTGCGGCTGATCACCACCTACGCCGGCGCAGGTAGCGAATGGCTTCAGGAGGGCGGAATGCAGCGTCGGCGCCTGGGCGATCCGGCAGCCGAACCGACTGACCCGGCCGCCATCCAGCGGCTCGTCGCTGGCGACGTAGCGTTGTTCAAGGGGGAGAAATGGCTGGGTAACGAAGGCGCGGGGATCATTCATCGCTCGCCGCAGGCGACAACGGCTGAGCGCCGTCTGATTCTGACGCTGGACTGGCTGGCCTGAAGCCGGAGGGCCAACAACCGCGGCTGCGACCCTCCCAACCAACGACCGATCAGGCGGCCATCTTTTCGCACTCTTCAGCGCACTTGCGGCAGGCCTCGGCGCAGGCCTGGCAATGGTCGTGTGTGTGCTTGCCACACTCCTCGGCGCAATCGCGACAGACCTGTGCGCAGAGTTTGCAGAAGGCTTTCGCATAGGGGCTGTCGCGAGTCATCAGCACTGCCGCGATCGCACACATGTCGGCGCAGTCACGATCGAGTTCGATGCAGCGCGCCATCATCTTCACGTCGTCCTCGCGCAAGCAGGATGCCGCACAGGTTTCGCAAACCAGCGCGCAGTTGGAGCAAGCCTGGATGCACGACTGGTAAGTGGAATTGAGCATGGAATTTCCTCCAGCTGAAGTGCCAGCGAAATGCGGTACGGCGGGACCTTCTCCAGGTCATGCGCGCGAACCGCGCCCTACTAGGTAGGGGTTGGACGATCCATCGAAGTTCAATCCGTTCGCCGGACGGGCCATGCGGCACGACGCAGCGCAGCCGCAGCGGCGCCGCTACAATGGCCACCCCGTAAATCATCACCGACGCCGTAATTGCCATGCCCTTCACCCTGTCCGCGCCATGCGAGTTACTGGAAGTCATCAGCAAAAGCCGCTTCCTCGCCAAGGCCGCACCCGTGCAGAGCGCCGAAGAGGCCCAGGCCTTTATCCAGGCGGTCAGCGATCCCACCGCTACGCATAACTGTTGGGCCTGGAAGGTCGGCAATCAGTACCGTTTCAGCGACGACGGCGAACCGGGCGGCACGGCGGGTCGGCCGATACTCACCGCCATCGAAGGGCAGGATTTCGACCGGGTCGCGGTGGTGGTGATCCGCTGGTTCGGCGGCATCAAGCTCGGCACCGGCGGCCTGGCCCGCGCCTATGGCGGCACCACGGCGAAGTGCCTGCAGGCAGGCGAGCGCAGCGAGCTGGTGTCGCGCTCGCACTGCCGCTGCCATTGCCGCTTCGCCGAGCTGGCCCTGTTCAAGGCACGCCTGGCGGAGTTCGACGCGCTGCTGGAAGCCGAGCATTTCGATGCCGAAGGCGCGACGCTGGAACTTGCCCTTCCCGCCGCTCAGCTGCAGCCACTGCAGAGATTGCTCGCTGATATCACCCGCGGGCGCAGCCAGCTGCAAGCGTTGAACTAGAGCCTGCGTTGCCCACAAATACTGTGGACGCAATTGTGGATAACAATTGTATGGCCGCCTGTGAAGCGCTTGCGGCGGGCGCTCGACGAAACTGCACAATTTTTAACCAGCCAGCCTCCTGCGCCCCAATGGAGTGCGTTAAGCGCTTGAATTGCTAGATTTTTTGACTGGCCAGTCGGCTACTGACGTTTTGCCATCAATCGCGTTCCGCCAGCTCGAGGTTATGCCCGATTTGCGTGGAGAACTTTGTGGATAACATTGGGAACAACCTCGCCAACGCCCGTCAGAACTGGGCTGCAGACCGCTGGTCAATTAATCGCCAAACTGCAGCAACGGCAATGAAGCGGTCATTCGTCTGTCATGCAAAGATGCTTGAACGGGACAAACTGGTCAGCTGGCATATCAGTTGCTCCAACCCGCCGATAGAATGCCCGCACACCCGAAAGACGAGAATTTCGCGATGCACGACTGGCTCAACAATCTGCCCAAGGCCGAACTCCACCTGCACCTTGAGGGCTCGCTGGAACCCGAACTGATGTTCCGCCTGGCCGAGCGCAACAAGATCGCCCTGCCCTGGAACGACGTGGAGGCACTGCGCAGCGCGTACAACTTCGGCAACCTGCAGGAATTCCTCGATCTCTACTATGCCGGCGCCGACGTGCTGCGCACCGAGCAGGATTTCTACGACCTGACCTGGGCCTACCTGCAGAAGTGCGAAGAGCAGAACGTCGTGCATACCGAACCGTTCTTCGACCCGCAAACCCATACCGACCGTGGCGTGCCGTTCGAGGCCGCGCTTAACGGCATCAGCGCCGCGCTGGCCGATGGCCGCGAACTGCTGGGCATCAGCAGCGGGTTGATCCTCAGCTTCCTGCGTCACCTGCCGGAAGAGGAAGCCTTCAAGACGCTGGAGCAGGCGCTGCCCTATCGCAACGCCTTCTTCGCCGTTGGCCTGGACAGCTCCGAAGTCGGCCATCCGCCAAGCAAGTTCCAGCGCGTGTTCGACAAGGCACGGGGCGAAGGCCTGCTGACCGTCGCCCACGCCGGTGAGGAAGGCCCGCCGGAATACATCTGGCAGGCGCTGGATCTGCTCAAGGTCAGCCGTATCGACCATGGCGTGCGTGCTGCGGAAGACCCGAAGCTGATTGCCCGACTGATCGAGGAGCAGATTCCGCTGACCGTCTGCCCGCTGTCCAACACCAAGCTCAAGGTGTTCGCCGACATGCGCCAGCACAACATCCTCGACCTGCTGGAACAGGGCGTGAAGGTCACGGTGAATTCCGATGACCCGGCCTACTTCGGCGGCTACGTGACGGAAAACTTCATCGCGCTGCACGACAGCCTGGGCATGACCGAGGAACAGGCCCGCCGCCTAGCCCAGAACAGCCTGGACGCGCGCCTGGCCTACTGAACCGGTCGGTCGGCACAGGCCGACCTGCGACACCATGGCTCGTCCCACGGGCCATGGCAGCGCCTAGACTGTGCGGCAACCCACATACGAGGAGATCACCATGAACATTCTCGTCCGCCCGTTGACGCCCTATCCCGACAGCGCCTGGCAGGTAAGCCTGGACCGGCAGAAAGTCACCTTTCGCAGCGAAGCCGAGGCACGCGCCTTCGTTGAAACCCTGCACCGTCGCCTGCAGGCGCCGCATCCCCTGCCACTCAGCGCCTGATTGTCATTCCGTGCTGGCACGCGCAGTGGTGTAGGCCACGATCGTTGCCAGCAAGCCGCACAGGCTGATGATTGCTGCCAACGGCACCGCCGTGCCGTTGTGCAACGCCCCCACCGCGGAAGCGGCGATAGCCGCAATGGTGAACTGCATGCTGCCAAGCAGGGCCGAGGCGCTGCCGGCATTGGCGCGCTGGTCAGCCATGGCGCAGGCCGTGGCGTTCGGCAGCAAACAACCGAGGCAGGACACGCAGCAGAACAGCGGAATCAGCAACGGCCAGAGTGATTCAGGCTGCGCCGCCGCCACCGCCAACAGCGCCAGTGCACTGCCGAAGAAAAACCAAACCCAGCGCCGCACCCAGAACTCCGGCCCGCGCCAGCGCACCAGGCGCACGTTGACCTGCGCCATGAGGATAAAGCCCGCCGCGTTGATGCCGAACAGCCAACCGAAGTGCTCGGGTTTGACGCCATACAGCTCGATGAAGACGAACGGCGAGCCGGTGATATAGGCGAACATGCCGGCCATACACAGCGCGCCGGTCAGCACGTGGCCGATGAAGAAGCGGTCACGGAACAGCCGCAGATATTGTCCCAGCGCACCGGACATCGGCTGGCGCGGCAGCCCGTCCGGATAGGTTTCCGGCAACCACAGCGTGACTGCCACCAGACACATCGCGCTGAACAGCGTCAGCAGGATGAAGATCGACGGCCAGCCGAACGACGCCAACAAAGCGCCGCCCGCCACTGGCGCGAGGATCGGCGCCAGGCCCATGACCAGCATCAGCTGCGAGAACACCTTGGCGCTGGTCATCGGGTCGCACAGGTCTCGCACCACGGCGCGCGCCACCACCATGCCGGCACAGCCGCCGAGCGCTTGGACGAAGCGCACACCGATCAGCCAGTCCATGGACGGCGCGAAGGCGCTGGCCAGCGATGCCAGGGTGAACAGCGTCACGCCGACCAGCAGCGGCCCGCGCCTTCCGTAGCGATCGGCCAGCGGCCCGTAGACCAGCTGACCGATGGCCAGACCGATGAAGTAGGCCGCCAGCGATAGCTGTACGTGATCGACGCTGGTGCCGAACGACTGCGCCAGCAAGGGGAAGGCCGGCAGGTACATGTCGATCGCCAGAGGACCGAACGCGCTGAGCGCGCCCAGTATGAGAAGAATCCGCAGGGACATCAGAAGCTCGCAAAGCTGAAAAGAAGACTGGTCGAGTGAGTTGTTGGGACCTCGACCTTGCCCGGGAATTTGCACCGGCGCGCAAGATGCTGTTACATACACCGCCGATTGTAAACATGCATCACGACGAGATGCGCCGTTACACTGGCCGCCTCCATCGCTGCTGGACGCCCGAAGCAGCTGTCATCTGCCTGAACCTGCCCATGCGCCGAACCAAAGAAGAAGCCGAGAAAACCCGAATCGCCATCCTCGCCTCTGCCGAGCGGCTGTTTCTGGACAAGGGGGTGGCCCACACCAGCCTCGACCAGATCGCCCGTGACGCCGGTGTGACGCGCGGCGCGGTGTATTGGCATTTTCAGAACAAGGCGCACCTGTTCCACGAGATGCTCAATCAGATTCGCCTGCCTCCCGAGCAGATGACCGAGCGCCTGTGCAGCTGCAATCATCAGCAGCCGCTGCAGGCACTGATCGCCCTGCGCAACCTGACGGTCGAAGCCATCAGCACGCTGGCCAGCAACGAGCAGAAGCGCCGGATCTTCACCATCCTCCTGCACAAGTGCGAGTTCACCGATGAACTGCGTGAAGCCGAAGAACGTCATCACGCCTTCATCAATCAGTTCATCGATCTGTGCGAGAACCTGCTGCGCAACGCCTCGGCCTGCCTACGCCCTGGCGTAACGCCACGGCTAGCGGCGCTGTCGCTGCATGCATTGGTGGTGGGGCTGTTCACCGACTGGACGCGGGATACCGAGCTGTTTGCGCCAGAGGTCGATACCAAAGCGCTGATCGACCCGCTGTTCCGCGGTCTGGTCCGCGACTGGCCGGCCGATCCCGACCAGCCCACCGGCTGAGCGATCAGCTCACCTGATAACCCTCTTCGCTGATTGCCTGGCGAATCGCCTGTTCGCTGGCGCTGCTCTGTACCTGCACCGTTCCGGCCGCCAGGTCCACCTGCACCTGCGCCTGCGGGTCCAGCGCCTGGATGGCCTGGGTCACCGCGCGCTCGCAGTGGCTGCAGGTCATTCCGCTCACATTGAATATTTGCATCGTGTTTCTCCTCGATTGGTGAATGCGCCGATTCTCGACCTTGCCACCCGGGCAAGGTCAAGGCACCTGCTGTCGCAGATCATGGTGTTGACCTTGCCATAGGGTTAAGGTCGATCCTGCAGCCATCGCAATCGAGGAGTCTCTGCCATGTCCAGCGCCACCCATACGCTGCCGGTCAGCGGTATGACCTGCGCCAGCTGCGCCGGCCGTGTCGAGCGCGCCCTGCTCAAGGTGCCGGGCGTCGCCGCGGCCAGCGTCAACCTGGCCAACGAACAGGTGCGTATCGAAGGCGATGACCTGGGTGTGGCGACGCTGATCGAGGCCGTGCAGAAGGCCGGCTATGGCGTACCGCTACAGAGCATCGAGCTGAATATCGAAGGCATGACCTGCGCCAGCTGCGTCGGCCGGGTCGAGCGTGCACTGCTCAAAGTGCCCGGTGTACGCAGCGCCGCGGTGAATCTGGCCAGCGAGCGCGCGCATGTCGAGGTGATCGGCACGCTGGATACTGCCCTGCTGATCCAGGCAATCGAGGCTGCCGGCTACAAGGCAAGCGCCGGCGACCAGCAGCGCCCCGAAAAAGATGCCGAGCGGCGCCTGCAGCGCGAACGCTGGGCGGTGATCGCCGGCCTGCTGCTGGCCGCACCGCTGGTGCTGCCGATGTTCGGCGAGCTGTTCGGACAGCACTGGATGCTGCCGGCGTGGATCCAGTTCCTGCTCGCCACGCCGGTGCAGTTCATCCTCGGCGCGCGCTTCTACGTGGCCGGCTGGAAGGCGGTGCGCGCCGGTGCCGGCAACATGGACCTGCTGGTCGCCATCGGCACCAGCGCCGGTTACGGCCTGAGCCTCTATCAATGGTGGGCGACCCCGGCCGGGCAGATGCCACATCTGTACTTCGAGGCCTCGGCGGTGGTGATCGCCCTGGTGCTGCTGGGCAAGTACCTGGAAAGCCGCGCCAAGCGCCAAACCAGCGCAGCGATCCGGGCACTGGAAGCCTTGCGTCCGGACCGCGCGACACGGGTGACCGACGGCCGCGAGGAAGACGTCGCCATCGCCGCGCTGCGCCTGGACGACCTGGTGCTGGTCAAGCCCGGCGAGCGCTTTCCGGTGGATGGCGAAGTGGTCGAGGGCGAAAGCCAGGCCGACGAAGCGCTGATCAGCGGTGAGAGCCTGCCGGTGAACAAGGCGCCGGGCGATCGCATCACCGGCGGCGCGATCAACGGCGAGGGGCGGCTGCTGGTGCGCACCACGGCGCTCGGTGGCGAGACCGTGCTGGCGCGGATCATCCGCCTGGTGGAAGACGCCCAGGCGGCCAAGGCGCCGATCCAGAAGCTGGTGGACCGGGTCAGCCAGGTGTTCGTACCGGCCGTGCTGGTGATCGCCGTATTCACGCTGATCGGTTGGCTGCTCAATGGCGCATCGGCCGAGGTCGCGCTGATCAACGCGGTGGCGGTGCTGGTCATCGCCTGCCCCTGTGCCCTCGGCCTGGCCACGCCGGCGGCGATCATGGCCGGCACCGGCGTGGCGGCGCGCCACGGCATCCTGATCAAGGACGCCGAGGCGCTGGAAGTCGCCCATGCGGTCACGGCCGTGGCCTTCGACAAGACCGGTACGCTGACCTCGGGCAAGCCGCAGATTATCCACCTGCATGCCGTGGACGGCGACGAGGCGCGGATACTGCGCCTGGCCGGCGCCCTGCAGCGTGGCAGCGAACACCCGCTGGCGCGCGCCGTGCTGCAGCGCTGCGAAGCCAATGGCATCGCCGTGCCGGATGTGCAGATGAGCCAGGCCCTTAGCGGCCGCGGCATCGCCGGAACGCTGGACGGCCAGCAGCTGGCGCTGGGCAACCGGCGCATGCTCGAAGAGTACGGCCTGCAGCCGGGCGAGCTGCTGGAAACCGCCCAGCGCTGGGAAGCCGAGGGCCGCACCCTCTCCTGGCTGGTGGAACATACGCCCGAGCCGCGCATCCTCGGCCTGTTCGCTTTCGGTGATAGCCTCAAGGACGGTGCCGCAGCGGCCATTGCCGCGCTGGCCGCGCGGCACATCCGCAGCCACCTGATCACCGGCGACAACCGTGGCAGCGCGCGGGTGGTGGCCGAAGCGTTGCACATCGATGACGTGCATGCCGAAGTGTTGCCGGCGGACAAGGCCGCCACCGTGGCGGAACTGAAGAAAGGCGGCGCCGTGGTGGCGATGGTCGGCGACGGCATCAACGATGCCCCGGCCCTGGCCGCGGCGGATGTCGGCATCGCCATGGGCGGCGGCACCGACGTAGCCATGCATGCGGCCGGCATTACCCTGATGCGCGGCGATCCGCGGCTGGTACCAGCGGCGCTGGAGATCAGCCGGCGCACCTACCGCAAGATCCAGCAGAACCTGTTCTGGGCCTTCATCTACAACCTGGTGGGCATCCCGCTCGCTGCCTTCGGCTTTCTCAGCCCGGTGGTGGCCGGCGCGGCGATGGCGCTGTCGAGCGTCAGCGTGGTGAGCAACGCGCTGCTGCTCAAACGCTGGAAGCCAGAAGAATGATGGTCTTGTCGTCGCTTCGAACGTCTGCAAAGCGGGCGGCACTCTGCCGGCCATTGCCGACGGGCCAGGAGCTCGTATGAACATTGGCCAGGCAGCAAAGAAAAGCGGTCTCTCGGCGAAGATGATTCGCTACTACGAGTCCATCGACCTGATCGCCCCTGCCGGGCGTGGTGCCAATGGCTATCGCCGCTATGGCGAAGAGGATCTGCACCGTCTGGCCTTTATCAAGCGATCGCGTGACATGGGCTTTTCATTGGACGAAGTGAGCCGGCTGCTCGCGCTCTGGCAGGACCGCCAGCGTGCCAGCGCCGACGTCAAAGCCCTGGCTGGCGCCCATATCGATGCGCTTAACCAGAAGATCGATGAGCTGGTAAGCCTACGCGACACGCTGCAAGAGCTGGTCAATGCCTGCCAGGGTAACGACCGGCCTGACTGCCCGATCCTCAGGGACCTGGAATCCGGCTGCTGTCGCCACGGCAGCAACAGCTGAGCAACACGCCGACCCAACTTCGCGGCAGACGGTGATTGCCATATGCTTAGCTCCCTAATAGACTCCGCGCCCCTCGCAAGGAGGCGGTCGCGATACGTCTGCAATCGACCGTTCGGAACATAGGTCGAGCATCACCGCCGCCTTGCCTTCAGGCCTTTGGCCTAGCCGTATGCGCCTGTCCTCCATCGGATCTTAATCAGCTGCCCTGCGCGGGTGGCGAGCCATTCCGTTGATCGATACGCGCTGCCCCGCTTAACCCTTACCAGGCAAAACAGAACCCTTGATGAAAAATTTGATCCTGGCGCTGACGTGCTTCGCATTGATCGCCTGCTCCAAGCCCAATGAACCCGAAAAGACCGTGGATGCCCTGCTGATCGGCGGCGGCATCATGAGTGCAACCCTGGCGACCTACCTGCACGAACTGGAGCCAAGCTGGAGCATGGAGGTCCACGAACGCCTGCCGAGCGTGGCCGACGAGAGTTCCAATGCCTGGAACAACGCCGGCACCGGGCACTCCGCCTTCTGCGAGCTCAACTACACGCCGGAGAAAGCCGACGGCAGCATCGACATCAGCAAGGCCGTGAGCATTGCCGAATCGTTCGAAGTCTCCAAGCAGTTCTGGGCTCATCAGGTCGAGCGCGGGGTGCTTCAGGAGCCGCGCCGGTTCATCAACGCCGTCCCGCACATGAGCTTCGTCTGGGGCGAGCGCAATATCGACTTCCTTCGCAAGCGCCACGCAGCCCTGCATCAGAGTCCACTTTTCAAGGGCATGGAATACTCCGAACAGCCGCAGCAGATTGCCGAGTGGATTCCGCTGGTGATGAACGGGCGCAGCGACGCCCAGCAGGTCGCAGCCACCCGCATGCCGATCGGCACCGACGTGAACTTCGGCGAGATCACCCGTCAGCTGTTCGACGCTCTGAGCAAAAGCGAGCAGGTCAAGCTGCAGCTGCAGCATGAGGTGCGCGACATCGTGCGCAACGACGATGGCACCTGGACCGTCGTCTCCGCCAATCTCGCTGACGGCGGAACCGAGACCAGCGTAAAGGCGCGCTTCGTCTTCATCGGCGCCGGCGGCGGCGCGTTGAAGTTGCTGCAGATGGCCGACATTCCCGAAGCCAAGGGCTACGCAGGCTTTCCGGTAGGTGGCCAGTTCCTCATGACACGCAACCCCGAGGTTGTCGCGCAGCATCAGGCCAAGGTCTACGGTCTCGCATCGGTCGGTTCGCCCCCGATGTCCGTGCCGCACCTGGATACCCGCGTGATCGATGGCGAGCGAGTGTTGCTGTTCGGCCCCTTCGCCACATTCTCGAGCAAGTTCCTGAAGAACGGTTCGCTGATGGACCTCCCCGGCTCCTTGAGCACTGACAACGCCGTGCCGATGGTCCAGGCCGGCCTGGATAACCTCGATCTCAGCCAATACCTGGTTGGCCAGCTCATGCTCAGCCAGGAAGATCGTATCGCCGAGCTGAAGGACTATCTCCCGGAGGCTGATGCCAACGACTGGGAGCTGATCACCGCGGGGCAGCGCGTCCAGATCATCAAGGACGATCCGGAGAAAGGCGGTGTACTGCAATTCGGCACTGAAATCGTCAGCGCTGCGGACGGCTCCATTGCCGCGCTGCTGGGCGCCTCGCCTGGCGCCTCGACCGCCGCGCCGATCATGCTCAACCTGTTGAAAACCACCTTCAAGTCGCAGGTCGAATCGGCTGCCTGGCAGGCGAAACTCAAGAACATGTTCCCGGCTTACGGTCTCGCGCTGAACGATGACGCAGCCCTCACCGAACAGGTGCGTACCATGACCAGCCAGCGGTTGCAGCTCGATACGGCTGCAGCGGCCACCCTGGAAATTTCGCCGAACTGATCCGGTGCACGAAGAATCCGCCTTGCGGGTTCTTCGTGACTTGTGGGCCGTTCGCCGACGTCGCAGAAGCCTCGACGACCATTCGTCGACTTTATGGCGTCATATTTAGAACACCCTCAAGTCACTATCCATGGTGCCGAGAACACGGCATGCCTCTGCTGTCGACGGTCTGTCGCGGCCCATCTGATCGTCCCCCAAGTGGTATTTCAATGAACAACTGGTTTGCAAACATTGGCGTCAGCAGGAAACTCGCACTGGGCTTCGGCGCCGTGCTGGTCCTGACCCTCATCCTCGCTTGGAATGGCTGGGGCAGCCTTGGCAGCGTCATCCAACGCAGCGGCTGGATGACCGAAATCTCGCTGCTGAACAAGACGCTGACCGATCTGCGCATCGCCCGTCTGCAGTTCATGCTGGCCAACGGCGACGCCGAGTCCACCGAACGGCTGGACAAGAACCTCGGCATCTACCTGGCGCAGCAGACCAAGCTGCTCAATACGTTCAAGAATCCGATCAACGTCACTCAGCTCAAAGAGCAGGCCGGCTACAACGCGCAGTATCAGAATTCGCTGAACGACATGCGCAAGGCCTATGCGCAGGCCAACGCCGCGCGCACCACCATCGATGGCGCCGCCACTCGCCTGGGCGAGCTGACCGCCGGCGTCACCAATCATGTGCTGCAGCTGCCGGACTATGAAGAAGATCGCTTCGCGCAGCTCCTGGCGATCAGCCAGATCAAGGAAGACGTGCAGCGCGCGCAATACCTGCTGCGCGTCTATATGGCAGCACCGGCCAACGATGCCGTTAAGGCCATCTACACCCAGCTTGATACCGCGCAGGCCACGCTAGGCCGCCAGGCCGGAGCTCTCGACGCCGACAGCGGCGCCGCAATGCAGCAGGTCCGCTCGGTGCTCGGCGAGTACCGCGGCGCCATCGAGTCGCTGGAGACGGCCACCCAGGCGATCGCCAAGGCACGCCAGGAGATGACCGATCAGCAGAAGGAAATCGTCCGCATCAGCGACTCGCTCTACCAGTTCCAGCTCGACCGTCTCGATATCGAAAGCGGCGATGCACGCAGCCGCCTGATCGTCAGCACACTGTTGGCGCTGGTGCTCGGTGTGCTGGCCGCCTGGGTCATTACCCGGCAGATCATCCTGCCGCTGCGGGCCACCCTGGCTGATGTCGAGCGCATCGCCTCCGGCGACCTCAGCGAAACCGCGCAGATCCAGCGTCGCGACGAGCTGGGCGTGCTACAGCGTGGCATTCAGCAAATGGGCTCGACGTTGCGCGAGCTAATCGGCGGCATCCGCGATGGCGTCAGCCAGATCAGCGCCGCCGCCGAGGAGCTGTCGGCGGTCACCCAGCAGACCAGTGCCGGCGTGAACAGCCAGAAAGAGGAGACCGACCAGGTCGCCACCGCCATGCACGAGATGTCGGCCACCGTTCAGGAAGTCGCGCGCAATGCCGAGCAGGCAGCCCTGGCCGCCACCGAGGCGGACGGCGAAGCCCGCGAAGGCGACCGTGTGGTGCTCGAGGTGGTCAACCAGATCGAACGCATGGCCGACGCCGTGGTGCGCTCCACCGAGGCGATGACCGCGCTGCAGAGCGAAAGCGACAAGATCGGCAGCGTGATGACGGTGATCCGCGCCGTGGCCGAGCAGACCAATCTGCTGGCGCTCAACGCCGCCATCGAAGCCGCCCGCGCCGGAGAGGCCGGACGTGGTTTCGCCGTGGTCGCCGATGAGGTGCGCGGCCTGGCGCAACGTACGCAGAAATCCACCGAGGAGATCGAGGGGCTGGTCGCCGCACTGCAGAACGGCACCCAGCAGGTCGCGGCGATCATGCACACCAGCCGCGACCTGACCGACAGCGGCGTCGAACTGGCGCGCCGTGCTGGCGCTTCGCTCAGCAGCATTACCCGTACCGTTTCGAACATTCAGGCGATGAACCAGCAGATCGCCGCGGCCGCCGAAGAGCAGAGTGCGGTAGCCGAAGAGATCAGCCGTAGCGTGGTGAACGTGCGTGACGTGTCGGAACAGACCGCTGCAGCCAGCGAGGAAACCGCGGCGTCGAGCACCGAGCTGGCCCGTCTGGGCGGTCAGTTGCAGATGATGGTGAGCCGCTTCCGGCTCTGACGGAACGCAAGCGCCCGGCGAGACAGGCCATGTCTCGCCGGGCGAAGGCTCAGCTGGCCTGGGATTGCAGGTAGTTCTGCAGGCCGATGCGGTCGATCAGCCCGAGCTGCTGCTCGAGCCAGTAGGCGTGGTCTTCCTCGGTATCGTGCAGTTGCAGCGCCAGCATATCGCGGGTCGGATAGTCGCCGTGCTGTTCGGCCAGCGCGATGCCCTGGGCCAGCGCGGCACGCACCTTGTACTCCAGCGCCAGATCGTTGCGCAGCATTTCCGGAACGGTATGGCCCGGATTGATCGGCTCCGGCGTCATGTCCGGCGTGCCTTCGAGAAAGAGGATGCGCTGCAACAGTGCATCGGCGTGCTGCGTCTCTTCTTCCATCTCGTGGTTGATGCGCTCGTAGAGCTTGCTGAAGCCCCAGTCGGCATACATCCGCGAGTGCAGGAAATACTGGTCGCGCGCCGCCAATTCTCCGCGCAACAGCTCCTTCAGATAGTCGATTACCGGTGCCTGGCCTTGCATTGCCTATTCCCCATGACTGATGCGTCTTCAACAGCGGGCAAGCATCCCCGCTGAGTCTGTGCCGGTCAAGCGCTGCGCAGCCGCAGCGCGCCAGCTTCAGTGTGGCAGAGCCCGGGCAGAAAGCGACCGTGTGGTCACGTCATTGGCAACACTTTGCCGGCGAACTCCTGCGCCGGCGCGGGGCTCTATTGTCAGTCCCAGCGGGTGCCAAAGTGCCCGCAACGCCCATCAGACAGGAGCCCCGATGACGTCAACGCGAGCATTCCCAGCGTCCCGGGCCTGGTTGACGATCATCGTCTGTGCGCTGCCGCTGCTCGGCGGTTGCTCCTCGGAAGCCGAGCCGGCACCCGAACCGCCAAGGGTGGCGCTGGTCGAGCCCTTGCGGCCAGCTGAACCCAAGGCCGAAGCCCTGCGCTTTTCTGGTGTGGTGCAGAGCGTGACCACCACCCAGCTGTCGTTCGAGGTAGCCGGGCGCATCGAGCGCATCCTGATCGACGAAGGCACTCGCGTGCGCCGCGGGCAGCCGCTGGCCCAGCTGGACCGCACCGACTACCGCCTGCAGATGCGCGAGGCCGAGGCGCGCCTGCGCCAGCTGGAAGCGGATCTGGCGCGCAAACGCACTCTGCTTGCCGAAGGCATCCTCGCCCCGGCCGCCATCGAAGCGCTGGAGGCCAACACCGTGGCCGCCCGCGTGGCGCGCGATAGCGCCCAGCGCGATCTCGATCACAGCACCCTGAACGCGCCATTCGATGGCGTGGTGGCGCGCCGTCTGGCCGAGCCGGACATGGTGGTGGCGGTCGGCACACCGGTGTTCGAGATGCAGGACAACCGCCATATCGAGGTCAGCGTCGACCTGCCAGAAAGCGCCGCGCTGAGCATTCCGCTCGGACCCGAGCTCGAGGCCGAGGCTGAACTGGTGATCGCCGACCTGCGTCTGCCGCTGCGCTACAAGGAACACAGCACTCAGCCGCGCGAAGGCGCGCGCACCTATCGCCTGGTACTGCAGGGCGAACCGCCGGAGGATTTCAACCTGCTGCCCGGTATGGCCATGCGCGTCAGCCTGCAACGGCCCGCATTGCCGCAGACAGCCGATGACGGTTTCCGCCTGCCGCTATCGGCATTGCAGACCGGCAGCGACGGCAAACACTTCATCTGGCAGGCTGACGATGGCCGCGCGCGGCGCCATCCGGTTCAACTGCAGCGAGTCGATGGCGATCAGGCGCTGATTCGCGGCGATGCTCTGCAGGCGCAGATGCCGATCATCGTCGCTGGCGGCAGCAAGCTGCACGACGACCAACCGATCGAAGCGCGGGAGCGGAACTGAGCCGATGGATTTCGCCCGTTACGCCATCCACCGCCCGGTCAACATCTGGATTCTGGTACTGATCTGTCTGTTCGGCGGCATTCTCGCGTTCTTCGAGATCGGTCGCCTGGAGGACCCTGAGTTCACCATCAAGCAGGCCATCGTCAATGTGCAGTACCCCGGCGCCACGGCGCTGGAGGTCGAACAGCAGGTGACCGAGCCGCTGGAAAGCGCCATCCAGCAGATGTCGCAGATCAAGGAGATCCGCTCGCGCTCGATGCCGGGCATCGCCGAGATCCGCGTGGAGATGCAGGACCGCTACGCTGGTGATGCGCTGCCGCAGATCTGGGACGAGCTGCGCAACAAGATCAACGATGCCCAGGGCGACCTGCCGCCCGGCATCGAGCCGCCGCAGGTCAACGATGATTTCGGCGACGTCTACGGCATCTTCTACGCGCTCACTGGCGACGGCCTGACCCTCAAGGAGCTGCACGAAACGGCCAAGGACCTGCGCCGCGCGCTGCTCACCGCCGACGGCGTCGGCAAGGTGGAGATCGCCGGCGTGCAGGAGGAGCGCATCCTGGTGGAGGTCGACCAGGCGCAGCTGGCCGCACTCGGTGTTGCTCCCGACGAGATCGCCGCGGCGCTGGCCGATACCGATGCCGCCGTCGATGCCGGCGGGGTGAATGCCGGTGAATTCTTCGTACGCCTGCGCCCGAGCGGCGCTTTCGATTCGCTGGAAGAACTGCGAGCGCTGCCGGTCGGCCAAGGACCGCAGCGGGTCGAACTGGGCGCGATCGCCAAGCTCTCGCGGGAATATGCCGAGCGGCCGCAGCAGATCATCCGTCACAACGGCCAGCAGGCGCTGACGCTCGGTATCAGCGGGGTTTCCGGGGCGAATATCGTCGAGGTCGGGCATAGCGTCGAAGCGGTCCTGCAGGCCAACGAGCACCGCATGCCGCTGGGCGCCGAGCTGCATCCGCTGTATGAGCAGCATCAGATCGTCGACGAATCGGTAAACAGCTTCGCGCTCAACGTGTTCCTCTCGGTAGCCATCGTGGTCGGCGTGCTGTGCATCGCCATGGGCCTGCGCGCCGGCTTCATCATTGGCGCGGTGCTGTTCCTCACCGTGCTCGGCACGCTGCTGGTGATGTGGCTAGCGGGCATCGAGTTGGAGCGGATTTCCCTCGGCGCGCTGATCATCGCCATGGGCATGCTGGTGGACAACGCGGTGGTGGTCTGCGACGGCATGCTGGTGCGCCAGCGCCAGGGCAAGAGCATTCTCGAAGCATCGCAGCAGACGCTTCGGCAGACGCAATGGCCGCTGCTCGGCGCGACCATCATCGGCATCCTCGCGTTCGCCGGCATCGGCCTGTCCCAGGACACCACTGGCGAATTCCTCTTCTCGCTGTTCTTCGTCATCGCCGTGTCGCTGCTGCTCAGCTGGCTGTTGGCGCTGCTGCTGGTGCCGCTGTTCGGCCATTACCTGCTGCGCAATGCAAAAACCGACGAGGACCCCGACGCCGCGTACAACGGCCCCTGGTACAACCGTTATCGGCGGCTGGCCGGTGGCGTGCTGCATCGGCCCTGGCTGACCATCGGCGTGCTGGTGGTGCTGACGGTGGTCAGCGCAGTGATTTTCACCCGCCTGCCGCAGAGCTTCTTTCCACCGTCGAGTACGCCGCTGTTCTACGTCAACCTGTTCCTGCCGCAGGGCACGCATATCCGCGATACGGCGCGCACCGCGAGCGACGTCGAGGAGTACCTGGCGGAGATGGAGGGCGTCAGCGGCGTGTCCAGCTTCATCGGCGCCGGGGCCTCGCGCTTCATGCTGACCTACATGCCGGAGCAGCCGAATTCGTCGCTGATGCACTTTCTCGTGCGCACCGAGGATGCCGAGCTGATCGACGGCCTGGTGCGGCAGATCAACCAGGAGTTGCCGCAGCGCTACCCCTCGGCCGATGTCACGGCTGCGCAGTTCATGTTCGGCCCCAACGCCGAGGCCAAGCTGGAGGCGCGCATCAGCGGTCCGGATATCGAGGTGCTGCGAGCCATCTCCGCCGAAGGCCGCAAGCGACTGCAGGATGAGGGCAAGGTATTCAACGTGCGCGACGACTGGCGCCAGCCGGTGCTGGTGCTGCGCCCGCAACTGGCCCTGGATCGCCTTGCAGACGCCGGTCTGACCCGCCAGGCGGTGGCGCGCGCGTTGGCCGCCGGCAGCGAGGGCCAGCGGGTCAGTCTGCTACGCGAGCGCGACGAGCTGATCCCGGTGCTGCTGCGCGCCGCGCCGGAGGACCGCGTCGGCAGCGACGACCTGCTGCAACGTTTGATCTGGAGTCCGGCGGGCAACGGCTACGTGCCGCTGGCGCAGGTCGCCGATGGCATCGAGCCAACCAGCGAGGACAGCATCATCGTGCGCTACGACCGCGAGCGCACCATCTCCATTCGCGCCGAGCCGCGGGATGGCGAGAATACCAACGAGGCACACCAGCGCATCCGTCCCCTTATCGAGGGCATCGAACTGCCGGTCAACTACAGCCTGAAATGGGGCGGCGACTACGAACAGTCATCCGATGCCCAGCAGGCGCTGGCCAGCACGCTCGCGGTGCCCTATCTGGCGATGGTGCTGGTCACCGTGCTGCTGTTCGCTAAGGTGCGCCAGCCGCTGATGATCTGGCTGGTGGTGCCCATGGCAATCTGCGGGGTGAGCTTCGGCCTGCTGCTCACCGGCCAGGCGTTCGGCTTCATGGCGCTGCTCGGCCTGCTCAGCCTGACCGGCATGCTGATCAAGAATGCGGTGGTGCTGGTGGACGAGATCGACCGGCAGATCGATGACGAGGTGCCGCGGCTGACCGCCATTATCGAAGCCTCGGCGTCGCGCCTGCGACCGGTGATGATGGCCGCCGGCACCACGGTGCTGGGTATGGTGCCGCTGCTGTTCGACCCGTTCTTCGCCAACATGGCGGTGACCATCATGGGCGGCCTGGGCTTCGCCACGCTGCTGACCCTGCTGGCGGTGCCCTGCCTGTACCTGCTGTTCATGAAAGTGCGTCCGGAGGAAACCGCATGACCGCCAAGGCCCTGGCCGCCCCGCTGCTGCTCGCCCTGGCTCTGAGCGCCTGCTCCAGCGCACCGCAGCATGCCGATCCGCAACTGCCGGAAGGCTGGTTCAGTGCCGCCGGCGCGCAAGCAGCGGATGCCGAAACGCTGGCCGCCTGGTGGCACCAGTTCGATGACCCGCAGCTCACCGCGCTGGTCAGCCGCGCCATGCAGCAGAACCACGATGTACGTCTGGCGATGGCGCGCGTAACGGCTGCACGAGCCCAGCTGCGCCAGTCGCGTGCCGGCCTGCTGCCGAGCTTCGACCTGCCCGGTTCGGCCAGCCGCCAGTGGGTCGAGAACGATCAGGACGCCGAACCTGGAAGCCCGCTGGCCGACTTCATTCCTGACGATGATGTGATCAGCGTCGACACCTGGGAGCTGGCCTTGCAGGCGACCTGGGAACTCGACCTGTTCGGCGCCACCCGCGCCCGGCGTGA
The DNA here is from genome assembly GCF_000661915.1 of Stutzerimonas decontaminans. Lineage (NCBI taxonomy): Bacteria > Pseudomonadati > Pseudomonadota > Gammaproteobacteria > Pseudomonadales > Pseudomonadaceae > Stutzerimonas > Stutzerimonas decontaminans. The sequence goes on along the minus strand of NZ_CP007509.1, from coordinate 686,417 downwards.
CAGCGCGGCCCGGCAACTGCGTTCGGCCGAGGCGCAGACGGTGGCGGCGCGGCTCGCCGTGGCCTCGAACACCGCACAGGGCTATCTGCAACTACGCGCGCTGCAGGGCCAGCGCGCCCTGCTGGTCGAAGGCATCGAAGTGGCGCGCGAGCTGGAGCGCATCGCCGGGCTGCTGTTTCACGCCGGCGAGGTGACCCGACTGGATGTGGAAGCCACCTCCGCCGAGCGCGCGTCGCTGGAAGCCGATCTGGACGAGCTGGACATTCATCTGGCCGAAGCGCAGCTGGCGCTGGACACCCTGCTCGCCGAGCCGCCGGGCAGCACCGCCGCGCGTCTCGCCGCCAGCGCGCCGGTGCCGCTGGCCGAGCAGCGCATCGCCCCCGGCCAGCCCGTCGACTTGCTGCGCCGCCGTCCGGACCTGATCGCCGAAGCGGCGCGGCTGGACGCCGCCGAGCTGCAATCGCTGGCCGCCCGCCGCGACCTGTTTCCGAAACTGGCGGTGCAGGCCGCCGTGGGTCGCTCGGGCTTCGCGTTGGGCGACGCCATTTCCAGCGCCTCGAAATTCGCCCGGGTCGGCGCCACCTTTGGCCTGCCGCTGCTGGACTATCCACGCCGCGGCGCCGCCATCGACCTGGCCGATGCCGAGGGCGAGACGGCCTATGTCGCCTTCGAGCAGGCCCTGACGCGAGCCTTGGAGGAAGTAGAGCGCGGCCTGACGAGGATGGCCGGTCAGCAGCGCAGGCACACGTCCCTGAGCCGCACCCGCGAGCACCGTGAACGGGCACATCGGCTGGCGCAACGCAGCTACGAGCTGGGTGAGGCGAACCTGAGCGAGGTGCTGGACGCCCAGCGCGGTGCGCTGCAGGCCCGCCAGCGGGCGCTGGAAGGCAGGACCGCGCTGGCGACGGCGCAGGTGGCGTTGTATGTAGCGTTGGGTGGTGGGTGGCAGGCGGAGGCCGCGGAAACTTCGGATACACCGAGCGAGGCCAGTGCTTTGGAGCGATCACAGCCCTGATTGGCGTTCAGGGACAACAAACCTAGAGAGCTCTGCGGGTTCGGATGGCGGGGCGCCCTTCTCGTTGGTTGCTTTCTCCTGGCCCAGGCGACGTTGTGCAGGCAAGAGAAAGCAACCCCGAGCAGGGCGGAACCAAACTGGCAAACGGCTGGCTAATCAACCCAACCGCACGGTACCTGAGCAGCCAACGATCAACCCCTCATCCATGGCGGCTCCGGCGGCTCATCCTTCGGCGCATCGTCCGCGCCGCGCAAGGCCTCCCGCCGCTCCTGCTCGGCCAGCGTGGCCTTGATCTCCCGCATTACCGCTTCGATATCCGCGGCATCTTCCGGCTCGGCAAACTCGCCAGTCAGCTCGGTTTCGGGCGTCAGCTTGCCCTGCTCATACAGCGCCCACATCTCCTTGGCATAGCGGGTGAACTTGAGCTCCGGTGCGAACCGGCCGAAATAGGCCGACATATTGCCGACATCGCGCTCGAGCATCTCGAACGCGTGGTTGTTGCCGGCCGCATCAACCGCCTGCGGCAGGTCGATGATCACCGGGCCGTGTTCGTCGAGCAGCACGTTGAATTCGGACAGGTCACCGTGCACCAGCCCCGCGCAAAGCATCTTGACCACTTCGTGGATCATGAAGGCATGGAACTCGCGGGCATCGTCCGGATGCAGCTCGACGTCATTGAGCCGTGGCGCGGCGTCGCCATCCTCGCCGGCGATCATCTCCATCAGCAGGACGCCATCGAGAAAGTCGTACGGCTTGGGCACACGCACGCCGGCGTCGGCCAGGCGAAAGAGCGCCGCGACTTCGGCGTTCTGCCAGTTCTCTTCCTTCTCCTTGCGGCCGTGCTTGGATGCCTTGGCCATGGCGCGGGCATCGCGGCTGCTGCGCACCTTGCGGCCTTCCTGGTACTTCACGGCCTGGCGGAAGCTGCGCTTGTTGGCTTCCTTGTAGACCTTGGCGCAGCGCAGCTCATCGCCACAGCGCACCACGTATACCGCTGCTTCCTTGCCGCTCATCAGCGGCCGCAGCACCTCGTCGATCAGGCCATCCTCGATCAGCGGTTCGAGTCGTTTAGGCGTTTTCATCAGCGGCTTGCAGGTCCTTCTCGGTCAGGGCGATGCTGCAGGTTACGGCAATCACGGGGCGGCTTCCATGCTCCCCATCGACTTTGAAAGCACGCTTTGGATTGGCGCACGGCCCGCCGAGGTCCGACAATCGCTGCATCAACCAGGGGAGTCGCGCCATGCTCGACCAGGACCGCTGCTGGCAAGCGCTATGCGAACGTGATGCCGCCTTCGATGGCCGCTTCGTATTCGCCGTGCGCTCGACCGGCATTTTCTGCCGCCCCAGCTGCCCGGCACGCCGGCCGGCCCGCGAGCGTACGGCGTTCTATATCGATCCGGCAGCGGCCCAGGCCGCCGGATACCGGCCATGCCGCCGTTGCTCGCCCTGCGGCCCGAGCCCGAGCGAGCAGCTCGATGCACTGGTGGTCGCCGCCTGCCGCCTGCTCGACGAAACCGAAGCGCCGCTGCCACTGCAGCAGCTGGCCGCGCGTATCGGACTGTCGCCTGCCTATCTGACACGCGCATTCAAGGCGCGCACCGGCATGACGCCGCGCGCCTGGTCAGCGGCACGCCGCCGCGAACGCCTGGAAACCCACCTGGCGAAAGCCGATTCGGTACTCGATGCCGCCCTCACCGCCGGCTATTCCGGCACACGGGCGCCCTATGCGGACGCGCAGGCGCTGACGCCGGCCCAGCGCCGCCGCAAAGGTGCTGGCGAAACCCTGCGCTATGCCCTGGCGCCCTGCCCGCTCGGCCTGCTGCTGATCGCCAGCAGCGACAAGGGTGTCTGCGCGCTGCTATTCGGTAACGACGAAACGGTGCTGGAAGACGAGTTGCGCTCGCGCTTTACCGCCGCACAACTGCAGCGCGATCAGGCCGGGCTGGGTGAATGGCTGCAGGCAATTGTCGGCCAACTGGAGGAACCACAGCGGGCCGCCCAGTTGCCCCTCGACCTGCGCGGCACAGCCTTTCAGCAACGGGTCTGGCAGGCATTGCAGCAGATCCCCGTCGGCGAGACCCGGCGCTACGGCGAGCTGGCGGCGACCCTCGGCAGCCACGCCCGGGCAGTCGCCCGCGCCTGCGCCAGCAACCCGGTCGGCCTGCTGGTGCCCTGCCACCGCGTGGTCGGCAGCCATCAGGCGCTGACCGGCTATCGCTGGGGCCTGGAACGCAAGGCCGCACTGCTCGAGCGTGAAGCGCAGGGTGATTCGGGAGCCTGAGGTGTTTTCGGCGGTCGGATACTTCAGTGCCGCCAACCGCAGGAAGCCCGCCATGACCGATCTAAAGCGTTACCGCATTCACTACCGCATCAACGGCGAGCCCGCCTCGCTGCTGATCAGCTCGTTCGAAGTGCCCGGTCTCGAGCAGGCCGAGCTGGAAATTCTGCTGCATCACGTGCGCGAGCCGCGCGCCGCCGGCGACGCGCCCTGGGAAGACCCGGTCCATCCAAGCGAGGCCAGCCGACTGAGCGAACTGGGCGTCAGCGACATCCAGATCGAAGAGGAAAGCCGTTGAAGGCGATGTAGCATTACCGTCCGCCCACCGTACGGAGCCTGTCGTGCAACTGATCGACACCCATACTCACCTCGATTTCGAAATGTTCGATGACGACCGGGCGCAGGTCATTGCTCGCAGCCAGAACGCCGGAGTCGAGCGCATTGTGGTGCTCGGTGTACATGAAGCCAATTGGCAACGTGTCTGGCAGCTGGCCTGCGAGCAGCCGAGTATTTATGCCGCGCTGGGCCTGCACCCGGTGTTCATCGAAGAGCATCGGGACGAGCATCTGCAGCAATTGCGCGACTGGCTGGAGCGCCTGCACGGCGATCCCAACCTCTGCGCCATCGGCGAGATTGGCCTGGACTACTACGTCGAGGATCCCGACATCGAGCGTCAGCACGAACTACTCGAAGCCCAGCTGGCACTGGCCGCGGAATTCAGCCTGCCGGTACTGCTGCATGTGCGTCGCGCCCATGCACCGATGATCGCCATGCTCAAGCGACACAAGCTGGAGCGCGCGGGTGTCGTGCACGCATTCAGTGGCAGCTGGGAAGAGGCGCGGGAGTACTTGCGCCTGGGCTTCAAACTCGGGCTCGGAGGCGCCGGCACCTGGCCGCAGGCGCAGCGCATGCAGCGGGTGCTGAAACAGTTGCCGCTGGATGCCATCGTGCTGGAAACCGACTCGCCGGACATTCCACCAGCCGGCCACGCCGGCGAGCGCAACAGCCCGGAACTGCTGCCCGATATCTGCCGGATGCTGGCCGAGCTGAAGGGTGTCAGCGCCGAAGAGCTGGCCACAGCCAGCTATCGCAACAGCTGTGAACTGTTCGGCTGGCCGCAGCCCTGAACGCTGCCCGTGCTCAGACCCGGAACGCGCCGATCAGCTGCTGCAGCCGTCCCACCAGCTGAGACAACTCGCGGCTCGCCTGCTCGGTATGCCCCGCTCCCTCGGCGGTCCGCTGGCCGGCCTCGTTGATGGCAACGATGTTGCGATCGATATCGTGCGCCACCGCAGTCTGCTGCTCCGCCGCCGCCGCGATCTGCTGGTTCTGATCGACGATCAGCCCGACCGCACCAAGGATATTCTCCAGCGCCTGCTCCACCTGCCCGGATTGGCCGACGGTGTCTTCGGCAAGCGCATGGCTGGCGTGCATGGTTTTCACCGCCGCGCCGACGCCGTTCTGCAGACGCGCGATCATCTGCTCGATTTCCGCGGTGGACTTCTGCGTCCGCTGCGCCAGCCCGCGCACCTCATCGGCAACCACCGCGAAGCCACGCCCCTGCTCCCCGGCACGCGCTGCCTCGATGGCGGCATTGAGTGCCAGCAGGTTGGTCTGCTCGGCAATCGTCTTGATAACGTCCAGCACCTGGCTGATCGCCTTGCTATCACCAGCCAACTGGTTGATCACCTGCACCGACTGCTCGATTTCACCAGCCAGCCGCTGGATACCACCGACCTGCGCCACCACCAGCTCGCGACCGCTGACGGTCTCCTCGTTGACGCTCTGCGCGCTGCCTACCGCCGCCTCGGCACTGCTGGCAACCTCCTGGGCCGTGGCGGACATCTCGTTCATCGCCGTGGCGACCTGCTCGATCTGGCCGCGCTGCTCGGACACGGTCTGGTTGCTCTCGCCGGAGACGCTTTCGACCCGCTGCGCCTGGCGCTCGACCTCGGCGACCGTCTGACCGACGCGCTCGATCAGTTCGCGGATCTGCGCCACGGTGGTATTGAACACCTGCCCCAGCTCGCCCAATTCGTCGCGGCTCTGCACCTGATAGCGGACGGTCATGTCGCCACCGGCAACCCTGCCCATGATCTCACCCAGGTTGTGCAGCGAGGCGCGTGTCGAAGCGTAGAAACCGGCATACAGGTACGCCACAAGGCACAGCACCACCGCCAGCGCCGAGAGCAGCAACGTCATCAACAGGCGCTTCTGCTCCAGCCGCTCGGCCAGCTCCACCTCGAGGTAACCGAGGATGGCATCGTTGAGCTGGTAGGTCTTCGCCATCTCGGCGCTGATGCGCTCGTAGAACTGCTCCCACGGGCGGTCCAGCGCATCGGCCATGATCACCTCGTCCTGCAGGATGTCGCTGCTCGCCTGCAGCGACTCACGGCTGGCGTTGGCGAAGGAATCGAGCTTGCGCCGCGCGGCCTCGCTCGCGCCGAGAGCATCCTGCAGTTGCGCGGCGTACTGCGCCTGCTGCTTTTCCAGCTCCAGCACGAGGTTGTCCAGCGTGTTGCTGGCATCGGAGTTCAGGTAGCCCTGGCCGAAGGTGTAGGAGCCCACCGCGCGGCCCTCGCCGAGCGATGCGCTGATGGCCGGGGTTACCGTAGTCAGCAGCTCGGCCAGCAGACGTACCTCGCGCTCGAGGTCCTGGCTGAGACCGGACTGCCCGGCGACCAGCTTGATCATCACCTGCGACTGCCCCAGCAGCGTTTCTGCCATGGCAGCTTTGGACTGTACTGATTGCTCGGCCTGGGCGGCATTCAGCCCGGCTACCAGACCATCGCGGCGAGCATTGAATTCGGCCACCTGTTCGGGCGCATCGCCGACCGGCGCAAGGGCCTGCAGCTGCGCTGCCAGCTCCGCTTCGACACGGTTCAAACGAGTCTGCAGCGCCTCGACATTGCCGGTCTGGCCGATGATCGACTCGATTCGCACGAGGTCCTTCCAGTCCTCCATGCTGCGCCGCACCTGCAGGGTCGAGCCGAGCAGCTCCAGGCTCTGCAATTCCGTGCGGGTGCCGACGAACGCCCGGTATGAATCGCGCACCAGGTAGTAATTGCTCAGCAACATGGGAACGAAGAACAGGACGCTGACCAGGCTGAACTTCATGCCGAAGCTCAGGCGGTTCATGAACGCGATCGCGGGATACAACAGACTATTCACACGACGTCTCCCAATTTTATTGGTATGGGCTTGCACGCAATTGCAGCGCGCAGCAGGGCTCGTCAGAGAGTGGCATCTGCCCGGGTTATACGGGATATCGGTAGGTGCTTTTGTAACTTAAGGTAATAGCCAAATGATGGCCATCCGACAAGCGGTTGCTGCCACAGGCGCAGCCGCTCTGGCTCGCAGGCTGCAGCGTGTCGGCGCGCGAATGGCCATCCAGCAATTTGATGGCTGGCCATTCACTGGGCCTGCTCCTGCTCAGGCGAGGAGGGTCAGGACCGCAATCACCGCGTACCAGAAGACCCGTGTGCGCACCAGCAATGCGGCTATTCCATCGAGCCGGGCGATGCCCGCCTCACCATCGATTTGAGGCGACAGGTCGGCAGCCAGCGGGCCCGCATCAGCCAGCAGGCGCCGCGCAGACACATCCCAGCTGAGCAACTCGTGCAGCAATGCCCGGTTGACGGCGACAAAGTTGCCGACCAGGGCGAAGCTGCCCAGCAGCACCCGCACCGGCAGCCAGTCGAAAGCATGCCGCAGCTGCTCGGCGCGCTCGCGCAATCCTTCTAGCTCGGCATGTTCGGCGCACAGCGCCAGCAACCGGTAGGCCAAGGCCGCCATCGGCCCCAGCAGCAGGTACCAGAAGATGACGGCGAAAAAACCCTCGTAGCTCTTCCACAGCAGCCGTGTCTGCACCGCCTGCAGCAGGCTGGGCGGATCCTGCTCCTGCAAGCCGATGTCCCGCTCGGCGGCCAGTGCCGCCGCCTCCTGATCACCGCGTCGCCACGCATCGCGGAAGGTACCGAGCTCGGACTTGGCATGCCCACGGCCCAGGCTGTAGAGCAGCACCAGCAGATGCAGCGGCAGGCTTAGCCAGCCGTACGCCAGAGGCTCCAGCGCCGCCAGCAGCAGGCCGAGCAGCGCCACCGGCAGCAGCACCAGCAGAAGCAGTACAAGCCAGGGCGCCCGCTGCAGGCTGGGGCTGGTTTCGGCCTGACGCAGTCGCGTCAGCCAGGGTCCATCGTTCTGCAGGCGTGGTCGCCAGTCGGAAAATTTGTCCACCAGCAGCACGAGCAGGATTACCAGAAAACTCATCGCTCTTTTCCTTTCGTCAGCAGGTAATGGTAGCCGTGCGCAACCGCTGCCAGTCGAATGCCGGGCCGGGGTCGGTCTTGCGCCCGGGGGCGATATCGCTGTGACCGCAAACCCGCTCGGGGGTGATGGCCGGATAGGCGCCCTGAAGAACCCGGCAAAGCTCGATCAGCGCCTGATACTGCGCCTCGCTGAAGGGTTGGTCATCAGTCCCCTCCAGCTCGATGCCAATTGAGAAATCATTGCAGCCGTCACGGCCATCGAAACAGGACACACCGGCATGCCAAGCACGGTCCAGACAGGAGACGAACTGAGTGATCGCGCCATCACGCTCGATGAGAAAATGCGCCGAGACTTGCAGTTCGGCGATTTCTTCGAAGAACGGATGCTCGCAGCGCTGCAGTGCATTCTGGAAGAACTGCTGAACCTTGCCGGTACCAAACTGCCCCGGCGGCAGGCTGATGTTGTGAATCACCAGCAGGGATATCTCGCCGGCCGGACGCTGGTTGAAGTTCGGCGACGGGCAGTGGCGGACGCCATGACACCAGCCGGTGGCGCAATCCAGATGCATCTTGAAGGTCCATGCTGACAGCAAGCCCGCAGGCTAGCGCCTGCACGACGGCGCCTGCAAGCGCAGCCGCCACGGCTGGCAATCGCGGTTACAACCTGACAGGAGCGCCAGCTACTAGGCGTTGCCGGCCATGCGGCGTGCAGCGGCCTTTTCCTCCCGCCGCGAGGCCAGCCGATCGGCCAGACGAGTCGGCTCGGGCAGGCGGTAGCGCGTCAGGTAGCGCTTTACCAGCTCCGGCGCCGTGGCGATGCTGACGCGGTTGCCAGGCGAGATGATCAGCGGCCGCACCTTGTCCTTGCTGCGCAACACGTAGCCGATCATTTCGCCAGTCTTCTTGTCGCGCAACTCGACCTGCGCACCGCGCATCAGGTCAAGCTCATCATGCTCGCCGGTGAGCAGCTTCTTCGCCACGCCAATGGTGGGCAGGCCAGTTACCACACCGAGATGTGCGGCGATTCCCAGGCGCCGCGGGTGGGCGATACCGTGGCCGTCGGAAAAGATCAGATCGGGGACCGCTGGCAGCTCGGCGAGCGCCTGGAGGACTGCCGGCAGCTCGCGAAATGACAGCAGACCAGGGATATACGGCATATTCGTGGGGATTCGCGCCAGGCTGCTGCCGACCAGCTCGAGCGTATCGGCATCCAGCAGCACAGCTGCTGCTCGGGTGATGCTTCCGCCTTCTTCGAAGCCGACATCCACCCCGGCAATCAAGCGCAACGGCGGAAAGTCATCCTGCAGTCGTACCTGCGAGGCCAGCGTCTGCTGCATTGCTCGCGCAGCTGCCGGGCTGCCGTCCCAGTCGCCGAATGGCACAGCGGGATACGGATTGGGTTCGCTCATGATTGGCTCCTGTACGTCTGCGATTCGACGCCCTGCCGGTGCAACGGTTCAGCCGCACAGCAACAGTTCAGACTGGACAGCACCCCGGAAAAATAGGACGCTCCAGCCGTCGCACGGCAGTTTTACCCTGTTATTCCATCACAATAATTAGAATCGCATGCCCAACCTCGCCTCGATCAGACACGTCAGCATACTGGCCACGGAAGGAGTGTTCGCCTCGACGCTCATGCAGGCCAAGGACTTTTTTCACATGGCCAGCCTGCGCTATGGCAAGCAGCTCGGTCTGGACTTGCACCCCGCATTCGAAACCCGCCTGGTCAGCCCCGACGGCCGAGCAGTAAACACCTTCAGCGGTACCGCCATAGCGGTGGATAGCCTGCTGGACGATGCCGATATGGTGATCCTGCCGGCATTCTGGGGCGATTTCGATGCCCTCTGCGCGCAGTATCCGGAAGTCGCGCCGTGGTTGCGCGAGCGGCACGCTGCCGGCAGCGTCATCTGCGGCGAAGCCACCGGCGTCTTCTGGATGGCTCAGGCTGGTTTGCTGGAAGGCCGCGAGGCAACCACCCACTGGCGTTTTGCCAACGACTTCGCCGAGCGCTTTCCCGGCGTGCACTTCAGCGCCGACAAGCACCTCACCGACAGCGACAACCTCTACTGCGCAGGCGGCACTACCTCGGCCTGCGACCTGTACATGTATCTGGTAGAGCGCTTTTGCGGCGCGCATGTGGCGCAGGGCATGGCCCGCGATGTGCTATTCGAACTGCAACGCAGCTACAGCCCGGGGCGTCTGGGTTTCGGCGGGCAGAAGCTGCATCTGGATACGCGAATTCTGCAGATTCAGGAGTGGCTGGAAGCGAACTTCGCCGAAAAATTCCGCTTCGAGGATGTGGCGCGCCAGCATGGCATGAGCATCCGCAACTTCATGCGGCGCTTCCAGGCCGCCACAGGCGACAAGCCGCTGCACTATCTGCAGCGACTGCGGATCGAGACGGCCAAGAGCCTGCTCGCCACCACCGGTAAGAGCATCAAGACGATCAGTTATGAAGTGGGCTACGACGATGCCAGCTTCTTCGCCCGTCTGTTCCGCCAGCACACCGAGCTATCACCCAATCACTACCGGCAGAAATACCGGCCGGAATCGTAGGGCAATCTCGGAAAAAGCTGCTGAAACAGGATACCGACTGCCCGCAAGCCCCTTCGCGATCGAGCGCGCCTACCAAGGCGCAGTACCCGAATGTTCAGAGGCAGCAGCCAAGTCGCGAAGAGTGGGACTTCGCGACCGGCGTATCGTCAGGGCTTGTGCGGGCGCGCCAGGTACTCGTGGGACTGCATCTCCAGCAGGCGACTCAGGGTGCGCTGGAATTCGAACTCCAGACGGCCGCCGGTATAGAGGTCCTTGAGCTCGACCTCGGCAGAGATGATGAGCTTGACGTTGCGGTCGTAGAACTCGTCCACCAGGTTGATGAAGCGGCGCGCCATGTCGTCCTTGGTGACATTCATCTGCTCGACGTTGGCCAGCAGGATGGCACCGAAGATCTTGCCCAGCTCGATGTAGTCGTTCTGGCTGCGCGGCCCGTCGCACAGCTCGCGGAACTCGAACCAGGCCACATCGTTGCCAGTCTTCACCGCGCGAATCTCGCGGTTCTCGACCATCAGCACGTCCTTGTCGACGACCCGGCAGTTTTCCGGCAGCAGGCTCTTGAAGCTGCGCTCCAGGCTCTGCTCGGCCTCGGCATCGAGGGGGAAGTGGAACAGCTCGGCCTGCTCCAGCGCACGCAGGCGATAGTCGATGCCGCTGTCGACGTTGACGATCTCGGTGTGCTTCTTCAGCAGCTCGATCGCTGGCAGGAAACGCGCACGCTGCAGACCGTCCTTGTACAGACCGTCCGGCACGATGTTGGAGGTCGCCACCAGGCTCACGCCGTTCTTGAACAGCTCCTCGAGCAGGGTGGCGAGAATCATCGCGTCGGTGATATCGGAGACGAAGAATTCGTCGAAACAGATCACCCGCGACTCGTCGGCGAAGCGCTTGCCGATGATGGTCAGCGGGTTCTTCTCGCCCTTGAGGGTTTTCATTTCCTCGTGCACGCGCTTCATGAAGCGGTGAAAGTGCGTACGCGTCTTCTGCTTGAACGGCAACGCGTCGAAGAAGGTATCGACCAGGTAGGTCTTGCCGCGGCCAACGCCGCCCCAGAAGTAGATGCCCTTGATCGGCTCCTGCTGTTTCTTGCCGAACAGCTTGCCGAGCAAGCCGCTCTTGCTGCGATCGTCGGCCACCAGATCGTCGTACAGACGCTGCAGGTGACGCACCGCGTTTTCCTGGGCGGCATCGTGGAAGAAGTCAGGACGTTTCAGGTCGGCCTGATAGCGCTCAAGAGGGGTCATGGCGGAGTTCGGGTAGTGAAACGGGGCCGACACTTTAGCGGCGCCCTCGGTGGTTGGCAATTTACTCAGGTCGTTCAAGCGTCAGCCCTCCTGGGACACCCATTCTTGAAGATCGCCGTAGAGCCGCGGAACGCAACCGCACGGTGCGTTCCGCCCTGGCGACAACGCGTCAGCCAACGAGCGTGGCCAGCGCCTCGCGTACCCGCAGCATGGCCGCGTCGAGCGCTTCGGCGCTCTCGAAGTGCGGACTGTCGGCGATGCATTCGTCGTCCAGCCACAGGGTGAATTGATCACCTTCGTCCTCGCGAAGTTCCAGCGCGTCCGGCCCGCCGGCGATCAGCCTTTGAGTCAGGCTACCGATCGCCTTCGGGTTGCTGAGCGGGCGGGACAGCAGCAGCTCCTCGCCATCCGGCGCGAAGAAACGGAAGCGGAAGGCACCATCGGCCTCGCGGAAGCTGGCGAAGCGCGCCACCTTGCTGGACTTCTTCTTGGCTGGCGCTGCGCTTTTCACTTCGCTGCGGAAGTTGCGCAGGCCGACGGCCTCGCGCAGCTCGCCGAGGAACGGGGTAGCAATCCGGCGCGCCTTGGCGGCGCCCGCCTGGAGGATGTCCTCCAGTTCGGCCGGCTTGGTGATCAGTTGGTGATACAGCTCGCGCGCCTCGCCCAGCTCGTTGTCGAGCAATTCGAACAGGCGCTGCTTGGCATCACCCCAAGCCAGCCCGTCGAGCAATTGCTGGCGGAAATCGGACTGCTGCTGCGCGGTGGCGAAGGCCTGATAAAGGGTGAACAGGTGGGAGTTGTCCGGGTCCTTCGGCTCGCCCGGCAGGCGCGAGTCGGTGACGATGCGCGCGACCGCTGCCTTGAGCTCCTTGGCGCTGCCGAACAGCGGAATGGTGTTGTCGTAGCTCTTGGACATCTTGCGCCCGTCGAGCCCCGGCAGCGTGGCGACACCCTCTTCGATCACCGCTTCGGGCAGGGTGAAGAACTCGCGGCCGTTGCCGAACAGGTGATTGAAGCGCTGGGCGATATCGCGGGCCATTTCCACATGCTGGATCTGGTCGCGGCCAACCGGCACCTTGTGCGCATTGAACATCAAGATGTCCGCCGCCATCAGCACCGGGTAGCTGTACAGACCCATGGTCACGCCGGCGTCCGGGTCCTCGCCGTTCTCGACGTTCTTGTCCACCGAGGCCTTGTAGGCATGGGCGCGGTTGAGCAGCCCTTTGGCCGTTACGCAGGTCAGCAGCCAGGTCAGCTCGGGGATTTCCGGGACATCGGACTGACGATAAAAGGTCACCCGCTCGGCATCCAGGCCGCAGGCCAGCCAGGTCGCGGCGATTTCCAGGCGCGAGCGCTGGATGCGCAGCGGGTCGTCGCACTTGATCAGCGCGTGGTAGTCAGCCAGGAAATAGAAGGAGTCGGCGGCCGCGTCGCGGCTGGCCAGGATTGCCGGGCGGATCGCGCCGGCGTAGTTGCCCAGGTGCGGCGTGCCGGTGGTGGTGATACCGGTCAGGATGCGGGTAGTCATACAGTCATTCTCGATCGTTGCGCGCGGCGGAGAGGAACAGGCTCGGGCATCAAAGACGCGGAGCAACCAGCTCCTTCAGTTCCACCAGTTTGCCGTGAAAAAAGTGGCCGCATTCTGCCACTTTCAGCAGCTCATGGGGGTGCTGTAGCTGTGCGGAAAAGGCGTAAACCGACTCAGCATCGATGACCTCATCCTGCTCCGGCTGAATGATCGTCAGCCGACAATCCTCAGCCAGCGACAGCTCGGCAAGGCGCGAAACCGCCGGCGCCACCATCATCAGCCGTTCTACCGCTACGCCCTCGGCGTTCAACCGCCCGGCCAGATTGCCGGCGACAAAACCACCGAAGGAGAACCCCAGCAGCGTCAGCGGCAGCTCCGGGTTCTGCTCGCGCAGCCAGCGCAGCGCAGCCTCGGCATCATCCACCTCGCCCTCGACCATATCGTGCGCACCGGCACTGCCGCCGACGCCGCGATAATTGAAGCGCAGCGTGCTGTAGCCAGCATCCCGCGCGGTACGCTGCAGGGTCGAAACCACCTTATTCAGCATGGTGCCGCCCTTGACCGGGTTCGGATGGCAGATCAGCGCCAGCCCAGCCGGCTGAGGTTGATCGAAGTACAGCGCTTCAAGCGCCCCGCAAGGGGCATCAAGCGTGAGGGGGGTTTCGCGTTTCAACAAAGCAGGAACTCCGTGACCTTGGGACGAGTCGACTCGTCTTGCTAACTAGCTGCCAATAACCGCCGCCTCGCGTTGCGGTATACAGAGCAGGTACGAGACGTTAACGTAAGCACAGCCGTTTATATAGAGGAAGGACTCGTGGAACAGACCCTCGCGACCTGGTTGCTCCCGATCGTCGGCCTGATCGCCGGCGTCGCCATCGGTTATCTGGTGGCACGCAGCAGCGCACCCAACCGCACACAGCGTCAGGTCGATGACCTGCAAGAGCGTTTCGACACCTATCAGAGTGAAGTGGTTACCCACTTCAACACCACCGCCAGCCTGCTGCGCAAACTGACCAACAACTATCAGGACATCCAGGATCACCTGTCTGACGGCGCCAACCGCCTCGCCCTCGACGAACAGACCCGTCAACGCCTGATGGCGGCACTGCACAGCGAAGAAAACCATGGCACTCGGGGGCGTCTCTCGTCGCCTACCTTCACCGAGCCGCCGAAGGACTATGCGCCCAAGGGCGACGACACCCCCGGCACCCTGCACGAGAATTTCGGTCTGAAAAGCCGCCACTGACCGATCCGCCTGGCGCACCCGCTGCGCCAGGCCCCACAACCTCCCCGCCCTTACTGCCGCAAACGCATCGACAGATCCACCGCCCGCACATGCTTGGTCAGCGCGCCGATGGAGATGTAATCCACCCCCGTTTCCGCCACGCTACGCAGGGTTTCGTCGCTGATCCCACCTGACGCCTCCAGTTTGGCGCGCCCGCCATTAATCGCTACTGCGGTGCGCATATCGTCCAGACTGAGCTCGTCCAGCATGACGATATCGGCGCCTGCCCTGAGCGCCTGCTCAAGCTCGTCCAGACTCTCCACCTCGACTTCCACAGGCTTGCCAGGCGCAATGCGATGCGCCGCGGCGACTGCTTCTGCGATGCCGCCGCAGGCCGCGATGTGGTTCTCCTTGATCAGGAAGGCGTCGTAAAGACCGATTCGATGGTTATGGCAGCCGCCGCAGGTGACAGCATACTTCTGCGCCAGACGCAGCCCGGGAATCGTCTTGCGCGTGTCGAGCAAGCGCACGCCGGTGCCCTCGACCATGTCCGCGTAGCGACGGCAGCGCGTTGCCACCCCGGAAAGCATCTGTAGAAAGTTCAGCGCGCTGCGCTCACCGGTGAGCAGTGCACGTGCAGGTCCCTCGAGGTGAAACAAAACCCGATCGGCATCGACCCTTTCGCCATCGGCGACCTGCCAATGGACCGCCACCCGCGGGTCGACCTGGCGAAAGACGGCATCGACCCAGGCAGTGCCACTAATCACGGCTACCTCACGGGTTATGACCGACGCATGCGCCAGCCGCTCGGCGGGGATCAGCTGCGCGGTGATATCACCGCTGCCAACATCCTCAATTAGTGCTCGGCGTACGTTCGCCTCGATTTCGGCAGACAGATCGGCAAGGGTTAGATTCGGCATGGCAGGCTCCTGAATATGGCGAAGATTATAAAGGCTCGATCCGCTGGCGATAGCGACAACCTGCTAACGCAAGCAGACCTCCAGACCGACCTTTCATACCTCTCGGCGGAAAACCTGCGAGTATCTGTGAGGCAAGTCATGTCCAATGAAAAACCGGACTTGGCGTATGCAACCAATGCTTATAATGCCGTCTAAGAATTTGGCGCCACCGAAATGGCGACCCTTGGCTGACGAAGCGCCGTTGTAAAATCAAACTGCTCGGCTATGCTGCGCCAGGAATCCGGCTCGATATGTCAAACCCGCACTAGATTGCGGTCTCGCCCGGAACCTTCCGCCTTGCCCTGCCGACGTGGTTACCTTTATATAAGACGCTGCTGGAAATCTGGCGTTGTGTCCGCCCTTAAGCAGGCGACCGCAGGAGAGTCTCGATGCGAACCGATGCGAAAGTGGTGCACCTGAACAAGGCTGCCCCTGAGCAAAAGCCTTCCTCGGCGGCAGGCCGCCTGCCCGTGGCGCTCATCAGCGTGCGCGACAAGGCTGCTCAGCAACTCCGCCAGGCTTTGCAGTCGTTGTTCGACAATGCCGATGACTCGCTTTTCGAGATCGCCGACCGCGCGACCAGCAATGCCGAACAGAACGCTTTCTTCGAAGCCATGCGCGACTTGCGCATGAAGCGCCGCAACATCGAGCGCGGCTTTCTGCAACAGCTGTTCGAAGCCTTTGCCAAGCTGAATCAGTACGAGATCGGCAAGCCGCCAGCCCTTGACACTGTCTCCTTTGACAGCCTGTCGCTGGTGCAGAACGACGAACTGGAAGAATCGGTCGCCATCGACACCATGGTTGCCAAGGTCATGACCCGGGCCGCGCAACCACTGGCACACCTGACCACGCGTATGAACGCACTTATCAGCAAGAAGCTCGACGATAAGAGCAATCCGCTGGGTCCACATGCGCTCTGTGACTACTTCATCGAAACCAGCAGCAGCCTGGGTGTGGAGATCAAGGTCAAGCTGATCATCTTCAAGCTCTTCGAAAAGTACGTGCTCGGGGATATCGACCAGCTATACGCCGAGGCCAACCAGACCCTGGTCGCCGCCGGCATCCTGCCGGAGCTGCACTCCACCCCGCCACGCCGCCAGCAACGGCAAGGCGCGCCAGCCGCCAGCAACGCACCATCAGCCCCACTTGGCCAAGCAAGCCATGCGGATGAGGGACTGCAGGAAGCCGCCTTCAGCGCACTGCACAGCCTGCTTTCCGAGCTCCGCGGCAGCAGCGTACTGCCAGCTCGCAACGTACCCAGCGACGCCATACCGATCTCCAGCAGTGACCTGCTTCGGCTGTTGTCGCATATGCAGGCGCGCGCGCCTCAGACCGTCGACGACTTTGACCTCCAGGACCAGCTCGGCAACCTGCTGAGCCGGGTCAGCGCCAAAACCGGCAAGTCTCGCGTGGTTGGCGAGATCGATGACGACGTGATCAACCTCGTCGCCATGCTGTTTGAATTCATTCTTGACGATCGCACCTTGCCGGACTCGCTGAAAGCGCTGATCGGCCGCCTGCAGATTCCACTGCTCAAGGTTGCGGTGCTGGACAAAACCTTCTTCAGTCGCGGCAGCCACCCGGCACGCCGCCTGCTAAACGAAATCGCTTCTGCAGCGATGGGCTGGGGCGATCAGGACGAAGCGCAGCGCGACAGCCTGTACCAGAAGATCGAGCAAATCGTCGCGCGACTGCTCAACGACTTCACCGACGATCCAGCCATTTTCTCCGAGCTGCTGGCTGATTTTCTCGCATTCATGGGCGATGAGCGCCGCCGCAGCGAGCTGCTGGAGCAGCGCACCCGCGATGCCGAAGAAGGCCGCGCCAAGGCCGAAATTGCCCGCCAGGAAGTGGAGCACGCGCTGAACCAGCGCCTGCTCGGCAAAACGCTACCGGAAGTCGTGGTTCGCCTGCTGCAGGAAGCCTGGAGCAAGGTATTACTGCTTACCTGCTTGAAACACGGCACCCAGTCCGAGGAATGGCAGGCCGCCCTCGACACCATGGACGACTTGGTCTGGAGCGTTACGCCCCATGAAGACGAAGAGTCGCGCGCGCGACTGCTGGAGCTAGTGCCCAGCCTGCTCAAGGCTCTACGCGAAGGACTGGTTAGCGCTGCATTCGACCCCTTCTCCACCGGCGACTTCTTTACCCAGCTCGAAGCGCTTCACGTTCAGACCCTGCAGCGCTTCCAGCAACCGCAGAACATTCCTGACGAAGCCGCAACGGACGACGACAACCAGCCGGAGCCAGCCGCATCTGCGGCCGCAGCCAAACCGGCGATGGTCGAAGTAGTCGACGAGATCGTTCTCCTTGCACCGGGCGAAAGCCGCGACCAGGAACCCGAAATCAGCCTGCCTGATAACGACGACGCCCTGATTCAGGTCGATAACCTGCGAGTAGGTAGCTGGGTGGAGTTCCAGGAGGACGAAGAGCACAAGTTGCGCTGCAAGCTGGCAGCAGTGATCAAGCCCACCGGCAAGTACATCTTCGTCAACCGCACCGGCATGAAGGTCTTGGAAAAGACTCGTATGGGCCTGGCCAGCGAGTTCCAGCGCGGCGCCATTCGATTACTCAACGACACCCTGCTGTTCGATCGCGCACTGGAGTCGGTAATCGGCAACCTGCGCAAGCTGAAGAACACCTAACTCATTCGGCGAGCATGCCGCCGGGCATGCTCGCACCGCCCTCCGCGCGGCAAAGTGCCGCACTTCGCGCTTGGCTTTTGCCCCTGCACAGCTAGAATGCCTGCATTCTATTCGAGGTGCCTATGCCCAGCCGCCTGAACCCCGAAGACCAGCAGCGCGTCGACGAATACCTCCGCGCACCGCAGCACCAGGTCGAACGCCAGCCGTTCCGCCCGTGGATTCTGCTGCTGATCGTACTGATCGTGGTAATCGGGCTAGGGCTGCTGAGCCGCCTCTTGAGCCGCCTGGTGCTTTGAGCTCCGCTCGCCCGGCCGCGCCGCCGACTTCTTTGTAGCTATGAGTCATCCCCATGTCACATCGAATCGTAATTGTCGGCGGCGGCGCCGGCGGGCTTGAGCTCGCCACCCGCCTGGGCAGGACCCTCGGCAAGCGCGGTAAAGCCCGGGTCACGCTGGTCGATGCCAACCTCACGCACATCTGGAAGCCCCTGCTGCACGAAGTGGCTGCGGGCTCGCTGAACTCGTCTGCGGACGAGCTCAACTATGTCGCCCAAGCCAAGTGGAATCACTTCGAATTCCAGATGGGGCGCATGGCCGGCCTGGACCGCACCAGCAAATGCATACGCCTGAACGCCACTTGCGATGAATTCGGCGTGGAACTGGTGCCGTCGCGCACGCTGAACTACGACACCCTGGTGATCGCAGTCGGCAGTACGACCAATGACTTCGGCACGCTCGGCGCTGCCGAGCACTGCATCTTCCTCGACACCCGCGAGCAGGCCGAACGCTTTCATCGGCAGCTACTGAGCCATTACATGAAGGCGCATGCCGGAGAGGGCACTTCGAGCGAGATAAGCATGGCCATCGTCGGCGCTGGCGCAACCGGAGTAGAGCTGGCCGCAGAGCTGCTGCACGCCGCCAAGGAGCTTGCCGCCTACGGCCTGGACGGCATCAAGCCGGAAGATGTGAAGATCACGCTGATCGAGGCCGGGCCAAAAGTGCTGCCCGCCCTCCCCGAGCGCATCAGCCAGCCTGTGCACCAAACGCTGCTCGATCTGGGCGTGAAGGTTCTCACCGGCTCGGCCGTCAGTGAAGTCACAGCCGAAGGCCTGCATACAAAACAGGGCGAGTTCGTCCCGGCCAGCCTCAAGGTCTGGGCGGCCGGGATCAAGGCTCCAGGATTCCTCCACGAGCTTGATGGCCTTGAGAGCAACCGCATTAACCAGCTGGTCGTGCATCCGACATTGCAGACCACCCGTGACGACAACATCTTCGCGTTCGGCGACTGCGCCGCCTGCCCCCAGCCAGACAGTGACCGCAATGTCCCGCCCCGCGCGCAGGCAGCCCACCAGCAGGCCTCGATGCTGGCCCGCTCGATCCGCAATCGGCTGGAAGGCAAGCCGCTGCCGACCTATCGCTACAAGGACTACGGCTCACTAATTTCGCTGTCGAGCTTTTCGGCGGTGGGCAATCTGATGGGCAACCTGACCGGCAACGTAATGCTAGAAGGCTGGCTGGCGCGAATGTTCTACATCTCGCTGTATCGCATGCACCAGATCGCGCTGTACGGCGTCCCGCGAACGCTGCTGATGATGCTCGGCGACAAGCTGAGCCGCACCACCGAGCCGCGTCTGAAACTGCACTGATACGAGCTGGCGCGCCTGCGGGTGCGCCAGCCACGCTGCTACAAATCGCGGGCAAAAAAAAGCTGGAGATCCATGTGGATATCCAGCTTTTCAGGCTTCTTCAGAAGCTCGTATGGTGGGTCGTGTAGGATTCGAACCTACGACCAATTGGTTAAAAGCCAACTGCTCTACCAACTGAGCTAACGACCCAAAAATGGTCGGGGTAGGGGGATTCGAACTCCCGACATCCTGCTCCCAAAGCAGGCGCGCTACCGGACTGCGCTATACCCCGATTGGAATTTGGCTCCGCGACCAGGACTCGAACCTGGGACCCAATGATTAACAGTCATTTGCTCTACCGACTGAGCTATCGCGGAACAACTTTAATTCCAGCTCTTCGGCGTTACGTTACCGCCTCAGAGGCGCGCCATTTTACGGTTCCCGGCTCGCCTGTCAACCCTAAAAATGCGATTCCTTACAACACTTTGCGTTCACCCTGCGGTTCGGCGAAAACACTGCGCCGCCAGGCATCGCCTGCAGGGATGATTCCCCTCCCGCAGGGTCACTGCATTGCTCAATCGAAAACGATTTGCTCGCCCTCGACCCGAGCCTTGACGCTGCTGCCCGGCGCGAACTGACCCGAGAGGATCTGCTGCGCCAGCGGGTTCTCGATCCAACGCTGAATCGCGCGCTTGAGCGGCCGCGCTCCGTAGACCGGGTCGTAACCGACGGCGATCAGCTTATCCATCGCCTCCTGGCTGAGCTCAAGGCTCAGTTCGCGCTCTGCCAGACGCTTGCGCAGACGCCCCAGCTGAATGTCGGCGATGCCAGCGATCTGCTCACGACCAAGCGGATCGAACACCACCACTTCGTCGATGCGATTGATGAACTCTGGGCGGAAGTGATGTGCCACCGCATCCATCACTGCTGCCCGCTGCGCATCTGGATCACCGACCAGCTCCTGGATCTGTGTCGAGCCCAGGTTCGAGGTCATCACGATCACGGTGTTCTTGAAGTCCACCGTGCGGCCGTGGCTGTCGGTCAGACGGCCATCCTCAAGCACCTGCAACAGCACGTTGAACACATCCGGATGGGCCTTCTCCACCTCGTCCATGAGCACCACTGAATAAGGCTTACGGCGTACCGCTTCGGTCAGGTAACCACCCTCTTCGTAGCCGACGTAGCCCGGCGGCGCACCGATCAGGCGCGCAACAGAGTGCTTCTCCATGAACTCGGACATGTCGATGCGGATCATCGCCTCCTCGGTGTCGAAGAGAAACTCGGCCAGCGCCTTGCACAGCTCGGTCTTGCCGACCCCGGTCGGGCCGAGGAAGAGGAACGAGCCACTTGGGCGATTCGGGTCGGCCAGCCCGGCGCGTGAGCGGCGTACGGCATTGGATACGGCTACCACGGCTTCATGCTGGCCGATGACACGGGTGTGCAGCATGTCCTCCATACGCAGCAACTTGTCGCGCTCGCCTTCCAGCATCTTTGACACCGGGATGCCGGTCCACTTGGAAACCACCTCGGCGATTTCTTCGTCGGTCACCTTGTTACGCAGCAGCTGATTCTCTTTCTTGCCGTGCTGGTCGACCATCTCCAGGCTGCGTTCGAGATCTGGAATGATGCCGTACTGCAGCTCGGCCATGCGCGCCAGGTCGCCCTTGCGCCGCGCCGCCTCGAGCTCGGCCTTGGCCTGCTCGATCTTCTGCTGGATCTGCGCCGAGCCCTGCACCTCGGCTTTCTCAGACTTCCAGATTTCCTCCAGATCAGCGTATTCGCGCTCCAGCTTGGCGATGTCGCCCTCCAGCTTCGCCAGGCGCTTCTTGGTGGCCTCGTCGTCCTCCTTCTTCAGCGCCTCACGCTCGATCTTCAACTGGATCAGACGACGATCCAGGCGATCGAGCTCTTCGGGCTTGGAGTCGATCTCCATACGGATGCGGCTGGCCGCCTCGTCGATCAGGTCGATGGCCTTGTCCGGCAACTGGCGATCGGTGATATAGCGGTGGCTCAGCTTGGCCGCTGCGATAATCGCGCCATCGGTGATGGTCACGCCGTGGTGCACCTCGTAGCGTTCTTTCAAACCACGGAGGATGGCGATGGTGTCTTCCTCGCTCGGCTCGTCGACCAGCACCTTCTGGAAACGCCGTTCAAGAGCGGCATCCTTCTCAATGTACTGGCGATACTCGTCCAGCGTGGTAGCACCGACGCAGTGCAGCTCGCCACGCGCCAAGGCGGGCTTGAGCATGTTGCCGGCGTCCATGGCGCCTTCGGCCTTGCCCGCGCCGACCATGGTATGCAGCTCGTCGATAAACAGGATGACGCGGCCTTCCTGCTTGGACAGCTCATTGAGCACGGCCTTGAGACGCTCCTCGAACTCGCCGCGGAACTTCGCACCAGCGATCAGCGAGCCCATGTCCAGCGCCAGCAGGCGCTTGTCCTTGAGCCCATCCGGCACCTCGCCGTTGACGATGCGCTGCGCCAAGCCTTCGACGATTGCGGTTTTGCCGACCCCCGGCTCGCCGATCAGCACCGGGTTGTTCTTGGTACGCCGCTGCAGGACTTGGATGGTGCGACGGATTTCGTCGTCGCGGCCGATCACCGGGTCAAGCTTGCCGTCCTCGGCGCGCTTGGTCATGTCCACGGTGTACTTGTCCAACGCCTGCCGCGACTCCTCGGCATTGGGGTCGTTCACCGCATCGCCACCGCGCAAATTGTTGATGGCGTTTTCCAGCGCCTTCTTGCTGACCCCTTGGGCCAGCAGCAGCTTGCCCAGGCGGGTATTGCTGTCCAGCGCAGCGAGCAGCACCAGTTCGCTGGAAATGTACTGATCGCCCTTCTGCTGGGCGAGACGATCAGCCTGATTGAGCAGTCGGGCGAGATCCTGCGATAGATTCATGTCGCCGGTCGGATTCTGCAGCTTGGGCAGCTGATCGAGCTCCTTGGTCAGCGCCTGACGCAGAGCATTGATATCGAAGCCAACCTGCATCAGCAACGGCTTGATCGAGCCACTCTGCTGCTCCAGCAACGCCTGCATCAGGTGCAGCGGTTCAATGGCGGAGTGATCCAGGCCGACAGCAATGGACTGGGCATCGGAGAGTGCAAGCTGCAGCTTGCTGGTCAAACGATCGATACGCATGGGTGTTCATCCTCAAGTGGAGCAGGCCGACGCCTTGAATCGCGCCATATACGAAACCTGCGAGATGCAGCATAGATGAGGATGATTGTTGGAGATTCAAGGCAGATGACATTGATGCAGGTCATGCCAAGACCGCAGAGTCACCGCTTAATTCACGCCGCGTAGCGCGGCGCATGTCATGCCAGCCAGATCAGGCTGGCGAAACGACCGGTGCGCGGGGCGCGACGATAGGAGTAGAAACGCGCGTCGCTAAAGGTACACAGGCCGCCGCCATAGACCGCGCCAACGCCAGCAGCGGCGAGGCGGATGCGCGCCAGCTGGTAGAGGTCAGCCATGAAGCGCCCTGCATTGTGGCTTGGTACGAACGCCGTCGCGGCTGCAGGGTGCTGCGCAAGGAATGCATCGCGTACCTCTGGGCCGACCTCGAATGCGGCCGGCCCGATCGCCGGCCCCAACCAGACCAACACTTCATCGGCAGGGACCGACAGAACGTCCAGCGTGGCCTCGAGCACGCCACCAGCCAGCCCGCGCCAACCGGCATGTGCTGCGGCAACTCGGGTTCCGGCACGATCACAGAACAGTACCGGCAGGCAGTCCGCAGTCAGCACGGCACAAGCCTGGCCCGGCGTCTCGCTCCAACTGGCATCGGCAGTCTCGCGGCTTCCAGATGTGGCACGGACAGCAATACTCGAATGCACTTGCTCCAGCCAGACAGGATTGCACCCGAGCACTTCTTGAAGATGCTGCCGATTCCAGGCAACCGCCGCCGGCTCGTCACCGACATGATCGCCCAGATTGAAACTGTCGAACGGCGCGACACTGATACCGCCTCGCCGCGTGGTCACACAGGCATGGACGCCTGCCGGGGCGGGCCACTCGGGTACGAGCCAATCCTCGCCCCAGGCGCTCACCCGACGAAGGCCTCGCGATCCTGTTGCAGCAGGGTCAGCAACCAGACGAAGTCGTCCGGCAGCGGCGACTCCCATTTTATCCTCTGCCCGGTCACCGGATGATCGAGTTCGAGGAAGCGCGCATGCAGCGCCTGCCGCGGGAACTCGCGCAATGTCTGCACCAGCGTCGGATTCGCCGCCGGCGGAATGCGGAAGCGCCCGGCATACAGCGGGTCACCGACCAGCGGGTAACCGAGATGGGTCATGTGCACACGAATCTGGTGAGTGCGCCCGGTTTCCAGCTTGACCCTGACATGGGTGTGCGAGCGGAACCGCTCTAGCACACGGTAGTGACTGACCGCCGGCTTGCCGCCCTCCACCACTGCCATGCGCTGACGCTGCTGGCCGTGCCGACCGATCGGCGCATCGATCGTGCCACCGGTGATGATCACGCCGATGACGATCGCCTCGTAGATGCGACTGACACTGCGCGCCTGCAGCTGCTCGACCAGGCGGGTCTGCGCCTGCAGCGTTTTGGCGACCACCATCAGGCCGGTGGTGTCCTTGTCCAGCCGATGGACAATGCCGGCACGCGGCACGTTTATCAGATCAGGAACGTGATGCAGCAGTGCATTGAGCAACGTGCCGTCGGCATGGCCGGCAGCAGGGTGCACAACCAGCCCGGCGGGCTTGTCGATCACCAGGATCTGATCGTCCTCATAGACGATCTCGAGCGGAATGTCCTGCGCCACCCATTCGCCCTGCGCCTGCTGTTCGGCATTCAATTCGAGGACGGCGCCCGCATGCACGGTGTCGCGGGGGCGCAGCACGGCACCATCTACGGTAAGTAGACCATCCTTGATCCAGGCGGAGAGACGCGAGCGCGAGTGCTCGGAAAAGAGCTGCGCCGCGACCTGGTCGAGACGCTGCCCGCCAAGGTCAAACGGCACCTCGGCACGGAGTTGGATGGCCTGTGTGGAAGTCGTGGACATACGGCGAGATAGGTTCGTCTGAGAGAGGCAGGTGACATCCACTGGTGATGGATGAACCCGGGGACCGCAGATGGCGGAGCGGCCTTTGGTTTCGGCTACACGCTTGTGTTTAAATACGGCGTCTTTGTCCCGGCGCACCGGGGCGCTCATCATAACAGGACGGCTCCGCGCGAGACAGCCAGCCGTCACAGGGACGCAAGCCGCCATGCAAGTGAAACACCTGCTGCTGATCGCCATTCTCGCCCTCACCGCCGCCTGTTCATCCAACGAAACCGTCGACGAAAACCTGGGTGAAGTCGAGCTGTACCAGCAAGCACAGGCCGACCTGGACAACAAGAGCTACACCAGCGCCATCAGCAAGCTCAAGGCCCTGGAGTCGCGCTACCCGTTCGGTCGCTTCGCCGAACAAGCGCAACTCGAGCTGATCTACGCCTATTACCGCAACGTCGAGCCGGAAGCCGCACGCTCGGCGGCCGAGCGTTTCATCCGCCTGCATCCGCAGCATCCGAACGTCGACTACGCCTACTACCTGAAGGGTCTAGCTTCCTTCGATCAGGACCGCGGCCTGCTTGCACGCTTCCTGCCGCTGGACATGACCAAGCGCGACCCGGGTGCCGCGCGCGACTCTTTCAACGAGTTCGCCCAGCTCACCAGCCGCTACCCGAACAGCCGGTACTCGCCAGATGCCAAGGCGCGCATGATCTACCTGCGCAACCTGCTGGCGGCCAACGAAATCCACGTCGCCCACTACTACCTCAAGCGCCAGGCGTATGTCGCCGCCGCCAACCGTGGCCGTTATGTGGTGGAGAACTTCCAGGGCACGCCGGCCGTGGCAGACGGTCTGGCCGTGATGACCGAGGCCTACCAGCGCCTGGGTCTCGACGACCTGGCCGACACCAGCCTGAAGACCCTGCAGCTCAACTATCCAGACCATGCAACTCTGGAAGGCGGCAAGTTCACGCCAATCGAGCGCGAAGACGACAACCGCAGCTGGCTGAGCAAGGCAACCCTCGGCTTCATTGAAGGCGAAGCGCCGCGCCCGGACACCTCCCGCGCCAACCGCGACGTACTGCGCCAGTACGAGAATGCGTCGCGCGATCTGCCTGAAGAGCTGCGCCCGGTGCTCAAGGAAGCGGAGCAGCAGGAACAGAAGCGCTCCTGGTGGAGCCGCCTGACCTTCGGCCTGTTCGACTGAATGCACTGAGCTGGCGCCGCAGCGACGCACACACCGCACGGCGCCTGCGCCACCAAGGGCCAGGACAGGCTCTGGCTCGACCGATCAACGGTCGCCACGCTTAATCGGGAAGGAATCGTTATGGGTCTGTTTCGCCTGCTCATCTGGGTCGCGCTGATCGCCGCCGCATTCTGGCTCTGGCGTCGCCTGTCGCAAAAGAGGACTTCCGCAAAGCCGCAACAGACCACCCTGCCGATGGTCCGTTGCGCCCAATGCGGCGTCCACGTGCCACAGGACCAGGCGCTGCAGTCGCAGGACCGCTGGTATTGCAGCAGGGCTCACCTGGAGCAGGACAGCAACGCTGGTGGGCGCTGAAAACCTCACCTTCTTCGGCGATCAAGGGCGGCGAATCCTTCGCCTGTATCACCTCTATCGCCTGACCATCGGCCTGGCGCTGGTGTTACTGATCAGCGCCGACCTGCATAACGACCTGCTGCAGATGAGCAATCCGCAGCTGTTCCAATATGGCGCCTGGCTCTACCTAATTCTTAATATCCTGGTCGCCGTGCTCGTTCAGAGCCCGGAGCGTGACCTGCCCGTCCTTGGCCTTGCGCTAATGGACGTGATTCTGCTGTCGGCGCTGTTCTACTTCGGCGGCGGCACCCCAAGCGGTATCGGCAACCTGCTGATCGTGGCCGTAGCCATCGCCAACATCTTGCTGCGCGGCAGAGTAGGTTTCTTCATCGCGGCAGTCGCGGCGACAGGCCTGATCTATCTGACCTTCTATCTCAGCATCAGTCGCCCTGAAGCCAGCTCCCAGTACGTTCAAGCCAGCGCTCTCGGTACGCTATGCTTTGCTGCGGCGTTTCTGGTGCAAGGTCTGGCCCGGCGCCTGCAGTTCAGCGAAACATTGGCGCGGCAGCGCGCAGAGGAGGTAGCCAATCTCGAGGCGCTTAACGCGTTGATCCTGCAGCGCATGCGCACCGGCATCATGGTTTTGGACCCGCAAGAGCGCGTACTGCTCGCCAACCAAGGCGCATTGCAGTTGCTCGGCCAGGACTCACTGACTGGCGAACGCTTGGCGCCGCGCTGCCCGGAGCTGCTCAAGGCCCTGCAGCAGTGGCGCAACAACCCTACCCTGCGCCCGCAGAATCTCAAGGCTATACCAGGCGGACCGACGCTACAGCCAAGCTTCGCCGCGCTGCAGCATGGCAACAAACTGGACACGCTGGTATTCCTCGAAGACACCTCACAGATCGCGCAGAAGGCGCAGCAGCTCAAGCTCGCCTCCCTCGGTCGACTCACCGCCAGCATCGCCCATGAGATCCGCAATCCGTTGGGCGCCATCAGCCATGCTGCGCAGTTGCTCCATGAATCCGACGAGCTGGACAGCGCGGACCGCCGTCTGGCGCAGATCATTCAGGATCATTCGCGGCGCATGAATCTGGTGATCGAAAACGTCCTGCAGCTCTCGCGGCGGCGTCAGGCCGAGCCACAGCTACTGGATCTCAAGTACTGGCTGCACCGTTTTGTGAGCGAGTACCGTCAGGGGCTCAGCGCGCAGCAGACGGTGCACCTAGAGACCGTCGGTAGTTCGCTGCAGACCCGCATGGACCCCAATCAGCTGACCCAGGTGCTCACCAACCTGGTGCAAAACGGCCTGCGCTACAGCGGCCAACAACACGAGCGAGCCCAGGTCTGGCTGCGGCTGTTTCGTGAGGAAGCCAGCGACCTGCCCATCGTAGAAGTGCTCGACGACGGCCCGGGCATTGCCGCCGAGCAACTGCATAACGTCTTCGAGCCTTTCTTCACCACCGAGAGCAAGGGCACCGGCCTGGGGCTGTATATCTCCCGCGAGCTGTGCGAGAGCAATCAGGCGCGCCTGGATTATCGCGAACGACCCGAGGGCGGCAGCTGCTTCCGCATCGTCTTCGCTCACCCGCGCAAGCTGAGCTGAACCGCGCAGGATGGTTGCCGGCAACGCATCACACATCGACCAAAGCGACAGCCACGGCGGCCGCCTAAGAGTTACCATGCTCGCCTGCCGCATTCGCGGCGACACCCGCTTCACGAATCAAGAGCAGGACCATGACCGCGCGCCAGAAAGCACTGATCATCGATGACGAGCCGGATATCCGCGAGCTGCTGGAAATCACCCTTGGCCGCATGAAGCTCGATACCCGCAGCGCGCGCAACCTCAAAGAAGCACGCGAATGCCTGGCCCGCGAGCAGTACGACCTGTGCCTGACCGATATGCGCCTGCCCGATGGCAGCGGCTTGGAGCTGGTGCAGTACATCCAGCAGCAGCACCCGCAGCTGCCGGTGGCGATGATCACCGCGTACGGTAGCCTGGACACCGCGATCGGCGCGCTCAAGGCAGGCGCATTCGACTTTCTCACTAAACCAGTAGACCTCAATCGTCTGCGTGAGCTGGTCGCCACGGCGTTGCGTCTGCGCGCCCCGGTCGCGGAGGCGCCGGTAGACAGTCGGCTGCTGGGCAGCTCGCCGCCGATGAAGGTCTTGCGCAAACAGATTGGCAAGCTCGCCCGCAGTCAGGCACCGGTGTACATCAGCGGTGAGTCCGGCAGCGGCAAGGAGCTGGTTGCCCGGCTGATCCACGAGCAGGGCCCACGCAATGAAAAGCCATTCGTGCCAGTCAACTGCGGTGCGATACCTTCAGAGCTAATGGAAAGCGAATTCTTTGGCCACAAGAAGGGTAGCTTCAGTGGAGCTATCGAGGACAAGCCGGGTCTGTTCCAGGCTGCCAATGGCGGCACCCTGTTTCTCGATGAAGTAGCGGATCTGCCGCTGCCGATGCAGGTCAAGCTGCTGCGCGCCATTCAGGAGAAAGCCGTCCGTGCGGTGGGCGGCGCACAAGAGGTGATGGTCGATGTACGCATCCTCTGCGCGACCCACAAAGATCTGGCCGCCGAGGTCGCGGCGGGCCGCTTCCGTCAGGATCTTTACTACCGACTGAACGTCATCGAGCTGCGCGTGCCGCCGCTGCGCGAGCGGCGCGAGGATATCGGCCTGCTGGCCGATGCCATGCTCCGTCGGCTGGCCCAGGAATGTGGCGACAGCATCGCCAGGCTGCATCCGGATGCCTTGGCCAAGCTGGAGAATTATCGTTTTCCGGGGAACGTACGCGAACTGGAGAACATGCTTGAGCGCGCCTATACGCTCTGCGATGGGGACGAGATCAAGGCTGGCGATTTGCGCCTTGCCGACAGCCCGGGCCTTTCGGAAAACGGCGAGGCCAGCCTGGCCCAGATCGACAACCTGGAAGACCATCTGGAAGAGATCGAACGCAAACTGATCATGCAGGCGCTGGAGGAAACGCGCTGGAACCGCACCGCAGCGGCCCAGCGCCTCGGTCTGACTTTCCGTTCGATGCGCTACCGATTGAAGAAACTCGGCCTGGATTGAGCGACGGCCCTAGAGCTCGTCGCCAATCAGTACCTGCCCAACTACCCCTGCGACAGCAGATTGCGCAGATCGATGATCGCCGCGTTGGCGCGGGAAATGTAGTTGGCCATCACCAGCGAGTGGTTGGCCAGCACGCCGTAGCCACTGCCATTGAGTAC
Source organism: Stutzerimonas decontaminans (assembly GCF_000661915.1). Taxonomy (NCBI): domain Bacteria; kingdom Pseudomonadati; phylum Pseudomonadota; class Gammaproteobacteria; order Pseudomonadales; family Pseudomonadaceae; genus Stutzerimonas; species Stutzerimonas decontaminans. The sequence continues at coordinate 657,299 of NZ_CP007509.1, read as the reverse complement.
CATCGGACTCCACAGCGGCTCCTGTGCCGCCTCCAGCTCACGAATGATCTGCCGAACACTGATCGTCGCATTCTTCTTCGCCAGCACATCGGCAAAGTCCACCTCGATCGCCCGCAGCAGGTGGGACAGTGCCCAAGCCTGGCCGCGCGCCTCGAAAAACACATTGTCGATCTGCATCCAAGGCGTTTCCACAACCCGCTCCTTGACCTGCGGAACGATGCCTGCACGCTCCTGCTCAGGTGCGATATCGGTGTCCAAGCGAACCCGACCAACGCTGGCCGACAGGCGCTGTGACAGCGAACCCAGACGGGTCGCTGCATCGCCGAGCCAATTGTTCAGGTTGTCGGCGCGAGTGTAGAACAGCGCCTTGGGCTCCGGATCGCTGAGGCGCGCCAGATATCGATCCAGGCCACGGATTGCGTTGCGGTACTCGGACTCGGACGCCGGCAGCGCCCAACTGCGATTATCGAAGTTGAATAGCGGTTCGGCCTTGGCCAAGTCCGGATCTTCAGTGGACTGCGATTGCGAACGGGCAAAATCCTTGCGTAGCGCCCGGGCAAGGTCGCGAACCTGCACCAGCACGCCATATTCCCAGCTGGGCATGTTGTCCAGCCAAAGGCCAGGTGGCGCTATATCGTTGCTCAGATAACCGCCCGGTTTATCCAGCAGCGTAGTGGCCACACGCTTGAGCGTTTCCACTGTCGTATAGCCACTGACCAGCTGGCGCTGCGATGCTTCAGCTGCCTGACGGGTGTGCTGTTGAACCGGAAACATATCGGGCTCGCGGCTCCAGTACCAACCTACCAGCAGCGTCACCAGCAGATAAACACCCAGCAGGCCGACAAGAATCAGCAGAAGCGGGCTGCCTGCGCGATGACCGGTCGCCCCGGCAGAGCCATTCGAGCGGCCAAGTCGAGCGAAACGATTCTTCCAGTCCAACATGGGCAGTGTGTCCTTCTCGCGAGTTCAGGAGTTCGACCGCATGGCGTCAGAGACGTTGCGATGAGATGCCTTCACTATAACGCACCACCTCAACCAGCTCAGTGCCAAATTGAGAACTACTACCGCGCCGGCGCACTTTCAAAGCACCCACGTGGTGATAGCATGTCGCCATTATAAAGCACCAGGGCAGCGCACCTGGCGCACCAGGAAGATCGAGATGTCGGATCAGGAAGAACTCAAGCAGCATTTCGCCCAGCGGGTCATCCACCAGGCACGCGAAGTGCTTGAGGTTTGGCAGCAACTGCAACGCAGCGAATGGAACGGGGATCACCATGCGGCCCTCACTGAAGCGACCACTCGCCTTCGCCGCTTCGCCGACCGCTTCGAGCAAACCGAGCACAGCGAGCTGGCACTTAACATCGAGGACTGCCTGGGCGATATCCGCGATAACCGCGGCCGTCTTTCGAGCAGCACGATCTCGACACTCAGCCAGCTGATCTACCGCCTCGCGCGCACTGGCCTGCGGCACAGCGATCCACACAACCAGTCCTTTCTGCCGCCACTGAGCAAGCCGGTGTACATCGCCCTGCAGGATCCGCAACGCGCGGAACACCTGGTACGCCAGCTGGACTTTTTCAGCATGTCCGCGCAAGCATTCAGCGACGTTGCCGCGTTCCGCACGGCGATGCACCGTCGCCATCCTGCCGCCATTGTCATGGATGTGGATTTCAACGGACCGGGCGAGGGGCTGCGCCTGGCCGAGCAGGTGCAGCAAGGACTCGAACCGAAACTGCCGATGCTGTTCTTCAGTCACGCCGAAACCGACACCCCCACCCGCCTGGCCGCCGTACGCGCAGGTGGTCTGGAGTTCTTCACCGGCACACTGGATGCCAGCAGCCTGCTGGAAAAGATCGAGATCTTCACCCGAACGGCGCACTACGAGCCAATCCGCGTCCTGATCATCGACGACTCCCGCGCCCAGGCCACCCACACCGAGCGCGTGCTGAACAATGCCGGCATCGTGACCCAGACCCTGATAGAACCGATCCAGGCCATCGGCGTGCTGGCCGAGTTTCAACCGGACCTGATCATCCTCGACATGTACATGCCCGAGTGCCTGGGCACCGAGCTGGCAAAGGTGATTCGCCAGCACGAGCGCTACGTCAGCGTGCCGATCATTTATCTCTCCGCTGAGGACGACCTGGACAAGCAGCTCGACGCAATGGGCGAAGGCGGCGATGACTTCCTCACCAAACCGATCAAGCCCAGCCATCTGATCGCTACCGTGCGCACCCGCGCAACCCGCGCCAGGAGCCTGAAGGCACGTATCGTACGCGACAGCCTGACCGGCCTTTACAACCACACCCACAGCCTGCAGCTGCTCGAGGACGCCCGCTTCCGCGCGCGGCGCGACAACCGCCCGCTGAGCTTCGCCATGCTGGACATCGACCACTTCAAGCAGGTCAACGACACCTTCGGCCACCCCATGGGCGACCGGGTCATCAAGAGCCTGGCGCTGTTCCTTAAACAGCGTCTGCGCAAGACTGACCACATCGGCCGCTACGGCGGCGAAGAGTTCGCCGTGGTGTTGCCTGACACGCCGGCAGAAGCGGCCTGCAAGGTGCTGAACGAGATCCGTCAACGCTTCGCCGAGATTCGCTTCCCGGCCCAGCCGCAGGATCTGAGCTGCACCTTCAGCTGCGGCATCACCGAGCTGACAGGCGATGCCGAGGTCAAGACACTCACCCAGCAAGCCGACGAGGCGCTCTATCGCGCCAAGCACGGCGGCCGCAACCGCGTCGAGCGCTACTGACCCGCGACCCACCTCACCGCCTGGGCCGGACGCGCCGTTTTCATCCCGATCGCTGCAGCGCAGCCTCGGGAGACCCGCCAGCTGTAACGCAAATGACATCAAACTGCCATACCTTGCAGGCCTCTTGATCTGTTCTGCGAGGCGAGGATGCGCCTGAAGTCGCTCACCACTCTCAATACAATGCTGCTAATTGCAGTCTGTCTGGCGCTTGGCGTCACGCTCTGGTGGTCCGAGCGCGCCATGGAGCGCCCGTATCTGCTGATGGCGCGTTATCTCGCGCTCTCTCAGCAGTTCCAGCACCATGCCGCGGAAAACATCCATGGCTATCTCGCCACGGGTGACGCACTGCGCCACAGCCAGGCGCAACAGGCACTCACCGACCTGCAGAACGGCATCACCGAGCTGCCGGCCGACCTCACGGAAAGGCTGCGCCCGAGTTTGGAAGATTTGATCCGCTTCACCGCCGATGATCTGCTCGCCGCGGGTAAGCTGGCCGGTGATCCGCAGGGACTGCTGCTGCAGGCGGAGCGCGAAATGTCCGGAGCGCTGGCGCAACTCGACGACTACCGGGCTCAATCCGATCATCCTGGCGCGCAGCTTTATCAGCCGCCGCTATTCACGGCTGGGCAGCAACTGCTTCGACTCAGCCACGCACGGGGAAAACTGGTCGCATCCGGCCGGGACGAGCTCGCCAGCGACGTCGAGAAGACGTTGCACCAGCTCGAACAGGCCGCAGCGAAGCTGGACGCCTTGCCCCTGCTCGGCATATTGGCCGCCGACCAGTCGGCCGCGAGCAGTTTCGCCGCGCTGCTCGACCTCGGCGATGCTGGGAAGCAAGCCAGCGAAGACCGAGGCATCGCGCTCAAACGCGAGTTCGCCAGTCTGATCAAGCGCTACCCGGCCGAACTGCAGCGCACCCGTCAGCTGATAGGCCAACGCAGCGAACTGCTGGAAAGCAGCGTTCGTAAGATCGATGCAGTGCAGCAGGCGCTTGCCGAGCTGGAGCCAATCGTGCGTGCGGAGCATGGCCGTATCCAGGCCGAGGTGCGCCTGCTGCAGGGCGGCATCATCGCCCTGATTCTGCTCATTGCCCTGGCCATCGACCGCCTGCAGCGCCAACTCACCCGCACCCTCGGCCAACTCGTGCCGGCGCTATCGGCTTGGGCCGAGGGCGACTTCGCCAGCGATGCGCGGATCGAGTCGAAGATCCGCGAGATCGCCGATATCGAAAGCTCGCTCAATCGCCTGCGCAGCTACCTGCTGGACCTGGTCGGTACCCTGCGCCAGCAGGCGACCCAGGTTGCCGCCAGCAGCCGCAGCCTCGACGAAATGAGCAGCGATCTGCACGAAGGCGCCCAGCGCCAAACGGGCGATACTGCGCAAATCCGCGATTCGCTAGGCGAACTGGAGGCCACCATCCAGCAGGTCGCCGATGGTGCAGGGGAAGCCGCCGAGGCTAGTCGCGCCGCAGCACGCGCGGTCCATCATGGCCAGCAGGTGATCGGCCAGAGCCTGACCGGCCTGCATGGGCTGGTCAGCGAGGTGCAGGACAATGCGGCGGCCATCGAACGTCTGGCCGACGAGACCACGACCATCGGCAACGTGCTGACGGTGATCCGCGCCATTGCCGAGCAGACCAACCTGCTCGCCCTGAACGCCGCCATCGAGGCGGCCCGCGCTGGCGGTCATGGACGCGGGTTCGCCGTGGTGGCCGACGAAGTACGCTCACTGGCCCAGCGCACCAGCGGTGCCACCGAGGAAATCCAGCAGCTGATCGGTCGCCTGCAGCAGGCCGCACGGCAGTCGGTGGAGGCTATGCGCAGCCAGGTCGAGCATGCGCAAAGCACGGCTAACCTGGCGCAGAGTGCCGATCAGGCACTGGACGATATCGTCTCGACCATCGCCACCATCAGCCGCATGGCCGAACAGATCGCCCAGGCGACCGCCCAGCAGGGCGAAGCGGTAGGCGAGATTCGCGGACACAGTGAACGCATCCACCAGCTCGGCGACGCCAACCTGAGCCATATCAGCCGGGGACGCGAGCAAAGTGCGCAGATGCTGCAGCTGGGCAGCGAACTGGATCGGGCGACCCAGGCGTTCAGGTTCTGAAAAAGAAAACGGAGCCTGGCGCTCCGTTTCCTTATGCCGGCAAGCCTCCCTACCGCTAGCGGGGTGCGACCGGACGTTGCGGCTTGCCACCCTTGCCCGCCGGCTTGCCGCTCTTTTCCGCCTTGCGCCGGGCCTCGGCCGCGGCCTTGGCCTGCTCGCGCTTGTCCCAGGCGTTGCCGTCATGGCTGCGTGGCGGCAGGCCGCTGTGCTGGGTAAGGATCTTGCCGCCCTGCCCGGCCTTCTTGCTGCCGACCGGCGTCGAGTTCTTGCGCCGCGCGCTCTGATAGCCGTCCACCGCCGGCTGATGCGCCGGGATCAGCTGATGCTTGCCGTTGCCGATCAGATCGGCGCGCCCCATGCGAATCAGCGCCTCACGCAGCAACGGCCAGCCCTTGGGATCGTGATAGCGCAGGAAGGCCTTGTGCAGGCGCCGCTGCTCCTCGCTCTTGACCACGGTGACGCCTTCGCTCTTGTAGGTCACCTTGCGCAGCGGGTTCTTGCCGGTGTGGTACATCGCCGTCGCCGAGGCCATCGGCGATGGATAGAACGCCTGCACCTGGTCAGCGCGGAAACCGTTGGCCTTCAGCCACAACGCGAGGTTCATCATGTCTTCGTCGGTGGTGCCAGGGTGCGCCGCGATGAAGTACGGGATCAGGTATTGCTCCTTGCCCGCTTCCTTCGAGTACTTCTCGAACATCCGCTTGAATCGATCGTAGCTGCCGATGCCCGGCTTCATCATCTTGTCCAGCGGGCCACGCTCGGTGTGCTCCGGGGCAATCTTCAGGTAGCCGCCGACGTGGTGGGTGACCAGCTCCTTGACGTACTCCGGCGACTCCACGGCAAGGTCGTAGCGCAGGCCGGAGGCGATCAGGATCTTCTTCACGCCCGGCAGTGCACGTGCCTTGCGGTACAGCTCGATCAACGAGCTGTGGTCGGTATCGAGGTTCTCGCAGATGCCCGGGAAGACGCAGGACGGCTTGCGGCAGTGCTTCTCGATCTCATGGCTCTTGCAGGCCAGGCGATACATGTTGGCGGTCGGTCCACCGAGGTCGGAAACCACGCCGGTAAAGCCCGGTACGTTCTTCATCTCCTCGATCTCGTGCAGGATCGACTCGTGGGAACGGCTCTGGATGATGCGCCCCTCATGCTCGGTGATCGAGCAGAAGGTACAACCGCCGAAGCAGCCGCGCATGATGTTCACCGAGAAGCGGATCATCTCGTAGGCGGGAATCTTCGCGCCGTTGTAGGCCGGATGCGGCACGCGCGCGTAGGGCGCGGCGAACACGTAATCCATTTCCTCGGTGGTCAGCGGAATCGGCGGCGGATTGAGCCACAGCTCGCGATCATCGTGGCGCTGTACCAGCGCGCGGGCGTTGCCAGGGTTGGTTTCCAGATGCAGCACGCGATTGGCGTGGGCATACAGCGCCGGATCGTTGCGCACCTTCTCGAACGACGGCAGACGGATCACCGTGCGGTCACGCTCGAGCTTCGGGTGCGGCAGCAGCTCCACCGGCTTGGCCTCGTTCGGATCATCCTGCGCCCCCTTTTCCTTCTCGATGGCGCAGGCGGACAGGTCCTGTGTATTGACGTACGGGTTGATGATCTTGTCGATCTTGCCCGGGCGGTCGATGCGCGTGGAGTCGATCTCGAACCAGCCTTCGGGTGTGTCCTTGCGAATGAATGCGGTGCCGCGCACATCAGTGATCGCCTCGATTGGCTCGCCGCGCGCCAGGCGCTGCGCCACCTCAACGATGGCGCGCTCGGCGTTGCCATAAAGCAGGACGTCCGCGGTGGCGTCCATCAGGATCGAGCGGCGCACCTTGTCCGACCAGTAGTCGTAATGAGCGATGCGGCGCAGCGAAGCCTCGATGCCGCCGAGCACCACCGGCACATGCTTGTAGGCTTCCTTGCAGCGCTGGCTGTAGACCAGGCTGGCGCGATCCGGCCGCTTGCCGGGCAGGCCACCTGGGGTATAGGCGTCATCGGAACGCACCTTGCGGTCGGCCGTGTAGCGATTGATCATCGAGTCCATGTTGCCGGCGGCGACACCGAAGAACAGATTCGGCTCGCCGAGCTTCATGAAGTCGTCTTTGCTCTGCCAGTCGGGCTGGCTGATGATGCCGACGCGAAAGCCCTGTGCTTCGAGCAAACGACCAATGATCGCCATACCGAAGGACGGATGATCGACGTAGGCATCACCGGTGACGATGATGATGTCGCAGGAATCCCAGCCGAGCTGATCCATCTCCTCCCTGCTCATCGGCAGGAACGGCGCCGGACCGAAACACTCGGCCCAGTACTTGGGATAGTCGAACAATGGCTTGACGGCATGCATGGCGGGAAACCGGGACAACGAAAACGGGCGCGGAATATAGCACAAAAAATAACCAAGCCCGACCACCACGCAGGGTCTTTATCGACCTTAGCGACGGGCGCGCGAAGAGTCACTGCCGCCCGCTATACTCGCGCGACTCAACCATTGCTTCGAGCCCGGGAGTATCTGGTGCGCGCCGTCCTTTTCGCCTTGCTCCTGAGTCTTTGCAGCCTGGGCTCCGCCCATGCCGAAACCGCCCTCCTGAGTGCCAGTGACAGTGGCCGTGGCCTGAACGCCCACGTCACGCTGCTGGCCGATCCCGGAGCCGAGCTGAACATCGACGACCTGCAACGCCCGGACGTAAAGGCGCGCTTCGTGCCAGCCGAAGGCAAGGCCAGTGTCGGACAGAGTCCGCACCCCTGGTGGATTCGCGTCAGCCTGCAACGGGAAAGCGACGCGCTGTTACAGTGGTGGCTGGAAGTGGGCTCGGTCACCCTGAAGGATCTGCGCATCTATCTGCCGGACGGAGACGGTGGCTGGACCGAGCGGCAATCTGGCGAGCTGGTCGGGTTCAACGAGGGCCGCGACCATCCCTATCGGCGCATGCTGTTCCGACTTCCGCAACTCGGTGACCAGCAGCCGCTGACCTTCTACCTGCGCAGCTACGACCCGGCCGGCAACTCCTTTCCGCTCAGGGCCTGGCAGCTCGATGCCCTGCAGGAACAGGCGGTGGGCGAAAACCTGTTTCTCGGCCTGATCTATGGCCTGATCCTGGCCATGCTGCTGTACAACCTGTTCATCTTCCTCAGCCTGCGCGACAACGCCTATTTCTGGTACGTAATGACCACCAGCGGCGCGCTGCTGATGATCCTGGGCATGACCGGACATGGCTTTCAGTACCTCTGGCCGAACGGGCCGGTGCCGTTCTGGCTTGATCGCATCAGCATCCCGGCGCTCTGGGGCTTCAGCGCCTGTCGCTTCACCCAGACCCTGCTGCAAACCCGCCGTTTCGTGCCCTGGGCTCATCGCCTGCTGACCTTCGCCTTGTGCCTCTATGTCACGGCCGTACTGCTCAACGCCTTCGGCCTGCGCGCGTTTGGCGCCTGGGTGTTCGCGCTGGCCCTGACCGCGATCCCAGCCTCGCTCTGGGCCTCGTTCCGTCGCTGGCGCCAGGGTTATTTCCCCGCCCTGCTCTACCTCTGCGGCTTTGGCGTGATTCTGGGCAGCGTCAACCTGCTGTTGCTGCGCGCCACCGGCGTGATTCAGCCCGCGGCCTGGAGCGGCTACGTCTTTCCACTGGCGGTGGCCGCCGAATCCATTCTGTTTTCCTTCGCACTGGCCTCGCGCATCCAGATACTCAAGCAGGAACGAGCGGCCGCGCTGGAGCACGCCGACCGGGAAAAGTCTGCGCGACTGAAGCAGGTCCAGGCCAGCGCCGAGCAGCTCAGCCTGGCAGTGGAAACGCGCACCGCCGAACTCGCCGAAGCCAACCGACATCTCAGCGAACGGGAAGTCGAGCTGAAGCAGGCCGCCTTCCACGACTCCCTCACCGAGCTGCCCAACCGGCGCTACCTCATCGAGCGAGTCGAGATGGCGCTGAGCGACGCACGGCGCCGCGGTGAATCCATAGCCCTTCTGCTCATCGATCTGGACCACTTCAAGCCTATCAACGATGGCCACGGCCACGACGCCGGCGACCTGTTGCTGTGTACGCTCGGCCAGCGCCTGCGCCGACTGGTACGTAGCAACGACATGGCCGCTCGGCTGGGTGGCGATGAATTCGCGGTGTTGCTGACCGGCCCGAACGTCGAGCGGGACGCCGCCGAGATCGCCGAGCGGCTGCTCGATGAGCTATCGAAGCCAGTGCCCTATGGGGAGGTGAGCCTGGCGGTGACCGTTAGCGTCGGCGCTGCGTTCTTTCCACGCCACGCCGATGAGTTCTCACAGCTCTACAAGGCTGCCGACGAGGCGCTTTACCGGGCCAAGCATCAAGGTCGCGGAAACTGGGTCCAGCAGGACGAGCAAGCGCTGCTCGCCGATCACCCGACGTAGCGGCGCGGCACTCGGCCGGTCACCTTGGTCAGCAGCTCGTAGCCGATGGTCCCGCAGGCCTGCGCTAGCTTGTCGATCGGCAGCTGCGCGCCCCACAGCTCCACCGCGTCACCGAGCTGCGCCTGTGGCAGGTCGGTCAGATCCACAGCCAGCATGTCCATCGACACCCGACCGGCCAGCGGCACACGCTGGCCACGGATAACCACCGAGGTCCCCGATGGTGCGGTGCGCGGGTAGCCATCGGCATAGCCGCAGCTGACGGTGCCAATTCGCGAAGCGCGCTGCGCGACCCAGCTGGCGCCGTAACCAACGCTTTCACCTTCGGGCACATCGCGCACCGCGATCAACGCACCGGTCAGCGTCATCACCGGACGCAACCCCAACTCCTGGGCGCTCAGTTCGGCGAAAGGCGTAGCGCCGTAAAGCATGATGCCGGGGCGAATCCATGCCATGTGCGCCTGCGGTAGCGTCAGCACCGCGGCGGAGTTGGCCAGCGAGCAATTGTCGAACTCCAATGTCAGCAGCTCGCTGTAGCGCTCAAGCTGAAGCTCCGTCAGCACATGACCGCGCTCGTCGGCGCAGGCGAAGTGACTGATCAGATTGAGTTCGCCAACCGGTGCCTGACCCTTGAGCCGCGCATGGCATTTGCGCAGGTCCTCGAGCGTAAAGCCGAGACGGTGCATGCCCGAATCCAGTTTCAGCCAGACATTCAACGGCCGTGGCAGATCGGCCGCTAGCAACCAGTCGGCCTGACGCTGATCCTGGATGGCGACATCCAGCCCCAGCTCGGCGGCGCGCAGATATTCGGCCGGCTCGAAACAGCCCTCCAGCAGCAGGATGCGTGCGTCAGGTGCGCTGAGGCGAACCTCCTCCGCTTCCTCCAGGCAGGCCACGGCAAAACCGTCGGCGATCTCCTGCAGCGCCGTCACCGCTTCGCGCGCGCCATGCCCGTAGGCGTTCGCCTTGACCACGGCAAACGCCTTGCGCTGCGGGGCGCATTGCTTGGCGAGGAGGTAGTTGTGACGAAGCGCGGTCAGATCGACCGTGGCAACCAGCGGGCGCATGTAACTCTTCCTGTACAACGGTGGGTGGGCGAAATCTTACTCCTGCCGGGCCAGTCGCGCAGGCCGAGATCGCGCCCTGGTTGGGCAGCGACAGCATGCTGCCCACCCTCGAACGCAACGGTGGTGTCCGCTGGATTACTCGTCGTCGAACTGGTAACTGCCCGGCGCCAGATTTTCGAAGCGCGAATAACGACCGAGGAACGCCAGACGGGTGGTGCCGATCGGACCGTTACGCTGCTTGCCGATGATGATTTCGGCGACGCCCTTGTATTCGGTTTCCGGGTGATAAACCTCGTCCCGGTAAACGAACATGATGATGTCGGCGTCCTGCTCGATTGCCCCCGATTCACGCAAGTCGGAGTTCACCGGGCGCTTGTTGGGTCGCTGTTCGAGCGAGCGGTTGAGCTGCGACAACGCGATCACCGGACAGTTGAATTCCTTGGCCAACCCCTTGAGCGAGCGAGAAATCTCGGAAATCTCGTTGGTCCGGTTGTCACCACTTGAGCCGGGGATCTGCATCAGCTGCAGGTAGTCGACCATGATCATGGCGATCTCGCCGTGCTCACGGGCCAGGCGTCGGGTCCGCGCGCGCATCTCCGACGGGCTGATGCCGGCAGTATCGTCGATGAACAGCTTGCGGTCGTTGAGCAGGTTTACTGCCGAGGTCAGCCGCGGCCAGTCGTCATCCTCGAGTTTACCGGCGCGGACCTTGGTCTGGTCGATGCGACCAAGCGAAGCGAGCATACGAATGACGATGGAGTCAGCCGGCATTTCCAGGGAGAACACCAGCACCGCCTTGTCGGTGCGCAGCACCGCATTCTCGACCAGGTTCATGGCGAAGGTCGTCTTACCCATGGACGGACGACCGGCGACGATGATCAGATCGGCCGGCTGCAACCCGTTGGTGGCGTCATCCAGATCGCTAAAGCCAGTGGACAGACCGGTGATGGCCTCACCCGCATTGAACAGTGTGTCGATGCGATCGATCGCTTTTACCAGAATGTCGTTGATGCCCACCGGGCCGCCAGTCTTGGGCCGCGCTTCAGCAATCTGGAAGATCAGACGCTCGGCTTCATCGAGAATCTCCTCGCCAGTGCGGCCTTGGGGCGCGTAGGCGCTGTCGGCGATCTCGTTGCTGATGCCGATCAGCTGACGCAGCGTGGCGCGCTCGCGGATGATCTGGGCATAGGCCTTGATGTTCGCCACCGAAGGCGTGTTCTTCGCCAGCTCGCCAAGATAGGCCAGGCCGCCAACCTGGGGCAGATGCCCCTCCTTATCCAGCTGCTCGGAGAGCGTGACCACGTCGAAGGGAGAGTTGCGCTCGGCGAGGGTGAAGATGGCGCGGAAGATGAGGCGATGATCGTGGCGATAGAAATCGCCGTCGGACACCTGGTCGAGCACGCGCTCCCAGGCATTGTTATCCAGCATCAGACCGCCGAGCACCGCCTGCTCTGCCTCGATGGAGTGCGGCGGAACCTTGAGCGCTGCGGTTTCCAGATCGTATTGCTGGGGAACACTGATGTCGTTCATGGCACTCGGAATTCGAAACTTCAGAAAAACAAAGGGCACGCTCCACTCGCGCGGAAACGTGCCCGATGTTACTCGTCAGGCACCAGCGGTGCCAGACGATGGCTTAGCCGGCTACGACGATCACTTTGACGGTCGCTTCGACGTCGGTGTGCAGGTGCACAGCTACGTCGTACTCACCAACCTGACGGATGGTGCCGTTCGGCAGACGGACTTCGCTCTTCGCCACTGCAACGCCAGAGGCGGTCAGTGCGTCGGCGATGTCGTGAGTGCCGATGGAACCGAACAGCTTGCCCTCATCGCCCGCGGTAGCGGTGATGGTGACTTCCAGCTCGGCCAGCTGAGCGGCACGAGTTTCGGCAGAAGCCTTACGCTCGGCAGCAGCCTTTTCCAGGTCAGCACGACGAGCTTCGAACTCGGCGATGTTGGCTGCGGTAGCAGCAGTAGCCTTGCGCTGCGGCAGCAGGTAGTTGCGACCGTAACCAGACTTGACGTTTACCTTGTCGCCCAGGTTGCCCAGGTTTGCGACTTTTTCCAGCAGGATGACTTCCATTTGAGTCTTACCTCTTAACTTTTAACCTTCACCGTTCGCAGGTCCCGCGCCGTTCTTACCGGCTGCGCGACCACGAAAATCAAACAGACTGTCGACAATGGCCAAAACGGCCAGTAACGGATAAATCAACTGCATGAACAGCACCAGCGTGACGTACAGCCCCACCAGCCAAAATCGCGGCAGACGCCCCTGAGCCACCAGCCCGTGCATCAGCGCGATACCGGCGAACACCAGCGGCACACTGCACAACGGCGTCAATACGGCCAGTTGCGCGCCCAGATTCGGCCCGAGAAGCATGCCGACCAACAGCAGCATCGCCGGCAGCGCTGGAAACCGCAGCGCACGAAACTCACCGCCGAAACCGCCTGGGTTGTACAACGCAGCCTGCCAGTAGCGGCCAAGCATCAAGCTCACCAGGGTGACGACCTGCAGCAGTGCGGCCAAAAGGCCAGTCAGCACGGGCGCCAACAAGGACTCCAAGCGTCCACGCTCTTCCACCGAAAGCTGCTGATAGGCACCCGACAACGCGTCAGGCAACACTTTCTGCAGTTCGCTGGCCAGCGCCGCTATGGGCTCGCCGAACACCGCACCGAGAGCCCAGACATACAGCAGTCCAAGGCCCACACTGCACAGCATCACCCGCACCCACGAAGCCTGACTGCGCAGCAGTAACGCCAGCCCCAGTGAACCCAGCAATACCAGCAGGGTTCGCGGATCGCCGAAGTACCACCAGGCCAAAGCCGGCAATACGGCCCAGACCAGCACACCCAGCGCATCATTGAGACCACGCCGCAGCAACACCAGGCAGCCCGCGGCAGCACTCAGCCAGAACAGCATGGGCAGCGCCGCGGCGCCAGCCACCACAAAGATGGCTTGCATACGGCCGCGCATGATGAACTCAGCCAGGGCGCGCATGCGATTTATCCTTTACTTCTGCCGACCAGCCGGATCAACGGCCGTGGCTGTCGGTGTAGGGCAGCAGGGCCAGGTAGCGGGCGCGCTTGATAGCGGTAGCCAGCTGACGCTGATAACGTGCCTTGGTTCCGGTGATACGGCTAGGAACGATCTTGCCGGTCTCGGAGATGTAGGCCTTAAGAGTGTTGAGATCCTTGTAATCGATCTCTTTCACGCCTTCGGCGGTGAAACGGCAGAACTTACGACGACGGAAAAAACGTGCCATGAAATAGGCTCCTCAATAGATCCGTGGATTACTCGTCAGCGTTGTTATCGCTGTCACTGTCGCTCTCATTGGAGCCATCAGTGTTGTCAGGGCGATCACGACGCTCGCGGCGCTCGCTACGGTTTTCCTCGGCCTTGAGCATTTCAGACTGCTCGGTCTCGGCTTCATCGCGACGAATGACCAGGTTACGAATGACGGCGTCGTTGTAGCGGAAGTTGTCTTCCAGCTCGGCCAGGGCCTTGCCACTGCACTCGACGTTCAGCATCACGTAGTGAGCTTTGTGCACGTTGTTGATGGCATAAGCCAGCTGACGACGGCCCCAGTCTTCCAGGCGGTGAACCTTGCCACCGTCTTCTTCGATCAGCTTGGTGTAACGCTCCACCATGCCGCCGACCTGCTCGCTCTGGTCCGGGTGAACCAGAAAGATGATTTCGTAATGACGCATAATTGCTCCTTACGGGTTGCAGCCTGCCGACAATGCGGTCAGGCAAGGAGTGAATGACTTGTTGTCTTGCTTGCAGAAAGGCGCGCAAACGCCTGCCATCCAGGCAAGGGGCGCCATTCTAGAGAAGGGCCGACAGCGGCGCAAGGCAAACTGGTGAATATTTAACCAGCGCGGTGACCGTCAGTTGCGCAGCGCCGCGCGCTCGACACGAATTCCTTCGAGCAGCTCGCGAACCTGGTGGATATCGTACGGCTTGAGCATGGTGTGCAGCCGATCGAGCCCGATGTCCGCGGCATTGACCGGATAGCCCGAGGCGATCACCAGTGACAGTTGCGGCTGGCGTGCCCCGGCCTCGCGCGCAAGATCAATTCCGCTCATGCCAGCCAGACCAACATCGGTCAGCAATACGTCGAAGGACTGCTGCTCCAGAAGATCCAGCGCCTCCTCGGCCGTCTCAATGGCGACGACCTGATGACCAAGCTCCATCACCACCTCGCCGGTCAGCATGCGCAGAGTTGGATCATCTTCGACGAAGAGGACCTTGAGACCGCCGTCATCCAGTGGCGATTCCGACTCAACGGGCGAAAGCGGCATGTCCGCCTGCCCCTGCATCGGATCGATCGGTCGCTCGCCGACCGCCTCCGACCGCTGCTCGCCCTCTACATGCCGTGGCAAGTGAACATGCACGGCGGTGCCTCCCTGCTCGCCGCTTTCCAGCGCGACGAAACCGCCGCTCTGCTTGACGAAGCCGTAGACCATACTCAAGCCGAGGCCGGAAGCGTTGCTATCCTGTTTGGTAGTGAAGAAAGGCTCGAATGCCCTGGCGCGAACATCCTCAGTCATGCCGCTGCCCTCATCAATCACGCTGAGCAGCACATAATCACCACCCTGGCCGACCGGAACGTCCGCGCCCAACAGGCGATTCTCCAGGCGCAGCACAACGCGACCGCCACCCGCCATCGCATCGCGCGCATTGGCGGCGAGGTTCAGCACCACACTTTGCAGGTTGCCGACATCAACGAACACCGGCCAGGGCTGCCCGAGCACCTGCAGCTCAAGCTGCACGGCTGAACCCAAAGCCCCGTTGAGCAGCTCATGCATCTGCTCGAGCAAATCCGGCAGATGCACCTGGCGTGGAAGCAATGGCTGACGACTCGCGAAAGCCAGCAGCTGCGAAGCCAAGCGAGCACCCTTCTCGACACCGCTGACCGCGGAATTCAGGCGCCGCGCAGCAGTTTCGTCACTCCCTAGACTGCGCCGCAATAATTGCAGGTTGCCGCCAATGATCTGCAGCATGTTGTTGAAATCGTGCGCGATTCCTCCGGTCAACTTGCCCACCGCTTCCAGACGCTGAGCCTGCAACAGCGCCTGCTCGGCCACCTGGCGTTCGGCCTCACTGCGCTGCAATGCCAGGGTGCGCTCTCGAACCAGCTCCTCCAGATGATCGCGATAGCGGCGCAGCTCCGTTTCGTTGCGCTGCAGCTCAGTCACGTCCTGCCCCTGAACGAAGATACCAATCACCTTTCCATCATTCTCAACGATGGGTTGCAGCACGAAGTCGAGGATCACCTCTTCGGGCTCCCGCCCCGGTTGCCGCTGAAGAAACAGCGACACACGCCTGCCGATATAGGGCTGGCCAGTCCGATAAACCTCGTCGAGCAGACCGATGAGGGCCTGCCCTTCGATCTCGGGCAAACCCTCGCGAATCGTCTTGCCCAGCAGCTGACGATGCCCGGTGACCTGCCGATAGGCATCGTTGACCAGCTCGTAGACGTGCCTCGGACCGCGCAGAAAACAGACGAATCCCGGCGCCTGGGCAAAAAGCCGGCGCAGCTGTTCGCCTTCGGACTGCATCAATTTCGCGCGAGACATTACATCCTGCTCCAGCTGCTGCGTGGGCTGCTGGCCAGTTGCGGCCTCGCGCAGGGAATCCTTCATCGCCTGCAGCTCGGTGATATCCGATGTGTGTTGCAGGATCGCCGCCACCTCACCCTGCTCATTCAGGACTGGCGTGTGCGTGGCACTCCAGTAGCGATCTTCGTAGACAGGTCCCTGCGGCGTTTGGCGTGCAATGGAATAGCGAATCACCGGCAACGTATCGACGGACTTGCGACTGAGCACACGCGCAAAGGAGTCGAGCAACTCCTGTACCCGAGTCGTCTCGGGACTCAACGGGTCAGCAGCGAACGCCTCGTGCAGACGCTGCCCCTGGATGTCCTCCAGCCTTCGACCGGTCAGGGTCAGGTACGCGGTATTGGCGTCCAGGATGACCAGATCGCGATCAAGCAGAACATAGGCGTTCGGGGACAACCGGAACAGGCTTTCGAAAGACGGGCGCTGCTGCATACAACCTCCATGGTACGAGCCTGACGCCGCGTAACGAACTCAGCAAGGCTCCGACAGCGTCTGGAGCGCTCAAGCGATATGACGGGAAGCCGCTATCCGGCGGACGGGCCTGGGACACCGATTGACCACGAAAAGGCCAATCGGTTTCAGACGAACAGCGTGATTACGCGGATCAGCCAGGGGCCTTGACGCCCCTGCGCTGGCGCAGCGCCTCGAACAGGCAAACGCCGGTGGCCACCGAGACATTAAGACTACTGACGCTCCCAGCCATCGGCAGGCGCACCAGATAATCGCAGTGCTCACGGGTCAAGCGCCGCATACCGCGCCCCTCTGCCCCCATGACAAGAACGATGGGGCCGGTGAGATCCTGATCGTACAGCGACTGCTCGGCTTCGCCGGCTGTACCGACAACCCACAAGCCGCGCTGCTGCAGCTTCTCCAGGGTACGCGCCAGATTGGTGACAGCGACCAAGGGAATCACCTCGGCCGCCCCGCATGCAACCTTCCTTACAGTGGCGTTAAGCGTGGCCGATTTATCCTTCGGCACAATCACCGCGAGCGCACCCGCGGCATCTGCGGTGCGCAGGCAGGCGCCGAGATTGTGCGGATCAGTCACCCCATCCAGCACCAGCAGCAGTGGCGGCCCTTCGGCGCGATCGAGTAGCTCCTCGAGCATCGCCTCGCCCCAGACCTGACTCGGACTGACATCGGCGACCACCCCCTGATGGACGCCTTCGACCCAGGCGTCCATCTCGCGGCGCTCGCATTGCCCGACACTCACTCGCGCCTGTGCAGCGAGCTCGATCAGCACCTGCACACGCGGATCGCCACGCCCCTCGGCCAGCCAGACCTGCTTGACCCGCTTCGGGTGATGACGCAGCAGCGCTTCCACGGCGTGCAAGCCGTAGATCTTCTCCAGCTGGCTCATGACTTGGCCTTGCGCTTTCTGGGACCACCGCTGGCGGCGGACGGCTTGTCACCCGACTTGGCAGCAGACTTGGGCTTCGCGGAGCCCGACCGGGACTTGCTACCGGTCGACTTCTCACCCTTGCCCTTGCGCCCTCCTTTGGCCTCCTCCAGCAGAGCCTTCTTCAGCTCGCGGCTCTTGCGTACGTCGGCATTACTAGGCTCGCGACCACGACCCTCACCATCACGCTGGCCTGGAGCGGATTTGGTACCACCTGCGGTCAGCTCGAAATCGATCTTGCGCTCATCCAGATCGACGCGCATGACGCGCACCTCGACGCTGTCACCGAGGCGGAAACTGCGGCCGCTGCGCTCGCCGGACAGGCGATGGTGCAATGGATCGAAGTGGTAGTAATCGCCCGGCATCGCCGTGACATGCACCAAGCCCTCGACATAGATGTCGGTCAGCTCGACGAACAGGCCGAACCCGGTCACCGCTGTGATAACTCCAGGGAAGGTCTCACCAACGCGATCTTTCATGAACTCGCATTTGAGCCAGTTCACCACGTCACGAGTTGCTTCATCGGCACGGCGCTCGGTCATCGAGCACTGCTCGCCCAGCTGCTCTAGCGCCGCTTCGTCGTACGGATAGATACGCGCCTTGGGCATGCTGGTCGCGCCCTCGCGGCGCACGTGCGGCGTATCGCGACGGGAACGAATGACACTGCGAATGGCGCGGTGCACCAGCAAATCCGGATAGCGCCGGATCGGCGAGGTGAAGTGCGCGTAGGCCTCGTAGTTCAGGCCGAAGTGACCATGATTCTCGGCGCTGTAAACCGCCTGGCTCAGCGAGCGCAGCATGACCGTCTGGATCACATGGAAATCCGGGCGACCCTGGATCTGCTCCAGCAGCGCCTGGTAATCCTTGGGCGTTGGACCCTCCTTTCCCTTGTGCAGCGAAAGGCCGAGCTCGCCGAGGAACGCGCGCAGCTTTTCTTGGCGCTCTAGTGGCGGAGCATCATGGACGCGATAGAGCGCGGGGATCTCATGCTTCTGCAGGAATGCCGCCGTGGCGACGTTGGCGCAGAGCATGCACTCCTCGATCAGCTTGTGCGCATCGTTGCGCTCGGTGGGCTTGATCTCGGCGATCTTGCGGTCAGCGCCGAAGACGATACGCGTTTCCTGCGTCTCGAAGTCGATCGCTCCACGAGTGTGACGGGCCTTGAGCAGCACCTTGTACAGCGAATAGAGCTGCTTAAGATGCGGCAACACCTCAGCGTACTCGCTGCTCAAGCGCTTGCCTTCGTCGGACTTGGGCTGCTCGAGCATGGCACTGACCTTGTTGTAGGTCAGCCGGGCGTGGGAGTGGATCACCGCCTCGTAAAACTGGTAGTCAGTCATCTTCCCCGATTTGCTCAGGGTGATCTCGCAAACCATGGCCAGACGATCGACCTGCGGATTCAACGAGCAGAGCCCGTTGGACAGCTGCTCGGGCAGCATCGGGACCACCCGCTCGGGGAAGTACACCGAATTGCCGCGAACCACGGCTTCCTTGTCGAGCGCCGAGTCGACCTTTACGTAGTGCGAAACGTCGGCGATGGCGACATACAGGCGGAAGCCCCCTGTCAGCAGCTTCCAGCCGCCAGGCTTCTCGCAGTACACGGCGTCATCGAAGTCACGCGCGTCCTCACCATCGATGGTCACGAAAGGCAGGTGGCGCAAGTCGACGCGCTTGTGCTTGTCCTTCTCATCCACCTCGGGCTTGAGCCGGGAAGCTTCCTTCAGCACCGCTTCCGGCCAGACATGCGGGATATCGAAGCTGCGCAACGCAACGTCGATCTCCATGCCCGGCGCCATGTAGTTGCCGATCACTTCAACGATGTCACCCTGCGGCTGGAAGCGCTGGGTCGGCCAGTGAGTGATCTTGACCTCGACGAACTGCCCCGGCTTGGCATCGAGAGCGCGGCCCGGCGTCACCAGCACTTCCTGCTGGATTTTCGGGTTGTCAGGAATGACAAAACCGACGTCGCTCTCGATGTGGTAGCGACCGACGATGCTCTCGTGGGCACGGCTGATCACTTCGACGATCGCGCCCTCACGACGCCCACGCCGATCGAGCCCGGCAACGCGCGCCAGACAGCGATCACCGTCGAACACCAGGCGCATCTGCGCTGGACTGAGAAACAGGTCATCGCTGCCATCATCTGGGATGAGAAATCCGAAACCGTCACGATGACCACTGACGCGGCCACAGACCAGGTCAAGCTTGTCCACCGGGGCATAGGTGCCGCGCCGGGTGTAGATCAGCTGGCCATCACGCTCCATCGCCCGCAGACGGCGACGCAGCGCTTCGATATCTTCTTCGGACACCAGTCCGAATTCTTCAACCAGCTCTTCGCGGGCCGCCGGGGAGCCGCGCTCACCGAGATGCTGGAGAATCAGCTCGCGACTGGGAATAGGGTTGTCGTACTTTTCCGCTTCACGAGCGGCCTCGGGATCGAGGGATTGCCAATCGGCCATTAAGAGATGTCACCTTTCATTCATTTATAGGGCCAGAACGCCCTTTTTCTATTGAAGCGCGAATCGCTCCCGGACGGCAGCTTTCGCGCGAATTATTTTTCGCCATCAGGGGTTTACAAGGCCATACCTCGGCCGTATAGTTCGCGCCCACAATGTCTGGCAGACGTTGTAACACGGAAACGGCTTAGTATCATCGTTTCTTGTGCCCAGGTGGCGGAATTGGTAGACGCACTAGGTTCAGGTCCTAGCGGTGGCAACACCGTGGAAGTTCGAGTCTTCTCCTGGGCACCACTTATTCAAATGAAACCCGCCGCAACATGGCGAGTCTCATGCAAGACGAAGAAGCCAACTTCGGCCGATTTGATCGGTAAAACGGCAAAAAAGTCGATGAGCAATCATCGCAATGTGCCCAGGTGGCGGAATTGGTAGACGCACTAGGTTCAGGTCCTAGCGGTGGCAACACCGTGGAAGTTCGAGTCTTCTCCTGGGCACCACTCTTCAAGAAAAAACCGAGCCTATGGCTCGGTTTTTTCGTTTCAGCCATCAGCTGACCAAGCTGCGCGCCCCGCCACCTGCAGCCCCTCACAACCACCAACGCCAGACATTAAAAGACCGCCCGAAGGCGGTCTTTTTTGTAGCGCAGAGCCTAAATCAAGCGTACGGATGGCGCAGCACAATGGTCTCGTTGCGATCCGGGCCGGTGGAGATGATGTCCACTGGCGCCTCAACCAACTCCTCGATGCGCTTGATATAGGCGCGAGCATTGGCTGGCAGCTCATCGAGAGCCTTTGCTCCGACGGTCGACTCGCTCCAGCCCGGCATCTCTTCGTATACCGGCTGCAGACCATCGTAGCTGTCAGCGTCGGTAGGTGCGTCGATGAGCACGTCGCCGTTGCGATCCTTGTAGCCAACACAGATCCGGATGGCTTCCAACCCATCGAGCACATCAAGCTTGGTCAGGCAGATGCCGGAAATGCTATTGATCTCGATGGCACGACGCAGAATGACCGCATCGAACCAACCACAGCGACGCGCACGCCCAGTAGTCGAGCCGAACTCATGGCCGCGCTCAGCCAGACGAGCACCAACATCATCGAACAGCTCGGTCGGGAACGGACCGGAACCTACGCGCGTGGTGTACGCCTTGGTGATGCCAAGGATGTAATCCAGATACAGCGGACCGAAGCCCGAACCTGTAGCAGTGCCGCCAGCAGTAGTACTGGAGCTGGTCACATAGGGATAGGTGCCATGGTCGATATCGAGCAGCGAGCCCTGCGCGCCCTCAAACATGATGCAGGCGCCCTGCTTGCGCAGCTCGTGCAAACGGGCAGTGACATCGGTGATCAACGGCTTGAGGATTTCCGCGTAGCCGAGTGCTTCGTCGAGGGTTTTCTGGAAATCAACCGGCTCGACCTTGTAGAAGTTCTGCAGCACGAAGTTGTGATACTCCAGCAACTCGCGCAGCTTGACCGCGAAGCGCTCCGGATTGAACAGATCGGCAATGCGCAGACCGCGACGTGCAACCTTGTCCTCGTAGGCCGGGCCAATACCGCGACCTGTGGTACCGATCTTACCTTCCGAGCGCGACGCTTCGCGCGCCTGATCCAGGGCCACATGGTAAGGCAGGATCAACGTGCAGGAGGGGCTGATGCGCAGACGCTCACGAACCGGCACACCCTTCTCTTCCAGCTTGGTGATCTCGCGCAGCAGCGCATCGGGAGCGACCACCACGCCATTGCCGATCAGGCATTGCACGTTGTCGCGCAGGATGCCGGACGGAATCAGGTGCAACACGGTCTTCTCACCGTCGATGACCAGAGTGTGACCGGCATTGTGGCCGCCCTGGTAACGCACGACCGCAGCCGCCTGATCGGTCAGCAGATCGACGATCTTGCCCTTGCCCTCATCACCCCACTGGGTGCCCAGGACCACGACGTTCTTACCCATAACCCTTTGTCCTCTTCGGCGAAGCATGTGCCGGTCGCAACCGGCGATAATCGAAATCAGGCAGCACCGCTCCGCGCGGCACCCTAGCCATCAGGACGCCAGCGAGGCTACCGTCCAGACATCATTACTCAACAGCAATTGCCGATCACAACCGAACTGCGCGGCATCAGCCTGCGACTGGCCATCGAGAGCCTGCACCACGCGCTCACCCTGGCGACGCAACTCACGAATCGCACCCCACAACCCAGGCTCATCGCTATGCGGCGCCCAGATACCTGACTCAGGCGCCGTAAGATCGGCATTACCCAGACTGACCAAGCTCTTCAGATCCGTAGAGAACCCCGTCGCCGGCCGCGCACGTCCAAAATCGGCGCCGATGTCATCGTAACGACCACCTTGAGCGATCGACTGACCAACGCCAGGCACGAATACGGCGAACACCACTCCAGTATGGTAGTGATAGCCACGCAATTCGCCCAAATCGAAATACAGCGGCACATCCGGATAACGCGCAGCCAGCTGATCAGCGATCGCCACCAACGTTTCCAGGGCTGTCTGTACATCGCCCGGCGCGCCGGCCAGTGCTGTCCGTGCATCGTCGAGCGCTTCGCGCCCACCGCACAGCCGCGCCAGCGCACGCAGCATGCTCGCCAGCCCCGGTTCGAGCACAGCCGTCAACCCGGCAATCTCGTCCATTGCCTTGCGCTGCAACGCATCGAACAGGCGCTGCTCGGCGTCGCCGCTCAGCCCAGCGGCCTTGGCCAGCCCGCGATAGATGCCGACATGACCGAGGTCCATGTGCACATTCGGCACATCGGCCAGCTCCAGCATCTCCAGCATCAGACTGATCACTTCGATGTCGCTGGAAGCAGACGCGTCGCCGTACAGCTCCGCACCCAACTGGATGGGACTGCGCGATGTGGAAAGCGCCTGCGGCTTGGCGTGCAGCACGCTGCCGGCGTAGCACAGGCGACTTGGACCCTCACGGCGCAAGGTATGCGCATCGACACGGGCCACCTGCGGCGTGATATCGGCGCGAAGACCCATCTGCCGCCCGGAAAGCGGATCGATGACCTTAAAGGTTCGCAGATCAAGGTCCTGCCCGGAGCCAGTGAGCAGAGACTCGAGAAACTCGACATGCGGGGTGATGACCAGCTCGTAGCCCCAGCGCTGGAACAGGTCCAGCACGCGCCTACGCGCCGTTTCGATACGCGCCGCCTCGGGCGGCAGCACCTCTTCGATGCCATCTGGCAAAAGCCAGCGGTCTACCGTTGCCATTCGCGAAGTCACCTCTCGTTCCGGTAAGCCCAGACGAAAACCGTGGCAACAGCCTTAGCTGGCCTTCGGTCGCGTGCAGTTGTATTCGAACCATGGCATCCGAGCCATGCCCCTGAAGGGGTCGGCATGCGCCGCATGCCTGGGATAGCCTGCGACCTCAAGGGCACAGACGCAAAAAAGCCGGGACTTTCCCGGCCGGCGGATCATAGCAATCTTTTCCCTACCGGTCACCCGGCGGCACTCACGCACCGCCGGGAAAGCCGGCCAAGTGGCCATGAAGCGCTACTTGCTGCTCTCCAGATAACGGAAGAAGTCGCTCTTCGGATCGAGCACTAACACATCTTCCTTGCTCGAGAAGCTTTCGCGGTAGGCCTGCAGACTACGGTGGAACGCGTAGAACTCCTGATCCTGCCCGTATGCAGAGGCATAGATCGCAGCCGCCCTGGCATCACCATCACCACGCAGCTCCTCGGCCTCACGGAACGCCTCGGCAAGCAGCACACGGCGCTGACGATCTGCATCAGCACGGATGCCCTCGGCAAGTTCCTTACCCTTGGCGCGATGCTCTCGAGCCTCGCGTTCACGCTCGGAACTCATCCGCTCGAACACGCTGCGGTTCACTTCACGCGGCAGGTCGATACCCTTGACCCGCACGTCAACGACTTCAATGCCAAGCTCCTGCTGTGCCGCACGATTCAGGCTGGTAGTAACCTGAGCCATTAGCTCGTCACGCTGCCCTGACACCGATTCATGTAGCGTGCGCTTACCAAACTGGTCGCGTAGCGCCGCTTCGAGACGACGCGCCAGGCGCTCATCGGCGATCTGCTTTACGCCCGAGGTTGCGGTATAGAAGCGCTCGGCATCATCCACACGCCACTTGGCATAGGAGTCGACCATCAGCGCCTTCTTCTCCAGCGTGAGGAAGCGCGAGGTGGTCGTATCAAGTGTCAGCAGTCGCGCATCGAACTTGCGCACCGAGTTCACGTACGGAATCTTCATGTGCAGGCCAGGCTTCACGTCAGGCTCGACGATACGGCCAAAGCGCAGCAGCACCGCACGCTCGGTCTGAGACACGATGTAGAAGCTATTCCACAGGACGATTGCGGCGACTACACCCACGATCAACGCCGTAAGGGATTTATTGCTCATCAGCGACTCTCCCTCGTACGAACTTCACGCGGATCCAGCTCCGGCGGCAAACGAGTGCCCTGAGTTGCAGCACCCGAAGCAACGCCGGCAGGCGCTGGCGTGCTAGCGCCACGGCTGTTGATCATCTTGTCCAGCGGCAAATAGAGCAGGTTCTGCCCACCGTCACCGCTGACCATGACCTTGCTGGTATTGCTCATGACTTCCTGCATGGTTTCCAGATACAGACGCTCACGAGTAACCTCCGGCGCCTTGCGGTACTCGGCGACCAGCTTGCTGAAGCGATCAGCTTCACCCGTGGCACGCGAGATTACAGCATCGCGATAACCACTGGCCTCTTCCAGCATTCGCTGGGCCTGACCACGCGCCTCAGGAATCACGCCATTGGCGTAGGATTCCGCCTGGTTCTTTTCACGCTGTTCGTCTTCACGCGCACGAATTACGTCATCGAACGCTTCCTGCACCTCACGCGGCGCGGCGGCACTCTGCAAGTTGACCTGAGTGACGACAATGCCAGTGCCGTAGTTGTCGAGGAACCGCTGCAAACGTTCCTTGACCTCACCAGCCATGACCTCACGACCTTCGGTGAGCACCTGATCCATCGCCGTGGAGCCCACCACGTGGCGTACAGCGCTATCGGTGGCGTGCTGCAAGCTCACTTCAGGCTGGTCAACACTGAGCACGAACGACTGCAGATTGCTGATCTTGTACTGAACGGTGAGCGGCACCTCGATGATGTTCTCATCCTCGGTGAGCATCTGGCCCTGCTTGCTGTAAGAGCGCTCTCGCGTCACGTTCTCTTGGAACTTGCGATCGATCGGCGGGAAGTAGATGTTCAGACCAGGTCCTACTGTCTCGTGATACTTGCCGAAGCGCAGCACGACTGCCTGCTCCTGCTCGTCAACGATGTAGATGGCATTGAACAGCCATACCGCCAGCAGTACGACCAAGGCAATCCAAACCAGACCGAAACCGGCGCGCTTGCCGCTACCGCCGAAATTGCTGCCGCCACCACGCTTCTTGCCGCCAAACATGCCGTTCAGGCTGTCCTGCAGCTTGCGGAAAGCCTCATCGAGATCCGGCGGGCCTTTCTGGTCGCCGCCGCCACGTCGGCCACCGCCACCACTACCCCAGGGATCCTGGTTGTTCGAGTTGCCACCCGGCTCATTCCAAGCCATAGCGCTCTCCATTCAAATAAAGCTAAAGGCGCGCCCACGGCGCGCCCGCCAATGCTACAGAAAGCCCCGAACGACCGGCAAAATTGCCAGCGCAGGCTTTATTGCAAAGTGTGTTGCTCGATGAACTCGTCCACCCGCAACCCTTCGCGGCTGATCAAGCGATTCAATTCGATTCTCGGCAGGCGAACCTCAAGCAGACTACCACCCTCTTCATCATGCGTTTCGCGCTGCACGGCGCTGAGCTCGAAGAATTGCGCACGCAGCCGTCCGAGTTGTTGCGGCAGGCGCAGCGTTCCGACGAAAAGGTCATTACCCAGCAGTTCGGCGATCGCCTGGCGTACGAGGTCCAACCCAAGCCCGTCACGCGCAGACACCCACACGCGTTGCGGCTTGCCATCGGCATCACGCTGAATCTGCGGCTCGATGCCTTCCATGAGATCGACCTTGTTGTAGACCTCCAGCATCGGCAATTCATTGGCGCCGATCTCTCCGAGCACCGCCAGCACTTGCTCGATCTGCTGATCGCGTTCCGGCTCGTGCGCATCGATGACATGCAAGAGCAGATCGGCATTACTGGATTCTTCCAGCGTCGCCCGGAAAGACTCCACCAGTTTATGCGGCAGATGACGAATGAACCCCACGGTATCGGCCAGCACCACCGGCCCGACATCGTCGAGTTCCAGTCGGCGCAGCGTCGGATCGAGCGTGGCGAACAGCTGATTTGCCGCGTAGACGTCTGACTCGGTCAGCGCATTGAACAAGGTGGACTTGCCGGCGTTGGTGTAACCGACCAGCGACACTGACGGAATATCAGCGCGGCGACGGCCACGGCGAGCCTGCTCGCGCTGCCCACGGACCTTCTCCAGGCGCTGCTTGATCTGGCGAATACGCACACGCAGCAGACGGCGGTCGGTTTCCAACTGGGTTTCACCCGGCCCACGCAGGCCAATACCGCCTTTCTGGCGCTCGAGGTGGGTCCAGCCGCGAACCAGACGGGTACTCATGTGCTCTAGCTGGGCCAGCTCGACCTGCAACTTGCCTTCATGGGTACGGGCGCGCTGGGCAAAGATATCCAGAATCAGACCGGTGCGGTCCAGCACACGGCATTCGAGCGCGCGCTCGAGATTGCGCTCCTGACTGGGCGTCAGCGTGTGATTGAAGATCACCAGTTCGGCCTCGCCATCCTTGACGAGGTCATGCAGCTCTTCGACCTTGCCGCTGCCGATCAGGAACTTGGCAGACGGCTGATGCCGAGAAACATTGACGAAGCCGACCGTTTCGGCGCCAGCAGAACGCGCCAGTTCCTGGAACTCCTGTGGGTCCTCGCGTGCCGCGGGGTCCTGGCCGTCCAGGTGCACCAGGATAGCCCGCTCACCACCACCGGGACGTTCGAAAAACAAGTAAACCTACCTCAGTCGTTACCCGACTCGGATTGCTCAGCATCGCCAGCGGTCGGCAAGCGCACAGGGCGGCCAGGAACCACGGTGGAAATGGCGTGCTTGTAGACCATCTGGCTGACGGTATTCTTCAGAAGAATGACGAACTGGTCGAAGGACTCGATCTGGCCTTGCAGCTTGATGCCATTGACCAGATAGATGGAAACCGGGACGCGTTCCTTACGCAGTGTGTTGAGGTAAGGGTCTTGTAGCGAATGCCCTTTTGACATGTGCCGCACTCCTTAGAGGATCTGATTTCATTAGTGTTCTAAAAGTACAACCGACGATCCACGTGTTTGAGAATAGACGGTCAATTCGCAGTGTCAGCTCAATATGGAGAGCGATTGCAGGTATTTCAATGCGCGCGGCAGATTGTCGCGGGACAAACTGTCCAGCCAGTGTACGTCTCCCCAGCCCCGCAACCAGGTGAATTGGCGTTTGGCCAATTGCCGGGTCGCGATGATGCCGCGCTCAACCATTTCCTCTCGAGTCGATGATCCGTCCAGATATTCCCAGACCTGACGATAACCGACAGCTCGAATCGACGGCATACCGAGATGCAGATCACCGCGGCACCGCAGGGCTTCGACCTCTTCGACGAAGCCCTGTTCAACCATGTGCACGAAACGCCTCTCGATGCGCTCATGCAGAACGTGCCGTTGCGCAGGAGCGATACACAGTTGCGCGACAGTATAAGGCAAGACACCGGAGCCCGGCGCGTCTGCGGCGGCTTTTTGCGACCTTTGTCGGGCGCGGTGCTCGCTCATGGTCAAGCCGCTGACGCGATAGACCTCCAGCGCGCGTACCAACCGCTGCGGATCGTTGGGATGAATGCGCGCCGCCGATTCCGGATCCACCTGGGCCAGCTGATCGTGTAGCACCTGCAAACCTTGCGCCGCGGCCAGCGCTTCGAGCTCGGCGCGCACCGAAGGGTCAGCCGCCGGCATATCAGCCAGGCCTTCCTGCAATGCCTTGAAATACAACATGGTTCCGCCAACCAGCAACGGAATCCGGCCGGCAGCACTGATTTCCGCCATCGCCACCAGCGCATCGGCACTGAACTCAGCCGCCGAGTAGCTCTCGGCCGGATCGCGGGTATCCACCAGGCGATGCGGAAACTCGGCCAGCACTTCAGGGGAAGGCTTCGCCGTGCCGATGTCCATGCCACGGTAGACCAGCGCCGAATCGACGCTGATCAGCTCGCAGGGCAGCACGCGCGCCAGTTCCAGCGCCAGATCGGTCTTGCCCGAGGCGGTGGGACCCATGAGAAAGATCGCGGGAGGCAGAGAAGACATCGGTGAGCTCGGCAGGCACGGCCGCATAGTTTCCAGTGGCGGGCGACAGGTCGCAAGCACGGTCTGCAGCCCGGAGCTGGGTCAGCGACCGCGCAGGAACAGTCTGTCCAGTTCGTCCATGCCCAGCTGGGTCCAGGTCGGGCGGCCATGGTTGCACTGTCCACTGCGTTCGGTGTGCTCCATGTCGCGCAGCAAGGCGTTCATTTCCGGCAGCGTCAGGCGGCGGTTGGCCCGCACTGCACCATGGCAGGCCATGGTTGCCAGCAGCTCGTTGAGATGCGCCTGGATGCGGTCACTGGTGCCGTACTCCAGCAGATCGGCAAGCACGTCGCGCACCAGCTGGGTGGCTTCGGCCTGCTTGAGCAGCGATGGGATCTGCCGAATGGCCAGCGTTTCCGGGCCCAGCCGCTGCAGCTCGAAGCCCAGCTTCTGGAACCACTGCGCATGCTCTTCCGCGCAATCGGCCTCGCGCTGGCTGAGGGCAATGGATTCAGGCACCAGCAGCGGCTGACCCCGCAGCCCTTCGCTGGCCATGGCGGTCTTCAGCCGCTCGTAGGTGATCCGTTCGTGGGCGGCGTGCATATCCACGAGCACCATGCCCTGGGCATTCTCGGCGAGGATATAGACCCCCTTGAGTTGCGCCAGCGCATACCCAAGCGGCGGCACATCATCCTGGCTCGCCGGCAGTGCCGCAGGACCGCTTTCGGGTAGCGGCGTGAAAAACTCGCGATAGGCGCCCTGGGCCTCGGCGGTGTAGCCGGTCGATGCCGGGCGTGGCGCCTGATAGCCCGCGCCAGCGCCCCGCCAGGCAGGCGCCTCGCCTTGCGGCCGCTCGAGCACGGTGGCGGCCAAACGCATTTCGTTCTGTCCGGCGAACTCGCCGGCAGCCAGCCCGGAGACCTGAGTCATCGGCGCTACGCTCGCCGGCGCGGCCAGCTGGTCCTCGGGGCGCACATCGCCCAGCGCGCGGTGCAGCGTGCCGTAGAGAAAGTCATGCACCATGCGGCTGTCGCGGAAACGCACCTCGTGCTTGGTCGGGTGCACGTTGACATCCACCACCGCCGGATCGACGTCGAGAAACAGCACGAAGGTCGGGTGCCGCCCATTGAACAGCACATCGCGATAGGCCTGGCGCACCGCGTGCGCGACCAGCTTGTCGCGGACCATGCGGCCGTTGACGTAGAAATACTGCAGATCGGCCTGGCTGCGCGAGAAGGTCGGTAGACCGACCCAGCCCCACAGCCGCAGGCCGTTACGCTCGATCTCGATGGGCAGCGCCTGCTCGAGGAACGCCGCGCCGCAAACGGCAGCGACGCGCCGCGCACGCGACGCGTCATCGCTGGCCTGATGCAGCGCCAGCACCGCCTTGCCGTTGTGACGCAGATGGAAAGCGACATCGCAACGCGCCAGCGCCAGTCGCTTGATCACTTCCTGCAGATGATCGAATTCGGTTTTCTCGGTGCGCAGAAACTTGCGCCGCGCCGGTGTATTGAAGAACAGGTCGCGTACTTCCACCGAAGTGCCAACCGGATGCGCTGCCGGCTGCACCCGCGCTTCCATTTCGCGGCCTTCGGTTTCCACCTGCCAGGCTTCGCTGGCATCGGCGGTGCGCGAGGTCATGGTCAGACGCGAGACGGAACTGATGGACGCCAGCGCCTCGCCACGAAAACCGAGGCTCATGACCCGTTCGAGATCTTCCAGATCGCGAATCTTGCTGGTGGCATGGCGCGCCAGGGCCAGCGGCAGGTCATCCGGCGGAATGCCGCAACCGTCGTCTCTTACCCGCAACAGCTTGACGCCACCCTGTTCGACGTCCACCTCGATGCGCCTGGCGCCTGAGTCCAGGCTGTTTTCCAGCAGTTCCTTGATCACCGATGCCGGACGCTCGACCACCTCGCCGGCGGCAATCTGGTTCGCTAGCCGCGGACTGAGCAGCTGAATGCGCGGAGTATCGGTCATGGCTGGGAAGCCAGCGTGGTAGCGGGGATATTCAGTGTCTGGCCGACCTTGATCACGTCGTTGCTCAGGCTGTTGGCGCTGCGCAAGGCAGCCAGGCTGACCTGATAGCGCTGGGCAAGCAGTGCCAGGCTTTCACCGGAGCGCACGACGTGCTCGCGTGGGCCGGCGGCAATCTTGCCGGAGTCACGCAGCCAGGCAACATAGGTGCCCGGCGGCGGATTCTCGTGGAAGAACTGCCGCACTCCGCTATGAATCGAGCGCGCCAGCGCCTGCTGATGGCTGGAGGTTTGCAGCTTCTTGGCTTCCGACGGATTGGAGATAAAGCCGGTTTCAACCAGGATCGACGGGATGTCCGGCGACTTCAGCACCATGAAACCGGCCTGCTCGACACGGCGCTTGTGCAGCGGCGTGATGCGGCCCATGTTGCTCAGCACTTTCTGCCCGACGTTCAGGCTTGAGGACAGCGAGGCGGTCATCGACAGATCCAGTAGCACGCCTGCAAGCATCTGATCCTTGTCGCCGAGGCTGACGTTGCCGGCACCGCCAATCAGGTCGGAACGGTTTTCGCTGTCGGCCAGCCAGCGCGCGGTTTCCGAGGTGGCACCGCGGTCAGACAGGGCGAACACCGAGGCACCGTAGGCCGCCGAGCGCGGCGCGGCATCGGCGTGGATCGAGACGAACAGGTCGGCGCCCTTCTTACGCGCGATCTCGGTACGTTTGCGCAGAGGAATGAAGTAGTCGCCGGTACGCACCAACTCGGCACGGAAGCCCTTGTCGGCGTTGATCTGACGCTGCAATTCCTTGGAAATCTGCAATACCACATGCTTCTCGTAGACCTTGCCGGGACCGATGGCGCCCGGGTCCTCGCCACCGTGGCCGGCGTCGATAGCGATCACGATGTCGCGCTTGCTGCCGCCCGTGGCCGGCAGCTTGACCGCGGGCAGGGTTGGCGAAACCGGAGCGGCAGGCGTGGCAGGCGTAGCGGTGGCTGGCGGTTGAGTCGCAGCGCGGGCAGCCGTGGCCTGGTCGAACAGATCGACCACCAGCCGGTGGCCGTATTGCTGATTGGGCGCCAGGCTGAAGCTCTTCGGCGATACGGGCGCATGCAGGTCGACCACCACGCGCAGAGTGTTCGCGTCGTGCTGGCCGGCGCGCAGGGAGGCTACCGGTGTGTTCTGCAGTGCGAGCTTGTCGAGTTCGGCCTTGAGCGTGGCGCCGGTCACGTCGATGACTAGCCGATCCGGCGCGGTGAGGGTGAAGATCTTGTGCTCGACCGGCCCGGACAGATCGAACACCAGACGGGTGTTGTCCGGCGCGCGCCACAAGCGCACGCTCTGCACATCGCTGGCTGCTAACAGGTCCGTTGCCATCAGCAACAGCGCCAGGCCGCCAATAAAGGTGCGAATGCGCATACCCAAACCCATGTTATTCATAGCTCTCCGTCGGTCAGGGCGACACACCAGGCTTCGCCCCGCGCAGTGTGGGGCGATAGGCGCAGCGTACGGCCGGCCTCATGCGGTGCAATGGTAATGTCCATGTCGGCCTTTGGCAAAATGCCGGCCCCACGTTCCGGCCATTCGATCAGGCACAGCGCGTTGCCTTCGAAGTAGTCGCGGATACCGAGGAACTCCAGCTCTTCCGGATCGACCAGGCGATACAAATCGAAGTGAAACACCTGCACATCGCCAAGCTCGTACGGTTCAACCAGGGTGAAGGTCGGACTCTTGACCTTACCCTCATGACCGAAACCACGAATCAGGCCGCGCGACAGGGTGGTCTTGCCCGCACCGAGATCACCGTGCAGATAGATGACGCCACGACCACCGGTCGCCTGAGCGATTCGCGCGCCTACTGCCAACATGGCTGTCTCGTCAGGGGCGTATAGATTCACTTCAGGCATGGCGACTGCTCCTCGAACAGCTGTCGAATTACGGGAATCAGGTCGCTGGCAGCCAGGCCGCGCCCTTGCTCACCGAGACGTTCACCGGCCGCGGCATGCAACCACGCTCCCAGGCAGGCTGCATCAAATGGCGTCAGCCCCTGCGCCAGCATGGCACCGATCACCCCGGCCAGCACGTCGCCTAGCCCGGCACTGGCCATGGCCGGATGGCCGCGATCACAAAGCGCCAACCGACCATCCGGTCCAGCGATCAGCGTACCGGCGCCCTTGAGCAGCGCCACGCAGGCATAACGCTGGGCCAATGCGCGCACCGCGGCCGGGCGATCGGCCTGAACTTCGGCTACCGAACATTGCAGCAGACGCGCAGCCTCGCCCGGATGCGGCGTGATCAGGCTACCGGACGGCAGGTCGACGACCCCACTCGCCAGAAGGTTCAGCGCATCGGCGTCCCACACCTGAGGCAATTCACGCTGCGCCGCCACCGACAGCAGGCTCCGCCCCCACGGCGCCTGGCCCAGGCCTGGGCCGACCACCAGCACATCGGCGCGTTCGACCAGCGCCGTCAGACCATAGGTCGACTCGACGCCGCTGCACATGATCTCCGGACGGCGCACCAACGACGCGGTAACCTGCTCCGGCCGGGTCGCCAGCGTCACCATGCCGGCACCGCAGCGCAACGCCGCTTCGGCGCTAAGCAGTGCGGCGCCGCCAGTCCCATGATCGCCGCCAATCACCAGCACCTGTCCGAAGCTGCCCTTGTGCGCGGTCGGCGAACGTGGGGCGACCCGCGCCAGAGAGCCGTGGTCGAGACGCACGGCCGCACTCGCCACCTGCGCGACGATCCCCGGGTCGGCCTGCAGATCATCGAATACCAGCGATCCGACACGATCAGGGGCATCCGCGGTGAACAGCCCGAGCTTGAGGCCTATAAAGGTGATGCTGAGGTCAGCGCGTACCGCATGGCCCAGCACCCGCCCGGTGTCGGCGCAGAGCCCGGAAGGCAGATCGATCGCCAGCACCGGCAACCCACCGGTATTGATAGCCTCGATCGCGCTGACATAGGGCTCGCGCACGTCGCCGGAAATGCCGGTACCCAGCAGTGCATCCACCAGCACACCTTGCAAAGACACCTCGGCGCGCCAGGGCTCGATGGCCACGCCGCAAGCCTGCGCCTCGGCCAAGGCCTGCGCGGCGTCGCCCTGCAAGGCTTGCGGATCGCCCACCGCCAACACCCGCACCTGCCAGCCGGCGCGCTGCGCCAGCGCCGCCACCAGGTAGCCATCACCGGCATTGTTGCCGCGCCCGGCCAGCACGGTAATCGCACCTGCATCGGGCCAGCGCCTACGCAGCGCTCGCCAGGCGGCATGGGCGGCGCGCTGCATCAATTCGAAACCGGGAGTGCCGCCAGCAATCAAGCGCGCATCGAGTTCGCGCACTTGGGCGGCGGTATACAGAGCGACGGGCAGGGAATCGGTCATCGGAGCAGGGATCATCGCGGCGGAATGTCTGGCAGAATTATACGCACCCACCCGCCAAGCCGCCCTACTCTCCGATGTCCAGCCAAGTTCTAGATCCAGCCGCCCTCGCCACCTCCATCAAGGAGTGGGGCCGTGAGCTCGGCTTTCAGCAGGTCGGCATCACCGACGTGGACCTCGGCGAGCACGAAGCACACCTCGAAGCCTGGCTGGCGGCCGGTTATCAGGGCGAGATGGATTACATGGCCGCCCACGGCAGCAAACGTTCGCGGCCGGACGAGCTGGTCCCCGGTACGCTGCGCGTCATCTCCCTGCGCATGGACTACCTGCCCGGCGACACGCGCATGAGCCAGCAGCTCGCCAGTCCGGAAAAGGCCTATGTGTCGCGCTACGCGCTGGGCCGCGATTATCACAAGCTGATCCGCAAACGCATCCAGCAGCTTGCCGAGCGCATTCAGCAGGTGGTCGGCCCGTTCGGTTTTCGCGCCTTCGTCGACAGCGCACCGGTGCTGGAAAAAGCTGCCGGGCAACAGGCCGGGCTCGGCTGGATCGGCAAGAACACCCTGCTGCTCAACCGCAAGGCCGGCAGCTGGTTCTTTCTTGGCGAGCTGTTCGTCGATATCGCCCTGCCGGTCGACGAACCGACGAGCCGCGATCACTGCGGTAGCTGCCACGCCTGCCTGGACGTCTGCCCCACCGACGCTTTCGTCGGCGAGCGGCTGCTGGATGCGCGACGCTGCATTTCCTACCTGACCATCGAGCTGAAAGGCGCGATCCCGGTCGAGCTGCGCGACAAGATCGGCAATCGTGTATTCGGCTGCGATGATTGCCAGATCGTCTGTCCGTGGAACCGTTTCGCTCGCCCCACCGAGCAGAGTGACTTTCAGCCACGCCACAGCCTGGACAACGCCGAGCTGGCAACGCTGTTCCGCTGGACAGAGGAAGAATTTCTCAGCCGCACCGAGGGTTCGCCGCTGCGCCGTGCCGGTTACCAGCGTTGGTTGCGCAATCTCGCGGTCGGCCTGGGCAATGCGCCGTCGAGCATTCCGGTGCTGGAAGCACTCGAGGCGCGCCGTGACGACCCATCGGAATTGGTGCGCGAGCACGTCGAATGGGCACTGGCACAGCACGCACGGCGCCGGCCCGGCGATCCACCGGGCCTCGACAGGATCAAGCCTGAGGAGACGCCGGCGCCGGCTCGCTCGCCGGAGCAGCACTGAGCTCGCGCAGCTCCGCAGCATCCAGCGTCTCCTGCTGCAGCAACCGACGAGCGCAACGCTCGAGCAGCTCACGGCGCGCTTCGAGCAGGCCCAGGCTGCGCTGGAAGGCCGACTGCACCAGCTCCTGCACCTCCTCATCGATGGCCGTGGCGGTGCTCTCTGCATAGTCGTGCTGCGGTTTGAGGCCGAGCATCGCTTCGTTACCGAGGAACGAGTTGGGTTCGCGCTCCAGCGCCAGATGCCCGAGGCGCTTGGACATGCCGTAACGGGTGACCATGGCGCGGGCGATGTCGGTGACCTTGGCCAGATCGTCCGCTGCCCCGGTGGACAGATGGGCGAACACCAGCCACTCCGCCGCACGCCCGCCGAGCAGCACGGCCATCTTGTTTTCCAGCTCGTCGCGGGTCATCAGGAAGCGATCCTCGATGGGCCGCTGGATGGTGTAGCCCAGCGCGCCCATGCCACGCGGGATGATTGACACCTTGTGCACCGGATCGACGCCCGGCAGCGCCATGGCCACCAGCGCATGGCCCATCTCGTGATAGGCGACGATCTCACGCTCGCGCGGGTTGAGCAGACGATTGCGCTTCTCCAGGCCGGCGATGATGCGCTCGATGGCCGCGGTGAAGTCTTCCATGGCAACCGCCTCGGCATTGCGCCGGGTCGCCAGCAGCGTCGCCTCGTTGACCAGGTTGGCCAGGTCGGCACCGGTGAAGCCCGGCGTCAGCGCAGCGATGGCCTGCGGATCGACATCGGTGCCCAGTCGCGATTTCTTCAGGTGCACATTGAGAATCTGCACACGCCCGACCTTGTCCGGCCGATCGACCAGCACCTGACGGTCGAAACGGCCGGCGCGCAGCAGGGCCGGGTCGAGAATTTCCGGGCGATTGGTGGCGGCCAGCAGAACCAGACCGCTGGAGGTGTCGAAACCGTCCATCTCCACCAGCAGCTGGTTGAGCGTCTGCTCCTTCTCGTCATGCCCACCGGACAACGGCCCGGCACCGCGGGCGCGGCCGAGCGCATCCAGCTCGTCGATGAAGATGATCGCCGGCGCCTGGGCCCGCGCCTGTTCGAACAGGTCACGCACCCGCGCAGCACCGACGCCGACGAACATCTCGACAAACTCGGAGCCGGAAATGGAGAAGAACGGCACTTTCGCCTCACCGGCCACGGCCCGTGCCAGCAGCGTTTTGCCGGTGCCAGGCGGGCCGACCAGCAGCACGCCTTTCGGCATGCGCCCGCCGAGTCGACCGTAAGTCTGCGGGTCGCGGAGGAATTCGATGATTTCCTTGAGCTCGTCCTTGGCCTCGTCGACCCCGGCCACGTCAGCGAAGGACACCTTCATGTCGGTCTCGACGTAGACCCGCGCCTTGCTCTTGCCGATCTGCATCATGCCGCCGCCACCCAGACCGCTGCCGATGCGCTTGAGCAGGAACAGCCAGATACCGAAGAACAGCATGGCCGGCACGATCCACGACAGCAGGTCACGCACCAGCGTGCTTTCCACCTTGCCGGTGTAGCGCACCGGATACTGCTGCAGATGCTCGGCCAGCTGCGGCTCGACGCGATTACTGATGAACCGCCGCTGACCACTGGCCAACGGCTCCTTGAGCAGACCTTCGATACGCCGCTCGGTGATGGCCAGCTCTTCGACGCGACCTTCCTTGAGGTGCTGTTCGAACTCGCTGTAGGGAATGGTCGCCACCTCTTGCTGGATCGACAGCAGATACTGCAGGCCGAGGAAGACCAGAATGGCGATCATCCAGTAATTCATGTGGAACTGAGCCCGGTCTTTCACTCCCTTCTCCTTGTGCCGCCATGCGCAGCGCTATCAGACGCCTGGATTATGCCTGCTACCTGCCCGGCAGCACTGGACTCAGATCAGTTCAGCGCAACTAGAGCCCACCGCGCACGCCAAGACCTACCCCCAGCTCCGCCGCCACCGCGAAGGGCAGCAGCAGCGTATCCAGCAGAGCGCTGGCGGGCAGATCCAGCGCCGGATACCTCGGTGGTATGGCACCGAAACGATCCATCGGGCAGCAGCCACCGTTGAGGCTGTACCAGTCCAGACGCGTGCCGGAATAGATGATCGGCGCGCCGGGCTTGGCCGCATCCAGCGTGCGCACGCTGGCGCAGCCACCGAGCAGGCTCAAGGCAAGCAGCAGAAGCACGCCGCGGCCGATCATCTCATTCGTCACTGACAATATGGTGTTCACCCCAGCGCGGCAGCATGTCCTGCGGGATGTTGAGCAGATTGAGGATGCGCGCGACAACGAAATCGACCAGGTCGTCGATGGTCTGCGGCTGGTGATAGAAGCCCGGCGAGGCTGGCAGGATGGTCACGCCGAGGTTGGACAGCTTGAGCATGTTCTCCAGGTGAATGCTCGAATAGGGCGCCTCACGCGGCACCAGGATCAACTGGCGACGCTCCTTGAGCGCGACGTCGGCGGCGCGCTCGATCAGGTTGTTACAGGCACCGCTGGCGATTGCCGACAGCGTGCCGGTCGAGCACGGCACCACGACCATTGCCGTTGGCGCGCCGGAACCGGACGCGGGAGGAGCCATCCAGTCCTCCTTGGCGAACACACGAATCTGCCCCGCAGCGGCACCGGTGTATTCCGAGAGGAACGCCTGCATGGCCTGCGGCTTGGCCGGCAGCACCACGTCGGTCTCGGTGGCCATCACCAGCTGTGCGGCCTTGGAGATCAGGAAGTGCACCTCGCGGTCCTCCTGGATCAGGCAATCGAGCAGGCGCAAACCATACTGCGCGCCGGATGCGCCGGTCATGGCCAGGGTGATGCGTTCCGGTCCGTTCATTCAATCTGCTCCTGGTGCGATCCGCGTGGAAATGCCTTCGGCGATTTCCACCCTACCCGCTCGCGACGCTTTGAAAAAAAATTCGCCGTATCTCGAAATTTTGTAGGTGGAAAATCGCGAAGCGTTTTCCACCTTGAGCAATCAGCTCAACGCCTCGGCCAGCTTGCCATGCAGCCCGCCAAAACCGCCATTGCTCATCACCACCACCTGGGTACCGGGCGTGGCGTCAGCTTTCACCTTGGCGATGATCGCCTCCAGCGAATCGCAGACCGTGGTCGGCACCGGCGAGCTGGCGACGGTCGCAGCCAGGTCCCAGCCGAGATTGGCCGGTGCGTACCAGATGGCCTGGTCAGCCAACGCCACTGATTCGGCCAGGCCCTCGCGATGCGCGCCGAGCTTCATCGAGTTGGAGCGTGGTTCGATCACCGCGATGATCGGTGTATCGCCCACGCGCTTGCGCAGGCCATCCAGAGTGGTGGCGATGGCGGTCGGGTGATGGGCGAAATCGTCATAGATGGTCACGCCATTGACCTCGGCGACCTTCTCCATGCGCCGTTTGACGCTACGGAATTCGCTCAGTGCCTCGGCTCCCTGCTTCGGCAGCACACCGACATGCCGCGCTGCGGCGAGCGTCGCCAGCGCATTGTTGACGTTGTGCAGGCCAGTCAGCTCCCAGTCCACCTCGCCCTGCACCTCGCCCTCGAAGATCACCTCGAAGCGCGAGCCGTCGGCGCTGAGCAGGTTCGCCTGCCACTGGCCATTGTCACCGGTGGTCTGGACAGGGGTCCAGCAGCCCATCTCGATGACGCGCTTGAGCGCCGTTTCCGATTCGGGATGGATGATCAGTCCCTCACCCGGCACCGTGCGCACCAGATGATGAAACTGCCGCTCGATAGCAGCGAGATCCGGGAATATGTCCGCGTGATCGAATTCCAGATTGTTCAGGATCGCGGTGCGCGGGCGGTAATGGACGAACTTGCTGCGCTTGTCGAAGAAGGCGCTGTCGTACTCGTCGGCCTCGACCACGAAGAACGGCGTGCCGCCCAGGCGCGCGGAAATGCCGAAGTTCTGCGGCACCCCACCGATGAGAAAGCCCGGGCTCATGCCAGCATGCTCCAGCACCCAGGCCAGCATGCTGCTGGTGGTGGTCTTGCCGTGAGTGCCGGCCGCGGCGAGCACCCAACGCCCCTGCAGCACATGATCAGCCAGCCACTGTGGCCCGGAAACATAGGGCAAGCCCTTGTTCAGCACATACTCGACCGCCGGATTGCCGCGCGACAGCGCATTGCCAACCACCACCAGATCAGGGGCCGGCTCCAGGTGCGCCGGCTCGTAGCCCTGCATCAGCTCGATACCCTGGGCTTCCAACTGAGTGCTCATGGGCGGATAGACATTGGCATCGGAACCGGTGACCCGGTGTCCGAGCTCCTTGGCCAGCACCGCCAGCGAACCCATGAAGGTGCCGCAGATGCCGAGAATGTGGATATGCATGGATGTCCTCTGCAATGCCCCGCAAGGCGCCCATCTGGAACGGCTCGCGGCTGTCGGAAATTGCGCGGCAGATTAGCACAGCGCCGCGCCGGGAACGGCCCCGCCAGCGCGGACGCAGCACCCGAATGTCGGTTCGGTCGCAGGCCGCCGCAAGCTGATCTACGCTGAAACCACCGCCGTTTCCACAGACCATTACAAGAACCGGAGACTTACCATGCGTTACGCCCATCCCGGCACCGAAGGTGCCAAGGTCAACTTCAAACCCCGCTACGGCAACTACATCAACGGGCAGTTCGTCGAACCCGTAGGCGGTCAATATTTCACCAACCTGTCGCCGGTCAACGGCCAGCCGATTGCCGAATTCCCCCGCTCCGACGCCGCCGATATCGAGAAAGCCCTGGACGCCGGCCACGCCGCTGCCGACGCCTGGGGCAAGACCAGCGTGCAGGCGCGCTCGCTGATCCTGCTGCAGATCGCCGACCGCATCGAGCAGAACCTGGAGATGCTCGCCATCACCGAAACCTGGGACAACGGCAAGGCGGTGCGGGAAACGCTGAACGCCGATATCCCGCTGGCGGCTGACCACTTCCGCTACTTCGCCGGCTGCATCCGCGCCCAGGAGGGCACCAGCGCCGAAATCGACGAGCACACGGCCGCTTACCATTTCCACGAACCGCTGGGCGTGGTCGGGCAGATCATCCCATGGAACTTCCCGATCCTGATGGCCGCCTGGAAGCTCGCCCCGGCATTGGCCGCCGGCAACTGCGTAGTGCTGAAACCGGCCGAGCAGACACCGCTGGGTATCACGGTACTGATGGAGGTCATTGGCGACCTGCTGCCACCGGGCGTGCTCAACGTGGTGCAAGGCTATGGTCGTGAGGCCGGCGAGGCCCTGGCCAGCAGCAAGCGCATTGCCAAGATCGCCTTCACCGGCTCCACACCGGTGGGCTCGCACATCATGAAACGCGCCGCCGAGGCCATCATCCCGAGCACCGTCGAGCTGGGTGGCAAGAGCCCGAACATCTACTTCGAAGACATCATGCAGGCCGAACCGACCTTCATCGAGAAGGCCGCCGAAGGCCTGGTACTGGGCTTCTTCAACCAGGGCGAGGTGTGCACCTGCCCGTCGCGCGCGCTGGTGCAGGAGTCGATCTACGCACCCTTCATGGAAGCGGTGATGAAGAAGGTGTCGCAGATCAAGCGTGGCGACCCGCTGGACACCGAGACCATGGTCGGCGCCCAGGCCAGCCAGCAGCAGTTCGACAAGATCATGTCCTACCTGGAAATCGCCAAGGGCGAGGGCGCGGAAGTGCTCACCGGCGGCGCAGCGGAGAAGCTCGAAGGCTCACTTGCCACCGGCTATTACATCCAGCCGACCCTGCTCAAGGGCACCAACCAGATGCGCGTGTTCCAGGAGGAGATCTTCGGCCCGGTGATCGGCGTTACCACCTTCAAGGATGAAGCCGAAGCCCTGGCCATCGCCAACGACACCGAGTACGGCCTCGGCGCCGGCGTCTGGACCCGCGACATCAACCGCGCCTACCGCATGGGCCGGGCGATCAAGGCGGGCCGTGTCTGGACCAACTGCTACCACCTCTACCCGGCGCATGCCGCGTTCGGTGGCTACAAGAAGTCCGGCGTCGGGCGCGAAACCCACAAGATGATCCTCGACAGCTACCAGCAGACCAAGAATCTGCTGATCAGCTACGACATCAATCCGCTGGGCTTCTTCTGATGGATCAGCATGGGCGGCGCATGCCGCCCATGCCTTGAACAAGACGCCTGCCGGCTCCGCCGTGGTGCTGCGGAGCACGCAAAAGGTGCGTTCCTGCCGAACTTGGCTGACAAAACACCGTAAATATCGCATTTCCGGCGTGGGGCATGACGCTTGCTAGGGAGAGACCTGCCAACCTATCCAAGAGGATTCCCCC
Organism: Stutzerimonas decontaminans; assembly: GCF_000661915.1. Taxonomy (NCBI): domain Bacteria; kingdom Pseudomonadati; phylum Pseudomonadota; class Gammaproteobacteria; order Pseudomonadales; family Pseudomonadaceae; genus Stutzerimonas; species Stutzerimonas decontaminans. The sequence goes on along the minus strand of NZ_CP007509.1, from coordinate 616,455 downwards.
CATGGCTCTCGAACACAGCCGTTCAACGCCACCGCACCATGCAATCGATTTCGAAACCGTTGGCAGTAGCTATTTCCAAGAACGCGAACTGAAGAAGGGCGCCGCCGGCTGGGTGCTGCTGGTCGGTCTCGGCGTCGCCTACGTGATCTCCGGCGACTACGCCGGCTGGAACTTCGGCCTCGCCCAGGGCGGCTGGGGTGGATTGTTCATCGCCACGTTGCTGATGGCGACCATGTACCTGTGCATGTGCTTCTCGCTGGCCGAGCTGTCATCGATGGTGCCCACGGCTGGTGGCGGCTACGGCTTCGCACGCACCGCGTTCGGCCCGCTGGGTGGCTTTCTCACCGGTACGGCGATCCTCATCGAGTACGCCATAGCGCCGGCGGCCATCGCCGTGTTCATCGGCGCCTATTGCGAGTCGCTGTTCGGCATCGGCGGCTGGATGATCTATCTCGCCTTCTACATCATTTTCATTGGCATCCATATCTTCGGCGTCGGCGAGGCGCTGAAGCTGATGTTCATCATCACCGCCGTCGCCGCCCTGGCGCTGGCCGTGTTCATCGTGGCGATGGTGCCGCACTTCTCGGTGGACAAGCTGCTCGATATCGCACCGACCACCGCTGCCGGTGCCAGCAACTTCTTGCCCTATGGCTACGTCGGCATCTGGGCGGCGATTCCCTACGCGATCTGGTTCTTCCTCGCCGTGGAAGGCGTACCGCTGGCCGCCGAGGAAACCAAGAATCCGCAGCGCGACATGCCGCGCGGCTTGATCGGCGCCATGCTGATCCTGGTCGCCTTCGCCGGGCTGATCCTGCTGGTGGGCCCGGGCGGCGCCGGCTCCAGCACGCTGGTGGCATCCGGCAACCCGCTGGTGGAAGCGCTGACCACCGCCTACGGCTCGTCCACCTGGATGAGCGGCTTCGTCAATCTGGTCGGTCTGGCCGGGCTGATCGCCAGCTTCTTCTCGATCATCTATGCCTACTCGCGGCAGATCTTCGCGCTGTCGCGGGCCGGGTACCTGCCGCGCAAGCTGTCGCTGACCAACAGGAACAAGGCGCCGGTGCTGGCCCTGGTGATCCCCGGCGTGATCGGCTTCCTGCTGTCGCTGACCGGCCAGGGCGACCTGCTGATTCTGGTGGCTGTGTTCGGCGCCACCATCTCCTACGTCTTGATGATGGCCTCGCACATCGTCCTGCGCCTGCGCCGGCCGGACCTGCATCGCCCGTACAAGACGCCCGGCGGCATCGTCACCTCGGGCGTGGCGCTGGTGCTGGCCTGCATCGCGGTGATCGCGGGCTTCCTGGTCGATCCCCGCGTGGTGATCGGCGCCGCGATCATCTACGGGATCTTCATCGCCTACTTTGCGATCTACAGTCGACATCATCTGGTGGCCGGCACGCCGGAAGAGGAATTCGCGGCGATCGAGAAGGCCGAAGCATCGCTGCACTGAAGAAGGAGGCTGACATGGCGTACTCGCACAGCGTGGGCGGCACCACCTGGCGCTTCGACGACCTGCGCGAGGTGATGGCCAAAGCTAGCCCTGCGCGCTCCGGCGACCTGCTCGCCGGAGTCGCGGCGGGCAGCGATGCCGAACGCGTCGCGGCGCAGATGTGCCTGGCCCATGTGCCGCTCAAGCGTTTTCTTGATGAAGCGCTGATCCCCTACGAAAGCGATGAAGTCACTCGGCTGATCATCGACAGCCATGACGCCGCTGCCTTCGCCCCGGTCAGCCACCTGACCGTGGGCGATTTCCGCAACTGGCTGCTCGGCGAGGAGGCGGACGAGTCGTCGCTAAAGGCTCTGGCACCCGGCCTGACGCCGGAGATGGTCGCCGCAGTGTCGAAGATCATGCGCGTGCAGGACCTGATCCTGGTCGCGCAGAAGGTCCGCGTCGTCACCCGCTTTCGCAACAGCATCGGCCTGGCCGGGCGCATGTCCACCCGGCTGCAGCCCAATCACCCGACCGACGATGGTGCCGGCATCGCTGCGAGCATCCTCGACGGCCTGCTCTACGGCAACGGCGACGCGGTGATCGGTATCAACCCGGCCACCGACAGCACCGCCGGCATCTGCGAGCTGCTGAAGATGCTCGATGCGGTGATCGGCCGCTACGAGATCCCGACCCAGGCCTGCATCCTCACCCACGTCACCACCTCCATCGAGGCGATCAATCGCGGCGCGCCGCTGGATCTGGTGTTCCAGTCCATCGCCGGCACCGAGGCGGCCAACGCCAGCTTCGGCATCAGCCTGGCGACGCTGCAGGAAGGCTACGAGGCCGGGCTGTCGCAGAAGCGCGGCACCCTCGGCGACAACCTCATGTATTTCGAGACCGGCCAGGGCAGCGCGCTGTCGGCCAACGCCCATCATGGCGTAGACCAGCAGACCTGCGAAGCCCGCGCCTACGCCGTCGCGCGCCGCTACAAGCCGCTGCTGGTGAACACCGTGGTCGGCTTTATCGGCCCGGAATACCTCTACAACGGCAAGCAGATCATCCGCGCCGGGCTGGAGGACCACTTCTGCGGCAAGCTGCTCGGCGTGCCCATGGGTTGTGACATCTGCTACACCAACCATGCCGAGGCCGATCAGGACGACATGGACATGCTGCTGACCCTGCTCGGCACGGCGGGCATCAACTTCATCATGGGCATCCCGGGCTCGGACGACGTGATGCTCAACTACCAGACTACCTCCTTCCACGACGCCCTCTACGTGCGCCAGGTGCTTGGCCTGCGGCCCGCGCCGGAGTTCGAGGAATGGCTGGCGAAAATGCAGATCCTCCGGCAGGACGGCAATCGCCTGCAGCTCGGCCGCGAGCTGCCCGAAGCCTTCCGCCGGGCGCTGGAGAAAATGGCATGAAGCCGCTCGCGTTACCTCGCCCATCCTCAGGTGGAAAACGCTGCGCGCTTTTCTACTCGCCTGCCCGTCACACTCCGAGGTAGCCATGCACGACCGCTCCCCCACCACCGAAAATCCGTGGCAGCACCTGCGCCAGCTGACCCCGGCGCGCATCGCCCTTGGCCGGGCTGGTGTCAGCCTGCCCACCGACGCGCAGCTGGATTTCCAGTTCGCCCACGCTCAGGCGCGCGACGCCGTGCATCTGCCGCTGGACTGCGAAGCGCTGGCTGCCGAGCTGAAGAAACATGAACTTGGCTGCCTGCACCTGCGCAGCGCCGCTTCAGACCGACAGATCTATCTGCAGCGTCCCGACCTCGGTCGGCGCCTCGACAAAGCCAGCGCAACCACGCTCGACGAGCATGCGGGAGACGGCTGCGACCTGGCGCTGGTGATCGCCGACGGCCTCTCCGCCCTGGCCGTGCAACGCCACGCCGCACCGATGGCCTTGAAGATCGCCGAGCACTGTCAGGCCGAAGGCTGGTCGCTCGGGCCGATCACCCTGGTCGAACAGGGTCGCGTGGCGATTGCCGACGAAATCGGCCAGCGCCTCAAGGCGCGCATGGTGGTCATTCTGCTCGGCGAACGCCCAGGGCTCAGCTCGCCGGACAGCTTGGGCCTGTACTTCACCTGGGCGCCGCAGGTCGGCCGGCACGATGCGCAGCGCAACTGCATTTCCAACATTCGCCCCGAGGGTCTGAGCTACAACCTCGCCGCGCACCGCCTGCTCTATCTGATGCGCGAAGCCAGCCGCCGGCAGCTCTCTGGCGTACAGCTCAAGGACGAAGCGGAAGTACCGGCGCTGGAAGGCGAACCGCGCGCCGGCAACTTCCTGCTAGGCTGAGCCGGGTCAGGCCTGCTGCCAGGGCTCAAGCGCCTGGCTGTAGACCACCGCGCCATCGATGTCGCGCAGGCTGACCTGCAACGCAGCGGTCTGCGCGTCGATCTCTACCTCGCCGAAGAACTGGAAGCCTGCCCGCGGCGAGCTGTTCGCGGTCGGCGGCGCCTTCTGGAACACCACCTCCGGGCCGAAGGTGCCATCCAGCGGATTCGGCCCGAAGCTGCCGGCATTCAGCGGGCCGGCGACGAACTCCCAGAACGGCTCGAACTGCTGATAGGCCGCGCGATTGGGATGGTAGTGATGCGCCGCACAGTAGTGCACGTCGGCGGTCAGCCAGACGGTGTTGCGCACTCGTGCGCGCTGGATGAAGGTGAGCAGCTCGGCAATCTCCAGCTCGCGGCCAAGCGCTTCGCCGTCATGGCCATTGGCGATCGCCTCCCAGCGCGGACCGTCCGGTACGTGCAGGCCGATGGGCATGTCGGCGGCGATGACCTTCCAGGTTGCGCGCGAGGCCCGCAGCTCGCGCTTGAGCCAGCGCAGCTGCTCGCGGCCGAGGAACGCCGTGTCGGCGCCCTGCTCCGCTTGCAGGTTGTGGGTGTTCGGCCCGCGATAGCTGCGCATGTCCAGCACGAACACATCCAGCAGCGGCCCATAACTGACCTTGCGGTAGATGCGCCCCTGGGTGTCGCCGCGGGCCATGCGCATCGGCGCGTATTCGAGATAGGCCTGACGTGCGCGCTGCACCAGCGTATCGATGTCGCGCACCTGCTGGTAACGGTCATCCAGCTCTTTGCTCGGCGACCAGTTGTTGGTCACCTCGTGATCGTCCCACTGCCAGATCTGCGGCACCTCGGCGTTGAAGGCCCGCAGGTTCTCGTCCAGCAGGTTGTAGCGGTAGTTGCCGCGAAACTCGCGCAGTGTCTCGGCAACCTTGCTCTTCTCTTCGGTGACCAGATTGCGCCAGATGCTGCCGTCCTCGGCGGTTACCTCGGCTGGAATCGGCCCGTCGGCGTAGATCACGTCGCCGCTGTGCAGGAAAAAGTCCGGCCGCCGCCGACGCATGCTTTCGTAAATGCGCATGCCGCCGAAGTCCGGGTTGATGCCGTAGCCCTGGCCACAGGTGTCACCGCCCCAGACGAATCGAATGTCGCGCGGGCGCGTTGGTGCGCTACGCAGATGGCCGAACCAGGGCTCGCTGAGCATGCCGCTGCGGGCATCTTCAAAGCGCGCGCGGTAGAAGATCGATTGATCCGCCGGCAGCCCGCGCAGGTCGACGCGGGCAGTGAAGTCCTGGCCGGCATCGGTGATCGAAGAAAGCATTCGCCGCGGATTGCCGAAACGGCTGCGCGTATCCCACTCGACGATCAGGCGGCCGGGGCGGTCGCAACGGCTCCAGATCAGCGCACGGTCGCCCGCTACGTCACCGGACTGCACGCCGTCGAGCATCTGCGGACGCTCGCGCGGCGCGGCGATGATGGCGGGCGCAACGCCCAGGGCCGGCAGCGCGAGGCCGGCGCCGATGCCCTGCAGCAGTTGGCGGCGTTTCTGATCCGGTGCGGTCATCTCGGAAGTCTCCAGGCGAGTGGGGGTCATTCCGATGTACCCGTCCCGCTTGACAGTCCCGTGACGCGCCGACCGACGGCACTACGACTAACCCGCTGCCAATAACACAACGGCCTCGATTTCGAAGAGCATGCCATCCAGCGCCAGACGCGGCACCGGGATCAAGGTGCAGGCCGGTTTCGGCCCCGGTCCCAATGCCCGCGCCAGCTCCTCGCCAAAGATGTGCAGCCGTGCCTCGCTGTGATCGACGATCAGTACGCCGAGCTTGGCGATCTGCTGTGGCGTACCGTCAGCCGCCTCGATGGCGATGCACAGATTGCGCAGCGCCTGACGCACCTGCTCGCGAAAATCGTCAGACAGACGCCCATCGGCGGTTTCTCCGCCCTGCCCGGCGATGAAGGCCAGCCGCGCGCCAGGCGGCAGCAACGCCACATGGGAATAGCCGTTCGGGGCCGGGTCGTACAATCCGGGCGGATTAATCAGGGAAAGCTCGTTCGGACTGGTCCGTTCACGCATGGCAGGCTCCTCATCGCTACGAGATTCACGCCGGGCGAGACCAAGGCCATTGCCGCGTGCCGCTCGCCCGGAATACTCACCGTAGCAGCGGTCCGACGATCCGACCTGCATTATCGCGGGAGACCTGTGGTGAAAGCCCGGCCGGCCGATGACTCGGGAGGACCGGCTTGCCGCTGGTAAGCGCCGCGCTTATGGTGAGCGCCCCGCCCTGCTGGAAGCTTCACCATGTGGTCCTACCGCGCCTGGCAGCGCAAACGCATCCTCGCCCGCAACCCGGTTGATGCCGAACTCTGGCAGCGGGTGCTCGACAGTCTGCCGATTCTCGACGGTCTGAGCGAGGACGAGCTGGATCGCCTGCGTGAGCGTGCCGTGCTGTTCCTGCACGACAAGCGCCTGACGCCGCTGGCAGGCGTCGAGCTGCAAGCCGAGGATCGCCTGCGCCTGGCGCTGCAGGCGCAATTGCCGCTGCTGCACCTGGCCGATCTCGGCTGGTACCACGGCTTTCATGAGATCGTCATCTACCCCGACGACTTCCTCAGCCCGCAGAAACACCGCGATGCCGCGGGAGTCGAGCACGAATGGGACGCCGAGCACAGCGGCGAAGCATGGCTACAGGGGCCGGTGATCCTGGCCTGGCCGGGCGTGCAGCAGAGCGGCGGCTGGGAGGCCTACAACCTGGTGATCCACGAGCTGGCGCACAAACTGGACATGCTCAACGGCGACGCCAACGGCCTGCCGCCGCTGCATCGGCACATGCGCATCGATGCCTGGGCCAGCGCCATGCAGCGCGCCTACGACCAGCTCGACCACCAGCTCGACGCCGACCCAGATGCCGAGACGCCGATCGACCCCTATGCCGCAGAAAACCCGGCAGAGTTCTTCGCCGTTACCAGCGAGTACTTCTTCAGCGCACCGGACGTGCTGCAGCAGATCTTTCCCGATGTCTACGCGCAGCTCGCGGCGTTCTATCGGCAGGACCCGCTCGCCCGACTGCAACGCCTGCAAGCCGAACATCCGGCCTACCGGGAACCTGCGTAGGCCGAGCGCGTCGAAGCCGGCGTGCATTGCACGCGACATTGCGCCTATAATCGCGCCCACTTTTTCCGCCCCCAAGGCCGCGCTGGCCGATCAGGAGCCCATCGTTCATGAGCTACAGCAAAGTCCCGGCTGGCAAAGACCTGCCGAACGACATCTACGTCGCCATCGAGATCCCGGCCAACCACGCGCCGATCAAGTACGAAATCGATCACGACACCGACTGCCTGTTCGTCGACCGTTTCATGGCCACCCCGATGTTCTACCCGGCCAACTACGGTTTCATCCCGCACACCCTGGCCGATGACGGCGACCCCCTCGACGTGCTGGTCGTGACCCCCTATCCGGTTGCCCCGGGTTCGGTCATCCGCTGCCGTCCGGTTGGCGTGCTGAACATGACCGACGAAGCCGGCGGTGACGCCAAGCTGATCGCCGTCCCGCACGACAAGCTGTCCCAGCTGTATGTGGACATCAAGGAATACACCGACCTGCCTGCCCTGCTGCTCGAGCAGATCAAGCACTTCTTCGAGAACTACAAGGATCTCGAGAAGGGCAAGTGGGTCAAGGTCGAGGGCTGGGGCAACGCCGACGCGGCCCGCGCAGAGATCACCAAGGCGGTTGCGGCTTACCAAAAATAAGCCAACGCCACCCCCTGAAGCCGGCCACAAGCCGGCTTTTTTATTGTCTAGTGATTTCTGCCCGCTTCCGCCAAACCCTAGACGCCATGCGGGTTACAGCCTAATATCTGTCCACTAGCAGCCACCCAAAACTAGCCCCATCCAGCGAAAAAGTGTGGGGACAAGTGTGGGGACAGAATCAGGGAGTGAAGCATGGGCAAGCTGAACCCGAAGCAGGTAGAGAACCTGTGCGAGTCGGGCACCTACGAAGACGGCGACGGGTTGCGCCTTGTTGTGAGGGCATCCGGGAGCAAGTCCTGGCTACTGCGATACCAGATTGCAGGCCGGCGCCGCGACATGGGTTTGGGCAGCTATCCAGAAGTCAGCTTGAAGGAAGCGCGCTTAATCGCTGCCGGGCACCGCAAGCAACTGGCGACGGGTATCGACCCGATGGCAGTCCGGGATGCCCAGCGCGAAGCCGAACGGGAGGCACAAAGAGCCAGGGAAGCTCAGCGTGTAACCTTCCAAGGCCTGGCGATGGACTACCACACCGCGCATAGCGCTACATGGTCAGAGAAGTGGCGCAAGGGCTGGCTGCGCAAGCTGGAGCTCTACGCATTCCCCATCATCGGCAAGAAATCCGCGGGGGATATCGAAACCGAGGATGTGTTACGTGTCCTCCAACCGATCTGGGGCAGCAAAACCCGCACCGCCGACGAAGTGCGCGGACAGATCGAACAGGTACTGGATGCAGCCAAGGCCCGCAAGCTGCGCAAAGGCGACAACCCCGCCCGCTGGCGCGGGCACTTGGACAACCTACTGAGCCGTGCGGAGAAGAAGAAAGCCCGCAAACGCGAGCATTTCGCCGCGATGAAATGGCAGGATGTACCGACGTTAATGGCCACCCTCGCCGCCCACGATTCGCGCGCCGCCGTGGCCGCTCGCCTGATGATCTTTACCGGCGCACGAGCACAGATGATTCGCTTGGCCGCCTGGGATGAGTTCGACCTGGAGTCGGGCGTCTGGTCGCTGCCGGCGGTGCGAATGAAGATGCGCAAGGCGTTTGAGATACCGTTGGCGCCGCCCGTTGTGGAGATGCTTAAGGAGCTACCGCGTGTTGAGGGCAGCCCTTTCCTTTTCCCAGGTCAGGGTAAAACCGGAGCTATCCACGCGAACGCCGTTCGTACCCTATTGCACAGCCTGGGTCATGACGACATCACCCGCCACGGCTTCCGGTCGAGCTTCAGGGACTGGGCAAACGAGCGGACACACTACCCGCGCGAAGTCTGCGAACTAGCGCTGGCGCATGACGAGCGCGACCAGACCGAAGCCGCCTATTCCAGATCCGACTTTCTGGAAAAGCGCCGCGCGCTGATGGCCGAGTGGGCGTGCTTTATTACCACGCGGTCATCGGATAATGTCATTCAAGGCGAGTTCAAGCGAGCATGAGCGCGTCAGAAGACTGCCCTGGACATAAGTACAAACCAGGTGATCGGCTGACATTGAGTCAAGCCGCAGCGCTACTTGCCGCACGAGACATACGACCTCATGAGAAAGAAAGGCAGGCGATAGATCGCTGGAGAAAGCGTGTCCGGGATGCTGAGCTGAAGAGCCTACTGCGCAGCAGTAGGCAAACCTATGAGATCACCGAACTTGTTTCGTGGGCTCAGCTATTAAAAGTCAAAGGCAAAACTGATTGGCCTCTCACTCTTGCCGACCTTCCCCGGAAGCCCGCCCAGAACGAGGTAGTAAACGAATACGCAACCGTCTCAGACGACATCGTTGATCTTGTTCTACCTGCCGACCTGAATCGCAGCCATGACCTGATTCGCAAGGTCGTAGAAGAGAGCAACAGACTTCGCCAGCAACTCTCGCTCCTACAAACCGAAGTTTCGATGCTGCGGCCAAAGGCCGAGCAATATGATCGTATCTGTAAGAACAACCGACTTTCAGGGCGGAGGCCAAAAACCCCACGCAATCAGAATAAGTAGAGATCTTTCGTAAGCCTCGCTTCAACATTTTCTCTACCCATAATCGGGATACCAGATCCATCCACTCAAGCGTTTTGAACGCCAAGGAGATTTGGTATGCCCACCACAGTTATAGCCCCGAAAACCCACGCCCACGCCCCACGAGCTCAACGCCGAATTTACCGCCTGCGGCACGTTATGGAGGCCACCGGCTTTGGCCGCGCCTGGATCTACCAGCTCATGGCCGATGGAAAGTTTCCAAAAGCCATTCGCATTGGCAAGCGCGCCGTTGGCTGGGATGGTGCCCTTGTAGACCAGTGGGTAGCTGACCGTCTGGAGGGTCGTTAATCATGAGCAAGTCGACCCACACCGAAGCCGCCAGCAAGAACGTCCGCATCCTATCCCACTTGCTGTCTGGCGCCACACTCAACCGCTTTGAAGCGGAAACGCTGGGCGACCACTGCCTGAACAGCACCATTTCCGAACTGGCGAACCGTCACGGTCTGGCGTTCACCCGCCAACCAGAACGGGTGCCGAATCGCTGGGGCAAGCCTTGCCGGGTCATTCGGTACGGCTTGCCTCCGAGCGAGATGGCCATCGCCAAGCAGGTTCTTGCTCGCTTGGAGTCCTAAAGTGGCTCGCAGCCGACTTAAAGCCAAAGGCCGCGCAGAGGTGGGGACCTTTGCGCTGCTGCCCCACGCAGTGATGGATAGCGAAGATTTCCGAAGCCTTTCCGGCAGCGCGCATATCGTACTGATGCTGCTGCTGCGTCAGTACCGTGGCAGGAATAATGGAGACCTTAGCGCCGAGTTTAGCCGCGCCAAACAGTGGGGAATTGGGAGCAAAAGCACCCTTGCCAAAGCGCTGCTTGAGCTACAAGCGCGTAATTTGATTCTGCGGACACGTGAGGGCCGATTTATGAAGCCCGGTGGCTGTTGCGCGCTGTACGCCCTTACCTGGCAAGCCATCGACGAGTGCGACGGCAAAATTGAAGTCGCGGCCACCGCAACAGCACCTCGCAAGTTCAGCCTGGAAAGAACAAAACACCCGGTACAGAAAGTGAACGGGCAGGGTACAAAAACTGTACCGATACCCTCCCGTACCGTACCTGATAATGCGCTCATGGGTATAGAAATCGTACCGACGGCGCGCGATGGCCCAGTACAAAAACTGGACTCCTTTTTAGATTTACCAGGGCAGAGCCCGCATTAGTCGGAGTTTGACGTGAAACAGAAACTACAAGTTGAGCTGCGCCACGGAGAAGCCCCCAGCCAGGCACTGGCCCGTACCGTCACCAGCCCAGAATGCCTTAGCGCTTCGGTACTGAAGATCTGCCAGAACATTGATCGCACCGAGATCAATGGTTTGATCACCGAGCTCAAGCAGCAAACCGCAGCCGTTCATGGTGATGATCTATCGCGCGCGGAAAGCATGCTTATGGCGCAGGCGCACACCCTGGATGGCCTGTTCGCCAGGCTCACAAGCAATGCGCTGACCAGCTCCGACATGGACAGGCTGGAACGCTACATGAAGCTGGCGCTGAAGGCGCAAAATCAGGCGCGCGCCACCCTGCAAACCCTGGGCGAACTTAAGGCGCCGAAACAGATTGCTTTCGTTAAGCAGGCCAACATCGGAAACCAGGTTCAGGTGAACAACGAACACAGCGCTATGCGTTCGCGCGCGAGGAAAAACAAATACCCGCCAAACGAACTATTGGAGGTGCAACATGGCGAACGGCTGGACACCCGAGCGACGGGCTCGGCAAGCGGACTTGATTCGGCAATGGCAACCTTGGAACAACAGCACCGGCCCGATCAGCGCTGAAGGCAAATACACAGCTTCACGTAATGCTTGGAAAGGTGGAACTCGCCCGCAGCTGCGGGAATTAAGGGCGCTACTAAAAGAACAGGACCAACGGCGGCGGGACCTACTGTAGCCCGCCTAGCGCTAGCGACGGACACTCAGTCCCATTCATATCGGCCATCTAGGTAGCCCTGGATCCGTGAGTTACTCCAATTAGTGGCCTCTGACAGCAGTTCATCCTGCAAGTATGCGGCCACGTCATGTTCGGAGACTGGGTAGCGTCCGCGGTCCTCCTCTAGCTCACTATCCCATTCGTCACCCGGACGAGTTAGTAGCCAAATGGCGTCCAGCTCATAGCGCTTTAATTGGCTTACCCGGTACTCGATGAAAGCGTCCATCGTTGCCACGTACGCATGCCAAGAGAATGAGTGCTCGATCTGCTGCTGAACGCAGATTTCATCCCAGGTATTAACTAGACCGGAGTCATCGCCCGATAGCATGTGACCCTGCATCCGCTGAAGGTCACGGATACAGCCGCCAACCATACGGCGGCAAAGGGCCTCTCCAAGATCGCGAGCGATGCGGTGTTCTGAAAGCGTCCGTGCTTGCATCATAGATTTCCTTTCCTTAGTTGCCGACGCGCTAGATATCCAACGGCGGCAGCGCATTCACGATCTTTTGGGTTTCCAAACTTACTGTGACCACGCGCTGAAACAACTCAAGCGGGTACTTGGGATTGCCCATGGTTTCGATGGCCCAGTCGTTGGCGTCATTGACGATGCCACTGGCTTTGTCGGTGCGTACGGCTTGTCGCTCCATCACCCAGTCCAGTGCGGCCTTGCCGTTGACCACATAGTCCCATGCCGCCTCGGGTATGCCCTTGAGGGTGATGCGGTGGTTGTAGATGACGGTGGTTTTGTCGCCCTTCTTGGCGAACTTCATCTTCTCAACGCGGTAGTCGGCGTCGGTGAGCGTGCCCTTGGCCTCGATGGTCAGCGGGTACGGCTCGACGGTTTCGTAATTCAGATGAAGCTCGGCCAGGGCGCGGCCAGCCTTGCTGAAAGCCCAGAAGGCGGCGGCTTTCTTCACTGCCGGGATGCGCGGTAGCTCTTTGCTTAGGTTGTCCGCGTAGCGCTCGCGGTAATCGGGCGAATGGAGGATGCCGTAGACGTAGTAGAACAGGTCTTCCTTGCTGATCTGCTCGCCGGGGTAGGCCGCGTGGAAGTGGGTTAGGGCGGCGTCGGTGATGGCATCGCGGCGGCGCATGCCTCCTTCAATTGGCTCGGCAAAAAAGTCGTCATCGGCTGCTTGAGCTGCTTCGACGTAGAGGTAGCGAGGGAAGCATTGGCCCTTCTCAAGATTGTCAAAGTTGGGGGGTAAATTTGTAGCAAATGCAGAGAAGCCCGTGCGCGCTCCAATCCCAGACACACAAATCACCAAATTCTCCACCCCTGCCCGAGGGAAGATACGTGGCATTTGGTACACGCGCTCATTGAGGGTTCGGTTGTAATAAATCCATTGTTTGGTAAAGGGGCGGTAGAGGGATGGTGTCAGGGATGTCACCTCGCACTCAAAAGCGCGATCCTTGGCCAGTTCTTGTTTGACATTGTGCGTCCAACTAATGCGCTGCGGGTTGGTATCGATAAATCCATCCAGAACAGCCTCACGCCCCTTTTTGTCCAGTCTAGGATGTGCCGCATTGAAGCGCGTCAGCTCAGAATTGTAGAAGCCGATCATGCGGCTGATGTTGGCTTCCAGCTTGGCAAAGCTGGCGTTATAAGCCCAAGCATCGCGAGCGGTCAGGATGCCTTGCGAGAAGTTATCGAACAGTTTGGGCGCATCACCTCTCTTGTCACCCAAGACAATGAACTGGTTAAAGCTGTTATCACGTTGTTTAAGCCAGTCGCCATGCTCATCGGGAGTGATGACCTGCCAATCGACTATTCCTGCCACGCTGACGCAGCTGGCGATCTTTTCCAGCTTGTCTTCTTTGCTGAGGTCGTCACCTACGTCGTGATAATAAATTTGACCATGGGCAGCGGTATCTGGGTTCTTAACCAAAACAGAAATGGCAATGCCCGCCATGCTGCCGCTACCAAAGATATTTCCGCCTTCTTTGGCTCTACCTTTACTCAGCATGTTTTTGCGTATATCTCCGCGCAAATTAAACACATGAATGCAAGAGAATTCCTCAGCAAGACACTTGCGAACACCATCCATAGCAGACTTTTCTAGGAAGCCACCATTCGTGACAAAGCCAATCACGCCTGCATTACCAATACGATCACTGGCCCAGCGAATGGCGCGGATATAACTGTCATACAGCCCTTTAGTGAGAGTGGCGGTAGAGTGTTCGGCATAGGTGGAACGAATGCGGGCATCTAGAGTTGGATACTCAACATTATCGTTGTTGTCGTTCTCGCTTTTTTGTCCGACCGAATACGGCGGATTGCCCACGATCACCCGAATATCCAGCGCCTTCTGCCGCTTGCGCCGAGCACTATTGTCCTCTAGTAGCGCGTCCACCAGATCGTCCTTCTCATACATCTGGAAGGTATCGGTCAGGCAGATGCCCTCAAACGGGGTGTACTCGTCGATCACTTCGCCGTGGTAAGCCGCTTCGATATTGATGGCTGCTATGTAGTAGGCGAGCAGTACCAGCTCGTTGGCGTGGATCTCGTGCTTGTATTTGTGCGGCAGTTCGTCCGGCTTGATCAGGCCCGACTGGATCAGGCGAGTGATAAAGGTGCCGGTGCCGGTGAACGGGTCGATGATGTGGACGCCCTTGCTGCCCAAGGTCTGGCCAAACTCCTGTTGCAGCAGGAGGTTGACGCTGTGAAGGATGAAATCGACCACTTCGACCGGGGTGTAGACGATACCCAGCCGCGCGGTCATCTTGGGGAAGGCGTTGCGGAAAAACTTGTCGTACAGTTCGACGATGATCTTCTGCTTGCCCTGGGCATTGTTGATGCCGGCAGCGCGTTGCCGCACGCTGGCGTAGAACTTCTCCAGAGTGTCCGCTTCTTTGGCCAATTGATGCTCATTAAGAGCGTCCAGCACGCCTTGCATGGCCTTGGACATGGGGTTGTGGCTGGCAAAGCTGTACTCATCGAACAGGGCATCGAACACCGGTTTGGTTACCAGATGCTGGGCGAGCATTTCGACGATCTCGCCATCGCTGATGCTGTCGTTGAGGTCGTCGCGTAGTTCGGCCGCGAAGGCGTTGAAGGCAGCCTTTTCCTGGGTGTTGGCGGGGTTCTCCAGAATGCCCTGGATGCGGTCGATGTGGGTGCGGGCGATCTTGGCAATGTCGTTGGCCCAGTCTTCCCAGTGGTGGCGGTTACCGCACTTCTCAACGATCTTGGCGTAAATCGCCTTTTCGATTTCACCCACTTCGTAAGTCAGTTCGGCCTGCTGAGTCAGCTGGCCTTCGTCTTCGTATTTGCTGCGTTTTTCGCCAATGCCGTACTGACCTTTGCCGGCCTTACCGTTGCTGGTGCCGCTGGATTTCTTGGCCTTTTTGTCCACCTTATCGGTGATGGCGATGACTTCCATCTTGCGTGGGTCGGAGCCGATCAGATCGAGCTTGTTGACCATGGCGTCGAAGCTGTCGTCGTGCGAGCGCAGCGCCTGGAGTACCTGCCAGACCACCTTGTAGGTCTGGTTGTCGTTGAGCGCTTCGTGAGGCTCCATGCCAGCTGGAATAACCACGGGCAGCACGACATAGCCGCGCTTCTTGCCCGGTGCGTTGCGCATCACCCGGCCAACCGATTGCACTACGTCCACCTGGGAGTTGCGCGGGGTGAGGAAGAGCACGGCATCTAGCGCCGGCACGTCCACGCCCTCGGAGAGACAGCGCACGTTGCTGAGGATGCGGCAGGTGTTGGCTGGTGGTTCTTCCTTCAGCCAACTGAGCTTGGCTTCTTTCTGGCTGGCATTCATGCCGCCATCGACGTGCTCGGCTTGGCAGGTGATGCGCGAGACTTCGTCGATGTTTTCGGACTCCTGGTAAGCCTCCACCACCGACTGGAACATGCTGGCGATGTTGATCGAGCTGACCTTGTGCTTGGTGCCCTTGTAGTTGGGCGAGATCACCTGACAGAAGGCGACAGCGCGCTTCATGGGCTGATCATCACCCACCAAGTTTTCGGCGAGGCCCTGCTTGGCCAGCGCCTTCCAGCAGCCGACGATCTTGGCGGCATCGTCCACCTTGAGCTGGTTGTCTTCGTCCTTGAGCAGGTCCTGAAGGCGGCGGTTAATGACGCTCTCTTCAACCGTGAGCACCAGCACCTTGTAATCGGTGAGCAGGCCACGCTGAACGGCCTCGGAGAAGTTGATGACGAACAGCTCTTTGCCATACAGCGCTTCGTCATCCATTGAGCAGAGGGTGACTTCGCCGCTCTCTGCCTTGATCTTCGCGTTGTCGCCGTAGATGCGCGGCGTGGCGGTCATGTACAGGCGCTTGGCGGCACGGATGTAGTCGGCGTCGTGGATGCGCACGAACTTGCTTTCGTCATCTTCGCCAAAGGTGGCACCCGTGGTGCGGTGTGCTTCGTCGCAGATCACCAGGTCGAAGGCTTCCAGGCCGTGATCATGTTGGGCGCGGCTGATCACGTCGATGGAGTGGTAGGTGGAGAACACCACACTCATGTGCTCGGCGTCGTGGCGCTTGGGCATCTCCGCTGCGAGCCGATCAGCCTTGGTGGTGGCCGGGTAGCGCAGCTCGTGAGTGAACACCTGTACGGCATCATCCTCCACCTTGCGCTTCTTGCCCACGTCGCTGTCGGAGCACACGGCGAAGCTGTGGAGCGGGGTTTCGCTTTCCTGCGTCCATTCGGTGAGGGTCTGCGACAGCAACGACAGGCTGGGTACCAGGAACAGTACGCGCTTACCCTTACCGGCGAGGCGCTCGGCAATCTTTAGGCTGGTGAACGTCTTGCCGGTGCCGCAGGCCATGATCAGCTTGCCGCGTTCCGCGTCTTTTAGACCGGCCGCTACAGCGTTCAGCGCGGTCTGCTGGTGCTCACGCAGTTGTTTCTTGGCCTTGAGCGCAACAGCCTGGTTGGGCTGGTACTTCGCCCAGTCGATCTGGCTGTCTTCGAGGGCTTGCAGGTCGATCTTACTGACCGGGGGCTGCTGGCCCTGCAAGGCATCCTCGGCGTGCTCGCTCCAGTTATTGGTGGTAGTAACAATGACGCGGTGCGAGAACGGCGCCTTGCCCGAGGCAGTGAAGAAACTGTCGATGTCCTTCTTCTGGACGCGGTAATTCTCTGCGTACAGCTTGCACTGGATCGCGTGGTGCTCGCCGGTGCCCTGTGTACGCGCCACCAGGTCGATACCAGTGTCGCGGCCGTCGAGCCCTTGCTCTTTGGCCCAGTCAGCGTATGTCCAAACCTTGTCGTACAGATCGCGGTAGGTGGCTTCGTTGCGCAGGTATGCGCAGATCAGCTCCTCAAAGTAGGTACCTTTTTCGCGTTCGGTAAGTGCGGCAGAGCGGTAGGCGTCGAGCAGAGCGGACAAGGCAGACATGCGCGGAATTCCCTTTTGGATACGGCTGGCGCGATGCTTGCGCCAAATGGCGCGAGTTTATCACTGCTCTGCCGCTTGCCTGCGTGGACAAGGCGTCACGAGACGACCGGCTCATTATCGTTATGCTCGGCTTACAGCAGCTCGTAGGCGAGTGGCCAGCAGTTTGAACTGGGCTGTTCGCAACCCCGGACATGGCTTACCTTCAACGATTCCGAACCATTAAATGGACCGACGCCAGTGAAGATCTGCAATGTCACTCGACGCAAATATGATGCGTTTGTGCGCTTTTGGAATTTCCACATAAGAGGGAGGGCTCCGACCAGGCCCTCCAACGGCGCATTTACCCATCTTCTGGATGGCAGCTTGCTCTGGTGCCCTCCAGTCAAGAAAGAATCGGGGCCAGACGAAGCCCCGTAGTCCTACCGCAGCTATTCTGATGTCTACAAAGATCAGCCCTAGCGCGGTTTTTTTACAAAAACGTTCTTAACGGGTTAGGTAGGAAACGCGCTCAACGCGAATCCGATCGTCTGTCCCCAAAATCCGCTCCCCCGTACACCGCCTCCACCCGGAACCCGAGCCACTCGACAAAAGCTTTTCGCCTAGTTACTTTTTTCGCGCTGGCAAAACGCCGCTCACCCAAAAGCGAATGGCCAAAATTTCTGTGGAATAATTCACGCAGGGAGTTGCGAGGATGGAAGTGGGCGCGATTGTTATAGTGGCCCTTGTCGTTTTATGGCTACTCGACCGTGCTGCTTCGCTGGGAGCGACACGGAGGCCTGAAAAACCCGTAAATCTGACACGGATTCCCTTATCTTCTGCTGCCTTGCCCGAACGGCTCGACTCGCCCGCTAAGGGACGGCCGAATTCCGCCGTTTTGTCGTTGCCCTGGCTGGAAGGCCAATGCATCTATGACCCTCGCTATCAATCCCATGACCGATTCATCTATCTTTGGATACCCAGTACTTCGGATGTAGTGCGAATAACCTTGTCGGACTACATCGACTTGCACGGTTTTTCAGCAGAGGTAATGGCTACTTCCCGCCTAAACGCCCAGCATTATCAGGCATACCAAGGTTGGCTTAAGGAGGGCATCCGGGAGGCCAATCTTGATTTCCCTTACATGCTGTCTGACACCACGTATCCAATCGAACGCCGACAGGTGACTAGCTCGGCTCCGTCCCCTGTTGCCGAGGCGCTGGAGAGGCTTAACAAGTTGGACGAGTTTGGCCCTTCCTTCCCTAGCACGGGCCGCGGGCCAAGAGGCTATTGCACCCGTTGCGGCGGAACTGGATACATCCCACATTTCAACCATGTACAAGGGGGCGTCTGCTTCGCCTGTTTCGGTAGAGGCTAGAATGAGAAGCCCCGAACGGATCGGGGCTTTTTGCAATCCAACGCTTACCTTACTCGCACCGCACCAGCCAAAGCTGATCGATTCGCGTAGTAAAGCTCTGACTCATCATGTCCCGCCGCATGCCCCAGTCGGGCGCTGTGGGTACACGCCCTGGCCTAAGGGTGTTGCGCCCCCACTTGGCGTTAATCGCATCCAGCACACCCATCACCCGCGCTGAGGCGGCGGGCTGGATTTCGGTAAAGAGATCGTCGGTGTACTCGCCGCGCTGTCTGAGATCCATCAGCAGCACCTCGGCCTTGCTGAATGAAAAGCCCTCTCGATAGACATGCTCCAGGCCAGCGATAGCCGCGCGGGTGATGTATCTGGTGTCGTCCGTTGGATAAGGCAGCTCAACTACCACCCCTTTGGCAAACTTTGGCTCGTCTGGGTTGAACATGCCGGTGCGGATGCTCACTCGCACTCGTTTGCACATGGACTGCTGCGCCCGTAGCTTCTCAGCAGCGCGGGCGGCATACGTTGCCACAGCCTCCCGGATCGGCCCCAACTCCAGGAGGCGCTTGCCGAACATCCTTGAACAGCAAATCTCTTGCTTGGGCGGCGCCGCTTCCTCTAGATCTAGGCACGGCGTACCGCGTAGCTCACGGGCCGTTTTCTCTACCACCACGCTGAACTGCTTGCGCAACGTCCAGGCGTCCGCGCATGCCAAATCCCAGGCGGTGCGGACACCCATGCTGTTCAGATGCTCGGTCATTCGGCGGCCTATCCCCCAAACGTCACTCACGTCAGTCACGCGCAGCACCTTGTCACGCCGAACCGGATCGAGCAGGTCTACAACGCCGCCGGTTTGCTTTTGCCAGCGCTTCGCCGAATGGTTGGCCAGCTTCGCCAGAGTCTTTGTGCCTGCGATACCTACCCCGACGGGAATACCAGTACTCGCCAAGACTTGCGTGCGAATCCGCCTGCCGAGAGCTTCAACGTCCGGTACTCCAGTCAGATCAGCGAAAGATTCATCGATCGAGTACACCTCGACGGCAGGGACAAGCCCCTCGATGACTGTCATCACTCGTTCGCTCATGTCACCGTTTATGTGTAATAGAAAGTCAATAAGAACCGGGCCATGCTCGCCCTTGGAGCTTCTCATACCCAACCGGTATGGCTGTAGCTTCTGAGGAGATCGCCGTCGCTCACCGGATCATCCGGTCATCCTGTTAGTAACCGGTCAAAGCTGATCTGTTACATCGAAGGCGGACACCTGTCCATCGACAACACCCCTGCCGAGCGGTGAACCGCCCTCCCATGTACATATGACCAAAACGTCGCCGTTATCCTACCGTTCTGTCATGCCTACCCACGACGGAGTATTGACGGTCTCCGTCCTATAACATAGCTTTTCCGAAAGGCGCTCAAGTACATATCGTCATGTGCATACGAGCCTCGTGTCGTTAAAAGAAATGGTTGGTGCCGCATGAAAGTGCTCTTCATGATGCCGTTCGGCGTGTCGAGCTTCTCCGCCCCCATCAAGATCAAGGCTTCGTCTTGGTGTTAGTGCCAGATGCACGTCACCTTGCGGTGCAGGAATGGAGTGTGAACATGAAAGCAGAAACGGAATCGCGGATTTTTTCGGTGGACGAATATGTCCGTCCGTCTAACGGCGAACCGATCCGTTCAGTTGTTCTGGAGACCAACGATTCTGTCGTTGTAGTTTGGCACGCCTACCCTAGGCAGGAAATAGCTGCCCATGTCCATCCTCACGGCCAAGATACTTGGACGGTTATCTCAGGTGAGGCCAAGTATTATCAAGGCAACGGCGTAGAAATTCATCTTAAAGCTGGAGATATTGCCATTGCAAAACCTGGGCAAGTACATGGTGCCGTGAACTCTGGTCCAGGACCTTTCATATTTGTCTCCGTGGTTGCGCCGGGCAGTGCAGGTTTTGCGTTATCTGAGAAATAGGCGAAAGGCCTGAGAGGAACCTGATGAATACACGAGTATTTACGTTCGCTGGTGGAGAAACGGGGGTTTGGCGCGTTGTTGCGATGAATGCCGTGGCAGGAGCCCCTCTCCCTGGAATCCCACGGCTCAACGTAGCCGCTGGCTCTGTTTCGCCGCAGCCTCCGGGCACCAAATGGCTCCTTCGCGGGATAACGAGTAACGAGCGCTATGTCGTGCGTGAAGAGAAGGATCGTCTCGTGGCGAAGCAGCCAAGCTTGGGTCGAGCAGAGGCTACCTGCGCCGCCCTGATCCCTATCCGGAAAAACCCCTCATGGTGGGGACTGTCTCAAGACGAACGCCGGAAGATTTTTGAGGAACAGTCCCGTCACATTCACATCGGGCTCCAATATCTCCCTGCTGTGGCCCGCCGCCTCCACCATTGTCGGGACCTGGGCGAGAACGAACCCTTCGACTTCTTGACTTGGTTCGAATATTCCCCGTCTGATGAGACGGCCTTTAACAGGCTTCTGGCCGAACTCCGAGCCTCGGTGGAGTGGCAGTATGTCGACAGAGAAATCGACATCCGGCTAGTGCATGAGCCGGCCTAGCATCAGGTTTAACTTCGATCTACGTGCGGCACACTCCTGCGACACCCGCAGCCCAGCAAAACCCCGAAAAATCTAGTGTGTCGCATAACTTAGGAGTAACGCGACAGGTATGTCTAGCGAGCCACTAGTCGCTTAAGAACTTTTCTACTTATAGCCTCCTCTTTCTCTCATCGATCTCCTCGGCATCCTGCCGTCTAGAGCCGGCACATTGTCCAGCTTTCGAATGAGGCTCTCCAGCTTTTCCAAGTCGCCCTCGGCAATGGCTCGCTCGTCGGGAGTTAAAGGCACGGCCTCCAAGTACCGTCCGATAGACGATTTGCTTTCCAATGCTTGGGCCCTTGCGCTGGCTTTCGGCAAGTTGAAGTCACACCCCGCACAGGCCATGCGATGTGGGCAGCTGCTCCAGAAGGGATTTGAACAATACGAGTCGCCCAAGTCATAGAAGGTGTAGGGGGCATCTGAATGGCGAACAATTACGTCATGATCGATCAAAACGGAGACCATATGGGCCATTTGATCGGCTTTAACGAAGGATGCTGCCAGCTTGGTAGGCCGAATTCGAATGTAATGCAAAGTCGAATTCGGCGAGCTATGTCCCGACCACTGCATTAGCTCGATCAGCGACATGCCCTGAGGGACGCTGGCGAGCGCCGTCACTGCGGAGGCACGTCCCCGGTGGCTGGTGATTCGCCCGCGACTGTCCTCCAGTGGCACACCCGCCTTGGCGCATAGCATTGGAATGATGGTGCCATTAATGACACTGGAGCCTATGCGCTTGCCTCGAAACTGAAATAGGTAGCTAACTTTTTCCCCGGTTCGCTCATCCAGCAAAGCGGCCTGGTTAGCAGGCCTGTCCTCCAGCCAGGCGTCAATGCGCTCCTTCACGACCACCGCTACAGGTTTGACGAAAGCTTTGAACGTCTTGCTGGCAGGAATATCGAGATAGCATAAAGTTTTTGCTGGAACGATGGTCCCATCCTCGTGTACCACATCATTGGTCTGAGGATGCGCGCATCTTTTATCCAAGCGCATGATTTCATTGCTGCGCAAACCAGCGTGCGTCCACACTACAGCAATGGCTTGAACCATCGACAGCGGATAGTGAATCTCCGAAAGCAGATCACTACGCTCAAGATTTAGACTCGCCCAAATCAGCTTGAGCCAGGTCGAGTCATCAATTACCCGCGGGTTGATACCCGAGTTGAATGTCACGGATCGCGGGGTGGCGAGGTGATGCCGGGGGCTGAACTTCAAACGACCCCATCCCCAGAGTTCAAAGTCTGTAAAAAATCGTCGCAAGGCATGTAGAAAGCCGCGCTTCGAGTTGGCAGCGATAGGCTGACCAAGCCCCTTTAGCTGTGTTCCCTTCGCTGACTCCAAAGCCCACTCACCGACCGTCATCCGGTCGACGGCAGCAATAAATGCAGCGCAAGTGGACATGCTCCAATCGGTAGGCGCCGCCATTCCTGATTGCTCGCGCGCTAGCCAGACACCGGTCCTCAAGATAAAACTGTAATTGCTTTCACGTGTGCGTGGACGCAAGGTGGAAGTGTCTCGCCATCGACGGCACCACATTGCCCAAGTCGGATCGATGCCTTCGATGCTTTTCGCCCGCCAACAGGTATAGCCTCGCATGCGTAAAGGTTTCGCCAAAATCCCCATGGCAGCGAGGCCGTGAGATACCTTTCCGACCGATCTCGCGACACCTTCGCTTCGATGCTGTTGGCCCTTCAGTAGCAGTTCCTCGGTGAATGTCTCCAACCGCGGATCGCCGTTTTCCAGCATCAAGGCACCCAGCACGTTGGAAAGGAACTGCTCAAGATGGCGAGCAGCGTAGCCCAGCGATCTCAACGCTTGGCTCAAGCGAACGTGCTCATGTCTGAACACGGCATGGCCGAAGATAAAAGAAGCATATATCGCCGGCTGCCGGAATTTGGCGATACGCTGCGGGGTTCGAAAATCGCCGAGATGGTAAGCAACGGAAGCGAGATATGGTCGTGATCCTGCTCGATTACTGAGCAAGGTCAACCACTGCGACTCAGACCAACACCAGTAGGGTTTACCGGTTTTGCTGACATTCCAGAGAATGACTGCCACTGATGAAATGGCTAATCGCTGAGAAACGCCGCTGTGCGCCGCTATATCAGCTAGCGGCCTCATGAGCTCAGGTATCTCTGATTGGAGGTAGCCCCAGTCTGAACGGTGAGAGCGATTCGAAAGTATGCTCAGCTCGATTTTCGATAGATCGCTCTGACGTACGTACTTGCTCGCGTCGAACGGAACATAAGGGGTGACTGAGGGGGTGCTCATAGCAATGCCTCAGACCCAAAGAGTTCACAGAACATCCGAGCATCGAGACTGCCGACGGAGTGCGCCATCTTTGCGGTTAAATCCGCGCCAGATAGGTGCAGGTAAATCAAAGTGGTTTTGGGGTCTCGATGTCCAGCATACGTGGTCAGTTCATGGAGCTTCCAGCCCGCACGGGCCAGATGGGTAAGCCGAAGGTGGCGAAAGGTATGAGTGCTCAGGTGCGATAGTTTCGCTTCCTTGGCCCACCCTTCAACCGTTTTACTCCACGCCCAACGGGACAGTGGCGAGCCTCGATTACGATCTGATGCTGATCGAAACAACGAACCTCGCATCCAGCCAGCGCCGCGAAGAGCATGTAGATGCTCTATCAAGACAGGTGCAATGTCTGGGCTGTAGCACACGACGCGGCTGCGTTTGCCTTTGGTCGTTTCCGCTCGCACCGAGATCAGTCGGTGTGCAACGTCTAAATCCTCAATACGCAAGGCCACCAACTCGGCACGGCGAAGAGCCCCGAAATACGCCAACGACAGCATTAGTCGATCACGGATAGACGACCTGGCCGCAATACTGAGAAAGTGTCGCCACTGCTCATCGGTGGGAATGTCTGGCAACTTAATCAGCCGTGGGAGCAAGCCCCTGACAAACCCTCCATGTCCAGGCACTTGGGCCAGCCGACCATGCTGTCCGCGGGGCACGGGGTTGTGCTCGCAAAGACCCTGAAAAACGAGGTGGTCGTACCACAACCGGATAGCAGTAAGCCGCTGGTGCAAGGTTGAATTCGCCACCGCGCTCTTTGCGCCAGGTAGCAGCTCACGGATGTAGAGCGTGACTTGTTCGAATGTCGCGGATTCGGGTTTCAGCCCACTCCCTTCGCAATGCAATAAGTAATGCGCAAGGGCACGGCCATAGGCGTCAAGGGTGGCCGGCGCACGCCCCAGATTACCCAAGAGCTCCAGCCAAGCTTGTACACTGGAATAACGACTTAACACTTGCTTGTGCAATGGGGTGGTGGTCATGGGCGCCCCCTGAGCGTCAACGGATTCAGCCTAGCTCAAAAGCATTCCACCTAACTTAATACAGTGCGTAGTTGCTGGAAAACACCACCACGCCCCAGCGCTCCAGGTCACGGCGAATCTGAAAGTACGGCGCGCCCATCTTGATTCCGAGTGCTTTGGCCTCGGCCGAGCGAGCTATCACGCAGCCGTCATTGTTGGAGAGCACTACGATCGGGGTGCGCCGCAGATCCGGGCGGAAAACTCGCTCACAGCTCGCATAGAATGAGTTGCAATCGATGAGGGCGATCACTCGCTCAATACTTGCCATGGATTCGGATGCTGTAAGGCACCACGCCCCAGACGTAGAGCTCCTCGCTTTCGAGGAGATAGCGCGCCGGATATTTTGGGTTGGCCGAGCGCAGGATGACCTGGCTGCCGTCGCGATCGAATATCTTCACCAATGGCTCATTGTTCAACGCCGCAATGATCACCTCGCCTTTCTCCGCATCGCGCCCTCGCTCAACGACCAGGATGTCCCGGTCGAAAATGCCGACGTGGATCATGCTCTCGCCACTCGCGCGCGCCAGGTAGGTATGAGGTGCCCGGATGTTCATCAGCTCGTCCAGCGAGATGCTGCCCTCCAGATGATCCTGTGCCGGGCTTGGAAAGCCGGCCGGCACGCAGAAGCTGAAGAACGGTAAGGCAATTGTTGAGGGAGCCGTGGGTCCCAAGATATGAACGGGCATGGCGCAGTCCAAGATGCTGTATTTATATACAGTATTCTTGGAGGCGATCGGCCGGTCAATCGAAGCAGACGTGCGGAGGCATCATGTGTGGACGTTTCGCCCAGTACCGAATTGCTTACGAGTATCTAGACAAGATTGGTGCGCAACTGCCGTTGCCGTTACTCGGAGGCGCAAGCCCTGAACCTATCGGGCGGTACAACGTGCCGCCCCGATCAAACGTTCAGCTCCTACATCAAGACGCGGACGGTCTCCGAATGGATCCGGTGCCTTGGGGGTATGCGCCTTGGTGGGCGCACGGAAAGAGACCGCCGGCGATCAATGCCAGAGTAGAGACCGCTGCGACATCAAAATTCTTTCGTGATGTCTGGGGTACAGGACGCGCTATCGTCCCGGCAGACGGTTGGTTCGAATGGAAGAAGGACGAGCGGAACCCGAAGATCAAACAGCCCTATTTCATAACGCTGCGTAGTGGTGAACCGATGTTCTTCGCGGCGATAGGCCAGTTTCAACGGGGCGGTATGCTGGAACCGCGAGACGGCGATGGTTTCGTGATCATCACCTCTTCCAGCGATGACGGCATGCTCGACATCCATGACCGCAGGCCACTGGTTTTCTCCGGAGAATGTGCCGCTCACTGGATGGACCCCGAACTGGCGCCTGGCGAGGCTGAAGAGCTTGCGCTTGAACATGGGGAGGGAGTCGATGGGTTTGAGTGGTATGCGGTAGGACGAGAAATCGGAAACGTGCGCAATGAGGGGGCTCGGCTCATTGCGCCTATAAGTGATCCGCTGCTTTAACCACTTTGCCTGCCGTCAACCAATCGCCGTCGCCACCGCCTCAGCGCATAATCTTGGGTCTTTTGTTCGAGACGGATCTTGGCGATGTTCAAAAACCTATGGCGGTGGTTCAAACGGCCAAAAAACCCGGCCGGCTATGTGTATTACGCACGCCTGAAGACTAACTGTGGGCTTTTGTACAAACTCGGCTACACCAAAAAGCCCAGTCTCAAGGAACGCCTCGCCTACGGCGGGCAAGGCGATGAAAAGATGATTGACCAAGAGTTCTTCTTTACCTATTGCGAAGACGCCTGGGACGTCGAACAAACCCTGCTTGAGCACTTCACCCGTCAGCGCGCCTTTGGCAAATACAGCAAAGATGCTCGCAAGCCGCTGTGCGGCCGTGGCCAGACAGAGCTGTTCGCCCACGACATACTGGGGCTGGATGAGAACCTCTACATCAAGCCCGATGCGCAGACGCTGGCAAAAATCCGGGAGCAGAACAAGGATGTGGGAGGCGGCTGCCTATTCGTATTCCTCGGCTTAATCCTAGTGCCTTTCACGTTCGGGCTATCGCTTCTGTTCATAGTGGGCGGATTAAGCGGGATGTTCGGCAGACCAGGGGGTATCGAAAATTTTGCCGCGCAGTACAAGCAAAAGCCTGTTCATCCGCCTGCCATTGCTGATCTCATCAAGAGCCTTAGTCAGCCTGTGTCCGATTCGGTACAGCCCAAGGCGCTCCCCACTAATTGTTGATCTGGACTGGATTCGCGAAACCATGGAGCTACGCACGAAGAAAATGTGGGGACAAGTGTGGGGATAGAGAAAGCAGGATTCATATTATCTTTTGATATCAATAAGTTGAAGAGTCAAAACGCCGGCCACAAGCCGGCTTTTTATTGCCTGCGATTTACTCCTGACGCCACTGCGCTGCAGCCCAACGGCTCATCGTTGAGCTGAATTCAGCTACCGGGTTATGCACTTGGGCAGTCGAACGGTCGCGGCTCCGCCGCACATACCCGATTGCGGCCGCCGTGCTTGGCCTCGTAAAGCGCCTTGTCCGCCCGCGCAATCAGCTGTTCGACCTCATGTTCCCCGGCATCCGCCTGGGCTAAGCCGATGCTGACGGTGATATGGATATCGCCGACGGATGTCGCAATTGGCATTTGCTCGATGGCCGTGCGGATTTTCTCGGCGACGCTAAGAGCACCCTCGGTGTCGGTATGCGGCAGTGCGACGGCAAACTCCTCACCGCCGAGCCGGCCGAATAGATCGTGAGCGCGAAGCATGCCGGCGCATGTTGCGGTGAACTGCTTGAGCACCGCGTCGCCGATCGGATGGCCGTGTACATCATTGACGCGTTTGAAATGGTCGATGTCGAGCATCAGCAGACTCAGGCTCTCGTTGTGACGGCGAGCCCGAGTGAGTTCCGCCTCCAGGCTCGCAAGGAACGAACGGCGGCTGCTAATGCCCGTCAGCACGTCGGTATTGGCCAGCTGCGCCAGCTGGTCGTGAGCCTGGCGCAGTCTGTCGGTGCTCTGGAAATATCGACTGCTCAGCACAAACAGCAACAGTGCAACCAGCGAGAGCAGCAACGAGATGATGCCTGCCGAGGCGATCAGCAGTTCTTTGCGTTCATGAAAGGACGCCATGAAATCCTTGGGCGCCAGCAGCACGACAACCACAACGCTCTCGGCAGGAAGACGCCGATAGGCGCCCAGACGATAGTCGCCATCGATGGAACTTACGCCCTCGTAATAGCCATGTGCAGGCGCCTTCGGGTCGAAATAAGGTCTGTCCTCAGGCAGTTTGAACCGACCGTAGCGGCCTGGGATTGGGGTACCGGAGGCGATGGCGCGCAAGCTGCGATCCGTGCCCACCAGTGCGATGGTGCCGTTCGGGCCAACGTTGATCTGCTGGTAATAGTCGGCGAAGAAGCTGGTTGGCACAGACAGGACCAACACACCGGCAAACTCGCCATTCTGGTGGATGGGCCGGGTGAACTGGATGGTCCATTGTTTCGACACCCGGCCCAATACCGGCTTGCTGATGAACAAGCGGTCCTCCTGCGGATTGTCGCGGTGAACGCGAAAATGCTCGCGATCGCTTAGGTCCACAGGTTTGACAGATGGCGCGAGATTGGAAAAAACCAGCAAGCCGTTCCTGTCTATCACCGCCAGCTGCGTAACGAAGCTTCCGTAGGCCTGCAACTCCTCGTGCACGTACTGTTGAAAGTCGGAGTGCTCGAGCACGTCTTCACGCATGTCCAACAGCACGATATCCATCAGCCTGATCGCGCTGTGCACATGCGCTTCGAACGCGGTTGCCAGGTTCATCGCATCGTTACGGGCGGCCTCCACCGTCGCGCGCCGCTGATGCTTGATCTCGTCGAGAACAACGCTCCACATGGGCACCAATGTAAGCGCGAGGATAAGAGCTGCCAGTAGTCCTGCCTTGCGATTCAAGCTGTCTCCGTCGCGTCCTACGCGAAGTTCGTATCCATGAAGCTACCAGACGCCCAGTGGCGACCGCCAGACACGTCGGCACGTCCCGATTGATCCATATTCGCGTATATCCGGCGAGTGAATATCCACTTCTTTAGCAGGGATTCCCGTGACCGTACGGTTCCGCTATGGTGGCTAACAGATATTGCGGAGAAATCGCATGATCCGCTGCACGACTGTCCTACTGCTGTTAGTCGCCTTGCTTGGCTGCCAACCTGACCCGGAAGCAATTAGGGTGGGGGGCAATCGCTGGCTTGGCTATGCGCCGCTCTACCTGGCGGACGATCTCGGCTGGACGGCGCCCAGCGGTATTCGTCTGGTCGAGTACCCGACCACCACTGGCGTGTTGCGTGGCTTTCGCAGCGGCATGCTCGATGCTGCGCTGCTGACGCTCGACGAAACGCTCGCCTTGCAGCACAGCGCCGCCGATCTCGATCTGGAGATCATCCTGATTGCCGATGTCTCCGTGGGCGCCGACGCGGTGTTCGCCCGGGCACCCGTGACCAGTATCACCGAACTCGCAGACCGCCGGATCGGCGTGGAGAACACGGCACTGGGTGCCTATCTGCTTTCGCGCGTACTGGACCATGCACAACTGGACATCAGTGACCTGCACGTCGTCAGCCTGCCTATCCATGAGCAGCTCGAAGCCTTCAGCAGCGACCGTGTCGATGCAGTGATCACTTTCGCCTCGGAAGGTCCCGCCCTGGAGGCCAAGGGCGCGCGGCGCATCTTCGACAGTCGACAGCTGCCTGGGGAAATCGTCGATGTGCTGGTGGTTGATCGCCGCAGGGTCAGCCCAGAGCAGCGCAGGCGCCTCCGAGCACTCTGGTTCGACGCGCTGATCACGTGGCGGGAAAATCGCACCGCGACCGACCCACGTCTCCAGGCCCGCCTGGGCCTGACGAGCGACACGCTGGACGTAACGCTGGGTGGGCTCCTGATGGGCGACGCCAGTGTCAACCGCGCCTGGTTCGACGGTGGGCAGCTGGCGCAGAGCATCGAGCGCATGGGCCAGTACATGGCGGAAAAACACCTGCTCAACGAAACACGCCACTATGGGCTGCTGCCCCGCTGCGAGGTGCTTGGATGCTGACCAGACTATCGCTGCGTAGGTCACTGCCGCTGCTGCTCGGGCTGTTCGGCCTGCTGTTCACCATCCTGCTGACCGTATGGCATCTGCCGACCCGGATCGAGGAAACACTGACCGACTGGCGCAGCCACACCTACCAGCATCTGGCGCTGCTGCAGAGCAGCCTCAGCGACCACCGACGCCTGGGCCGCACCGCCGAACTGGAAACCGAGCTGGCTGACCTCGCCAGCCTGGAAGGCGTGCGCTGGGCGATGGTGATCGACCATGAGCTCGCAGTGATCGCGGCGACTCGCCTCGGCCTGCTGCCGGAACGGCTGGACCTGATCAGCGCCGCAGAACTCAAGGCGCTCGTCGCCAGCGGGCGCCCCAGCTGGACCGGCGAAAAGGCCGATCATCAGTTGGCGATCTTCCCGCTCGACCGCGTCGCCGAGGATGGCACGCCACTGCGCGAGGCGCTGTTGGTGGAGTACGACTTCGCCCCGGTACTCGCGCAAACCAAGCGCGACGCCTGGTTCTATCTGGCGCAGACCCTGGCCCTGCTGATCTTGCTCGGTCTGATCCTCAACCGGCTCTACGGGCGGCTACTGACCCGCCGTCTGGCCCGCATCGATCAGGCCGCACGCCAGTTCGCCCTCGATCAGCAGCCTCAGCCGCCAGCGGTGAGCGGTCGCGACGAGATCGGCAAGCTCGCCGTCACCCTCAGCCACATGATGAACCAGCTTCATGACCGCCAACTGGCGCTCGGCGAAAGCGAGCGACTGTTCCGCGAGCTGGTCGACACGGCGCCAATCGGCATGCTGGTGGTCGATCAGGAGCTGCGCGTACTGCAAGCCAATCCAGCGGCCTCCGCGCTGTTCGGCTGTACCCCTGAGGAGCTTCTCGACAACCTGCCGAACGACCGCCTGGTGGAGAGCGATGCCACAGCACGCCTGCGCAGCACCCCGGCCAATACCACACTCGAGCTGACCGGCCGCTGCAATGACCAGGAGGTGCCACTGGAGATCAGCTGCACGCCCTTCCAGCGCTACGGCGAACAACGTTTCCTGGTGCTTTTGCGTGACATCAGCGACCGGCTGCGCGCAGAGCAGCGCCTGCGCTTTCTCGCCCACTTCGATCCGCTGACTCAGCTAGCCAATCGCAACTACCTGATGCAGCGCCTGGAGCAGCTGCTATCGGCGCAGCTGCCACTGACCTTGCTTTACCTGGATCTGGACCATTTCAAACGCATCAACGACAGCCTCGGCCACGAAATCGGCGACAAGCTGCTGGTGCAAGTTGGCGATCGACTCGGCCGGCTGATGCCAGAGCACGCGCTGCTATCGCGAACTGGCGGTGACGAGTTCATGCTGCTGCTCGCTGGCAACGACATCATCAGCGCGGAAAACCTGGCCCGACGCATCATCGACGGCTTCCAGCCACCGGTGCGCATCGGCCAGTACGAATGTTTCGTCAGCCCCAGCATCGGCATCACCGTCAGCGACGGCCGGCACAGCCCCACAGACCTGCTCAAGCAGGTGGATCTTGCGCTGTATGCGGCCAAGGACGCCGGACGCAACTGCACGGTGGTCTACAGCGGCTCGCTCAGCGAGGCCGCTGCCAGTCGACGGGAACTCGAACAAGCATTGCGCCGTGCGCTGGATCGCGAGGAGTTCGTCCTGCACTACCAGGCCCAGGTCAACGCCCAGGGCGAGCCGGAAGTCATGGAGGCACTGCTGCGCTGGGACTCTCCGGAGCGCGGACTGGTGCCACCCGGCGAGTTCATCCCGGTACTCGAAGAGAGCGGCATGATCATCGAAGCGACGCGCTGGGTATTCCGTGAAGCCTGCCGCCAGGCTTGCCGTTGGCACGCCATGGGTTATTCGCTGCGCATTGCAGTCAACCTGTCACCACTGGATTTCCGCCAGGCCGACCTGGCCGGCAGTCTGCTGGCGATCCTCGAAGAAGAAGGCGCCTCGGCCAGCATGCTCGAGCTGGAGATCACCGAAAGCGCACTGCTCGAAGCGGACGAACATGTGCAGCAGACGCTCACCCGCCTGAAGGCGGCCGGGCTGCCGCTGCTGCTCGATGACTTCGGCACCGGCTATGCCTCGCTGACCTACCTGCAGCGCTTCCGCTTCGACGGCATCAAGATCGATCGCGAGTTCGTCAGCGGATTGCCGGATAGCGAAGAGTCGGTCGCGCTGGTGCGTGGCATCCTCACCATGGCCAGCCACCTCGGCCTGCACGTGGTTGCCGAAGGGGTCGAGAATGAGCGCCAGGCGGCCTTCCTGCGTCTCAACGGCTGCCCCAGCCTGCAGGGCTTCCACTATGCGCGACCGCAACCAGCAGCGCAGTGCCGGCTGCAGCAGAACGGCCGGACGATCAACCTGCAGCTACCGCTGGACGCGTGATCGGCGGCAAGGCGGGAGGCATGACGGCAATCCGCCTGCAATTGCGAAGCGTTATCAATTGCGCTAGTTTCGTTGCCCCCTCTGGCGGCACGCCCCCATGCGCAATAACAACAAGATCCCCGATTCCTGCCTGCAGTGTTATGTCCACCATCGCCAGCAACTGGTCGCGCACCTGACCCGTGTCGGCGGCTGCCGCGCGCTGGCCGAAGATCTGGCCCAGGACGCCTGGCTGAAGCTCGCCCAGGTCATGCCCGAGCAGCGTCTCGACAACCCCAAGGCCTATCTCTTTCGCATCGCCACCAACCTCTTGCGTGATGCCCTGCGCCATCGCGCCCTGCTCGGTGCATCGGACGAGTGTCCACTGGAACTCATCGAAGCGGTCCAGGCCGACCCTTGCGGGCTGGTGGAAAACCAGTGCGCGCTGCAGTGCGTGCTGCGCCAGCTCGATGACCTACCGCCGCGTTGCCGCGAGGTATTCGAACTGGCGCGGCTGGAAGGACTCAGCCAGGCGGAGATCGCCGAGCGTCTGGGCATTTCGGTGAACACCGTGATCGCACAGCTGGCCAAGGCGCGCCAGCGACTGGAGCGGCCGTAACTTTTTTCTTCGCCGCCGTAATGGTTTTTCCGTGCTGATTCGTCTTGCCTGTGCCCTTGCGCAATTGAGAGTAATTCTCGATTAACCAGCATCCTCGCAGATGCTTCGTGCGGCCCCGCCGCCAGACAAGAAACCACCGAAACCGCGAAAACGGCCCGTACCGGGTCGCGGCCGCGCTCGGCCCGAGGAATGTGCATGACCCCGTCCAGTACCGTAGTGCCCTTCGCCCCAGGCCCCGTCAGCAACGGGCTGTTCACCCGCAGCAATCACGATGACTACCGCCAGCTCCTGCAGCAGGGGCTGAACCTGGTGCAGCAGTGCCTGCAGCGTCAGCAGCAGCCGTTCAGCGGCATCCTTCCGCAGGAACTGGCCGCCGATTTCGAACGCGTCGATCTGGAGCGCCCGCTGGGCGACGCCGGCGCCGCGCTGCGCGAGCTGGATCAGCTCTATCTGCGCGACGCGGTGTACTTCCACCATCCGCGCTACGTTGCCCACCTCAACTGCCCGGTGGTGCTGCCGGCACTGCTGGCCGAAGTGCTGGTGTCGTCGCTCAATTCCTCGCTGGACACCTGGGACCAGAGCGCCGGCGGCACGTTGATCGAACAGCGCCTGATCGACTGGACCTGCGCGCGCATCGGTCTCGGCAGCCAAGCCGACGGCGTGTTCACCAGCGGCGGCACCCAATCGAACCTGATGGGCCTGCTGCTGGCCCGCGAGCACGTCTGCAACCGCCTGCCCGACCACGGCGGCAACCTGCGTCACGGCCTACCGGCCGAGGCCACCGGGCTGCGCATCTTCGCCTCCCGCGCCAGTCACTTCAGCGTGCAGAAATCCGCCGCGCTGCTGGGTCTGGGCTACGACGCCGTGCGCAGCATCGAAACTGACAACACCCAGTGCATGAGCGTGCCGGCGCTGGCCCAGGCCCTGGCCGACTGCCAACGTCTGGGCGAGCTGCCCATGGCCGTAGTCGCCACCGCCGGCACCACCGACTTCGGCAGCATCGATCCGTTGCCGGAAATCGCCGCGCTGTGCCAGCACTACGGCGTCTGGCTGCACGTGGACGCCGCCTATGGCGGCGGTCTGCTGGTCGCACCGCGCTACCGCGACTGGCTGGCCGGCATCGAACATGCCGACTCAGTCACCGTCGACTATCACAAGTCGTTCTTCCAGCCGGTCAGCTGCAGCGGTTTCTTCGTTCGCCAGCGTCAGCACCTGAGTTACATCACCCACCACGCCGACTACCTCAACCCGCGCAGCCAGACCAGCGAGGGCACGCCGAACCTGGTCAACAAGAGCATCCAGACCACCCGCCGCTTCGACGCACTGAAGCTCTGGCTGACCCTGCGCATCCTCGGTGCCGAGCACATCGGCGCGATGTTCGAGGAGGTCATTGACCGCGCCGCCGATACCTATCGCCTAGTTGCCGACGACCCGGCCTTCGAGGTCTTCACCCCGCGCCTGAGCACGCTGGTGTTCCGCTTCGTCGCCCCGGGCGTGGCGAACGAGCGCCTGGATGCGATCAACCGCGAGATCCGCAAGGCGATCTTCCGCTCCGGCGCAGCGGTCATTGCCGCCACCGTGGTCGAGGGTCGGCAACACCTCAAGTTCACCCTGCTCAACCCGGAAACCACGCTGGACGACCTGCGCGCCATCGTCGAGCTGATTCGTGGCCACGGCACCCGCCTGCTCGACGACCTACCCACCGCCGCCAACCAGTAAGGAGATCGCACATGGACAAGATGTATGACTTCATCGGTATCGGCATCGGCCCGTTCAACCTCGGTCTGGCCTGCCTGGCCGAGCCCATCGACGGGCTCGAGTGTCTGTTCCTCGACCGCGCCGAGGGCTTCAGCTGGCATCCCGGCATGATGCTCGACAGCGCCACCCTGCAGACGCCGTTCATGGCCGATCTGGTGACCCTGGCCGACCCCACCAGCCGCTTCAGCTTTCTCAACTACGCCAAGCAGGTCGGGCGGCTGTACGCCTTCTACATCAAGGAAGACTTCTTCCTGATGCGCCGCGAGTACAACCAGTACTGCCAGTGGGTGGTCGAGCAGCTCGACAGCCTGCGCTTCGAGCACTTCGTCCAGCAGGTCGACTACCTCGACGAGCGCCGCTGCTATCGGGTGCGCGGCGTGCACACGCGTAGCGGCGAGAGCTTCGAGTTCCTCACCCGCCGCCTGGTGCTCGGTACCGGCACCACGCCCTATCTGCCGACCTGCTGCGAGGCACTGGCCGAGCACGTCAGCCACAGCGGCAACTACCTGCAGGACAAGCCACGCCTGCAGGGCAAGCGCTCGATCACCGTGGTCGGCAGCGGCCAGAGCGCGGCAGAGATCTACTACGACCTGTTACAGGAGATCGACCGCCATGACTACCAGCTGAACTGGATCACCCGCGCGCCGCGCTTCTTCCCGCTGGAATACACCAAGCTGACCCTGGAGATGACCAGTCCGGAGTACATCGACTACTTCCACAGCCTGCCGCGCAGCACCCGGGAAAAGCTCATCGACAGCCAGAAGGGCCTGTACAAGGGCATCAATGCCACCCTGATCAACGCCATCTACGACGAGCTGTACAACCAGAGCCTCAAGGGCGAGGTACCGACTCAGCTGCTGACCAACGCCGAGCTGCGCCGCTGCCAGCGCCTGGGCGATGGCACGCTGGAGCTGGAATTCTTCCAGCACGAACTGGAGCAGAGTTATCGTCACCGCTGCGATGCGCTGGTCATGGCCAGCGGGTATCAGTACCGCCTGCCGCGCTGCATCCAGCCGATCGCCGAGCGTATCGCCTGGCAGGCACCGGAACGCTTCGCCGTGGCGCGCAACTACAGCATCGACCGCAACGGCGGCGAGGTCTTCGTACAGAACGCCGGGATGGTCGATCACGGCCTGGTCACGCCGGATCTCGGCATGGGCTGCTACCGCAACGCCTCAATCCTGCGCGAGATCTGCGGGCGCGAGCACTACGCGGTGGAAACGAAGATCGCCTTCCAGCAGTTCAGCCTGCCGCAACCGCTGACACCGCAGGGCGCGGTGGCGGCGCGATGACGCTGCGACGCGCGCTGATCGGCATGACGCTGCTGGCGGTGCTCGGCGACAGCCTGCTGATGCCGTTCTACCCGCAGTACTTCGCCGAGCGTTTCGGCGAGTTGCGCAGCGAGCAGGTCGGGCTGTACCTGGCCGCGGTGTGCCTGGTGGCGATGCTCGCCTTGCCGCTGTGGGTGCGCCTGTCCAGACATGCGCATCCGCTGCGCCTGCTGATCTTCGGCCAGTTGATGGCTGGGCTGCTGGCGCTGGCCTGCGCGGCGATCGAGCAACAATGGCTGTTCTGGCCGGTGTCGCTGACGATGATCGCCTTCAAGGCCAGCTACCTGCTGATGTACCCCTACGTGATGGGACTGGTGGGCGCCGACCAGCAGGTGCGCACCATCGGCCTGCTCTCGGTGGTGGTGCATCTGGGTGCGATTGCCGGCGCGACGCTGGGCGGCGGGGTGCTGCATTACCTCAGCCCGGCGCGGATGTTTGTACTGATGGGGCTGATGGATTTCGTGCAGATGGCCGTCAGCCTGCTGCTGTTGCGCCATGCGCCGCAGCCAACCCGGGTCGATGCAAGCACGCCACCACGGCCGCGCGGGGAGCACCTGGCAATCGCCCGGCTGTGCCTGCTGATGCTGGCGTTCTACTTCTGCATCTACCTGGCGCGGCCGTTCTTCACGCTGTACTGGGAACAGCTTGGCGGACCACAAGCCAGCTGGATCACCGGCCTGGTCTACGCCATTCCCGGAATGCTGGCGCTGCTAGCCCTGGCCCTGCACTACCACGCCGGCCAGCGACTGACCGCTTGGCTGCTGCTGGGCGCGGCCGGACTGGCACTGCAAGGCATCGAGCAGATGCCAACGGTGCTCGCCGGCCGGATGCTGTTCGGCTGGGCGCTGTTCCAGCTCACCGTCGCGCTGGATGCACGATTGTTCGCCCTCAGCAGGCCGGAGCACTACGGCCGCGACTACAGCCTGATCAACATCTTCCAGAACCTCGGCGTGCTCGCCGCCTCCTGGCTGGCCGGGCTGGTGGTGCGCGATGCCGGCCTCGCCGCGCCGTTCTTCCTGTCCGCCCTCGGCCTCGTTCTCACCGCCTGCGTACTGCGCTGGCTGCTGGTTTCAGCACCAGTCAGCGCGCCTCTCTGTGGAGCCAAATCATGAATACCGCTCTTTCCCGCGCGGATGGTCCGCGCTTCGTTCGCTACTGCAGGCTCGGCGCCATGCATTTCGAGACCGTGCAGGCCGAGCATCTGCCGCTGCTGCACGACTGGCTGCGCCGCGACTACGCGCGCTTCTGGGGCATGGGCCATTTGAGCCTGGCGCAGCTGGCCAATTACGTCGACGAGATCCAGCACAGCAGCCATCGCGACATTGCCCTCGGCATGTGCAACGGCGAGCCCGCGTTCCTGTTCGAGGGCTATCACCCAGCCCATGACCGCCTCGCCGATCACTACCAGGTGCGCCCCGGCGACCGCGGCATGCACCTGCTGCTCGCACCCTGCGAAAAGCCCGTGCACGGCTTCAGCCTGGAAGTCATGCGCAGCATCCTCGCCTACCAGTTCGCCGACCCGTTCGCGCGGCGCATCGTCGTCGAGCCAGATGCGCGCAACGCCAAGGTGCATGCCTTGAACCAGCGCGTCGGCTTCGTCTACCAGCGCTTGCTGCAGCTACCGGAAAAGGATGCCTGCCTGGCGTTCTGCACCCGCGCGCAGTTCCTCGCCACCCTTCAGGAGAATCCGCAATGAATCAGCTCGTGCACCTACCAACCGCCGCCGGCGACCTGGCCACCGAACACCTGCAGGCCGAACATTGGGCCCGCGCCAATCGTCTGCTGCTGAAGAAAGCCCTGGCCGAGTTCAGCCACGAGAAGCTGTTCAGCCCCGAGCCGCTGGGCGAAAGCCACTACCGCGTCGCAGTGCCGGACAGCTCGACCGAGTACCGCTTCAAGGCGCGACGGCTGGCGCTCGATCACTGGTCCATCGTTACCGACTCCATCGAGAAGCTCAGCGATGGCCAGCAACAGCCACTGGACGCGCTGAGCTTCATCATCGAGTTCGCCGACACCCTGGGCATCTCGGAAAACAACCTGCCGGTCTACCTCGACGAGATCAGCAGCACCCTGTTCGGCAGCGCCTACAAGCTCGCCAACAGCCCGCTGAGCGCCGCCCAGCTGGCCCTGGCGGATTTCCAGCAGATCGAGACAGGCATGCGCGAAGGCCACCCGGGCTTCGTTGCCAACAACGGACGGATGGGCTTCGATGCCCAGGATTACCGCGCCTACGCGCCGGAAGCGGCTAGCCCGGTGCGTCTGGTCTGGCTTGCCGTGCACCGCAGCCGCGCCAGCTACAGCGCCATCGACGGGCTCGACCAGCCGACCCTGCTGCGCGAGGAGCTGGGTGGTCAGCTCGACGTGTTTCATAGCCAGCTGCGAGCGCGGCAGCTTGACCCCGACGACTACCTGCTGATGCCCGCGCACCCCTGGCAGTGGCACAACATCCTCGCCATCGGCTTCGCCGCCGAGATCGCCAACCGGCAGATCGTCTATCTCGGTCTGAGCAATGACCGCTACCTCGCACAGCAGTCGATCCGCACCTTCTTCAACCAGAGCCAGCCACAGCGGCGCTACGTAAAGACCGCCCTGTCGATCCTCAACATGGGCTTTATGCGTGGGCTGTCGCCGTACTACATGCAGGCGACGCCCGCGATCAACGCCTACCTCGCCGAGCGCGTGGCCAGCGACCCGCTGCTGCGCGACTGCGGCTTCCAGCTGCTGCGCGAAGTCGCGGCGATCGGCTATCGCAATCCGTATTACGAGCAGGCACTATCGGCCAGCAGTCCTTATCGCAAGATGCTCTCGGCGCTCTGGCGGGAAAGCCCCTATGGCCACATTCAATCCGGCCAGCGGCTGATGACCATGGCCGCGCTGCTGCACAGCGACGGCGAAGAACGCGCCCTGCTGCCGACGCTGATCGGCGCCTCCGGCCTGACCGCCGACCGCTGGCTGCGCCGCTATCTCAACGCCTACCTGACGCCATTGCTGCACTGCTTCTACGCCCACGACCTGGTGTTCATGCCGCATGGCGAGAACCTGATCCTGGTGCTGGAAGACCATGTACCGGTGCGTGTGCTGATGAAGGACATCGGCGAGGAAGCGGTGATTCTCGATGCCGACGCGCAGATTCCCGAGGCCGTAGGTCGCCTGGCGGTATCGGTGCCCGACGAACTCAAGGTGCTGTCGATCTTCACCGACGTGTTCGACGGCTTCTTCCGCTATCTGGGTCAAATCCTCGATGAGCAGGTCGGCCTGCCGGAGCAGCGTTTCTGGCAACAGGTGGCCGACTGCATCGCCGACTATCAGGCCCGCCAGCCGCAGCTGCGCGACAAGTTCGCCCGCTACGACCTGTTCGTCGAGGAATTCGCCCGCTCCTGCCTGAACCGTCTGCAACTGGGCAACAACCGGCAGATGCTCGACCTGGCCGATCCGGCCGGTGCGCTGAAGTTCGCCGGCACCCTTAAAAACCCCGTCGCGCCCTATGCGCCGGAACGCTGAAACCCAATGGGCGGATGACGAGGCGCTGAACGACCTGCTGTTGCGGGTGCGCAACGCCCTGCCCGGACTGGACGGACGGGTTGGCTCGCCACGACCCGACGAGCTGATGCTGGATCGCCCGCAGTCGCTGGCCGCCCTGCTGGCGCACTGGCAGGCGGCGCATCCGGAAGCGGGCCGGCACTACTGGGCGGCGCGCTGCTGGACGCTATTGGTCTGGCAGCCCATCTATCTGCAGGTGCTGGCTGTGCAACTCGACGGCCAGTCACCCGAACTGGACGGTATCGCGCAAGGTATGCAGCAAGGTTTCGTCGCCGGTTTCTGCCTGCCAGCCCACCAGCCGCTGCATACCGACGCGCAACGCATGCTGCGCCACGCCGGGCAGCAGATCCGCCAGTTCTGCGCCCAGGCCCACGCGGCCTGCGGCGCGTTGCTCGGCCTGCATCTCAAGCTGGCGCAGCGGCTGGCGGCCGATTGCGTCATGGCCGCACTGCTGCATAGCCAGCGCCTCGACGGTTGCGGCAACCTGCAACTGTGCCGGCGCGCCGATGCCTGGCTGGATGCCTGCGCCATGCGCGGCGCCAGCGGCCTGCTGGCGGTGCAGCTGGGCGATGGCGGCACCCGTCTCGGCTTGCAGCGCAAGGCCTGCTGTCAGCACTTCCGCCGCGCCGACGGCGAGCTCTGCGACAGCTGCCCAAAGCTGACGCTTGCCGAACGGGAAAGGCGGCTGCGCGAGCTGGATCACTGAGCGGCTACGCGGGACGGCGGGCGTCCCGCCAGCCTACGCAGGTTGATACACATCACACCGACGAACCTTGTGGCTGCCGCGGGCGTTTCTTTGCTAATGTCGCGCCCGTTTCCGACTCGCCGCCGACGACAGGTTCCCGCCATGGCCCGCAAGAAAGCCGCACTCGATTTCGAACAATCCCTTGCCGAGCTGCAACAGCTGGTGGAACGCCTGGAAAGCGGCGAGCTGTCGCTGGAAGATTCGCTGACCTGCTTCGAACAGGGCATCGGCCTGACCCGGGACTGCCAGGCGGCGCTGAGCCAGGCCGAGCAAAAGGTACAGATCCTGCTGGAACGCGACGGCAGCCTGCAGGAAGCCCCGTTCGAGTCGGACCCCGAAGCATGATGATCGGCGACTACCAGAAAAGCTGTCAGCAGCGCGTCGACGGCTGCCTCGAAACCCTCTTCATACCGCCACTGCCGCAGCTCGACCGCCTCTATCAGGCCATGCGCTACAGCGTGATGAACGGCGGCAAGCGCGTCCGCCCGCTGCTCGTCTATGCCGCCTGCGAAGCACTCAATGGCGACAAGGCAGACGCCGACGGCGCCGCCTGTGCCGTCGAACTGATCCACGCCTACTCGCTGGTGCACGACGACCTGCCGGCCATGGACGACGACGACCTGCGCCGCGGCCAGCCGACCACGCACAAGGCGTTCGACGAGGCCTGCGCCATCCTCGCCGGCGACGGCCTGCAGAGCCTGGCCTTCGAGGCCATGGCCGAGGCCAAGCGCAATCCGCAGGACGCCGCGCTGCGCCTGCGCATGTTCGCCGTGCTGGCCCGCGCCGCAGGGCCGGCGGGCATGGTCGGCGGCCAGGCCATCGACCTCGGTTCGGTCGGCCTCAAGCTCGATCGCGACGCGCTGGAACTGATGCACCGGCACAAGACCGGCGCACTGATCGAAGCCAGCGTGCAGCTC
The DNA here is from genome assembly GCF_000661915.1 of Stutzerimonas decontaminans. Lineage (NCBI taxonomy): Bacteria > Pseudomonadati > Pseudomonadota > Gammaproteobacteria > Pseudomonadales > Pseudomonadaceae > Stutzerimonas > Stutzerimonas decontaminans. The sequence goes on along the minus strand of NZ_CP007509.1, from coordinate 576,095 downwards.
GGCGCCCTCGCCAGTGGCCGCGCCGACGCCGACAACCTCGCCTCGCTGAGCCAGTACGCCCGCGCCATCGGCCTGGCCTTTCAGGTCCAGGACGACATTCTCGACGTCGAAAGCGACACCGTGACCCTGGGCAAGCACCAGGGCGCCGACATCGCAAGGGACAAGCCGACCTACCCGGCACTGCTCGGCATGGACGCGGCCAAGGCCTACGCACTGGAGCTGCGCGACCAGGCGCTGCACGCGCTGCGCCCGTTCGATATCGCCGCCGAGCCGCTGCGCGAGCTGGCGCGCTACATCGTCGAACGACGCAACTGAGCCTTTCGCTGAATTAGCAGTCAAACCCGTACCGGACCCAGGGCCGTTCTTATCGAAGGACCCTTCGGGTAAACTGCCGCTCTTTTTTCAACAACAATGATCCGCCTGATGCCCAAGACTTTTCACGAGATTCCTCGGGTTCGCCCCGCGACGCCCGTTCTTGACCGAGCGGCGACCCCCGAACAGCTGCGCCGACTGGGCGAGGCGGAACTCGAAGAGCTTGCCAACGAATTGCGCCAGGAGCTGTTGTACAGCGTCGGCCACACTGGCGGGCACTTCGGCGCCGGCCTCGGCGTGATCGAACTGACCATCGCCCTGCATTACGTCTACGACACGCCGGATGACCGGCTGGTGTGGGACGTCGGCCATCAGGCCTATCCGCACAAGATCCTCACCGGGCGCCGCGAGCGCATGGCCACGCTGCGTCAGAAGGACGGCCTGGCCGCCTTCCCGCGCCGCTCAGAGAGCGAGTACGACACCTTCGGCGTCGGTCATTCCAGTACCTCGATCAGCGCCGCCCTGGGCATGGCGGTCGCCGCCCGTCTGAAAGGCGAGCAGCGCAAGTCCATCGCGGTGATCGGTGATGGCGCACTCACCGCCGGCATGGCCTTCGAGGCGCTCAACCACGCCCCGGAAGTCGGCGCCAACATGCTGGTGGTGCTTAACGACAACGACATGTCGATCTCGCGCAACGTCGGCGGGCTGTCCAACTACCTGGCCAAGATCCTCTCCAGCCGCACCTATTCGAGCATGCGCGAAGGCAGCAAGAAGATCCTCTCGCGCCTGCCGGGCGCCTGGGAAATCGCCCGCCGCACCGAGGAATACGCCAAGGGCATGCTGGTGCCGGGCACGCTGTTCGAGGAGCTGGGCTGGAACTACATCGGTCCCATCGATGGCCACGACCTGCCGACGCTGATCGCCACCCTGCGCAACATGCGCGACCTCGACGGCCCGCAGTTCCTCCATGTAGTGACGAAGAAGGGCAAGGGCTTTGCCCCGGCCGAGGCCGACCCGATTACCTGGCATGCGATCAGCAAGCTGGAACCGGTCGGTGCGCCGCCGGCGCCAAAGAAGCCCTCCGGGCCGAAGTACTCCAACGTGTTTGGCCAGTGGCTGTGCGACATGGCCGCCGCCGACCCGCGCCTGACCGGCATCACCCCGGCGATGAAGGAAGGTTCGGACCTGGTGGCCTTCAGTGAGCGCTACCCGCAGCGTTACTTCGATGTCGCCATCGCCGAGCAACACGCGGTGACGCTGGCGGCCGGCATGGCCTGCGAAGGCATGAAGCCGGTGGTGGCGATCTATTCGACCTTCCTCCAGCGCGCCTACGATCAGCTGATCCACGACGTCGCGGTGCAGAACCTCGACGTGCTGTTCGCCATCGACCGCGCCGGACTGGTCGGCGAAGACGGCCCGACCCACGCTGGCAGCTTCGATCTGTCCTACCTGCGCTGCATCCCCGGCATGCTGGTGATGACGCCCAGCGACGAGAACGAGATGCGCCGCATGCTCACCACCGGCTACCACTTCGAAGGCCCGGCGGCCGTGCGCTACCCGCGCGGCAGCGGCCCCAACGCAGCCATCGAACCCGGGCTGGAACCGCTGGAGATCGGCAAGGCCGTGGTGCGCCGTCAGGGCAGCAAGGTGGCGCTGCTCGTGTTCGGCGTGCAGTTGCCCGAGGCGCTGCTGGTCGGCGAAAAGCTGGATGCCACGGTGGTCGACATGCGTTTCGTCAAACCGCTGGACGAAGCCCTGCTACGCGAACTGGCGGGCAGTCACGAGCTGCTGGTGACAGTCGAGGAGAACAGCATCATGGGCGGCGCCGGCAGCGCGGTGGCCGAGTTCCTGACTGGGGAAAGCGTCCTCAAACCGATGCTGCATCTGGGCCTGCCGGACTACTACGTCGAACACGCCAAACCCAGCGAAATGCTCGCCGAGTGCGGCCTGGATGCCGCCGGCATCGAAGCGGCCGTACGCAAGCGGCTTGCGGCGCTCGGCAAAGCCTGACGTCGTTTTGGTGGATGGGTGGAGCGTCATCCACCCTACGTCTGGCGCGCCCGTAGGGTGGAAAACTGCGAAGCATTTTCCACCAGCCAACGCCTCGACCACCTCCTCCCATACTCAGCGCAACAGCAGATCACCCTCGATCGGCACGTAACGCGTTGCGGCGCGGATCAGCGATTGCGCGGTGAGCCCCGGCACGCCATAGGCGGTCGCTTCAGCGCCACCGGCCCGCACCCGTTCGAGCAGCAGGTCGAAGTCGCCGTCGCCGGAAGCCAGCACCACCTCGTCGACCCGTGCCGCTGCGTCCAGCACGTCGATGGTGATGCCCACGTCCCAGTCGCCCTTGGCCGAGCCGTCGCTGCGCTGGATATAGGGCTTGAGCTTCACCGTGAAACCCAGATTGCGCAGGATCTGCTGGAACTGCTGCTGGCGCGCATCGCCGCGCTCGATGGCATAGGCATAGGCTTCGACGATGGTGCCGCGGCGGCTGACGTCGGCCCACAGCGCCGCATAGTTGAAGTGGCAGCCATGGGCCTGACGCACGGTGTAATAAAGGTTCTGCACATCGGCGAACAGGGCGATCTTCTTCACGCGGCAGCCCGAGTCTGGAAAGGGCGAACAGTATGGACGGCGAAATCGCGCATGTCCCGCCCTTGCCGCATCCGTTACAGTGGCGCCCCGAAACGATCCCTCACCTTCGGTCTGCAATGAACGTTCTTGCCATCCTGCGCGACGCCTGGTTCTTCTACTCCCGCCACTTCCTGACCATCGTCCGGCTCTGCCTGCCGCTGATCCTGCTCGAAAGCATCGCCCGCCTGGCGCTCGAGCACTCGCTCGGCAAGGATGCACCGCCCGCCCTGGACCTGCTGGTGGGCCTGATCTTCTACCCGCTGTACGTTGGCGCGCTGATCCTCTATCTGGACGCACGCAGCCGGGGCCATGACCCGGCGCTGCGCGCGGTCTATGCCCGGGCCCTGCCACTGTGGCCGGCGCTTGCGGTGCTCTCCGGACTCGGCTCGCTGCTGATCCTGCTCGGTGCCTCGCTGTTCGTGCTGCCCGGCATCTGGGTGATGGTCAGGATCGCGTTCGCCGAGTACCTGCTGGTACTGCGCGGCCTGTCGCCGTTGGCAGCGCTGAAGGAGAGTTTCGTCCTCACCCGCGGACATTTCCTGCTGATACTCGCCTGCGTGATGACCGTGCTGTTGCCGATCTGGATGCTCGAAGTCTGGATCGCCGCTCAACTATTCGCCGAACAGACGCCGCCGCTGTTGCCAGCAATGCTGCTGGATGCCGTTGTCGGCCTGCTGCAATTGCTGCCAACGATCATGCTGTTCCGCTGCTTCATGCTCTGCACCGCGCCGCCGACGCGCCAGCCGGACAACGACTGAGCCGCCTTCCGACCGGGGTTCAGGCGAGGTCCGCAGAGCCTGCTAGGCTTGCTCCGGCCACATCAGGAGACAGCGCCATGGCTGAGCAGAACCCAAGCATCCTTTCGCACATTTCTCTGGGCAGCAATCGCTTCGACGAAGCGGTCGCCTTCTATGACCAGGTGCTCGCTACCCTCGGTTGCAAGCGCATCCTGGAACACCCCGGCGCGGTCTCCTGGGGCCGCGAATATCCCGAGTTCTGGATTCAGCGGCCATTCGATGGCGGCACCGCGTCGGTGGGCAACGGCACGCATGTGGGCTTCTTTGCCGCCGATCAGGCCGCGGTGGACGCCTTTCACCGTGCCGCGATAGCAGCCGGCGGCATTGACGAAGGCGCGCCCGGCCCGCGGCCCGAGTACGGCGAGCCCTACTACGGTTGTTTCGTACGCGACCTGGACGGGCATAAGGTCGAGGCGGCGTATTGGGACGCCGCGCTGATGCAGCAGCTTTACGGCACGCCAGGCTAGTCGAGGCAGGTCACGACGCGCGGCTGCCCAGCAGCCGCGGCAACAGCAGGTTCTGGTACAGCCGCGGGAAGCAGCGGGCCAGCAGTCGGGCCTTCCAGTCGAGATTGGATAGCACCAGCAGGCGCTTGCGGCGCAAGGCGCCCTGATAGATCGCTTCGGCCACGTCCTGCGCCGAGGCTACCCGACCGATATCCAGCACCGGAGAAGGCGCCGTGGAGCCATCGCCGACCAGCACATGTTTGCGCAGGTCCGTGGCGGTATAGCCGGGACACACCAGCATGACGCTCACTTCGGTATCACTCAGCTCGCCGCGCAGCGTTTCGAACAAGCCGTGCAATGCATGTTTGCTGGCGTTGTAGGCCGCGCGATTGGGCACCGGGGCGTATTGCGACAGTGAGCTGAGCACGATGATCTGCCCACCGCGGGCGACCAGGCTGGGCAGCGCGGCCTGGGTGCAATGCAGCGCGCCGTAGAAGTTGACTGCCATGACCCGCTGGAACACCGCCAGGCTGGTGCTGGCCACCGGGCTGCGATGGGTGATGCCGGCGTTGTTGATCAGCACATCGATACCACCGTAGCGCTCCACCACCAGCGCCACTGCACGCTGCACCGCCTCGGCATCGCTGACGTCACAACACAGACCCAGCGCCTCGGCGTTGTGGTGGTCCGCCAGGTGCTGCACCAGCCCGTCCAGGGCATCCTGTTGCAGATCGAAGATCACCAGCCGCGCCCCCGCCTGTGCCATGCGCACCGCCAGCGCGCGGCCGATGCCGGCGCAGCCTCCGGTGATCACCACCAGCTTGCGGTCGAACACCTTGCGATCGAATACCTTGCGCTGCATGCCGTTCTCCTGATTGGCGCATTCTTCACCTGTTGCTCTGAGCATAGGTCGATATAGGCAGACATTCCTCACACCGCAACAAGATGGCGCATGGACAACCGGGCATCGCCTGCGCATCCTTGCCGGAACAGCGCAAGGCAGCGATCGATCCATTGAAAGCACTTACTTATCTAGCCCTGGCTGCGGTCCTGGGCGCCCCTGCCGTCGCCATGGCCGACCCCGTTCCGCAGCGAATTCTCAATATTGGCTATTACGAGTTCGCCCCTGCCATCTACACCGACGCTCACAGCACGGCACGCGGCGAGCTGGCTGAACTGACCCGCCGTGTAGCGCGCCAGGCTGGTTATGGCGTGCGCTTCCGCCCATTGCCCAGCGCGCGGCTGTATGCGGCGCTTGAGAATGGCAGCATCGATCTCTGGCCCGGCGCCCGAGGCAAGCCAGAACTGGCAGCGCATACGCTGGAGGGTCGACATACCCTCAGCCAGATCAACCTCAATCTGTACCACCGCACAGGCACCCCAGCGCCGCGGATTCCGCAAGATCTTGCTGGCAGATCGCTGATTCTGATCGGCGGCTACAGCTACTGGCCGAACGTCAATGCACTGCTCGACGATCCTCAACTCAACCTGCGCCTGCTGCGCACCAGCAATCATCTTTCTGCCGTGGAAATGCTGCGCCGCAACCGCGGCGACTTCCTGCTCGATTACCAGATCCCGGTAGAGCAGGCCCGGCAACGGCTACAGATGGATGCGCTGCCCTACCAGCGTCTGGCCCAGGTGCCGATTCACTTCATCGTTTCGCGACATGCGCGCGACGCCGAGGCCGTCGTGACCGCACTGGACGAGGCCTACGAAGCGCTGCGTACGGCGGGCGAGGACCTCAGCCTGCCATCGGACTGAGCCTACTGTCCGCGTGGCTTTGCTCGCGCGGTGGGCTCGGCGATCAGCGGGTCATCCGGCCAGTAATGCTTGGGATAACGCCCCTTCAGATCCTTCTTTACCTCGGCGTAGGTGTTCGCCCAGAAACTCGCCAGATCCTGGGTGACCTGCACCGGGCGGCGCGCCGGCGAGAGCAGGTGCAGCTTGACGACCTGCCGGCCGCCGGCGATGCGCGGGGTGTCGGCCAGACCGAACAGTTCCTGCAAGCGCACCGCCAGCACCGGCGGCTGCTCGCTGTAGTCGAGGCGAATGCGTGACCCGGATGGCACCGTTATCGCCATCGGCGCCTGCTCCTCCAAGCGCTGCGGCAGCGGCCAGGGCAGCAGTGTGCCGAGCATCCCGGCAAGATCGAGCTGGGCGAAGTGCGCCAGCCGCGTAACCTTGTCCAGATAGGGCAGCAACCAGTCTTCCAGCCGCTCCAGCAGCGCGGCATCGCTGACGTCCGGCCATTCGCTGTCATTAGCGGAAGTCAGATCGAGCTGACGCAGCAGGCCGATACGCGCCTGCCACTGGCGCAGCTCCGGTGTCCAGGGCAGCAGCTCCAGACCCTTGCGTCGCACCAGACCGAGCAATGCGCGACCGCGCGCCTCTGCGTCAAGCGAGGGCAGCGGCTCACTACTCAGCACCAGCTCGCCGACCCGGCGCTGTCGCTCGGCACGCAGCACACCCTCACGCTCGTCCCATTCCAGCTCGTCATGCAAGGCGACCTGCTCGGCCAGCGGACCATCGAACAGCATCGGGTCCAGCGCCACGGCGCGGTAGATGCGCTCCTCGCGCTGGCCCTGATGGCTACCCAACTCGGCGATCACCAGCCAGCTCTCCTTCATCAGCGGGTCCGGCTCACCGAACAATGCTGCGCGACCATTGGCCAGGCGATAGCCACCGCCACCTTCCCGACGTTGCCGGGCGACCCGGTCTGGATAGGCGAAGGCGAGCAGCAACGCCAGGGCGTGCTGCTCGTCAAACTCGGCGGTGGCAGCCGTCGAGGCACTGCGCAGCAGGCCGCGGAATTGCCGAGCCAGCTGGCGCACGCGCTGCACCCCAGCGCCGCGACCATCCTGCAGCTGATGCAGGCGCAAGGCGAGATCGGCACCGTCGCGCTGGCCGCCGCGCTGGAGATCGCGCTCGACCAACAACGCCGCAATATCGGCAGCCAGCGCAGCCATGCCCATGGCCTGGCCGCGCAGCAGCATATGCGCCAGGCGCGGATGTGTCGGTAGCTCGGCCATGGCCTGGCCGTGGCGGGTCAGCTGCCAGCCGCCGTGATCATTGCGCAGCAGCGCGCCGAGGCGTTCGAGCAGGGCTTGGGACTGGGCATAAGCCGCCGCTGGCGGACGGTCGAGCCAGGCCAGCTCGCCCGGTTCGACACCCCAGCGCGCCAGCTGCAGCGCGACACCGGCGAGATCCGCCTGGAGGATTTCCGCCTCGCCATAGGCCGCCAGCTGAGCGTGCTGCTCTTCGGACCACAGCCGATAGCACACCCCTGGCTCCAGACGCCCGGCGCGACCCGCGCGCTGCGTGGCCGAGGCGCGGGATATGCGTCGGGTCTCGAGGCGCGTCATGCCGGTACCGGGATCGAAGCGCGGCACCCGTGCCAGGCCGGCATCCACTACCACGCGCACGCCTTCGATGGTCAGGCTGGTTTCGGCGATGTTGGTCGCCAGCACCACCTTGCGTTTGCCTGCTGGGGCCGGCTCGATGGCCGCGCGCTGCTGCGCCAGTTCCAGCTCTCCATGCAGCGGGCAGAGCAGGATGTCGCTACGTCCTGACAGCTGATCGGCGAGCGCCTCGTTGACCCGGCGGATCTCGCCCTGCCCCGGCAGGAACACCAGTACGCTGCCCGGCTCGTCTTCCAGCGCCTGCAGCACCGTCTGCACCACGCGCGGCTCGATGCGCTCGCCCGAAGCAACGGCGCGACCCCAACGCTGCTTGACCGGATGCATGCGCCCTTCGCTGCGCAGCACCGGCGCATCGTCGAGCAACGCCGACAGACGTTGCCCCTCCAGCGTTGCCGACATCAGCAGCAGCTTCAGCGGCTCGTCGCGCAGCAGCTGCCGCGCGTTGAGCGTCAACGCCAGGGCCAGGTCGGCGTCCAGGCTGCGCTCGTGAAATTCATCGAAGATCACCAGGCCGACGCCTTCCAGCGCCGGGTCGTCCTGCAGCCGCCGCGCAAGGATGCCCTCGGTGACGACTTCAATGCGGGTGTTCGGGCCGACCTTGCTGTCCAGGCGGATGCGGTAACCGACCGTCTCACCAACCCGCTCACCCAGCTCGCTGGCCAACCGCTCGGCCGCAGCGCGGGCGGCGAGCCGGCGCGGTTCGAGCATGACGATGGACTGCCCCGTCAGCCAGGCTTCGCCGAGCAGCGCCAGCGGCACGCGGGTGGTCTTGCCGGCGCCGGGCGGCGCTTCGAGCACGGCCTCGTCACGCGTTTGTAGCGCCTGGCGCAACGCCGGCAGGACTTCGTCGATCGGTAGGGAATTCATGGGTACTCGTTTAGGGCTGACGACTCAACAACTGAAGCGTCCGCCCTAAACTGGGCGCATCAGTTGACGCTGTAGCCGCGTCCGGTCAGGCAGGCGCCGAGGCCGCGTTTATAGGTATCGGCGACGCTTGCCGCCGGCGCCGATTGCGCGCTGGCCGGGTCGAACCCGCTCTGACTCACAGCCCAGGTGTGGCATTCGTAGCGGTCGCGGCTTTGCTGCTCGGCACTCTGGCCCTTGGCCGGATAGGCGATGACATCATATCGCGTGGCTTCGCTGGTCGGCAGCGGAGGCTGGCTGACCGGCTCGTAGACATTGCGCTCGGCGTTCCACAGGTAGTAGGTCCCGGCGGCCATGAAATACAGCATGCTGCCGATCCAGATCTCCCGCGCCCCGGGTGGCAGGCCATGACCATGACGTGGCCCCGGCGCGTGGTAAGGCCCTGGTCCGCCTGGCGCTCGGTGGATACCTGGGCCCGGTCCCGGTCCGGGTGGAGCGGCAAACGTTGTCGATGCGATGCAGAGTGAGAGACACGCGCCGAGCGCCATGCGCGGCAGTGAGCAGGACATGATTGACCTCCGGGATGGGATGGATTCGCAGCGCGATTATCTGCCCGGTCCGCTCAACTGATCGTCAAGCCAGGGTAAGGCCTGGGTAAAGCCGATGGCGGGCGACACCCAACCCACCGAACACCCGAGCATTTGGCATGGTCTGATGTCGAGAAAACATCATCCAGCCCTTGTATAGTTGCGCCACTTTTCCAGGAGGTCTTTATGCGTACTCGTAACCGAATCATCGGCGGCGTGTTGGCCGTTTCCCTGTTCACCCAGCTGACCGCTTGCGGCACGCTGTTCTATCCGGATCGCCGTGGCCAGATCGAAGGCCGCATCGACCCAGCCATCGCCGTGCTCAATGCCGTCGGCCTGCTGTTCTATGTCATTCCCGGGCTGATCGCCTTCGGCATCGACTTCGCCACCGGCGCGATCTACCTGCCCGACAACCAATACTCGATGGCGCCGGAAAAACTGCAGGAAGCCATCGGTGCTGATGGCCAGATCGACCAGGCGCGCCTGAAAGCCATCATAGAGAGGGAAATCGGCCGCAGCCTGCCGCTGGACGACCCGCGTCTGATCCAGCACAACGGCAGCATGGAGCAGCTGGCAGCGTTCGGTCTGCGCCCCGCAGCCTGATGACGAAAACGGGTAGCAGCCACTGATGAGCATCAACCGCGACCACGCCCGGCTCATGCGCCGGGCCACCGCTGCGGCGTTGGCGACGGCAATCCTGCTGGCGCTGAGCAAGGCCGTGGCCTGGTGGCTGAGTGGTTCGGTGAGCCTGCTCGCCGGCCTCACCGATTCGCTGCTGGACGGTGCCGCCTCGCTGCTCAACCTCCTGGCGGTGCACTACTCGCTGCGCCCAGCCGACGACGACCATCGCTACGGCCATGGCAAGGCCGAGGCGCTGGCCGGGCTGGGCCAGGCGGCGTTTATCTGCGTCAGCGCCATTCTTGTAGGCGTGCAAGGTATCGACCGCTTGCTGCACCCACAGCCGCTGGGTGCGCAAGGCGTGGGCATCGCCGTGATGATCTTCTCGCTGCTGATGACCGCCATCCTGCTGAGCTACCAGCACCATGTGGTCAAGCTCACCGGCTCCACCGCAATCCGCGCCGACTCGCTGCACTACCGCTCCGATCTCTTGCTCAATACCAGCATCCTGCTCGCCCTGGTGCTGGCCAGCATCGGCTGGGAGCGACTGGACGCAGTGTTCGGCATCGGTATCGCGCTGTACATCTTCTGGAGCGCCATCACCATCGTCCGCGAAGCCGGTGCGGTGCTGATGGATACCGAGCTGTCTCCGGAAATCAGCGGTGATATGCAACAACTGGTTTGCCAAGTGCCCGGCGTGCATGGCTGCCATGACTTCCGCACCCGTATTTCCGGCACCCGCTGGTTCGTGCAGATGCATCTTGAGCTGCCCGGCGAGTTGCCGCTGTCGCAGGCGCATGATCTGTGCGTGGCGGTGGAGAACGCAATTCACGATCGCTATCCGAATGCGGAGGTGCTGGTGCATGCCGATCCGCTTGAGGTGGCGCCGCCGAAGCGGTGATTGGAGTTTTCGGATTCCGTTTCCAACGGCCGATTTTTTGGCGCTGTCTGATGGCTTCGTTTCGCCGTAGGGCGATCAGCAACGCCAGGTCGCTTCGTTTAGTTCAGCCATGCACGGCGTCACAGGCAACGCCAAACGCCCCTTCAGGACGCCGAATGGAATCGCTGCGCAGAGGGCGAGCGGCATGGATGCCGCGAGAAAACTAGGCGTCCCCCCGTAAAGGGCCGTGGATGGCCCTTGCGCGGCGACCCTCGGAGCTGCGACGGAATGAGGGGAGTCGAGCGCAGCGAACCGGGGACGCCCAGTCCGGACGTAGGGGCAAGACTTTTTGGTTCCCTTTTGGCGGGGCCGGCCATCCGGGCGGCTGCCAAAAGGAACTCGCCCAGCAAGGCGAAACCAAGCCATCAGCCGACTCGACAACCGGCTTTGGCTCGACACCCAAACCACCACAACGCCCACAACGAAAAAGACCACGCCTGGGCGTGGTCTCTTCGATTCGTCTGGCCGATGGTAACGGCTGCTTCGCGCGGCGCCTCGTGAGCACCGGGGGCCCGGACCGTCGGTCTTGGTAAGACCTTCGGTGGTCGCGGCGGGGATACTGCGCCGCGTCCGTTTCTGCCGGGGGCTGAAGTTGAGATAAAGCTTACGCCTCGAAACCCGGCAGAGGATTGCGAAGATTGCTAAAACAATCATTACTTGCGCAACTAAAGCTCGCCAATCCATCATCTAACGCAACCCACAGCCTGACGAAACCTTAAATGAGCAAACTCGACCGCTACGACCTGCGCATCCTTGCCGAATTGCAGCACGACGCCCGCATCTCCAATCAGGAGCTGGCCGAACGTATCGGCCTGTCGCCCTCGCCCTGTTCCCGCCGGGTCAAACAATTGGAAGACGATGGTTACATTGCCCGTCAGGTCGCCCTGCTCGACCGCAAGAAGCTCGGCCTGACGCTGACCGCGTACGTCCTGATCGGCATGGACCGGCACACGCCGGAGCGCTTCGAGCACTTCGAAAGCGTGATCGGCAAATGCCCGGAGGTGCTCGAATGCAGCCTGGTCACCGGCATGGATGCCGACTATCAGCTGAAGGTCGTGGTGCCCGACATGGAGCACTACCAGCAGTTTCTGCTCGGCACCCTGACGCGCATCGAAGGCGTCTCCAGCGTGCGTTCCAGCTTCGTCTTGCGCCAGGTGGCGTCGAGCACCGAGCTGCCGCTGGAGCATTTGCGCAGCTGAGACTTCGTTCACAGCTTGCACCCGCACATTTCGCAGGGTTACTGCCTATAATCCGCCCCCTTCTGCACCGCCCCGCATACGGATGATCCCGGCCGGGGCGGACCGCCCATCGCCTGCTCACCGGCGGGCCTCGCTGCAAAATGCCCTCGTGCAAGGGAATGCCCATGAAAGACACCAACCGCGTCATGCAGAGTTACGGCCGCTGCTGCGCCAGCCCCGACTTCTTCGATGATTTCTATACCGCCTTCCTCGCCAGCTCGCCGGCGGTGCGCGAGAAATTCGTGCGCACCGACATGACCGCGCAGAAACAGCTGCTGCGCGCCGGCATCCTCAACCTGGTGCTGTTTGCTCGCGGCATGCCGGATACCAAGCTCCGCGCGCTGGGCAAGAGTCATTCACGCGAGCAGCTGAATATCCACCCGGAACTCTATGACCTGTGGATCGCCGCGCTGCTGAAAACCATCGGCCAGCACGACGGGGATCTGGAACAACAAGACCTGCAGGCCTGGCGCACGGTGCTGAACAAGGGCATCGACGTGATCAAGGCCGGCTACTGAGCGCAGGCGAGACATTTCGCCGCACCTGCGCCCGGCCTACTCGATTCGAACGCTTTCGGAGCACGACCGTCCAACCAGCGGTGGCACACGCGCCACTCGCTGGCGGCGTATACTGCGCCGCTTTCGCGCCCGGCCCGCCACGGGCGCATTCGTCGAAGTCAATCAGGAGATCCCTGTGGAGCCCGAAGTTTTCGAAAAGTGGATGATGATCGTGCTCGTCGGTGGGCTGATGGCCTTCATGGCGTTCATCATCTGGGACCTGGCCAAGAAGTCGAAGGCCGGCCGCCTCGGCACCGCCATCCTGTTTCTCGGTTTAGGCCTGTGTCTGTTCGCCTTTCTCGCCAAGCCGGTCATCGGTTACGTCATCGAAGTCACTCAGGGCATCCCGCACTGAGTTGACGCACCAGCCGGCGCCTACAGTTGCGCCGGCACTTCCCGCCACTCGCCCGGCTGCAGGCCGCCCAGTGTCCATGGGCCGATGCGCACGCGCACCAGGCGCAACGTCGGCAGCCCAACCGCGGCTGTCATGCGCCTGACCTGGCGATTGCGTCCTTCGCGGATCACCAATTCCAGCCAGCTGGTCGGCACGCTCTTGCGAAAACGCACCGGCGGGTTGCGCGGCCATAGCTCGGGCTCTTCCAGCTGCCGCGCTTCGGCGGGCAGAGTCATGCCGTCATTGAGCTCGACGCCATCGCGCAAACGCCGCAACTGCTCGGCGGTGACCTCGCCTTCTACCTGTACCCAGTAGGTCTTGGGCAACTTGTGCTTCGGGTCGGCGATTCGCGCCTGCAAACGGCCATCGTTGGTCAACAGCAACAGCCCCTCGCTGTCGCGATCCAGCCGCCCGGCCGGATAGACGCCAGGGACCGAGACGTAGTCCTTCAAGGTCGCGCGGCCATCGGCATCGTTGAACTGGGTGAGCACGTCGAACGGCTTGTTCAGCAGCAACAAGCGCGGTTCGGCGGGCGGCGCTTTGGCGACCCGACGCGGTACTGGCGGGCGCGCGGTTCGTGCAGGCGGACGCGAAGAAGGAGAGCGCGGTGGACGGGGCATGGCGACGGGTCTCGATGCGGGCCGGCCATGCTAGAAGTGACGCCCGGCAGCCGCAAGTGGCTGAATCCTGCTGTGCGGCACCGAAATCGGGCAAAGCGGCCTCTAGCAGTGCACCACGCGTCTCTGCGTGCACCAGCATGGCCCACCGCGAATGCCGCCCAGTCATCGGCTGATCGGCGCAAAGCCGCGCCGCTGCGCGCTTTGCGCCATTTGGCACGGATGCTGCGATTGCTCCTGGTGTTCCGATGTTTTCAGCCCACAGTTGCGCACGGACAGCCAAGGAGCCCCAAATGAAACGCCGTCCTCTGATCAAGACCACCCTCGCCGCCAGCGCCCTGATGCTCAGCGGCCTGTTTCCGTTCACCCTGCAAGCCGCCGAGACCATCAAGGTCGGCATCCTGCATTCGCTGTCCGGCACCATGGCCATTTCGGAAACCTCGCTGAAAGACATGGCGCTGATGACCATCGACGAGATCAACGCCAAGGGCGGCGTGCTCGGCAAGCAGCTCGAGCCGGTGGTGGTCGACCCGGCGTCCAACTGGCCGCTGTTCGCGGAAAAGGGCCGGCAGCTGCTGACCCAGGACAAGGTTGCGGTGACCTTTGGTTGCTGGACGTCTGTTTCGCGCAAATCCGTGCTGCCGGTCTATGAAGAACTCGACGGCCTGCTGTTCTACCCGGTGCAGTACGAAGGCGAAGAGCTGTCGCCCAACGTCTTCTACACCGGCGCGGCGCCAAACCAGCAGGCCATCCCGGCCGTCGAGTACCTGATGAGCGAAGACGGCGGCAGCGCCGAGCGCTTCTTCCTGCTCGGCACCGACTACGTCTACCCACGCACCACCAACAAGATCCTGCGCGCCTTCCTGATCAGCAAGGGCGTACCGGAATCCAGCATCGAAGAGGTCTACACCCCCTTCGGTCACAGCGATTACCAGACCATCGTCGCCAACATCAAGAAGTTCTCCGCCGGCGGCAAGACCGCGGTGGTGTCGACCATCAACGGCGACTCCAACGTACCGTTCTACAAGGAGCTGGCCAACCAGGGCCTGGATGCCACCGATGTGCCGGTGGTGGCCTTCTCGGTCGGTGAAGAAGAACTGCGCGGCATCGACACCAAGCCGCTTGTCGGGCACCTGGCCGCCTGGAACTACTTCCAGTCGGTGGAAAACCCGGTCAACGAAGCCTTCGTCAGCAAGTGGAAGGCCTACGCCAAGGCCAAGAACCTGCCGGGCGCCGAAAAGGCGGTGACCAACGACCCGATGGAAGCCACCTACGTCGGCATCCACATGTGGGCGCAGGCGGTAGAGAAGGCTGGCAGCACCGACGTCGGCAAGGTTCGCGACGCCCTCGCCGGACAGACCTTCAAGGCCCCGAGCGGCTATACCCTGACCATGGACGAGAAGAACCACCACCTGCACAAGCCGGTGATGATCGGCGAGGTCCAGGAGGACGGCCAGTTCTCGGTGGTCTGGGAAACCGAAAGCCCGGTCCGCGCCCAGCCGTGGAGCCCCTACATCCAGGGCAACGACAAGAAGCCGGATTACGCGGTGAAGTCGAACTAAGCGCTGTTTTCGTTGCGGTGGATGGATATGCGCCATCCACCGTCAACTGAAGCGGGTCCGTAGGGTGGATGACGCTTTTTTCATCCACCTGTCGACACCCACAAGCTCCATCAAGAGAGCTCCGGGGTCCCTGGGGAAAACACGAATGAACACTGCCCTGCACCGATTATTGCTGCTGCTCCTACTGGGTCTGCCCTGGGCAGCCCAGGCCGGAGACGCGGCCGACTACGCCAAGGCCAGCCCGGCCAAACAGGCCAGGCTGTTGGAAAGCTGGGCCGCCGCGCCCGCACCTGAACGGCTGCCGTTGATCGAAGCGCTGCGCGCCAATCGCGTGGCCATCGACCAGCACAAGACGCCCTTTATCGAGGAAAACGGGGCCTACCGTGCCCTCGAAGGTGATGCCGAGCCGGTCGGCACGCCGAAGAAGCTGCGCCTGAACAACCGCCTGCGCGGCCTGCTCAACACCGCACTGGCCAGCCATCAGCTGTTCGCCGAAGACACGGCCCAACGCCTCGCCGCGGCCAAACGCTTGCAGCGCAGCGGCCAACCGGAACAGCTCGAGCTGCTCCAGCAGCGCCTGGACGTAGAGGAAGATGCCGCCGTCAGCGAAGCGCTGACCCTGGCGCTGGCCAACCTGCAGCTGACCGCGAGCGACCCCGCAGTACGCCTCGCCGCAGTGCGCCTGCTTGGCGAAACCGGTGCGCCATTGGCGCGGGTACGGCTGGAAAACCTGCTGGCCGACGAGGCGGAAACCGACGCAGGCGTACGCAAGGCGGCGGAAACCAGCCTGGCCCAGGTCAAGCGCAAACTGCTGATCGGTGAACTGCTCGGCCAGGCGTTCAGCGGTCTGTCGCTGGGTTCGATCCTGCTGCTCGCCGCCCTCGGGCTGGCGATCACCTTCGGCCTGCTCGGCGTGATCAACATGGCCCACGGCGAGATGCTCATGCTCGGCGCCTACACCACCTACATGGTGCAGGTGCTGATGGCGCGGCTCGCGCCTGAAGCCCTCGCCTTCTACCCGCTGGTGGCGCTGCCCGTGGCCTTCTTCGTCACCGCTGCGATCGGCATGGCGCTGGAGCGCACGGTGATCCGCCACCTCTACGGCCGCCCGCTGGAAACCCTGCTGGCGACCTGGGGCATCAGCCTGATCCTGATCCAGCTGGTACGGGTGCTGTTCGGCGCGCAGAACGTCGAGGTCGCCAACCCGGCCTGGCTGTCCGGGGGCTGGCAGGTGCTGCCCAACCTGGTGCTGCCGTACAACCGCATGGTGATCATCGGCTTCGCGTTGTTCGTGGTGCTCTTGACCTGGCTCTTGCTGAACAAGACGCGCTTGGGCCTGAACGTGCGCGCGGTAACGCAGAACCGCAACATGGCCGCCTGCTGCGGCGTGCCCACCGGACGCATCGACATGATGGCCTTCGGGCTGGGTTCCGGTATCGCCGGCCTCGGCGGCGTAGCGCTGAGCCAGATCGGCAACGTCGGCCCGGACCTCGGCCAGAGCTACATCATCGACTCCTTCCTGGTGGTGGTGCTCGGCGGTGTCGGCCAGCTGGCCGGCAGCATCTTCGCCGCCTTCGGCCTCGGCATCGCCAACAAGATCCTCGAACCGCAGATCGGCGCCGTGCTGGGCAAGATCCTCATCCTCGCACTGATCATCCTCTTCATCCAGAAGCGTCCGCAGGGACTCTTCGCTCTCAAGGGGAGGGTCATCGATTGAACCAGCCACTTACCCTCACCGCCGCGCAGAAAGCCGGGCCAAAACTCACCGCCGTCGCCCTCGGTATCGCTCTGGTCGTGTTGCTGGCCATGCCACTGCTGCACCTGCTGCCGGCCGAGCATGCCCTGCACGTTTCGGCCTACACCCTGACCCTGGTAGGCAAGATTCTCTGCTACGCCATCGTCGCCCTGGCGCTGGATCTGGTCTGGGGTTACGCGGGGCTCTTGTCCCTCGGCCACGGCCTGTTCTTCGCCCTCGGCGGTTACGCCATGGGCATGTACCTGATGCGCCAGAGCGCCGGTGACGGCCTGCCGGCCTTCATGAGCTTCCTCGCCTGGAACGAGCTGCCCTGGTACTGGTACGGCACCTCGAGTTTCCTCTGGGCGATGTGCCTGGTGGTGCTGGTGCCGGGCGTACTGGCCTTCGTGTTCGGGTTTTTCGCCTTCCGCTCGCGGATCAAGGGCGTGTACTTCTCGATCATGACCCAGGCGCTGACCTTCGCCGGCATGCTGCTGTTCTTTCGCAACGAGACAGGCTTCGGCGGCAACAACGGCTTCACCGATTTCAAGACCATCCTCGGTTTCTCGATCTCGGCGCCGGCGACCCGCGCCACGCTGTTCTTCGCCACTGTCCTCCTGCTTGTTGGCAGCCTCTATCTCGGCTGGCGCCTGGCGCGCAGCAAGTTCGGCCGGGTGCTCACCGCCCTGCGCGATGCCGAGAACCGGCTGATGTTCTGCGGCTACGATCCGCGCGGCTACAAGCTGTTCATCTGGACGCTGTCGGCGGTGCTCTGCGGCCTCGCCGGTGCGCTCTACGTGCCGCAGGTCGGCATCATCAACCCCAGCGAGATGGCACCGACGCAATCCATCGAGGCGGCCGTCTGGGTCGCCCTCGGCGGACGTGGCACGCTGATTGGCCCGTTGCTTGGCGCCGGCATCGTCAACGGCATGAAGAGCTGGTTCACCGTGGCGTTTCCCGAATACTGGCTGTTCGCCCTCGGCGCGCTGTTCATCGTCGTCACCCTGTACCTGCCTAAGGGCGTCATCGGCCTTATCAAGCGGAGGGGCGAAGAATGAAAACCGTACCCTGCAGCGCCGTCATCGACGGCTTCGACCCCACCGGGGGTGGCCTGACCCGCGATGCCATCGGCCTCGGCCGGGTCGCCGAGAAGGGCCTGGATGTACGCCATGGCACCATCCTCAGCCTGGAAGACATCAACGTCAGCTTCGATGGCTTCAAGGCGCTGACAGACCTCAGCCTGTACATCGGCGTCGGCGAGCTGCGCTGCATCATCGGTCCCAACGGCGCCGGCAAGACCACCATGATGGACGTCATCACCGGCAAGACGCGCCCCACCAGCGGCAGCGCCTGGTTCGGCGAAACCCTGGACCTGACCCGCATGAGCGAGGTGGACATCGCCCAGGCCGGCATCGGCCGCAAATTCCAGAAGCCCACGGTGTTCGAAGCGCTTTCGGTGTTCGAGAACCTGGAGCTGGCGCAGAAGACCGACAAGTCGGTGTGGGCGAGCCTCAGGGCCAGGCTTTCCGGCGAGCAGAAGGACCGCATCGACGAAGTGCTGGAGACCATCCGCCTCGGCCAGTCGCGTCATCGCCCGGCCGGGCTGCTGTCTCACGGGCAGAAGCAGTTCCTTGAGATCGGCATGCTGCTGATGCAGTCGCCGCAGCTCTTGCTCCTCGACGAGCCGGTGGCCGGCATGACCGATGCCGAGACCGAATTCACCGCCGAGCTGTTCAAGTCCTTGGCGCGCAAGCATTCGCTGATGGTGGTCGAGCACGACATGGGCTTCGTCGAGACCATCGCCGACCACGTCACCGTGCTGCACCAGGGCCAGGTGCTGGCCGAGGGTTCATTGCAACAGGTGCAGGCGGATGAGCGGGTGATCGAGGTGTATCTGGGGCGGTAGAGCGGCTCGCAGGGGGAATAAGGCCGGCTTGATCCATCAATGCCATTCCACGGTGGATGGGTAAAGCGTCATCCACCCTACGCGCGCCGAACGCCCATGCCCGCATCATCACAAACCTAATCGTAGGGTGGATAACGCCAGAGGCTTATCCACCAAGTGAAGGAGTCGCACATGCTGCAAGTCCAGCAACTGCACCAGTACTACGGCGGCAGCCACATCCTGCGCGGCCTCTCGTTCGAGGCGAAGGTCGGCGAAGTCACCTGTCTGCTCGGACGCAACGGCGTCGGCAAGACCACCCTGCTCAAGTGCCTGATGGGCCTGATCCCGGCCAAGGAAGGCGCGGTGAACTGGGAGGGCAAGCCGATCACCGGCTTCAAGCCGCACCAGCGCGTGCACGCCGGCATCGCCTACGTGCCGCAGGGGCGCGAGATCTTCGGCCGGCTGACCGTCGAGGAAAACCTGCTGATGGGGCTTTCCCGCTTCAGCGCCAGCGAGGCCAAGGAAGTCCCCGAGTTCATCTACGAACTGTTCCCGGTTTTGAAGGAAATGAAGCATCGCCGCGGCGGCGACCTCTCCGGCGGTCAGCAACAACAGCTCGCCATCGGCCGCGCGCTGGCGAGCAAGCCGCGCCTGCTGATCCTCGACGAACCCACCGAAGGCATCCAGCCCTCGGTGATCAAGGAGATTGGTGCGGTGATCAAGAAGCTCGCTGCCCGTGGTGACATGGCGATCTTGCTGGTCGAGCAGTTCTATGACTTCGCCGCTGAACTGGCCGACCACTACCTGGTGATGAGCCGTGGCGAGATCATTCAGCAGGGCCGCGGCGAAAACATGGCCGCCGAGGGTGTGCAACGCCTCGTAGCGATCTAGCCTTGCCGCAGCGCCCCGCGAGGGGCTGACCGATGTCAATGCCGCACCCGGCCCGCACGGTCAACCATTGAGGTCTGCTCGCACTCCGAGGATGCAAGGCATGCACGCTGCGTTCGGTCGCTGGTTTTCCGACAAGTCCCGTCTCCATGACACCGAAGCCGGCACACCGGAGTACTGGAGCCAGCCGCTGGAAGCACTCTATGCCAGCCTCAGGACGAGCCCAGGCGGGTTGACCAGCGGCGACGCCGCCGCGCGTCAGCCGTCGGTCAGGCGTACGTACCGGCCAAGCCTGGCGCGGCAGATCGGCTCTTCCCTGTTCCGCCAGCTGTCCAGCCCGCTGGTGCTGATCCTGCTGATCGGTGCCGCTGTCGCGCTGGTGGCCCACGACTGGCTGGACGCACTGATCGTGCTGGCCATCGTGATCGCCAGCGCGCTGGTCGGCAGCCTGCACGAAGTCCGCTCCAACCGCGCGATTGCCCGTCTGCGCGAGCAGGTGGCGAGTCGTGCCGATGTCTGGCGCGACGGGCGCATCCAGAGCATTGCGGCGGACGAGGTGGTGCCTGGAGATATTGTCGAGCTCTCGGCCGGCAGCCTGATACCGGCCGATGGCCGGCTGATCGAAGCGCGCGATTGCTTCGTCAATCAGGCACTGCTGACCGGCGAGACCTTTCCGGTGCAGAAGGAAACCGGCCAGTTCGCCGCCGATGCCGCCCTCGCGCAGCGCGACAACTGCCTGTTCCGCGGCACCTCGCTGCGCAGCGGTACGGCTCGCTTGCTGGCTGTGCGCTGCGGCGTGCATACCGAACTCGGCCATATCGAGCGCTCGCTGGTGTTGCGCCCGCCGGAGACCGAGTTCGAACGCGGCCTGCGCCAGTTCGGCGGCCTGCTGCTGCGCGTCATGCTGGTGATGGTCACCGCAGTGCTTGGGCTCAACCTGTTTCTCGACCGACCGCCGCTGGACACCCTGATGTTCGCCATCGCCCTGGCCGTCGGGCTCTCGCCGGAGCTGCTACCGGCGATTCTCAGCGCGACCCTCTCCGCCGGTGCGCGGCGTATGGCCGGACGCGGGGTGATCGTGCGCCATCTCAACGCGATCGAGAACCTCGGCGCCATGGACACCCTGTGCACCGACAAGACCGGCACCCTGACCCGCGGCGTGGTGGCCCTCGACGGTGCGCTGGACATCGACGGCCAACCCAGCACTGCCGTGCTGCGCATGGCCTGGCTCAACGCCACTCTGCAGTCCGGGCTGCGCAATCCGTTGGACGAGGCGATCGGCGAATTCGCCCGCGACAAGGCGCCGGCCATGACCGGCGCCGACAAGCTCGATGAAATCCCCTACGACTTCGTCCGCAAGCGCCTGAGCGTGCTGGTGCGCGACGCCGGCGAGCCCTCGCCGCGACTGATCTGCAAGGGTGCGCTGGATAACGTGCTGCAGGTCTCGGCGTTCGTGCAGCAGGGCGATGCCGTGCTGCCACTCAGCGAGGAGCGGCGCGATGCGCTGAACGCGCGTTTCGCCGCGTGGAGCGCCGCCGGCTACCGGGTACTCGGCCTCGCCTGGCGTTCCCTGGAAGGCGCGCGCTGCACCGCCGATGATGAGCAGGCGCTGGTCTTCGCCGGCTTCCTGCTGTTCTTCGACCCACCCGAACCGGGGGTGCGCGAGGAGCTGGCGGCGCTGCGCGAGCTGGGTGTAGCCGTGAAGATCATCAGCGGCGACAACCGCCTGATCGCGCGGCAGGTGGCCGAAAGCGTCGGCATCGACGTCGAGCGGGTCATCACCGGTGCCGAGCTGGGGCAGATGCGCGACGAGGCGCTGATCAACCTGGCACCGCGCATCAGCCTGTTCGCCGAGGTCGACCCCAATCAGAAAGAACGCATCATCCGCGCGCTGCAGAAGACCGGCCACGTGGTGGGCTTTCTCGGCGACGGCATCAACGATGCGCCGGCGCTGCATGCCGCGGATGTCGGCATCTCGGTGGACAACGCGGTGGACGTGGCCAAGGAGGCAGCCGACTTCGTCCTGCTGCGTCATGAGCTTGGCCTAGTTCGCCAGGGCATCGATGAAGGCCGACGGACGTTCGCCAATACCCTCAAGTACATCTTTCTCACCACCAGTGCCAACTTCGGCAACATGATCAGCATGGCGGTGGCCTCGTTCTTCCTGCCGTTTCTGCCACTGCTGGCCAAGCAGATCCTGCTTAACAACTTCCTCTCCGACATCCCGGCCATTGGCATCGCCGGTGACCGCGTCGATCCCGACTGGTCGCGTACGCCGCATCGCTGGGACATCAGTGAGGTCAGGCGCTTCATGATCACTTTCGGCCTGATCAGCTCAGCCTTCGACCTGCTGACCTTCGGCGTGCTGCTCTACCTGGTCGGCGAGCAGCCAGAGCTGTTTCGCAGCGGCTGGTTCGTCGAATCGCTGATCACCGAACTGGCGATCATTTTCGTGGTGCGCACGCACAAGCCGTTCTACCGCAGCCGCCCAGGCCGCTTCCTGCTGGCGAGTGCCATCGCGGTCGGCTTGCTTGCCGTCTTGCTGCCGTATACACCCGCGGGCGGCTGGTTCGCCTTGCAACCTCTACCGGCAGCCGTTCTGGGCGCGGTACTGCTGATCACCCTGCTCTATGCGGCCTGCTCGGAATGGGCCAAACAACGCTTCTTCGCCCGGCTTAGCGCGTCCCGACAGACGTGACGCAACCGTAACGCACCATTTGCGAGCGCCACGCTGTGCGATCCCGCACTTCGCACCACAACGGTGCATCAGATTGCCGTTTTCATCGTCACAATCCGCCTGCGTATGCGAGCACCTCGGCCGCGCGCCCCGAAGCTGCGCATCGCGCCGGGTGGAGGCACGACTATTGCTGTCTGCCCAGTCAACTACGACTGGCAGCTGCGCATGACCGTTCTGACGCAACCATTCACCCCGCACTGGCACGCTGAGCTCGAGCTCGGTTATGCACGCGTCGGCGCGAATACGCGGCCGGTGCTACGCCGCCATAGCGGGCCGCTGCGGGTGCAGAAGCATCTCTACCCGGAAGGGCCAGAGGTCTGCCAACACATCATCGTGCACCCGCCAGGCGGCATAGCCGGCGGTGACCGGCTGGACATCAGCGCCACCGTCGGCGCCGGTGCCTGGGCTCAGCTGACCAGCCCCGGCGCGGCCAAGTGGTATCGCGCAGCAGGCCCGGCGTATCAGGACCTGCGCCTGCATGTAGAAGCCGGCGCCACGCTGGAATGGCTGCCGCAGGAGACCATCGTCTACTGCGCGGCGCAGGCTGAGCTGAGCACCGCCATCAAGCTGGAAGGTGATGGGCGGCTGTTCTACTGGGACATGGTCGCGCTGGGGCGTCCGGCTGCAGGAGAGCGCTTCGATGCCGGGTATTTTCAGGCGCGCCTGGATATCCGCCGCGATGGTCAATTGCTCTGGCACGAGCGCCAGCGCATCACCGGTGGTGACGGCCTGCTCGACTCGCCGATCGGCCTCGACGGCAGCTCGGTGTTCGCGACGCTGATCATCAGTGGCGAAATCGACGCCGAGCTGCTGGAGCGCTGCCGCGAGCTGCCCAGCCGCGTACGCGGCGACCTGACCCAGCTGCCCGGCCTGCTAGTGGCGCGCTGCCTCGCCGATGAAGCGCTACATGCGCGCGCCTGGCTGATCGACTTGTGGCGGCTGTTGCGCCCCGAACTGCTGGGCCGCGAGGCGGTGCCGCCGCGAATCTGGAGTACCTGAATGATCGGAGGGCAAGGCTATGCCGTTGCCCACCCTGCCTGGCGAGCCTGCGTGCACGCTGCCCTGAATAACGCTACGTGGTTTGCCGCCACAAGCCGGTGGATGTGAAAAGCGACATCCACCCTACGACTGGAGCTGTTATGGATCTGTCGCCAAGAGAGAAGGACAAGTTGCTGATCTTCACCGCCGGCCTGGTGGCCGAGCGCCGGCTGGCGCGTGGCGTGAAGCTCAATTACCCGGAGGCCATGGCCTACATCTCCGCCGCGCTGCTTGAAGGCGCCCGCGACGGCCAGACGGTCGCCGAGCTGATGCACTTCGGCACCACCCTGCTCAGCCGCGAGCAGGTGATGGAAGGCGTGCCGGAGATGATTCCGGAGATCCAGGTCGAGGCCACCTTCCCGGACGGCACCAAGCTGGTCACCGTGCATCAACCTATCGCCTGAAATGTCGGTCAATGTCTACTGCGAAGACCCCAGACCCGCTTTGAAGGAACTCAACGTGCAGATACGTGACGCCCTGGATGCCGACCTCGAAGGCATCCTGCATATCTACAACGACGCGGTGCAGAACAGCACGGCGATCTGGAACGACCACTGCGTCGACCTCGACAACCGCCGCGCCTGGCTGGCCGAGCGGCACGAACAGAACTACCCGGTGCTGGTGGCCATCGACGAGCAGGGCCAGGTTGCCGGCTATGCCTCCTTCGGCCCCTGGCGCCCGCATGACGGCTTTCGCCACACCGTGGAGAACTCGGTGTACGTGAGCCCCGACCACCGCGGCAGCGGCATCGGCCGCAGCCTGATGAAGGCGCTGATCGAACGCGCCCGAGAGCTCGACAAGCACGTGATGGTCGCCTTCATCGAAAGCGAGAACCGCGCCTCGGTGCACATGCACCAGCAGCTCGGCTTCATTCACGTCGGCCAGATGCGCCAGGTCGGCTGCAAGTTCGGCCGCTGGCTGGACCTGACCATGATGCAACTGACCCTGAACAGGACGTCCCAACCATGATTCCCGGCGAATACCAGATCCAGGACGGCGACATCGAGCTCAACGTCGGCCGCCGCACCGTCACGCTCAATGTGGCCAACAGTGGCGATCGGCCGATCCAGGTCGGCTCGCACTATCACTTTTTCGAAACCAATGATGCGTTGGCCTTCGACCGCGCGGCCGCCCGCGGCATGCGCCTGAATATCCCGGCCGGCACCGCGGTGCGCTTCGAGCCGGGGCAGAGCCGCGAGGTGGAGCTGGTCGAACTGGCCGGCAAGCGGCAGGTGTTCGGCTTCGCCGGGCGGGTAATGGGCGCGCTCTGAGCCGAAGCTATTCGTAGGGTGGAAAACGCCTAAGGCTTTTCCACCACTTAGATTGCCGGTGGACAAGCTTCGCGTTGTCCACCCTACGGACAAGGATGAGATTCGATGAAGATTTCCCGCCAAGCCTATGCCGACATGTTCGGCCCCACCGTCGGCGACAAGGTGCGCCTGGCCGACACCGAGCTGTGGATCGAGGTCGAAAAGGACTTCACTACCTATGGCGAGGAAGTGAAGTTCGGCGGCGGCAAAGTGATCCGCGACGGCATGGGCCAGGGCCAGCTGTGCGCCGCCGACGTGGTCGACACGCTGATCACCAACGCACTGATCCTCGATCACTGGGGCATCGTCAAGGCGGACGTAGGTTTGAAGGATGGCCGCATCGCCGCCATCGGCAAGGCCGGCAACCCGGATATCCAGCCCGACGTGACCATCGCCATCGGCGCCGCGACGGAAGTCATCGCCGGCGAAGGGATGATCCTCACCGCCGGCGGAATCGACTCGCACATTCATTTCATCTGCCCGCAGCAGATCGAAGAGGCGCTAATGAGCGGCGTCACCACCATGATCGGCGGCGGCACCGGGCCGGCCACCGGCACCAACGCCACCACGGTGACACCCGGCCCCTGGCACATGGCGATGATGCTCAAGGCCGCCGACGCCTTCCCGATGAACATCGGTTTCACCGGCAAGGGCAACGCCTCGCTGCCAGAGCCGTTGATCGAACAGGTAAAAGCCGGCGCCATCGGCCTCAAGCTGCACGAGGACTGGGGCACCACGCCGGCGGCCATCGACAACTGCCTGAGCGTCGCCGACCAGTACGACGTGCAGGTGGCCATCCATACCGACACGCTGAACGAGTCCGGCTTCGTCGAGACCACCCTCGGCGCGTTCAAGGGCCGCACCATCCACACCTACCACACCGAAGGTGCTGGTGGCGGCCACGCGCCGGACATCATCAAGGCCTGCGGCTTCGCCAACGTGCTGCCGAGCTCGACCAACCCGACCCGGCCGTTCACCCGCAACACCA
Organism: Stutzerimonas decontaminans; assembly: GCF_000661915.1. Lineage (NCBI taxonomy): Bacteria > Pseudomonadati > Pseudomonadota > Gammaproteobacteria > Pseudomonadales > Pseudomonadaceae > Stutzerimonas > Stutzerimonas decontaminans. The sequence continues at coordinate 550,526 of NZ_CP007509.1, read as the reverse complement.
TCGACGAGCACCTGGACATGCTCATGGTCTGCCACCACCTCGATCCGAGCATCGCCGAGGACGTGGCCTTCGCCGAGAGCCGCATCCGCCGCGAGACCATCGCTGCCGAAGACATCCTGCATGATCTCGGCGCGTTCTCGATGATCAGCTCCGACAGCCAGGCCATGGGCCGTGTCGGCGAGGTGATCACCCGCACCTGGCAGACCGCCGACAAGATGAAGAAGCAGCGCGGCGCTCTGCCCGGCGATGGCGCCGGCAACGACAACTTCCGCGCCAAGCGCTACATCGCCAAATACACCATCAACCCGGCGATCACCCACGGCGTCAGCCACGAGGTGGGCTCGATCGAAGTCGGCAAGTGGGCCGACCTGGTGCTCTGGCGCCCGGCGTTCTTCGGCGTCAAGCCGACGCTGATCCTCAAAGGCGGCGCCATTGCCGCGAGCCTGATGGGCGATGCCAACGCCTCGATCCCGACCCCACAACCGGTGCACTACCGGCCGATGTTCGCCAGCTACGGCGGCTCGCTGCATGCATCGAGTTTCACCTTCATCAGCCAGGCGGCCTTCGAGGCCGGTGTGCCTGAGCGGCTGGGCCTGAAGAAGAAGATCGGCGTGGTAAAGGGCTGCCGCTCGGTGCAGAAGAAGGACCTGATCCACAACGACTACACGCCGGACATCCAGGTCGACCCGCAGAACTATCAGGTTCGCGCCGACGGCCAGCTGCTCTGGTGCGAGCCGGCCGACGTGCTGCCGATGGCACAGCGCTATTTCCTCTTCTGACGCCGCAGCGCCGGGCATCGCGGGCCGCGGCTCAGCTTAGATGGAGCCGCCCGGCACTCAACCCCGCGAATAATCGGGCGGCCTCACGGCGCCGCCTATTCCATCCGGGCGATGCCCAGTGTGGAAACGGGCACCCTGATGAGGCATCGGCCATCGCTGTGCCACGCACTGGTGCAGGCTTCTTGAGCCGTGCCGGGCACAGCAAACCGAGACCCGACTCCTGTATACAACTCGATCTCTAGCGGAACGCCATAGCGGCCGCTGCATTCGCCACCTGGCGTCTCAAAGCTAGCCCTCGACACTCATCTGCAAGGCAGGCAGAGCTCAACCGGAATAGAAAGTGCATACAACATTGCATCCAGCCTTGCACAAAGAGCGCATGCCCATGCACCACGACGACTTCCAGATCAAACAGATCGATCCCAGCCTGTATAACGCCGATCTCGCGCCACTCGCCCCAGCTGAGCGCAAATGGGGCTGGTTCGAGATATTCAATGTGTGGTCCAACGACATCCAGAGCCTGTTCGGCTACACCCTCGCCGCCACGCTGTTCATCAGTTACGGCCTCAACGGCTGGGCGGTGCTGGCGGGCATCGTGCTGGCCGGCTTCATCGTCATGGGTCTGGTGCAGCTCACCGGCAAGCCCAGCGTGAAGTACGGCATCCCCTTCCCGGTGATGGCGCGGGCGAGCATGGGGGTGCGCGGCGCGAATTTCCCGGCCGTGGTGCGTGGCATCGTCGCAATCTTCTGGTACGGCGTGCAGACCTATTTCGCCTCGACCGCGGTGGCCCTATTGCTGCGGACACTGCTCGGCAGCGAGCCACAGGCCGCCACCCTGCTCGGCCTGACCGCCATCGACTGGGCTGCCTACGTGATCGTCTGCGTGTTCCAGGTGGCGCTGTTCGTCCGTGGCGTCGACTGGGTAACGCGCTTTCTCAACTGGGCCGGCCCGCTGGTGTACCTGGTGATGATCGTACTGATGATCGCCATCTGGTATCAGGCCGGCCCGAGCCTGCTCGGCGCGCTGGGCGAGATCTTCAGCGGCAGCGGCGAGCACGCCGGCGGACCGATTGCCGCGTTCGCCGCAGTGGTCGGCACCATGGTGGCCTACTTCGCCGCAGTGGTGATCAACTATGGCGACTTCGCCCGTTTCGTGAAGAGCGAGCGGCAGATGCGCCTCGGCAACTTTCTCGGCCTGCCGGTGAGCCTGGCGATCTTCTCGCTGATCGCGTTGGTGATCACTGCCGGGACCGTCGTAGTGTTCGGCGAAACGCTGACCAACCCCACCGACATCGTCGCGCGCATCGACAACGTCACCCTGACGGTAGTGGCCGCCATCACCTTCTTTGCCGCCACGGTCGGCATCAACCTGGTCGCCAACTTCATCCCGCCGGCCTATGACATCGCCAACCTGGCGCCAGCCAAAATCAGCGCCCGTACCGGCGGCTTCATCACCGCGGCCATCGCCTTCTTCATCGGCGCGCTGTGGGTGGCCTTCATCAGCGAAGTGGGTATCGCCGCCTTCGTCGACACGCTGGGCGCGGTGCTGGCGCCGCTGTACGGCATCATCGTCGCCGACTACTACCTGGTTCGCCGCCAGCGCCTCGATCTGCAGCAGCTGTTCTCTGCCGAGCGCAGCGGGATCTACCACTTCAATGCCGGCTGGAACCGCAAGGCGATGATTGCCTTCGGCGTCAGCGCGCTGTTCTCGGTGGCCTCGGTGTGGCTGCCAGGGCTGGAGAGCCTGTCCGGTTTCGCCTGGCTATTGGGCGCGCTGTTCGGCGGGGTGTTGCACTACGGGCTTATGCGTAAACAGCCACTGCTCGCCAGCGCGGCACAACCCGCTCCGCTCGGCTGAAGGCAGCCTGCTGCAGAGGTCGGCCATGTTAAAGTGGCCGGCCTTTTTCTGCCGCTCAGGGCCTGCAGATGGCGCAATCCATCCTCGACGACCTGCTCACCGTCCAACGCATCAGCGCCGTCCCCGCCATTCTGCAAGTCGTCAGCGAAACAACCGGATTGCGCTTCGCTGCGGTCGCTCGGGTTACCGAAAATTCCTGGACGGCCTGCGCCGTGCTCGACCGCATCGAGTTCGGTCTGAAGGTTGGCGGTGAACTCGACGTGACCACCACGCTGTGCAGCGAAATCCACGCTTCGCAACAGCCGATCATCATCAGCCAGGTGAGCGCCGACCCTGACTACTGCAAGCATCACACACCGCAGATGTACGGCTTCGAAAGCTATATCTCGGTGCCCGTACTGCGTGCCGACGGCAGCTTCTTCGGCACGCTCTGTGCGCTCGATCCCTTGCCACGTGATCTTTCCAACCCGACGACGCGGGCGATGTTCGAATCCTTTGCGCGCCTGCTGACGCTGCAGATCGAAGCCGAGGAGCAACAGCAGGCCACGCGTGCGGCGCTGGCCGATGAGCGCATCACCGGCCATCAGCGTGAGCAGTTCATCGCCCTGCTCGGCCATGATCTGCGCACCCCGCTGGCCTCGATCCAGGCGGCCAGCGATCTGCTGGTTCGCCGTTCCACGGAACCCGGTACGCAACGACTCGCCGAGCATGTGCGCACGTCCAGCCAGCGCGCCTCACGCATGGTCGACGATCTGCTGGACTTCGCCCGCGGCCAGCTGGGCAATGGCATACCGCTGAACTGGACGGCTGCCGCCAATCTTCATCTCACCCTGCAGCAGGTGGTCAACGAGCTGCGTACCGCCTATCCACGCCGGGTGTTGCTTGACCAACTGCCGGAGCTGCCGGTGTTCGAGTGCGACCCGGACCGGATCGCCCAACTGCTGGCCAACCTGATCACCAACGCGCTGCACCATGGCGCCAGCACCGGCCCGGTGATCGTGAAGGCTGAAATAGTCGACGGGCATTTCCAGCTATTGGTACACAACCGCGGCACGCCGATCCCAGCTGAACGGCTGGAACAACTGTTCCATGCCTATTCCCAGGAAGACGACACCTCGCGCAACGGATTGGGGCTCGGGCTGTTTATCGTCGAGCAGGTGGCGAAGGCCCATGGCGGCCGCATGCAGGTGAACTCCAGCGCCGATGCCGGCACCACCTTCACCTTCTCGATGCCAGTGCGCCGCGACTGATCAACGCAGCTGGCTGTCCTTGCTGCCGCGTCGGTTATAACCGCTGGACGTGGCGTCTTGCTTGTCCCGCTCGACCTGGCACTTGATACATAGCCGCACGCCAGGAACTGCCTGACGCCGGGCTTCGGGGATCTTATCCCCGCATTCTTCGCAGTGGCTCAGACTCTCGCCACGGCCGAGTCGGCTGCGTGCGCGCTGCACGGCATCCTCGACGGTGCTGTCGATCTGGTCCTGTACCGCGCCATCCCCTGCCCAACCGGTAGCCATTGCAACCTCCTCTGCCTGTCCGGACGCGCTTATGAATGTAAGCATTCGAACCACAATTGCGCCGCGCAATTCAATTCATAGAGCAGCCACCGCCGGATTCCCGCCTAGCCAGCACGCCGGCGCCGCCTGTCGATTCACTGGCGCCAAATCGACGAGCGGAGCTCGTCCAGCGACTGCTTTGTCTATCCTCGGGTCCGAACCGTAAAAAGGCCTGATCCGCTGCGCTGGAGCGCTGCGGGTCAGCCTTCTTCAATCGTGGTCGTCACTGGTCGGCCTACCAGACACCTCACCAGTGAAGCGGTGTATGGACTACAGATATCTGATCGCGCTGAGCATTCTGCTTGGCGGCTGTGCCAGCCAACCCGAAGTGGTCGAGCGCGAGATCGGGCAATTCGATCTCAAGCTGGGCACGGCACCGACGCGCAGCATGGCCCAGGGCCTGGTGCAGCCGACCACCGCCAGCACCTTTCGTGGCGGCCTGGACCTCGCCCATGACAGCGGCGTGTACGTCGGCCAGTGGTCGCCCAGTGTCGGCCTGTTCGACGGCAGCCAGCTGGAGCTCAACAGCTACGTCGGCTATGCCCAGCCACGGTTCGACGACTCGGTGGGCTATGAGCTGGGTGTGATCCGCTACAGCTTCCCGGAACTCGAGACACGCAATCGCGAGGAGTACTACGCCGGCATCAACCTCGGCAGCAGCCGCCTGGGCGGCGCGATGAGCAGCGCGCTGGGGCGCACCGACAGCACGCTGTTTCTCGAGCTGGGCGCTCTGCGGCCGTTCGATGTCGACGTCCGGATGAAATACGCCAGCCACTCGATGGACAGCCCCATGTACCACCCCGGCGGTAGCGTGCGGGTATTCAACGACTGGTCGCTGAACCTTTCCCGCCGGCTGCTGGGCATGCAGATGGACCTGTCCTACAGCGACTCGAGCCTGCGCGGCGCGCAATGTAGCGTCTATTCAGGGCAAAACGCCTATTGCGAAGGCTTCATGATGTTCAAGGCCGAACGCTCGTTCTTCTGAGCCCGTAGGCGCCGGCCCAGCAACGCCGAGACGCCGGCGCGCTGGTGCTGAAGCCCGCGTGGCGATTGCTGACCCGCTGTGCAACAACCTGTCGGGCGCCTACCAGCGCCCAAGGGCTTACTCCTTGACCTGCATATATTCCTCGGCCCATACGACGTACTCGTCGGCGGTGGAATATTTGACCGACAGCTGCGAGGCATTCAGATCCAGCGCATCGACCTGGCGCTGCTCGCGCAGGCAGTCGTAGGTTGCCTTGATCGCCGCGAAGTACGCCGCGTGGCCGTTGACCACGATGCGCACGCCGAGCGCCGCCAGCCGCGCGTTGTCGCGCAGGTTGGGGTTGCCGTAGGTGACCAGCATCAGCGGCTTGCTGAGTTGGCTGGCGATGCTTTCCAGGTGGTCGAAATCCTCGATGCCGACCAGGCAGATGGCATCGGCGCCGGCCTTCTCGTAGGCCTGGGCGCGGGCGATGACTTCCTCGAAGCCGATCACGCCGGCATTGGTCCGGCCGATGATGGCCATCTCCGGATCGACCCGCGCCTCCAGCGCCGCGCGGATCTTGCCGACCGCCTCGAACATGCCGATGAGGTCGGTGGAACGGCGACCGAATTTCGGCGGCAGCAGGGTGTCCTCGATGGTCAGCGCGGAAATCCCGGCGCGTTCCAGTTCGGAAACGGTGCGCATGACGTTCAGCGCGTTGCCGTAGCCATGGTCGGCATCGGCCAGCACCGGCAGCTGGGCGACGCGGCAGATGCGCGTGGCCTGCTCGACGAACTCGCTCAAGGTAATGAGGTTGAAGTCCGGCGCGGCGAGAACCTGCAGCGAGGCCACCGAGCCACCGAGGATGCCCACTTCGAAGCCGAGGTCGGCGGCGATGCGCGCGGACATCGGGTCGAACACCGAGGCGGTATGGAAGCAGCGGTCGGCGTTGAGCAGCTCGCGAAAGTTGCGGCGCAGATCATGATGAGAGAGTCGCGGCATATAGGCTCCGTTTGTTGTATGCGTTGCACGCAAGGGTCGATTCGCCCTGTCTTTTCATTTCAGTGTTGTTGAGAAGCTGCTTGGTCGGCTGAATGGCACATTTCGCTGCTTATCCTTCGATCGGTGCCTGGCGGCGCTGCACATAAGCCATGCACAGGCCGCTGGCGATGATCACCGCCATGCCGATCAGCGCACCGGCATCCGGCGCGTGATCGAAGGCGACATAGCCGACCACTCCGGCAAAGACGATCTGGCCGTAGGTGAAGGGTGCCAGCGTCGCCGCGCTGGCGAAGCGGAAGGCATTGGTCAGCAGCAGGTGGCCGAGCATCGCCATGCCGCCGAGCCCGCCCATCAGCAGCGCGTCATGCAGCGTTGGCGTGCGCCAGTTGAAGACCACCAGCACGCTCAGGGTCACGCAGCCGACCAGACTGGTCAGGTAGTTGCTGGTCACCGGGTGGTCGGTACCGGCCAGGCGCCGGGTCACCAGCTGATATACGGTAAACGACAGGGCCGCGCCGAAGGGCAACAGCACCGCCGGCGTGAACAGCGCCGAACCGGGCCGCACGATGATCAGCACCCCGAGCAGACCGAAGCCCACGGCGAGCCACTGACTGCGGCTGACCCGCTCGCCCAGCAGCGCTGAAGCGATGGTTACCAGCACCGGGGTCAGAAAGATCACCGCCGTCGCTTCGGCCAACGGGATGAAATGCAGGCCGTTGATGAATAGCAGACTCACGCTGACCAGGCTCAGCCCGCGCAGCAACTGTGGCCAAGGGCGCAGGGTGCGAAACACGCGCTGGCCCATGCGCGGCACGAACAGCGCGGTCATCAGCACCGTCTGCGCAACGTAACGGGCCCAGATGACCAGAAACACCGGGTAGATTTCCGAGAGGTGTTTGGCCAGCCCGTCATGGCTGGCCAGCAGCAGACCCGACAGCAGTATGAGCAGAACGCCGTAGAGCGGGTGGTGGTGATCGTTCAACGCAGCCCTCAACCACTTGTTAGCAGGCTAACCATTATGCCTGTCATCTTGTCGCACCGCTGCACCAATCAGCTGAAACCATTCACCCGAGTCCGCACCGGAGCACCACTGCCTTGGCCGTGCCGCTGCGTACGCTGACGGAGCGTGGATGCGGCGCCCGGCGGCAAGCGGGACGCCGGCATTTCACGTATGATCGCCGGCTTTTGGCCGAGTCGCGCGGCGTTTCGCGGCGTTCGAGTGTAGTCGTGATGTACCAGTTGAGAGCGATGCAGGAGCGCGATATCCCTGCCGTCCTGGCGATCCAGGAAGAATCCTATGCCGCAGAGGTCCTGGAAGACGAGGCGGTGATCCGCTCACGTCTGGCGGCATTCCCGCAACTGGCCTGGGTCGCCGAAGACGCATTGGGCGTCTGCGGTTACCTGTTCGCCTACCACTCCCGGTTGGGCAAGGTGACCCCGCTGGACGGCGAGTTCTGCAGCGAGGGCGAAGCCGATTGCCTCTACCTGCATGACCTGGCCGTGGCCGGGCGAGCCGCAGGCCGCGGGATCGGTCCGGCACTGGTGCGGCACAACCTGCAGCAAGCCGGCACAGCACAGCTGCGCTATTCGGCGCTGGTCTCGGTGCAGGATTCCACCGGCTTCTGGTCGCGCCTGGGCTACGAAGCCCATGACGACCTCGACCCGCCACAGGCCGGCAACCTGGCCAGCTACCAGATCCCCGCGGTGTACATGGTGCGCGACCTGCACCAGTAAGGCGCACACACCTTACCTGACCCCTGAATGCGCACCGTAACGGTGCGTACATAGCCCCAATATCAGGCACACCGCCACGCCAGCCGTGCGTATGGCGTTGGTTGGCAAGCCACTTGCTCTTGTTCCGGAAACCATCCGACCGGAATTCTGCGCATGCTGGTGATTCGCCAACGTATCGACGCCCGTCCCGAATGGCAGGCCGAACTCGAACTGACCTACGACGCACGCAGCAAGAGTCGCCTGCGCTGCTTCAGTACCAGCGGCGAAGACGTCGGCCTGTTTCTCGAGCGCGGCCAGCCGCCGCTGCACGATGGCGAATGTCTGCTCGCCGGTGATGGCCGTGTCGTGCGCGTGCGCGCTCGGCCGGAGCAGCTACTGCACGTCACCTGCGCCAGCGCCTTCGAGCTGACCCGTGCGGCCTATCACCTGGGTAACCGCCATGTCGCGCTGCAGGTCGGCGACGGCTGGCTGCGGCTGCTCGACGACTACGTGCTCAAGGACATGCTGCTGCAGCTGGGCGCCGGCGTCGAACACATCGAAGCGCCCTTCCAGCCGGAACACGGCGCCTATGGCGGCGGCCATCACCATTCCCACGCCGGCGAAGCGGAGTTCAGCTACGCACCGCGCCTGCACCAGTTCGGCGTACGTACGTGAACACGACGGCCGCTCCCGGCTCGGCCTGGGCGCTGCTCCGGCTGGCCAGCCCGCAGCTGCCGATCGGCGGCTACAGCTACTCCCAGGGGCTGGAGATGGCGGTGGAAAACGGCCAGGTGAACGACCCCGACAGCGCCCGGCGTTGGCTGGAGGATCAACTACTGCTGAACCTGGCCCGCTTCGAGGCGCCGCTGCTGCTCGCGCATTGCGAAGCGGCGGCACGGGACGACTGGCCGCGCCTGCTGCAACTCGCCGCGGAACACCGCGCCAGCCGCGAAACTCGCGAGCTGCAGCTGGAAAGCCGGCAGATGGGCTATTCCCTGACGCAGCTGCTCGACGGCCTGCCGGAACTCGACCAGCCGGCCCGCGACTGTTTTGCCGCTGCCGGCGAACCGGGACTGGCCATGGCCTGGGCGCTGGCCGCCCGTGCCTGGCGGATCACGCCCGCCGATGCGCTGGCCGCCTGGTTGTGGGGCTGGCTGGAAAACCAGTTGGCAGTGCTGATGAAGACCCTGCCGCTGGGGCAGCAGGCGGCGCAGCGGTTGACCTCGCAACTGCTGCCCACTCTGACCCAGGCGCAGCGGGAAGCCAGCGAACTGCCGGAGCGGGAATGGGGCAGTGCGCCGTTTGGGCTGGTGTTGACCAGCATGGCGCATGAGCGGCAGTACAGTCGGTTGTTTAGGTCATGAGAGGTGTTGGCACGTGGGTGCTGGCGGCACCTTCTTCCCAGGACGGCTCGGCCCGGTTGTCGGCACTGGCCTTAGGTTTCGCCCTGCTGGGCGACTCACTTTTTTCAGACGCGAAAAAAGGAAGCAAAAACGCTTGCCCCTGCATCCGGCCCATCGCTTCGCTCTGGGTTCGCTCTCTCCGCCGCCGCTCCGAGGGTCGCCGTACAAGGGCCATCCATACCGATGGCGGCCCCGACCCTTTACGGCTCTTGCGGCATCCATGCCGCTCACCCCTCTCCACGACGACTCCGTTCACCCTCCTGAAGGGGCGATTGGTGTCGCCTGCTCGTCCGTATAAGAAGAACCAAGCCCAGGCTACTGCCTGGAGCTTACAGACAGCCCTGCCCCTATCTCTCGCCCGCAATGTAGGGTGGAAAACTGCGCAGCATTTTCCATCGCTGGCTACAAGCAAGTTATCGCCGGGCCATGGCGGATTACTTTGCAAAACGGTGGGTAAGTTTCGCGTTACCCACCCTACAGACCTCGCGCCCCATCGCGCCGAATCCATTCGGCCTCCTGAAAGGGGCGTTCGGCGTCGTCTGTTAGTCCGCACACATGAAAACAAGCGAAGCGCTTGGTTTCTCTTGCTTAACAACTTTCAGACAACTCGGACTCGATTCCCCTTCAGGAGGCCGAGCGTAGGTGCTGCGCAGGGGGGCGCGAGGCATGGATGCCGAGCGAGGAGTGATGGGCCAGGGATGGCCCTTCGCGACGACCCCCGAAGCAGCGCCGGAGTGAGGGGAGTTTTGCGAAGCAAAACCCGGATGTCGGGGTGGCCTTCTTTTTGGTTACTTTTTCTTGGCCACACAAGAAAAAGTGACGCGCCGTGCAAGGCGCAACTGGTAGGTCGCGCCGAGGAAAGTGCGGCGCCCCACAGCGATGCCCGGGCCACAGCCAATACACGCCCAGCATTTTCATGCGAGCAAAAAGCTCACCCCAACGAATCCCATATCCCCGCCCCACCAACAGCGGCGATCCCCCTGCATCAACCCCGAGGCAGCCACACTGCCTCCCAGAGGAGAACACCCATGAGCACCCAACCCCTGCGCGTCGGCATTGGCGGGCCGGTCGGTTCCGGCAAGACCGCTCTGACCCTCGCCCTGTGCCAGGCCCTGCGTAATCGCTACAACCTCGCCGTGGTGACCAACGACATCTACACCCAGGAAGACGCCCAGTTCCTCGTACGTAACGAGGCCCTGGCGCCCGAGCGCATCATCGGCGTGGAAACCGGCGGCTGCCCGCACACGGCGATCCGCGAGGACGCCTCGATCAACCTCGAAGCGGTGGAGCAGCTCAATCGGCGCTTTCCCGGCCTCGACCTGATCATCGTCGAATCCGGTGGCGACAACCTCTCGGCGACCTTCAGCCCCGAGCTGTCGGACCTGACCATCTACGTGATCGACGTGTCCGCCGGCGACAAGCTGCCGCGCAAGGGCGGGCCGGGCATCTGCAAGTCCGACCTGCTGGTGATCAACAAGGTCGATCTGGCGCCGATGGTCGGCGCTTCGCTGGAAGTGATGGATCGCGACGCCCGCAAGATGCGCGGCAAACGGCCGTTCGTCTTCAGCAACCAGAAGGTCGGCCAGGGCCTCGACGAGATCATCGCCTTTATCGAGAAACAGGGAATGCTCAGCGCAGCCTGATCTACCCCGAGAGTTATGCCGCGTGGCTTCGCCCACCAACGGAAACCGACCGAGCGACGACGGCTCGGCCAAGCTTTTAGCCATGCAACCAGAGGAAATCGCATGAACGTTCAGAAAATCCTTGTCACCTCCGCCCTGCTGCTCAGTCCGGCGCTGGCCTTGGCCCACCCCGGGCATGACCATGCCGGCGTGATGTCCGGCATCGCTCACCCGATCTTCGGCCTTGACCATCTGCTGGCCATGCTGGCGGTGGGTCTCTGGGCGGCGCAACAAACTGGCAAGGCGCGCTGGGCGCTGCCGCTGACGTTCGTCGCGACCATGCTGTTTGGTGGGCTGGTTGGCTTCGCAGGCGTCGAGATGCCGCTGATGGAAACCGGCATCGCCGGCTCGGTGCTGGCCCTCGGCCTGCTGGTTGCCCTGGCGGTGCGCCCACCGCTGGTAGTGGCTGCCGCGCTCACCGCGCTGTTCGCCGCTAGCCATGGCGTCGCCCACGGTCTGGAATTGCCGGAACTGTCCAGCCCGTGGGGTTATGCCGCCGGCTTCGTTGCTGCTACAGCGGCCCTGCATGCAATCGGCTATGCACTGGTGCGCTACCTGCCGCAAGCGGCCGCGCCGCTGGTGCGCATCGCCGGCGCCGCTTCGGCACTCACCGGTGCCTGGTTGCTGGCCAGCTGAGAAACCATGCCACGCGTCAGTGATAGTGCCGTCGCAGCGCCACATTGAGGCGATCCACCACTTCGGCCCAGTCGGCATCCTCGAGGATTTCTTCGCGCAGGAAAGCCGCCTGGGCCGGCGTCCAGAAGGAAGCATCGGCCAGGTAGACGTCTTCAGCCAGGGGCGAGTGGGTTTCGATAAAACGCCTGATCGAGACGTCGTCGTTGGGCAACCCCAACTGCTCGAACAGGCTATGGAAGGCGTGGATCGACTGCTCCATGTTGGACCTCCAGTGCTGACGCGGGATGAACGATGTGAGTATCGTCCATTCCCGCGAAAGCGTCGGTGGCAAATCCCGGATCAGCGGAAGGGCGGCTCGTCGAAGCTGCGCAGCTTGCGCGAGTGCAGCGAGTTGAGCTGACCGCGTAACAGGTCGAGTGCGGCGATGCCGATCTTCAGGTGCTGGGTCACGGCACGCTCGTAGAACGCATTGGCCGAGCCGGGCAGCTTGATCTCGCTGTGCAGCGGCTTGTCCGACACACACAGCAGCGTGCCGTACGGCACGCGCAGGCGGTAGCCTTGGGCCGCGATGGTGCCGCTTTCCATGTCCACGGCGACAGCGCGCGACAGGTTGATCAGCGGTCGCTCCTGCGCCCAGCGCAGCTCCCAGTTGCGGTCATCGTAAGTCAGCACGGTGCCGGTACGCAGACGCTTCTTCAGCGCGTCCCCCTGCTCGCCAGTGACTGTCGCTGCCGCCTCCTGCAGCGCCTGCTGCACCTCGGCCAGCGCCGGCAGCGGGATGTGTGGCGGCAGTACGCGATCGAGGATGCCATCGCGGCGCATGTAGGCGTGGGCCAGCACGTAGTCGCCAATCGACTGCGACTGCCGCAAGCCGCCGCAGTGGCCGATCATCAACCAGCAGTGCGGACGTAGCACGGCTAGGTGGTCGGTGATGTTCTTCGCGTTGGACGGACCGACGCCGATATTGACCAGAGTGACACCGTGGCCGTCCTCGGCGATCAGGTGATAGGCCGGCATCTGGTAGCGGTGCCACATGACGCCGCCGATGATCGCCTGTGCCTCACCTTCGTCCATGCCGCGTTCGACGACCACGTTGCCCGGCAGCACCATGCGCACGAAGCGGGTGTCATCGCGCAGCATGTCCAGACCGTGGCGGATGAACTGGTCGACGTAGCGGTGGTAGTTGGTCAGCAGAATCCATGGCTGCACGTGGCGCCAGTCGCTGCCGGTGTAGTGCACCAGGCGGCGCAGCGAGAAATCCACTCGCGCGCCGTCGAACAGCGCCAGCGGATAGGGATCGGCGTGCTCCCAGTCGTAGAGCCCGTCAGCGATGTCATCGGTGGCGGCGGACAGGTCGGTGCTGGGAAAAACCCGCGCCAGCTCGGCGGCAGTCACGCCGGTGCCGGCCAGCTCGTCGCCCTGCTCGATCACATAGGGATAGGGAATGTTGCGGTCACTCATGCCGACCTCAACGGTGACGTTGAAGTCCTGGATCAGTGGCTTCAGCTGATCCAGCAGGTAGGCGCGGAACGCCGCCGGGTGCGTCACGGTGACGCTGTACACGCCGGGCGCCTGAACCTTGGCATAGGCACGGGTCGAGGCCGGCACTTCGCCGTGGCATTCGTAGGTCAGGCGCAGCTGCGGGTAACGGAACAGGCTGCGCTCCTGCAGGCTCGGCTCGGTACGGCTGGCCACGTAGCGCTTGAGCGCCTGGTTGAGCGCTGCGGTGGCCTGAGCATGCAGCTCGGCCAGCTTGTCGACCGCCTCCTCAGCGCAAGTGGCGACGGTGAAGGATCTGGATTCGTTCGAAGTCATGGTTAGTCCTGGCTTAACACTCCGGCCTATCTTGGCTGCATTTGGTGACGGATGTATATGCAGCCGAGCAGATGGAAGCGCCTTGTGCCGCCATCCGGCTCGGTACGCGCTGGAACGACGGCTGCCATCGGCAAAAAAAATCCGACGCCAGAGTCTGGCGTCGGATTCGGGCATTGCTGCGAACCTCGCGGCCGATGCTCTGCAGCATCGGCCTTGTTCGGGCTCCGTTCGCGCTTACTTATCCAGCAGCATGGTGCCGTTCTTGGCGAAGTTGGCGTGCCAGGAGAACGCCTTTTCCAGCACATGCGGAGTGTGGCCACCACGCTGCTTCGCCTCCTCGAGGTATGCAAGCGCCTGGGCTTTGTAGTCCGGATGCATGCAGTTCTCGATGATCCGCGCCGCCGCCTCGACCGGCGCCAGACCGCGTAGATCGGCATAGCCCTGCTCGGTGATGATGACGTCGACGTCGTGGTTGGTGTGATCCACATGCGTGACGAACGGCACGATCGAGGAGATCTTGCCGTCCTTCGCCGTCGAAGTCGTCACGAAGATGCTGATACGGGCGTTGCGGGCGAAGTCACCCGAACCGCCGATACCGTTCATCATGTGGGTGCCGTTGACGTGGGTGGAGTTCACGTTGCCGTAGATGTCGACTTCCAGCGCGGTGTTGAAGGAAATGATGCCCAGTCGGCGGATCACTTCCGGATGGTTGGAGATCTCCTGCGGACGGAACACCACCTTGCCGGCGTACTTGGCGAGGTCAGAGGCCAGGTTGTCCACGCGCTTCTTCGACAGGGAGAAGGCGGTGGCGGCGGCAAACTTCACCACCCCGGCGTCGATCAGGTCGAAAACGCCGTCCTGCAGCACTTCGGAAGCGACGGTCAGGTCCTTGAACTCGGAAGTCTTCATGCCGGCCAGCACCGCGTTGGCCACCGAGCCCACACCGGACTGCAGCGGCGCCAGGCTGTTGGTCAGGCGCCCAAGCCGCACTTCCTCACGCAGGAAGGCCAGCAGGTTGTCGGCGATCTTCTGGGTTTCGGCGTTTGGCTCGAACAATGGGGAAGGAATGTCCGGCTCGCTGGACAGCACGATGCCGCGCACCTTGGCCGGATCGACTGGAATACCGATCGAGCCGATGCGCTTGCTGACGTTGTAGACCGGGATGTCCTTGCGCGAATCCTCACCGGCCGGGCCGGGGATGTAGATGTCGTGCATGCCTTCGTACTCGCGCGGAGCAGAAGTGTTCAACTCGATGATCACGTGCTTGGCGTTCTGCACGAAGATCGGCGAGTTGCCGACCGAACCGGTCGGAATGATCTGACCGTCCTCGGTGATCGCAGCCGCCTCGATAATGGCGTAGTCGACCTGCGGCAGCACGCCCTGACGCAGCAGCTCGGCGGTGTGCGACAGGTGCTGATCGATGTAGAGCACCTCACCGGCGTTGATCTTCTTGCGCTGCACCGGGTTGCCCTGATACGGGATGCGCTTGTTGATGATGCCGGCTTCGGCCATCGACTGGTCGGCCGCCGGCCCCATGGATGCGCCGGTGAACAGATTAACCTTGAATTTCTCGTGCTGGCCGCGCTCGGACAGCGCCTTGGGAAACACTTTCGGCTCCCCGAACAGGGTGAAACCGCTCATGCCCAGCGTCATGCCGTCCTCGATCCACGACGCGGCCTCTTCTGCCGAGACGACCTTGTCGAGAAACGCTGCATTGCGGATGTACTTGCTTAGATCGGTTGCCATGAACTCACCTCAGAAACTCATCGAATGCTCGTCCGTGAAGGCTCTGCAAAGAAATTCGCCAGGCCTGACGAGGCAGGGAGACGGCCACTTCATGTCCGGAGACCAAGCGCCCATGTCTTTTGCCGCTCAATATCGGAACCTCAAAAAATCATGCGGCACTTGCAACCCCATAACGTAGTCGCTCGCCCCATTCTAGGAGCACCAGCTCGTTTGGCTGTTATACAAAGGTACTAGCAGGCCACCGCACAGAAGAGGTCAGAGCTTTATAGACGGAGCAAGCGTAACCGGCAATCGCCTGGCGAAGCCTGCTATGACCACTTTGGCCACTGACGTCCTTCAGACCGCCAGATCTACCTGCTGCACACTGCCGGTCTGGCCATTTTCGAACAGGAAGATTCCGGTGCTCCTGACACGCCCTTCCAGCTGTTGCTGGGCGATCAGCTCGAAGTCACCATAAGCACGTGCCAGGCCGATGGCGCCTACTCCGGCAGACAGCAGATCGACCAGCTCTCCTTTGCCTTGCGCGTCCGGGCGCCACAGACGAAGTTGCGAGAAGACGCTGTCGCCTTCGTCAATAAAGCCGTTGCCATCTTCATCATGGGCGCTCAGGTCGGCGAAGCCATCGCCGGATAGCGCACCAAACAGTTCACGACCGTCGTCGATACGGCCATTGCCATTTCGGTCCAGCGCTAGGAAGGCGCTGCCGGAGGCGAGACTGGCCATGCTATCGCGGTGACCGTCGGCATTCAGGTCGAACTCGACGCGGTTGTTGGCATCCAGGCGTACCGGGCTGCCTTGGAGGTTGAGCACCAGCGGGTCCTGCAATACTGCTCCGGCGCGCACCGAAACGCTGGCACTGCTGTACTGCAAATTGAGCATTTCCAGGCTGAGCCCGTATTGGATCTTGCGCCCATCGGCGGTGCTGACCGTACCGCTGGCCTTTACGCTCAGCGACTCGCCGCGCCATTCCTGAACGCTGTACTGGTAGTTCAGAAAATCACCAGCGGACTCCACCTGCGGCATGGTGCTGCCTGCAGAGGGCGCCGATCTCGCCGGTGCGGACAACCCCTTTACGAGCTTGTCGAGGGTGGCATCGATTTCATCCGCTTCGCGTCCCAGCACCACCAGCAGCATTCGCAGCTTGTGCAGACTTTCTTCATCGGGCGTGAAATCCAAGACCGGCGCTCCGTCTGCGGGGGCTGTCGGCGTCGCTCTAGGCAAACCGGCGCTCAGGCTTCCCAGCTGGTTCTGCGAGATCATCGGGCGGTCCTGCGCGAAGCTGAGCTCGGCCCGGCTGGAACTGCTCACTTCGCTGCGCTCATGACGGCTGATCTGCAACCGCTGGCCGCCGCGCTGCATATCCAGCGTCTCACTGACCGCACGGCCGGCGGTGTAATTTCGCTCGACGCTCAACCCATACTGTTCACTTGAGATAATTCTCATGCCCGACCCTCCGCCTGATGCCACTACTTCGGCATCACTGAGCAAAAGTTGAGCAATTATCCTGGGAACGGGGCGCTGCGGCTCAGCAGGGCCTGAATGTCGAGCCCGCGCGGCAAGGTGCCATACACGCGGCCCTGCCCTTCCAGTCGGCTGGCAATGAAAGCATCCGAAACGGCGGAGTTGCCCGCCTCGAGCAACAACCCGGCCTGCAGCGCGACGGCCACGTCCTCGGTCAGCTGGCGGGCGCGGTACTGGATGTCATCGGTATCGGTGAAGGCGCGCTGCAGCCGCTGGATATGCGCCTTAAGCCGCGCCTCACCGTGGCCATCGCCGAGCTCGGCAAATAGCACCTCGATTACGCCCGGCTCCTTCGACAGGGCACGCAATACATCCAGGCACTGCACGTTGCCCGAGCCTTCCCAGATGGAGTTGACCGGCGCCTCGCGGTATAGCCGCGGCAGTATGGTCTCCTCGACATAGCCGGCGCCGCCCAGACATTCGCTGGCCTCGGCGATCATGTTCGGTGCGCGCTTGCAGATCCAGTATTTGCCAACGGCGGTGACCAGCCGGGCGAACTTGTCTTCCTGCTCGTCGTGGCGGTTGTCCTGAGCACGACCCATGCGCAGGGTCAGCGCCAGCGCCGCTTCGCTTTCCAGCGCAAGATCAGCCAGCACGTTCTGCATCAGCGGCTGCTCGAGCAGGACGCGGCCGCCGACCAAGCGGTGCGCGCAGTGGTGCATGGCCTGGGTCAATGCCTGACGCATCAGCGAGCTGGAGCCGATCATGCAGTCGAAACGGGTCGAGGAAACCATTTCGATGATGGTCGGCACGCCGCGCCCTTCCTCACCGACCATCCACGCCAGCGCGCCGCGGTATTCGACTTCGCTGGAGGCGTTGGCCCAGTTGCCGAGTTTGTTCTTCAGGCGCTGGATATAGAACTGGTTGCGCGTGCCGTCCGGCCGATGGCGCGGCAGCAGGAAGCAGGACAGCCCCTTGTCGGTCTGCGCCAGGGTGAGGAAGGCATCGCACATCGGCGCCGAGCAGAACCACTTGTGGCCGACCAGCTCGTACGCCTGCCCTGGCCCGCCGGTATCGATCGGATAGGCGCGGGTGCTGTTGGCGCGCACGTCGGTGCCGCCCTGTTTCTCGGTCATCGCCATGCCGATGGTCACGCCAGCCTTCTGCTCCATCGGCAGGTTGCGCGGGTCGTACTCGCGGGCAAGGATCTTCGGCAGCCAACGTTCGGCAAGGTCTGGCTGCAGGCGCAGTGCCGGCACGCTGGCGTAGGTCATGGTCAGCGGGCAGCTGCTGCCGGCCTCGGCCTGGTTGTGCAGGTACATCAAGGCGGCACGCGCCACCTGAGCGCCGGGCTGGGGATCGCTCCAGGGCAGCGACGGTATACCGTGCTCGATGGCCGTGCGCATCAGCTCGTGATAGGCCGGGTGAAACTCCACCAGATCGATACGATGGCCGTAGCGGTCATGGCTCTTGAACACCGGTTTGTTCTCGTTGGCGAGAAAGCCGGCCTGCATCAGCGGCCCACCGGCGAGCGCGCCGTAGCAGTCCAGACGATCCTCGGCCCAGCCGGCATGGTAACGCTGTACCCACTGCTGCAGCGGCAGATCGATGCGGTAGAGGTTGGCACCATCGAGCGGCGGCACCTGATTGGTGACCTCATGGGTTTCGGCGCTGGTCTGCAGATTCATCTGAACGTCCTCCTTCGATACCGATGCCGCGACGGCTGTCAGCAAGCGTAGTCGGCAAGCACGGTGGACCAGCAGTGAAACACGCGCTGCGGCGACGATTGAAGCGAGGTATCGGCCAAAAGGTCCGCGCGTCAGGCAATCGGCGCGGAGGGCGGAACGGCAGACGCTGCGTCGGCAGCCGGCCCGTCGGCAGAACTCAGGGCAAAGCGGACATGAATGCCGAAGCGGCTGCCCAGCCCCGGCCGCGACTGCTGTTCCAGCCAACCGCCGAGCACCTGGATCAGACCGCGACTGATCGCCAGGCCGATGCCGAGACCGCCGTAGCGGCGCGTCATCGAGCCATCCACCTGGCGGAATTGATGATAGAGGAAGGCCTGGTCGGCATCGCTGAAACCGATGCCGCTGTCGACGACCTCGACGTTCAGCTGCAGCTGGCGCCGCTCGATCGCGCCCGTGAAGCGCAGGTTCACGGCGCCACGGGAGGTGAACTTGACCGCGTTGTCGAGCAGATGACAGATGCTCTGTTCCAGCTTTTCGCCATCGCCGTAAACGCGATCGGGCAGCTTCTCGTCGAACTCGAGATCGAAGGCCAATCCCTTGTCCCGGGCCAGGCCACCGAACTGCTGGTGCAGCCGTGCCGCTGTATCCCTGAGGCTGAAGCGCTGCTCCTGCAGACGCAGCTTGCCGGCACGCAGTTCGCTGAGGACCAGGATGTTGTTGACCAGGCGCATCATGTCGCGCGCCGATCCGGTGGCGATGTGCTGATACTGCTGCAGCTCTTCCACTGTATCGGACTTGGGCAACAGCTCCAGGGCACCCATCACGCCCATCATCGGCGTGCGCAATTCATGACTGATGTTGGAGAGGAACTCGTCCTTGAGCCGGTTGCTCTCGGCGAGTTCGCGGTTCAGCTGCTCCAGCTCGGCACGGGCGTTTTCCAGGATCTTCGCCCGCTCGTCCTTGAGGGCATTGATGCGATCGGCCAGCGCCATCGACAGCAGCACCACCTCCAGCGCGGCGCCCAGCTGACTGGCGTACATGGTCAGGAAATTGTGCGGCAGGTGCCCGAGCACCATCAGCGTGTTGATCTGCCCGCCGACCAGCAGCGCGCTCCAGGCGATGATGAAGTAGCGCGCCACGCGCATGCCGCGCAGCCAGGCCAGGATGCCGGCGGCAAACACTGCCAGCGTGAACAGCAGCGCCAGGGCGGTGGCCAGACGCAGGGCTACTCCGTAATCGGTCGCCAGCGCCAGCACCATCACGACCACGGAGAAGGCAATGATCAGCCGCAGCAGCCAGTCCACCCAGCGGCTGTGCTCGGCGGTGCGCAGGAAGCTGCGCGTGAACAGGCAGCCGAACAGCCCGGTAGCCCCGATCAGCAGCGGCGTCGCGGCATTGGCCCACCAGGGCCGGTCCGGCCAGAGGAACTGCACGCCGGCGCCATTCACCGAAACCTGATAGAGACCGAACGCGGCGATGTAGAGGATGTAGTAGAGATAACTGGGGTCGCGGATGCTGATATAGATGAACAGGTTGTAGACCAGCATCGCCAGCAGCACGCCGTAGATCATGCCCAGCACGTAGATGCGCCCCGGCTGCGCTTCGAGGTAGGCGTGCTGCGACCAGAGGCTCAGCGGCACCTGGATCGACCCCTCGCTCTCTACGCGCAGATAGGCCCGCTGCGGCTGCTCGGGCTGCAGTTCGATCTCGAACAGGTAGTTGCCCTGGCGGATCTCGCGACTGGCCCACGGTTTGGTGTCGCCAGTATCCCGGGCCAGGCGGTAGCCGCCCTGGCCGTCGGCCAGATAGAGCTGCAGGCTGTCCAGTGGCGGATAGGCCACCTCCAGCAACCAGCGCCTGGCTCCCTGCGCCACCTGTGGCCGGTAGTGCAGATCGACACGCACCCAGTGCACGGAGCGGGAATAACCGGCGTTGAACACGGCGGTCTGATGCGGCTGGAAGCGGCTTTCGAAAGCGGTCGAGGCGACGTCTTCTATGCGCGCCTCGCCGAGCGGATCCTCGAACACCTGCATCACCTGGCCAAGCGGCAAATGGCGCGTGTGCTCATCAAGCTCGACGGCAGCAGCCAGGGCAGGCAGAAGAGCCAGGAAGAAGAGGAAGACGTACCGCATAATGCCTCGTGCTGGCCGCGCGGCGAACACGAATTCACGCCCGTGAACCCCGCCGCTGCGTCCGAAAATCAAAGTGCCAGCAATCTACCACAGCGCCCGTTCCCGCCGGAAAAGCGAATCGCACACACCGCCATTAGCCGATGACTGGCTAGAGTGCGTTGATGGCGGATCGACGCACAACTGCTGCGTCCCGCCAGCATCGTTTGGTGATAAGCTCGCACGCCATGAAAAACCCTACTTCACGACCTGTCGTCCTCTGTCTTTCCGGCCATGATCCCAGTGGCGGCGCCGGTCTGCAGGCGGACATCGAAGCTCTGTTGGCGCAGGCTTGCCACGCCGCGCCGACCGTCACCGCACTGACCGTGCAGGACACCGTCAACGTCTCCGACTTCCGCGTGCTCGACCGCGAATGGGTGCTCGCCCAGGCCAATGCGGTGATCGCCGACATGCCTATTGCGGCGGTCAAGCTGGGCATGCTCGGCTCGGTGGAAATGGTCGGGACCGTTCTCCAAATCATGAACAGGCTGCCTGGCGTCCCGCTGGTTTGCGACCCGGTGCTGCGTGCCGGTGGCGGTGGCGCGCTGGGCAAGGACGATGTCGGCTACGCCATGCGCGAGCGGCTGTTTCCAGTGTCGACCATCGCCACGCCGAACCTGCCGGAAGCGCGCATCCTTGCCGAACTGCCCGAGGGCAGCGCCGATGAGTGTGCCGAACGGCTGCTGCCACATATCCGCAACCTGCTGATCACCGGCGGCCACGGCGACGAAAGTGAAGTGCACAACCGCCTGTATTGCCGAGATGGCAGCCGCCACGATTTCACCTGCGCACGCTTGCCGGGCAGCTACCATGGCTCCGGTTGCACCCTGGCCAGCGCCCTTGCCGGACGCCTGGCACTGGGCGAGGAGCTGACCAGCGCGGTCAGGTCGGCACTCGATTACACCTGGCGCACCTTGCGCGATGCCGAGGCGCCCGGCCACGGGCAATACATTCCGCGGCGTCTGCCGCTGGATCTCGCCTGACTGGAGAGCAGCGTATGAAGGAATCGACTCGCCTGCGCGGCCTGTACGCCATCACCGACAGCAAGTTGCTCGCCGAAGGCCGCCTGCTGCCTTACGTCGAAGCCGCTCTGAAAGGGGGCGCCCGGCTGCTGCAGTACCGTGACAAATCCAGCGACGAAGCCCGCCGTTTACGCGAAGCCGACGCGCTGCAGGAACTCTGTGCCCGGCATGGTGCGCAGCTGATCATCAACGATGACGCCGAACTGGCCGCCCGATTGGGCGTCGGCCTGCACCTCGGGCAGGAGGATGGTTCGCTCGCCGCGGCCCGCGCCCTGCTCGGCCGCCAGGCAATCATCGGCGCCACCTGTCATGCACAGCTGCCCCTGGCCGAACAGGCCGCGCGTGACGGTGCTAGCTATGTCGCCTTCGGCCGCTTCTTTCAGTCACAGACAAAACCGGGTGCACCCTCGGCCAATCCCGAGCTGCTGCGCGAAGCCCGCACCCGCATCGGCCTGCCCGTCGTTGCAATCGGTGGCATCACCCTGGACACCGCGCCTTCACTGATCGCCGAAGGTGTACAGATGATCGCCGTCGTCCATGCCCTGTTCGCCGCCGAGAGCCCGGCCGAGGTCGAACGCCGCGCTCGCGCGTTCAGCCAGTTGTTCATCGCCCCCTGAATTCCGCCACGGCGGACCGCAGCACGGCGGTCCGCCCTTGTTTTGCGAGGCCCGCATGTCCCGTTCCGAAACCCTTTTCGCCAGCGCCCAGACCCATATCCCGGGCGGAGTCAACTCACCCGTTCGCGCGTTCCGCAGCGTCGGCGGCACCCCGCTGTTCCTCAAGCACGCCGAAGGCGCCTATGTGATCGACGAGGACGACAAGCGCTACGTCGACTACGTCGGTTCCTGGGGCCCGATGATCCTCGGCCACAGCCATCCGCAAGTGCTGGATGCCGTGCGTCGCCAGCTCGAACACGGCCTGTCCTATGGTGCGCCAACCGCCATGGAAACCGAGATGGCCGAGCTGGTCTGCCGCCTGGTGCCGTCCATGGAGATGGTGCGTATGGTCAGCTCCGGCACCGAGGCGACCATGAGCGCGATCCGCCTGGCCCGCGGCTATACCGGCCGCGACGCGATCATCAAGTTCGAAGGCTGCTACCACGGCCACTCCGACAGCCTGCTGGTGAAAGCCGGCTCCGGCGCACTGACCCAGGGCGTGCCGAGCTCGGCCGGCGTGCCGGCGGATTTCGCCAAGCACACGCTGACCCTGGCCTATAACGACCTCGCCGAAGTCGAAGCCACGCTGCAGGAAAAGGGCGAGCAGGTCGCCTGCATCATCGTCGAGCCAGTCGCCGGCAACATGAACTGCGTGCCGCCGGCGCCGGGCTTCCTCGAAGGCCTGCGCACCCTGTGTGATGCGCATGGCGTGGTACTGATCTTCGACGAGGTGATGACTGGTTTCCGCGTCGCCCTCGGCGGCGCCCAGGCCTACTACGGCGTAACGCCGGATCTGTCGACTTTCGGCAAGATCATCGGCGGCGGCATGCCGGTCGGCTGCTTCGGCGGCAAGCGCGCCATCATGGAACACATCGCGCCGCTCGGCCCGGTGTACCAGGCCGGCACCCTGTCCGGCAATCCGCTGGCCATGGCCGCAGGCCTGACCACGCTGGGCTTGATCAGCCGTCCAGGCTTCCACGACGAGCTGAGCGCCTACACCAGCCGTATGCTGCAGGGCCTGCAGGACCGCGCCGATGCTGCCGGCATCCCCTTCGTCACCACCCAGGTCGGCGGCATGTTCGGCCTGTATTTCAGCGGCGCCGACGATATCGTCACCTTCGGTGATGTCATGGCCAGCGATGCCGATCGCTTCAAGCGCTTCTTCCATCTGATGCTCGAAGGCGGCGTGTACCTGGCGCCGAGTGCATTCGAGGCGGGTTTCACCTCCATCGCCCATGGCGATGCCGAGCTGGCGATCACCCTGGAGGCCGCCGAGCGCGCCTTCGCCAAACTCAAGTGAGCGAGACGATGCAGCTGCTGCAAGCGGTACTGCTGCTCCTCGCGGCGGGCGTCAGCGCGGTGTGGATCGGCCGCGCTCGGCGCCACTACGGCGAAGCGGACCAGCCGGCGCTGTTCAGCGCGATGCTTGGCCTCATCCTCGCAGCGGCGAGTGGCGCGTGCGGCGCCGCCAGCCTGATCGGCATCGACCTGGAGGAAGCCCATCAGTGGTTGGAGCGCGCCAGCCTGCTGCTCGGTCTGCCGCTGATCGCAGCGGCGGCGCTGACCCTGGCACGCCGCTGGCGCTGGAGCCGGCCGAACTGGGGGCGTGCGATATTGGGTCTGTGCGTGTTCTTCGAGCTGGCGCGACAGCTCGGCTGGAGCGAGCCCTACGCATTCGGCCTGATGCTGGCCAGTGCACTGCTGGTGGCCTATGCCGCTGCACTGCAATGGCCCGCTAGCCTGCCGACCGCCGTAGGACTGGCAGCCGGCGTCCTCTTACTCGGCACCGCGCCGCTTCCAAACAGCTTGCTGATAGACAATCCGCTCAGCGAACTGCGCCCGCTGCTTCTGGCAATTGCCAGCCCGCTTATCGCCGCCTTGCTGGTACACCTGCCGGGCAGCGCGACCGAGGACCAGCCGGCAGCCACATAAAAAGCCGATGGCAGGCGGTTAAAGGCTTTGTAAGCAGACTGCAGCTTATCCATAATGTGACGGCTGGCTCGTTCCAGCCTTTCATTACCGCCCTGCTCCTCGAGGCGCCAGATTTTCATGATCCGCACCGGCCGCATCCTGTCTTTGGGCTGTCTGCTGCTTCTCTCGCCTCTCACGGCTATCGCCGGCGGGAACACCCTGCTGATCCCGGCGACTGCCCGCTGCGCGCTCGATACGCTTCCCGAAGAATTGCCCGAAGCCCTGCGCAGCTGTCAGCAGGCTGCCAGCGAAGGCGATATGCAGGCTGCCTACGAGCTGGGCGAGTTCCATTACGACGGTCGCCGCGCACCGCGCGATCTGGCCAAGGCGCTGTACTGGTTCGAGCAGGCGTCCTTGCGTGGTCATGGGGCCGCGCAGCACCGGTTGGGTGTGATGTTCTTCCGTGGCGAGGGCGTCAAGGCCAACAACGTGCAAGCCTACATCGTGCTGAAGATGGCTGCCGTCAACGGCGAGGACGATGCACTGGATACCGCCGACCGGGTCTCCGCGCAGATGCGCCGCGACGAGCTGGAAATCGCCACCCAGGTACTCGGCCAGATCTTCCGTGACTACCTGATGCAGCTGCAGGCAGCCGACGCGCCGCTGATCCCCTGAACGTCACAAAACCCTGCGGCATCCGCCTGCGCTTTCCCCTGCTCGGCCGTGGGCATATAATCGCCGGTCATTTTTTGCACAACGCCGGCCCGTAACATGACCCGCAAGCTTTTCATCGAAACCCATGGCTGCCAGATGAACGAGTACGACAGCTCGCGCATGGTGGACCTGCTGGGCGAACACCAGGCCATGGAAATCACCGAGAACCCGGCTGAAGCCGACGTGATTCTCCTCAATACCTGCTCGATTCGCGAAAAGGCTCAGGAAAAGGTCTTCTCGCAACTGGGTCGCTGGCGCGAACTGAAGCTGGACAACCCGCAGTTGGTGATCGGCGTCGGCGGCTGCGTGGCCAGCCAGGAAGGCGCGGCGATTCGCGACCGCGCGCCCTATGTCGACGTGGTCTTCGGCCCGCAGACGCTGCATCGCCTGCCGGAAATGATCGACGCCGCGCGCACCACCAAGAAGCCGCAGGTGGACATCTCCTTCCCCGAAATCGAGAAGTTCGACCGCCTGCCCGAGCCGCGCGTCGACGGCCCCAGCGCCTTCGTCTCGGTCATGGAAGGCTGCAGCAAGTACTGCACCTTCTGCGTGGTGCCCTACACCCGCGGTGAGGAAGTCAGCCGGCCGCTGGCCGACGTGCTGGCGGAAATCGTCCACCTCGCCGAGAACGGCGTGAAGGAATTCACCCTGCTGGGACAGAACGTCAACGGCTACCGCCACGACGGGCATGATTTCGCCGACCTGCTGCACGCGGTCGCTGCGATCGAAGGCATCGGCCGGATTCGCTACACCACCAGCCACCCGCTAGAGTTTTCCGACGCCATCATTCAGGCCCACGCCGACATTCCGCAGCTGGTGAAATACCTTCACCTGCCGGTGCAGGCCGGCTCCGACCGCATCCTCGCGGCAATGAAGCGCAACCACACCGCGCTGGAGTACAAGTCGCGCATCCGCCGGCTGCGGGCAGCGGTGCCGGACATCCTGATCAGTTCGGACTTCATCGTCGGCTTTCCCGGCGAGACCGACAAGGACTTCGAGCAGACCATGAAGCTGATCGAAGACGTCGGTTTCGACTTCTCCTACTCCTTCGTCTACAGCGCCCGCCCCGGCACGCCAGCAGCCGATCTCGTTGACGACACGCCGGACGAGGTCAAAAAGCAGCGCCTGGCCATCCTGCAGCAGCGCATCAACCAGCAGGGTTTCGAAAACAGCCGACGGATGGTAGGCACGACCCAGCGCATCCTCGTCAGCGATTACTCGAAGAAGGACCCGGGCATGCTGCAAGGCCGGACCGAGCACAACCGCATCGTCAATTTCCGCTGTGACAACCCTCGATTGATCGGCCAATTCGTCGACGTGCACATCGACGATGCGCTGCCTCACTCGCTGCGTGGCACCTTGCTGTCTTGAGAAACGCAGTCGCGGCCCCTATATGCAATGGGGCCGCGACCACCAGCGCTTTCCGCTTTGCGCCCGCGGCGCTATTCTTCCCCCATCATTTCGCCGACCACGGCCATAAATAAAGCCCTTGAACGCACCCATAGAACCGCATCGCTTTACCCTTGAACCCTTTGAAGCCCGTCGCTTCGCCAACCTCTGCGGCCAATTCGATGAGCATCTGCGCCTGATCGAACAGCGTCTTGAGCTGGAAATCCGCAATCGCGGCAATCAGTTCGAGCTGATCGGCCCGACCGACGTGGCCAAATCTGCCGAGCAGCTGCTGCGTCGGCTGTACCGAGAAACCAAGAACACCGAACTCTCTCCCGACATGGTGCATCTGTACCTGCAGGAATCCGGGATGGAAGAGTTGGCCAATCCGAATGCCCATCAGGGCGTCGCCCTGCGCACCAAGAAAGGCATGATCCGCCCGCGCGGCGCCAACCAGCAGCGCTACGTCAAAGCCATCCTCGACAACGACATCAACTTCGGCGTCGGCCCGGCGGGTACCGGCAAGACCTACCTGGCGGTGGCCTGCGCGGTGGATGCGCTGGAGCGCGAGCAGGTACGGCGCATCCTGCTGGTACGCCCGGCAGTCGAGGCTGGCGAAAAGCTCGGCTTCCTGCCCGGCGACCTGGCGCAGAAGATCGATCCCTACCTGCGACCGCTGTACGACGCGCTTTATGAAATGCTTGGCTTCGAATACGTCGCCCGCCTGATCGAGAAGCAGGTCATCGAGATCGCGCCGCTGGCCTACATGCGCGGCCGCACGCTGAACAACAGTTTCATCATCCTCGATGAAAGCCAGAACACCACCCAGGAACAGATGAAGATGTTCCTCACGCGGATCGGCTTCGGCTCCACCGCGGTGATCACCGGCGACATCACCCAGGTCGACCTGCCCCGCGGCACCAAGAGCGGCCTGGCGCATGTCATAGAGGTGCTGAAGGACGTCAACGGCATCAGCTTCACCCATTTCAAGCCCAAGGATGTGGTTCGTCATCCGCTGGTACAGCGCATCGTCGAGGCCTACGAGTCCTTCGAAGACCGCCAGTCTCCGGCCAGCAAGCGTGCGGCACAGGACGCCACCGATGATTGAGCTGGACCTACAGTGCGCCAGCTCCGGCGCTGCGCCGGCGCTCGCCGATCTGCAGCGCTGGTGCGAACTGGCGCTACGCCAGCGCAGCGGTGACTCCGAACTGACCATTCGCCTCGTCGACGAAGACGAGGGCCGCGAGCTCAACCGCACCTGGCGCCAGAAGGATTACGCGACCAACGTGCTGTCGTTCCCGGCCGATGTCCCCGATGAGCTGCTGGATATTCCGCTGCTCGGCGATCTGGTCATCTGCGTACCGGTGGTCGAGCGCGAGGCGGCAGAACAGGGCAAGGCGCTGACGGCGCACTGGGCGCACCTGGTCATTCACGGCTGCCTGCACCTGCTCGGCTACGATCACATCGATGATGACGAAGCCGAGGAGATGGAAGATCTGGAGCGTCAGCTGCTGGCCGAATTGGGTCATCCCGACCCCTATGCCGAAGAATCGCCCGTTTCGGGCACTTGCAAGGACTCTTGAGTCAACGACATGAGCGAAGATCGATCGATCAGCGGGCAGAAGACCTGGCTGGAAAGAATCACCCAGGCTTTTGCCCATGAACCCAAGAATCGCCAGGAGCTACTGGAAGTCCTGCGCGAAGCCCATCAGAACAAGCTGCTCGACAACGAAGCACTGGCCATCGTCGAAGGCGCCATCCAGGTCGCCGACCTGCAGGTACGCGACATCATGGTGCCGCGCTCGCAGGTCATCAGCATCCGCGCCGATCAGTCGCCACGCGAATTCCTGCCGGCCATCATCGCCGCCGCGCATTCGCGCTATCCGGTCGTCGGTGAAAGCCTGGACGAAGTGATCGGCGTGCTGCTGGCCAAGGATCTGCTGCCACTGATCCTCAAGGAGGACCAGCAGAATTTCGACATCAAGGATCTGCTGCGCCCAGCCACGTTCGTGCCCGAATCCAAGCGCCTCAACGTCCTGCTGCGCGAGTTCCGCGCCAACCACAACCATATGGCCATTGTCATCGACGAATACGGCGGCGTGGCCGGCCTGGTGACCATTGAGGACGTGCTGGAGCAGATCGTCGGCGATATCGAGGACGAGCATGACGTCGAGGAAGACAGCTATATCCGCCCGCTGCCCAGCGGCGACTTC
This sequence comes from Stutzerimonas decontaminans, assembly GCF_000661915.1. Taxonomy (NCBI): domain Bacteria; kingdom Pseudomonadati; phylum Pseudomonadota; class Gammaproteobacteria; order Pseudomonadales; family Pseudomonadaceae; genus Stutzerimonas; species Stutzerimonas decontaminans. The sequence continues at coordinate 522,150 of NZ_CP007509.1, read as the reverse complement.
CTGGTCAAGGCACTGACACCGATCGACAGCTTCAACGAGTACTTCGGCAGCGCCTTTCCCGACGACGAATTCGATACCGTTGCCGGCCTGGTGATGAGCACCTTCGGTCACCTGCCCAAGCGCAACGAGGTGACCGAGATCGACGGCTTTCGCGTGCGCGTATTGAACGCCGATAGTCGCCGCGTGCACATGCTGCGTCTGAGCCGCACGGAAAGCGCGTAGAACGCGACCGAGCAACCCCGCGCAGCCAGCCTGCGCGGAGCTCGCGCCGAACCGGCTTGCCCGGCCGCCCCATTGCCCTTAGCCTCCCCTCCCGCATCTATTGCGCAAGGAACCTCCATGCATTGGATCACCCGCCCCGGCTGGCCGGGCAATCTGCTGGCGCTGGTCGCCGGCACGCTGACCACCCTCTCCTTGGCGCCCTTCGACATCTGGCCATTGGCCCTGCTGTCGGTGGCGCTGCTGTACCTCGGCCTGCGGGATACCGCAGCGAAGCAGGCGGCACAGCGCGGCTGGTGCTATGGCTTCGGTCTGTTTGCTTCGGGCGTCAGCTGGGTCTATGTGAGCATTCATGATTTCGGTGCGGCCTCGCCGGCCCTGGCCGGCCTGCTCACTCTTGGCTTCGTCGCCGGGCTGGCACTGTTCTTCGCGCTGCTTGGCTGGCTATGGGTGCGCCTGCTGCGCAATCGCCATTCCGCGCTCGGTGACGCGCTGGCCTTCAGCGCACTCTGGCTGGCGTTCGATGCGCTGCGGGGCTGGGTTCTCACCGGCTTCCCCTGGTTGTACATCGGCTATAGCCAGCTGGATGGCCCGCTGGCCAGCTTGGCTCCGCTCGGTGGCGTCTGGCTGCTGAGCTTTGCCATCGCACTGAGCGCGACGCTGCTGGTCGCGCTACCTCGTCTGCGTACCGAGAAGCCGCGTCTGGCGCTGGCCATCGTGCTGCTGGCGGTGCCCTGGATTGCCGCGCCGCTGCTGAACGGGCATGCCTGGACCACGCCCAAAGGCGAGCCGTTGACCGTCGCCGCGGTGCAAGGCAACGTCGCGCAAAGCATGAAGTGGGATCCGAAAAAGCTGGAAATGCAGCTGCTGCTGTACCGCGACATGACCTTTCGCAGCCGCCCGGCAGACCTGATCGTCTGGCCGGAGACAGCTGTGCCGATCCTCAAGGAACACGCTGAGGGCTATCTGAAGATGATGGCCGGCTTCGCCGAACAGCGCGATTCGGCATTGATCACCGGCGTGCCGGTACGCCAACCCAATGCCGACGGGGATCTGCGCTATTACAACGGTCTGACCACCGCCGGTGATGCTAGCGGCACCTATCTCAAGCAGAAACTGGTGCCGTTCGGTGAGTACGTGCCACTACAGGATCTGCTGCGCGGCCTGATCGCCTTCTTCGATCTGCCGATGTCCGACTTCGCCCGCGGTGAAGCCGGCCAGCCGCTCCTGCAGGCCAGGGGGCTGCAGATTGCCCCGTACATCTGCTACGAGGTGGTCTATCCGGAGTTCGCTGCCGGCCTCGCGGCGCAGAGCGACCTGCTGCTGACTGTGAGCAACGACGCCTGGTTCGGCCGCTCCATCGGCCCGCTGCAACACTTGCAGATGGCACAGATGCGCGCTCTGGAAGCCGGGCGCTGGATGATCCGCGCGACTAACAACGGGATCACCGTGCTGATCGACCCTTACGGTCAGATCACCGAACAGATTCCCCAGTTCGAACAAGCCGTGCTGTATGGCGAGGTTGCCGCGATGCAGGGCCTGACACCCTATCTGCGTTGGCGCTCCTGGCCGTTGATTGCGCTGTGCGTGCTGCTACTCGGCTGGGCGCTGATCAGGCGCCGGGCCGTGGTCTGAGAATGCGCAAGCTGTAGGTGGACTTGAAAGCCGCCCTGCAGGTTCTCTGCCCGGGCCTTTGGAGCCTGGAGCACGCACCACCACGGCGGCGAAATCGACTCACTCGGCCACGCCACTATAAACCAGCGGGTAGACGGCCATCCCCACGACCTCATTGAGCAACATACCGTTCTGCCAGAAGGCCTTGGCCTCCGGCAACCAGCCATTCAACGGCCGACCATTGGGCACGCCCATGAAGCCCACCGGCGCAGCGATCACCTCGATACCGTTTTGCTCGAAGCACCAGCGCGAGCGCGGCATGTGCGATGCCGAGGTGACCAATACCACGCGCTCGATGCCGGCGGCGCGCAGCATCTCGGCGCTGAAAACTGCGTTCTCCCAGGTCGTGCGGCTGCGCTCCTCGAGCCAGCGAGTCGGTACACCCAGATCACGCTGCAAAACCTCCGCGCCGAGCATGGCCTCGCTGGGTTGCTGGCCGAAGTGCAGGCCACCGCTGGTGAGAATCGGCAGCCCCGACGCCTTGGCCAGCCGCGAGGCATAACGCAGGCGCTCCAGTGCTGTGTAGCCGGGCTGATCGCCGCCCCAGGCCGGATCACTCTGCTCGCGCCCGGCCCCCAGCGCCACGATGGCGCCAGCCTCTTCACGCAGCTGCGCCCACTGCGTCTCTACCAGCGCCGGCTCGCGCTCGACCAGACGCGCGGTCCATTCGACCACGACGGGCAAACTCATCAGCCACAGCCCTGCTAATCCGCTGATAAAGCAAAACGCAGCCAACCTAGGCGCGCGGCGACGCAGCCACCAGCCAAGCAACAGTAGAAGCAGCAGCAGACCCGGTGGCAGCAGCAGTTGCTTGAAGAAATAGCGAATCGGCATCCAAGCTCTCCGGCAAAGGCCGACACTCTAGCGGCTGGCGGCGCATTTGTCGGCGCAGGCTTGGCTCAATGACGCGGATAGGTATGCAGACGTTGGCGCGCGCGCAGCAGCTGCGAGCCACAGGCCGGGCAAGCCGCCGGGCCTGCGCCTTCCGGCCAGCTCACCTCGGAATTGCACAGCGCGCAGCTCAATGTTTGCTTTAATGCCAGCGGGGCATGCCTGGCGCGCGAGCCGTTCCGCTGCCGACAGCCGCCACGTGCCGTGGGACGCAGCGCCTGCCGCGTCAGATGAGCTTGCTCTTCCGCGGCGGCATGCCAGCCGGAGAGCCATTGCGAGTCACGCTGGAGATAGGCACGGATCAGCTCGAACTCCGCAGGCGTAAGGCCACGCACCTCCAGCTCGCCCGCGGCGCCTGGCTCGCCACTCGATCCACGTTCCGCTTCCTGCAACGCCGAACTCAATCGCTGCAGCACCCGCGCATATACACTGCCGTCGTCGGACTGCGGCTCTCTGTTCATCAAACTCACCTCGCTTTCGCCCCGCCCTGGATTAAGCGTAGCTCAGCCTGACTCCCTCAGGCCGCGCGCGACGGACGGAGCCCCCGCCGGATACGGAAATCGGGTTTCCCTAGGCTGCGGGGGGTCATGTATGCTACGGCGCTTCCATGCCTCCGCCCGCAACCCGCGGGACCGCGTTTGCGCCAGGCCCGCCGGCCTGCCAGCCGAGCCTGCGGCAGCGCATTCGCGGAGAGCCAGCCCCCATTTCAACGCCAGTAGCCATGCACGAACAGTATCAGCCCCGCGAAATCGAAGCCGCCGCGCAATCCCATTGGGACGCGCAGAAATCCTTTGAAGTGAGCGAACAGCCAGGCAAGGACACCTTCTATTGCCTGTCGATGTTCCCCTACCCCAGCGGCAAGCTGCACATGGGTCACGTGCGCAACTACACCATCGGCGACGTGATCGCGCGCTATCAGCGCATGCAGGGCAAGAATGTCCTGCAACCCATGGGCTGGGACGCGTTCGGCATGCCGGCGGAAAACGCTGCGATGAAGAATCAGGTCGCGCCGGCCAAGTGGACTTACGAGAACATCGCCTACATGAAGGCCCAGCTGAAAAGTCTGGGCTTGGCCGTCGACTGGACGCGCGAAGTCACCACCTGCAAGCCCGACTACTACCGCTGGGAGCAGTGGCTATTCACGCGGCTTTACGAAAAGGGCGTGATCTACCGCAAGAACGGCACGGTGAACTGGGACCCGGTCGATCAGACCGTGCTGGCCAACGAGCAGGTGATCGACGGCCGCGGCTGGCGCTCGGGCGCGCTGATCGAGAAGCGCGAAATCCCGATGTACTACTTCAAGATCACCGCTTACGCGGATGAGCTGCTGGAGAGTCTGGACGAACTGGATGGCTGGCCGGAACAGGTCAAGACCATGCAGCGCAACTGGATCGGCAAGTCGCGCGGCATGGAGATCAGCTTCCCCTACGATGTCGCCAGCATCGGCAGCGAAGGGATGATGAAGGTCTTCACCACCCGTCCTGACACCCTGATGGGCGCCACCTATGTAGCGGTCGCCGCTGAACACCCGCTGGCCACTCTGGCAGCGCAGAACGATCCCGAACTGCAGGCTTTCATCGACGAGTGCAAGCGCGGCGGCGTCGCCGAAGCCGACATTGCCACCCAGGAGAAGAAAGGCCAGGCCACTTCCCTGTGCGTCCAGCATCCGCTGACCGGCGAGCTGCTGCCGGTGTGGGTCGCCAACTACGTTCTGATGAACTACGGCGAGGGCGCGGTCATGGCCGTGCCGGCGCATGACGAACGCGACTTCGAATTCGCCAGCAAGTACGGCTTGCCGATCAAGCCGGTGGTACGCACCAGCGCCGGCGACCAGACCCCGGCGCCTTGGCAGGACGCCTACGGCGAGCACGGTGAGCTGATCAACTCCGGTCTCTTCGACGGCCTGGATTTCGAAGGTGCATTCGACGCCATCGAAGTAGCACTGCAGAAGAAAGGCCTCGGTCAGGCGCGTACCCAGTTCCGCCTGCGTGACTGGGGCATTAGCCGCCAGCGCTACTGGGGCTGCCCGATTCCGATCATCCATTGCGACAGCTGCGGCGACGTGCCGGTCCCAGAAGACCAACTGCCCGTCGTGCTGCCGGAAGACGTGGTGCCGGACGGCGCCGGCAGCCCACTGGCGCGCATGCCGGAATTCTACGAATGCAGCTGCCCGAAGTGCGGCGCGCCGGCCAAGCGTGAAACCGACACCATGGACACCTTTGTCGAGTCGTCCTGGTACTTCGCCCGCTACGCCAGCCCGAACTACGACAAGGGCATGGTCGACCCGGCTGCCGCCAACCACTGGCTGCCGGTGGATCAGTACATCGGCGGCATCGAACACGCGATCCTGCACCTGCTCTACGCGCGCTTCTTCCACAAGCTGATGCGCGACGAAGGGCTGGTCAGCTCCAACGAGCCGTTCAAGAACCTGCTGACCCAGGGCATGGTGGTCGCCGACACCTACTACCGCACCCTGGATAACGGCGGCAAGGACTGGTTTAACCCAGCTGACGTCGTCGTCGAGCGTGATGCCAAAGCCAAGGTCATCGGCGCCAAATTGGCGAGCGACGGCCAGCCGGTGGAAATCGGCGGCACCGAAAAGATGTCCAAGTCGAAGAACAATGGCGTCGACCCGCAGGCCATGATCGATGCTTACGGCGCCGATACCTGCCGCCTGTTCATGATGTTCGCCTCGCCGCCGGACATGAGCCTGGAATGGTCCGACTCCGGCGTCGAGGGTGCTAGCCGCTTCCTGCGCCGCGTCTGGCGTCTGGCCCATGCGCACGTCAGTGCAGGCGTTGCGGGCGCGCTGGATACCGCCAGCCTGAGCGACGAGCAGAAGGCCGTGCGCCGCGCGATCCATCTCGCCATCAAGCAAGCCAGCGTCGATGTCGGCCAGCATCACAAATTCAACACCGCCATCGCCCAGGTGATGACGCTGATGAACGTGCTGGAAAAAGCCGCGAGCGCCAGTGAACAGGACCGCGCCCTGCTGCAGGAAGGCCTGGAAACAGTTGCCCTGCTGCTCGCGCCGATCACACCGCATATTTCTCACGAACTCTGGCAGCAACTCGGCAAGCCGGGCGCGATCATCGATGCCTCATGGCCGAAGGTCGACGAATCCGCCCTGGTGCAGGACAGCCTGACCCTGGTGGTGCAGGTCAACGGCAAGCTGCGCGGCCAGATCGAAGTAGCGGCCGCCGCCACTCGCGAGGAAGTCGAGGCCGCTGCCCGTAGCAACGAGAACGTGCTGCGCTTTACCGAAGGCCTGACCATCCGCAAGGTCATCGTGGTGCCGGGCAAACTGGTCAATATCGTCGCTAACTGATTCGGCCCCGGCGCATGCGCCGGGCCTGCAAGGGGATAACAAGATGAACAAACGGAATCTGATGGTGCTGGGCCTGACACTGCTGCTGAGTGCCTGCGGCTTCCAGCTGCGCGGCACCGGCGACGTCGAGTTCGGCCTCAAGGAAGTCAACCTGCAAGCACGCAACAGCTACGGCGAAACGGTGCAGCAGCTCGAAGACCTGCTCAAGAGCAACGGCGTACGCGTCACTCCGGCCGCCAAGTACAGCCTCAACCTGGCCAACGAACAGACCCGCCAGCGCACCGCGAGCTACACCAGCTCGGCACGCAGCGCTGAGTACGAACTGACCAGTACCCTTGATTACGAATTCCGTGGCCCACAAGACCTGCTGCTGCTCGAAGACAGCATCGAGGTACAGAAGGTTTACGTGCACGACAGCAACAACCTGATCGGCTCGTCCCAGGAAGGCGATCAGCTGCGCCAGGAAATGCGCCGCGAGCTGCTGCAACAACTGGCCCTGCGCATCCAGCGCATCACGCCGTCGCAGCTCGATCGCCTGCAGCAGGAAGCCGAAGCCAAGGCACGTGCCGAAGCTGAAGCCATGGAAGCAGCCCGCCGCGCCCAGGATGCACAGCCGCAACAGTCGCCCATCCAGCTGCCCATCCAGTAACAGGTACGGGGGCCTCAAGGCCCCCGTCTTCGCATCATGAAGCTCTCCCCCGCTCAGCTCGGCAAACACCTGCAAGGCCCTCTAGCGCCGGTTTACGTCGTCTGTGGCGATGAGCACCTGCTGTGCCAGGAAGCCTGCGATGCGATCCGTGCCGCGACGCGCGCAAAGGGCTACAGCGAGCGTCAGGTCTTTCATGTGGAAACCGGCTTCGACTGGGGCCAGCTGATCGAGGCCGGCGCCAGCCTGTCGCTGTTCGCGGAAAAACGCCTACTCGAGTTGCGCATTCCCAACGGCAAGCCCGGGGACAAGGGCGCCGCTGCGCTGCTGGACTACCTGGCGCGCCCGGCCGAGGACACCGTTCTGCTGATCAGCCTGCCCAAGCTCGATGGCAGCACGCAGAAGACCAAATGGGCGAAAGCGCTGATCGACGGCAAGGACGTGCAGTTCCTGCAGATCTGGCCGGTAGATGCCGCGCAGTTGCCGCAATGGATTCGCCAACGCCTGGCCCAGGCGGGCCTGTCCGCCGATCAGGAGGCGGTTGAACTGATCGCCGCCCGGGTTGAAGGCAATCTGTTGGCTGCGGCACAGGAAATCGAAAAGCTCAAACTGCTTGCCGAAGCCGGCCAAGTCACCGCGGACACCGTGCAAGCTGCAGTCGCCGACAGCGCCCGCTACGATGTCTTCGGCCTGATCGACGCTACTCTGCATGGCCAGGCGGCTCACGCCCTGCACATGCTGGAGGGCCTGCGCGGTGAAGGGGTCGAAGCGCCGGTGATCCTCTGGGCGCTGGCGCGCGAACTGCGCCTGCTGGCCAATATCGCGCAGCAGTATGCCCAGGGCATCCCGCTCGACCGCGCCTTCAGTCAAGCCCGACCGCCGGTTTGGGACAAGCGCCGTCCGCTGGTTTCCAAGGCACTGCAACGGCACAACGTGGCCGGCTGGAGCCGATTGCTGATGGATGCGCAACGCATCGACGAACAGATCAAGGGCCAGGCGGCCGGCGACCCCTGGATCGGACTGGCCGACATCTGCCTGCAACTGAGCGGGCGCCGAATCGGCGCCTAGCAGCCAGAACGCTTCATAGGTCCGCACTGGACATTTTTTGTACAAGGCCTATGATGCCCTCGCCCGACAGCGGGCCACCATGAGGGAAATCGGATGAGCACACGCAAGAAACGGCCGAACAAGGCCAAGCGCCTGGTCGCGCAACCCCTGTTCCGCCAACGCCAGGAAACACCGAAAAAAGGCAAAGGCAGTTATCGCCGCGAAGCCTCCCAGTCCACCAACTGGGAGGCTTCGGTCCTTCTGGCAGCCTGAAAACCCAACACCGCCAAAGCGTGATAATGTCTGCGGCCGACGACACGTTTCGAGAGTGGTGCATGTATCACACCTTCGTTCCCGTTCTGCTGCTACGTACCCTGGTTGCCGCGTCCGCGATGAGCCTGGTCGTTGCCTGTGCAGCCGAACCTCTTGCGCAGTCCACTCTGGTCAGTAACGCCCCGCCGTCAAGCAGTGCGCATAGCAACACCGCATCGGTCGGGCTGGTCCCCGAAAGTCCTCATCTGAGCTTCAGCCAGTGGCGCGATCAGTTTCGTAGCGAAGCCCTGGCGGCAGGTATTTCCTCCAAGACCTTCGATCAGGCGTTCGCCGGCGTCGAACCCGATCCTGCAGTGATCGCCGCCGATCGCAGCCAGCCTGAATTCACTCGTCCCGTGTGGCAGTACCTGGAAGGCGCCATCTCCCCCCAGCGCGTGCGCAGCGGCCAGCGCCTGCTCAGCGAGCATGCCGCCACACTGGACAAGATCGAGGCGCGCTATGGCGTCGATCGCGAAACTCTGGTTGCCGTCTGGGGGCTGGAGAGCAGCTTCGGCCAGATCATGGGCGACAAATCGGTGATCCGCTCGCTGGCCACCCTCGCCCATGAGGGTCGGCGTCCGACCTTTGCCAAGAGCCAGCTGATCGCTGCCCTGGAAATCCTCCAGCACGGCGATGTGTCGCCGCAGCAGATGCGCGGCTCCTGGGCCGGCGCCATGGGCCAGACGCAGTTCATTCCGACCACCTACAACACCCACGCCGTGGATTTCGACGGCGACGGCAAGCGCGACATCTGGAACAGCTCAGCCGATGCCCTGGCTTCGGCCGCACACTACCTGCAGGCATCCGGCTGGAAACAGGGGCACCCCTGGGGGTTCGAGGTGCAACTGCCCAAAGGATTCGACTACGCATTGGCCGATAACGAGATCCGTAAGCCACTTGCCGAGTGGCGCCGCCTTGGCCTTAGCGGCCTGCCCAGCGGCCAGGATGAAGCCAACGCCAGCCTGCTGCTGCCTTCCGGGCATCGGGGCCCGGCGTTTCTCATCATGGATAACTTCCGGGCCATCCTGCGCTACAACAATTCTTCGGCCTATGCGCTAGCCATCGGCCTGCTGGCGGAGAGTTTCCAAGGCAAGGGACAGGTTGCCGGCAGCTGGCCACGCGGTGAGCAGCCGCTCAGTCGCTCCGAGCGTCTGGAATTGCAGGAGCGCCTCGTCGCCCAAGGCTTCGACCCGGGCACACCGGATGGCATCATCGGCGCCAATACGCGCAAGGCCATCCGCGGCTTCCAGCAACGCCTGGGCTGGCCGGCCGACGGGCACCCTACCCAGGAGCTGCTCGGCCGTCTGCGCGCCCAACCCTGATTGCCAAACACAACAGAAAGATACGAAAAGCCCCGGCCATGCCGGGGCTTTTGCTTTCATCTACAGGCGAGAACCGTTGGTTACCATCAATGCTTGATGGCTACCTCATAGAGGTAATCCGGCAGCGGGTCGATGACCACCTGCTTGCCCTGGTAATGGGCTTGCACCGCCTCGCGCGGCACGACGCCATGGGGCACGCGCTGATCACCGCCAAGGCGCTGGCGAGCGCGGTAGTCGATCACGCAACCGTCGGTTTCGACCCAGAAATGCGGTGCGACCACCTTTCCGTCCAGCTCGACCTGCCCCAACATCGCCCGGTACGGAACGTGCTGCTTGGCCAGCCGAGTCACGACCAGGCGACTCATCGCATCGCACTCGACCTTTGCGGCATCCAGATCGTCAAGGAGGTTCTTTAACTGGGGTTCGTTCATCTGCTGTGGCCCTCGGTTGGCCTCATGGTGTAAACGAGCGCCACTATAGACCAAAGTCTAATGCGGCGTAATGCCGCAAATTTCTTGCCAACCGCTTCGCAATTAATCTCGAACACTTTCCGACGCCGCATATTCGGCGGAGAAGAAAAAGCCGCGCAGACACCCTAGGCTGTCTGCGCGGCTCTCGTGAACCACGGAAGCGATAAGCAGATTTAGTCCTGCTTGGCTCCATGCGCCTGCTGATCGGCATGGTACGACGACCGCACCAGCGGACCGGAAGCGATGTTCTTGAAGCCCATCTTCATACCTTCTTCGGCAAACCAGGCGAAGGTATCGGGATGGACGAAGCGCTGTACCGGCAGGTGATTGCGCGACGGCTGCAGATACTGGCCGAGCGTGAGCATGTCGATGTCGTGCTCGCGCATGCGGTGCATGACCTCGATAACCTCTTCGTCGGTTTCGCCCAGCCCGAGCATCAGCCCGGACTTGGTCGGTACGCCCGGCACGCGCTGCTTGAACTTCTCCAGCAGATCCAGCGACCACTCGAAGTCCGAGCCCGGGCGTGACGACTTGTACAGTCGCGGCACGGTTTCCAGGTTGTGGTTGAACACATCCGGCGGTTCACTGGCAGTGATGTCGAGAGCGATATCCATGCGGCCGCGATAGTCCGGAACCAGCGTTTCCAGCTGGATCGATGGCGACAGCTTGCGAATCTCGCGCAGGCAATCGGCGAAATGCTGGGCGCCGCCATCACGCAGATCGTCACGATCCACCGAGGTGATGACCACGTACTTCAGGCGCATGTCTGCGATGGCCTGGGCGAGGTTCTTCGGCTCATCCGGATCCAGCGCATTCGGGCGACCATGGCCGACATCGCAGAACGGGCAGCGGCGGGTGCAAATGTCGCCCATGATCATAAAGGTCGCAGTGCCGCTGGAGAAGCACTCACCCAGGTTGGGGCACGACGCCTCTTCGCAAACGCTGTGCAGCTTGTGCTTGCGCAGGGTCTGCTTGATCTGGTCGACCTCGGGGGACACGGGGATACGCACACGAATCCAGTCCGGCTTCTTCGGCAGTTCATCGGTGGGAATGATCTTCACCGGAATCCGCGCAACCTTCTCGGCGCCGCGCAGCTTGACGCCGGCCTCTACCTTGGCTGGGCGCTTGCCTGCTGTTTCTACACTACTCATATGCTTCAATTCCGCCCGCGAGGGTCTTCTGTTGCGCGTATCCGAGCTGCCGGACCAGTTGTTCGCGCAGTCTATCGGCCACTTGGCAGATGTCGATCGGGCCGATCAAGTCACGCATCTGGGTCATGGGCAGCCCTGCATAACCGCAGGGATTGATGCGCCGGAAAGGTTCGAGATCCATGTCCACGTTCAGCGCCAGGCCGTGGAAGGAACGGCCGTTGCGGATGCGCAGGCCCAACGACGCAATCTTCGCGCCGTTGACATAGACACCGGGTGCATCCGGTTTGGCTGTCGCCTCGACACCGTAGCCGGCGAGCAGATCGATCAGGCTGCGCTCAATGCGACTTACCAGTTCGCGCACGCCAATTCCGAGGCGACGGACATCGAGCAACAGATAGCCAACCAGCTGGCCGGGGCCGTGATAGGTCACTTGGCCACCGCGATCCACCTGCACCACTGGAATATCGCCTGGGAACAGCAGGTGTTCGGCCTTTCCGGCCTGCCCCTGGGTGAACACCGGCGGATGCTGCAGCAGCCAGATCTCGTCGCCGCTGTCTGCATCACGCGTGTTGGTGAACTGCTGCATGGCCTGCCAGGCAGACCGATATTCGATCAGACCGAGCTCACGCACACCCACTTCGTGGGCCATCACAGCACCATGTGAACACGGCCAGTGGCCCGCAGATCGACATGGATGGCCTGCAGCTGTTCGACGCCGGTGGCGGTGATCAGCACCTGCAGTGAAAGAAAGCGACCGTTACGACTGTCACGGGTGACAACGGTGGTCTCGTCGAAATCCGGCGCGTGGCGCTGAATGACGTCGATAACGACCTCACGGAAACCCTCGCCGGCGTCGCCGATCACCTTGATCGGGTATCGCTCGCAAGGGAAGTCAATCTTGGGTGCAGCATCTTGGTTATCGGTCATGGGGTAACGGACTCGTGATCCGCACGTGCGCCGCGGCGGGATCAGCCAGGGCGCACTCGAGCGTGGTCAGTTGAACAAGCTGTAGAAGAACAGGCGAATGCTATCCCAAAAACGACGGAACAGCCCACCCTCTTCGATGGTTTCCAGCGCCACCAGATCCGTGCTGCGCACCACCTTGTCATCCAGCTTGACCTCTACCTTTCCGATCACGTCGCCCTGCTGGATCGGCGCGGTGAGCGTACCGTTGAAGCTCATGACCGCCTGCAGTTTCTCTACCTGGCCACGCGGCAGGGTCATGGTCAGATCCTGCGCCAGACCGGCCTTGAGCTTGTCCTGCTGGCCTTTCCAGACCTGCGCCTGAGCCAGCTCGGTGCCTTTCTGGTAGAAGGTGCGGGTCTCGAAGAAGCGGAAGCCATAGGTCAGCAGTTTCTGGGTTTCCGCGGCACGGGCCTGCTCGCTGTCGGTGCCGAACACCACCGAGATCAGACGCATGTTGTCGCGCACTGCGGACGCCACCAGGCAGTAGCCAGCTTCTTCGGTATGGCCGGTTTTCAGGCCATCGACGGTCTTGTCGCGCCACAACAGCAGGTTGCGGTTGGGCTGCTTGATGTTGTTCCAGAAGAACTCTTTCTGCGCGTAGATGGCGTAGTGCGCCGGATCTTCGTAGATGATCGCCCGCGCCAGCTTGGCCATATCGCTAGCCGAGGAGTAGTGATCCGGGTCCGGCAGGCCGGTGGCATTCATGAAATGGGTATTGGTCATGCCCAGACGCTGGGCGGAGCTGTTCATCAGATCGGCGAAGGCTTCTTCGCTGCCTGCGATGTGCTCGGCCATCGCCACGCTGGCGTCATTGCCCGACTGAATGATGATGCCGTGCAGCAGATCGTCCACCGAAACCTGCGTATTGACCTGGATGAACATACGCGAGCCGCCGGTACGCCAGGCCTTTTCACTCACGGTGACCATGTCATTGTCGCTGATCTGCCCCTTCTGGATTTCCAGGGTGGCGATATAGGCAGTCATCAACTTGGTCAGGCTGGCGGGTGGCAGACGCTCGTCGCCATTGTGCTCGACCAGCACCTCACCGCTGGCCGCGTCCATCAGCAGGTAGGACTTGGCCGCCAGCTGAGGCGCCGACGGCAGGATCTGGGCCGCCCAGACGGTCGGGGCGGCCGTCAGCAGAGTCAGGACTAGGAAGCGTTGCACGAGGCTGGTGATGTTCATCCGAATCTCAAAGTTGGTCAGGTAAAACAGGCAAGGTTTGCAAATGGTCAGTCGGCAGCGACACGCCGCGGCTGTCCAAGATTGGCCAGGCGAACGCTCTGCTCGAGCTGCATGGCCTCATCCGGCGTGTCGATGGGTCCCAGTCGCACCCGATGCAGCGTCTGCTGGTTGTGTACCACCGAGCTGATGAACACCGGAGCAGACACCACGTCGCTCAGCTTGTCCTTCAACAACTGAGCTGCATCCGGATTGGCGAAGGCGCCAACCTGGAGAAACAGGCCAGAGGCTGCGGGCGAAGCGTTTTTTTTTGCGTCGATTTCAAGCGGCACCGTGACCGCAGCGTGCTGCTGAGGCGGTGGTGTGTACTGCTCGATCGGCTGGGCAATGCTGCTGGCGGGTTTGGCGGCGGCCATTTGCGGCTGCGCCATCATGCTCGGAACCGGCCGCCCCTGCTGCGCCCACCACTGCTCCGGATCGATCCCTTCGACCTTGACCCGCGCCGTGCCGCTTTCGGCAAAGCCGAGCTTCTTCGCCGCAGCGAAGGACAAATCAATGATCCGATCAGAGTAGAACGGGCCGCGATCATTGACGCGCAGGGTCACAGTGCGCCCGTTATCCAGATTGGTGACCTTGACGTAGGTGGGCAGCGGCAGGGTCTTGTGCGCAGCACTCATACCGTAGAGGTCGTATTTTTCGCCATTGGCGGTGGGCTGACCATGGAACTTGGTGCCGTACCAGGACGCCGTCCCGGTAGCGGAATAACGGCGCCCGTCACTGATGGGGAAGTAGGTTTTTCCCAGCACGGTATAGGGGTTGGCCTTGTACGGCCCGTAATGCGGCATTGGCACCGCGTCCTGGATCTGCGAGACGTCCACGTCCCACCAGGGCGCGCCATCCTTATGCGGTCGGGCATAGTCGCCAGGACCACTGCTGCCGGCCGACTTGCTCGGCGTGCTGCTGGGTGCCGGCGTCGACGAGCAACTCGCCAGCAATGCGCCTGTCACGCCCAACGCTATCAATCTTGTCCAGAAAGCACTCATTGTTCGCCTCGCGCTTCGGCCAGCAGCTGCGACAGCTGATGCACGGCCATGGCGTACATTACGCTGCGGTTATAGCGGGTGATGACATAGAAGTTCGGCAGGCCCAGCCAGTATTCGTCGCCGTCTGCGCCTTCCAGGCGGAATGCAGTCACGGCCGTCTCATCAGCCACGGACTTGTCGAACTGCCAGCCCAGGCTACGCATCTCGCCGGCGTTCTTCTGCGACTCGAGGCCGACGGTCAGGCCCTCCTCGAACCTTTTGCCGGACACGTTCGCGCGAGCCACGACGGGATCACCAGCCGTCCAGCCATGCTGCTTGAAATAGCTGGCCGCACTGCCGATGGCGTCGGTGGGGTTGTTCCAGATATCGATGCGGCCGTCGCCATCGAAGTCCACGGCATAGGCACGGAAGCTACTCGGCATGAACTGCGGCAGCCCCATGGCACCGGCGTAGGAGCCCTTGAGCGTCAGCGGATCGACCTGCTCCTCACGGGTCAGCAGCAGGAACTCCCTGAGCTGCTGGCGGAAAAAAGGTTGCCGCGGCGGATAGTCGAAACCCAGGGTCGACAGCGCATCGATCACTCGATGGCTACCCGTGTTGCGACCATAAAAAGTTTCGACGCCGATGATCGCCACGATGATCTCGGCCGGCACGCCGTATTCGGTTTCCGCGCGAGTCAACGCAGCGTCGTTCTCGCGCCAGAAATCGACGCCCTGGGCGATGCGCGAATCGGTGAGGAAGATCGGCCGGTATTCCTTCCACGGCTTGACCCGCTCGGCCGGCCGCGAAATGGCATCGAGAATCGCCTGCTTGCGCTCGGCCTGCTTGAACAGGTCACGCAGCTGCTCTGCAGCGAAACCGTAGTCGCGGGTCATTTCCGCGATGAACTCGTCCACGTTGGGGCCGCTGTAGTCTGCGGCCTGCAGCGGTAGGCTGCTCAGTACGGCGCCGGCCAAGCCCACGCCCCCAAGCATCCGTGCCACCCAGCCACGCCGTAATGAAGTCAACAAATTCACTCTCGTCAAACCTGCGCGATCCACTTGCGATGGGTGTGGATCGACATCAAAACCCCGAACCCTGACAGCAGGGTCACCAATGAAGTTCCACCGTAACTAATGAAGGGCAATGGCACCCCCACGACCGGCAACAGCCCACTGACCATACCGATATTGACGAAAACGTAAACAAAGAAGGTCATCGTCAACGCACCGGCCAGCAGTTTTCCGAACAATGTCTGCGCCTGCACCGTAATCACCAATCCGCGGGTTATCAGCAGGATATAGACCACTAGCAGCAGACAGACACCGACCAGGCCGAACTCCTCGGCAAGCACGGCGATGATAAAGTCAGTATGGCTTTCCGGCAAAAAATCCAGGTGAGACTGGGTACCGGAAAGCCAGCCCTTGCCGAAAACCCCACCCGAGCCGATCGCTGCCTTCGACTGGATGATGTTCCAGCCCGTGCCCAGCGGATCGCTTTCGGGATCGAGGAACGTCAGTACGCGCTGTTTCTGATAGTCACGCAAGACGAAGTACCACATCGCCACGGCAATGGGGACCACGGCGGCCACCGCACTGATGATCCAGCGCCAACGCAGCCCGCCGATAAACAGCACGAACGCACCGGATGCCAGGATCAGCAGCGCGGTACCGAGGTCGGGCTGTTTGAGGATCAGCACGAAGGGAATCAGGATCATCGCCAGGCTGATGGCGGTGTGCTTGATGCTCGGCGGCAGACTGCGCGATGACAGATACCAGGCGATGGTCATCGGCATGATGATCTTCATGAATTCTGAAGGCTGAAAGCGGATCACCCCGGGAATATTGATCCAGCGGGTGGCGCCCATCGCCGTATGCCCCACAACCTCCACCGCCACCAGCAAGGCCACCACGCCAAGGTAAGCGAGCGGCACCCAGCGCGCCATGAAGCGCGGTTCGAACTGCGCGATGACCAGCATGGCGCCAAGGCCGAGCCCGAACGAGGTCCCCTGCTTGATGACCAGGTCCCAGTTCTTGCCGCTGGCCGAATAGAGAATGAACAGACTGCCCGCCGCCAACACCAGCAAAAGCACCAGCAACAGCCCATCTATATGAAGGCGCTGCAGCAGGCTGGCGCGGCGGCGCAGCACATCCTCGCGCGACAGGGTACGGTCGAAATTACCGCTCATGGCTTATTCCCTTGGGCGGTCACCGGCGGTGCGAACTCTGGCTTGAGCCGACCTTCCTCGTCCAGCAACCAGGCGTCCATAACCTGTTTTGCCACCGGCGCAGCGACGCCGGAGCCGGACTCGCCGTTCTCGACCATCACCGCCACGGCGATTTTCGGGTCATGCACCGGAGCGAAGGCGACGAACAGTGCATGGTCGCGATGACGCTCAGCCAGTTTGGCGCTGTCGTATTTTTCGCCCTGACGGATGGCGACCACCTGGGCGGTACCGCTCTTGCCGGCAATGCGATAGACCGAGCTGTCGCCGACCTTGCGCGCCGTACCGCGGGCGCCGTGCAGCACCTGTTCCATGCCATGCGTCGCGTAGTCCCAGAAGCGCGGGTCACGCAGCTGGATATCCGGCACCGGGTCAGGGTCCACCGGAGGCTGGCCACCGACGCTGCGTGCCAGGTGCGGGCGAATCCACTTGCCGCGTGTCGCCACCAGCGCAGTGGCCTGAGCCAGCTGCAATGGCGTGGCCTGCATGTAGCCCTGGCCAATGCCAAGGATGACGGTTTCGCCGGGGTACCACGGCTGACGGTAACGCGCCCGCTTCCAGTCGCGCGACGGCATCAGCCCGGCGGTCTCCTCGTGCATGTCCAGCGAGACGCGCTGCCCCAGGCCGAAGCGGGTCATGTAGTCATGCATGCGATCGACCCCGAGCTTGTGGGCCATGTCGTAGAAGTAGGTGTCGTTGGAGCGGGCAATGGCCAGATCCAGATCCACCCAGCCGTCGCCGCTGCGGTTCCAGTTGCGGTACTTGTGCTGCACGTTCGGCAACTGGAAGAACCCCGGATCGAAGACCCGGGTGGTCGGCGTAATCACACCGGCGTCGAGCCCGGCGACGGCCATCATCGGCTTGATGGTCGAACCCGGCGGATACAGTCCGCGCAGCACGCGGTTGTACAGTGGCCGGTCGATGGAGTCGCGCAGCTCGCCGTAATCCTTGAAACTGATGCCGGTGACGAACAGATTGGGGTTGAAGCTAGGCTGGCTGACCATCGCCACCACTTCGCCGGTGTCCGGCAGCAGCGCGACGATCGCACCACGGCGTCCACCTAGCGCTTCTTCGGCGGCTTCCTGCAGATCGAGGTCGAGCGACAGGGTGATGTCCTTGCCAGGTACCGGGTCGGTCCGCTTGAGCACGCGCAAGACCCGGCCGCGGGCATTGGTCTCGACCTCTTCGTAGCCGACCTGGCCGTGCAGCTCATCCTCGTAGAACTTCTCGATGCCGGTCTTGCCGATGTGGTGCGTGCCGCTGTAGTTGACCGGATCGAGCTGCTTGACCTCCTGTTCATTGATGCGCCCGACATAACCAACCGAGTGTGCGAAGTGCGCACCCTGCGGATAATGCCGGACCAGCTGCGCAGCTACCTCGACGCCGGGCAGGCGGAACTGGTTCACCGCAACGCGCGCGATCTGCTCTTCGGACAGTTCGTACATGATCGGTACCGGCTCGAATGGCCGACGGCCCTGCAGCACGCGCTTCTCGAAAAGGCCCCGTTCCTCCTCGCTGAGCTCCAGTACTTCGACCACGGCATCGAGCACCGCCTTCCAGTCGCCGGCACGCTCGCGAGTGACCGTCAGGCTGAAGCTGGGCCGGTTATCGGCGATGACGCGCCCCTGCCGGTCGAAGATCAGCCCACGGTTGGGCGGAATCGGCTGCACATGGACGCGATTGTTCTCCGACAGGGTCGAATGATGCTCGAACTGCACCACCTGCAAGTAGTACATCCGCGCCACCAGCACGCCGATCAGCAGCAACACCAATGCAAGGCCCACGATCACGCGCCGGCGCACCAGTACGGCGTCCTTCTCGTGATCCTTGAGCTGAATCGGTTGCGGCATCTTCGCGAACTACTTGTGGTAAGGGTGGCCGGACAGCAGCGTCCAGGCGCGGTAGATCTGTTCGCCGATCAGGATTCGCACCAGCGGATGCGGCAGGGTCAACGGTGACAACGACCAGCGTTGCTCACTGCGCGCACAGACCTCCGGCGCCAGCCCTTCCGGGCCACCAACCATGAGATTGACGTTGCGCGCGTCGAGCCGCCAGCGCTCGATTTCCGCAGCCAGCTGCTCGGTGCTCCACGGCTTGCCGTGCACTTCGAGCGTGACGATGCGCTCACCCGGCTGAACCTTGCCCAGCATGGCTTCGCCTTCCTGGCGAATCAACCGCGCCACATCGGCATTCTTGCCGCGGGTGTTGAGCGCAATTTCATGCAGTTCCAGCGGCAGCTCGGATGGCAGGCGCTTGGCATATTCCTGCCAACCGTCCTCGACCCAGCGTGGCATCTTCGAGCCGACCGCAATCAGCTTGATACGCACGGATTACTCCGCGTCGTGAGCGTGCTGCGCGCGGCTCTGTTCAGCGCCCTGCCACAGACGCTCCAGATCGTAGAACTGGCGGGTCGGCACCTGCATCACATGCACGACCACATCGTCCAGGTCCAGCAGTGCCCACTCGCCGCCCTCCAGGCCCTCGCTGCCAATCGGGCGAACGCCCTGCTCCTTGACCTTTTCCAGCACGTTCTCGACGAGCGACTTTACGTGCCGGCTGGAACTGCCACTGGCGATGATCATGTAATCGGTGACGCTGGTCTTGCCACGCACATCGATGGTGGTGATGTCCTGGCCTTTCAGATCTTCCAGGGCGGCAACCGCCAGCTGGACCAACTCTTCAGTTTGCATAACGTGAAAACAACCTCAGTTCGACGCCCGGTACAGTCCGTGCGCGTTGATATAAGCCAGTACGGCATCGGGAACCAGGAATCGGACCGACTTGCCACTGGCCAGCAATTGGCGAATCTGTGTGGCGGACACCTCCAACGGTGTCTGCCAGACGAAGGCAATCTGCCCGCTGCCCCCGCTAAGCGCCTGGGGATCGGACACGCTGCGCGCGGCAAGCAGATCGCGCAGTGCCTGCGGCGCCTCGCTGCCGGCGTCCGGCCGCTGCAGTACGAGGATATGGCAGTAATCGAGCAGCTCCTCCCAGCGATGCCAGGTGGGCAGCCCGCAGAAGGCATCCCACCCCACCACCAGCAACAGCTGGTCATCCTCGCCCAATTCGGCGCGCAGCGATATCAGCGTATCGATGGTGTAGGACGGTTTCTCCCGCTCCAGCTCGCGCGCATCCACACAAAGCGGTGGCAGATCCTGCACGGCCAGGCGGACCATTGCCAGGCGATCCTGCGCCGAGCAATTGGGGGTGTCACGGTGCGGCGGCCGTGCATTGGGTATCAGCCGCAGCTCGTCGAGGCCGAACATCTCGGCCACTTCCAGCGCGCCGCGCAGGTGACCGATATGTACCGGATCGAAGGTGCCGCCGAGAATGCCGATGCGCCGGGCGCCGCTGCCTTGGCTCATCAGGTACGGACGTGGCCGTCGCCGAACACCACATACTTCTCGCTGGTCAGCCCTTCCAGGCCGACCGGCCCGCGGGCGTGAAGCTTGTCGGTGGAAATGCCGATCTCAGCGCCCAGGCCGTATTCGAAGCCATCGGCGAAACGCGTCGAGGCGTTGATCATCACCGATGCCGAATCCACTTCGGTGAGGAAGCGCCGGGCATCGCTGAAATTCTCGGTAACGATTGCATCGGTATGTTGCGAGCCGTAGCGATTGATGTGCTCGATGGCCGCATCCAGCGAGTCGACCAGGCGAATCGACAGGATCGGCGCGTTGTACTCGGTGGACCAGTCTTCTTCGCTCGCCTCCAGCACCTCTTTGCCAAGCAGGGCGCGGGTACGCGGGCAGCCACGCAACTCGACGCCCTTCTCACGGTAGATCGCAGCAAGCGGCGGCAGCACCTGCTCGGCGATGCCTGGATGCACCAGCAGCGTTTCCATGGTGTTGCACGGCGCGAAGCGCTGGGTCTTGGCGTTGTCGGCGATGCGGATGGCCTTGTCGACGTCTGCTGCCACGTCGATATAGACATGACAGATGCCGTCCAGATGCTTGATCACCGGCACGCGCGCGTCGCGACTGATGCGCTCGATCAGGCCCTTGCCGCCGCGCGGCACGATCACATCGACGAATTCAGGCATGCTGATCAACGCACCGACCGCGGCCCGGTCAGTGGTTTCCACGACCTGCACGGCAGCTGCCGGCAGTCCGGCCTCGGCCAGGCCGAGCTGGATACAGCGGGCAATCGCCTGGTTGGAATTAATGGCTTCCGATCCGCCACGCAGGATGGTCGCGTTGCCCGATTTCAGGCACAGGCTGGCGGCATCGATGGTTACGTTCGGCCGCGACTCGTAGATGATGCCGACCACGCCCAACGGCACGCGCATCTTGCCGACCTGAATGCCGGACGGCATATAGCGCATGTCGCGAATCGCGCCGATCGGGTCCGGCAAGGTGGCGACCTGGCGCAGCCCTTCAATCATGCCGTCGATCACCTTGGGCGTCAGCGCCAGGCGGTCGAGCATGGCGGCATCCAGGCCATTGGCGCGACCGCCGGCCAGGTCCAGCTCATTGGCCGCTACCAGCTCATCGCGGGCGGCGTCGAGCGCGGCAGCAGCAGCCTGCAGGGCCCGGTTCTTCTGCGCCGTGCTGGCGCGCGCAAGCACCCGCGAGGCCTCGCGCGCGGCGCGGCCCAGGCGGGTCATGTAATCGAGTACGGACTCGGTCATGGATCTAGCTGGCCTGACTGAAGGGAAAGCGGCTGATTATAGCTACCCCAGGCGCCCACGCACAGCGGCGCCGGGCGAAAGGCATCGAATGCCAGTCTGCCGAGAGCGAACGCGACCGCGCCTCACACCGCTGTAGCGGAGTTATCCTCGCCAAGGAAACCCACCGCCCTTTCGTCGGGTCGAAAGGCGTTCTCGATTCAAGGAACTGCGCATGGGCCAATGGCTCGAAACCCTCACCCAGTGGCTCGCCGCCAACCCCCAATGGTTGGGCCTGGCGCTGGTCATCGTCGCCTGCATGGAATGCCTGGCCGTGGTCGGGCTGATCATTCCGGGCACCGTCATGGTCTTCGCCATTGCCGTGTTGGCCGGCAGCGGCGTACTGACCCTGGGGCAAACGCTGCTGCTGGGCTTTATCGGCGGACTCATCGGCGACCTGCTGTCCTACGCGCTCGGCCGGCGCTATCACCAGGGCATTCGCAGCTTGCGCGGTCTGCGCGATCACCCAGAGTGGCTGTTGCGCGCGGAGCATTATTTTCAGCGTTACGGTGTGGCCAGCCTGCTGGTGGGCCGCTTCATCGGCCCATTGCGGCCCATGCTGCCGATGACGGCCGGCATGCTCGACATGCCATTCGGGCGCTTCCTGCTGGTCAGCCTGTGCGCCGCAGCCGGCTGGTCCATGGCCTATCTGCTGCCTGGCTGGAGCGCCGGAGCCGCCATGCGTCTGCCGCTGCAAGAGGGCTTCTGGAGCGAGGCAGCGGTGGTGGTCGGCGCCCTGCTGATTCTCATTGGCGCGACAGTATTCGGCAGCCTTAGGCAGATGCGCTGGGTGAGCGCGCTGTCGGCCGGGCTCAGCGTCGCCATCCTGCTCGGGCTGTTTTTTGGCTGGCACCACCTGAAGGAGCTCGACGAAGGCCTGCTAGCGGTCATCCAGGGTGAGCGCAGCGCCACCTTCGACCGCATCATGGTGGTGATCACCCGCGCCGGAGACTTCCACACCCAACTGTGGGCCGCGGTATTGCTGTGCTTGCTGCTTCTGGCTGCCCGTCAATGGCGAGCAGCAGTGTTCGCCATCCTCACGCTGCTGGGCACGGCACTGGCCAATGGCGCACTGAAGGCCACCTTCGCCCGCGTCCGCCCCGAGGTGCTGATGGAGCCGCTGAGCAGCTACAGCTTTCCCAGCGGGCACAGCTCAGCGGCGTTCGCCTTCTTTCTGACGCTCGGCGTGCTCGCCGGTCGTGGCCAGCCTCCGCGCCTGCGACTCGCCTGGCTGGTGCTGGCCAGCCTGCCGGCCACGGCAATCGCTCTCTCACGGGTATATCTGGGAGTGCACTGGACCACCGATGTCACGGCGGGCGCGCTGCTCGCCGCGAGCATCTGTGCGGCCAGCCTGGCCCTGATGCAGTGGCGCAGCCCACTGACAGCGATGGCACCAAGAGTCTGGTGGCTGATTCTGCCGGCCTGCCTGGGTCTGCTCGGCGCGTTCAGCGTCTGGGCCTTACCGACGGCGATGCAAATGTATCGGTATCAGTGATCGCCAAGCGTCGGACCGCGATCTCGCCGGGCTACGCCCCATCCTGCAATTGCTCGAGCAGGCTTTGAATCTGCTCGAGCTGCAACGCCGGCTCGTCTACACCGAGCAGTTCGATCTTCTGCCGGGCATCGAATGGCAACAGGTAGGCCAATTGACTGGCCAGGGATGCCTGATCGCTCACCGCGCCGCCCAGACCCAGGGTTTTCACCATCGGGTGCTGACCGAGCGCCGCGAGCAGCACGATCAGGTCGGCGTGTTGCTCGGCCAGTGGCTGCGGGTCGGGCTCGCTGCGCCAGGCAACCTCGGCCACGGTCAGCTGGTCGCGCAGCACCTCGGACGACTGCACATCGAAGCGGCGCCCGCCTTCCACGCGAATCCCCAGCAAGCCGTTGGGCAGTTGCTGCCAGTCGCGGATCAGCGCCTCGCATCCCACGCGGGCAAAGGACGCCGGCGCGGCGCCGACTTCGCTACCCGCGAGAATATGCACTACGCCAAAGCCGTGCCCGGCCTTGAGGCATTGACTGACCATATCGAGATAGCGTGCCTCGAAAAGCTGCAAGTCAAGGACGCAACCGGGGAACAGCACGGTATCCAGCGGGAACAACGGCAATCTCATGCGAACTCCATCACAGCAACAGGGCCACCACCAGCGGCAACAGCACCGCGGTCATCACCCCCATCAGGCTCATGGCCAACGCCGCGAAGGCCCCGCATTCGTCGCTTTCCTGCAGCGCCTGCGCGGTGCCCACGGCGTGAGCGGTCAGCCCGAGCGCAATGCCGCGGGCCGCAGGATGCTGAACGCCAAAGCGGCGCAACAGTTCCGGACCGATAATCGCGCCGAGCACGCCAGTGATCATCACGAACACCGCAGCCAGGGCCACTACGCCGCCGATCTGCTCGGCCACCAGCATGGCAATCGGCGAGGTGACCGACTTCGGCGCCAGGGTCATGAGGATCATCCGGTCGGCGCCGAACAGCCAGGCCAGCGCCATGCCCAGTGCCGTGGCAAACACGCCGGCGACCAGCAGCGTGATCACGATCGGCGCGAACAGCTCACGAATCCGCCGCAGGTTCAGATACAGCGGCACGGCCAGGGCCACGGTGGCCGGCCCCAGCAGGAGCGTCAGCCACTGCGCGCTGATGCGGTATTCGTCATAGTCGATGCCACACAGCAGGAGGATGCCGACGATCATCGTCATCGACACCAGTACTGGCTGCAGGAACACCCAGCGCGTTTTTTCGTACGCCGCGAAAGCCAGCTGGAACACCGCCAGGGTGATGCCCACACCGAACAATGGATGATGGATCAGCGCCTGCCAGGCTGCATACCAGTTCAATTCCATCATGCGGCCTCCTTGCGGCGCTGCTTGCGACGGATCAGCGCCTGCATCAGCCAACCGGTGAAGACCAGCGAAACCAGCAGCGAGATCACCAGCACGCCGACGATGGCCCAGAAGTCGTCAAGAATGGCCTCGGTATAGGCCATCACCCCTACCGCAGGGGGTACCAGCAAGAGCGGCAGGTAGCGCAACAGGCTGCTGGCGGCCAGCTGCAGCGATTCGCTGGCGCGGCCGCGCGCCAGCAGGCCGGCAAACAGCAGCACCAGGCCAATGATCGGGCCCGGCAGCATGGGCAGGAACAGCACGTTGAGCACGGTGCCGAGCAACTGGAACGCGACCAGCCAGGTCAGACCTCTGAGCAGCATGGGAGTCTCCTGGAAAATTGCGACAGTATAAGGGCCAACGCCACTAGGCGCCCGCGCTGCGCTATGGCGGGTCATTCGCGGTGCCGATGCTGGTTTGCCGGCATCCCTGCTCGTGCTGATCTAGACCGGTAAACGGCGCCACAGCCCTCCGATCGCCTCGGGCCCGACGCCGTCCCTCTCAATCCAACTGCACATCGCTGCAGCAATACAAGAACAATCAGGAGGACACATGCCACAGGTATCCGTCGCCCAACTCAAGAATTACATCGGCAAGGAACTAGGCCATTCCGATTGGCTGACCATCGACCAGGAGCGGGTCAACCAGTTCGCCGACTGCACCGGCGATCACCAGTTCATCCACATCGATGCCGACAAAGCCGCGCAGACGCCCTTCGGCGGCACCATCGCCCATGGCTTTCTTTCGCTATCGCTGCTACCGATGCTCTCCGGCGACCTGCTGGTGGTGCCGGAAGGGACCCGAATGGGCGTCAACTACGGCCTGGACAGCCTGCGCTTCATCCAGCCGGTACGCGTGGGCTCGCGGGTGCGCCTGGGGCTGACACTGATCGACGCCTACGAGAAGAACCCAGGTCAATGGCTGCTCAAGGCGCGCGCGGTGATGGAGATCGAAGGCTCGGAGAAACCGGCCTACATCGCCGAAACCCTGGCCCTGTGCATCCTCTGACCACCGCACCTGCGCAGTTGTCGCAGCCCGCCGGGTTTGCGGCATACTGCGGTCGTCTCGCCTGAGCGGATGTCCGCATGCTGCGTTTTCTTCCCTTCGTTCTGATCGGCCTGCTCACCGCCTGCGGTGAAGGCGAACCTCTGACGCCCGCCAACGCGGTACTGCCAGACGGCGGCCGCTATCGCGGCGAGATCGTCGACGGCCTGCTGCAGGGCAGCGGTCGCATCGATTATCCCAACGGCAGCTATTACCTCGGCCAGTTCAAGGACGGCCAATGGCACGGTCTGGGCACCTGGCACAGCGCGACCGGCGATCGCTACGAGGGCGAGTTCAGGCACGGCCTGTTCGACGGCCTCGGCCGCTTCAGCTATGCCGAGGGCGGCGTCTACGAAGGCGAATTCCAAGATGGCCGCATGCACGGCCATGGCCGTTTCAGCCAGGACGGCACCGTCTATGAAGGCGAGTTCCGCGACAACCTCTACCATGGCCAGGGCAGCCTGGAATATGCCGACGGCTTCAGTCATCACGGCCAGTTCCGCAAAGGCCAGCCGGATGGTCCCGGCACACGCAACGATGCCGATGGCCAGCTCAGCGGCGATTTCAGCGCCGGCAGCCTAAATGGCGAAGGCAGCTTCGTGACAACCCAGGGCGAGCGTTACAGCGGACAGTTCGAGAACGACCAGTTCCATGGCCAGGGCCGCTACGAAGACAGCGAGGGCAACGTCTGGAGCGGCACCTTCGTCCACGGCGAACTGAGCGGCACCGGCACGCATGTCGCTGACGACGGGAGCCGTTACAGCGGTCAGTTCCGCAGCTGGCGCTACCACGGTCAGGGCCGCCTTGATCGCGTCGATGGCAGCTTCTATACCGGTGGTTTCCGCCACGGACATTTCGACGGTGATGGCGTACTGACCCAGACTGACGGCACCACGCTTCGCGGTATCTGGCGCAACGACAGACGCGTGCGCGACGAGCAAGGGCGCGCCCTGCCGGACCCGCTCGAAATCGCCCTGCTTGACCAGGGCACTCTGCTCGAGAACGCCATCGAAACACTTCCGCCCTCCAGCTCAGCCCAGGAGCTTTACACGCTTACGGTTGCCGGCGACGGCCGCCAGAGCGTGTTCATGCGCGAGGCCAACTACGTGCAGCGACTACTCGCCGAGCGTTACGCCGCTCACGGCCAGCTCAGCCTGATCAACCATCGTGACCATCTGGCCGACCGCCCGCTGGCGACCCGGGAAAACCTGACACGGGCAGTTCGCGCGCTTGCCGAACGCAGCGGCGAGGAGGATCTGATCTTTCTCTACTTCACCAGCCACGGTTCGGCCGAGCACGAGCTGGTGCTGAACCAACCGCGCCTTTCGCTGGACGACCTATCCGCGGCCGACCTCGCGCAACTGCTTGCACCGCTCGCCGGGCGCAAAACCGTGCTGGTGGTCTCTGCCTGCTATTCCGGCGGTTTCATTGAACCGCTGAAAAACGAGCACACGCTGATCATGACCGCTGCGCGCGCTGATCGCGTGTCCTTCGGCTGCTCCGAGCAAAGCGATTTCACCTACTTCGGCCGCGCGCTGTTCGCCGAAGCGCTGCAGGAAACCGACGATATCGTGCAGGCCTTCACGCTGGCCGCAGCAAAGGTTGCCGAACGCGAGCAGGCCGACGACTATCAGGCATCGGAACCGCAATTGTGGGCACCGGAACCGGTCGTCCAACGCTGGCAGGAGCTGCGGCAGCAGCGTGCCACCCAATGATCGCCACAGGAGCAAGACCATGTATTTGACGCCCCAGCGCATTTTGCTTGCTGGCGCCACCGGACTCACTGGCGAGCACCTGCTCGATCGACTACTCAACGAGCCCACCGTAGAGCGCGTGCTGGCACCCACGCGCAGACCGCTGGCGGCCCATCAGCGCCTGGAAAACCCGGTCGGAGAGCTGCTGACGTTGCTGCCAACGCTGAGCGGCGAGATCGACACGGCCTTCTGCTGCCTGGGCAGCACGCTCAAGCAGGCCGGTGGCCAGGAAGCGTTCCGCGCCATCGACCACGACCTGGTATTGGCATTCGCCCGCCGGGCGAAGGAGATGGGCGCCCGCCACCTGCTGGTGATCAGCTCGCTGGGGGCCAATCCGGACAGCTCGATCTTCTACCTCAAGGTCAAAGGCGAGATGGAAGCGGCACTGCAGCAGCAGGACTGGCCGCAGCTGACCATCGCCCGCCCCTCGCAGCTGATCGGGCCGCGCCTGGAGCCGCGGCTGAGCGAGCGCATCGCGGCGCCGCTGTCGCAGTTGCTGCCGGGCAAATACCACGGCATCGAAACCTGCACCCTGGCCCGGGCGCTGTGGCGGCTGGCGCTGGAAGAAGGCGACGGGGTGCGTATCGTCGAATCGGACGAGTTGCGCAAGCTGGGGAAATGACTTGCGGCGCCCGGCAGGCGCCGTTTGACCGCAGGATGAGCGACGCTACGGTGCCGTCCTTGCGCTGCTCATCAGTGACGTAGGGTGGATGTCGCTTTTTACATCCACCCGCCTCGGCCGGAAGAATCGGTGAAGCGTGATCCACCGGCCGATCCGCAAGCGCGTCAGGCGTTAACGCCGCCTTTCAGACTTTGATGAAATGCTCGCGGTAATGGCGCAGCTCGGCGATGGAGTCACGAATGTCGTCGAGCGCCAAGTGTGTGCCGCTTTTCTTGAAGCCTTCCATGATCTGCGGCGCCCAGCGTGCCGCCAGCTCCTTGAGCGTCGATACGTCCAGGTTGCGGTAGTGGAAAAAGGCTTCCAGCGCCGGCATCTGCCGATAGAGAAAGCGCCGGTCCTGGCAGATGCTGTTGCCGCAGATCGGCGACTTGCCCTTGGGCACCCACTGTTCAAGGAACGCTAGCGTCGCCTGCTCGGCCTCGGCGGTGGAAATCTTGCTCTCACGCACGCGCTGGGTCAGGCCCGAACCGCCATGCTGACGGGTGTTCCACTCATCCATGCGCGCCAGCGTTTCATCGCTCTGGTGCACCGCGATCACCGGCCCCTCGGCAAGCACGTTGAGCTGGCTGTCGGTGACGATGGTCGCCATCTCGATGATGACGTCGGTGTCCGGGTCCAGGCCGGTCATTTCCAGGTCGATCCAGATCAGGTTCTGCGGGTTCTGCATGGCGGGCTCCTTGGCTGTGCGGCGCAGTTTAGCCGCTCGTGTCGGTGCCGTCAGGTGTCGCGCCACCGGGGTACCAGACCAGCAGCCGCGAGCGACGCCAGTCCCCCAGCTCCTGTACTTCGACCGGCTCGACCCCTGGCACTGCGAAACTGTTGCTGATCAGCAACGCACCGGGGCGCATCTCGGTGCAGGCCTTCTCCCACAGAGCCGGCATTGGTGCCGGCGAGAGGAAGCAATAGACCACGTCGTAGTCAGCAAGATCGACCCGCCACAGGCTGAGCAGGCGGATATGGCAGTTGCGCCGCGGCAGACAGCGCAGCCAGGACAGCGCGAAGGTCAGCGGCGCGGTTTCCACGCCGATGAACTGTGCCGCCGGAAAGTCGCGCGCCAGGCGCGACAAGCTGCCAGCCAAACCGCTACCCAGATCGATAAAGCGAAAATCCGCCGGCAGCTCGGTCAGCCGGTTGCGCAACTGGCGCTCGGCTTCGCGGCCAGTCAGATAGAGCGGTACGCGCTCGGTGAAAGCATTCCAGTTCAACAGCAACAGCAACGTGAACGCGCCCAGCGGCAACCAGCCCGGTACGTCGAGATCACGCAACAGCACCAGCCCCGGAACGAACATCAGATTGATCGCCAGCCACCAGACCGACAACCCGAGCCGGGCTCCAATCAGTGCCGCCAGACAACCCTGCGCCAAGGCGGCGGCGACAAGGCTCGGGCGCATTCCAAAGGTGCCGGCCAGGCCGAGCAACAACAGCCAGACCGCCAACAGCGCTAACAGCTGCGCCAGCAGCGCACGGAGGATGGGCAGGCGAGTAAAAAAAGAGGCAGGCATGACCGGCAATCGACAGGTAGCGGGGTACCAGTCTAACCCCCCCGCTTCGACGCCACAGGCGGAAGCCGTCAGGTTGCAGCGTGCTAGACTCGCTCACCAACCTCAGAGACAACCGAATTCATGGCCAAACGCCAACTCAACCGCCGGCAGAACTGGCGCATCGAGAAGATCCAGGAAGAACGCGCTGCCCGTGCTGCCCGCCGTGAAAACCGCGCCCTCGAAGAGCTCGAGGGCGGCGATCTCGGCCCGGAACAGACCGGACTGGTGATCGCGCATTTTGGCGTGCAGGTCGAGGTCGAGGCACTGGAAGGCGAACAGAGCGGGCAGGTTTTCCGCTGCCACCTGCGTGCCAACCTGCCGGCGCTGGTCACTGGTGATCGCGTGGTCTGGCGCCCTGGCAACCAGGGGATTGGCGTCATCGTCGCGCAGCTGCCGCGGAGTTCGGAACTCTGCCGCCCGGACACCCGCGGCCAACTCAAGCCAGTCGCGGCGAACGTCGATCTGATCGTCATCGTCTTCGCGCCGCTACCCGAGCCACACGCCAATCTGATCGACCGCTATCTGGTCGCCGCCGAGCATGCCGGCATCACGCCGTTGCTGCTATTGAACAAGGTCGACCTGATCGACGAACAGAACGAGGCCGCGCTGAATCGCCTGCTGGAGGTCTATCGGCAGCTGAACTACCCGCTGCTGGAAGTCTCGGCCCATGGTGGTGGCGGCATGGGCGCACTCAAGGCGCGCCTCGACGGGCACGTCAGCGTCTTCGTCGGGCAGTCTGGGGTGGGCAAGTCTTCGCTGGTCAACAGTCTGCTGCCGGGCGTCGACACGCGGGTCGGTGCGCTATCGGAAATGACCGGCAAGGGCACCCATACCACCACCACCGCGCGCCTGTTCCACTTCCCCGGCGGCGGCGAGCTGATCGACTCCCCCGGCATCCGCGAATTCGGCCTCGGCCATGTCAGTCGCGCCGACGTGGAAGCGGGCTTCATCGAATTCCAGGATCTGCTAGGGCGTTGCCGCTTCCGCGACTGCAAGCACGATCGCGAACCCGGTTGCGCCCTGCTCAAGGCGCTGGAAGACGGGCACATCCAGCCGCAACGCATGAGCAGTTACCGGCACATCCTGAGCAGCCTGCCCGACCCAGACTACTGAGTCCGGCGCTCAGCGAGCGTCGGGCTGACTGAACTGCAGCACGCCATCCTCGAAGATGTTCAGCCGCTCACGTAACTGGGGTGCCTGCAGCGGCTCCTGCACGGCAGGTGCGGCACTCTCGGCCGGCGGCGCCTCCGCTGCGTCAGACTGTTCGCCTTCGATGGAGCGCTGCGCTTTTTTGGTCAGCACCAGGATGTCGATGCGGCGGTTGACCGGGTTGAACGGGTCGTTGCGGTCGAACAGCGCCGACGAGGCGTAACCAACCACCCGTGCGATCTGCTCTTCCGGATAGCCACCGGTTACCAGCGTGCGGCGCGCGGCGTTGGCACGGCCCGATGAAAGCTCCCAGTTACCGAAATCACCGCGCCCCGAATACGGTTTGGCATCGGTGTGGCCGCTGATACTGATCTTGTTCGGCACCGCAGCGATGGTGTCGACCAGCGCCAGCAGGATGTCCTCGAAGTACGGCTGCAATTGGGCGCTGCCAAGGGCGAACATCGGCCGATTCTCGGCATCCATGATCTGGATGCGCAGACCATCCTGAGTGATCTCGAAGAGGATCTGGTCCTTGAACTTCTGCAACTCGGGATTCTCGTCAACCTTGTTCTGCAGCTCCTGCAGCAGCAGCTCGAGGCGCTCGCGCTCCAGCTGCTCGGCGAAGGTTTCCACCTGACTGCTGTCGATCTGCGCTTCGCTCTGGGCCGGCTCCAGCTCCGGATTCAGCGTGCGGTCCGGCGACGGCGTCGGCGTACCGCCCAGATCGATCACATGCGGACTGGCACTCTCGGTGAAGCCGATCGGATCCTGGAAATAGCCGGAAATGAGTTTCTTCTGTTCTGGTGTGGCTGAGCTCATCAGCCACATCACCAGGAAGAACGCCATCATCGCGGTGGCGAAGTCGGCGAAGGCGATCTTCCAAGCGCCACCATGGTGGCCGCCCGCGACCTTCTTGACCCGCTTGACGATGATCGGTTGAGTGTTGTCCATGGCGGGCCTTTAGCTGCCGCGCATGGCTTGCTCGAGCTCGGCAAAGCTCGGGCGATGCGCCGGGTAAAGGACCTTGCGCCCGAATTCGACGGCAAGCGTTGGTGGCATGCCGGATGCCGAAGCGACCAGCGTCGCCTTGATCGCCTCGTAGACATTCAGCTCTTCCTTGGCGTCGTGTTCCAGCGCCGCGGCCAGCGGCCCGAAGAAACCGTAGGACGCGAGAATGCCGAGGAAGGTACCAACCAGGGCCGAGCCGACCTTGTAGCCGATCATGGCGTTATCGGCTTCGGCGAGGATCGACATGGTGATGACGATACCCAGCACCGCCGCGACGATACCCATCGCCGGCAGGCCGTCCGCCACCTTGCTGACCGCGTGGGCGGGATGATCGAGCTCTTCCTTCAGGCTGTTGAGCTCCATGTCGAACAGACCTTCGAGCTCGTGCGGCGCCATGTTGCCGGAGGACATGATGCGCAGGTAATCACAGGTGAAGGCGGTCATACGCTCGTCCTGCAGAAAGCCTGGGTACTTGCTGAACAGTGGGCTAGCGGCCGGATCTTCCAGGTCGGCTTCGATCGCCATCATGCCTTCACGACGGCTCTTGTTGAGGATCGCGTAAAGCAGGCTGAGCACTTCCAGGTAATAGGTGTGGGTGAAGCGTGTGCTGAACATCTTCAGCGACTTTTTGAACACCAGCATGGTGGTGCTGGCGGGGTTGGCCTGCAGAAAACCACCCAGCGCCGCACCGCCGATGATCATCACCTCGAAGGGATGGATAAGCGCGCCGATCTTGCCGCCAGAAAGCACGAACCCGCCCAGCACGCTGGCGAAGACGACGATAATTCCGATTATTTTGACCATAGGAGGTACGTCTAAAACCTGGTTACGAGCCGTCGAATCAAGGGCAAACAGGCGCCCCGAATCGCCGCCAGACGGCCCTGCGAAAGGAATGTTGGAAGAATTGTTCTGGTTATCGGAACTTTTGCGCCAGACTAAAGGCCATCCCGATGAAAAGCTAGTTCGGCCATGACCACCACACCTCCGCTGCCCCGCACCATACCCGCCTGGATCAAAGCCCTCGACGATGCCCCACTGCC
This sequence comes from Stutzerimonas decontaminans, assembly GCF_000661915.1. NCBI lineage: Bacteria > Pseudomonadati > Pseudomonadota > Gammaproteobacteria > Pseudomonadales > Pseudomonadaceae > Stutzerimonas > Stutzerimonas decontaminans. The sequence goes on along the minus strand of NZ_CP007509.1, from coordinate 489,935 downwards.
CGCGTTTGCCTCGGTTCACGGCAAGGTGCGACTGGCGCTGCGCGACAGCAGCAAGTCGATGCGCCAGATCGCCGAGCTGATCCAGGACAGCCCGGTGCTGGCGCTACGCTTCATTCAGGAAGCCAACCGTGGCATCGGCGACGGCCAGCCGGCCGAAAGCCTGGAGGTCGCGCTCAGCCGGATCGGGCTTACGCGCGCAGAAACGCTGCTGGCCCGCATTCCGGCCATGGAGCCCGCCGACATGCCGCAGCCGCTGCGGCAACTGGTCCTGATCAGTCGCCACGCCAGCCAGCAAGCCAACGGGCTGTTCGCCGCCCGCCTCGCACGGCTGTGGCAGGACATCCACTGGGGTAGCCTGCTGTTTCTCGCACCCGTCTGGGCGCTGGTCGGCGCTTATCCGCATCTGCTGGATAGCTGGGAGCAACGGGTGTTGGTCAAGGGCGAACCGGCCAGTCGAGTCGAGCGCGAGCTGCTCGGCGTTTCGCTGCTGGAGCTGTGCCTTAAACTGGCCGAACACTGGCGCCTGCCGGATTGGGTCATCCAGGGCTATCGCCTGCTCAGCGGCGATCGACGCATGCTGATCAAGGCACTGCATATCGCCCGCGACAACGAACATCCTCTGCACCAGCAGCAGATGCTCGATGCCGATCCCGAGCTGCGGCGCTGGGTGACGCTGCCGAGCAATACCATCGTCCTGGCCAACGGCTTGGCACTGTCTTCGCACCACAGCTGGGGGGGCGTGCACAGCCTGCGCTGGCAGCGCCTGGCAGGCTTGTATCTGCAGGTTTCGCTGGGTGAATTGCAACAGATGGTTCACCAGCAAGCCGTGATCAGCGCCCGCGCATTTGGCCCTACCGATCTCTGGCACCCAGCCCAGGGCCTGCTGTGGCCCTCCGATAGCCGCTTCCAGGCCCTGCGCGCAGCACCCCAGCCCAACGAGGCTGAGCTGGCCGAATGGCGCGAACACTGCCGTCGCCTGCTCAGCGAGCCAACGCCGTTCAGCAACGTGCTGCAGCTGACCGCCAGCGCCAGCCAGGCCATGGCCTGCGCCGGCATGCAGCGCTCACTGATCATGCTGGTCGACCGCAAGCAGAACCGCCTCGTCGCCCAGCAGTGCGTTGGCCTGCCGGGCGATGCCGCGCGACTGACCCTGGCCGCGGAACAGAGCCAGATCCTGCGGCGGCTACTGGAGAAGCCAGCGCAGTTGCGCCTGCAACCGGCCAACATGGCGCAGTTCTCCGCGTTGCTGCCCGGCGCGCTGAAGATCCTGTTCGCCGGGGAACATCTGCTGCTGCGCTCACTGGGCATTGACGGCCGCGTGCTGATGCTGATCGTTGCCGATCAGAACGGAGCGGCGATTTCCGATGCTGCGCTGCAAACATTCGCTAAAACATCGCAGTGCATCGAACGGGCGTTGAGTATCTTCAGCAGGCGCGGGGCCTGAGCTTTTTCGCTAGACTTCGCCTCTTCTACGACTAGTCGAGGCCTGCCGTGTCTGTCTTTTCCAACCTGCCGCTGGTGATCGAGCCCGCCGACCTCGCCACGCGCCTGGACGCGCCCGAGCTGATCCTGGTCGACTTGACCAGTGCTTCCCGTTACGCCGAAGGCCACCTGCCTGGCGCTCGCTTCGTCGATCCCAAACAGACGCAACTCGGTCAACCACCGGCGCCCGGACTGCTCCCAGAGCTGGCGCAACTGGAGCGACTGTTCGGCGCACTGGGCCATCGGGCCGACGCCGTCTACGTGGTGTACGACGACGAAGGCGGCGGCTGGGCCGGCCGTTTCATCTGGCTGCTCGACGTGATCGGCCATCACCGCTATCACTACCTCAACGGCGGACTGCATGCCTGGCTGAGCGAGGCACGCCCGGTAACCCAGGAAGCGCCAGAGGCAGCGTCAGGCTCACCGAGCCTGACGCTCGACGATGCGCCCACGGCAACCCGCGGCTATATCGAAAGCCGTCTCGGCGCCGAGGATCTGGTGATCTGGGACGCGCGTTCGCCGGCCGAATATCGCGGCGAGAAACTCTTCGCGGCGCGCGGCGGCCACATTCCCGGTGCAATCAATTTCGAGTGGACCGCTGCGATGGATCCGACCCGCGCACTGCGCATCCGCGAAGACATCGCCGAATGCTTGCTGGCGCTGGGCATCACGCCAGACAAGGAAATCATCACCCACTGCCAAACCCACCATCGCTCCGGCCTCACCTACCTTCTGGGCAAGGCACTGGGCTATCCGCGTATCAAAGGCTATGCCGGCTCCTGGGCCGAATGGGGCAACCTGCCTGACACCCCGGTACAGCAATGAAAAGGTCAAACATGAAAGATCGTCTGTTCGTCATCAGCCAGTACGTGCTGCCCCATCATCTGATTTCCCGTCTCGCCGGCTGCCTGGCCGAATGCCGGCTGCCGTGGGTGAAGAACACCTTCATCAAATGGTTCGTCCGTCACTTCCAGGTCGACATGCGCGAAGCGCAGACCGAAGAGCCCACTGCCTATGAGCACTTCAATGCCTTCTTCACCCGCGCGTTGAAGGATGGGGCTCGCCCGCTGGACTCCACGCCCGGCGCCATCCTCAACCCCTGCGACGGCGCGATCAGCCAGCTGGGCCGAATCGAGCAGGGCCGCATCTTCCAAGCCAAGGGGCACAGTTTCAGCGCCATGGAACTGCTCGGCGGCGATCATGAACGTGCCGCACCGTTCATGGGCGGCGCCTTCGCCACTGTCTATCTCTCGCCCAAGGACTACCACCGCGTGCATATGCCGGTCAGCGGTACGTTGCGCGAAATGGTCTACGTGCCGGGGCGGATCTTCTCCGTCAACACCGTCACCGCGCAGGGCGTGCCGGAATTGTTCGCACGCAATGAGCGGGTGGTCTGCCTGTTCGATACCGAGCACGGCCCCATGGCCATGGTGCTGGTCGGCGCAATGATCGTCGCCAGCATCGAAACCGTCTGGGCCGGCCTGGTCACCCCTCCCAAGCGCACCCTCAAGAGTTTCCGCTATGACGAAGCGGCGCGTGCGCCCATTCACCTGGAGAAGGGCGCCGAGATGGGCCGCTTCAAGTTGGGCTCGACCGTGATCCTTTTGTTCGGGCCGGACCAGGTGCGCTGGGCCGAACAGTTGGGGCCGCTGAGTCCGGTAAGCATGGGCGAAGCACTGGGGCAAGCTGGCACTAGCACAGTCGCCGAGCTGGTCGAGCCAATCGATCCAACCGAGCCGACCGAGGTGAAATAAGGAGGCGGGCGCGACAATTCGGCATTAACGGGTGCCGAACGTCGGGTAGCATCATCGAGCCATCATTTAGTCCTGCCCTGCGCGGCAGATATTGATAGAGTTCACATTTACCTATGCCATGAGCCACCGCGGAGCCCTCCCGTTTTGGATAGACAGAGCCATCATCTGCTGTTGCGCGCGCCCGCACCGACTCGGCAGAGCCTGTCCTTCTGCGACGCCAGCATTCGCGGGATAACGGGCTGGTTAGCCGGTTTGCCCAAGGCCAACATCGGCGAAACCGCCCGACAGCTCTATCAGGCGCTGATTGAGCTCAACCAGCTGCGCGTCGCATCGGAAACGCGCCTGCAGCTGCTGGAGCTGCTGCGACCAGACGTGCACTTCGTCTGCACTCAGCTGGAAAAGCACTACGTCAACCAGCCCATCGTCCTCAGCGAGCGACCACGCAAAGTCGCCGGGCTCTGCCAGGCGCTGCAAAACCATCTCGCGGTCGGCTACAAGCTGATCGTCGTACGGGTAGTCTCCCAGCCCGAGCGCGACCGCCAGCAGTTGCTCTCCGTCGCCCTGCAACGAGCCATCCACAGCCTGGGTGATCTGCTGATCCGCTCTACCCAGCTCTATAGCCCAGCCGCTCCGGGCCTGTGGCTCGAGCTGCACCAGCTCTATCAGCTGGCGGTCGAACAGGGAACCGAGCGTCTTCTGATCCGCGATCCGCTGGCGCGCCACGCCCAGGGATTGAGCGCGGAACAAAGCTATCTGACATCGCTGCTGCTCGGCTGCGCCCGCTGCAACCAGATGCGCCAGCAGAGCATCGTCAAGCTGGCTGCTGCGCTGGAAGCCTGGAGCGCGATGGCACACATCCGGACGGCCAGCGCTCCAAGCAGCCTGTTCCTGTTCTCGCCGGCGGTCGACGGGCCACCACGCTACCGATCACTGTTTCCGGCCCGCGAGCAGCACAACCTACTCGGCATCGATACCACGATGCTGGTGCAGGTCATCGAGGAACACCTGCGTCTGGCAGCCGAGAACCGTCAGCTCACTCGCCTGCCCGCCGCGACGGGCTTGGACGACGACCTGCTGCGCCATCTGAGCTCAGCCTGGGGCGACATTTCCGAACGCACCTTCCAGCGCATTCCGGCACAAGGCACGTTGACCCTGTGCATAGGGATGACCGCATTGCACTATCAGCTTGCCGGTCAGCGCCCGTTCAACGAGGTGCTCGAACTGCCGCACAGTTCCAATTGCGCCGTGTTCAAACTGCACAATGGCGCAGCGGACGTCTGGGCTAATGCATTCGATGCGCAAAGTGGTAGCGGCGAACCATTGCCGACCCACGACCACATCGAGTTCGTCAGGCCCAACCTGCCGCGCGCAGCGCCGGCCACCCACACCAGCGCAGCCGCCAGCCAGCCGAGCAAGCGACCGGCCACAACGGAAAGCTATCCCACCTATCAGATCCAGCTGGTGGACCACAGTCCAGGCGGGTACTGCCTGGCATGGGATGGTGAAGTGCCAAGCCAGTTGCAGACCGGCGAGCTGCTGGGACTGCGCGAAGGCGGTGCGCAGAGCTGGAGCATTGCCGTGGTGCGCTGGATTCGCCAGGTGCGAGGTGGCAGCACGCAGATGGGCGTCGAGCTGATCGCACCCCAGGCGCAGCCATGCGGCCTGCGCCTGCTGCGCAAAGTCGACCAGGGCAGCGAATACCTCCGGGCCCTACTGCTGCCGGAGATCGCAGCGATATCCCAGCCGGCGATGCTGATCGCCCCGCGCCTGCCGTTCCAGGAAGGTCACAAGGTGCAGATCAACCGTAACGGCGAGGAACAGCGCGCCGTACTGGACCGTCGACGGGTAAGCATGGGCAACTACAACCAGTTCGAATACCGCACCGTCGGCCAGGTTTCAACAGAGCGAGAGACCCCGGTCACAGGCTGGAAAGGCCACACGGCGAGCACGGATGAAGATTTTGACTCGCTCTGGAAGTCGCTGTAGATTGCCGACTCTCGCATTCTTGCCTGCCCGCGCCATTCCAGCGCGCACTTAAGCTGTTGCCATGGCCCTGCAAAAGAAAACTATCCGCCTGCTGATCCTCGAAGACTCGCAGAACGAAGCCGAGCGTCTGGTCAGTCTCTTCCGCAATGCCGGACAGGCGACCCGAGTGCATCGTCTCACCTCCAGTGACGATCTGGCTGAAGCCCTGAAACAGACCTGGGATCTGCTGATCAATGCACCGCAGAGTGAAAATCTTGACCCCAGCGAAGCGATCAGCGCCATTCGCCGGCAGGCCAAGGACATCCCGATCATTCAGCTCACCGCCGCTAATGATGCCGAAGCGATCACCGAAGCGCTGATGCTCGGCGCGCAGGATGCGCTGCCGCAGGGCGAGGATGAATGGCTGCTGCTGGTGGCCAATCGCGAACTGGCCAACCTTGAGGAGCGCCGGGCGCGCCGCTCGGCGGAAGTAGCCCTGCGCGAAGCGGAAAAACGCTGCCAGCTACTGCTCGACAGTTCTGTGGACGCGATTGCCTACGTTCACGATGGCATGCATATCTATGCCAACCGAGCCTATCTCGAACTGTTCGGCTACGAGGATGTGGAAGACCTGGAGGGCATGCCGATGATCGACCTGATCAGCGGCAGCGATCAGAGTACCTTCAAGGCGTTCCTGAAGAATTACCAGACCCTTGAGGGTAGTGCCGAACTCGCCTGTGGCGGTGTTAGGGCCGATGGCGAAACGCTCAAGATGCGCATGCACTTCTCCCCCGCCGCCTACGATGGCGAGCCCTGTATTCAGGTGGTCATACGGGCCGAGAACGACAGCGCAGAACTGCAGAAGCTGCGCGAAATCAGCACTCAGGACCCGGTGACCGGCCTGCTTAACCGCAACAGTTTCCTCGACGTGATGGACGCCGCAGTGGAGCGCGCGGTCAACGCCGGTCAGGCGGCCAGCCTTGCCTATATTCGTGTCGACCGGTTCGCTGCGTTGCAGGCCGATATAGGCCTGACCGATTCCGACCAACTGCTCAGTCAGCTGGCCACCTTGCTGCGTGGGCATTTCCCCGTCGAAACTCAGCTGGCTCGCTTCGCCGACGACGTCTTCACTGCATTACAACCGGGAGTCGTTCCCCTGCAGACCGAGCCGGAGCTGCGCAAATTGCTGAGCAAGGTGGAAGGCCATCTACTCGATGTCGGTGGGCGCACGGTGCAGACCACCTTCAGCATCGGCGTTGCCGGGCTGGACGAAAAGACCGCCAAGGCCCAGGACGCCATCGAACGTGCACACCGCTGCGCCGATGAACTGAGCGACGGCAATGCGCTGAAGATCTACGATCCGGCAGACGAGCTGGCCGCGGCAGCTAACCGCGGCGATATCGCCGCGATGCTCAAGCAGGCGCTGGAAAACAACAGCTTCCGCCTGCTGTTCCAGCCGATCATCAGCCTGCGCGGCGACAGCTTCGAACACTATGAAGTCCTCCTGCGCTTGCTTGACCCGCAGGGAGCGGAGGTGCCGCCGAACGAGTTTCTCAGCACCGCCGCGGATGTCGGCCTGTCCACCAAGATTGATCGCTGGGTGATCCTCAACTCCATCAAGCTGCTGGCCGAGCACCGCACCAAAGGGCATCGCACGCGCCTGTTCCTGCACCTTTCCGCCGCCAGCCTGCAGGACCCCAGCCTGTTGCCGTGGCTCGGCGTGGTACTGAAAGCCTCGCGCCTTCCCGGAGACTCTCTGGTGTTCGAGCTCGGTGAAGCCGATGCCGTTGCGTATCTGAGGCAGGCCAAGGCACTGACGCAGGGACTGGCAGCTCTCGGCTGCCATATAGCCCTGGCCCAGTTCGGCTGCGTGCTTAACCCCTTCAACACGCTCAAGCATCTGGAAGCCGGCTTCATCAAGGTCGATGGCTCTTATACCCAGGATCTTACCCGCCAGGAAAACCAGGAAGCGTTGAAGACGCTGCTCGCCGATCTGCACGCGCAGCAGAAGCAGAGCATCGTGCCCTTCGTCGAAAGCGCCACTGTGCTTGCCACCCTCTGGCAGGCGGGCGTCAGCTACATCCAGGGCCACTACCTGCAGGGCCCTAGCCAGTCGATGGACTACGACTTCTCCTCCGATGAGGAGTGACCTCGCGGCGGGGCTCGCCTGAGCCCTGCCCATGGCATGCCCGCTCCCCCGCGTTAATCAACTGCAGCTTGACCGCGGTCATCCATCGGTCGTGCCGCTGGGCTAGAGTGTTCGGACGCCTTCAAATCCAAGAGGAGTCGCACCATGGCCATGATGAAAGCCGCCGTGTTCGTTGAACCGGGCCGCATCGAGCTGCAGGACAAGCCCATCCCCGAGATCGGACCTAACGATGCCCTGCTGCGCATCACGACGACCACGATCTGCGGCACCGACGTGCACATCCTTAAGGGTGAATATCCGGTCGCCGCGGGGCTGACCATCGGCCATGAGCCGGTCGGCGTCATCGAGAAGCTTGGCAGCAACGTCAAGGGCTATCAGGAAGGCCAGCGCGTGATTGCCGGCGCGATCTGTCCGAGCTTCACCTCCTACGCCTGCCAGGATGGCCTGCCCTCTCAAGATGGCGGTTGCTCATGCCACGGCTACAAACCCATGGGCGGCTGGCGCTTCGGCAACACCATCGACGGCACCCAGGCCGAGTACGTCCTGGTCCCGGACGCCCAGGCCAACCTGGCACCAGTACCGGACGGCCTGACCGACGAGCAGGTGCTGATGTGCCCCGACATCATGTCCACCGGCTTCGCCGGTGCCGAAGCCGCCAATATCAAGATCGGCGACATCGTGGTGATCTTCGCCCAAGGCCCCATCGGCCTCTGTGCCACCGCTGGGGCCAAGCTGCGCGGCGCCGGCACCATCATCGCCGTGGACGGTGTCGATGCACGGCTGGACATCGCCCGCAAGATGGGCGCCGACGTGACGCTCAACTTCCGCAACGTCGACGTCGTCGACGAGATCATGAAACTGACCGGTGGCCGCGGCGTCGATGCCGCCATCGAAGCGCTGGGCACTCAGACCACCTTCGAGCAGGCGCTGCGCGCGCTCAAGCCGGGCGGGACCCTGTCCAGCCTGGGCGTCTACTCCAGCGACCTGACCATTCCGCTCGGCGCTTTCCATGCAGGCCTGGGCGACAACAAGATCGTCACCTCGCTGTGCCCCGGCGGCAAAGAGCGCATGCGCCGACTGCTGAATGTCGTGGCGTCCGGGCGCGTCGATCTCGGCCCACTGGTCACTCACCAATATGCGCTGGATGACATCAGCAATGCCTACGACCTGTTCGCCAACCAGCGCGATGGCGTACTGAAGGTGGCAATCAAACCCTGACGCGGTTTCAAGCCATAAGCTTTAGGCAACAAGTAAAAAGCCCTGGGCCGTAGTCGACCCAGGGCTTCGCTTTTCCGGAAGTTTGCCGTTCTGCTCTTACTCAGAGCCTTCGCGATCGCGAAAGCCCAGCAGATAAAGGATGCCGTCCAGCCCCAGCGTGGAGATCGCCTGTTTCGCCGACTGCTTGACCAGCGGCTTGGCGCGGAAGGCAACGCCCAGCCCTGCCAGACCCAGCATGGGCAGATCATTGGCACCGTCGCCCACAGCGATGGTTTGCTCCAGGCAAAGGCCTTCCTGCTCGGCCAGCTGGCGCAACAGATCAGCCTTGCGCTGCGCGTCGACGATGGGCTCCACCGCCACACCGGTCACCTTGCCGTTCTCGATCTGCAATTCGTTGGCGAATAAATAGTCAATGCCAAGCTTGGCCTGCAACTGCTTGGCGAAGTAGCTGAAGCCTCCGGACAGGATCGCCGTCTTGTAACCCAAACGTTTCAGCTCAGCGAACAGCACCTCGGCGCCTTCGGTCAGACGCAGGCTCGCGCCGATATCGGCAAGCACGTCTTCCGACAAACCCTCTAGCAAAGCCAGGCGCTCCTTGAAGCTGGCGCGGAAATCCAGTTCGCCGCGCATCGCCCGCTCGGTGATCTCGGACACCTGCTCGCCAACGCCCGCGGCCTTGGCCAGTTCGTCGATCACCTCGGCCTCGATCAGTGTCGAATCCATGTCGAACACGGCCAGCCGACGGTTGCGCCGGTAGACCGAATCACGCTGGAAGGCAATATCGACATTGAGCTCCTGCGCCACGCTGAGAAATTCGGCGCGCAGCGCTGCGGTATCGGCCGGCTCACCACGCACCGAAAACTCGATGCAGCCCTTGCCCAGCTCCTCCGGCATGTCCAGCGGCATGCGCCCGGACAGGCGGTCGATATGATCGATATTGAGCCCGTACTTGGCGGTGATCGAACTGACCCTTTGCAACTGCTCGGCAGTGACCTTGCGTGTCAGCAGCGTAACGATGTGCCGGGGCTTGCCCTGCCCAGCCACCCAATGCTGATAGTCGGCCTCGGCCACCGGGGTGAAGCGCACCTGCTGGTCATGCTTGTAGCCCATGAACAATACGTCCTTGAGCACCGATGAAGCCCGCTCGTTATCCGGAATCTCGATCAGGATGCCAAACGACAGGGTGTCATGGATCACTGCCTGGCCGATGTCGAGAATGTTCACGCCCCCCTGGGCGAGCACGCCGGTGATGGCCGCGGTCAGGCCCGGGCGGTCTTCACCGGTGATGTTGATCAGGACGATTTCGCGCAAGGCGCAGCTCCCATGGCAGGCAATGAAGGCCGGCATTCTACATCAGCTGATCAAGCCGCTGGGCAGCCGGCGCGGCGGCGCAATCCGGCCGAGCGTCCATGGTTTCGACGCAATTCGTCAGCTTGCAGCGGCAGACCTTCAGCGCCCCCTGCGCTTTCCGTATACTGCTCGGCAATTTCCCGACGAGAAGAGCCGCGCTCTGTGAACCGGCCCGCATCCGTAAAGCCAGACAATTTCTTCCTGATGGTCTATCGCGCAGTGCGCCAGCATCGTGTCCCGCTGGTGTTGCGGATTGCCAGCCATACGCTGCTGCTGGTCGCCCTGGCGCTGATCATCTATGCGTGGGTGATCGGCATGCAGTTCAAGCACGCCATGGAGCAGCAAGCCGATGCCCTGGGCCAGAGTCTGGTCACCCAGACAGCCGCTTCGGCCACCGACTTGCTGGTGGCCAACGACATCCTCAGCCTCAACGTGCTGCTGAGCAATCTGGTGAAGAACCCGCTGGTGGCCCACGCGGCGATCTACAGCGTGGACAACCGCGTGCTTGCCGAGTCGGGCACACGCCCTCAGCATGGTCTGCTGAGTGACGACAACGGCCTCTACTCGACGCCGATCAGCTTCCAGGAAGTGATTGCAGGGCATCTGCGCGTCAGCCTGGACATGCAGCAATTCCAGCAGCCGATGACCATCAGCCTGCAAAGCATGGGATTGCTCAGCCTGATCCTGCTGGCCCTGACGCTGATCCTCAGCCTGCGGCTGGGGCGGCAGCTGGCGACACCGCTGATGCAGCTGCGCCTGTGGCTGCGCGACCCGGATGATCCCGCCCCGGGCGCCGGACGCCAGGATGAGATCGGTGATCTTGCTCGTCAGCTGCAGGCCCGCCTGGTGCCGGAGAAACCTGAACCGGAGCTGGATCTGAGCGATGCGCTCGACGACGACTACTTCGACCAGGATGACGAGCGCGACAGCGGCGAGCCGTCCTCGGTGAGACAAGCTGATCGCTTCGATATCGAACTGGGCGATCAGCCGCAGCACCCGCCACGCTTTTCAGCCGCCATCGATGATGACGATCTGGAGTTGCTCGATGACGAGGCGCCATTCGAGACCCAGTCCACTAGCACTCGGGCCGCGCAACCGGCATCTACGCCGCCGCAACCAACCCGCAGCGCGGTACTGGCCATCCAGCTCGGCGGCCAGGATCAGTTGCGCCGGCTGCCGCGGCCGCGCCTGACGGAGTTGCTACAGCGTTATCGCGACTGCCTGCAACAGGCCGCCACGCTCTACCAAGCCGAACTGCATACGCTCAACGACGGCAGTAGTCTGATGCTGTTTCATAGTCAGGACGACGAGCAGAACTACCTGACCCACGCGATTTGCTGCGGCGAGCTGATGCGCGCCCTCGGCCATGCCTTGCAGATCGACGTTGCCGACATCGGCATCACCCTGCAGCTACAGCTCGCTCTGACTCAAGGCGACCACTTGTACGGTCTGAGCCAAGGCGACCTGCTGCTCAGTGAGCCGGCCCAAACGGCTCTGGATATGTCGCTGCACAGCCGCAACCTGCTGCTGGTCGAGCGCAGCATCAGCGAGGATCGACTGATCCAGCAGCGCGCCCGCATTCGCCCGATCGCTAGCCCGGAAGGGGCATGCTGCGTCGAACGCCTGATCGACCCTTACCCATCGCTGCTGGAACGCCAATTAGCGCGCATGCACGAACTGCGTAGCCGAGCGCTCTGACAGCTGCCGCGCGGCAGAGTCGCTCTCAGAACCACCCTACCCGCCCGGCAACAGGTAGAGGTAGAGGTAGAGGTAGAGGTAGAGGTAGAGGTAGAGGTAGAGGTAGAGGTAGAGGTAGAAAGCAAAAAAGCCCGATCAGACTGACTGATCGGGCTTTTTAGTTGGAGCGGCGGCGCTCTCAGGCTTAGAAGCGGAACACTTCCATATCAGTCCGGATCGGCTCGGCGGCCGGAATACGCGGTGCAGGCGCCTCGGCCGAGCGGTTTGTCTGTGGCTTGGCCGGGGCGGGTTTGGCTGGGTTTTTGGCGACCAACGCAGGCTCGACCGCACCAGCAACCATCTCGCTCAGGCGCTGCAGCAGTATGCTCTGCGCACGCACCTGGTCGGAGGCGCTACCCTGGTGCTCCTCCTGCAGACGCACCAGGCGGCTCCCTAGGTGCTTGCCCGCCTTGTCCCGCAGGCGCCACTGCGCTTCAAGCACTGCTGGGTATTCTGGGCCGGAATCGAGGCGCGTGATAGACAACTCGATCTGCACCTCCGGCGCGAAGCCTTCATCAGGCGGGCCAAGCACCAGGCTCTGGGTATCCAGGCGCCACGCCAGTTGACGCAGCAGCAGCTGTTCGATGTCAGCCTTCAGGCTGCCCGCCCAGCGCGCCTGCTGATCGTTGGCAGCCAGGCTTCCATCAGCCAGCCGCTGGAGCAACGCGTCGCGCTGCAGGTAATCGGCGAGGGCGACCGGCGCCAGCAGCACGGCGGCACCGTCGGTACGCTCCGGCACCTCTGACGTACCACTGTCGAGCCGATACATCGGTGCCGGCTGCAGGCCGATACAGCCCGTCAGGCCAATGCTGACGAGCAACAAAACAGTCGGAACACGCAGCAAATTCTTCATTACCGTCATCACACCACAGTTCAGGCCGCTCACGACCCATAGCCCAACGAAGCCTTGCGCTCAAAGCGCCAAACAATCGACCTCGCCGACGCAAAAGAAAAGCACCGGGCCAAATGCCGCAGGCTGGAAAGGCCGCTATCTTCCGTGAAACCGGCCATCGATTCCAGCACCAATGCACATTGTCACACTTCGACCAACAGGCCTTCGACCCGCTGGAAGCCCCGCGGCAGCTTGTTGCCGCGCCTGCCCCGCTCGCCCTTGTAGTGCTCCAGATCCTCGGCCTTCAGCGACAATGTGCGCTTGCCCGCCTGCAGTACCAGAGTGGCACCAGCCGGCAATACGGCGAGGTCGATCAGGTATTCCTCACGGCTGGCGACCCGCTCGCCGGGGATGCCGATGATCTTATTGCCCTTGCCCTTGCCCAGCTGCGGCAAATCGCGCACAGGGAACACCAGCAGGCGGCCTTCGGTGGTCACGGCAGCCAGCCAATCATCATCACGACTGGCCAGCGGCCGCGGCGCAACGACCTTGGCGCCTTTCGGCAACGACAGCAGCGCCTTGCCGGCCTTGTTCTTGGCTTGCAGATCCTCGCCCTTGACCACGAAACCGTAGCCGGCATCCGAGGCGATCACGTAGAGCGCTTCATCCTCGGGCAGCAGCACGCATTCGAAGCTTGCCCCCGGCGGCGGCGTCAATCGGCCGGTGAGCGGCTCGCCCTGACCGCGCGCGGAAGGCAGCGAGTGCGCCGCCAGCGAATAGCTGCGCCCGCTGGAATCGATGAACACGGCGTACTGATTCGAGCGACCGGCCGCAGCGGCCTTGAAGCCATCGCCGGCCTTGTAGGAAAGCCCGGCAGCGTCGATGTCGTGGCCCTTGGCGCAACGCGCCCAGCCCTTGTCGGAGATCACCACGGTGACCGGCTCGGACGGCAGCAGCTCGTTCTCTGACAGGGCACGGGCTTCGGCGCGCTCGACGATCGGCGAGCGACGGTCGTCGCCGTAGGTTTCGGCGTCCTCGATCAGCTCCTTGCGCACCAGCTTCTTCAGCTTGGCTTCGCTGCCGAGCAACGCCAGCAGCTTTTCACGCTCCTTGGCCAACTCGTCCTGTTCGCCACGGATCTTCATCTCTTCCAGCCGCGCCAGCTGACGCAGGCGAGTATCGAGAATGTAATCGGCCTGCAGCTCGGAGAGTTCGAAGCGCGCCATCAGCACCGGCTTGGGCTGGTCCTCGGTACGGATGATGTGGATCACTTCATCAAGATTGAGGAAGGCTACCAGCAACCCTTCCAACAGGTGCAGACGTCGCTCGACCTTGTCTAGGCGGAACTGCAAACGGCGCCGCACAGTGCCGATGCGATAGGTGAGCCATTCGCTGAGCAGCGTGCGCAGGTTCTTCACCTGCGGACGACCATCGAGACCGATGACGTTGGCGTTGACCCGATAACTGGACTCCAGCTCGGTAGTGGCAAACAGGTGCTGCATCAGCCCTTCCACGTCGACCCGATTGGACCGAGGAATGATGACGATGCGGCACGGGTTCTCATGATCGGATTCGTCACGCAGGTCAGCCACCATCGGTAACTTCTTGGCCTGCATCTGGCCGGCAATTTGCTCGAGCACCTTGGAGCCGGACACCTGATGCGGTAGTCCGGTGACCACTATGTCGCCATCCTCGACCCGGTAGATCGCGCGCATGCGGACCGAGCCACGCCCGGTTTCGTAGATCTTCAGCAGATCCGCGCGCGGGGTGATGATTTCCGCCTCGGTCGGAAAATCCGGCCCGAGCACATGCTCGCAGAGCTGCTCGACACTGGCGCTCGGCTCGTCGAGCAGACGTACGCAGGCTGCGGCCACTTCGCGCAGGTTGTGCGGCGGCACATCGGTAGCCATGCCCACGGCGATGCCAGTGGTGCCGTTGAGCAGCAGGTTGGGCAGCCGCGCTGGCAGGGTCGCCGGCTCGTCAAGGGTGCCATCGAAGTTCGGCACCCACTCCACCGTGCCCTGCCCCAGCTCACTGAGCAGCACTTCGGAATAGCGCGACAGGCGTGCCTCGGTGTAACGCATCGCGGCGAACGACTTCGGATCGTCCGGGGCGCCCCAGTTGCCTTGGCCGTCCACCAGCGTGTAGCGATAGCTGAACGGCTGCGCCATCAACACCATGGCTTCGTAACAGGCGCTGTCGCCATGCGGATGGAATTTACCGAGCACGTCACCGACGGTACGCGCGGACTTCTTGTGCTTGGCATCGGCGTTCAGGCCGAGTTCGCTCATCGCGTAGATGATTCGCCGCTGCACCGGCTTCAAGCCATCGCCGATATGCGGCAGCGCGCGATCCATGATCACGTACATGGAGTAGTTGAGGTACGCCTGCTCGGTGAAATCGGCGAGGGAGCGACGCTCCACGCCGTCCAGGCTCAGGTCGAGGGATTCGCTCATGGTCGATCCGTTACATGCTGGCGCAGCACCAGGGTGCCGGCGCGCTGGGTGAATTCAAGTTGTTTCAGGGCGCTCATGCCGAGCAGCACCTGTTCGCTACGAAAGCCGGGGGCGACGATGGCACGCACATCACGCAATGTGATGTCTCCAAGGTCGAGGCTCGACAGCACGGTGCGATAGCCGGTGGTCTGGCCGTTGGCGGTGTGCAGCATCACCGGCGCACCATGTTGCAGACCCAGCCGCTCGGCCATTTCCGCGGGAATAGCGACATCGGTGGCGCCGGTGTCGAGTAGAAACGTCACAGCTTCGCCATTGATACGCCCACTGGCGACGAAATGCCCCTGAGTGTTGCCGGCCAGCTGCACCTCGATCTGCTCGCCGTGCACCTGAGAGACTGGCTGGCGATTAGGGTTGAGCCGATCCTCTTCCCATGCCGCGAAGAAGCGAGTGGCCAGGAACAGGCCAGCGCCCCAGGCCAGCACCAGCATCACGCGCCCGGCACGACGCCCGGCAGTCTGGCTCACGGCCGGGCCATCCAGCCGCCCTCCGGCGCTGCAAAGCGCCAGATGATTGGGCGCTTTTCGCCATCGCCACGGGCCTTGCCGTTGTTGTCGACACCGATCCAGGCGCCTTCGGCATCGACCCAAAGCGCCTCCGCGTTGCCGTAGGGCTCACCGTAGCGGCGCTCCTCGGTCAAGGCTTCGCCAGCGAACGACCAGCACCGCTCGACCGCACCGGTCGCCGGACTACGCCGGCAAACCCGATAGGCCGAAGGCTCAAGAACGAACAGCTTGTCGCGAAAGAACGCCAGCGCCGAGAAACTGCGCGGCACGGGCATATCGCCCAGCGCGGCAGGCGGCTGCTGATTACCGCCCTGCGCCATCAGCACGCAGCCACCGGTGCACTGCCAACTGCTCTGCTTGCGATGCAGCACCAGCAGCCCGCGGCGCTCGCGCTCGGCCGCAAGCCACATGCGCTCAGCCCTCGGGTCGACTGCGATCCCTTCGAACAGCGCATTGAAGTGCCAGAGCATCCCGCTGGCGCGCGCCTGCCGAACCAGCGAATCGGGCAGGCGAAGCCATTCTGCCGTGCCAGCAGGGCTCACCCGCAGCACCGCGGCATGGGACTCGCTGACCACATAGCGGTTGCCCGAACTGTCGCAACTCAGACCTTCGAAATCCAGATGACCGCCACGCACATGACCACTAACCCAGGCGCGCATGCGCATGCCCCAGGGCAAGCCACTGTCCGGTGGTGGACCCACGTCGAAGCGCTCTGGCTCCGCCTGCCAGGGCGAGACACTGGTATCCAGACGGTATAAGGCATCATCCACGCGATCGGAAACGGCCCACAGCGCATCACCGCACCAGGCCATCCCGGAGAGGTTACCGCCCGTCATGCCCGCTATCGGATGCTCGCTCAGCAGTTTCAATTCAGGCGCCGGCTCGTTGGCCCAGAGCGGTGCCGAAGCCAGACCCAGCAGCATCAGCCAGCGGCGGATCAAATCAGCACCTCCGCCAGGTTGCCCTTGGACTCGAGCCAGCTCTTGCGATCGCCGGCGCGCTTCTTGGCCAGCAACATATCCATGATCTCGCGGGTTCCTTCGAAGTCATCCAGGGTCAGCTGCACCAGGCGACGGGTGTTGGGGTCCATGGTGGTCTCGCGCAGTTGCGGTGGGTTCATCTCACCGAGGCCCTTGAACCGCGTGACCTGAGGCTTGCCGCGGCGCTTCTCGGCAACCAGGCGCTCAAGAATGCCGTCGCGCTCGGCCTCATCCAGCGCATAGAAGATGTCCTTGCCCAGGTCGATGCGGTACAGCGGCGGCATGGCGACATAGACATGGCCGGCCTCCACCAGCGGGCGGAAATGCTGGACGAACAAGGCGCAAAGCAGTGTCGCAATATGCAGACCATCGGAGTCGGCGTCGGCAAGGATGCAGATCTTGCCGTAACGCAGCTGCCCCAGATCGGTGGCCCCCGGGTCGACGCCAATCGCCACGGCGATGTCGTGAACCTCCTGACTGGCAAGCACTTCGCCGCCGTCAACCTCCCAGGTGTTCAGGATCTTGCCGCGCAGCGGCATGATCGCCTGAAACTCCTTGTCCCGCGCCTGCTTCGCCGAACCACCTGCCGAGTCGCCCTCGACCAGGAACAGCTCGGCGCGCATCGGGTCCTGCCCGGCGCAGTCGGCCAGCTTGCCGGGCAGTGCCGGGCCTTGCGTGATCTTCTTGCGCTCGACCTTCTTGCCGGCCTTGAGCCGGCGCCCGGCGTTACTGATCGCCAGCTCGGCCAGTTGCATGCCCAGCTCCGGGTGGGCATTGAGCCAGAGGCTGAAGGCATCCTTGACCACGCCGGAGACGAATGCAGCCGCCTCGCGGGACGACAGGCGCTCCTTTGTCTGCCCGGAAAACTGCGGCTCCTGCATCTTCATCGAGAGGACGAAGGCGATGCGCTCCCAGATATCTTCCGGCGCCAGCTTCAGCCCGCGCGGCAACAGGTTGCGGAACTCGCAGAACTCGCGCATGGCATCCAGCAGCCCCTGGCGCAAGCCGTTGACGTGGGTGCCTCCCTGCGCCGTAGGGATCAGGTTGACGTAGCTTTCCTGGACGCTTTCGCCGCCTTCCGGCAGCCAGAGAAGCGCCCAGTCCACCGCCTCGGTGTTGCCGGCGAGCGTACCGACGAAGGGCTCGTCGGGCAGACGCAGGTAATCACTGACCGAGTCGACCAGGTATGAGCGCAGGCCATCCTCGTAATGCCACTCGACCTTCTCACCGCTGCCCTTGTCCTCAAAGCTGACGCTCAACCCCGGGCACAGCACGGCCTTGGCCTTGAGCACATGCTTCAGGCGACTGATGGAGAATTTGGGGGAGTCGAAGTATTTCGGATCGGCCCAGAAACGCACACTGGTGCCGGTGTTGCGCTTGCCGACGCTGCCGATGACTTCCAGATCGGTAGCCTTGAAGCCATCGGCGAAGCTCATGCGGTATTCGCTGCCGTCACGCTTGACGGTCACTTCGACCCGTGTCGACAGCGCGTTGACCACCGAGATGCCGACGCCGTGCAGGCCGCCGGAGAACTGATAGTTCTTGTTGGAGAACTTGCCGCCCGCGTGGAGCTTGGTGAGGATCAGCTCGACGCCCGGCACACCCTCCTCCGGATGAATATCGACCGGCATGCCGCGGCCATCGTCGATCACTTCCAGCGAATTGTCTTGATGCAGGATTACCTGGACCGAGCGGGCATGGCCGGCGAGCGCTTCGTCGACGCTGTTGTCGATGACTTCCTGCGCCAAATGGTTCGGCCGCGAGGTATCGGTGTACATGCCCGGGCGCTTGCGCACCGGATCGAGGCCGGAAAGAACCTCGATGGCTTCTGCGGTATAAGACATCTGTCTGGCACTGTCCTTATGTTCTGAACAAGCAGCCCTTACAGGCTGTGAAAAAACCAGCGAGCCGGCCGGGATGAAACGGCGGATCCGCGCTCGTGAAACAAGCCGGGACGCTACTGCATGGCGCGGGTAAGCGTTGTGCCGAACCGCGCATCAGCCTCTCAGAGCTGTTCCAGCCAAATCTGCGGCTCAAAACCGGCAAAGGCCAGTAGTGCCGGCAAGCGCTCGGCGAACCCCTGAAAGCCATGATCGCCGCCGGCCTGAATACGCAGCGCACAGCCACGATAGAACTGAGCGGCATCACGGTAATCCAGCGTTTCATCGCCCGCCTGCAACCAGACCTGATAACGCTCTGCGTCCTGCGGCGGTGCGGTTTCGAGCTCCGCCAACGCCGCCACGTGATCCTCGGTCAGCTCCCAGATTTCCCCGCTATACAGGTTCGTCTGCGGACCGAGGTAACCGTCGAAGCGGCGGTGCGGTGTCACCGCCGGATTGATCAGCAATGCCCTCAGGTCATGCCGCTCGGCGAGGTGCGTCGCATAGTAGCCGCCAAGCGAGCTGCCGACCAGCAGCGGCCGCCCGAGCTCGACGACGCACGCCTCGAGCTGGGCTATGGCCTGTCGTGGGTGATGATGCAGCGCGGGAACCCGGAGCCGTTCGGCCATGCCGAGCTTGCTCAACGCAGCGGACAGCTGACTCGCCTTCTGCGAAAGCGGAGAGCTGTTGAGACCGTGGATATAAAGGATTGAAGGCGAATCACTGGACATCGATACAGCCCATAGAAAAACCGCAAGGCTACAAGGCACACGCTGTCATCTGCAAGCAGACCGGCAAAGAGCGCTGCAAGAGTGTCGACGCGCAGGAAACACGCAGAAACGCTTCGCTGCAGCCCGGCACCCTGGCTCGCCGCACTCTCTCACCTGCTGCAGGGCCCTCAATAGCCTTTCACGCTGTAATCGATTTCGAACTCGATACCGCTGACGCGGGAAACCGCTGTTTCCAGCCGCCCATCGTTATGCAGCCGCAACCAGCGATAACCCGGCGCCACGCTGTCCACTTGGAAATCTTCACTCTGCGGAGTGAACTGCACGCCGGTGGATGGCGACGCCAGCAGGCGCACGCCGTTGCGCCAGTGATCAAACTCCTGGTGAATATGGCCCCAGAGCAAGGCACGTACGTTGCGGTGACGATCGAGCACCTCGAACAGGGCATCAGGATTGCGCAGCCCGATGGTGTCCATCCAGCGGCTGCCAATGGACACGGGATGGTGGTGCAGGCAGATCAGATGATGATGGTCAGGCGCCTCGCTCAGCGCACGATCGAGCAGCTCCAGCTGGTCGCCGCGGAGCATGCCGAATACCGAGCCAGCCACCAGCGTATCGAGCATTACCACCCGCCAGCCGCCGATCTCCAGCAGCGGCTCCATCAGCGCACTGCCACGGCAAGCCTCACGCATTGCCGCCAACTCATCGTGGTTCCCCGGGCACCAGCGCGCTGGCGCTTCGATGCGCTCGGCAAGCCTGCGAAACCGCTGGTACGACGCCACTGAGCCATCCTGCGACAGGTCGCCGGTGGCCAGGATCAGGTCGATGCGTGGCTGCTCGTCGATGGCCAGCTCGACCACCCGTTCCAGGCTGTCACAGGTATTCATGCCCAGCAGCTTGCCGTCCGCTTCGGCAAACAGATGGCTGTCGGTGAGCTGCACCAGCAGAACCGAATCTTCAACAGTCAGGGACGCACCAGGCAATGCCCTTCTCCTTGAGCTAAATCGCAACGGAATTATGGTGGGAGCCCGGCGGGGGGGTAAACCTCGGAAGCGGGCCTGGGTCACAGAACCGCGCGGCATACCTTCAAGGAGAGCGATGCGAACAGCGGTCCGCTATGCGTGGCGAAGGGAAATCAGAGTACCGGTTCAAGTTCGTGCCCGCAGGCCAGACAGTGGCCCAGCCACTCGCCGAGGAACAGATTGAGCTGGTTCTTCTCGTCCGGCTGGTGCATCTGCGCGTTGGGGTAGTGATAGATGCCGCGGAAACGCCGCGCATTCTCGGCACGAATGACTTCGGCCATGCGTGCATCGTGATATACCCGCACCTCCATCTTCGGCACCGGCAACCAGGTCAGGCAATTCTCCTGACTGACCTGCAAGGTCGTGGTGTAGGGACAGCTCTCAAGCACCTCGAGCACCAGCACACCGAGCAACATGTCGCCCTGGCTGATGGCGATGCGGCGTGCCTCGCAGCCGTTGCGCATGCTCGGCAGCAGGCGCATCAGACGCAGGTAATTGGCCTCGCATGCCGACTGCAGTTCGAGCAAGTCGACTCGGTATCGCTCGCGCGTCTTTCTCATGTCCACGCCCCCCGCACCTGCTCGCGATTCAAAGCCAGCCACTGCAGTGCAATGATGCTGGCCGCATTGTCGATACGACCCTCATTCACGGCGCGGAGTGCCTCCTGCAGCGACCAGACATGCACCCGAATGTCCTCGCCCTCTTCCGCCAGGCCAAACACTCCGTCGGCCCCGGCACTGTCGCAACGACCGACATACAGGTATACCCGTTCGTCGCTGCCGCCAGGTGACGGAAAGTACTGACTGACGGGCCAAAGCTCGCCCAGCTCCAGCCCGGCCTCTTCGATCGCCTCACGTCGCGCGACCTCTTCGGGTGATTCATCCTTGTCGATCAGTCCTGCCACCAGCTCGATCAGCCAGGGGTTCTCGGCCTTGCCCAGCGCACCGACGCGGAACTGTTCGATCAATACCACCTGGTCGCGCTGCGGATCGTAGGGCAGTACGCAAACAGCATCGTGACGCACGAACAGCTCTCGGCTCAGCTCTGAACCCATGCTTCCGTCGAACTGCCGATGACGCAGATGCAGCCGCTCCAGGCGGTAGAACCCGCTGAAGCATTGCTCTCGTCGGAGGATATGGACATCATCCGGGCCGGGTTTGAAGGTCTCGCTCATGGGCACCACTCATATCGGTTTGATCCGCGCCGAGCACGGCGGCGAACGACTGCAACCGTCACATCGTGAGCGGTTTTGCCGTCATCCTAGCGCGGCGTTGTCTCTGGCGCAGCCCTTTGCAGACCACCGTAACCGAAGAAGGCTCCACCAGCCGGAAACACGAACTTCGGGTGGGACCGGCACTCGAAAGCGCACTGCCATGTCTGGAAGAACCATGATTCCCATCAGATACATCCGCCATCTCATCATGCTGAGCAGCCTTGTCGCGCTGCTCGGCGGCTGTCAGCACTTTGCATCGGAACGCCCGGTAGAGGTCCGCCAGACCGTCACCGAACAACGACCCACGGGTTGTGAAGGGGAAAACTGTCCGCTGGTCAACATCGACACCCTGACCTTCGCCGACGAGCCCGAACTAGATCGCCTCATCGACGCGCGCCTGCGCCGGATGACCATCAATGGCCCGGATGATCGGCTGCCCGAGACGCTGCAGAGCTACCAACAACGCTTCTTGAGCACGGCGGAACCGGGCTGGAGCAGCTACCTGCAAGCCAAGCTGCGTGACCAGCACCGCAACATTCTGATCGTCGAGCTTTCCAGCTATCTGTATGTCGGTGGCGCCCACGGCATGCCTGGGCGCGGCTTCATCAATTACGATCGCGAGCAGAACCGCGAGCTGCGCCTGGAAGACCTGCTGATTCCGGGACAGGAAGGCAGCTTCTGGCGCGTCGCGCGCCAAGCGCACCAGCGTTGGCTGGTGGAGAACGGCCATGCCCAGGACGCCGAGTTCGTCGACTTCTGGCCCTTCCAGCAGACCGCAAACATCGCACTACTGAAAGACAGCGTGCTGCTCAAGTACGACGTCTACAGCATTGCACCCTACTCGAGCGGTCACCCCGAGCTGTTCATTCCCCATGAACAGCTCAAGGGCATTCTGAAGCCGGAATATCTCTGAGGATACGAAGCGGGCCGGCATCTGCCGGCCCGCTTCGGCTCACCTACAGGCAGCTGGTCACACCTGCTTGTAGATCACCGAACCCTCGTCCTTGAAACGCGAGGACTGCTCGGCGAAGCCGGCCTCGATGGCCTTCTGCTCGTCGGTCAGGCCGTGCTCGGCGGCGTACTCGCGCACTTCCTGAGTGATCTTCATCGAACAGAACTTCGGTCCGCACATGGAGCAGAAGTGCGCCACCTTGGCAGACTCCTTCGGCAGCGTCTCGTCGTGGAAGGCACGCGCGGTGTCCGGGTCGAGGCCGAGGTTGAACTGGTCTTCCCAGCGGAACTCGAAGCGCGCCTTGGACAGCGCGTTGTCGCGAATCTGCGCGCCCGGATGGCCTTTGGCGAGGTCGGCGGCATGGGCGGCGATCTTGTAGGTGATGATGCCGGTCTTGACGTCATCCTTGTTCGGCAGACCGAGGTGCTCCTTCGGCGTGACGTAGCAGAGCATGGCGCAGCCGAACCAGCCGATCATCGCCGCGCCGATGCCGCTGGTGATGTGGTCGTAACCGGGGGCGATGTCGGTGGTCAGCGGGCCGAGGGTATAGAACGGCGCCTCGTCGCAGCATTCCAGCTGCTTGTCCATGTTCTCCTTGATCATGTGCATCGGCACGTGACCCGGGCCTTCGATCATGCACTGCACGTCGTGTTTCCAGGCGATCTTGGTCAGCTCGCCGAGAGTTTCCAGTTCGCCGAACTGCGCGGCGTCGTTGGCATCGGCGATCGATCCCGGACGAAGGCCGTCGCCCAGCGAGAAGCTGACGTCGTAGGCCTTCATGATTTCGCAGATTTCCTCAAAGTTGGTGTAGAGGAAATTCTCCTTGTGATGCGCCAGGCACCACTTGGCCATGATCGAGCCACCGCGCGAGACGATGCCGGTGACGCGCTTGGCAGTCAGCGGCACGTAGCGCAGCAGGACGCCGGCGTGGATGGTGAAGTAGTCGACGCCCTGCTCGGCCTGTTCGATCAACGTGTCGCGGAACAGCTCCCAGGTCAGGTCTTCGGCAACGCCGTTGACCTTTTCCAGCGCCTGGTAGATCGGCACGGTGCCGATCGGCACCGGCGAGTTGCGGATGATCCACTCGCGGGTTTCGTGGATGTGCTTGCCGGTGGACAGGTCCATCACCGTGTCCGAGCCCCAGCGGATGCCCCAGGTCAGCTTGGCCACTTCCTCTTCGATCGAGGAACCCAGCGCCGAGTTGCCGATATTGCCGTTGATCTTCACCAGGAAGTTGCGGCCGATGATCATCGGCTCGAGCTCGGTGTGGTTGATGTTGGCCGGGATGATGGCGCGACCGCGGGCCACTTCGTCACGCACGAATTCCGGCGTGATCTCCTTGGGGATCGAGGCGCCGAAGCTATGCCCGGCGTGCTGATCCTTCAGCAGTCCAGCCTCGCGTGCTTCGGTCAGCTTCATGTTCTCGCGGATGGCAACGTATTCCATCTCGGGCGTGATGATGCCCTTGCGCGCATAGTGCATCTGGCTGACGTTGTGCCCGGCCTTGGCCCGCCGTGGATGGCGTACATGTGCAAAGCGCATGGCGGTCAGCTCCGCGTCGTTGAGGCGACGCT
Source organism: Stutzerimonas decontaminans (assembly GCF_000661915.1). Classification (NCBI taxonomy): domain Bacteria; kingdom Pseudomonadati; phylum Pseudomonadota; class Gammaproteobacteria; order Pseudomonadales; family Pseudomonadaceae; genus Stutzerimonas; species Stutzerimonas decontaminans. The sequence continues at coordinate 466,080 of NZ_CP007509.1, read as the reverse complement.
GGCCGAACTCGGAGGTCAGCCCCGGCAGCTTCTCGGTATCGTCGCGCTCCTCGATCCAGGCGCTGCGCACATCCGCCAGGCCCTTGCGTACGTCGATCTGCACGTTCGGGTCGGTATAGGGGCCGGAGGTGTCGTACACGGTGACCGGGGCGTTGATCTCGCCGCCGAAGTCCGTGGGCGTCACGTCCAGGCTGATCTCGCGCATCGGTACGCGGATGTCCGGGCGCGAACCCTGCACATAGATTTTCTGCGAACGCGGGAAGGGTTGGATCGACTGCTGGTCGACCTGGGCGGATTCACTCAGGTTCTGTTGTTCTACACGCATCAGGCTGGCTCCTAGAGAATTGTCGGAGCGAACCTGAAAACACGGATGGCAAGGGCATCGGGCGCGCCGGGACTGGCGCCGAGAGAGCTGGCCGAACGACTGGCGAGCACATCTTGTTCCCTACGCAGGCCTTAACCTGATCAGGTTCAACGGGATCCGGAACTTTCCGATCTCAGCCTTCGCTTCAAGGCACCCCGACAAGAACGCCATCGAGTCTAATCAAGACCCCGTAGGAACGCCATGCCAAGGGCGAAAGTAGTCGACCGTTCGGTCATTTCGGCCGGCCACAACCGGCATCTGACGCCGCCCCGCACACGCACCTTGACCCCCCGTCAGCTGCCGCTTAGCCTTGCCCATCAGCTCTATTCAGGATGGACCCAACATGCTGCGCAGACTCCCCCTGGCTCTCGCCGTGGCCTCCCTCACCGCCGGAGCAGCCTGGGCACAGGAAACCGTCCCGCTCGCCAGCAAGACCGACCTGGTCAGCGTCTATCAGCAAGCCGTCAACAACAACGCCGATCTGGCTGCAGCGCGCGCGCAGTTTCGCGCCCGCCAGGAAATCGTGCCGCAGGCGCGGGCCGGGCTGCTGCCCAACCTCAGCGCCGGCGCCGAGCTGAGCGACACCGAAACGGACGTTGACACCAGCATGGGCTCCACCTCGCTGTCGCGCAGCGGCACCGCCTATCAGGCAACGCTGAGCCAGCCGATCTTCCGTGCCGACCGCTGGTTCCAGCTCAAGGCTGCGGAGGCTGTCAGCGAGCAGGCTGCGATCGAATACTCGATTGCCGAACAGGACCTGATTTTGCAGAGCGCCCAGGCCTACTTCGCCGTGCTGCGCGCGCAGGACAATCTGGCCGCGGTAAAGGCCGAGGAAGCCGCGTTCAAGCGCCAGCTCGACCAGGCCAACGAGCGCTTCGAAGTCGGTCTCTCCGACAAGACCGACGTGCTCGAAGCCCAGGCCGGGTTCGATACCGCCCGGGCCAATCGCTCCATCGCCCAACGCCAGGTCGAAGACGCCTTCCAGGCGCTGTACACCCTGACCAACCGCGAATACATCGCCCTCGAAGGCATCCGCCACACCCTGCCGGTGCTGGCCCCGGTGCCGAACGAGGCCAAGGCCTGGGTAGATACCGCGACGCGGCAAAACCTAAACCTGCTGGCGGTCAATTACGCGGTGACCGCGGCCGAGGAAACCCTGCGCCAGCGCCGCTCCGGCCATGCACCGACGCTCGATGCAGTGGCGTCCTATCGCAAGGGCGACAACGACGCACTGGGCTTCAGCAACAGCCAGAACATCCCGGGCTTCGACATGCCGCGCTACACCGGTGACGTCGAGCAACGCAGCATCGGCCTGCAGCTGAACATCCCGCTCTACAGCGGCGGCCTGACCACCTCGCAGAGTCGCGAGGCCTATTACCAGCTCAGCCAGAGCGAGCAGCAGCGCGAGAGCCTGCGCCGCCAGGTGGTCGAATCCACACGCAATCTGCATCGGGCGGTGAACACCGATATCGAACAGGTCGAGGCTCGCCGGCAGTCGATCATCTCCAACCAGAGCGCGCTGGAGGCGACGGAGATCGGCTATCAGGTCGGCACGCGCAACATCGTCGACGTACTCGACACCCAGCGCCGCCTGTACGCCGCCGTTCGCGACTACAACAACGCCCGCTACGACTACATCCTCGACAACCTGCGCCTGAAACAGGCCGCCGGCACACTCAACCCGGACGACCTGCAGCAGCTGGCGGCGTACCTGAAGCCCGACTACAACCCGGACACCGACTTCCTGCCGCCGGACCTGCCGCAGACCATCGGCCAGCCGGTGCGGATCGATTACTGAGCGACGGAGGAGAAACAGGTGCATGATCGGCCGGGCAGCGTAGCGATACCTTCATGCACCTGTGCGAGAGCCCAACGGTTAAAACTCTAGCGTTGAGCTGCCTGGGGCGGGAAAACTATCAAAAGCATCCCGCGCCGAACATGGCGGCCTGACGCCGAATCCGCCCGGTCAAATTACCTAAGCAGCCGCCCTAACCCGGCCAGCAGCCGCGCCAGAGCACCCTGATTGGCCTTGAGCACGCCGAGACCGGCATCGCGCATCGCTTGAGTTCCGCCTGGATCGCCCCAGAGTTCACTGACCGCCTGCGCCAGTTGCGCGGCATCCTGCACTTCACGCAGGGCGCCAGCAGCGCGCAACTGCGCCGATATCTCGAGAAAGTTGAACAGGTGCGGGCCACTGAGCACCGGCTTGCCCAGCGCTGCGGGCTCGAGGAGGTTGTGCCCGCCGTTGGGCACCAGGCTGCCACCAACGAAGGCGATATCCGCCAGCGCGTAGAGAAACAGCAGCTCGCCCATGGTGTCGCCGACCAGCACCTGGGTGCCGGCGCCGACCGTATCCCCCGTCGAGCGCCGTACGGCTACGAACTCTTCCTTGCACGCAAGCTCGTACACTGACGTGAAGCGCTCCGGGTGCCTGGGAACCAGGATCAGCAGCGCCCGCGGATGGTTGCTGAGCAGCTGGCGATGCGCAGCCAGAATGATCTCGTCTTCACCGGCGTGTGTACTGGCGGCGATCCACAATGGCCGTTCCAGCGCCGCCCACTGCTGGCGCAATTTATTGGCACGCTCCAGCAGTGCCGGGTCGATGGTCAGGTCGAACTTGATCGAGCCAGTCACCTCGACGCACTCATCGCGCGCACCGAGCTGACGAAAGCGCTCAGCCTCAGCCTCTGTCTGCACAGCGATCAGGCTCAACTCGGCGAGCATCGGCGCGGTCAGCCGGGCGAAGCGTGCGTAACCGCGGGCCGAGCGCTCGGACAGGCGCGCATTGGCCAGCGCCACCGGGACGCCGCGGCGGGCGCACTGATGGATATGGTTGGGCCAGAGTTCGGTCTCCATTACCACCGCCAGCTTCGGCCGCACGCGGTCAAGAAAGCGCGCCGCCGCCCAAGGCAGGTCATAGGGCAGGTAGCAGTGCTGCACGCTGTCGCCGAACAGTGCCTGGATACGCTCCGAGCCGGTTGGGGTCATGCAGGTGACGGTGATCGGCAGATGCGGATAGCGCGCCATCAGCTCGCGGATCATCGGCGCCGCGGCGATGCTTTCGCCGACCGATACCGCATGCACCCAGATGCCACCCGGACGAAGCGGCGGCAAACCAAAGGCGAAACGTTCGCCGATACGACGGGAGTAGGCCGGCGCGCGCCAGGCGCGCCAGAGCAGGCGCAGAAATACCAGCGGCAGGCCGAGGTGGAACAGCAGGGTATAGAGGGTGCGATTCATGGGCGCGGAGCTTAGCAAGCCGCCTGCCGGCGAGCCACAACCGCCACGACTGGCGAACTAGTTGGCGAGGACGCGACCGAACGAAGTTGACCCTTCCAGTCCCCGATCAGGATTTCCCATGTCCGGTTACGTTTACCTGGCCATCGCCATCTGCGCCGAAGTGGTCGCCACCACTTCGATGAAAGCCCTCGCCGGCTTCAGCCGCCCGCTGCCACTGTTGCTGGTGATTTGCGGCTACAGCCTGTCGTTCTGGATGCTGGCGCTGGTGGTGAAGACCATTCCGGTGGGGATTGCCTATGCCATCTGGGCGGGCCTGGGCATCGTGCTGGTCAGCATCGCTGCGGCGCTGATCTATGGCCAGCACCTGGACCTGCCGGCGGTGCTCGGCATGGCGCTGATCATCGCTGGCGTGGCGGTCATTCAGCTCTTCTCCGGCAGCACCGGCCACTAAGCGCCCCGCGAACTGCATGCAGTTATACTGCGCGTCCGTTTCCCCGTATGAGGTCTGCACATGCCTGAATCCCTCAGCACCGACGTCCTGATCGTTGGCGGCGGCGTCGCCGGCCTGTGGCTAAACGCGCGCCTGCGCCGACAAGGTTTTGCCACGTTGCTGGTGGACAAGGGAACGCTGGGCGGCGGGCAGAGCGTGAAGTCCCAGGGCATCATTCATGGCGGTACCAAATACGCCTTGAGCGGCGCCCTCACCGGCGCGTCCGAAGCCATCGCCGACATGCCACGGCGCTGGCGCGAGGCTCTTGAAGGCAAGGGCGAGCTGGATCTCAGCGGCGTGCGCCTGCTGTCCGATGCGCATTACCTCTGGTCGCCCGGCACCCTGGCCGGCAATCTCACCAGCTTCTTCGCCAGCAAGGCGGTGCGCTCGCGGGTTGGTCAGGTCAAGGGCGACGAACTGCCACCCGCTCTGCAACACCCGAAATTCAAAGGCAAGGTCTACCGCCTCAGTGAGCTGGTGCTCGATGTGCCCAGTCTGATTACCCGCCTGGCCGAATTGGCCGGCGACAGCCTGCTCGCCGGGCGGCAGGTCGAGCCGCTGCTTGATGGCAACGAGCTGGTCGGCCTGCGCGTCGATGGCCGCGAGATCCGCGCCCAGCGCATCGTCTTCAGCGCCGGTGGCGGGACGGCGGAGCTGCTCGCTTCGCTCGGCTTGCAACAACCGGCCATGCAGCGCCGCCCGCTGCACATGGTCATCGTCAAGGCGCCGACGCTCAAGCCGCTCTACGCCCACTGCCTGGGCGGCGGCACTAAGCCGCGCATCACCGTGACCAGCCATCCGGCGGCGGATGGTGAGTGGGTCTGGTATCTCGGCGGCGACCTGGCCGAAGTCGACGGCGTGGCGCGCGACGAAGCCAGCCAGATCGCCGTAGCGAAAAAAGAGCTGGCCGAACTGGTGCCCTGGATCGACCTGTCTGCCGCGCATTGGGCCACGCTGCGCATCGACCGCGCGGAGCCAGCGCAGTCGGCCCTCGCCCGGCCGGACAATGCCTTTCTCGCCGAGCAGGGCCGCCTGCTGGTCGGCTGGCCAACCAAGCTGGCGCTGTCGCCGGATTTTTCCGACCGCGTCGAAGCCGCCCTCGCCCGCGACGGCATTCGCCCCGGCCAGCATCCCGTACTACCGGAACTGCCGCGGCCACCGCTGACCGGGCCGTTCTGGGAAGGGCTGCTGCCATGAACGCAACGCTGCACGAACTGCACCGCCCGTTGGGCAGCACCGGCCTGCGCATTTCGCCGCTGGGTCTGGGCACGGTGAAGCTGGGCCGCGACCAGGGCGTGAAATACCCCAGCGGTTTCGCCATTCCCGACGATACCCAGGCTAGCCAGCTGCTGGCTCTGGCCCGCGATCTGGGCATCAACCTGATCGATACCGCCCCGGCCTACGGCGTCAGCGAGGAGCGGCTCGGTCCGTTGCTGACCGGCCAGCGCGAGGAGTGGGTGATCGTCAGCAAGGTTGGCGAGGAGTTCGAGAACGGCCAGTCGCGCTTCGACTTTTCTGCCGCCCATACGCGCTTTTCGGTCGAACGCAGCCTCAAGCGTCTGCGCACCGACCGCATCGAGCTGGTGCTGGTGCATTCCGATGGCAACGATCTGGACATCCTGCAGCACGCCGAGGTCTACCAGACCCTCGCCGAACTCAAGCGCGAGGGCAAGATTCTCGGCTACGGCCTCTCCGGCAAGACTGTGGACGGAGGACTGTTGGCGCTGCAACAAGGCGACTGCGCGATGGTCACCTACAACCTCAACGAGCAGGCCGAGCGACCAGTGCTCGACTACGCTGCAGCCCACGGCAAGGGCATCCTGATCAAGAAAGCCCTGGCCAGCGGCCACGCCTGCCTCAAGCCAGGCGACGACCCGGTGCGCCGCAGCTTCGAGTTGCTGTTCGGCCACCCTGGGGTCAGTGGCGCGATCATCGGCACTATCAATCCGCAGCATTTGACGGCTAACGTACGGACTGCTGCTGCCGTTCTGACCGGCAACTGAAGCGGTCCTGGCGGCAACATTCATCCGCTGCGCGGGCGCGCATTACGCTGATGCCGCGCGGTTACTTTCTTCGCCGCAAGGAGAAACCGAATGCCAAGAGTTCTGGTGCGCAAGAGCCCTGCCGCATTCAAGACCCTGCCGCTCTACGTCGAGGCCAGCCAGGACCACCTGAGCTACCAGAGTCTGGGCCGGCCGTTGAACTTCAGCGAAGTGATCGAACGCCGTCGCCCGGTGGAGGTTTCCGATCCGGGCCGTTTTGCCATCGAACTGGCCAATCTCGGCGTTTCGGTGCGTCTGACCATGAGCTGGCAGGGCCGCGAATACTGGGTACTGGTCCGTCAGCAGCGGCCGGACCGTGGTGACGTGGTCCTCAAGCTGATTTCCGGCTACATCCCGGCCCATGAGCTGAACCTTCCGCTGCTCACCGCCATCCAGGAAATCGCCGAAGAATGCCTGCTGGAAACCCCTGAAGGCTGGCTAGCCGGGCGTTTCGGCGATACCTGGCTGCCCACTCCGTACCAGGCCAGCCTGCACTACCGCGAGGCGGTGCACTTCAAGCTCGCCTCGCAATCCGGCGCCACGCGCCCGGTGCAGTGCGGCAACATGGTACTGATGGAGCGTCCTCGCGCCTATGTTCACCTGCCTACGGCATCGTTGCAGCTGGTCTATGACATGCGCATGGAACTGCCGAAGGAAGCGCGTCAGCTGAGCCTGTTTCATGTCGACGAACGCCTGGAAGACGGTCAACTGGTTGCGCGTCTGGAGCGCAGCCGGCCCGACATCTACCTGATACCCGTGCATCAGGGCCAGCCGCAGGATCAGCTGCTGCAACTGCGCAATGGCCAGTTCAGCCCGGTGAACACTCGCGGCCTGTGGCTATCGGAAAGCTTTGCGCCGCAGGAAGGCTGGGTGGTGCGCGACGAGCGGGTTCGCTGGCGGGATTGGTGGGCGGCACGGCCGGTGGCGGCAGCCCGGTGAAGCAACGTGGATCGCCGCGGAAAGCGGCTATCCATTTTGACTGACGATACGCTGTCGACGTATCCAGACTCAGCGGCTGCGGATCTTCTCGACGATGGCGGTGGTCGAGCTGTTTTCCACCAGACCCAGCACCTTCACCACCCCACCGTACGCCTTGACCAGCTCAGCGCCGACCACCTGGTCGACGCCGTAGTCGCCGCCCTTGACCAGCACATCGGGACGAACCTGGGCCAGCAGGTTTTCCGGCGTATCCTCCGAGAAGCACACCACCCAGTCCACCGCTTCCAGACCCGCCAGCACCGCCATACGGCGATCCACCGAGTTGATCGGCCGCCCCGGCCCCTTCAGGCGGCTGACCGAGCCGTCGTCGTTGACTGCCACGACCAGACGATCGCCTTGCGCGCGGGCCTGTTCCAGATAGGTCACATGGCCGGCATGCAGGATGTCGAAACAGCCATTGGTGAAGACGATTTTCTCGCCTTCCGCACGGGCGTCCTCGACCGCAGTCAGCAACTGCTCGACGGTCATTACGCCACGCTCGGAGCCTTGCTCACGCTGAACCGCCCGGCGCAATTCGGGTGCGCTGATGCAGGCAGTACCCAGCTTGCCGACCACGATGCCGGCCGCCAGGTTGGCCAACGCCACCGCCTGCGGCAGCTCCTCGCCAGCAGCGATGGCCGCTGCCAAGGTGGAAATGACGGTATCCCCGGCGCCGGTGACGTCGAAGACTTCGCGGGCGCGCGCCGGCAGGTGTAACGGCGCCTGATCCGGCCGCAGCAGGGTCATGCCATGCTCACCGCGGGTGACCAACAATGCTTCGAGCTCCAGCGAGCTCATCAGCTCCGCACCTTTGCTCACCAACTCGGCCTCATCGGCACAATGCCCGACGATCGCCTCGAATTCGCCCAGGTTCGGCGTGATCAGCGAAGCGCCGCGATAAATCTCGAAGTCTTTGCCCTTGGGGTCGGCGAGGACCGGAATCCTGCGGCGCCGCGCGGCCTGGATCAGTGCCTGATGGTTTTTCAGCGCGCCCTTGCCATAGTCAGACAGCACCAGCACCTTGACCCCAGCCAGCAAGCTCTCCACTTCGGCCAGCAGTGCGGCCGGGTCGGTATCGAATGGTTCTTCGAAATCCATGCGCAGCAGCTGCTGATGGCGACTCATCACCCGCAGCTTGACGATGGTGGGCTGATCTTCGATGCACTGGAAATGTGTCTTAACACCCGCCGCGGCGAGGCTGTCGGCCAGGCTCTGGCGCGCTTCGTCTTCACCGGTCACCCCCACCAGTGCCGCCGGCGCACCCAATGCCGCAATGTTCAGCGCCACGTTGGCCGCACCACCGGGCCGATCCTCGATCTGCTCGACCTTGACCACGGGCACCGGCGCCTCAGGCGAGATCCGCGAGGTACCGCCATGCCAGTAACGATCGAGCATGACGTCACCGACCACCAGAACGGCGGCTTGGTCGAAACGGGGCATGGACAGCTTCATGAGGGCTCCAGCGAGGAAGAGAAAAAACGGCGGGATAATAACACTGTGGAAAATGCCGGCCTGTCCAGCGCGGCAAAGCTGCTACAACTTACGCACCCAGAACAGCTCGTGGCGACGCACGGCCTTGCGGAAAAACTCGTCGTCGCCGCTGGCAGGCCAGCGGCGACCGGCTAGTGCCGCCTGGATCAGTCGACGCAGGCGCCGCTTGAACGGCAAAGGTCCTTGCAGGTCATGCTGCATGGCCAGTGCCATGGCCTTGTTCAGCCGCGCGTCTGCATCCAGCGTCGGGCTCCACAGATGATCGATCGGCAGCGGCTCGATGGCGGGAGGCAAGGCCACGCCGCCGTCAGCCGGGCCCATCGGCCAGCGATCATTATCATGTAGATGGTTAGCATAGAGCAGTAACGTTTCTGGCAACCAATCACCCTCTTCCATCGCCTGACAGAGGGCTCGCGTGGCTGCGACGTGATCGGCGTGCGGATCGAGTTCAGGATGCGGCGTCACCACCACTTCGGGGCGAAAGTGCGTCAGCAGCGCGCGCAGGTCAGCCTGCAGGTTGTCCCAGCTCGGCAAGCCATCCACATCAGCCGGCAACGCCAGAGGATTGTGCTGACGTACGCTGCGGGTGTCCTGCTCGCCCGATTCCCGCGAGCCGAAGGCGTGAGCCGGCTCCTCGGCCATGGCCGGCAGCTGCAGGCAGTAATAGCCGAGCTGCACGCATTGCGACTGCGGCACGCCGCCCCAAAGCGGTATCGCAAGGCTGTCCCAGCTGCGCAACCGGCCCTTCAAACGAGCCGCAGCGGCCTGGTCCAAACCCAGGCGTTGGTAGTTCTTCGCCTCGATTTCCCCCTGAGTCAGGGTAACGATGGCGACCTCACTCGCCCGGCTGTACAGGCCGAAGGCGGCCAGCTCGGCATCGTCGGCATGGGGAGCGATGATCAGGATCCGACGCTCGGCGTAGTCCGGATTACGCATCGCATAGAGGGTCGCATCGCTCGACAGCCGGCAGAACCGCCCGCGAATGTTCAGCCTGCCCTGGGCGAGCAGCTCCTGCTGACCGGACAGATTGAGGTAACGCCGCCCCGCGACACCGCGCTCGAAGTCCTGCCGGTCCTCACCGATCCATACCTGCGGATCGCGCCAGCGCCCTAGCCAGCTGGCCTTCAGATTGACCTCGAGAATCAGCGTATCCGCAGGCTCGAAGCCATCCGACAGCACTAGACGGCCGTCCTCGACACGCACCGGATAGCGCTTGGCATCTTCAGAAAAGGCGTAGCGGTAGTCGTCCTGCGGCCGGTAAAACAGATGATCAGCGAACCATGCCTCATGGGCGATCCAGCCGAGAACCACCAACAGCGGCAGCAGCCACCAACTGGATAGCGCGCCAATCAGCAGCAGCACAACGAGCGCGACGAGCAGCGCGATGCGCTTGTGCTGGCGGTGACGTTTAAGCAGCTGCTGCTTGCGTGCACTCATGGCTCACACCTGATAGACCGGGACGCGGTTGCACCAGCGGTCCTTGTACTCACGGTCCGCACGACCGAAGGAATAGCGCAGCGGTTTGCCCAGCGCTCGGGCGTCGGCCCAGGCCGCCTGGGTGTTGACGAAGCTGAGGACGCTGCCGGGGCTGAAATCGCGCTGTTGCGGATCGACACCGCCGTTGATGTATTCGATGGACACCCAATTCGGTGCTTCGACCCGATAAAGCACCTGAATGGCGATGGGCTGCTCGTCGAGCAGCACCACCGAGCCGGTCATGAACTCGCGAAGTAGCGTGAAAACCTCTTGCAGATGCCCCTTACCGGGCGCTTCGAAGTGCCAGCGGCGCTGGAACAAATCGGCATACATTGCGGCTTGTTCGGTCGGCGAGAAATCCTGCATCGGACGCAAGACGCCACCAGCCTCTTCCAACAGGCGCTGCTCGCGACGCTGGTTGTAGCGAAATTTCTTCGAATACTCCTCCGGCTCGCGCGCCAGCGCCAGGCCCTCTGGCTGCTCGCGCAACGTGCTGATCGCGGTAGCATTGAGCTCGGATACGTAGCGCATACGCTGGCGTACCGGCACCTCAGCCCGTTCGGCAACCGGCAGAATGATCTCCGCGTTGCCCATATCGAACAGACCGCGCTTGCCGGTCTTTTTCAGCACATCCTTGGAAAGCGCCAGATGCCGCCCCCAGCAAGGAACCGCCGCAATCAGTTCACCTTGCTTTTCCCAGCCCAGATAGCGCACCGGAATACCAGCGAGCTCAGCCAGCCGCTCGATGACCTCAGGGTGAGTCGCAACGCTGCCGCCGTAGCGCTGCCAGACCTCGGCATACGTCGCTGCGTCGATAACGCACCAGCCACGCTCGCGCCAGCCCTGCAAGAACTGCAACATCAGGATTCCTGCTCGCCGGGCGCTTCGTCCTTGAACTGCGTCGCGTGGAGCCTGGCGTAGGCGCCGTTCGCGGCCAGCAGCTCGGCGTGGGTACCGCGCTCGACGATGCGGCCCTGCTCCATCACCAGAATCTGATCGGCCTTCTCGATCGTGCTCAAGCGGTGCGCGATGACCAGCGTGGTACGGCCCTGCATGACGTGATCCAGCGCGCCCTGGATGTGCCGCTCGGATTCGGTATCCAGCGCCGACGTCGCTTCGTCCAGAATCAGCACGGGCGAGTTCTTCAACAATGCACGAGCGATCGCCAGGCGTTGACGCTGACCGCCAGAAAGCAGCACGCCGTTTTCGCCGACCAGCGTCTGATAACCCTCTGGCATCTGCTCGATGAACTCGTCGGCGTAGGCATCACAGGCCGCGCGACGGATGTCGTCCAGCGGCGCGCCAGCCAGATCGCCGTAAGCGATGTTATTGGCCACCGTATCGTTGAACAGCGTCACCTGCTGAGTCACCAGCGCGATGTGCCGGCGCAGATTGCGCAACGTGTAGGACTCGACATCTGCACCATCAAGCAGTATCTGGCCTGCTTCATGGTGATAGAAGCGCGGAATCAGGTTCGCTAGCGTGGACTTGCCGCTGCCTGAACGTCCGACCAGCGCCACCATCTGCCCCGGCTCAATGGTGAAACTAATGTCGTGCAGCACGCGCTTGTCTGTACCCGGATAGACAAAGTCGAGGTTGCGCACCTCGAGATGGCCGCTGACGGCTTCGCGTTCGAGCGTGCCCCGATCAATTTCTGGCTCCTCGTCGAGCTGCTCGAAGATGCTCTCGGCGCCAGCCACCCCCTTTTGAATCGTGGAGCTGACTTCCGAGAGCTGACGGATCGGTTTTGGCAGCAACCCGGCCAGCGTGATGTAGGCGACCAGATCGCCAGCAGACGCGTCACCTCGGAGCAACAACACCAGGAACATCAGCACTGCCATGGCGCTATAGATGACCAGCTGCAGACTCGGTGTGTAGACCGCATTGGTCTTGACCATCCGCAACTGCTTGGCAGTGTTCTCCGAACTTGCAGTGAGGAAGCGATTCCGCTCGTAGGGCTCGCCACCGAAACTACGTACCACGCGGTAGCCCTGAATGGTTTCCGAAGCCACGTGCGTCACATCGCCCATCGCGAGCTGGATCTTCTTGCTCTGCTTGCGGAATTTCTTGCTGGCGCTCGACACCATGAAGCCGATCACCGGCAGGATCGCCAGCATCACCAGAGTGAGCTTCCAGTTCATCCACAGCAGCGTGGCGAACAGGAAAATCACCGTCATACCCTCGCGCACCACGACCTTGATCGCATCCGTCGCCGCGCCGGTGACCATGGTAACGTTGTACGTGATCCGCGAGATCAGGTGTCCGGAGTTGTGGCTGTCGAAATAACGATTGGGGAGGGTCAACATGTTGTTGAACAATGCCAGCCGCAAGTCATGCACCAGGCCTAGTGAAACCTTGGCGAGAAAAAAATTACCGAGGAACGAGCCGATGCCCTGCATGAGGGCGATGAAGATGATCAGCAGCGGGACGGCCTGCAATAGCTTGAGTTCGGCGAGCCAGCTGTGCTCCTGCAAATAGGGGACCTGGGCAAAGAAACTGGCCTCGGGATTGTTTAATCCATCGACGAAAAACTTGAGCATGTAGCCCAGCATCGGCTGTGTCGATGCGAAAATCAAAAAGCCAGCAAGGCTGACCGCGAACAGCCCCCAGTATGGAAGCACGTAGCGCAGCAATCGCAGGTACACAGTGAGACTGGATTGCTGGGTAGAATTGGCCATTCGGCGAGCCCCATACGACTGGCTAGAGGAACAAGATGCGGATTGTAACAGCGCAGGAACTGGAAAGCTGGCTGGCTAGCGGCGACGTGCTAGAGAGAGACGGCCGCGGCCCGAAAGTGGTAGCGCTATCGAATGGGCTATACCTGAAGATATTCCATACTAGGCGCGCCTCATGGCTCGCTCGTTTACGGCCGGCAGCCATTCGCTTCGCACGGAATGCGCAAACACTGGCCGCACACGGTATAGCCACACCCGAAATTACCGAGACTTTCTGGCTCGACCGTGACATAGGTCTGAGTGGCTGTCTGTATCGGCCACTGCCGGGCCACTCGCTTGAAGGATTATTTAGAGAGTCGCCAGAGACGCTGATAGCTAAGCTTCCTGAGCTGGCGAGCTTTATCCGTAAACTTCACGAACATAAAATTTACTTTCGCTCGCTACATATTGGAAATATCCTGCTATTGCCCACAGGAAGGTTTGGCTTGATTGACTTTCTTGATCTGCAACAAAAGCTCCTCCCTCTAAACAGCTGGCAGATCAGGCGAAATCTTCGCCATATGCAGAATCACCTCGCCCGTAAAAAGCTCGGAAGCTTCCCCTTCGAGGCGCTCCAATCTTTCTACTATAACAAGGATGTCCATGCGCACCCCCAGAAGAGTCACCGGCCTAAAACATGAAGTTAATGCGCAGCATGGCGATCTAGTCGCTTTCAGCGTGGGTGATGAATCAGCCCTGATTGGCAACCTCGAATCGATAGAGGAACTCATTGCACTACGGAAGCGAATGGGCCGCCAACGCCTCGCCCAGCCTTGCATAACTTGCGATGGCCAGCAAATATTCGTAAAAACTTCCTCTATCGAAAGCTACCCATCACGTCTGCGCATTAGCTTTGGCCTTAAGCGCCGCTCCGGCGCGTATGACTGGCCCCTGGCCGAACTGCGAAACAATTTTAGAGCAAACCAAAAGACCAACATGATCCCAAGGCTGACAGGGCTTGGATTTGCACGAGGCAGGCTTGGATTGGTCCGGGAAGTATTTTTGGCATTCGAGAACCTGGCAGGCTATACCAATGGATTCGACTGGGTAAATAGTCATCCGGCGCAACTCGAGCGGTTTATCCGAGCGGCGCTAGATTCGCTCATGACCCTCAACTCTAAAGGAATCTACCACCTTGATCTTTGGGCAGGAAACATCATGTTTCCAGACCATTCCCTAGAAAATCCAAAAGTTATCGATCTAGAGAACTGCTTTATCGGATCTACTGCATATCATAACGAAACGGTCGGCTACCAACTTGCGCTTTTTTACCAACATTCCCTTGAACGCCTAATATCCGAAAAGGATTATGACGAAATAATCAGGAGCTACATGCACGACCGCCGTGAACTGAAGAGCAAAACAGCCCAAGAGTTTTATCAGCATTTCAAGCATAACGGTGCAGGACGCAAGGCACGTTATTTAATCCCATTTAGGGGAAAACTTTAGCCATTACATTTGCGCTTACCCCGAACGGGACGCTAACGATGTCTAAATCGTCGAAGCCTGGTGCGGAGCCGGAACATTTGCCAGGCCAACCAGGCGCCGAGGTGCTCTGGCACCTTGCGCGCGCTTCTGGCCAGACGGCTTGCCAAGCTCTTGCCATCACGCCTACGCCAACTCCCAGCATACAGATGGCGTGCAAGCGGCTGGATGCCCACCTTCGGTGCGCGAACAGCATCAGCGAGCCGGCCGACACCGAGCACTCGCTCGGTTCCACGAAATTCTTCCTCACCACTGCCAGTGAAGCCCCTCGCCAGCATCAACCGGCTTACTTCATTCACGTTAACCAGCTCGGACAACCGCTCTTCGTCGAACTGGACCCGCCCATAATATTCAAGCATATGGACAGGAAGCCAATGCCCGACAGACGCTCCGATAACGGCCGTCGCGAACCGTTGACGATCCTCGAGCCCGATGAAGAATTCATTATCTAAAAGCTCGTCAAAAGAGGCACAAACCTCCACATCGACGTCAAGATAGATGCCTCCTTCTTTAGCGAGCACGTGCATTCGCACATAATCGGCTACAAATGCGAACTTGCCTGCCGAATGTGCCGCAGCGGTAAATGGATGACTCGCTGGATCGAAAGCGGCTTCATCCCAGCGCACCACTTCATAATCAGGAAGATAATAGGCCCATGAAGCGAGGCATCGCTTGGCCTGCAAAGGCATTGGCTGCCCGCCAAACCAGCAATAATGTATACGGCGCGCTATCACCTAGCGCACCTTAGCCGCAGCCCACTCAAACAACTTTTCTTCACGTAGGTCATCGCGCCACCTCATCTTATGATGATGCTCGTCGGATCCGCGAAGTAGAATATGGCCTTCACACAGGATCTTGGATGCCTGCGTTTTCTTCAGCGTAGCGTGAACGCTGAGCCAGAACGAGGCCTAGACCGATTGGCAGCCAGGTAATCATCCAATCGGCGTTGGGTTTAAGCCAAAGCCCTATTCCGTCCGTCATCAAACTCAACGTCGAAAACACCCAGAGCATCAATAGCGCGCGCCCCAGTGCTTCTCCTCGGGCTCGCCAGGCCAGGAATGCGCAGCGAATCCATATAAAAAGAAAAAGCAGCAGACCAACTAGGCCAAGCCGTATGCCTATATCAAGAAACAGATTGTGGGGATGGTTATATAGCGTCTTTAGCCCCGGCACCGCCAATTTGAAATCTTGGAATCCCAGCCCCCAAAACGGGTTCTCCAACAACAAAGCGGTGCCCGCTCGCCAGAGCTCCGGCCGATAGGAGAAACCTCGCTGCAATAGCAGATAAGCGTCATGCCAGATGATTATAGCAACCATCGTCACCGCAGCGACCGTCACTGCGATCCGTACACGCCAAGGCAATGACAACAAAGCCAGCGCCATCACACCCGCAATTCCAAGCCAAACCCCGCGCGTCTGGCTCGACAAGAGAAATAGAGCACAGGCTCCAATTACAAAAGCTTCAATAGCCGAGCGACGCCATGTTAGCGGCTGCTTGAGAGCCAGACCGACGCCAATGACAGCCAAAGCGCCTACGGCATGCGCCGCCATAATGACGGTATCCCATATCCCGATGGCCAGGACACGATGGCGATAGGAATGCTCAGTCAACACGTAGAAATCGATCCATGATGCCAGCGAACCAACACCGGCAACCAGAGCGGCTAGCATCAGGACACGTTCTACGGATGAAGGTGCTGCACGCTCTGATAACAGCATCGCCGCCACGCTGAGACTGACGTAGAACACGACCTTGGCTTGGCTGACGGGTTCCCCTCCACCATTGAGCGCGGTTATTAGCAGCGTCCAGCTAGCAAATGCACCGAGAAGAACTAAGTCTAGTCGCGGCAACTTTGGCCTTAGGTGCGAGAAGCCCAAGCTGATCAGCGCAGGCAGCCACATCAGTGCAATTAGTGCTTGGTGATACAACTTGTTGGAGGGCATCAGCCACGGCGCGCAAAGCAACGTCACAAAACCAAGCAAAGCCCAACGGGAAAGAACATCCGAACTATTCAAACAACCACTCCATTGCTCGCAAAACAACCGCTGGCCATCAGACGACGTGCCGCTTCTTGCAGATGCTCCGGAGAAGCATCCTGCCACCGACCAGGCACACAATATTCATTGGATAAATAATGCAGAAAAGCACGCCGCAAACGTTCATCGACAGGCCACTTCGGAAACTCTTCAACCAGTGCCAATAATTGCTCCACCGAGTCGGCGTGCACGACTAGACCTTCAATGTTAAAAAAGGCTTGGCCTAGCGTGAGCAGCGGCTTGCTGAGAAGCAAGGACTCGAGCCCGACAGTAGAGTTAAGGGTAATGACGAAGCTGCTAGCCTCGATAAGCTCCTGGGTAGAATTCCCATTGGCAAACGTCAGTCGATCGCGGCAACGGCAGTGAAGATCGGGATAGCTCTCGCGGCTTGAGGGGTGCTCCTTGAATACAACCTCCCAGCCAGTCTCATCGGCAATGCGCTCACCCAATGCGAATAAATCACGCATATTTCGCACCCACGGTGAATACAGCCTAACCTGTGTATCCCGGTCGTCCTGAAAGGGAATGAAGATAAATCGATCTGGCAACTTGACCGGTGGCGGCCCCTCACCACGTGGCTTGCGAGGAATCAAAACGACCGGCTCACCATCAGAGGGCAGAGATACTCGACCTGCATAATCCAGATAAAAACGTGCTTCACGAGGGACGGAATTGAGATAGTTAACGCCCCGAGGATCCAGCGTTGTGGTTCCAGGAAGCAAACCATTCTCGACAAAAAAGGTACGCGTGCCCGCGGGCAGCAACGCCAGCATGAGCTGGCAGTGGCGATTCGCGCCATTCCAGACTACTACGGCGTCCGGCTGCTCCTTTTTCAAAATTGCGGCACAGCGCAATGCAGTCAAAAGCATTTCCAAGCGCAGCAGCAGACGAAACGCTATGCCTTGGTATTTTCCTTTAACACGCCGCTCCTGGCACTTCTCCTCGACTAATTTGCGCCACTCGACCAGCTGTAGCACATTGGCCAACTGGCCAAACGCCGGCCACGGCAGGCCCTGCACTTCAACTACCCGTCCATCCATACCAGCGCACGACAACAACTTTGTAAAGTAAGTCGACTGGTGTTTAGCCAGAGAAAAAAAAAGGAACTTCACTTCCCTAACCTCTCGATGAGAGGCACGCCAACACAGGAATCCCCTGATACTAGGCTTTCCAGCAGCGTCAAACAATTTACCAATCCCTTATTCCCCTGAGCCAAATGATAGTTGGCAAAAGACACAGATGCCGACACTGCAGCTGAGTAGTTATTCTCTATATTATTTAATCTCTCTGAAATTTGCTTCGTATTATTAATGCACCGACCAAAGAATCGTGATTGTTCAAATATATCCTGGTCGGAGCTGGCATTAACGTACATGACAGGGCGCCGCGCCAAGGCGGCCTCAATGACAGCATTGGACATGACATTCACAACGATCGATACCTGCGACAACGCCTCTGCCAAGGTGCACTCTTTCGGAAGCACACGGACATTGCTAAGTTGCGTCGAAACGTCTTGCCAGAAGGGCACGCAACTGCGGGGGTGCGCCTTGATGAGCACCCGGTAAGTTGGATTGGCGGCCGCCCAATCGCGTAACAGTTCATAGGTAGCCCGGTAACCAGCATCCTTTTCCTTGTCCGGACCTACACCCAAGACCAGTAATGTATGCAGGTGAGGATCCGCTACCGGCAGATCATAGCTATCGTCAATCATGTGCGAACCAGCCAAAACGGCTAGCGAACTGCCAAATCGGAGATTCCTAGATTTCAACGCTGCTAAAGAACTCTGCCCGAACAGAAAATAGTAGTCGTAATCGTTCATGCCGAGCCGACGCGAGCCCTCCACGGTTGTGGCGTGCGCCAGATGCACTAAAAGCCGCTGGCGGGCGTTGAGAGCCAAACGGAGGAAGGGAGCATGCAAGCTGCCGTTGCGGTCGTTGAGCAGAACTTTCGGCTGATGGTGCTCCACTAGCCATTGCGCATAAGCAGCCAGCCCGAAATAGCGCGTGGGCAGGGAAAAGGGAGGACGCCGGAGCATCGCGTCACGCAGGACAACCCTCGGAGGCTGTAGCGCAGTTTCGGTAAGCGTATAGCCACGCTCTCGAATCCCAGCAATCAGCTTCTTCTTACGCTGAAAAGCCAACACTTTGGGTGCCGACTGCAAAAGCAAAAAGTCGCAAGGCTGGGCTTCGACTCTCGTTGCCAGCCGCGTCTTGGCACGAATCCCAAACAGCCAATCGCTAATCGCCTCTCGCAAGAACCGCACACTACTGCCGACAATGCCGTGTCGCTCACGCAACAGCATCCAACGATAACGATCTAGATCACGCGCCTTGGTGCTCCAGGGATTGCTACCCATAGCTCGGCTCACTCCTTAACCGCGGGCAGAACCGACAGATTCCAAAAACGTTTGCGCGAAGCTTGGTCGGAAAAAACTTCGGCCAACCGAGCCGCCATCATGCCGCGAAGTTGCAGGGTGTCTCCAGTATTCGCTCGGCGCTCGAGTGTCGCGGCCAACTCCTGCTCATCCTTTAGAGCGAACAGCTCCCCGATGCCCCCAACCACCTCCTTTCCGCCCCCGGAATCTGTGCATGCCACAGGGACACCCGCGGCCATAGCCTCCAACAGAACCATGCCGAACGGCTCATGATCTGAGGTAAGAACGAACACATCGAATGCCTTGAAATACCGTCGCGCGTGCGGGACCTGCCCTAGAAAACGCACAGACTGAGATATCCCAAGTTCAGCAGCCAAACCCTTCAGCACCTCTTCCAGCCCGCCGCTACCCGCAATCACCAGCAAGCTGGCCACCGGTAAACCAGGTAAGGCCAGTGCGAAGCCCCTAATAAGGGTTGCCTGATCCTTATCGGAGTGCAAACGCCCAACATTACCGACAACCCAAACATCCTGAGGCAATCCAAGAACTGCTCGCGCCTCCTCCTTGGATACCTGCTCAGCTTGCACCGCAGCTATATCGATACGGTTGTATAGCGTCTCGATACGCTCGGCCGACCAGTCTGGTAGACAAGCGCGGATGTCGTCGCGTACAGCGTTGGAAACGCCCAGCAAAGCCAGGCGCTTTCGATAGAAATTGGCAAACAGCTGGCGCGACCGACGCTGGTAATCGCCAAAGGCATGGTGAACGCCGATCACCGGCAGCTCGGTGCCCAGCAATGCCACGTAGATCGGTTTGAAGCGATGAGCGATACAGAACGCGAAGTTGCGTGTTCTGGCCAGTTTGCGGATATCCAGGATCGCTCGCAGTTTTAGACCGCGGACGTCGCGACTGCTGTAATTGAGAAAGATCACTTCATCAGAAGCCGAACCTTGCACCACCTCTTCGCTCGGTGCGCCTGTCAGATAGACGGTACAGACCTTGTAAGGGGTACCAACGAAAAGCGCGGCGTATTGCCGCGCACAATCGAGAAAAGGTCCATCGTAGCCATGGCAGAACTGCAGAACCCATCGCTGCGCCTGACCAGGCGACAGTTCAGATGCTGTCATACCAATCCTTGCCATCCTTCACCACCAATACATCTTCCATGATCAGGTACTGCAGATCCGAGCCATAGAACATGTTCAGCGCATCGGTCGGCGAGCAGATCATCGGTTCGCCGCGGCGGTTCAGCGAGGTGTTTAGCGACACGCCGTTACCGGTCAGCTTTTCCAGCTCCAGCATCAGATCGTACCAGCGCGGATTGTGACGGCGCTCCAGCACCTGGGCGCGGGACGTTCCGTCCTCGTGAACCACTTCGCCGACGCGCTCCTTCCAGCCTTCGTTGACCTCGAAGGTGAAGGTCATGAACGGGCTTGGATGGTCGACCTTGAGCATTTGCGATGCCACGGTATCGAGCATTGATGGGCAGAAGGGCCGCCAGCGCTCGCGGAACTTGATCTGCTCGTTGATGCGATCGGCCACGCCAGGGACGCTCGGACAGCCGATGATTGAACGCCCACCCAAGGCCCGCGGACCAAATTCCATGCGACCCTGAAACCAGGCGACAGGATTGCCGTCGGCCATGATCCGCGCGATGCGTTCAGGCGTATTGGTGATTTGTTTGAATACCGGCTTATTCGGATGCTTGGCGCAAGCGGCAATAACATCCTCGTTGGAGTACGACGGACCGAGATAAACGTGCTCCATCTTCTCCACCGGCACGCCGCGCTGGACCGATACATAAGCCGCAGCACCAACCGCAGTACCGGCGTCACCAGAGGCTGGCTGAACGAACAGCTCTTTGACCTCGTCGCGGGCGATGATCTTCTGATTGAGCTTGACGTTCAGCGCGCAACCGCCGGCGAAGGCGATCTTGCCGGTCTCGCGGATAATGTCGCCCAGGTAGTAGTCCATCATCTGCAGCGCAAGCTTTTCGAACAGCGCCTGCATGGCGGCCGCGTAATGGATGTAGGGATCGTCGGCGATATCGCCTTCGCGCTTGGGCCCCAGCCACTCGATCAGCTTGGGCGAGAAGTAGTAGCCCTTACCCTTCTCCTTGTAGCGACGGAAGCCGATGACGTTGGCGTAATCGGTGTTGATGGTCAGTTCGCCGTTCTCGAAGGTCGCCAGGCGCGAGAAATCGTACTTGGCCGCGTCACCGTAGGGCGCCATGCCCATCACCTTGAACTCGCCATCGAGCATCTCGAAACCGAGGTATTCGGTGATCGCACCGTACAGCCCACCCAAGGAATCCGGGTCGTAGAATTCCTTGATCTTGTGGATCTTGCCGTTCTCGCCCCAGCCAAAGAAGGTGGTGGCGTATTCGCCCTTGCCATCGATGCCAAGGATCGCGGTCTTCTCGGTGAAGCCCGAGCAATGGTAGGCACTGGAGGCATGAGCCAGGTGATGCTCGACCGGCTGCAGCTTGACCTTTTTCAGGTCGAAGCCCAGCTGCTGCAGACACCATTCGATGCGCTTCTTGTAGCGGTAGTAGCGGCGGTTGCCCATGAGGATGGCATCCAGCGCACGATCCGGTGCGTACCAGTAGCGCTTGGCGTAGTGCCAGCGCGCCTTTTCGAAGATGCTGATAGGCGCGAAAGGAATCGCCACCACGTCGACGTCGGACGGTTTGATGCCCGCCTGCTCAAGGCAGAACTTGGCGGATTCGTACGGCATGCGGTTCTTGGCATGCTTGTCACGTACGAAGCGCTCTTCTTCGACGGCGGCGATCAGCTTGCCGTCGATGTAGAGAGCGGCAGAAGGATCATGACTGAGGGCGCCGGAAAGGCCGAGAATCGTCAATGCCACGGGTATTGCCTCTTAATCTTCGATGCTGGTGCCGGGCACCGCGGGTAAACGTTGGTCAAGCAGCCGGTACAGGGCGCTGTCGGTTGGCCAGTTGCGCAGGAACCGCGCGCGGTCCTTGGCATATGCTCGGGCGAAGCTGGCGTCGCTGCCATGCTGCTGAACCGCATCGAGATCGATGAGTGCCCAGCCGCCTTGCTCCCAGAACACATTGTGCCCTTTCAGGTCGCCATGGCTGATACGTTCGCGAATCAGCACTGCGAACAGCCGATCGAGGGCGAACAGTTCCTCCTCGGGCGGACAGTCATTCAGGTATGGCTGAAAACGCGCGATTATATCTTCTCCGCGCAGCAATTCGGTAATCAGCCATGCCGGCCCGCGCATCCACAGCCAGCGTCGCTCGATGACCGCCAGCAATCGCGGAGTGGCAATTCCGAGAAAGTCGAGCCGATTGCCCTCGACCCAGCTGTGCCAGGCCCGGCTCGGCCGCCAGAAGCGCTTGAGCCAATGCAATGGATTCTTGATGTTGTAGCGCTTGATCAGCAGTGCGCGGCTGTCCAGTTCGCATTGCGCAACGGTGGCTGCGCCGCCGGTCTTGAACAGTTTGCCCTTGGCGATGAACGCATCCGGGTCGGCAAGCACGACCTGCAAGCCTGCTTCCTCATCGCGCCTGATGACCTGCGCACCGAACGCACCGATACGCGCGCTGAAGAGACTGCAATCGCGCGCGACCTTTTTGAGGTAATCATTCAGACGCCAGGCGCGGGTCTTGCGGATTTCCTTGAGCAACGCCTCCAGTGGCAGCGCGTGCTCGCTGTTAGCGAGCAGGTAGTGCACCAGCAGCTCTTCGATGAACGGCTCGATTTCGGCCGGTAGCTGCGCGAAGAAGACTCCGAGATTCTCCAGCACCTGCTCGCGAGACAAAGGCTGCCCGGGTGTCTCTGCCCTCACGCCGCCACCGTCGACCACATAGAGCCGCCCGTCGGCCCTGAGCAGATTGTCCAGATGCAGATCCGCCTGCCAGAGGCCTTGCGTATGCATCCTGGCGATCAGTTCAAGCGCCTCACCGAGTACGTCTCGCTGCCCATCCGAGAGGGCATGCTCGGCCTCTACCGAGCGCCAGGCATCCCACAGGCTTTCGGAGGAATCGAGCCAGTCGAATAGCAACCAGCCACCTTCGCCCTCCTGCCAACCCTGAGCGACCAGTGATGGCGTAGGCAACTGTTGGTCCGCCAGCAGCTGCGCGCCAGCCATCTCACGCTGATGATGACGCTGCGCTTTGCCGCCCACCATCAGCTTGGCCAGGACCTGGCGGCCGTTCCAAAGTGCTCGGCCGACGTAGCGCTGGCCGGGCAGGATGCGCAGCCAGCAGTCAATATAGAGAACCCCGCCGCCGGGTAACTCGACTTGCGCAGGGCATGCGGGCTGTCGCCCTGCGCCGGCCAAATCGGACAGTTTCATCCGCGGGCCTCCTTGGCTTCGTGTCGCCGCTGCAACTGCAGCTGCCATGGCTCAATCTGGCGAGGATCGTCCAGATAGGCATTCAGCAGATGCCGCACGCCTTGCTCACCGATGCAGCTTGCACGTCGCACCAGCGGTTCTAGATCCTTGATGCGATCACGCCGTCCTAACAGGAGAGGACGAGTCTTCTCCAAGTCGATTAGGCAGGCCTGCCAGTCACCGCCCTGCTCGCGGAGGAAGATGTGCTTCGGATAGAAGCAGCCATGCATCTGTCCGGCCTGATGCAGGGTGCGCGCCAGCCTGCCGACCGCGCCGATGATGGCCTGGCGATGAGATTCGTCCAGCTCAGGCCATCGCTTCAGCCAGCCTTCCAGATCCATCCAGCCATCCAGCGCACGCGTCAGGAGAATAGCCCGCCTGTCGCCACCGACCTTGCGCTGCCCGAAGAAACTGGCCTGTAACGCCGGCACGCCAAGCTGCGCATAACGACGGATATTGCGAAACTCTCGGGCAAACGTTGGCTCTCCAAACGGGTGCGCCAATGTGCGAGTCAGATGATTGCTCTGCCGCTTGAGGTAGAACGCCGAGTCGTCAAGCTCCAGCCGGAAGACACTGCTCCAGCCGCCGCGCTCGACGTTGGGCTCATCCACCGCCGTTAACTGCACTGACCAGAGAGCATCGAACCCCGCCAAGCCGTGACGCTCCAGCGTCGCGCGATCAGCCTGTGCAATGAAATCGTTCATTCCCGCCCCTGGAAATAATTCAGAATCTGCTGGATGCGCGGCTTGTCCTTCTCAACCAACCGCTTTCGCTGGCAGTACTGCAGATAGAACCGCAGGCGCTGGGTTCGGCTGAGCTGGTACTTGGCAACCTTGTCCAGACAGGCCAGGTCCTTGATGATGCGCCGCTGTAGAAACGGACCGCGCCAGAACGCGCCGGTCGGACAGTCGATCAGGTAAAGGCGGCGCTGCGGGTCGACCAACAGATTGCGCCACTTGAGATCGTTGTGAGCAAAGCCCCGGTCGTGCATCGCTCGCGTCGAACGCGCCAGCTGCAGGCTGACTTCCTGTACCCAGCGGGGATCGCGAAGGCGAGCATCGTGGTTGGCCGCCAGCAACGCCAGATCGTCCGTCTGCTCCAGCTCCCGGGTTATAAGCGCGCCTCGTAGGAATGCCCCGCCGCGCCGCTCCATGCCGTAAGCCACGATCGGCGCCGTCGGAATGCCCCAACGACGAAAGAGCATAAGGTTCTGCCACTCCGCCTTTACCCGCGGCCGACCGATAAATCGGCGTAACCCTTTGCCCGCGCCGGAATAACGTTTTACGTAGTAGCGCACACCGTTGCGCTCGACTCGAATGACCTCCGATAAGGGGTCTTTCGTCAGACGCTCGCCTTTGAGGGCAAACACAGCCTTCAGGCTGCCAAACTCGCCGTCCAGATCGAGGTAGGCTGGATCCAACGTCCAACTTGCCATCAGCGGCTATATCCCAGACGCTTGCTGATCCGCCAAATCGGGATGAAAGGCCGCCATATGTAACGCCCCAGCAACTTGAACGAAACGATTGGCGCCAACACTTCGTTGCGCGTATTGAAGCCCGGCCGCCATACGAAACCAGTGTGCTTACGCGTAACCGTAAAGCTCTGCAGCCCCAGCAGCGAACCGAGATGGCCGCCGCCAGAATCATTACTGACAACTACCGAGCAATTGACCAGAAAGTCCATCAGCGCACGCACATCGGGAAATGTGCGAATGGAAAAACCTGGAAAACACCGGGCCAGAACTTCGATCTCGTGAGGCATCCCAACGATTTCGACCAACCAGCCCCGCTTTTGCAAACGCTGAGCCAGCCAACGGAATCCCCTCGTTGTGTAGTTTTTCTTCGCGTGAGGGGTAGTGGGGAATATTGCTACGCGCCTTTTTGAATCAGCGCAGTGCTTCGAGAGGTCGACGTTAATCGGGGCGTCGCTCCGCAAGCCGAAAACTGTCGCGGCATACTCATCTACCCACCCCACCATGGTTAGCCCTGCACGTGAGCTTTGACAAAGCGCACGGCTCGCTCCAGCAAAGACGTGATCGCCTACGACGACTTCTCGGCCGTCCAACTTAAGTGCAGCAGGCAGCTTCTTCGCCGTGACGAAGCAGATGTTCCGTTCTTCCAGTACCCGATCTAGCGAATCTGGATGGCAAGTCAGCCAGTTGATGTAGCAAATGACCAGATCTGCTTGGGTGCACAGATGCAGCAGATCGACTTGTTCACTCAGCTCTACCTTCAACCAGCCAAAATACTTCTCAGCTGGCTTGAGCAAGCTACTTACAAAGCGTACTTCCGCACCGGCAAGATGAAACAACCAAGCCAAACGCAAATATATCGTCACGTCACCTAGAGCAGGGCAGGGAGCAATAACAACGCGCCTGCCGTTCCATTCCATCTCAGTCCTCAAAGCGCATCTCCATAGCGCTGCTTGCGCGCCTGCAACTTTTCGGCCTTGCGCTGTAACCAGGCCAACATCCCCGCTTCTTTGCGCAGGATCTCTCGTAATGGATGCTGAAAGTAATCACGTAAAAAACGCAGCTTGTCACCACGGGTCAGGCCGATTTCGAGTGCCGAGAAGTACAGCCCGGCCAGGTCCTTGTCGCGCCAGCGCCGCGGCGTCTGGGTGCGAGTCTGGGCACGGTGCAGATCGATCAGCGACAGGCGGAAATCGCTCGCCGTCACCGGCTTGTCGGTATGCAGCAGAAAGTGACAGATGTAGAAATCGCGGTGGTTGACGCCGGCGCGGTGCATGGTACCGGCCATGCGCGCGACTGCGGCAATCAGTGCGCGCTTTAATGCTGGCGGCGGCGGTTGTTCCAGCCAGTTTGCCGAGAAGTCCTCCAGGCTAATGGTGGGGGCCAATTCTTCTGTGATGATGAACGAATGCTGCTTCGCCGGATTGCCGCCACGCTCGCCATAGGCAACCGCGGTCATGGTCGGCACCCCCGCTTCGTGCAGCCGCTGAATCGCTCGCCACTCCTGGCCGGCGCCAAGTACGGGCGCCTTGGCCGTCAGCAGATTCTTGGCGATCTCGCCCCAGCCGATACCACGATGGATCTTGACGAAGTATCCGCGCCCATTGACCTCAGTGCGCAGCGTGCGACGGCCCTCCAGTTCGCGGTAGACCTGGCCCTGCAGGCGCTCGACCTCGACGAAGGGATCCGTGCCATGCCAGAGGCTCTTGAACGGTTCCGATAGCATCAGACGCATGGGGCCTCCGCCAGTCGACAGGTCACTGACTGACCGGCGACAGTCATGAGCGCTCCCCCAGAATCACATCAGCAGCTTTCTGCGGCATCGAATAAAGATCGGCCGTGTCGGCAAAGGCCAACGCATTGTGCCTCCAGACCGCGCGCTGCTGATCATCGGCCAGCATCTGTGCCAGCAGTCGATCGAGGATGCTCTGCTCGAATGGGCTAGGCACCACGCGACCGCAGTCGGCGTCGGTGATGTAGTGCGCATAGCCACATACATCAGTGACCAGCACTGGCAGCCCGGCGACCAACGCCTCCAGCAGCACGGTACCGGTATTCTCGTTGTAGGCCGGATGGATCAGCAGATCGGCGCCCAGCAGAAAACGCGGGATATCGCTGCGCCCCTTGAGGAACTCGACCATGCCGGAAACGCCTAGCGCCTTGGCCTGCAGCTTGAACGGCTTGGGGTCGTCCTGACCGATCACCAGTAGGCGGGTGCGCTGGCTCAGCTCGCGTGGCAATGCGGCGAGCGCCTTTAGGCTGCGATCCAGCCCCTTGGTCTTGAAGCCGGAGCCGATCTGCACCAGCAACAGTTCTTCGGGCCTAACCTCGAACTCATCTCGAAACTCGGCACGGATCTGCGCGGTATTGGCCGGCGCGCGGCGGTCTAGGGCAATGCCGGGCGGCAGCAGGTGAAAGCGCTCAGCGGGCGTGCCGTAGTGTTTGACGAACAGCGGCTGCTGCACCTCAGAGATCATCAGGATCTCGGTCTTCGCCTCGGGCGCGAACACAGCACGCTCATACTCGGCGAAATGCTTGTAGCGGCCCCAGCGGCGGTAAATTGGGTTGCGCAGGGTCTGCGCCTTGTCCTCGAAGCATGGGTCGGCCGCGTAATAGACATCCAGTCCCGGCATCTTGTTGAAGCCGATCACCCGACCCACCGGCCGCTTGGCCAGATCGGCCTCGACCCAGGCGGTGAAGCGCTCGTTGCGGGTGTGGTTGAACAGCGCCTTGACCGGCGCGATCAGCACTTCGAAGCCGTCCGGCACCTCACCTTCCCAGATCATCGCGTAGACGCGGATTGAATGGCCGCGACGCTGACATTCAAGGGCAATGCGCATGAAATCGCGCTGCAGCCCGCCGAAGGGGAAATACTTGTAGAGAATGAACGCCAGTTGCATCAAACGGACTCCGGGGCCCGCAGCAGGGCTTTCAGTTCGGTGACGACACGCTCGGGGCGCAGATCGTCGAAACAGGGCTTGTGCCGATCACCGCGACCGGCGTTCGGTCCGCTGGCGCACAGGTGCACCTGCGAGCGCCCATAGGCGCCGACCCGCCCGGGCAGGGTCGGACCATAAAGCGAAATGCTCGGCACATCCAGCGCAGCAGCCAGATGACCAAGGCCGGTATCCACTGCGACACAAGCCCGCGCACCAGCGATGACCCGTGCAACACCGGCCAGATTGAGCTTCGGCAGCACCGCTGCATTGGCCACTCCGCTGACGATGCGTTCGGCCCGCGCCTTCTCCTCGGCATTACCCCACGGCAGGCGGATCGCCCAGCCGAAATCGCTCATGCGTTCGGCCAGCTCGCGCCAGTAGGTTTCCGGCCAGTGTTTGCTCGGCCAGGTGGTGCCATGCAGGAACAACAGATAGGGCTGATCACTCGGTGCAGCCATCTGCTCGCGATTCAGGCCGTAGTCGGCAATGCTCTCCGGCAACGGATAACCAAGGGCCTGGGCGAACAGCTGACGCACTCGTTCCAGCGCATGCTGATCACGCGGCACGGCGTAACAGCGGTCATAGAAGCGTGCGGCGATGGGCTCGCGGGCCGAAGCACGGTCCAACCCGGCTACCGGTGCCTTGACGTAGCGGGTCAGCCAGGCGCTTTTGAGCAAGCCCTGGGCGTCGATCACCAGGTCGTAACGACCTTCGCGCAGACGCGCCTTGAAGCGTCGCCACTCGCCGCTGCGCAGGGTATCGATCGGATGTTTGCGCCAGCGACGAATCGCCACGGGAATCACCTGCGCCACGGCCGGATGCCAGGCCGGGATTTCCGCAAAACCCTCCTCCACCACCCAGTCGAACTGGATGCCGGGTAACGCGCGCTGCGCGTCGGTCAGCGCCGGCAGCGTATGCACGACATCGCCCAGCGACGAGGTCTTGACCAGCAGGACCTTCAATCAGCGTACCTCGACCGACTGCGGAGCCAGACGATCCAGCGCCTCGATCACCGCACGCGGCTTCAGCTCGCGCATGCAGTTGTTGTGGCCGAAGCGGCAGGTGCGCTCGAAACAGGGACTGCAGTCAAGGCCCAGGCGCACCACTTCGACCTGCTCGGAAAGCGGCGGAGTGAAGGCTGGCGAAGTGGAGCCGTATACGGCCACCAATGGCCGAGCCAGCGCGGCGGAGACGTGCATCAAACCGGAGTCGTTGGACACCACCGCATCGGCGCAGGAGAGCAGGTCGATGGCCTCGGCCAGACTGGTTTCACCGGCCAGGTTCACCGCTTCTTCGCGCAACCCAGGAATCAATCGCGCGAGAATCTCCTCGCCCACCGGATGATCGTTTTTCGAGCCGAACAGCCAGACCTGCCAGCCGTCACGGATTTTCAGCTCGGCGACCTTGCCGAAGTGTTCCGCCGGCCAGCGCTTGGACTCGCCGAACTCGGCGCCCGGACAGAGCGCCAGTACCGGACGATCCAGGCTCAGACCGAAACGCGCCAATGCCGCATCGCGGGTCACCGGATCAATCCGCAGCGAAGGATTTGGGTACGGTCTGGGCAGCTCCGCGCCCGGTTCGAAGGCCAGCGCCATGAAGCGCTCGATCATCAACGGATAGCGTTGCTTGTCGAGCTTGCGCATGTCGTTGAGCAGGCCGAAGCGCATTTCGCCGCGCCAGCCGGTGCGCTTGGGAATACCGGCGAAGAACGGCACCAGCGCCGACTTCAACGAATTGGGCAAGAGGATCGCCTGCTCGTACTGACCGCGCAGACTCTGCGCCACCTTGCGCCGGGTCGCCATGTCGAGCACGCCGTGTCCCACCGGAAAGCTCAGCGCCTGACGCACCTCGGGCATGCGCTCGAGAATCGGTCGGCTCCATTCAGGCGCCAGCACATCGATCTGGCAGTCGGGATGGCGCTGTTTCAGGCAGACGAACAACGTCTGCGCCATCACCATGTCGCCAACCCAGCTGGGTCCCACAATCAGTATGTTCATAAGCTCTAAGCCATAAGCTGAGGGGCTGGAAGCGTGGCCGGCAAGCGAGTCATGCGTTGCCGGCTCCCAGCGCCAGGCTTACTTGACCAGTGTCCGCCATTCGGCATGCGCCGCGGTCTTGCCGGAGACCAGATCGAAGTAGGCCTTCTGCAGCTTTTCGGTGATCGGTCCACGACGGCCGATGCCGATGGCGCGGCCGTCGACTTCGCGAATCGGCGTGACTTCGGCGGCGGTGCCGGTGAAAAAGGCTTCGTCGGCGATGTAGACCTCGTCACGGGTGATGCGCTTCTCGACCACCTTCAATCCATGCTCGGCGGCCAACGTCAGCACGGTGCCACGGGTGATGCCGTTCAGGCAGGCGGTGACTTCCGGGGTGTAGATCACGCCATCCTTGATAATGAAGATGTTCTCGCCCGAACCTTCGGCCACGTAGCCTTCCGGATCCAGCATCAGCGCTTCGTCAGCGCCGCCGGAAATGGCTTCCTGCAGCGCCAGCATCGAGTTGATGTAGGCACCGTTGGACTTGGCGCGGGTCATGGTGATGTTGACGTGGTGACGGGTGAAGGAGCTGGTGCGCACCTTGATGCCCAGCTCCAGCGCCTCGTCGCCCATGTAGGCACCCCAGTGCCAGGCGGCGACGATCACGTGCACTTTCAGGCCGCTGGCGCGCAGGCCCATGCCTTCGCTTCCGTAGAACACCATCGGGCGGATGTAGGCGCTTTCCAGATTATTCTCGCGCACTGCGGCGCGGGTCGCCTCGTTGATCTCTTCCTTCGAGTACGGCATCGGCATGTTCATGATGTGTGCCGAATCGAACAGGCGGTCGGTGTGCGCCTGCAGGCGGAAGATCGCCGTACCGTCCGGGGTGCTGTAGGCGCGTACGCCTTCGAACACGCCCATGCCGTAGTGCAGGGTATGGGTCAGCACATGGGTGGTCGCATCACGCCACTGCACCAGTTCGCCGTCATACCAGATGACGCCATCACGATCGGCCATCGACATCGTTGCCAGCTCCTCAGAATTCGAATTTGCCAGTAGCCCGACGAGGGGCTCAGCTTAGGCCCAACTCACGCCAGATACGCATGACAGCGCGGCGCTCGTCGTGGAATTGATCCCCACTCACCACTCCGGGCTGCTTCTGCAGTGATTGCCGGTGGGCTGCGGCGCGGTAGGCCTTGTAGGCGTCCTGCAGCAGCCGAACCTCATCGCCGGTCATCAACCCGGCCTGCTCCAACCCATCGAGAATGCGGATGTTATCGGTATAGCGCAGCAGTTCGGGATGCTGGTGCGACCACGCCAAAGCCGCGTATTGCACCATAAATTCGATATCCACGATACCACCGGCGTCCTGCTTGAGATTGAACTCGGCAGCGGCGTCGAAGGCCTGCTCGGCGGTTCCCGCATGCGTCGCGCGGGTGCCGAGGTTGTCGCGCATCTTCGCGCGCATGTCGCTGACTTCGCGACGCAGCGCATCCAGGTCGCGCTCGCGACCGAGCACACCAGCGCGCACCCGCTCGAAGTCGGCAGTCAGCTGTGGACAACCAACCAACACCCGCGCGCGCACAAGCGCCTGGTGCTCCCAGGTCCAGGCTTCCTGACTCTGGTAGCGCTCAAAGGCGCCAAGGGAGCTGACCAGTAGCCCGGAAGCGCCGGACGGACGCAGGCGCATGTCCACCTCATAGAGCTGGCCGGAGGTGGTCTGGGTGGTGAGCAGATGGATGATGCGCTGGCCCAGGCGAGTGAAGAACTGCGCGGTGTCGATGGGCTTGGCGCCATTGGTCTCGGCGGCAGGGTCGCCGTCGTGGATGAACACCAGATCCAGATCGGAACCGTGACCGAGCTCGATGCCACCGACCTTGCCGTAACCAACGATGACGAATGCAGGATCGCAGAGCGTGCCATCGCTGCGCTGGGGCTGGCCATGACGCGCGACGGTGTGGCGCCAGGCCAGGGTCAGCACTTCTTGCAGGATCGCCTCGGCCAGCCAGGTCAGGTAGTCGCTGACCTTCATCAACGGCAGCGTGCCGGCGATCTCCGAGGCGGCAACGCGCAGCCGGTGCGCCAGTTTGAAATGCCGCAACGCCTCCATCTGCTGTTCGAGGTCGTCCTCAGGGATGCGCATCAGCCGCTCGCGCAGCTCGGCGGCGAGCTCGGGCGCCAGCGGCGGACTGTAGAGGCGCCCGGCGTTGAGCAGCTCGTCGAGCAGCAGCGGGAAGCGAGCGATCTGCTCGGCGATCCACGGGCTGGCCGCGCAGAGCTCCAGCAGTCGCTGCAGCGCCCCGGGATTTTCGGTCAGCAATACGAGATAGGCCGAACGCCGAGCCACCGCCTCGACCAATGGCAGCACGCGCTCGAGCACCAGATCCGGGTCGTCCTGCTCGACGGCCTGTGCCAGCAAACGAGGAATGAAGGCATCCAGGCGCTCGCGACCGAGACGCTGCATGGTCCTGACCTGGCTGGCATTGCGCAGTGCAGCAAGACGCTGACAGGCAGCCTGACCATCACGAAAACCGGCTTCGGACAGCTGTCGGCAGGCGAATTCCTCGTCCCAGTCCTGCTCCCACAGGGGCAGCCACTCGCCACCGACCAGCGCCTCGCCTTCGGCATTCTCGTCCTCGTCCGGGTCGGCGATGACTTGGCGGAAATGCCAGTCGATACGCCCACGCCAGTGCAACAGCTGCTCGTGGAAGGCCTGCCAGTTGTCGAAACCAAGCATGAAGGCGACCCGCGCACAGTCCACGTCAGTCTCCGGCAGCATCTGCGTCTGGCGATCGGCGATGGCCTGCAGCGCGTGCTCGGTATAGCGCAGAAACTCGTAGCCTTCGCGCAGCTCCGTCACCGCTGCGCCCGGCAGATAGCCCTGACCTTCCAGTGTCGCCAGCACCTTGAGCAACGGCCGCTGCTGCAGGCTGAGATCGCGCCCGCCGTGAATCAGCTGAAACGCCTGGGCGATGAACTCCACCTCGCGGATGCCACCGGCACCCAGCTTGATATTCGAAGCCATGCCCTTGCGCCGCACTTCCTGCTGGATCAGCTGCTTCATGGTGCGCAGCGCTTCGATAGCGGAGAAATCCAGGTAGCGCCGATAGACGAACGGCCGCAGCATCTCCAGCAGCTCCTTGCCGGCCTGCTGATCACCACCGATAACACGCGCCTTGATCATCGCGTAGCGCTCCCAGTCGCGCCCCTGATCCTGGTAGTACTGCTCCAGCGCGTTGAAGCTGTAGACCAGCGGACCGGACGAGCCATAAGGACGCAGGCGCATGTCGACGCGGAAGGCGAAGCCATCGACGGTGATGGCGTCCAGCGACTTGATCAGCCGCTGGCCAAGGCGGACGAAGAACTCCTGATTGTCCAGCGAACGCTTGGCGCCGACGGTTTCGCCGCCCTCCGGATAGCCGAAGATCAGGTCGATGTCGGAGGACAGGTTCAGTTCATGGGCGCCCAGCTTGCCCATGCCGAGAATCACCATGTGCTGCGGGTTGCCGCTACGCCGCCCGGTGGGCACGCCGAACTGTTCGCAATGACGCACGTACAGCCAGTGATAGGCCAGATCGACACTGGCATCGGCGAGATCGGAGAGGTCGCGACAGGTTTCGGCAAGCTCGGCCTGACGGGTCAGGTCGCGCCAGATGATCCGCACCTGCTGGCGCGTGCGGAAGCGGCGCAGGGTCAGCGCCAGGGCATCCTCGCTATCGCACGCAGCGACCTGCTCACTCAGCGCGTTACGCATCTCGGCGGGCGCGAGCGATCTGCCCAGCCAGCCCTGCTCGGCCAGCTGCAGCAACATCTGCGGATCTCGGCTAACCTGTTCGCTGACGAAGTCGCTCGCCGCGCAGACCCGGTCGAACGCCTCGCGCTGCTCCGCCAGCCAGGCGCGGCAACGTGCCGCAATGGCATCCGACAGGCTGCCGGCAGCAGCGAGGAACGACTCTTCGGCACGACTGACAAAAGGCAGAAGCGAGGGCGGCAATGCAACCAGCGATGGCAGACTCATTGAGGTTTCCTTCACAGCAGCAACACAGTGAAACCGCGCGATTCAGAGCCTCGCAAATGCCTTTCTCAGGAAATTGCCAGCGCCGCTGATCTGTAGTTTTACTACTAAAGAGTATTTCAGGGGGCTGATCCCGACGTCATTTTGTAGTAAAACTACAGACGCCCGGTCCTACCCCCGGCACTCGTCCAAGAACATTACACGCACCGGCCCACAAAGCCGGTCGCGAACAGGCAACCGATTCTGGAAGCCTTTCCGCCATGGAGCAAGCCATGCAAGATCTCGATCCCGTCGAAACCCAGGAATGGCTGGACGCCCTCGAGTCCGTCCTCGACCGCGAGGGTGAAGACCGCGCTCACTACCTGATGACCCGGATGGGTGAACTGGCCACACGTAGCGGCACCCCGCTGCCCTACGGCATCACCACGCCGTACCGCAATACCATCCCCGTCACCCGCGAAGCCAAGATGCCTGGCGACCTGTTCATGGAGCGCCGCATTCGCTCCCTGGTCCGCTGGAACGCACTGGCCATGGTGATGCGTGCCAACCTCAAGGATCCGGATCTGGGTGGCCACATCTCCACCTTCGCGTCCAGTGCGACGCTCTACGACATCGGCTTCAACTACTTCTTCCAGGCGCCGACCGAAGAACACGGCGGCGACCTGATCTACTATCAAGGCCACGCGTCCCCCGGCATCTACGCCCGCGCCTTCCTCGAAGGCCGCCTGAGCGAAGAGCAGATGCTCAACTTCCGCCAGGAAGTCGATGGCAAAGGCCTGTCGAGCTACCCGCACCCGCACCTGATGCCGGACTTCTGGCAGTTCCCGACCGTGTCGATGGGCCTCGGCCCGATCACCGCGATCTACCAGGCGCGCTTCATGAAGTACCTGGAAAACCGCGGCTTCATTCCGAAGGGCAAGCAGCGCGTCTGGTGCTTCATCGGTGACGGCGAGTGCGACGAGCCGGAAACCCTCGGCGCCATTTCCCTGGCCGGCCGCGAAAACCTCGACAACCTGGTGTTCGTCATTAACTGCAACCTGCAGCGTCTGGACGGCCCGGTGCGCGGCAACAGCAAGATCATTCAGGAACTGGAAGGCGTGTTCAAAGGCGCCAACTGGAACGTCAACAAGGTGGTCTGGGGTCGTCTGTGGGATCCGCTGTTCGCCGCCGACGAAGACGGCCGCATGCAGCGCCGCATGGACGAGGCGATCGACGGCGAATACCAGAACTACAAGGCCAAAGACGGCGCCTATGTGCGCAAACACTTCTTTGGTGCTGACCCTGAGCTGCTCAAGCGTGTCGAGAGCATGTCCGACGAGGAAGTCTGGAAGCTCAACCGCGGCGGCCACGATCCGTACAAGGTCTATGCGGCCTATCATCAGGCGGTCAACCACAAGGGCCAGCCAACGGTCATTCTCGCCAAGACCATCAAGGGCTACGGCACCGGTGCCGGTGAGGCGAAGAACATCGCCCACAACACCAAGAAGGTCGATATCGACAGCCTGAAGAAATTCCGCGATCGCTTCGATATCCCGGTCAACGATTCGCAGCTCGAAGAGCTGCCGTTCTATCGCCCGGCCGAAGACAGCGCCGAGATGCGCTACCTGCGCAAGTGCCGCGAGAAGCTTGGTGGTTCTCTGCCGCAGCGCCGGCCGAAGAGCTTCAGTATCCCGACGCCGCCGCTGGACACGCTGAAAGCCGTGCTCGACGGTTCTGGCGACCGCGAGATTTCCACCACCATGGCCTTCGGCCGGATTCTCTCGCAGCTGGTCAAGGACAAGGATCTCGGCAAGCGCATCGTGCCGATCCTCGCCGACGAGGCCCGCACCTTCGGCATGGAAGGCATGTTCCGTCAGCTGGGCATCTACTCCCCGGTGGGGCAGCTGTACGAGCCGGTCGACCGCGATCAGGTGATGTACTACCGCGAAGAAAAGGACGGCCAGATTCTTCAGGAAGGCCTGAACGAAGCCGGTGCGTTCTCCTCGTTCATCGCCGCAGGTACCGCTTACAGCAACTACAACCAGCCAATGCTGCCGGTATACATCTTCTACTCGATGTTCGGCTTCCAGCGCATCGGCGACCTGGCCTGGGCGGCCGGCGATGCGCAGACCCGCGGCTTCCTGCTGGGCGGCACATCTGGGCGTACCACGCTCAATGGTGAAGGCCTGCAGCACGAGGACGGCCACAGCCACATCCTCGCCAGCACCATCCCCAACTGCCGCAGCTATGACCCCACCTATGGCTACGAGCTGGCGGTGATCATGCACCACGGCATGCACGAGATGATGGAGCTGCAGAAGAGCGTCTACTACTACATCACCGTGATGAACGAGAACTACCAGCAGCCGGCCATGCCGCAGGGTGTCGAGGACGGCATCATCAAGGGCATGTACCTGCTCGAAGAAGCCAAGGGCGACTTCAAGCACCGCGTACAGTTGCTGGGCTCGGGCACCATCCTGCGTGAAGTGCGTGCTGCGGTGGACATCCTCGCCAAGATGGGCGTCGGCGCCGACGTCTGGAGCGTGACCAGCTTCAACGAACTGCGACGCGATGGCCTGGCGGTCGATCGCTGGAACCGTCTGCACCCGACCGAGGAGCCGCGCAAGAGCTACGTCGAGCAGTGTCTGGAAGGCCGCGAAGGCCCGGTAGTGGCCTCGACCGACTATATGAAGCTGTTCGCCGATCAGATTCGCCAGTGGGTTCCGTCGCGTGAATACCAGGTGCTCGGCACTGACGGCTTCGGCCGCAGCGACTCGCGCGCCAAGCTGCGTGACTTCTTCGAAGTCGACCGTCGCTGGGTTGCCGTCGCGGCACTGCAGGCACTCGCCGATCGCGGCGCCATCGAACGCACCGTGGTGGCCAACGCCATCACCGAGTTCGGTATCGACCCCGAGAAGCGCAATCCGCTGGATTGCTGATGCTGCGTGCGCACAGGAGAACCTATTGTGAGTGAAACCATACGCGTACCCGACATCGGCAGCGGTGAGGGTGAAGTAATCGAGTTGTTCGTCAAGGTCGGCGACCGTATCGAAGCCGACCAGAGCATCCTGACGCTGGAGTCCGACAAGGCCAGCATGGAAATCCCTGCGCCCAAGACTGGGGTCGTGAAGGCCTTGAAGGTCAAGCTCGGCGACCGCCTGAAAGAAGGTGACGAGTTGCTCGAACTGGAAAGCGAAGAACAGGACAGCGAGGCGCCGGCGCAAGCCGCTGCCGAGCCAGCCGGCGCAAGCAGCGGCGGCCCTGCCGACGAGACCGAGGCCCCCACGCCTACAGGCGATGAGAATCCGTCAGCTTCGGCTGAGGAAGGCGAATCGCAGGAGATCAAGGTTCCGGACATCGGCTCCTCCGGCAAGGCCAGCGTGATCGAGATATCAGTGAAGGCTGGCGACACCATTGCCGCCGAGCAACCGCTGATCACTCTCGAGTCCGACAAGGCCAGCATGGAGATCCCCTCCCCAGCCGCCGGCGTTGTCGAGAGCATTTCGGTCAAAGTGGGCGACGAAGTTGGTACCGGCGATCTGATCCTGATTCTCAAGGGCGCCGCCGCGAGCAAGCAGGCCGCCGCCAGTGCTCCGGCCAGCCAGGCACAAAGCCCGGCCAAGGAGAAACTGACCGAGCAGGCGGCAGAAGCACCCGCCGAAGCTGCCGGTGAGTCCGTGGAAGAGGTTCGTATTCCGGACATCGGTTCCAGCGGCAGCGCCAAGGTCATCGAAGTCATGATCAAGGCCGGCGACAGCGTCGAGGCGGACCAGTCGCTGATCACCCTTGAGTCCGACAAGGCCAGCATGGAAATTCCGGCGCCCAAGGCGGGCGTGGTGGAATCGCTGTCGATCAAGGTGGGTGACGATGCCAAGACCGGCGATCTGATCCTGACCCTCAAGGTTCAGGGCTCCGCACCTACGAAAAAGGCCGAGGTCACGCCGCAAGAGGCCGTTTCCCAGCAGCAGGCCGTCGCACCGAACAAGCAGGGCGTACCGGAGGCCAAGGCCGCGGCGACGCCGGCTCCGGCCGTCAGCGGTCCGAGCAAGGCCGGCACCAAGGTTCACGCCGGGCCGGCGGTTCGCATGACCGCGCGCGAGTACGGCGTCGACCTGGCCGATGTTCCGGCCACCGGTCCCAAAGGCCGGATTCTCAAGGAAGATGTCCAGGCCTACGTGAAGAACATGCTGCACAAGGCCAAGCAGGCTCCGGCCGAAGGTGCCTCGGGCGGTGCCGGCATTCCGCCGATCCCGGCCGTGGACTTCAGCAAGTTCGGCGAAGTCGAAGAAGTCTCGATGTCACGCCTGATGCAGATCGGCGCAGCCAACCTGCACCGCAGCTGGCTGAACGTACCGCACGTGACCCAGTTCGAATCGGCCGACATCACCGAACTGGAAGCCTTCCGCGTCTCTCAGAAGGCTGCCGCCGAAAAGGCCGGCGTCAAGCTCACCGTGCTGCCGTTGCTGCTTAAAGCCTGTGCGCACCTGCTCAAGGAGCTGCCGGACTTCAACAGCTCGCTGGCGCCGAGCGGCAAGGCACTGATCCGCAAGAAATACGTGCACATCGGTTTCGCGGTGGATACGCCGGACGGCCTGATGGTCCCCGTGATCAAGAACGTGGATCAGAAGAGTCTGCTGCAATTGGCTGGCGAAGCGGCCGAGCTGGCAGAGAAGGCGCGCAGCAAGAAGCTCTCGCCTGACGCCATGCAGGGTGCCTGCTTCACCATTTCCAGCCTCGGCCACATTGGCGGCACCGGCTTCACGCCGATCGTCAACGCGCCGGAAGTGGCGATTCTCGGGGTTTCCAAGGCCACGATGCAGCCAGTCTGGGACGGCAAGGCATTCGAGCCGCGCCTGATGTTGCCGCTCTCGCTGTCCTACGATCACCGTGTGATCAACGGCGCAGCGGCGGCGCGCTTCACCAAGCGTCTGTCGGAGCTGCTGGCGGACATCCGTACGATGCTGCTGTAAACATCTGCGACTGACAAAAAACGCCGCGTTCTCTCACGAGAATGCGGCGTTTTTCTTCAGATGCTCTTGGAATGCCGGCAAGTGGGGAGCTGGCCGCTGTGTCAGCCCTTTTGCAGATTGCGGATCAGGAACGACAACGCCTTCGCCAGCTCTTCTGCACCCTTGGGGTCGCGCAGGATAACCACCAGCGGCAGGCCGTCGACCGGGCTGTTTACGGAACAGCTAGGCCCCTGCGCAGGACACTGATACTGCAGGTAGGGATCGAGGCCGAACACCGACAAGCTGCGATTGCGCACAGCGACGCCGCCATTGTTGCCGCGCACCTCCTCACGGATACGTAACTCACCCGGCGCAGCCACGCTCAATTCGTAGATAAAATCCTGGGGGTTGGTCTGACCGACTTGATAACCGGCCCGCAACGCATAGGTGTCCAGCAAGCCATTGCTGTGCGCCAGAAGGGCCTCGCGATCACTGGTGGTGAGATAAAGCTTCTTCAAT
This sequence comes from Stutzerimonas decontaminans, assembly GCF_000661915.1. Lineage (NCBI taxonomy): Bacteria > Pseudomonadati > Pseudomonadota > Gammaproteobacteria > Pseudomonadales > Pseudomonadaceae > Stutzerimonas > Stutzerimonas decontaminans. Next base: position 427,176 of record NZ_CP007509.1, on the reverse strand, counting down.
TCAGCCAGGTAATGAGCCGATTCGTCAGAACCGAACTCGATCGGCTCTGCGGCCATCACTGGCGTGCCGATCGCCCAGAAAACCGAGACCATCACTAACTTTGCAAGTCGACTTGTCAGTCCCTGTCGCATGATGCACCCTTGCCGAAATTAATATTATTTAGCCATCGTCCTTCACTGGAACGGTGCCTGGAGCCCGAGCCAGCCCGACTCCGTGGAGCATACTGGAAGCCAACCGCTCGATGAAAATACATACCGATGCCGCCAGCCGCCTGGCGACCGAGGTTGTGACGCAGTTGCCAGTGCCTTCACGGCTCGGCATGCTGCGTTTCGAGCGGCTGAACGAGTCCAGCTGGACGCTGCTATTTCTCGACCCCGCCTGTGAGCGGTTGCTCGGCGTGTCAGCCAGCGAGCTCTGCTCGCTGATCGACTCGCCGTACGCGAGTCTGATGGAGCCCAGCGCTCGTCATCAACTGCATGAGGAAATCCAGCAACAACTCGCCAGCCGAAGCCATTATTCGGTCAACTACCGGCTGCATACGCCCGAGGGCGTACAAGACATTACCGAGCTGGGTGAGGTCTGGCAGCAGTACGGCAGGGAAATGCTCAGGGGTTACCTGATGGCGGGCCGGCAGCCCGACTCGGATCAGGACCTCAGAGCCCAGAACGCACGATTGCGTTCCACACTACAGCAGCATCAGCAAACTCAGGACGAGCACATCGAGCACATGCTGCGTTCGCGCACCCAACAGGGACTTATCGTCAAACTGGCGCGGCACCGATACAGCTCTGCTAATCCGCAGCTGGAAGCCGCGCAGCTGATCACCCAAGCTGCCTGTGAAGTCTACCAACTCGACCGCGCGGCAATCTGGCACCTGAACGGCACCCATCTCGAGCCCGTCGCCTGCTATAGACTCGGCAGCGCCAGCTATGAGGCGCTGCCAGAACTGGATCTGGCACCCTTTCCTCGTTACCTGCAGGCCCTGCAAAGCGGCCGCGCTGTCGATGCGCAGGAGGTCTCGCAGGATCACCGCACCTGCGCCTTGAGCGAGTATCTCCATCGCCCGCAAGGCATCCGCTCAACGCTCGATGCCAGCATTCGGGTCGGCGGTGAGGTGATTGGGGTGTTGAGCTTGCAACACGCCGGTCAGCCGAGGACATGGCAAGCTGACGAGATCGCCTTTGCCGGAGAACTGGCCGACCAGTACGCACAGGTGCTGGCGAACCAGCAGCGTCTCAGCGCCACGCATATGCTCAGCCTGTTCCAGCGCGCCGTAGAACAGAGCGCCAGCGCCTTCATTCTGGTCGACCGGGAGGGCCGCGTGGAGTATGTCAACCCCGCCTTCACCAGCATCAGCCAGTTTTCCTCAGCCGAGGTGCGCGGCCAGCGCCTGACCGACCTGAAAGCCCTGGAAAATCTCAGCGAGCTGCTATTCGATACCTCATCGGTGCTCGCCCATTCCAACAGCTGGCAAGGTGAATTCCGTTCACGGCGCAAGAATCTGGAGCCGTACTGGGGCCAACTGTCCATCTCCAAGGTGTTCAACGAAGAGGGCGTTCTGACCCACTACATTGGCATCTACGAGGACATTACGCGCAGCAAACTGGCGCATCAGCATATCGAGCGCCTCGCCTATACGGACAACCTGACCAACCTCGGCAATCGACCGTACTTCATCCGCAGCCTCGAAGAGCGCTTTGCCGCTGGCGCCGAGCCCAGGCTTTGCTTGCTGCTGGTGGATATCGACAATTTCAAGCGAATCAACGACAGCCTGGGCCACCAGACCGGCGACAAGCTGCTCACCTGTCTCGCTCGCCGATTGCGTAACGGCCTCAGTCAGCAGAGCGTGCTCGCGCGTTTTGCCAGCAATGAATTCGCGCTGCTGTTCGACGACATGATGCTGGATGAGGGGCTGCGGCTGGCCGATCAGGTTCTGCGTGTGCTGGACAAGCCGCTGTTCGTCGACAAGCAGCTGATCAGCGTCAGCGCCTCACTGGGTCTGGCCTGCTCGCCACAGCACGGTCATGACCCGGAAACGCTGATGAAACATGCCGGGCAGGCGCTGCACAAGGCCAAGGCCAACGGCAAGAATCAAGTGCAGATTTTCACCGAAGCCCTGCACGCCGAGGCCAACTACAAGCTGTTTGTCGAAAACAACTTACGACGCGCCCTTACGCAGAACGAGCTTGAAGTGTTCTATCAGCCAAAGCTGTGCCTGCGCAGCGGACAGCTGCAAGGACTGGAAGCCCTGTTGCGCTGGAACCATCCCGAAAAAGGCATGATCCGCCCGGACCAGTTCATCGGCGTCGCTGAGGAAACCGGCCTGATCATCCCCATCGGTAAGTGGGTACTGCGCGAAGCATGCCGCATGGGAGTGAGATTGTCGGCATTGGGTCTGGGCAAGCCACAAATAGCGATCAACCTATCACCCAAGCAATTCTCCGACCCGGACTTGCTTGGCTCGATCGCCGCCATCCTTCTGGAAGAGCAGCTTCCGCCAGCGCAGCTGGAGCTGGAGTTGACCGAAAGCCTGCTGCTCGACGCAACAGAAGAAACGCGACAACAGCTGATAGGGTTGAAGGCATTAGGCCTGACCCTGGCCATGGACGATTTCGGTACCGGCTATTCCTCGCTCAGCTATCTGAAGAAATTCCCCATCGACGTGATCAAGATTGATCGCAGCTTCATCAAGGATATCCCCGGCAATCAGGACGACATGGAGATCACTTCCGCGGTCATTGCCATGGCTCGCAAGCTGCATCTCAAGGTCGTCGCCGAGGGCATCGAAACAGCCGCGCAACTCAAGTTCCTCCGTCATCACCGTTGCGACATCGGCCAGGGCTATCTGTTTGACAAGCCGATCCCCGGCAACATTCTCAGCGACGCCCTACGCCGCTACCCACGCTGGCACTGAGCTCAGCCAAGCGCTTTTGCCAAGTTCGGCGACGCGTGGTCGTTGCCAAGCTTTCGCTGTTACTCGCGCTTTTGTAGCCTAGCTTGCCAGCCCGCTAAACCGATCGAGGCAAACATGTCGCTACGCTCGCAGATACTGGTCAACAAACAGGCGCTGCCGACTGCCGAGCAGGCCCTGCCCGGCCGCTCGACGCCCATGTCGGTCCCGCCTGCCCACTATGTAAACGGCAACCCATTGCAGCCGCCTTTTCCCGCCGGATTTTCCCAAGCCATATTCGCCATGGGCTGCTTCTGGGGAGCAGAACGCCGGTTCTGGGAGTTACCGGGCGTGTGGACCACAGCCGTAGGCTATGCCGGAGGCCTGACGCCGAACCCGACGTACGATGAAGTCTGTTCCGGGCTCACCGGACATACGGAGGCGGTACTGGTGGTCTTCGATCCGCAGCAGATCGACTACAGCACACTGTTGCGCGTTTTCTGGGAAGCGCACAACCCGACCCAAGGGATGCGGCAAGGCAACGATGTCGGCAGCCAGTATCGTTCGGCGATCTATTGCATGGATGCGCAGCAACGCAGCGAGGCAGAGGCGAGTCGTGAACGTTTCCAGCAGCGGCTGAGCGCAGCGGGTTTTCCGGCCATCACCACCGAGATCGACGACGCGCCGCCGTTCTACTACGCAGAGGCTTACCACCAGCAGTATCTGGCAAAGAATCCGGGGGGATATTGCGGGCTGGGCGGAACCGGCGTGTGCCTGCCGAATTGATGCTTTAGGAAGACGGACTAAGCCAGAGGCGCCAGAAGGCCATTTGAATGGCTAATGGCTGGAGGAGGACTAAGCAGAAAAGAAAAACCCCGCCGAAGCGGGGCTCTGCAGACTGAATCCTGACATCCATGATCGCGCGCCATCCTGGCACCGCTCCCTGTGTGGTCCGTATTGTTGATTCGCGCTTTCCATGCGCCACGTCCCTATCCAGTAGATTACTGCCTGCCCTTGCGGACCTGTAGTAGCCATTGTGCATCACGCCTTGTAAGCCTTTTCCTACACCGCGTCATCCGTGATGCAGAACTGTAAGTCCAAGCTTACATTGCGCGGTTTTTATGACCGAAGGGGCGACTTAATCGTTCCGCATCATGGCCAAATAATTTCATATTGCCTTTAGATTAAGCCGCGCCGCTTAGAACTGCGTCGCGTCGAGCAGGTACAGCGACTCGCTGCCAGCTTTCACCGAAGCGCTCAGCGAATGAATTCGCGGAAGCAATCGCGCGAAATAGAAGCGCGCGGTACCGAGCTTGCTCTGGTAGAAGTCTCCCTCCTCCCGCTTGGCAAACGCGACTGCGGCCATGCGCGCCCACATATAGGCGTAGGCGGTGTAGCCGAACACATGCAGGTATTCCACCGAGGCGGCGCCGATTTCGTTCGGGTTGGCCTTGGCCTGATCGATAACCCAGGCGGTCAGCTCGTCCAGATTGTCCATTGCGGCCTTGAGCGGCTCGGCAAACTCCGCCAGCTCAGGATTGGCATCGGCAATGAACGCACGGATCTCGTCGACGAAGGCCTGATACATGGTGCCACCACTGCCGACGATCTTGCGCCCGACCAGGTCCAGCGCCTGAATGCCGTTAGTACCCTCGTAGATTTGGGTAATGCGGCAGTCACGCACCAGCTGCTCCTGCCCCCACTCACGGATGAAGCCATGGCCGCCGAAGATCTGCTGGCCATGTACCGTGGTTTCCAGACCCATATCGGTGAGGAAGGCCTTGGCTACCGGTGTCAGCAGCGCGACCTGAGCCTCGGCGCGCTGCCGGGCCTCGTCGTCATCGCTGAACTTGGCGATGTCGAGCTGCAGCGCGACATAACTGGAGAACGCCCGGCCGCCCTCGTTCAGTGCCTTCATGGTCAGCAGCATACGACGCACGTCGGGATGCACGATGATCGGATCGGCCGCCTTGTCCTGAGCCACAGGCCCGGTTGGTGCGCGACTCTGGATACGATCGCGGGCGTACTCGATGGCGCTCTGATAGGAACGCTCGCCAGTCGACAGGCCCTGGATGCCGACACCCAGACGCTCGTAGTTCATCATGGTGAACATCGCAGCCAGGCCCTTGTTCGGCTCGCCGACCATCCAGCCGGTGGCACCGTCAAAGTTCATCACACAGGTCGCCGAGGCCTGGATACCCATTTTGTGCTCGATGGAACCGCAGGACAGCGAGTTGCGCTCACCCAGCGTGCCGTCCTCGTTGACCATTACCTTGGGCACCAGGAACAACGAGATGCCGCGAGAGCCAGCCGGGGCGTCCGGCAGCTTAGCCAGCACCAGATGGATGATGTTCTCGGTCAGGTCGTGCTCGCCGCCGGTGATGAAGATCTTGGTCCCGCTGACTTTGTAGGAGCCGTCTGCCTGAGGCTCGGCCTTGGTGCGGATAATGCCCAGATCAGTCCCGGCATGAGGTTCGGTCAGACACATGGAACCGGACCAGACACCGGCATACATGTTCGGCAGGTACTTCTGCTTGAGCTCCTCGCTGGCGTGGGCGTAGATCGACAGGCAGGCGCCGGACGTCAGCATCGGATAGAGGCCGAATGCCAGGCTGGCGGAGTTCATCATCTCCTCGACCTGAGCCGAGATGACCTTGGGCATGCCCATGCCGCCAAATGCCGGATCGCCACCGACGCCGACCCAGCCGCCCTCGGCGTACAACTGGTAAGCCTCGCGGTAACCGGCAGGAGTAGAAACCGCCCCGGCGTCCCAGCGGCAGCCTTCTTCATCACCGCTGCGGTTCAGCGGCGCGATGCTATTGGCGGTGATCTTGCCAGCTTCCTCGAGAATTGCATCGGCCGTCTCGGCATCGACCACCTCCGCCAGCGCTGGCAGCGACTGCCAGAGTTTCGGCGCGTCGAAGACTTCATTCAGGACAAAACGCATGTCGCGCAGCGGCGCTTGGTAGTCGGCCATGGCAAGGTTCCTCGCAAGACACTGGGTTGCGGCCACTATGGGCCGTTTCCAGCGAGTCTAACCGAATAACCAGGACAGGATTAAGCGTCTTTTTATGACCAGATAGTTTTTACCGGTCACTATCAATACCACTGCAACCCTAACGCGAATGCTCGGCCATACGCACCGCACCGCGGCCGCTGCCGTGCACTCGCAGACAGTTTCTGCCTGCTTTTTTGGCACTGTACAGCGCCTGGTCGGCGGCCTTGATCACCTCCTCCGGGCTGCGCTGCTCCCCTTGTCGCTCAGCCACCCCGATACTGATGGTCACCGAGACCTGTTTCGCCGACGCTGCTCCTCGAGCCATACGGCCGCGACGATCATCCTTCGGTCGATTGTCTGCGTCACGCAGTTGCAGCGCATAGCTCTCCACCGACTGACGTACCGCCTCCAGATGCGGCAGACATTCTTCGATACTGCGCCCGGGGAAAACCAGGGTGAACTCCTCACCCCCGTAGCGATATGCACGCCCACCGCCCCCTATCTTGCGCAGCCGGCTGGCGACCATCTTCAGCACCTGATCGCCGACATCGTGGCCGTGGGTATCGTTGAAGCTCTTGAAGTGGTCCACGTCGGCCATCGCCAGCACGTACTGCCGCCCCAGACGCTGCAGCCGCTCGTTCAACGCACGCCGCCCAGGCAGGCCAGTCAGCTCGTCACGAAAGGCCATGAGATAAGCCTCATGGGCGATCGCCACCACCAGCATCAGCAACACATGGCTACTTAGAATGTTCAGCGCGGCATGGCGACTGAATGTTTGCGGCAACATCAGCAGGAGGCCGAGCAGCGCAATGATCTGCGCCGCGTGGGACGGCCTCGGTTGGCGCAGGTACTGGACGATCAGTAACACTAGCGCCACGAGGAACGCCGGGTACGCCAGCTGGATGAGCTGCAGCCAATCGGCCTGCAAGGCGGGCCAGCGAATCAACACCAACCAGGCATGTAGCGCTTCCGGAAAGCGCCTTGCCAACGCCACGGCGACGACACCTACGGCAAACAGCACGGCGGCGCGCGCCAGCCCATCCTGGGCAAGGTGGCTGCGCTCACGCCACACGCCGTACAGGCCATAGAGCAGCGGTAGCAGCAGGCTGCAAAGGTGGAAAGTCAGTGCGGCATCGTCCAGCAGTGTGCCGTGTGCACGGTAGTGATCAGCGTGGGTGTCGAGGAGGAAATAAGCGAGGTAAACGCAGAGCAGCAGAAAGGACTCGCGGATGCGACCGTACATGACGCAAAGCGCTCCGCCGAGCAGCAGCAGAACGGTCGGCAGCACGTTATAAAGCGAAGTGAAGAACTCGTTCAGGGCGACCTGACGCGCAACGACCTCGCCGCCGAGCAACAGGGCCAATGGCGCAAGAAAGTGGCTGAAGCGAGGCGGGACGGTACGCGACACGGCGACTCCGGCGTGCTGCCGACAAAGGCTAGCATTTTGCCTTCTCGCTCACCGTTATGCAGCCGAAAAACCGGCGAATATGCAGCAATATCGGTACAACTGCATGGGCCGCGCATAAAAAAGCCGCTGCAGAGCAGCGGCTTTTCGACAACTTCAACCCGTCAGTAGCCGAGCGCGAAATCTTCCTCTGCCATTTCCATCAGGTTATCGGCACCGGACATCATGGCATCGACATGCATACGGGTGCGCGGCAGGATGCGCTGGAAGTAGAAGCGCGCGGTCTGCAGCTTGGCCTTGTAGAACGCCTCGTCAGAGGTGCCTGCAGCCAGTTTCTCGGCAGCAACCCGTGCCATGTCAGCCCAGAAGTAGGCCAGGCAGGCGTAGCCGGAATACATGCAGTAATCGACCGACGCCGCACCGACCATTTCGCGGTCCTTCATGGCAGCCATGCCGATCTTCATGGTCAGCTCGCCCCACTCCTTGTTCAGCTGACTCAAGGGGGCCACGAACTCCTTGATGGCGTCATTGCCTTCCTGGCTCTGGCAGAACTTGTGCACGATCTTGGTGAAGGACTTCAGCGCTTCGCCCTGAGTCATCAGCACCTTGCGGCCCAACAGATCCAGCGCTTGGATACCGGTGGTGCCCTCATACAGCATGGAGATACGAGCATCGCGCACGTTCTGTTCCATGCCCCACTCGGCGATGAAGCCGTGACCACCGTAGATCTGTACGCCATGGTTGGCCGCTTCGAAACCCACTTCGGTCATGAACGCCTTGGCGATCGGCGTGAGGAAGGCCAGCAGCGTGTCGGCTTGCTTCTTCTGCTCTTCGTCCTGGCTGTTCTTGACGATGTCGACCTGTTTGGCGGTGAAGTAGACCATCGCGCGATTGCCTTCGGCGAACGCTTTCATGGTCAACAGCATGCGGCGCACGTCAGGATGCACGATGATCGGGTCGGCTGGTTTCTCAGGCGCCTTCGGACCAGTCAGCGCACGCATCTGCAGGCGCTCGCGGGCGTACTTGATGCCACCCTGGAAGCCGATTTCGGCATGCGCCAGGCCCTGCAGCGCAGTACCCAGGCGCGCCGTGTTCATGAAGGTGAACATCGCGTTCAGGCCCTTGTTCGGCGGCCCGATCAGGAAGCCAGTGGCGCCGTCGAAGTTCATCACGCAGGTCGCGTTGCCGTGAATACCCATCTTGTGTTCCAGCGAGCCACAGTTCACACCGTTGCGCTCGCCCTTCTCGCCTTCGGCGTTCGGCAGGAACTTGGGCACGATGAACAGGGAGATGCCCTTGGTGCCAGCCGGAGCATCGGGCAGGCGAGCCAATACGATGTGGACGATGTTCTCGGCCATGTCGTGCTCACCGGAGGAGATGAAGATCTTGGTGCCGTTCAGCTTGTAACTGCCGTCGGCCTGCGGCTCCGCCTTGGTGCGCAGCATGCCCAGATCGGTACCGCAGTGCGGCTCGGTCAGGCACATGGTGCCGGTCCACTGACCAGACACGAGCTTGCTCAGGTAGGTGTGCTTCTGATCGTCGGTGCCGTGGGTAGCGATGGTGTTCATGCAGCCATGGGACAGGCCGGGGTACATACCCCAGGACCAGTTGGCCTGGCCGATCATCTCGCTGATCGCCAGACCGAGAGACTCGGGCAGTCCCTGACCGCCGTGCTCGACATCATGGGCCAGGCTCGGCCAGCCGCCCGCCACGTACTGCTCGTAAGCTTCCTTGAAACCGGTCGGTGTCTTCACGCCCGACTCGCTCCAGGTGCAGCCTTCGATGTCACCAACGCGGTTCAGCGGAGCGAGGACCTGCTCACAGAACTTCGCGCCTTCATCGAGAATCGCATTGACCATGTCCGGGGTGGCGTCTTCACATCCCGGAAGGCTCTGGTAGTGCGCCTCGTAGCCGAGCAGCTCATCACGTACGAAGCGGATATCGCGCAAGGGGGCCTTGTAGTCGGGCATAGCGTAAACCTCAGCGGTGAGTTCTTGTTACAAGCTGACCGGAGCGACCCAGCCATTGGAATTCGATTTCGACCGTCGGACAACTAGCCCGAAGGGTCAAACAGGCGTTTGAAACATACGTTTCGACCTGATCGATGTCAAGCAGGGGAAAATTCTCCATTCGACAGCCGTAGCTACCCCGCCTCCTCCAGATGCAGCACCGGAGCAGGCAATGGACGCTGGGTAAAAGGCTGCAGAAATGAGCTGTTGCAAAAGCGCGTGCGTGAGCAGTTGCCCGCCGCAATGGCACTAGGAGATCAGTCAGGAGAGAAACGCAGTGGGTCGAACGATACGACCAACGGCGGGGAGAAGCAGGAAGAGCGGATCAGGGCCGAGGAATCAGGCCTGGGTATCGATCAGCGTGCCAAGCACTTCATCAGCACTCTGAATCACACGGGCACCCACCTTGGCGCTGTGCTCGCCAACTTTCAGCTGAATTAGCTGCTCGGTGATATCTGCAACCGCTTGGGAATTATCAGGCATGGGCTTACTAGCGGACGCGATAGCCGAGGCAGCCTGATCAACGCGCTGCTGGCCACTCTGGAAGGCGCTAAGACCGGCACTCAAAATACTATTGGTAATCTGCATGGTGCCTCCGAAAGCCATCAGGTTGCCAGCATTCAAGCAGATGCCGGCCGCCACCGCAAGGCGCTAGCTGTCGGCATCCGTTGTTCACGCCGAGTGCTACATGGGTAAAGCGAGGTACTGCGCAACCTGCGGCGCTGTTGGCTCAGCGAGGCGCGGCACTCGGCCGAGGCAGGGTGCCGGTAGCAGCTCAGCAAGCGTGGCGAGGTTTTCTTCCAGGCGCGAAGTGGCAGGGTCGACGATATTCGCCACCCAGCCGGCCAGCACCAGTCCATCACGGGCGATCGCTTCCGCACTGAGCAGCGCGTGATTGATACAACCCAAGCGCACCCCGACCACCAGAATGACCGGCAATCCCAGCGCCGCGGGCAATGCCGACAGATACTCACTCCCGTTCAGCGGTACCCGCCAGCCGCCCGCGCCCTCCACCAGAGTGAAGTCGGCCTGCCGCGCCAGTACCGGCTGCACGGCCTGAACCAGACGAGCGACGGTCAGCTCGAGCCCGGCTTCGCGCGCAGCGATGTGCGGAGCAATAGCCGGTTCGAAGGCGAACGGGTTGACCGTCGCATAATCAAGAGCAAGGCTGCACTCGGCCAGCAGCGCCAGCGCATCGCTGTTACGCAAGCCCTGATCGGTCAGCTCGCAGCCGGAGGCAACCGGCTTTACCGCTGCGGTAGAAAGCCCTGCCGATCGAGCCACATGCAGCAAGCCAGCGGCGACGGTGGTCTTGCCGACGTCGGTATCGGTACCGGCGATGAAGAAAGAGCGGGCCATCTCATGAGTCCTTGCGCAGAACGCCATAGACCACCTGATAGGTGGCCGGCAGGCCCGCGGGCTGACGGAAACCTTCGTAGGCATCGACCAGCGCGCGGATGCGTGCTCGCCCGGTCAGTCCGCCGGGGCGACCGGGGTTGAGGTTGTGCGCACCGAGCGCCTTGAGTTCATGGGTCAGCTGGCGCAGATCGGGGAAATGCAGCACTTCGGGGCGCACTTCGAGGCTCACCAATCTCAGACAGCAGTCGCTACACAGTGCCTGGTAGGCCTCCAGCGAGCGGAAGCGATTGACGTGAGCGAAGCCATCCACCGCCTGCCAGCTATCCCGCAGTTCCTGCAGGGTTCCGCTGCACAGGCTGCTGAAGGCGAAGGTGCCGCCCGGACGCAGCACCCGCCGCGCTTCGCTCAGCACGCCTGCGAAATCCTCGCACCATTGCAGCGCCAGGCTCGAATAGATCAGGTCAACGCTGCCATCACGCAGCGGTAGCCGCTCGGCGTCGCCGGTCACGAAATGCCGTGCACCGCCCTGCGGCCGCGCATGCCGCAGCATGCCCTCGGCGATATCCAGCGCCAGGCCATCGGCATCCGGAAAAGCCGTGGCCAGAGCTCGAGAGAAGTAGCCGGTGCCGCTGCCGAGATCGAGCCAGCGGCCAGGTTGCCGAGTAGAGGGCAGACGGGCCAGCAATTGCTTGCCGACCTGTCGCTGCAGCGCGGCGACGCTGTCGTAGCTGGCCGCAGCGCGGGAAAACGATGCCGCGACCTGACGCTTGTCCGGCAACTGCTTGGGCGGGCGTTCGCTGAGTGACGCTTCAGTCATCCTCGCCCTCACCCATGAAGGCCAACATCGCCGTCGCCACGTCGTCGGCCCGCTCCAGCGGCAACCCATGGCTGGCGCTGGCCAACACATCGACTTCCACATCCGGCAGGCAGGCCAGCAGCGCCTCGGCGGCAGCCGCAGGGACCAGCGCATCGCTGCCCGCGAACAGGTGCAACTGTGGGCCGACGTAACGCTGCAGCGATTCACGCCCGTCAAGCTCGGCAAGCAAGCGCAGACCGGCTGCCGACGCTGCCTGAGGCTGATCGAGCAGACTGACCTGCAGCTGCCGCGCCAGTGTGCGCGGATCGTAGGCACCACGACTGCAAAGCAGGCTGAAGCGCTTGAGCGTATCCTCCGGCCCGAGCTGGAACGCCGCTTCGAACGCATCGAAGACTTCGGCGGGCATGGCCGTCGGCCAGTCGTCACGGCTGCGGAAGCAGGGATTGCTGCAGAGGGTGATCAACCCAGGACAGCTGTCGCCACGCCGCGCGGCCAACTGCGTCGCCAGCATGCCGCCCAGCGACCAGCCCGCCAGCCAGCTATCGAGGGGCAGCCGAGCATCCAGCTCGTCGAGCCAGGCGTCCGGTCGCTCCAGTGTAGGCAGTGGAGCGATTTCGACATGCAGCCGTGGCTCGCGATCACGCAGCAGTTCGGCCAGCGGTTCAAGGGCAGCCGAGCTGAACGCCCAGCCCGGCAGAAGGATCAGTCGATCACGCATCGTCGCTCTCCTTGGGCAACAAGGCCCAGCACTCGGCTAGCGCCTCCAGCAGGCGCTCCAGCTGCGCATCGCTATGCGCCGCGGTGAAAGTGATCCGCAGCCGCGCGCTGCCGGCCGGAACGGTCGGCGGGCGAATAGCACCGACCAGGATGCCGCGCTCGCGCAGCAATGCCGACAGCCTTAGCGCCCGTTCGCTGCTGCCCACCAGCACCGGCTGGATCGGCGTCGGACTGTCAATCAGCGTCAGGCCGATGTGTGTCGCACCCTCACGAAAACGCGCGACCAGCCTGTTCAGATGCTCTCGACGCCAGCCTTCGCTGCGCAGCAGCTCCAGGCTTTTAAGTGTGGCACAGGCTACCGCCGGCGGCTGGCTGGTGGTGTAGATGTAGGGCCGGGCGAACTGGATCAGCGTTTCGATCAGTTCCTCGCTGCCGGCGACAAAGGCTCCCGCGGTGCCGAAAGCCTTGCCCAGCGTACCGACCAGCACCGGGACGTCATCCATGCCCAGGCCGAACTGCTCGACGATGCCGCCACCCGTTGCGCCCAGCGGGCCGAAGCCATGGGCATCGTCGACCATCACCCAGGCGCCGCGCTGCTTCGCTGTGGCGCAGATCGCCGGCAGGTCGGCGAGATCGCCGTCCATGCTGAACACGCCATCGGTCACCACCAGGGTATTGCCGCTGGCCTTCTCTAGGCGCTTGGCGAGGCTTTCGGCGTCGTTGTGCAGGTAGCGCGAGAAGCGCGCGCCGGAGAGCAGACCGGCGTCGAGCAGGGAAGCGTGATTGAGGCGATCCTCCAGCACCGTATCGCCCTGCCCGACCAGCGCCGTCACCGCGGCCAGATTCGCCATATAGCCGGTGGAAAACAGCAGCGCCCGTGGTCGCCCAGTAAATTCGGCGAGCGCTTCTTCGAGCTGATGATGCGGCGTGCTGTGGCCGATCACCAGATGCGAGGCACCGCCGCCCACGCCCCAGGTCGCGGCGCCCTGCTGCATGGCTGCGATCACCTCGGGATGGCTGGCCAGGCCCAGATAGTCGTTGGAACAGAACGCCAACAGACGCAACCCATCAACCAGCATTTCCGGCTGCTGCGGCGACTCCAGCAAAGGACGTTGGCGATAGAGGTGGGCAGCGCGACGCTCGGCGAGACGGGCGGAGAGATCGAAGCTCATGGGTGCACCGACAGACGGTGGATGACCGCAAACAGGTCACCCAGCCTACGAGGGGGTTGGACTGGCAACAGGCGGATGAAGCGCGCCGCCGATGCGGCGCCCATCCACCAGATCATCAGACCGCGGCGTTATAGAACAGCTTGCTGTCGCGCTGCTCGATCAATGCCTGCTCGATGGCCGCCTGATGCACTTCGTCGGCGTGCTCGTGGCGCTCTTCCGGCTTGATACCCAGGCGTGCGAACAGCTGCATGTCCTTGTCCGCCTGCGGATTGGCGGTGGTCAGCAGTTTCTCGCCGTAGAAGATCGAGTTGGCGCCGGCGAAGAAGGCCAGCGCCTGCATCTGCTCGTTCATCTGCTCGCGTCCGGCGGACAAGCGCACATGGGATTTCGGCATCATGATCCGCGCCACGGCGAGCATGCGGATGAAGTCGAACGGATCGACGTCCTGCTCTTCGGCCAGCGGCGTGCCCTTGACCTTGACCAGCATGTTGATCGGCACCGACTCGGGATGCTCAGGCAGGTTGGCCAGCTGGATCAGCAGGCCGGCGCGATCGTCCAGCGACTCGCCCATGCCGAGGATGCCGCCGGAGCAGATCTTCATCCCCGCCTCGCGCACGTAGCTCAGCGTTTCCAGACGCTCGCCGTAAGTGCGGGTGGTAATGATGTTGCCGTAGTACTCCGGCGAGGTGTCGAGGTTGTGGTTGTAGTAATCCAGCCCCGCTGCGGCCAGCGCCTTGGTCTGCTCCTGATCGAGCTTGCCGAGGGTCATGCAGGTTTCCAGACCCATCGCCTTCACACCCTCGACCATCTTCAGCACGTAGGGCATGTCCTTGGCGGACGGATGCTTCCAGGCCGCGCCCATGCAGAAACGCGTCGAGCCGATGGCCTTGGCTTCGGCCGCCGCCTCCAGCACCTTCTGCACTTCCATCAGCTTTTCTTTATCCAGGCCAGTGTTGTAGTGGCCGGACTGCGGGCAGTACTTGCAGTCTTCCGGGCAAGCGCCGGTCTTGATCGACAACAGCGTGGAAACCTGCACGCGGTTGGCATCGAAGTGCTGACGGTGCACGGTCTGCGCCTGGAACAGCAGATCGTTGAAGGGTTGCTCGAAGAGCGCCTTGACCTCGGCAAGGGTCCAATCGTGACGCGTTACGGAAGCGGAGGTGGCGCTCATGGGCATTCCTTGTAATTAATAGCGGCTCGGCGGCCTGGCACGGATGCGGAATGGTTAGCCAAGCCCGATACGCTGTCAACCAGGAATGGAATCATGGTTTACAACTGGTCAATTAATAAACAATTCTGTTTGCTGTGTGATGAGCCTTGCGAAGGCCATCCACTGTGTATTCCGTGTGAAGCGGAGCTGCCCTGGCTCGATGGCCAGTGCGCGGTCTGCGCCGTGCCGCTGCCGACCCATGGACTGATCTGCGGCGAATGCCAGAAGCGGTCGCCCAGCTACGATCACGTTGAAGTGCCCTGGCGCTTTGCCTTTCCCGTCGACACGCTGATTACCCGCTTCAAGCATCAGGCGCGCTGGCCGTTTGGGCGATTGCTTGGCGAGCGGCTGGGGCTGCATCTGCAGCACGCCTTCACCGACGGGCTGCCGCAGCCGGACCTTCTTGTACCCGTGCCGCTGGCACGCCGTCGCCTGCGCCAGCGCGGCTTCAATCAGGCGCAAATGCTCGCGCAGTGGCTGGGCAGCGCGCTGAAACTGCCGGTCGGTGAGCGCCTGCTGGAACGGGTCGTCGATACGCCTCCGCAACAGCAACTCGACGCCGCCACCCGACGGCGCAATCTGCGTCAGGCGTTCCGCGTCGCCCATGACGCCAATATCGAAGGCCGCCATCTGGCGTTGATCGACGACGTACTGACCACCGGTGCGACCGCCGAGGCGCTGGCGCGACTGCTCAAACGTGCGGGTGCTGTGCGAGTGGACGTCTATTGCCTGGCCCGCACGCCCAAGCCAGGCGACTGATCGCGGCGGACGCGCGGTTGTTTAAAAGCCCGGGTGCAATACACTGAACGGTCTATCCTGCGGAGCCGGTCATGTCTCATCCCTTCGATACACTCACGCCGGACCTGGTCCTCGACGCTGTGGAAAGCATCGGTTATCTCAGCGATGCCCGCGTGCTGGCGCTCAACAGCTACGAGAACCGCGTCTATCAGGTGGGCATCGAAGACGAAACGCCGCTGATCGCCAAGTTCTATCGCCCTGGCCGCTGGAGCAACGAGGCGATTCTGGAAGAACACCAGTTCAGTCAGGAGCTGGCCGAACATGAAGTGCCGGTGGTGGCGCCGCTGCAGCGTAACGGCACGACCCTCTTCGAGCACGCGGGCTTCCGCTTCGCGCTCTTTCCACGCCGCGGTGGTCGCGCGCCGGAGCCGGGCAATCTCGACCAGCTCTATCGTCTCGGCCAGCTGCTGGGGCGCATGCATGCGATAGGTGCAAACCGGCCGTTCGAGCATCGCGAAACCCTGGGTGTACAGAATTTCGGCCACGACTCGCTGAATAGCTTGCTGGAAGGCGGCTTCGTGCCCAAAAGCCTGCTGCCGGCCTACGAGTCGGTGGCGCGCGATCTGCTCAAGCGGGTCCAAGACGTCTTCGCCAGCACCAACTTCACCCCGATCCGCCTGCATGGCGATTGCCACCCGGGCAACATCCTCGCCCGCGACGATGCCTTTCATCTGGTCGATCTCGATGATTGCCGCATGGGCCCATCGGTGCAGGACCTGTGGATGATGCTCGCCGGCGAGCGCCATGAACGTCTTGGTCAGCTGGCCGAATTGGTGGACGGCTACAACGAATTCCATGATTTCGCCCCCCGCGAGCTGCCGCTGATCGAGGCACTGCGCGCGCTGCGGCTGATGCACTACAGCGCCTGGCTCGCCCGCCGCTGGGACGATCCGGCCTTTCCGATGAGCTTTCCCTGGTTCGGCAGCGAGCGCTACTGGGGCGACCAGGTGCTGATCCTGCGCGAGCAGATTTCAGCGCTGCAGGAAGAGCCGCTCAGGTTGTTCTGAGGACGGGCAAGCGGTGCGACTGCGGACCCGTGGCGGTGGATGTGAAAAGCGACATCCACCCTACGGCTGATCACGCAGCGCAGGGCGGATCGCGCTTTATCGATCCACCGGGTGGCGGTCCACCGTGTGTCGATCTCCGCGGCTCAAGCCTCTTCGATCAGCCAGTCCAGCCGCCAGCTGCCCTGGCTCTGCGCCAGCTGCTCGGCCAGCCAGGGCAACAACTCACGCAGCTCTTCCTCCAGCCCCCACGGCGGGTTGACGATAGCCAGACCGGAACCGCTCAGGCGGCTGGCGTCGTCGGCGGGGTGGACGAACAGCTCGGCACGCAGCAGTTTCGGTGCTCCGCTGCGCGCCAGGTCCTGATAGAAACGTTTGAGCTGGCGCTCGTCCTTGATCGGATACCAGATCACGCCGATGGTCTGGCGCATGCGCCCGAGCGCTTCCTTGATTGCCGTCACACAGCGGCTCAGCTCGTCGGCCTGCTCGAACGGCGGGTCGATCAACAGCACCACGCGCTTTTCCTGCGTCGGCATCAGCGCCCGCGGCACGAACCAGCCCTCGCCGCGGTGCACCGCCACGCGGCGGTCGCCGGCCATGTTGTCCTTGAGCAGGGCGCCATCCTCGGGATGCTTCTCGTTGAGCTGCAGGCGATCCTGCTCGCGGGTCAGCTGCCGCGCCAGCTCCGGCGAGCCCGGGTAGTAGCGCAGCGCCCCATCAGGGTTCAACTCACGAATTACGCCGAGGTAGTCATCGAGTAGCGCCGGCTGCGCCTCGGCCTGCCAGATGCGCGCGATGCCCTGCAGCCACTCGCCGGTACGGCTGGCCTGGTCGCCCGCCAGGTCGTAGAGACCGACACCGGCGTGGCTGTCGAGGTAGGCGAACGGCGCCTCCTTGCGCGACAGCAGGGCGAAGATCCGGCTCAACACCAGGTGTTTGAGCACATCGGCGTGGTTGCCGGCATGGAAGGCGTGGCGGTAGTTCATCTGATCCTCCTCGAGAGCCGCGCAGTTTACCCGTCCGCCTTGCGCCGCGCAGGTCCGGCATGACCAGCGTCGTTTTCCCCGGCCACCGACTAGGGCTACAGTGGCGCCCCACGACGACTGAACGGAGCTGACCTCATGGACCTGCGTGATCTTTTCGGCATCGAGCATCCCATCATCCAGGCACCCATGGCCGGTGCGCAGAATCACCTGCTGGCCGCCGCGGTCTGCGAAGCCGGCGGGCTGGGTTCGATCCCGGCCGGCATGCTCAACGCCGAGGCGCTGGACGCCGAGCTGACCGCCATCGAGGCGCTGACCGACCGTCCCTACAACGTCAACTTCTTCTGCCACCAGACGCCGGCCGTCGACCCGACGGCCTTCGACACCTGGCATCGGATGCTCGCACCCATGTTCGCCGAGTTCGACATCGACCCGGCGAGCATTCCGGTCGGCGCCACTCGCCAGCCTTTCGATGCAGCGATGGCCGAGGTACTGGAGCGGCACAAGCCGGCGCTGGTCAGCTTCCACTTCGGCTTGCCGACGCCCGACCTACTCCAACGCGCCCGAGGCACCGGAGCAAAGATCGCCTCCAGCGCAACGACGGTCGCCGAAGGCCTCTGGCTGCAGCAGCACGGCGTCGATCTGGTGATCGCCCAGGGCCTGGAAGCCGGCGGACACCGTGGCATCTTTCTCAGCGAGGACCTGACCACCCAGCTCGGCACCTTCGCCCTGCTGCCGCAGCTCACTGCTGCGCTGGACGTGCCGGTGATCGCCGCCGGCGGCATTGCCGATGCCGGGGGCGTGACGGCAGCGCAAACCCTCGGTGCGGCTGGCGTGCAACTGGGCACGGCCTACCTGCTGTGCCCGGAGAGCCGCACCAATGCGCTGCATCGCGCCGCGCTGAAGAGCCCGCACGCAGCGCATACCGCGCTGACCACCCTGTTCAGCGGGCGCCCCGCCCGCGGTATCGTCAACCGCATCATGCGCGAACTGGGTCCGCTGCCCGAAGGCGTGCCGCCCTTCCCGCTGGCGGGTAACGCCATCGGCGCGCTGCGCGCCCAGGCCGAGAAGCAGGGCCTGGATCACTGCACGCCGCTGTGGGCCGGGCAGAACGTCAGCGGCTGCCGGGAGATCCCGGCCGGCCAGCTGACGCGTGAACTTGCGGCCAGCTGGCGGGCCTGAGTCATTACGCAGTCCGTCGCGGCGAGCCCTGAGCCGCCGCGACGGCGCGTAGAATCGACCGCACGTCACACGGAATCCCGCCATGAGTCCACTGACCAATACGCTCGTCTTCCTGGCCACCCTGGCCGGCATGGAAGTCTTTGCCTGGTGGGCACACAAGTACGTGATGCACGGCTGGGGTTGGGGCTGGCACAAGTCGCACCACGAGCCACGCAGCGGCTGGTTCGAGAAGAACGACCTGTATGCGGTGGTGTTCGCTGGCGTGGCGATTCTGCTGATCGCCCTCGGCACCGCCGGTTATCACCCGCTGGAATGGATCGGCGCCGGGATGACGGCTTACGGCTTTCTCTATTTCGTCGCCCACGACGGCCTGGTCCATCACCGCTGGCCGCTGCGCTACGTGCCGCGCAACGGCTATCTCAAGCGGCTGTATCAGGCGCACCGTCTGCACCATGCGGTCGAAGGCAAGGAGCGCTGCGTATCCTTCGGTTTTCTCTACGCGCCGCCGCTGCCGGTGCTCAAGCGCCAGCTGCGCGAGCTGCACGACGGGCCGTTGCGCAAGCACCAGGGTGCATCTAGCGAGGACGCCTCCAAAGACCGTCAGGACGCGGCCTGACCTGCATCCGCCGCGAGGCCAGCGCCAGCACCCCGCCACCCAGCAGGAACTGCAGCTTCTGCCCTTTGCTGGTCGACACCCGCGCATCCCAGGCCGCCGCGCCGCGCGCTTTCACCTCGACGCCAATCTGCCGATAGACGCCATGGGCCGTGGCAATCGACCAGGCCGAGCGCAGCGGCAGATCGCGCAGGCCCTGCGACGCCGAGCGATAGTAGGGCTCGGCCAGATCCACCAGCCGCGCCGCCAGCGTCGCCAACGCGGCACGATGCCCAGGCAGTGCGATTTCATCTTCGGGAATGCCCACTTCAGCCAGCCACTCGGCCGGCAG
This sequence comes from Stutzerimonas decontaminans, assembly GCF_000661915.1. NCBI lineage: Bacteria > Pseudomonadati > Pseudomonadota > Gammaproteobacteria > Pseudomonadales > Pseudomonadaceae > Stutzerimonas > Stutzerimonas decontaminans. The sequence goes on along the minus strand of NZ_CP007509.1, from coordinate 407,688 downwards.
GTAGACGCGGCCGATCTGCGCATCCTCGACGATATCGCGGGCAATGTTGGTCAGCTGAAAGGCCAAGCCCAGATCACAGGCGCGATCCAGCGTCGGCTCCGCTTCGGCGCCCATCACCCGCGCCATCATCAGCCCTACCACGCCGGCAACGCGGTAGCAATACAACAAGGTGTCGTCGAGGGTCTGGTAGCGGTAGCCCTGCACATCCATTCGAAAACCCGCCAGATGCTCAAGCGGATAGGCCTTGGGAATCCGATGGCGCTGGATCACCTGCTGAAAGGCGGCGAACGCCGGATCGGCCATCGGCTCGCCGGCATAGGCGCGCTCGGTGAGATCGACCAGCTCGGCCAGCCGCGCCTCACCGCTGTTGCGATCGCCCTCGACCTGGCTATGCCCCAGCGTCTGACCGTCGATCACATCGTCGCAATGACGGCACCAGGCGTAGAGCATCACCGCGCTCTGGCGGGTGCGCTCGTCGAACAGCTTTGCCGCCGCGGCGAAGCTCTTGGAGCCGACATTGATCGCCTGGGTCGACTGGTCGATTACCCGGTCGTTCATCCGGCCTGCTCCTTCAATATGAAGTCCTCCAGCATCAGCCCGGCGGTGGCCTTGGCCGAACCGACGACCCCCGGCACGCCGGCACCGGGGTGAGTGCCGGCGCCGACGATATAGAGGTTGGGGATCACGTCGTCGCGGTTGTGCGGGCGGAACCAGGCGCTCTGGGTAAGGATCGGCTCCAGCGAAAACGCCGAGCCAAGATGGGCGTTGAGCTCGTCGCGAAAATCCTGCGGCGTGAAGATCCGGTGGGTCACTAGATCGCCGCGCAGCCCCGGCATGTAGTGCCGTTCCAGGTATTCGAAGATGCGATCGCGGTACTTCGGCCCCTCCTCCGCCCAATCGATATCTGCCGTGCCCAGGTGTGGCACCGGCGCCAGCACGTAGTGGCTGGCACAGCCTTCCGGCGCCAGCGAGGGATCGGTTACACAGGGCGCATGCAAGTAGAGGGAGAAATCATCGGCCAGGGTCTCACGCTTGAAGATCTCGTCGATCAGCTCACGGTAGCGCGGCCCGAAACACACCGTGTGGTGTTGCAGGTGCTCATGGCGGCGCTTGAGGCCGAAATGGATGACGAACAGCGACATCGAGAAACGCTTGCCGGAGAGCCGTTTGGCCTCGTCGCGACCACGCGCCTCATGCCCAAGCAGCTGTTTGTAGGTGTTGACCACATCGGCGTTGGAGGCCACCGCATCGGTATCGAAGCGACGCCCGTCACCCGTGATCACGGCCTTCACGCGGCCTCCCGCCAGTTCGATCCGCGCCACCTCGGCGTTCAGCTCCAGCTTGCCGCCCAGATCCTCGAACAGCCGGACCATGCCCTGCACCAGCGCCCCGGTGCCCCCGCGCGGAAACCACACACCACCCTGGCGCTCCAGCGCGTGGATCAGCGCGTAGATCGAGGAAGTCTCGAACGGGTTGCCGCCGACCAGCAGCGAGTGAAAGGAGAGCGCCTGGCGCAGCCGATCGTTCTCCACGAATTTGGCCACCATGCTGTAGACGTTGCGCCAGGCCTGCAGCTTCGCCAGCTGCGGGGCGACGCCGATCATGCTGCGAAACGACAGGAAGGGCACGGTGCCGAGCTTGACGTAGCCCTCCTCGTACACCGCGCGCGAATAGGCGAGAAAACGCTGATAGCCGGCGACGTCACGGGGGTTGAGCGCATGGATCTGCCGATCCAGCTGGGCCTGGTCGTTGACGTAGTCGAAGCTGTAACCGTCCTCCCAGCACAGCCGGTAGAAGGGGCTGACCGGCAGCAGCTCGACGTAGTCAGCCATGCGCTTGCCGGCGCCGCTGAAGAGCTCTTCCAGCGCTGGCGGATCGGTGATCACCGTCGGGCCGGCATCAAAGGTGAAGCCCTGGTCGTGATAGACGTAGGCGCGGCCACCCGGCTTGTCGCGCTTCTCCAGCAGCGTGGTCTGGATGCCGGCGCGCTGCAGGCGGATGGCCAACGCCAGCCCGCCGAAGCCGGCGCCGATCACCACCGCTCGTTTAGCTTGGTTCATCGGTAATCCTTGCGATGCAGATCATGGGCGGCAAGTGCGCGCAGCGCCTCACCGAGCGGAACAGGAGGCTTGCCCGAGACGATGCGCAAGCGGTCGCGGGTGGTCAGATTGGCCGCGTAGAAGCGCTGGATCAGCGGTTCGCGCAAGCGGTAAAAACGTTGCATCACCGCCCAGCGGCGATCCGCCGGACCGGCCATGAACAGCATGCGATTGAGCAGTCGGAAGAAGCCGCGCTGGCGCCACTGCGCCAACGAGTAATCGCGGATCGCCTCGAACAGGCTGGAGGCATCCCAGCGATCCAGAGCGATCAGGTGATCGGCCAGACGCACCGCGTCGGGCAGTGAGTAGCCGGTGGTGGGATGAAACAGCGCCGCGGCCAGCCCCGTCTGCGGCACGCCGCGCGCCTCCTCCCAGAACGCCGGCAGATCACCGGAAAGCACGATGGGCAGCACGCCCTGCTCCTCGCGCAGCAGCTCGGCGATAGTCCAGCCGCGGTCCTGAGCATAGCGTTCGATATTGGCGCGCAATGTCTCGGGCGCCACCGTGTCACCGTCTGCGTAGTAGGTGTCTTCGATCAGCAGGCTGTCGGCGCTGAGCGGCAGTACGTAGACGAAGCGATAACCGTCGTGCTGGGCGACGCTGGCGTCCATGATGATCGGCTCGCGCAGGCCGTGCGGCTGCTGCAGCCGCACCTCCTGGCCGAGGAACTTCTGAAAGCCTAGGGCCAGCTGATCGGTCCCGCGCACGCCACGGCCGTCGATCACGGCGCCGGCCTGCAGGATGTCCCCCGAAGCCAGACGCACCCTTTGTGGCTCCACGCTGGCAACGGTGGTGCGCAAACGCACGCCATCGCTCAGTTCGGGCATCAGGTACTGGTGAAAGCGCTCCGAGAAGATGCTCGCGTAACCGCTGTCCAGCCTTCGCTGCAGTTCGGGAAAGATCACTTCATAGCCGGGCCAGCGCTTGCCGACCATAGGTTCCAGCCAGCGCTGCTGAGCCGGCGTCAGGTCATGCTCATGAAAAGACCAGGTGTGATTGCCGCCCAGGGTGTCACCCTGCTCCAGCACCAGCAGGCGCAGATCGGGGCGCTGCTGACGCAGGCGCAGGGCCAGAAGGCCGTTGGCCAGCCCGCCGCCAACCAGGATCAGGTCCGCATCAAGCGCCACTCGCCACCTCCAGCCGTTGCCCATCGGTCCCGAGCGCCGCCTCGATCAGGTCGGCGGCACGCACCACACCGCCAGCCTCACGCACTTCCGCCCCGAGCTGCGCCGCCCGCTGACGAAACTCACCTTCGCTCAACAGCCGCTGCAATGCGTGGCTGATCCGCGCCGGGCTCGCCAGCCATGGCTGTAGCCGCAGCCCGACACCGGCGTGTTCGATACGCGCTGCGACACCCGGCTGATCGAAGGCAATCGGCAGCGCCAGCATCGGCACACCGGCCTCCAGCGCATCGAGCACGGTGTTCAGTCCGGCGTGGGTGACGACCGCCGAGGCCCTGGCCAATGCCGCGCGCTGTGGTGCGAAGTCGGTGACCCAATGCGCGCCCTCCTCGCGTAGCCGCGCCGCTTGTACAGCATTTAGCCCGCCGCAATGGGCGACCAACAGCTGTACGCCGAGCGGCTTGCAGGCGCGGGCGATATTGCGCAGCAGCCCGTAGCGATGCCCCTGCAAGGTGCCCAGCGAGGCGAAGACGAACGGCCGCGCCGGGTCGATCAGCAGGTTCAGCTCGGCTTCGCTTTCCAGCGGCCGCCGCAACGGCCCGACGCCATGAAAATTCGCCGGAAGCTGGCGGCGCGGAAAGTCGAAGCCAGGCACCGTCTGGCTGATCTGCAGCAGCGGCGACAGGCAGTCGCTCAGGGTCGAGCGCGGCGCCAGGCCGAACGCCTGGCAGTAGTGTTGGATCACCTCGGCATGAGGCCGCATCAGGCGGTCGTAGACCCGACTGCTGTGCAGATTGAGCTGCTCGCCCCGGTCGGTCGCCCGGTAGCGCCAGGGCATCACCGGCAACGGCACCAGCGGCTCGCGGTTGAACGGCAAGGCGCAGGCGGTGGAAACGAACGGCAAGCCAAGATGCTCGGCCACCAGCGCGCCCGCTGGCTCCATCTGATCAGCCAGCACGGCGTCGACCTGCAGCGAACGCAGCACGCCCGGCGCCTCGCGACAGAACAATGCGGTACTCGCCGCCATGTCGGCGATGACCCGGCGGATGCCGAACGGCCCCGGTTGCGCGGCGCGGCGGACCACCGCAGCCAAAGTGCCCGTCGGATGGGAATCGGCGCCGATGGCGGCAAATCCTGCGTCGGGCAGCTCCAGCAGCGCGGCGACATCGGCCTGCTGAACGAAGGTGACGCGATGACCACGCTGCGTCAGCTGCCAGGCAATGGCTTCGAAGGCGCGCAGATGGCTGAGAAAAGGCGGGGCGATTGCCGCGAAATGGGTCATCTGGCGGCTCCGCCCGGGCTTCAGTAGCCGGAGACTTGCAGCAGCCGCGCCTGCCGCAGCGCGGTGAGGCTGGCCGAGCCCGTGCAGAAACAGGCAATCCGCAGCTGCTCGATCAGCACCTCGAAGTGCTGTACCACCGCATCACTGCTGAGCATCGCCGCCTGCAGTACCCCGGCCGCCTGCCCGACCAGATCGGCACCCAGGCAGATCGCCTTCGCTGCTTCGACCCCGTCGCGGATGCCACCGGAAGCGATCAGTGGTGTGCCGGGGCAAGCCTCGCGCACCGCCTGCAGCGCCTGCGCAGTGGGAATGCCCCAATCGGCGAAGGCCTGGGCGATCGCGCGCTGGCTGGCGTCGCCGGCCCGCTCGGCTTCTACCGCGGCCCAGCTGGTCCCGCCGGAACCGGCCACATCGATGGCGGAGACGCCGGCATCGACCAGCTGCCGTGCCACCGTCGCGGATATGCCGGCACCGACTTCCTTGATCACCACAGGCGCGGCCAGGCGGCTGGCAAGCGCTTCGATCGCCCGCAACACGCCTCGCCAATCACGATCGCCGCCCGGCTGCACCGCCTCCTGCAACGGGTTCAGGTGCACGATCAGCGCATCGCCGTCGATCATCTCAACGGCGCGGCGCGCCTCGTCTACGCCATAACCACGTACCAGCTGTGCGGCGCCGAAGTTGGCCAACAGCAGAATGTCCGGCGCGAGTTGGCGCAACTGGCTGGTCAGGCCCTGATCTCCAGCGGTTTCAAGCGCAACCCGCTGCGAACCCACCGCCATGGCGATACCCAAGTGTTGCGCAGCTTCCGCCAGGTGCGCATTGATCGCGGCAGAACGTGCGGCGCCGCCAGTCATCGAGCTGATCAGCAGCGGCGCCCGCAGCTGGCGCCCGAACAGCGCGCTATGCAGGTCGATCTCATCAAGGTGCAACTCGGGCAGGGCGCAGTGTTCAAAGCGAAATGCGCCGAAACCGGTACCCGTCGCACCGGCTGCCCGCGTCGGGTCCAGGACGATATCCAGATGATCGTTTTTGCGGCTGACCAACGATTGCTTGCTCATGGAAATCGGCTCCCGGGAAGACTTGTTTGGACGTGACGCCCTGAAAAAAGTGCTATGCGATGGCACGACTTGTACAGCTTTCTGTCGAAAGGTCCAATCGTTGTACAACATTGCGCAACCCGGCTGCTCGAACTGGAGCGCCAGCGAGGGCACCGCCATGCAAACGCAGAATTCCTCCCTCCCGCTCCCGCAATGCGATGGCCTGCTGCGCCTGCGCCGACAGGTCGACGAGCGTCTGGCCTTGCGTCTGCCACGGCCCGAGTCGGAGCTGGACAAGGTCACGCTGGCGTTACGTGAAGGCACCCTTGCTCCCGGCAAACGAATCAGGCCACTGCTGTTGCTGCTGGCGCTGGGTGATCTCGGCGCCGACCCGGATATCGGCCTCGACCCGGCCTGCGCACTGGAAATGATCCACGCCGCCTCGCTGTTTCTCGACGACATGCCATGCATGGACAACGCCAGCCTCCGGCGGGGGCAGCCGACCATTCATCTGCGTTTCGGCGAAGACGTCGCCGTGCTCGCCTCGGTCGCCCTGCTCAGCCATGCCTATGGCATCACCGCCACCGCGCCCAGACTCACGCCACGGCAGCGCAACGACGCGGTGGCCATCCTTGCGCGCTCGGTCGGTGCGCAAGGCCTGGTGCGTGGGCAATTTCGCGACCTGCATGGCGCGCAAGAAGCACAGCAGCTCGACGGAGTGATCGCCACCAACCAGTTGAAAACCGGCTCGCTGTTCACCGCTGCCCTGGAGCTCGCGGCGCTGCTCGCGAACGCTGAGCGGGCGCGGACACGCCATCTGCAAGGTTTCGCCAACGAGCTGGGCCAGGCCTTCCAGCTGCTCGACGACATCGCCGATGGCCTGACACCCGAGCAGACCGGCAAGGACTGCCAGCAGGATCGGGCCAAGGCAACCGTGGTCTCGCTGCTCGGCCAGCAGGCGGCCGAGCAGCAACTGGCAATGCACCGAGAGGCCGCACTGACCCATCTCGACGCCGCAGGCCTGGGCGATGGCGAACTGGCGGCGCTGCTGCGTCAGCTGTTCGGCTGAGCATTGATCGACCTCGTGTTGACGCTTCATCAGTGCAATGGATGAAGCTAGGCAATGGAAAACCGCGGTCCTTAGACTCGGGCCGATAAAAACGGAGGTTGACCATGACCGAGACCCTGCTCTGCCCGCGTAACCTGGCATTCGAACTCTACGAAGTGCTGGACGCCGAGGCCCTGACCCGCCGCGAGCACTTTGCCGATCACAGCCGCGAAACCTTCGACGCCGCCATCGGCACCGCGCGAACCATCGCCGAGAAATACTTCGCGCCGCACAATCGCAAGTCCGACGAGCACGAGCCGCAGTACATCAACGGCGAAGCGGTGCTGATTCCCGAGGTCAAGCCGGCCGTCGACGCCTTTATCGAGGCGGGCTTTCACAACGCTCAGCGCAGCTTCGACGACGGCGGCATGCAGCTGCCGAACCTGCTGTCGCGGGCCTGCTTCGCGCATTTCCAGTCGGCCAACATCGCCACCAGTTCCTACCCGATGCTGAGCATGGGCGCCTCGCACCTGATCGAAACCTTCGGCTCGGAAGAGCAGAAGCAGCGCTTCCTGCAGCCGATGCTCGAAGGCCGTTTCTTTGGCACCATGGCACTCACCGAGCCACATGCCGGCTCCTCGCTGTCGGACATCCGCACCCGCGCCGAACCGGCGGGCGACGGCAGCTATCGCCTCAAGGGCAACAAGATCTTCATTTCCGGTGGCGACCATCCGCTGTCGGAAAACATCGTGCACATGGTGCTGGCCAAGCTGCCGGACGCGCCGCCCGGAGTGAAGGGCATCAGCCTGTTCATCGTGCCGAAGTTCCTGGTCAACGACGACGGCAGCCTCGGCCAACGCAACGACGTGCTGCTGGCCGGTCTGTTCCACAAGATGGGTTGGCGCGGCACCACCAGCACCGCGCTGAACTTCGGTGACAACGGCAACTGCGTCGGCTACCTGGTAGGCGAGCCGCACAAGGGCCTGGCCTACATGTTCCAGATGATGAACGAGGCGCGCATCGGCGTCGGCATGGGCGCGATCATGCTCGGCTACGCCGGTTACCTCTATTCGCTGAACTACGCCCGCGAGCGCCCGCAGGGCCGCCTGCCGGACGGCAAGGACCCGGCCTCAAGCCAGGTGCCGATCATCGAGCACACCGACGTCAAGCGCATGCTGCTGATGCAGAAGGCCTACGTCGAAGGCGCCTTCGATCTCGGCCTGTACTCGGCACGCCTGGTGGACGACGAGCACACCGCCGAGAGCGACGAGGAGCGGCGCAATGCCAGCGAGCTGCTCGACCTGCTGACGCCGATCGTCAAATCCTGGCCGTCGGAGTACTGCCTGAAAGCCAACGAGCTGGCGATCCAGATTCTCGGCGGGCATGGCTACACCCGCGAATATCCGGTGGAGCAGTACTACCGCGATAACCGCCTCAACCCGATCCACGAAGGCACCCACGGCATCCAGTCGCTGGACCTGCTCGGCCGCAAGCTGATGCAGAACAAGGGCGCCGGCCTGCGTCAACTGCTTGGGCTGATCCAGGCCAGCTGCGCACGCGCCGCCGAATACGACTCGCTGACCGCCCTGCGCCAGCCGCTGGAGCAGCACATCGCCCGCCTCACCAGCGTGACCCAGGCGCTGCTGGGCGATCTCGCAGCCGGCAAGGTCAATCAGGCGCTGGCCAACTCGGCGCTGTATCTGAAGGTGTTCGGCCATGCGGTGATCGGCTGGCGCTGGCTGGAGCAGGCGCTGCGCGCCGAGCGCGGACTCGGCGGGGGCAACGCCGCAGACGCCGACTTCTATCGCGGCAAGCTGCAGGCGGCGCGTTACTTCCTGACCTGGGAAGTTCCGGCCTGCGAGCACGAACTGGCCATCCTCGAAGCACGCGACGACACCTGCCTGACCATGCAGGACGCCTGGTTCTAGGGCATCGCGTACAACACGTACGGCGCCCCGCTCATGCGGGGCGTTTTTTTTACAGCCTGCCAAATCATCGGGTTAGAATCGCTGGCATATCCCGTGCATGAGCGCGAGGCGGCATTCTCTGACGGAGACCTGATTTGGACCTCGGCAACCTCAACCACCTGTTCTTTATCGGTGCCTTGTTGGTGGCTGCGAGCATCCTGATGAGTTCGCTGTCGAACCGCCTCGGCGTGCCGATTCTGGTCATCTTCCTTGCCGTGGGCATGCTCGCCGGCGTCGACGGCGTCGGCGGTATCGTCTTCGGCGATTACCAGCTGGCCTTCGTCATCAGCAACCTGGCGCTGGCGGTGATCCTGCTCGACGGCGGCATGCGCACCCGCACTGCAACCTTCCGCGTCGCACTCAAACCGGCCTTTTCCCTGGCGACCCTGGGCGTGGCGATCACCTCCGGCCTGACCGGGCTGGCCGCCGCCTGGCTGTTCGATCTGCCGCTGCTGCAGGGGCTGCTGATCGGCGCCATCGTCGGCTCCACCGACGCTGCGGTGGTGTTCAACCTGCTCAACGGCAAAGGCCTGAACGAACGGGTCGGTTCGACCCTGGAAATCGAATCGGGCAGCAACGACCCGATGGCGATGTTCCTCACCGTCGCGCTGATCGACATGCTGCTCGCCGGCCGCACCACCTTCGGCTGGGATTTCCTGCTCACCCTGCTGCAGCAGTTCGGCATCGGCACCTTGCTCGGCCTGCTCGGCGGCTGGTTGTTGCTGCAGCTGATCAATCGGCTGGCGGTGGCCGACGGCCTTTACCCACTGCTGGCGGTGGCCGGTGGCCTGATGATCTTCGCCCTGTCCGGCTCCATCGGCGGCAGCGGCATCCTGGCGATCTATGTCTGCGGCCTGCTGTTGGGCAACCGGCCGATCCGCAACCGCCACGGCATCCTGCACATGTTCGACGGTCTGGCCTGGCTCAGCCAGATCGGTATGTTCCTCGTGCTCGGCCTGCTGCTGACACCCAGCGAACTGCTGCCCATTGCACTGCCAGCGTTGGCGCTGTCGCTGTGGATGATCCTCTTCGCCCGGCCGCTGGCGGTGTTCGTCAGCCTGCTGCCGTTTCGCAGCTTCCACCTGCGCGAGCGCCTGTTCATTTCCTGGATCGGCCTGCGTGGCGCAGTACCGGTGATCCTCGCGGTGTTCCCGCTGATGGCCGGGCTGGAAAACGCCCAGCTGTTCTTCAACGTGGCCTTCTTCATCGTGCTGGTGTCGCTGCTGCTGCAGGGCTCGACGCTGACCTGGGCCGCAAAGAAGGCCAAGGTCGAAGTACCACCTTCGCCAATGCCCGTCTCACGTAGTGGCCTGCAGGTACATACAACCAGCCAGTGGGAAATGTTCGTCTACCGCCTTAGCGCCAGCAAATGGTGCGTCGGCGCCGCCCTGCGCGAGCTGAAGATGCCACCCGGCACGCGCATCGCTGCCCTGTTCCGTGGCAAGGACCTGCTGCACCCGTCCGGCAGCACCCGGCTGCAGGTCAACGACATTCTCTGCGTGATCGGCCATGACGCAGACCTGCCGGCCCTCGGCAAACTGTTCAGCCAGGCGCCCAAGCGCGGCCAGGACTTGCGCTTCTTCGGCGACTTCATCCTCGAAGCCGATGCCCAGCTCAGCGCCATCGCGGCGCTCTACGGGCTCAAGCTCGGCGAGGTGGACGGCAACCAGACCATCGGCACCTTCATGGCCGAACAGGTCAGTGGCAATCCGGTGGTGGGCGACCAGATCGAATGGAACGGCCTGACCTGGACCGTGGCGGCGATGGAAGCCGGCGAAGTGCGCAAGGTCGGCCTCAAATTCCCGGAAGGCGACAAGCCCGGTCCGCAGCTGATGTTCTAGCGGCAGCGCAGCCGGCGAGCGACGCGGCCAACCGCCCGTCCGTCGGCCGGCTGCAGGGTACTCGCGCTAGGCTGGCGCAGCCCGTAGACTTTCGCCCTCTCTGGTCATCCGCCTACGTCACTGCCCCCATGTCACTTCTGCGCACCCTGCTGTTCTCGACGTTCTGCCTGTTCGTCGCCCCCCTGCACGCCCAATCGCTGGAAAGCCTGACTGGCACGCCGCCGGCCACCGAAGGCGAGGCGAAACCTGCGCAACTGTCGCTGGGCGAGCAAACCCAACGCATGGTTCAGCAGACCGAAACCAGCAACAAGCGCGCCGAGGACCTGAAGGCCCTGCTGGCCCAGGCCCCCAAGGAAATTGCCGAGGCTCAGCGCGAACTGGCCAAGCTCAAGGCCAGCCCGGATGAAGACCCGGCGCAGCGCTACGCCAAGCAGTCGGTCGAGGCTCTCGAGCAGCGTCTCAGCGCACGGGTCGAAGAGCTGTCCGAATGGCAGAAGCAGTTCAGCGCCGCCAACAGCATGATCATCACCGCGCAGACCCGCCCGGAGCGCGCCCAGGCGCAGATCAGCACGGCGCAGACGCGCATTCAGGAAGTCAACAACCTGCTCAAGAGCGGGCGCGAATCAGGCAAGCCGTTGAGCGAGGAGCGCCGCGCGCTGCTGGACGCCGAGATCGTTTCACTCAGCGCGCAGATCGATCTGCGCCGCCAGGAACTGGCCGGCAACAGCCTGTTGCAGGACCTGGGCAAGGCACGCCGCGATCTGCTGGCCGAACGCATCGCCCGCGCCGAGCTGGAGACACAAGCGCTGCAGGGGCTGATCAACGAAAAGCGTCGCGCCGAATCGGAACAGACCGTGGCCGAATTCTCGGCACGGGTGCAGCAAGCCGGCTCGGACAAGCTGCTCGCCGCCGAGAGTGCCGAAAACCTCAAGCTGTCCGACTATCTGCTGCGCGCGACCGAGCGGCTAAACCGTCTCAACCAGCAGAACCTCAAGACCCGTCAGCAGCTCGATACGCTCAACCAGACCGATCAGGCGCTGGAAGAGCAGATCGCCGTGCTCGAGGGCAGCCTGCTGCTGTCGCGCATTCTCTACCAGCAGAAACAGGCGCTGCCGAGCCTACAGCTGGACAAGAACCTCGCCGACGAAATCGCCGATATCCGCCTCTACCAGTTCGAACTCAACCAGCGCCGGGAAGCCTCCGGCAATGCCGCCGCCTACGTTGACCAGCTGCTGGCACGGCAGAGCGAAGAAGACGTGACACCCGAACTGCGACGCACGCTGCTCGAGCTGGCGACCACTCGCAGCGAACTGCTCGACCGCCTCAATCGCGAGCTGGATGCTCTGCTCAATGCTTCGATCACCCTGCAGCTGAACCAGAAGCAGCTGCAGGACACCGCTCGGATGCTCAGCGATACCCTGGAAGAGCAGATGTTCTGGATCCCAAGCAACAAGCCGCTGGATTTCGGCTGGCTGCAGGGATCGGTGCAGCGACTGAAAGTGCAGCTGGCGGCAATGCCCTGGCTTTCGGCGCTGCAGGAACTGGGCGCCGGCCTAAAGGAACGACCACTGTTCTTCCTGCCGTTGCTGCTGCTGATCGCCGGGCTGCTGTACTGGCGCAAAACCATCGACGCCAAACTCAGTTCGTTGAGCGAGCAGATCGGCCACTTCCGCAATGACAGCCAGCTGCATACCCCCCTGGCCCTGCTGCTCAATCTGTTGCTGGCGCTGCCCGGCGCGCTGTTTCTGGCGCTGTGCGGCTACCTGTTGCAGATGGATGCGCGCGGGCAGAATTCCGTGCTTGGCGCCGCCCTGTATGAAATGGCCCAGGCCTGGCTGGTGTTCTACAGCGCCTATCGCATGCTCTCGCCGGGACGCGTGGCGGAGCTGCACTTCGGCTGGTCACGGCCGCAGGTAGCCTTCCTGCGCGACGAGATCCGCCGGCTGGGCATGATCGTCATGGCCCTGGTCGCCGTGGTCAGCGTGGCCGAACACCAGCCGGCGCGGCTGGCTGACGATGTGCTCGGCATCCTCGTGGTCCTGACCTGCTTCGCCTTGATGAGCTGGCGCCTCAACCGCCTGCTGCTCAAGGGGCCGTCGAGCCAGAACGCCCCACCGCTGCGTCTGATGATCGGCCTGCTGTTCAGCGTGCTGCCGATCGCACTGATCGTCGCGGTGGGCTTCGGCTATTACTACACCGCGCTGAAGCTGACCGACCGCCTGATCGACACGCTCTACCTGCTGATGATCTGGATCGTCGTCGAAGCGGCGCTGATCCGCGGACTGACCGTAGCCGCGCGGCGCCTGGCCTACAAGCGTGCACTGGCCAAGCGTCAGGCTCAGGGCGACGATGGCAGCGATACGGTGGAAACCCAGGGCGAGCCGGGGCTGGATATCGAGCAGGTCAACCAGCAGTCGCTGCGATTGACCCGCCTGACCATGTTCGGCGTGTTCCTAGTGGCACTGTACTGGGTCTGGTCCGACCTGATCTCGGTGGTGTCCTATCTGGACAACATCACCCTCTACGAATACACCAGCGGCAGCGGCGAGACCCTGACCACCGCGGCGATCAGCCTGAACAACCTGCTCGGCGCGCTGCTGATCATTGCCATTACCGTCGCTCTGGCGCGCAACCTGCCTGGCCTGCTCGAAGTCATGGTGCTGTCCAAGCTGCGCCTAGCCCAGGGCAGCGCCTACGCCACCACCACCCTGCTGTCGTACGCGCTGGCCGGCTTCGGAATCGTCGCCACGCTGTCCACCCTCGGCGTCAGCTGGGACAAACTGCAATGGCTGGTGGCGGCGCTGTCGGTGGGTCTGGGTTTCGGCCTGCAGGAGATCTTCGCCAACTTCATCTCCGGCCTGATCATCCTCTTCGAGCGCCCGGTACGCATCGGCGACGTGGTGACCATTGGCAACCTGTCGGGCACGGTCAGCCGGATCCGCATCCGCGCCACCACCATCACCGACTTCGACCGCAAGGACATCATCGTCCCGAACAAGACCTTCATCACCGGTCAGCTGATCAACTGGTCGCTGAGCGACACCGTCACCCGCGTGACGGTGAAGGTCGGCGTGGCCTATGGCTCGGACCTGGATCAGGTGAAGGCCCTTCTCTACAAGGCCGCCCAGGACAATCCGCGGGTGCTGAAGGAGCCGGAGCCGCAGGTGTTCTTCCTCAACTTCGGCGAAAGCACCCTGGATCACGAGTTGCGCATCCATGTGCGTGACCTTGGCGACCGCAACCCGGCGACTGACGAGATCAACCGTTTCATCGATCGCGAATTCAACAAGGCCGGCATCAACATCGCCTTCCGCCAGGTCGACGTATTCCTGAAGAACGTCGCTGGCCAGCAGCTGCAACTGAGCGCCACGCCCAAGACCGCCGACGAGCAGAAGCCGGCGACCGACGATCGCGGCTGAGGAACACTCAGCCAGGTCGCAGCCTCCAACCTCCTGAACATGCCCGGCGGCGGCCGGGCTATTCTTGCCTGCATGCCGCCCCGGAGGCATCTTTGAAGACCCTGACCCAACTGACCTTCGACAACCGCTTCGCCCGTCTCGGCGACACCTTCTCCACCGAGGTGTCGCCGCAGCCGCTGAGCGAGCCGCGTGTGGTGGTCGTCAGCGCGGCGGCGATGGCGCTGCTGGATCTGGACCCGGCCGAGGCCGAACAGCCACTGTTCGCCGAACTGTTCTCCGGGCACAAGATCTGGTCGACCGCCGAGCCACGGGCGATGGTCTACTCCGGCCACCAGTTCGGCAGCTACAACCCGCAGCTCGGCGATGGCCGCGGCTTGTTGCTCGGCGAAGTGGTCAACGAGGCGGGCGAATACTGGGACCTGCACCTCAAGGGGGCCGGCAAGACGCCCTACTCGCGCATGGGCGACGGCCGTGCGGTGCTGCGCTCATCGATCCGCGAATTCCTCGCCAGCGAACATCTGCACGCGCTGGGCATACCCAGCTCGCGCGCGCTGTGCGTCACCGGCTCGGATTCAACCGTGTATCGCGAGCGCCCCGAGCGCGGCGCCATGTTGCTGCGCCTGGCCCCCAGCCACGTGCGCTTCGGCCACTTCGAGTTTTTCTACTACACCCGCCAGCACGCCGAGCTGAAGCAGCTGCTGGAACACGTCATCGAAGCGCACTTCCCCGAGCTGCTGGAACATCCCGAGCCGTTCCACATGTTCTTCCGCACGGTGCTGGAACGCACCGCCGCGCTGATCGCCCGCTGGCAGGCCTACGGCTTCTGCCACGGGGTGATGAACACCGACAACATGTCGATCCTCGGCATCACCTTCGATTTCGGCCCCTACGCGTTTCTCGACGACTTCGATGCTCGCTTCATCTGCAACCACTCCGATGACACGGGCCGCTACTCCTTCGAGAACCAGGTGCCCATCGCCCACTGGAACCTGGCTGCTCTGGCCCAGGCGCTGACCCCCTTCGTCGACGTCAAGGTACTGCGCGAGACGATGGAGCTGTTCCTGCCGCTGTACGAGGCCGAATGGCTGGACCTGATGCGCCGGCGTCTGGGTTTCGCCCAGGCCGAAGCGGATGACGACGAGCTTTTACGCCGCCTGCTGCAACTGATGCAGGCCAGTGCCGTCGACTACACGAATTTCTTCCGCGAACTCGGCGAAAACACTGCCGAACAGGCGGTAATCCGCCTGCGCGAGGACTTCGTCGATCTGCAGGGCTTCGATGCCTGGGCCGCGGACTACTGCGCACGAACGGCGCGCGAGGCGGGCGACCCGGCCGAACGACAGGCGCGCATGCAGGCAGTTAATCCGAAGTACATCCTGCGCAACTACCTGGCGCAGCAGGCCATCGAGGCCGCGGAGAAAGGCGATTACGCGCCGGTGCGCGAATTGCACGCCGTGCTCAGCCGCCCCTTCGAGGAGCAACCGGGCATGCAGCGCTACGCCGAGCGGCCGCCTGAATGGGGCAAGCATCTGGAGATCAGCTGCTCGTCCTGACAACGAGAACGAAAAATCAAAAGCTCGCGCCGAGGGCGGCCCTCCCACAATGCAAAAGCAGCTTGCGCCGGGCACTCCCGTGGGAGGCGCGCCCTCGCGGCGAATAGGGCTCGCAGGCCTGCGCCAAAGCAACAAAACATGATCGGGAGGGTGCGGCTACTCGCCCAGCGGCAGCACCACGCGGAATACGGAGCCGCGGCCTTCCTCGCTCTGCACCTGGATGCGGCCCTTGTGCGCACGCACGATCTGGTCGGCGATGAACAGCCCCAGGCCCAGCCCGGCGCTGCTTTCGCTGCCCTCGGCGCGCTCGAACTGACAGAAGATGCGCTCCAAACTCCTCGCGCTGATACCGATGCCGTGGTCGCGTACCTCGATGCAGGCGCCCTCGGCACATGACGCAACGCTGACCTGAACCGGCTTGCCAGCGCCGTAGCGCATCGCATTGGTCAGCAGATTGGCCAGTACCTGCTCGATACGGAAGGCATCCCATACGCCGACGATCGGCTCGTTTCGCTCCAGCCGCAGCTCGCAACCGCAGGCTTCCATCTGCGCCGCGAAGTTCTCCACCACGTTGCCGACCAGCTGGCTGAGGTCGGTGCGGCTCGGGCGAATCGACAGCTTGCCGGTGCGGATGCGCGAAACATCGAGCATGTCGTCGATCAACCGGATCAGACTCTGGATCTGGCGCTCGTCCTTGTCGACCATGTTGCGCAGCCGCTCTTCGCTGAAGGCCGCGAAGTTGTTGCGGCTGAGCTGCAGCTTGCGCAGCTGCACCTCGAGAATGAGGGTGTTGAGCGGTGTTTTCAGCTCGTGCGAGACGATGGACATGAAGTCGTCGCGCATGCGCACCGCGTCTTCCAGCTCGGCCTGGGTGCTGCGCAGCTCGTCGAGCAGCACTTCCTGTTCGCGACGGCTGCGCTCCAGGGCCTCCAGCTGCCGCGCCAGACGCTTGCGACCTCGGTACAGATCGACGAACACGCTGACCTTGCTGCGCACGGCATGGGCATCGAGCGGCTTTTGCATGAAATCCACCGCACCGCTCTCGTAGCCCTTGAAGGCATAGTTGAGCTCGCGGCCGGCCGCACTGACAAAGACGATGGGGATCTGCTTGGTGCGCTCGGTACCGCGCATCAGCTCGGCCAGCTGGAAGCCGTCCATGCCCGGCATCTGCACGTCGAGGATTGCCAGCGCGAACTCATGACGCAGCAACAGCTCCAGCGCCTGCTCGGCCGACTCGGCCTGATGCACCCGCACGCCTGGCGCCTGCAACAAGGCATCCAGCGCCAGCAGGTTCTCCGGCAGGTCATCGACGATCAGCAGATTCACCTCGTCGGCACGGTCGGGCATGGTCACTCCAGTTCTCGCAACAAACGGTGGATGTTGCGCAGGGGCAAGATGTAATCCGGTGCGAAGCGCTGCAGAGCGGCTCGCGGCATGGTCGGTACGGCCGCTTCGGCGGGGTCCTGAATCACGGTCAGTCCGCCGCTGCGATGAATCGCTTCGAGGCCGGCGGCACCATCCTCGTTGGCGCCGGTCAGCAGAACGCCGGCAACCTGCGGCCCCCAGGCATCGGCTGCCGATTCGAACAGCACATCGATCGAAGGGCGGGAAAAATGCACCGCGTCATCCTGGCTCAGGGAGAGGCTGCGGTCGCTCTCGACCAGCAAGTGATAGCCAGGTGCGGCAAAGTACAACATTCCCGAGCGTAGCTGGTCCTTGTCGTCCGCCTCTTTGGCCTGCAACCGGGTTCTGCGGCCGAAGATTTCGGCCAGATGGGTAGGCCCGTTGGCAGGAATATGCTGGACCACCAGGATCGGTGGCCGGTAACCGCTCGGCAGGCCTTCGAGCACTATCCCGAGCGCCTCGAGCCCACCCGCGGAAGCGCCGATCACCACGGCCTCGATCGGCAGCTGGCGTCTCGCTTGCAGAATCGCCTGCTCTGAACTGCTCATAGCTTGCGGAAGATCCTTTCCGATTTGTTGAACGGCTCGTAGTAGCCGGCATAGCCCGAAAATTCGACGGTTTCCTTGCTGCCGAGGCCGAGAAAGCCTCGATGGCAGAGCGATTCGTGGAACAACCCGAAGGCACGATCCTGCAGCGGCTTGTTGAAATAGATCAGCACGTTGCGGCAGGAGATCAAATGCGTTTCGGAAAATACGCTATCGGTCGCCAGACTATGGTCAGCAAACGTAACCGTTTCTTTCAGCGACTTGTCCATGATCGCCGAGTCATAGGCAGCGGTGTAATAGTCGGAAAAGCTGCGCGTGCCGCCCGCCTGCTGGTAGTTCGCGGTGTACTGGCGCAGGTGGTCGACGGCGAAAATGCCCTGGCGCGCCTGCTCCAGCGAACGCGGGTTGATGTCGGTGGCGTAGATGATCGAGCGCTCCAGCAGCCCCTCCTCCTTGAGCAGGATCGCCATCGAATACACCTCTTCACCGGTGCTGCAGCCGGCAATCCAGATCTTCAGCGACGGATAGGTGCGTAGCACTGGCACCACCTGCTCCCGTAGCGCGCGGTAATAGCTGGGATCGCGGAACATCTCGCTGACCGGGATGGTGAGGAACTGCAGCAGGTCCATGAAGGCCTGCGGGTCATAGAGAATCTTGCGCTGCAAAGCGGAGATGCTTTCGCAGTTCAGCTGCTTGAGCGACAGCAACACCCGGCGCTTGAGCGAGGCGCCGGAATAGTCGCGGAAGTCGTAGCTGTACTTGAGGTAGATGGCCTCGATCAGCAGCTTGAGTTCGATCTCGACGTTACGGTCGGGCATTTCACAGTAGCTCCACTTTCGGCAGCCAGACGCGGATCAGCGAGAACAGCCGGTCGAGGTCGATGGGTTTGGCCAGGTAATCATTGGCGCCCGAGCGCAGGCAGCGATCCTGGTCGTCCTTCATCGCCTTGGCGGTCACCGCGATGATTGGCAGCTTGGCGAAACGCAGGTCCTTGCGGATCTCCTGCATGGCGGTGAAGCCATCCATCTCCGGCATCATGATGTCCATCAGCACCAGGTCGATGTCGGCATCGTGCTGCAGCTTGTCGATCGCCTCCAGGCCATTACGCGCGATTTCCACCAGCGCGCCCTTCTGCTCCAGCGCGCTGGTCAGGGCGAAGACGTTGCGCACGTCATCATCCACCACCAGGATCTTGCGGCCCTCGAAGGCCTTTTCGCGGCTGCGCGCGCTTTTCAGCATCTTCTGCCGCTCAGGCGGCATGTCCGACTCGACCTTGTGCAGGAACAGCGTGACCTCGTCGAGCAAACGTTCCGGCGAGCGCGCCCCCTTGATGATGATCGAGCGCGAGTACTTGAGCAGTGCTGCTTCCTCGTCGCGGGTCAGGTTGCGTCCGGTGTAGACGATCACCGGCGGGAACGAACAGATGTCCTCCTTGGCCATGCGTTCGAGCAGTTCGCTGCCGTCCATGTCCGGCAGCTTGAGGTCGATGATCATGCAGTCGAACACCGTGTCGCGCAGCAACTCAAGCGCCTGCTCGCCGAACTCCACGGCAGTGATCTCGATGTCGACGTCCTCGATCAGCCGCGACATGCTCTCGCGCTGCAGGGCGTCGTCCTCGACCAGCAGGATGCGTTTGACCTTCTGCGCCAGCTTGGCCTCGAGGCGACTGAAGACGTCCTTCAGTTCTTCGCGGGTGGTCGGCTTCATCGCGTAGCCCACCGCGCCCATCTGCAGCGCCGCTTCCTTGCGATCCTCCACCGATACCACATGCACCGGGATATGCCGGGTCGCGGGATTCTCCTTGAGCCGTTCGAGCACGGTCAGGCCAGAGTGATCCGGCAGGCGCATGTCGAGCAGGATGGCGTCCGGCTTGTACTGCACGGCGGTATCGAAGCCATCGTCGGCGTTCTGCGACAGCAGGCAGCTGTACTGCAGCTCATGCGCGAGATCGTGGAGGATGCGCGCGAACTGCGGCTCGTCCTCGATCACCAGCACGCAGCGCTCCTTGAACGGGAACCTGCCGCGATCATCGGGCAGGCGCTCCTGCGGCGCGGCGGCACGATTCAGCAGTTCCGGCTCGTCACGCCGGGCCGGAGCACTGATCGGCGCGAGCGCCGGCTTGCTGACCGGTTCCGGTTGGCTGCTCGGCGCCTGCACCACCGGCGCGGCGACGAGCGCTTCGCTGTAGTTCTGCGGTACGACCAGGGTGAAGGTGCTGCCGGCACCCGGCTGGCTTTGCACCTCGATCTCTCCGCCGAGCAGATTGGCCAGCTCGCGGGAGATCGACAGGCCCAGGCCGGTGCCACCGTAGCGGCGGTTGGTAGTGCCGTCGGCCTGGCGGAACGCCTCGAAGATGGCCGCCTGCTGTTCCTGGGCGATGCCGATGCCGGTGTCACGCACGGCGAAAGCCAGCAGGTCGTCGCCGCGCGGCTCGACACGCAGCGTCACCGAGCCTTTCTCGGTGAACTTGAAGGCGTTGGCCAGCAGGTTCTTGAGGATCTGCTCCAGGCGCTGGCGATCGCTGAACAGGCTGGCCGGCAGGTCGTCCGCCAACTCCACGCTGAACTGCAGGGATTTTTCCATGGCCAGCGGCAGGAACAGGTTCTTCATGCCGTCGACCAGGCGGGTGAGGATGGTCAGCTCCGGATGCACGTCGAGCTTGCCGGCCTCCACCTTGGAGATGTCGAGAATGTCGTTGATCAGGGTGAGCAGGTCGTTGCCTGCCGAGTAGATCGAGCGGGCGAACTGCACCTGATCGTCGCTGAGGTTGCCGTCGGGGTTGTCGGCCAGCAGCTTGGCCAGGATCAGCGAGCTGTTCAGCGGCGTGCGCAGCTCGTGGGACATGTTGGCGAGGAATTCGGACTTGTAGCGGCTGGCGCGCTGCAACTCGTCGGCGCGTTGTTCGAGCATCAGCTGCACCTCGTTCAGCCGCTGATTCTTCTCGTCCATCTGGTCGCGCTGGCGCGCCAGTTCTTCGGTCTGCTCGGCCAGCTGCTCGTTGGTCTGCTCCAGCTCGGCCTGCTGCTCTTCCATGTGTGCCTGGGACTCGCGCAGGGCGTTGGATTGTTCTTCCAGCTCCTCGTTGGCGGCGCGCAGCTCTTCCTGCTGCACTTGCAGCTCCTCATTGAGCTGCTGAGTTTCGGCCAATACCTTCTGCAGGCGCTGGCGATAACGCGCCGCTTCGATCGCCGAACCGATGCTCGGTGCGATGCGGCGCAGCAATTCGCTGTCCTGCTCGCGCAGCGGCCGCAGGAAACCCAGTTCGATCACGCCGTTGAGCATACCGCTGTCTTCCACCGGCACGATGAGCACCGAGCGCGGTGCGGTATTGCCCAGCGCCGAGGTGACCTTGAGATAGTCCGTCGGCAGGTCTTGCAGCGCCATCACCCGGCGTTCCAGCGCCGCCTGGCCTACCAGACCGGAGCCGACCTCGAGCGTGCGCGCGCTCTGCAGATGCTCGGGGTCATAGGCATATTCGGCGGCGCGCTGCAGCTTGCCGTCCTGCACCACGTACAGCGCCCCCACCGCCGCGTCGATGTAGCGCGACAGGAAATTCAGCACGCCCTGGCCGAGTGCCGGCAGGGCCAATTCGCCGATGATCGAATCGCTGAGCTGGGTCTGCCCGGTGCGATACCAGGCCTGCTGTTCCAGTGCCTCGGCATGGGCATGCTGTTTGCCCAGCAACTCTGAATAGGTGGTGGACAAGGAGGTCAAGTCACGGCGACCGAGATAGACCAGCATGCCGCTGAAAATCAGGCTGAACAGCAGGAAGCCACCGATCAGCGCGGTGGTGACCACTTCCGAGACATCGGTACGCTCGACGCGCAGCTGGCGCTCGCGGGCAATGAAGTCGTTGAGCAGGCGGCGCTGGTCCTCCTTCAGCTCAAGGCCGCGCTTGCTCTGCACTTCCTCGGTTATCGACAGCCCCTGGCCGCGTTGTTCGATCAGGTTCTCGGCGAATCTCAGCCATTGCCCGTGCAGCATGACCACGCGCTCGACGCGCTCGAGCTGCTCGGGGTCGCCCGCCGAGTAATTACGCATCAGTTCCAGCTGCTGCTCGAAAAGGGGCAACTCCCGCTCGTAGGGCTCAAGGAAGCGCGCCTCACCGGCTATGAGGTAACCGCGCATCGAGGATTCGATATCGTTGAGCATCTTCTGCGCCTCGTGGGCGTAGCCCACTCCTTGTACCGAGCGCTCTACCCAGTGACTGACGCTCAACAGGTAATAGACGATGGCGCTGAAGAAGAAGGCGCTGAGAAAGCCAAAACCCAGTGGCACTGCCACATTGCGGTTGAGGATCCGTCTGAAGTTGTTCTGATCGATGAAGGACTCGCTCATCTGGTTTCCTTTCCGTATACCCGGGACGAGACGAACGCGGCGCATGGCGCGGATGATCGCCCACGGTCAATCGCGCTCGGTTAGCGGCGTTTTCTTGAGTGTTTCGCGCGTGATTGGTTCCGTAGCGCAGGAAGGCGCGACTCTACACGGGCAGCGGCAGGAGTTCAAAACGGGCCCGGCTTGATCCGGGCCGGGGCGATCAACGGCGGGCGATGATCCAGACTGCGTGGATGATACCGGGGATATAGCCCAGCAGCGTCAGCAGGATGTTCAGCCAGAACGCGCCGGCGAAGCCCACCTGGAGGAACACGCCAAGCGGTGGCAATAGAATCGCAATGAGGATGCGGATGAGGTCCATCATGGTCTCCGTCAGGTCAAGGTGGCCATTGCAGGGCCTATTGAATCGACCTGATCGGCGCCGACGGGTTCCTTGGCAGGCGGACAGATACCCGCTGCCGCAAGGGCAGCGGGCTGGAAACCGAAGGCGACCGGATAAGCCGCCGAGGGCATCGGATGGATGCACTTAGGGGAAAGACATAATCGCGCCTGTGGCAGCGGCGTCGCTACGTCATGCCGCTTTGCCTTATGAGCAAAGCGGCGCGCCAAGGTTATCGCTTAGCCTGCTAACCATCTCAGAAGGACCACTTCCCTGCCATTGGCCATTGGTCGATAGCCGAGCGATTCACTAAGGAACAGCCCGACGCCGAAGGCGGAACTCGCCGCTGCCCGGATGGGTCGTCTAAGCACAACTCGCGTAGCACTACGCGACCTTTACGTGCATCGACCAGAGGGTTTTCCATGCCTGATTCAACCGCGGTGATCTGTGGCGCAACCGCCGGAGTCGGCCGCGCAACTGCCGAGGCCTTTGCCAAAGCCGGCTATCGGGTCGCGCTGATCGCGCGAGGCGAACAGGGCCTGCGCGAAACCCGCGAACAACTCGAAGCGCTGGGCGCGACCGTGCTGGCGATTTCCGCCGATGTCGCCGATGCCAAGGCGCTGGATGCCGCGGCCAGCCGCGTCGAAGCAGAGCTGGGGCCGATCGATGCCTGGGTCAATGCCGCGATGGCCACGGTGTTCGGCCCCTTCGGCGCATTGACCGCCGAGGAAATCCGCCGCGTCACCGAAGTCACCTACCTGGGCAGCGTGCACGGCACCCTGAGCGCCCTGCGCTGCATGCGTCCGCGTAACCGCGGCACCATCGTCCAGGTCGGCTCGGCGTTGGCCTATCGCGCCATACCGCTGCAGTCCGCCTACTGTGGCGCCAAGTTCGCCATTCGCGGCTTCATCGACTCGCTGCGCTGCGAGCTGATCCACGACAACAGCGCCATACGCCTGACCATGGTCCAGCTGCCAGCGCATAACACCCCGCAGTTCGACTGGGCACGCAACAAGGTGGGCTGGCGCGCCCAACCGGTGCCGCCGATCCATACACCGGAGGTCGCTGCCCAGGCGATCCTGCGCGCGGCCCGTGAAGCACCGCGGGAGCTGTGGGTCGGCAGCGCGAGCCTGAAGGCGATCATCGGCACGCTGTTCATGCCCGGCCTGCTCGATCGCATGCTTGCGCGGCAAGCCTGGGACGGGCAGCTGGTGCCCGAACGCATACCGGAAAACCGCCCGGACAACCTGTTCGAACCAGTCGAAGGACTGCACGCAACCGACGGCCATTTCGGTGATCAGGCGCAATCGCGCGCGCTTGCCATCAGCGCGGCGAATGTGGGCAAGCTGGCCCTGGGCGCTGGCGCCATGCTGGCGCTGGGTGTCGGATGGGCATTGGGGCGACGCGGGCGTTGACGCCACTCAGGCGCCGGGCGGCTGCGGTCCGCGCTTGCGGCGGATATTGATCCAGGAGAGCACAGCCAGCGCCAGCATCGCCCCCGCCATGTTGTAGTTGCCGATGACGGCGTAACCCACGGCGGCCACTGAACATGCACAGAAGCCCGTCCAGCGCACGGCACTCATCATCCTCTCGACGGCTTTGCTGCGCGGTGCAGGCATCAGGCAGCTCCATCCTGCCGATGCTTCGGCATGACCATTGACCTCTCAACGGGCGGGGAAACGATCACCATCACGGCTAATTCCTTCTTTCTTCGCGGTTACTGCCAAGCTGCAATTGTGAGGCAGTCACCTCGGCCAGAGTTCAGTGGCGTGCCGTGCGTGGCATACCCGCGCAGCAACCGACGCAGCCGAACCGGTCGTCTACGCTCAGGGGACAGGCAGTACCTCCTGCACTGCCCGAGGAGAATGCCATGCCCCGCCCCATGCGCCTATTGCGCCGGTCGCTGGCCTTGCTGCTGTTACTGGCCGGCCCGTTACTCGCCGCGGCCCCGGTGACATTATTGCGGGTGGATGGCGCCATCGGTCCGGCCAGTGCCGACTACATCCTGCGCGGCCTGCAACACGCCCGCGACGAGGGTGCGCAGCTGGTGGTGCTGGAACTGGACACCCCCGGCGGGCTGGACACCTCCATGCGCGCCATCATCAAGGCGATCCTCGCCAGCCCGATCCCGGTGGCCACCTATGTCACCCCCAGCGGGGCCCGCGCGGCCAGCGCCGGGACCTACATGCTCTATGCCAGCCATGTCGCAGCGATGGCGCCGGGCACCAACCTTGGCGCGGCGACGCCGGTACAGATCGGCGGCGGTATGCCCGGCACTCCACCCGAGCAGCCCAAGGGCGAAAAGGATGAGGACACGCAGAAGCCCACCGATGCCATGAGCCGCAAGCAGATCAACGACGCGGCCGCCTATATCCGCGGCCTCGCCCAGCTGCGCGAGCGCAATGCCGAATGGGCCGAGCAGGCGGTGCGCGAGGCGGTCAGCCTGTCGGCCAGCGAAGCACTGGAACTCAAGGTGATCGACTACCTGGCGCGCGATGTCGCCGACCTGCTGCGCCAGCTCGACGGCAAGACCCTCGCGACCATCGCGGGCGACGTCAGCCTGAACACCGCCGATGCGCAGCTGATCGAGCATGCACCGGACTGGCGGGTACGCCTGCTGGCGGTGATCACCAACCCGAGCGTGGCGCTGATCCTGATGATGATCGGCATCTACGGGCTGATCCTCGAATTTTCCAGCCCGGGCATGGGCGGTGGTGGCGTGCTCGGCGGCATCTGCCTGATCCTCGCGCTGTATGCGCTGCAACTGCTTCCGGTGAACTACGCCGGCGTCGCGCTGATCCTGCTCGGCATCGCCTTCATGGTCGCCGAGGGCTTTCTGCCCAGCTTCGGCGTACTTGGTATCGGCGGGGTCGCGGCCTTCGTCGCCGGCGCGGTGATCCTGATCGACACCGAAGTTCCTGGCTTCGGCATACCGCTCTCGCTGATCGTGCCACTGGCAATCATCAGCGCCCTGCTGGTATTCGCCCTCGTCGCCATGGCGCTCAAGGCAAGGCGCCAGCGACTGGTCAGCGGCGACAGCGCACTGATCGGCAGCCTGGTCCTGGTCGACGCGGTGCCGCCACAGAACCCGCACAGCGGCTGGGTGCACCTGCACGGCGAGAACTGGCAGGTGCGCAGCGCCACCGCGCTGCAGGTCGGCCAGCAGGTACGCGTGATCGCCCGGGACGGCCTGCAACTGGAGGTCGCGCCACCGTCTACAACCAATCGAGAGGAGCTGAACCATGGCTTATGAAATGAGTTTTCTGGTGCTGTTGGTATTGCTGGTGGGGGTGCTCGCCTCGGCGTTTCGCATCCTGCGCGAGTACGAACGCGGCGTGGTGTTCATGCTCGGCCGCTTCTGGAAGGTCAAGGGGCCAGGCCTGATCCTGATCATCCCCGGCGTGCAGCAGATGGTGCGGGTCGATCTGCGCACCCTGGTGCTGGACGTACCGACCCAGGACGTGATCTCCCGCGACAACGTTTCGGTCAAGGTCAATGCGGTGGTGTATTACCGAGTGCTGGACGCGCAGAAGGCGATCATCGAGGTCGAGGACTACCACTCGGCGACCAGCCAGCTGGCACAAACCACCCTGCGCGCGGTACTCGGCAAGCATGAGCTGGACGACATGCTGGCCGAACGCGAGCGGCTCAACACCGATATCCAGCAGGTTCTGGACGCACAGACCGACGCCTGGGGCATCAAGGTGGCCAACGTCGAGATCAAGCACGTCGACCTCGACGAGTCCATGGTCCGCGCCATCGCCCGCCAGGCCGAGGCGGAACGCGAGCGGCGCGCCAAGGTCATTCATGCAGAGGGCGAACTGCAGGCTTCGGAAAAGCTGATGCAGGCCGCCGAGATGCTCGGCCGGCAATCGGGCGCCATGCAGCTGCGCTACATGCAGACATTGAGCAACATCGCCGGCGACAAGAGCTCTACCATCGTCTTCCCGCTGCCCATCGAGCTGCTGCAGGGCATCAAGAACCTCGACAGGAAACCCTGAGTGCACATATTTGCCATGCTTCACCGCCCGCTGCGCCTGCTGCTGATCGCCCTGCTTGCCTCGGCGCTCGGCGCCTGCGCAGCCTTTTCGCCACGCGACCCGCTTAATGTCCAGGTTGCCGGCATCCAGCCGTTGCAAGGCGAAGGCCTGGAGTTGCGCTTCATGGTCCGGCTGCGCCTGCAGAACCCCAACGACGCCGCCATCGACTACAACGGCGTCGCCCTCGACTTGGAGGTGAACGGCCGCCGGCTGGCCAGCGGCGTCAGCGACCAGCGCGGCACGGTGCCACGCTTCGGCGAGAGCGTGCTCAGCGTGCCGGTAACCATTTCCGCCTTCTCCGCCGCGCGCCAGGCGCTGGGGCTGGCCGAGCACATCGGTCTCGATGAAGTGCCCTATGTGTTGCGCGGCAAGCTTGCCGGCGGCCTATTCGGCACCCAGCGCTTCGTCGAGAAAGGCACCTTCGACCTGTCGCCCGTCACAGTTTCTCCCTACCGCCGCCCCTAGTCATACGACCACTAATCATTAGCTCGACCATCACGCTTGGCCCACCCTGCTAAACGCCGGTGCGGTCGAATCATTGATGGTTGCCAGCGCGTTCCGCATCAAAACTATCACGAGCCGCGCGAAACGCCTCGGCGTTCTCTAGCAGCCACATCCACAGCGGCACCATGCGTGCCTGAAACCCCCGCCAAGCGCCGTCAGCTCGGATTCCACCCGCGAAAGCACTTCCCGGTGATCGAAGTGCAGAATCAGCCCGTCGCGCTCCAGATGCCTGAGGCTGCGGGACAGTTGCGTGACACCATCCAGGCGGCGGGCCAACTCGGTATGGCGAAGTTTTCCGCTTACATCCAACACGTGCACGATGCCGAGCGACCGACGGTTACCGGCATGCGTCAGCACCTCACGCTTGAGCTTGCCATCCTCGGCGCTGAGCGCCTCGCACGCAGCCTGCGAATAACGGATCACCTTGTCTTCGGTCATTTCTTCATGCGGTATCACGCCTGTGCCTTCTTCTGAATGCTCATTGAGAGTGACAGGATCAAAACGTCACCGTTAATCCATCGAGGAGATCGCACACATGCAGTTGCCGATGCAGGCGGTGACTCCGTTGAGCATCTGGCGCAGCTATTAAGTGGTTTCGACACGCTGATCAGCTGCCTCGGCTTCGCCGCGGGGCCCGGCATCTAACGCAAACTGACCCAGGCGGCGCTGCAGTCGACAGTGAAGCGCTATATCCCGTGGCAGTTCGGCGTCGACTATGACGCCATCGGCCGAGGAAGCCCGCAGCCGCTGTTCGATGATCAGCTGGACGTGCGTCACATGCTGCGTGCTCAAACCCGCCTTCAATGGCAGATCATCTCCACCGGCATGCTCACCAGCTTCCTGTTCGAGCCGGCCCTCGGCGTGGTCGATCTGGACAACGACATCGTTCGCGCACTCGGCAGCTGGCAAACCGCCGTGACGGTTACGACGCCTGAGGACATCGGCCGCCTGACCGCCCGAATCGTCTGCGAGCCGGTCCAGGGCAATCCGATACTCTTCTGCGCCGGCGATACCATCAGCTACGGCCAGCTGACTGACACCGTCGAGCGCTTGTTGGAGCGCCCCATGCGACGTGAGCAATGGACGGTCCCCATGCGCCGTAACGAGCTGATGGCCGCCCGGACGACCCCATGCGCAAGTACCGGGCGGTGTTCGCCGAAGGCGTGGGAGTCGCCTAGGACAAGTCCCGCACCTACAACGCTGAGCGCGGCATTCCGGCCACGACGGTCGCTCAATGGGTGGAGCAGCACCTGCTGCGATAGCGTTGCGCGAGTGAATGACTGCCGTCAGCACCGGCTGGTGCGGCCCTACCGGGAGGCACGGGACAGCAGAACGGCTAGATCGCTACCAGCACATCCCCCTGCGCCTCGACCAACACATGCTTGGTCACGCTGCCCAGCAGAAGATCTTCAAGCAGAACCTCCCCATGCTTGCCGATCACGATGAGATCGCAGTCGGACTCCTGCTCCTGTTCGATGATGTGCTGGGTCGCATTTCCGCGCACGGCCAAGGCCGTGGTCGACGCGGGTGCAAGCCCGCTATCTCGAATCAATTCCCTGAGCTTGGTATCGGCCTCCAGCTGCGCGGCGGCACGAAAACGAGAAATCTCGGACTCTTTGATGCCTGCATATTGCAGCGTGCTTTCGAACGGCACTTCGAAGGCATGGAACACTACGAACTCAGCCCCGGGGGCCACGGCTTGCGCGAGTCGAAGCGCGCGTAACGAGCACGCCGAAAAGTCGACCGCAACGAGGATTTTTCTGTATCCCTCATGGGGCTGCTGTTTGACAACCAGTAGCGGCTGCACCGCCATGCGCAGCATCCGCTCGGCAGTCGAGCCCAAAAACAAATGACGCATATGGCTCGCTCCGCGCGCACCAAGCACCAGGAGATCGGGGTTCATACGGTCGGCCTGCGCCACGAGAGTTCGTAACAGAGCCCCTTTCGCTGCATGAACGCCAGGCGTCACGTCGCGATGCGTCATAAGTACTTCCGCGAGGCGTTGCAGATTCTCACGGGCGGTATCCAGCAGCCGCTCTTCAACCTCGGCAGAAACACCGCCGCCGAGCTGCTGCAGGCGCTTGAGCAACCCACTGTCGATCACATGCAGAAGATCGAGCGCGGAGCCGGTTTGCTTAGCCACCATGGCCGCCCGCTCCGCTGCATGTCGCGCCGGTGCGGAGAAGTCGGTTAGGGCTAGCAGTCGCGTGATACGAGCCTGGTTCATGTTCAGCTCCCCGAAGGATGGGACGGTGGCTGGCTGCCGCGCACGAATAAGATGCACTAATGCGTCCACTAGCGGCAGCGGCCGTAAGGAGATGTCCGCAGTGTAGATTGGATCAGTCGGCGAACGACAGTAATGCCCTGCGCTGGCGAGAGGCTTGCGTCTCAGCGACCATCAGCGAGTTGATCAGGCATGTGCCGTTAGACACATGTGCCATATTGCGCTTGAGCGACTTTGCTCAAAGGGACGCAGCCACAAATCGAGTGCAGCGCTTTTGCTGACCATGCGGCCTAACTGGAGGCTACCGTTGAGCGAACATCATTTCGGGCAGATTCTCCTTCTGCTCGGTTTGTCGGTTGTAATCATCACGGCCTTCCAGCGGCTGAGAGTGCCGTCCAGCCTGGGCTATCTGCTTGCCGGTGTGATTCTCGGCCCCTACACGATCGGGCCAGTGGTCGATTCTCAATATATCCAAGGCTTCGCCGAGTTCGGGATCGTCTTTCTGTTGTTCACCATTGGTCTGAACTTCGCCCTACCGCAACTTCATACCCTGCGCCATCAGGTTTTGCCCCTGGGGACCGGTCAGGTCATCCTCACCACCGCAGTCGTTGGCTTCGTGGCCTGGTTGGTCGGCCTGCCGGTTGCGGCGGCTTTCGTGGTCGGCGCGGTGTTCGCCCAATCTTCCACGACGATCATCACCAAACAGCTGACCGACCAGGCAGAAGAGAACAGCCGTCACGGTCGACTCGGTACGGCCCTCTCGGTCTTTCAGGATATAACTGCCGTCCCGTTCGTAGTCGTGATTCCCGTACTTGGCATGAGCGTCGGTGCCGAGGCGCTGACCTGGTCGCTTTTCTGGGCCTTGGCTAAGGCCGTACTGGCCTTCCTCATCGTGTTCTTCGTCGGTCGCTGGCTAGCACGCCCGGTGTTCCGAGCCGTCACGGAAAGGCGATCAGCCGAGCTGTTTACCCTGACGGTGCTGTTCGTGTCGCTAACGGCTGCCTGGGTTACCCACAGTCTTGGCCTTTCACTGGCTTTTGGCGCCTTTCTGGCGGGCATGATCCTCGGTGAAACCGAGTTTCGCCATCAGGTCGAGTCCACGGTACGCCCATTTCGGGACGTTCTGCTTGGCCTGTTCTTCGTCGGCATCGGCATGCTGTTCGATCCCTCGGCCATATTGCAGATCTGGCCTTGGGCCTTGGCCAGCGCAGCGGTGCTTCTGCTGAGCAAGACGGTGTTGGTCGCATTGCTGGTGAGCTGGGCGGGAATCGATACGCTCACTGCTTGGCGTACCGGCTTATTGCTGGCCGTGGGTGGTGAATTCGGCCTTGCCCTTCTTGCGCTGGCGCTGGGGGCTCAGCTGATCGATACGCAAGCCGGGCAGATCACACTCACCGCCATCCTCTTCTCGATGATCCTTGCCCCCTTCCTGATTCGTTACAACCAAACCATCGCGAGCCTTCTGGTTAATCGAAAAAACCGCTCGCAGGAGTGCAACGCACCGACCGTGCCGGCAGAAGCAGCAGGCAGTTTTCGCGACCACGTCATCATCTGCGGCTACGGACGTATCGGCCAGAGCGTAGGACGCTTTCTTGAAGAGGAAAACATCCCCTTCGTGGCGCTGGATCTGGACTCGCTGAAGGTCAACGACGCCCACACGGCGGGGGAACCGGTGTTCTATGGCGACGCTTGCGAGCGGGACATTCTGGAAGTCGTTGGCGTGAGCTCGGCGCGCCTGGTGGTGATCAGCCATGAGGATGTGGCCGCTGCGGTGAAAGCCTTGCATCACATCCGCAGCTTGCGCCCGGATCTGCCTGTCATGGTTCGCACACGCGACGAAGCCCATGTCGAGGAGCTATCCGACGCGGGCGCGTCGGTGGTCGTACCGGAAACACTGGAAGCGAGCCTGATGATTGCATCGCAGGCTCTACTTCAGCTGAAAGTGCCACTTTCGCGAGTCGTGCGGCGGATGCAGGAACAGCGTAACCAGCGCTACCAGATGCTCCGCGAGCTTTATCGTGGCGATGCATTGACAGAGGGGCCTGACGAAAAGGACGCCGTCCGGCTCCGACCACTAGCGTTGCCCTCGGACAGCCCGCCGGTGGGGCGCAAGTTGGCCGACTTCACCCTCGAGCGTGTGGTGATAACAGCGCTGGTCCGCGATGGAGAGCGCTTGCTGAGCCCGCCAGCCGAGACGCGATTGCAGCAGGGCGACGTCCTCGTGCTGTTCGGTGCTCCCGAGGACCTGAATCAGGCAGAGCAAACACTGTTCGGCTGAGCTGCAGCGGAGCAACTGCTGCCGCTTCGACGCGCTCCAACCCCAACTGTGTGTCGCGCCGCTACTTCGATCAGCATCGGTGGCACCGGCACAGGGAACTGCCACTGCATTTGGCCATCAATGCCATTTCCGGCGGATGCGACCGGCGCAACGAACAGGGATCTGTATTCTCTCTCGGTCATTCATACACCCTAGCGAGCGACGAGCGCCGGGTGCTCTGCCCTGGAAGTCCCTGCTCGTAGAAGCACACGCACCGGCTGTCTAGCGGCCCCGTTTGCCGAGATACTTGCCCAACCAGGGCCGCTTGTGGCGGCTCCCCGCTTCAAGGACATAGTGCCCCTGCCATGTTAGCCGCGCCCTTTCCCCGCCATATCGCCGTACTGATCCTGGCCACCCTGGCCTGCTCATTCGCCGCCAACCATATCGCCGCGCGGATCGCCTTCGACCACGACACCGGTCTGCTGCTGGCAATGCTCTGCCGCGCCGGGGTAACGCTGCTGGCGTTGCTCGCGCTGGTGTTCTGGCGGCGTGAATCTTTACGGCTGGGCGGCGCCACCTGGCGCTGGCAGATCCTGCTCGGTCTGCTGATCACGGTGCAGAGCTTTTGCATCTATTCGGCGGTGGCGCGCATTCCCGTGGCCCTGGCACTGCTGGTGGTGAACCTGTCGCCGATTCTGCTGGCGCTGCTCACCTGGACGCTCGGGGGCGCGCGGCCGACCCGCCAGGCGCTGGCGATCATGGGACTGATCCTGTTCGGGCTGGTTTTGGTGCTGGACGTTCCTGCACGCCTGCTCAGCAGCGCGGCTCCGGATGGACAATGGACCGCCGGCATCCTGTTCAGCCTGACCGCTGCAGCGGTGTTCGCGGCGGCGCTGTGGGTCACCGAGCACAAGCTGTCGCACATGGCCGGTTCGGTACGCAGCATGCTGACGATGGCGGTGGTCTTCAGCGCGTCCACCCTGCTGGGCGCGGGCGACCTGATACCCGATGGGCTGAGTCTGCCCAGCGCAACCGCTGGCTGGATCGCATTGGGCTGCCTGGTCCTGCTCTACGGCGCGGCCTTCTCGACGCTGTTCATCTGCATGCCGCGCCTGAACATCGCGCGCAACGCGCCGGTGATGAACATGGAGCCGGTGGCCGGTATGGTGCTGGGCTGGCTGATCCTCGGGCAGGTGCTCGGCGCCACACAGGTGTTCGGCGGCCTGATCGTGGTTGGCGGTATCGTCCTGCTGGCGTACCGCCGCTAGGCTCCTTAAGTGCCCTGCGAGACTGTTCGGCAATTCCCGGCGCGGCAGCGGTTGGCCTCGTGATTGGGGTCTTCCTGCATCAGCTTGCGGGTGACGCCGTTGGTCCAGCCGAAGCCGTCCTGCAGCGGATACTCGCCGCCGCCGGCGTGCTCGGTACAGGGCCGCAGCACGTACTTTTCCACCAGTTTGTTCTCGCGCTCGAACAGGTGGCTGACGATGTTCAGCCAGCGTTCTTCGATCTCCAGCGCCAGCGCATCGTGGCGGTAGCGCTGCAGGCCGCGAATGCCGATCCACTGCAGCGGTGCCCAGCCGTTAGGGCGGTCCCACTGTTCGCCACTGCCACCGATTTCCGTCGTCGCCAGGCCACCCGGCGCGAGCAATCGTGCCTGCACGGTCAGGGCGACAGCGGCCGCCTGCTCGGCGCTAGCCATGCCGACGAACAGTGGGGCCAATGTTGCGGCGGTGAGGTTGTCGCGCTGGCGGGCGCGCTGCCAGTCGTAATCGAAATAGGCGCCAGCGCGGGGGTTCCACAGGTACTGATCGATAGCCGCCAGGCGCGCCTCGGCACGGCGGGCGAAGGCTTCGGCGCAGGCGTGCTGGTTCTTCACTGCAGACAGTTCGGCGATCTGCCGCTCCAGCTTGTAGAGCAGCGCGTTGAGGTCGATCGGCAGGATGCTGGTGGTGCGGATGGTCGCCAGCCGGTGGGCGTCATCCAGCCAGCGCGAGCTGAAGTCCCAGCCCGATTCGGCGCCGGCGCGCAGATCGCGATAGACCTCATGCCGCGGCCGGCAACTGGCGCGCGCGGTTTCGACATCTTCGCGATACGACTCCTCGCGCGGCGTGTCACGCTCGTCCCAGTAGCGGTTGAGCACCACGCCATCGGCCAGGCAGACGCAGCGTCGATGCGCCTCGCCGGGTCGCAGCGCTTCGGCGCCCTCCATCCAGAAGGCATATTCCTTGTGCAGCTGCGGCAGGTAATCGCTGGCGCGGTGGACGCCGGTTTCCTCGAACAGCTCGGTCATCAGGGCGAACACCGGCGGCTGCGAACGGCCCAGGTAATAGGTGCGGTTGCCGTTGGGCACGTGGCCATAGGTGTCGATCAGGTAGGCGAAGTTGTCCGCCATCGAGCGCAGCAGGTCGCAATGTCCGCTCTCGTCCAGGCCGAGCATGGTGAAGTAGGAATCCCAGTAGTACAGCTCGGTGAAGCGCCCGCCCGGCACCACGTAATCGTGCGGCAGCGGCAACAGCGAGGAATGCTCGGGATGGTCCTGCGGATGACGGGTAAGGATCGGCCAGAGCCGGTCGATGTGCTCCGCCAGGCTGTCGTCGGGGTCGGCGACGAACTCCTTGACCGGCATTTCATACAGGCTGAAATGCTCGCGAACGAACGCGGCGAGGTCGAAGCCCGGCTCGTCGCAACGCCCTCGATAGTCCGCCAGGATGGCTTCGGGATGCTGCAGAGGCGCGCAGTCGACGAAGGTTTTGCTGTCGGGAAAGATGCGTTGCATCTGCACGGCGACGAACAGTTCCTGATAGCGCTCGGCGGGGGTGAGCGTATCGGCCAGCGAGATGGCGCTGACATCGTAGGCGAACGGCTGGCACGGCGGGATATCGGTCATTGTTCGCTGTAATTCCATAGCAGGCCGCCGTCGACCACCAGGGTCGTCCCGGTGATGTACTCGGCATCTGGCGAAGCCAGAAAGGCGACGACGCCGGCGACATCGTGCGGGCGGCCGAGACGGCCGGCGGGAATGTTCTGCAACAGGCTGGCAAGCTTTTCCGGCTGGTTCATCAGCTCGCGATTGATCGGCGTTTCCACCGCGCCCGGCGCCACGTTGTTCACCGTGATGCCCAGCGGCGCCAGCTCGATGGCGATATTGCGCATCAGCATCTTCAGCCCGCCCTTGCTCGCGCAGTAGGCGGTGAAGTTGGGGTGCGGCAGCTCTTCGTGCACCGAGCTGTTGTTGATGATGCGCCCGCCACGGCCCTGCTCGCGCAGATGACTGGCAAATGCCTGGGCGAGAAAGAACGGCCCACGCAGGTTGACGTTCAGCACCTGATCGTAATCATCCGCCTGCGCGTCGAGGAATGCGGCGTGCCGCTGCACACCGGCGTTGTTGACCAGGATATCCAGCCGCCCCATCTGTTCGATGCCTTCGCGCACCAACCGCTGGCACTGCTCGACGTCACCGACATCGGCGGCGATGAAGCACACCCGCCGGCCCAGGGCGCGTACCTGTTCGAGGCTCTCGCGGGCCTGCTCGTCGTCCTGGCGGCCGTTGATGACGATATCGGCGCCCTCCTCGGCCAGGCGCACGGCGATGCCGCGGCCGATGCCCTGGGTGCTGCCGGTGACCAGAGCCACCTGATTCTGCAAGCGCATTGCGACCCTCCGCACGCCCTGACGGGCGCGATGCCGTTTCGATCAGTATGCAGATCAGACGGAACGAGGCGACACGCGTTCCCCTCTTTAGCCCGGCGCACGCAGCCGGTCGCACCGAGCATCTACGTTAGCTGACTAACCTTTCTCTCCTGTGGGCAAAGGCGCAAAATGGCCGGCTCTCCGCTGCTCGTCGAAGGACGTCATGGCTACCGCCAATCTGCGCAAGGGTTATCTGCTGGGGCTGGCCACCTTCAGCATCTGGGGCATGTTCCCGCTCTACTTCAAGGCACTCGAACAATACGGCGCGCTCGAGATCGTCACCCAGCGGGTGATCTGGTCGGCCGTGTTTGGCTCGCTGGTGCTGCTGGTCTGGCGCCATCCAGGCTGGTGGCGCGAACTGCTGGCACACCCGCGTCGCCTCGGCGTGCTCGGCATCTCCAGCGTGCTGATCGCCGCCAACTGGCTGATCTACGTCTGGGCGGTGAACCACGATCGGATGGTCGAGGCGAGCCTGGGCTACTACATCAATCCGCTGGTCAACGTGCTGCTCGGCATGCTCGTGCTGCGCGAGCGGCTGCGCCCGCTGCAGTGGCTGGCGGTGGCGATGGCCACTGTCGGCGTCAGCCTGCAGCTGCTGATGCTCGGTGAATTCCCATGGATTTCCATCGTGCTGGCGCTGAGCTTCGGCAGCTACGGCCTGCTGCGCAAGCTGGCGCCGGTCGCCGCGTTACCCGGGCTGGTGGTGGAGACCTGGATGTTGTTGCCGGTAGCGCTGGTCTGGCTGTTCTGGTTCAGCAGCGGCACCAGCACCGAACCGGCATTCTGGACCAGCAGCGATGCGCTCTGGCTGATGGCCGCCGGGCCGGTGACGCTGATTCCACTGCTCGGCTTCAACGCCGCCGCGCGCCACCTGCCGTATTCGACCCTGGGCTTCCTGCAGTACCTGACGCCGACGCTGCTGCTGATCCTCGCCGTACAGCTGTTCGGCGAACCCTTTCCGGTCGACCGTCAGCTGGCCTTCTTCTGCATCTGGGCGGGGCTTGCGGTGTACAGCCTGGACGCCTGGCGCATCATGCGTAAAAGCGCCGGCTGAACATGCCGCCAGCCGACTAGGATTTCTCGGCAGGTTGCAGCTTGAGTTCGACCATCAGGTCATCGGCCAGCGCTTCCAGCCGCTGTTGCAGGACTTCCAGCGACAGCTCGCTCGGCACGGCCAGGCGCACCTCGGCGCGGAACAGCAGCTCGCTGCTCATCGGCGCCGGCAGCACCTCGGTATCCAGGCTTTCCAGGTTGACGCCGTGCGTGGCCAGCAGATGGGTAATGTCGCGCACAATGCCCGGACGATCATTGCCGACCAGCTCCAGCTGGATTTCCTGCCAGCTCTCTACCGGCTCCGTGCCGCTGTGCGCCAGCAGGACGCGAATGCCCTGCGCCTCCAGCCCTTGTAGCGCAGCGGTAAGCTCGGCATGGGCCTGCTGCGGCACGGCCACCCGCAGAATGCCGGCGAACTGCCCGGCCATGCGCGACATGCGGCTCTCCAGCCAGTTGCCGCCATGATCGGCGATGCACTTGGCCAGACGTTCGACCAGACCCGGCTGATCTTCGGCAATGACGGTAAGAACGAGGTGATCCATGGACTGCTCCTGTGCTGGGGAATCGCTCACGCGGTAGCGACGGCCCATTAGGTATAGCAGGCAGCTGCCTCGGTGGCAGCCTGCAGCGCAGCCCCCGTCGTCGCAGGGGGCTCTTTCGGCGGACTGATTTTCGCCGGCGCTTCATGTAGTATCCGGCGACTCGGACTACAAGAAACGAACTGTCCGTCGAATTAGAAGAACCAAGTGAGGCGAGTAATGACTGAGCGCGTTCAAGTCGGTGGCCTGCAGGTCGCCAAAGTCCTGTACGACTTCGTGAACAACGAAGCGATTCCCGGTACCGGCGTCGATGCCGCCGCCTTCTGGGCCGGCGCCGACAGCGTCATCCACGACCTGGCGCCGAAGAACCGCGCGCTGCTGGCCAAGCGTGACGAACTGCAGGCGCAGATTGACGCCTGGCACCAGGCTCGCGCCGGTCAGGCCCACGATGCCGTGGCGTACAAAGCCTTCCTGCAAGAAATCGGCTACCTGCTGCCGGAAGCCGAAGACTTCCAGGCCACCACTGAGAACGTCGACGAAGAAATCGCCCGCATGGCCGGCCCGCAGCTGGTGGTGCCGATCATGAACGCGCGCTTCGCCCTGAACGCCGCCAACGCCCGCTGGGGCTCGCTGTACGACGCCCTCTACGGCACCGATGCCATCTCCGAAGCGGACGGCGCCAGCAAGGGCCCGGGCTACAACGAAATCCGCGGCAACAAGGTCATCGCCTACGCGCGCAACTTCCTCAATGAAGCCGCACCGCTGGAAACCGGCTCCCACGTCGATTCCACCGGCTACCGCATCGAAGGCGGCAAGCTGGTCGTTTCGCTCAAGGACGGCAGCACCACCGGCCTGAAGAACCCGGCCCAGCTGCAGGGCTTCCAGGGCGAAGCCAGCGCACCGATCGCCGTGCTGCTGAAGAACAACGGCATTCACTTCGAGATCCAGATCGACCCGGCCAGCCCGATCGGCCAGACCGACGCGGCCGGCGTGAAAGACATCCTGATGGAATCGGCGCTGACCACCATCATGGACTGCGAAGACTCCATCGCCGCCGTCGACGCCGACGACAAGACCATCGTCTATCGCAACTGGCTCGGCCTGATGAAGGGCGACCTGGTCGAAGAGCTGGAGAAAGGCGGCAAGCGCATCACCCGCGCCATGAACCCGGACCGCGTCTACAGCAAGGCCGACGGTAACGGCGAGCTGACCCTGCATGGCCGCTCCCTGCTGTTCATCCGTAACGTCGGTCACCTGATGACCAACGATGCCATCCTCGACAAGGAAGGCAACGAGGTGCCGGAAGGCATCATGGACGGCCTGTTCACCAGCCTGATCGCGGTGCACAACCTCAACGGCAACACCAGCCGCAAGAACACTCGCACCGGCTCGATGTACATCGTCAAGCCGAAGATGCACGGCCCGGAAGAAGTGGCCTTCGCCACCGAGCTGTTCGGTCGCGTCGAGGACGTCCTCGGTCTGCCGCGCAACACCCTGAAGGTCGGCATCATGGACGAGGAGCGTCGTACCACGATCAACCTCAAGGCCTGCATCAAGGAAGCGCGCGAGCGCGTGGTGTTCATCAACACCGGCTTCCTCGACCGCACCGGTGACGAAATCCACACCTCCATGGAAGCCGGCCCGATGGTGCGCAAGGCGGCCATGAAGGCCGAGAAGTGGATCAGCGCCTACGAGAACAACAACGTAGACGTGGGTCTGGCCTGCGGCCTGCAGGGCAAGGCGCAAATCGGCAAGGGCATGTGGGCCATGCCTGACCTGATGGCGGCGATGCTCGAGCAGAAGGTCGGCCACCCCATGGCCGGCGCCAACACCGCCTGGGTGCCGTCGCCGACCGCCGCCACCCTGCACGCCATGCACTACCACAAGATCGACGTGCAGGCGCGTCAGGTCGAACTGGCCAAGCGCGAGAAGGCGTCCATCGACGACATCCTCACCATCCCGCTGGCGCAAGACACCAACTGGAGCGAGGAAGAGAAGCGCAACGAGCTGGACAACAACTCGCAGGGCATCCTCGGCTACATGGTTCGCTGGGTCGAACAGGGCGTCGGCTGCTCCAAGGTGCCGGACATCAACGACATCGCGCTGATGGAAGACCGCGCCACCCTGCGTATCTCCAGCCAGCACGTGGCCAACTGGATGCGCCATGGCGTGGTGACCAAGGATCAGGTCGTCGAAAGCCTCAAGCGCATGGCGCCGGTGGTCGACCGCCAGAACCAGGGTGATCCGCTGTACCGCCCGATGGCGCCGGACTTCGACAACAGTGTGGCCTTCCAGGCTGCCCTGGAGCTGGTCCTCGAAGGCACCAAGCAGCCCAACGGCTACACCGAGCCAGTACTGCACCGCCGCCGTCGCGAGTTCAAGGCCAAGAACGGCCTGTAATCCGCGTCAGCGCTGCACAGGAACCGCCCTTCGGGGCGGTTTTTTATGCCTGCACCGTTGCAACAGCCCGCAACACGAGGCTGACCCCGATCAGCTCGCACACCCCTCGAGCTGACTAGACTTACGTCCAATTGGGTCCAACCGGCCCGCAGCCCACCATTAACAAAAAATGGAAGCCAACCATGAGCACACCCGACGCCTTTTCCCAGGCTGGGAAGACGGCCGTACTGCAAAACATCCATGGCACCATGGAGTTTCTGCGCAAGTACGCCCCGTTCAACCAGATGGAACCGGCTCACCTGGCCTACCTGGTGGAAAACTGTGAGCTGCGCTTCTATGCCGAAGGCGATTGCATCATTTCACCGGACGACGGCGTGGTGCAGCACTTCTATATCGTCAAGCAGGGCCGTGTTCATGGTCAGCGCCCGCATACTGCCAAGCGCGGCACCGACACCACCTTCGAAGTGATCGTTGGCGAGTGCTTTCCCATGGCAGCGCTCATGGGAGAACGGGCAACGCGCACCGCTCATCTGGCCGCCGAAGACACCTTCTGCTTCCTGCTCGGCAAGCCCGCCTTCGTCCAGCTGGTTTCCCAGTCCTCGGTGTTTCGTGACTTCGCCATGCGCGGCGTCAGCAGCCTGCTCGACTTGGTCAACCAACAGGCGCAGATGCGCGCCGTGGAGAGCCTGGGCGAGCAGTATTCACTCGAGACCAGCATCGGTGAGCTGGCGCTTCACCATCCGGTGTCCTGCCTGCCCTCCAAGCCACTCAACGAAGCGGTAGCGATGATGCAGGAGGAAAACGTCGGCAGCATCGTCATCGTCGATGAAGCATTGCATCCGCAAGGCATATTCACCCTGCGCGATCTGCGCCGGGTGATCGGTACCGGCACCAGCGACCTTAGCCAGCCGATCGCGCAGTTCATGACCCACGATCCGTTCTATCTGCCGCCGGACGCCACCGCCTTCGATGCGGCGATCGCCATGACCGAGCGACATATTGCCCATGTCTGCGTGGTTGAAGATGGCCTGCTGCGGGGCGTGATTTCCGAACGCGACCTGTTCTCCCTGCAGCGCGTGGATCTGGTGCACCTGGCGCAGACCATTCGTCATGCCGATCGCGTCGATGCCCTGGTCGTCATCCGCAGCCGCATCAGGCAGCTGGTCGACAACATGCTCGCCCATGGCGCCTCGTCGACTCAGATCACCCGCATCGTCACGCTGCTCAACGACCATACCGTGTGTCGGGTAATCGAGCTGGCCATCCAGCACATCGGCGATCCGGGTGTGCCGTTCACCTGGCTGTGTTTCGGCAGCGAAGGCCGTCAGGAACAGACGCTGTACACCGACCAGGACAATGGCATTCTCTTCGAGGCCGCCGATGCAGCCGAAGCTGCACATATCCGCGGTCGCCTGCTACCGCTGGCCGAACGCATAAACCGTGACCTCGACGCCTGCGGCTTCACGCTGTGCAAAGGCAACATCATGGCCAGCAACCCCCAGCTGTGTCTTTCGCGCCAAGAGTGGAGCCGGCGCTTCAGCTCATTCGTCCGCGAAGCAACGCCGGAAAATCTGCTCGGCAGCACCATTTATTTCGACCTGCGCAGCGTCTGGGGGCCGGCCGAAGGCTGTGAGCAATTACGCCGCGATCTGCTCGAGGAGATCGGCGAAAACCGCCTGTTCCAGCGCATGATGGCCGAAAATGCCTTGCGCCATCGCCCGCCGGTCGGCCGTTTCCGTGACTTCGTTGTGGCTCGCAAGGGCGAGGGCAAGGACACGCTGGACCTCAAGGTTCAGGGCCTGACCCCCTTCGTCGATGGTGCCCGACTGCTGGCACTGAGCAACGATATCGGCACCTGCAACACCCTTGAACGCTTGCGCAAGTTGATGGAGAAGGGCGTCATCGAGAAGAAGGATGGTGCGGCCTACGAAGAGGCCTACCACTTTATCCAGCAGACTCGCATGCAGCATCACCAACAGCAGGCACGCGATGGACTGCCCTATTCCAACCGCCTGGATCCAGATACCCTCAACGTGCTGGACCGCCGAATCCTGCGCGAGTCCTTCCGCCAGGCCCAGCGGCTACAGGCCAGTCTCGCGGTGCGCTATCAACTATGAGTATGTTCTGGTTCAACCCACGCGGCCCGAAGCTGCCTGCCGAGCAGCAACAACGCATTGACGAGCTGCTGCCCCCACTGGCGCCGCAGAGTATCCCGCTGCGCCAACAGCGCCTGGTGGTGCTGGATCTGGAAACCACCGGCTTGCATCTCAAGCGCGACCTGGTCATCGCCATCGGCGCGGTCGTCATCGAAGACGGCGCTATCGATTACTCCCAGCAGTTCGAATGCACGCTGTGTCGTCAGGTCAAGGTCACCGAAAGCGTGCTGATCCACGGGATCGCCCCAAGCGAACTGGCTAACGGACTGCCGCCCGCCGAAGCGCTACTGAGCTTCATGGAGTTTGCTGCTGGCAGCGTGATCCTGGCCTTTCATGCTCCATTCGACCAGCGCATGCTGGGTCGCGCGCTGAAGAGGGAGCTTGGCTACTCGATGGACCACACCTTCCTCGATGTAGCCGATCTGGCGCCCATGCTCTTCCCCGAGGCCATGATTCATCGCGGCGGCCTGGATCACTGGCTCGACTATTTCAATATCCACATCCCACAGCGCCACAATGCATCCGCCGACGCCATGGCGACCGCAGAGATCGCCCTGATTCTGCTCAACCGTGCGCAACGCATAGGCCTGACCAGCCTCGACGAACTGGCTCAACGACTGAGATGCTGGCAACGCGCGCGCAAGGCTGCGTTCAACTCGATCTGATCGG
Source organism: Stutzerimonas decontaminans (assembly GCF_000661915.1). Classification (NCBI taxonomy): domain Bacteria; kingdom Pseudomonadati; phylum Pseudomonadota; class Gammaproteobacteria; order Pseudomonadales; family Pseudomonadaceae; genus Stutzerimonas; species Stutzerimonas decontaminans. The sequence continues at coordinate 366,123 of NZ_CP007509.1, read as the reverse complement.
GAATTGATGCAGTAGCGCTGCGCCAGTGGAATGTCAGCAGGCAGCTGGGGAGGGGCCATCGATTATGGTCGCGTGCGGTCAATGCCACTTAGCTGACCACGGCTCCATTGCGGAACCGCCCAGACTGTTTCGTCACGGCGCGCATCAGATGATGCTGATGCGCGGAGTCCGCACGCTGTAAGCAACCCCTCGTTACCGACGGGCCTCACAAATAGCCTGATACAACGGTGAATCAGCTTCCAGCTCGGTCAGCGTCTCGATCTTCGCCTCGCCGGCTTCGTTCAGCCTGAACATCGCCTTTTCCGCGCAAATCAACTGATAGCTGGCGCTCTTTACGGTCGATGTCAGGTGTTGCTTCTCGAAACGATACAGCACGAAACGACCGAGACGCCCCTGGCTGGTGTCCTGCACCTGGGCGTTTGCGCCATCGAGCACCGTATAGGCCAATGGCATCGGATAGATCATCGTCCACGGGCGCCAGAGCATTTCGCCCTCTTCACTCATGACCACCACCGATCCCGCTGGCAGGCGCGCTTGCTTGGTTTCGAACCAGGTGTACTCGTAGTGGATGGTGTAACTCAGCATCCCCAGACCGGCACATACGGGAATGATCCATTTCGGCAACCGCTTCCGCGTCAGTGAGCGCAGCAGCAGCCCGATACCGGCTCCCGCTACACCTGCGACGATTGCCGCAATTAGATGCCAGAACATATACAACTCCCCCTAAAAAAATCGGGCTTCCATATGGAAGCCCGACTTCTACCTCAACCTTGTGTCAGAGCAGGTCTGACGTCCGGCTGCATTATCAGTTAGTGATCAAGCGCAACGCCAGCACCTTTCGGGGTACGAACGCTCTCGACCAGATCCTGAATTTCCTGCGGCGGCGCTTCGGTAGCCATCGACACAGCGTAGGCAACAGCGAAGTTCAGGATGGCACCCACAGCACCGAAGGCCTGCGGGGAGATCCCCATCCACCACTGATCAGGCGTGTTCGGGATGCTCGCAGTGCCTGGGATGAAGAACCAGCCCAGGTACAGGAAGATGTACACGGCGGTGGAAACCACACCAACCAGCATACCGGCGACGGCACCCTTGCTGTTCACGCGCTTGGAGAAGATACCCATCATCAGCGCCGGGAACAGGCTCGCTGCCGCAAGACCGAACGCCAGTGCCACCACCTGCGCGGCGAAGCCCGGAGGATTCAGACCCAACCAGGTTGCCAGCAGGATCGCTGCCGTCATGGAAAGACGAGCAGCCAGCATCTCGTTCTTCTCGCTGATCTTCGGATTGATGAGTGTCTTAATAAGGTCATGACTGATGGCAGACGAGATCGCCAGCAACAGACCCGCAGCAGTCGAGAGCGCAGCAGCGATAGCACCTGCGGCGATCAGACCGATGACCCAGCTTGGCAGATTGGCGATTTCCGGGTTGGCCAGAACGATGATGTCGTTGTTCACGGTCAGCTCGTTGCCATTCCAGCCACGCTCTGCAGCGGTCGGAGCGAAGGCGGCGCTGGCGTCGTTGTACATCTGCACACGACCGTCGGCGTTCTTGTCTTCCCACTTGATCAGGCCAGTCGTTTCCCAGGTCTGTACCCAATCTGGACGATCTTCGTAGCGGATCGCTTCGGCCTGCGGGCCTTCCGGATAGATGGTATTGACCAGGTTCAGACGTGCCATGGAGGCAACGGCCGGAGCGGTGAGGTACAGCAGGGCGATGAAGACCAGGGTCCAGCCAGCGGACCAGCGGGCATCAGCTACCTTCGGTACGGTGAAGAAGCGAATGATTACGTGTGGCAGACCAGCAGTACCGATCATCAGCGACAGGGTGAACAGGAACATGTTCAGCTTGTTGTCGACGTCAGCAGTGTAGGCAGCGAAGCCAAGGTCAGTAACAACCTGATCCAGCTTGTCCAGCAGCGGCACGCCGGACTCGACGTGGGTGCCGAACATACCCAGCATCGGAATCGGGTTGCCAGTCAGCTGCATGGCAATGAACACGGCCGGGATGGTGTAGGCGATGATTAGAACCACGTACTGCGCCACCTGGGTGTAGGTGATGCCCTTCATGCCGCCGAATACCGCGTAGGCGAACACGATGGCAGCAGCAATCCAGATACCGGCGGAGTTGCTCACTTCCAGGAAGCGGGAGAACGCCACACCAGCACCTGCCATCTGACCGATTACGTAAGTAACGGAGATGAGGATGAGGCAGACGACAGCTACCAGGCGCGCGCCACGGCTGTAGAAGCGGTCACCGATGAAGTCCGGCACAGTGAACTTGCCGAACTTACGCAGGTAGGGCGCCAGCAGCATCGCCAGCAGCACGTAGCCACCGGTCCAACCCATCAGGTAAACGGAAGTGGCATAACCGCCGGAAGCGATCAGACCGGCCATGGAAATGAAGGAAGCTGCAGACATCCAGTCTGCCGCAGTCGCCATACCGTTGGTAACGGGGTGAACGCCACCACCAGCAACGTAGAATTCCTTAGTCGACCCAGCGCGGGCCCAGATCGCGATTCCTATATAGAGCAGGAAGGACGCGCCCACGAACATCATGTTGATCCAATATTGGCTCATTGTGGTTACTCCTCAACCCCGAATTCCTTGTCCAATTTGTTCAGCCGCCACGCGTAGTGGAAGATGATCAAAATGAACGTGATGATGGAACCCTGTTGAGCGAACCAGAAGCCTAGATCCGTGCCCCCAACCGGGATGCCGGATACCAGCGGGCGCAGGAGGATACCGAAACCATACGAGACAAGAGCCCAGACCACCAAGCTCCAAGTGATAAGGCGAACATTCGCCTTCCAGTACGCAGCAGCATTTTCTTTATCGTTGTCGGCCATTGACGTTCTCCGCCTTATTTTTATTGCGTGTGAAGGGAACCCACATGCTGAATTTAGCAGGGGTGCCTTTATGATTGAAAGCCCCGACTTTAGTCTGACGATCGACCCAGTACCGCTGTGAAGCTGTCGAACAGAGCCGCTCGCACACCTCGACCTGTCTACAAGCGATCTGCCAGCAGACGAGCGCTAACCTTCGTCGCAGACAGGCTGCGCGAAAGACCTAGGGGAATCGCGCCGATCGCCGGCTGTCGCCTCGGCATCCATTTCAAGACTGACCGGTCATGGGAATTCCAACCGCCATATATTCACCGCGCAGGGAGCCCATTTGAATTAATTAAAAGCTTGTTGAAGAGAGCCGAATAAATTAGAAAGCAACTAACCGCGCCGCTTAATCAATATTAGATAAATTTAATCAACCGACTAAAAACAAAGAACCTACAAAAAATAAACTATCTTTATTGTATGGCTCTTTTATTTCAACACATCGCTTTCAATACATCGCCCTGCTCCCAGGCGTAGCCCCATGCGCACAGCGACAGTGTGGTCTGGAGGCAGCAGAACTCTACCCAAGCCGCGCAGAGCAGCGATGCCGCCTCCCGGCAACAGCACAGGGTATATAAGGAAGGCGCCAGCCGCCCGCTGCACCGGGCGCCACCGGTGCTAGCAATTGACGCCGCGGGGCCGGCCACCCGGCCTGCTGCCCCTGGCGCTTGGCGTGGCGCAAAAGAACGCTTCGCTCGACTGGCGAAACGGCGCTAGCAGGTCGGCTGACCCGCCGTGTATTTCGCTGTCGGGTAGATCGCTGCGTTCAGATCACGGATGGTCTCGGCACCAATCAGCAAGGGATAGCTGAAGTGGGTGCGGTCGGTCAGATTGACTTCGACATCTCGCAACTGGTCGCCGATGCACAACTGCATGCCGACGATGGGGCGCTCGGCCCGCGGTGGCTCGCTGTCCGGGTCGACATTGCCGGACTCCTCGGCGCGCGACTTGATGCGGCTGATGCCCAGCAGGCGCTGCTCATAAAGAGTGTCATCGGCGCCGTCGACTGCAAGGCGGAAGCGGACCCAGTCCTCGCCGTCCCGCTTGAACTGCTCGATGTCCCGTGCCGACAGCGATGCGGTCATGGCGCCGGTATCCATCTTGGCCGGCAAGGTCTTGCCGATCTGTTCGATCTTGATGTGTTCGTAACGTCCGTAGAGTGTGGGCTCGGCGGCGAACGCGGGTAGCGCCAGCAAACCGGTAAGGAAAAGAACGCGAGACAAAACAACCTCCTGAGAGCGGGTAATGGACAATTTTCGATCAGGGTGGTGGCGAGGGGTTCCGTCTAGCGGCCTTTTCAAAACGTTTCATCATGCCGGCGCATTGCCACGCCCGCGCTTCGCGCCCGACGCATGCCTCGGCAGCTGATAGACTGCAGATCGATTCCCGTCCGAAGACTTTTCCCGTGCCCAGTACCGCTTTTTCTTCCCTGTCTCTTTCCGCCGCCATGCTGGCCAATCTCGATGCACTCGGCTACGCCGCGATGACACCGATCCAGGCGCAGAGCCTGCCAGTCATGCTCAAGGGCCAGGACCTGATCGCCCAGGCCAAGACCGGCAGCGGCAAGACGGCCGCCTTCGGCATCGCGCTGCTCGAACCGCTCAACCCGCGTTATTTCGGTTGCCAGGCGCTGGTGCTGTGTCCGACCCGCGAGCTGGCCGATCAGGTGGCCAAGGAGCTGCGCCGCCTGGCACGGGCAGCGGACAACATCAAGATCCTCACGCTCTGTGGTGGGGTGTCGATCGGGCCGCAAATCGCCTCGCTGGAACATGGTGCACACGTCATCGTCGGAACGCCGGGGCGGGTGCAGGAGCACCTGAAGAAGGGCACGCTGAAGCTCGACGGACTGAATACCCTGGTACTCGATGAAGCCGATCGGATGCTGGACATGGGTTTCTACGACGCCATCGCCGAGATCATCGGCCAGACCCCGGCCAGGCGGCAAACGCTGCTGTTCTCGGCCACCTACCCCGCCGGCATCAAACAGCTTTCGGCGAGCTTCATGCGCGATCCGCAACAGGTGCGCGCTGAAGCGCTGCACGATGACGCCCAGATCGAGCAGCGCTTCTACGAGATCGATCCCGAGCAGCGCATGGATGCCGTGACACGGCTGCTGGCGAGCTTTCGTCCGGAAAGCTGCGTGGCGTTCTGCTTCACCAAGCAGCAATGCCAGGAACTGGTCGATCACCTGAGCGCCAACGGCATCTCGGCCATGGCGTTGAACGGCGACCTCGAGCAGCGCGACCGTGATCAGGTGCTGGCGATGTTCGCCAACCGCAGTCTGTCGGTGCTGGTGGCGACCGACGTCGCGGCGCGCGGGCTGGATATCGACGCGCTGGACATGGTGATCAACGTCGAGCTGGCGCGGGATCCGGAAATCCATGTGCACCGGGTCGGGCGCACGGGCCGCGCCGGCAATCAGGGCCTGGCCGTGAGCCTGGTCGCGCCGGCTGAAGCCCATCGCGCACAGGCCATCGAAAAACTGCAGCAGGCGCCGCTCAACTGGCAGCCACTGGATGGCCTGAAGGCCAAGGCCGGAGCGCCGTTGCAACCGCCGATGGCGACCCTGTGCATCGGGGCGGGCCGCAAGGACAAGCTGCGCCCAGGCGACATCCTCGGGGCGCTGACTGGCGATGCCGGCATTCCCGGCATCCAGGTGGGCAAGATTGCCATCTTCGATTTCCAGGCGTTCGTCGCCGTCGAGCGCGGCGTGGCCAAGCAGGCACTCAAACGCCTCAATGAAGGTAAGATCAAGGGCCGCTCGCTGAAGGTCCGTGTGCTCTGACAGGCCTGGCGCCGCTTGCGCCGAGCGCAGATACCGACCGACTTTAGTTAAGCCGGCTGGTTGAACGCAGGAGCCAAGCGTGACAGCGTGCGCGGTGGTTTCGTCCAATCAGGCCCACACCAACGGATCGCTCCATGCCGCAACCCTCGCTCAGCCAATCCCTACGTCGCCTCTGGGCGCTGGAGAAGTTTGGCTACAGCCTGCGCGTGCTGATCGCGATGGCCGGCAGCATGGGGCTCAGTTGGTACCTCGGCCAGCCGACGCTGATCATTCCGCTGTTCCTCGGCATCATTGCCAGCGCGCTGGCGGAAACCGATGACAGCTGGCTGGGCCGGCTGAATGCACTGCTGGTCACGCTGCTGTGCTTCAGCATCGCTGCCGTGGCTGTCGAGTTGCTGTTTCCGTATCCCTGGCTGTTCGTCGCCGGCCTGGCGATCTCCACCTTCGCACTAGTCATGCTCGGCGCGCTCGGCGAGCGCTACGGGGCGATCGCCCAGGCCACGCTGATCCTCGCGATCTACAGCATGATCGCTGCCGACCAGCGCAACGGCGAGTTGCAACATTTCTGGCGCGACCCGCTACTGCTGGTCGTCGGCGCTGCCTGGTACGGCCTGCTCTCGGTGTGCTGGAACGCGCTGTTCGCCCACCAGCCGGTGCAACAGACACTGGCGCGGCTGTACCGCGAACTCGCCCTGTACTTTCGCTACAAGGCCGCGCTGTTCGAGCCGGTCCGCCAGCTGGATGTCGAACAGCGGCGCCTTGAGCTGGCCCAGCAGAACGGCCGCGTGGTCAGCGCCCTGAATGCGGCCAAGGAAACGCTGCTGCATCGTCTCGGCAACGGTCGCCCAGGCGGCAAGATCAATCACTATCTGAAGCTGTATTTCCTCGCCCAGGATCTGCACGAGCGGGTCAGCTCGTCGCACTACCCCTACCAGGCCCTGGCCGAAGCCTTCTTCCACAGCGACGTACTGTTTCGCTGCCAGCGCCTGCTGCGTCTGCAGGCCAGCGCCTGCGCGGAACTTGGCGAGGCCATCCAGATGCGCCAGGCATTTCGCTACAGCGACGCCAATGCGCAGGCGCTGGAAGACCTGCAGGCCTCGCTGGAGCATCTGCGCGGGCAGAACAACCCGGCCTGGCGTGGCCTGCTGCGCTCGCTGCGCGCACTGTCCGGCAACCTTTCCACCCTGCAGGGTCAGCTCGCCAGTGCCAGTGATCCCGGCACCCTGGACGGCGAAGCGGACAGCAGCCTGCTTGACCGCCAGCCGCAAACCCTGCGCGAAGCATTCAATCGCATTCGCCTGCAGCTGACACCCACCTCGCTGCTGTTCCGCCATGCGCTGCGCATGACGATTGCCCTGGTCGCCGGCTACGCGGTGCTGCATGCCATCCATCCCGAGCAAGGCTACTGGGTGCTGCTGACCACCGTGTTCGTCTGTCAGCCCAACTACGGCGCCACCCGCATCAAGCTGGTGCAGCGCATCAGCGGCACTGTATTGGGGCTCGTCGCTGGCTGGGCACTGTTCGATCTGTTCCCCAGCCAGCCGATCCAGGCGCTGTTCGCCGTGGTCGCCGGCGTGGTGTTCTTCGCCACCCGCAGCACGCGCTACACGCTGGCTACCGCGGCCATCACACTGATGGTGCTGTTCTGCTTCAACCAGGTTGGCGACGGCTATGGCCTGATCTGGCCGCGGCTGTTCGATACCCTGCTCGGCAGCCTGATCGCCGCCGCCGCGGTATTCCTTATCCTGCCGGACTGGCAAGGCCGGCGCTTGAATCAGGTGGTCGCCAATACGCTCAGCTGCAACAGCGACTATCTGCGCCAGATCATGCGCCAGTACGACAGCGGCAAGCGCGACGACCTGGCCTATCGGCTGGCGCGACGCAACGCCCATAACGCCGACGCGGCGCTGTCTACCACGTTATCGAACATGCTGCTGGAACCGGGCCACTTCCGAAAGGATGCCGAAACCGGCTTTCGCTTCCTGATCCTTTCCCACACCCTGCTCAACTACCTCTCCGGGCTCGGCGCCCATCGCGAGAGCCTGCCGGACGATGCACGCGACGCACTGCTGGAAAACGCCGCGAAGCAGCTGGCGAAGAGTCTCGACGACCTGGCCGCCGCACTGGCGCAAAACAAACCCGTCGCCATCTACAGCGAGGAGGAAGAGGCGCTGGCGCAGCAGCTGGAGCAGACCCCTGACGAGATGGACGATGCCCACCGTCTGGTGCAGACGCAGCTGGGGCTCATCTGCCGGCAGCTGGCACCACTGCGCAGCATGGCCTCGCACCTGATCAGGCAACGACCGACAGGCCAGGCTCAGGATTCGCGCTAGTCGCCTGAGCGGTGAGTTGGTTGAGGAAAGTTCGGATGAACATGACTCTGAGACAAGGCGCTGTGACGAGTCATAGCGGCTTACGGCAAGGAGTAGCAAGCAGTATCAGGGCCATGGGCGCCGAAATTGACCAGCTGAACTTACCAAACAAGCCACTAGGGCAACGCCTTTGGGACCGGCATTCCGTGGCGCACAAAGATCGCCGCATAGCTGCCATCAGCGATCATCGCGGTGATCTCCCGGTTGAAGGTCGCGATGATATCGGCCGAGCGAGGATGGTCGCTGCGCACCAACAGCGACAGGCCAGCCCGCCGGAATTCACCCGGCACGAACTCCAGCGCATCCCGCTCATGCCCCAGCTCGCGCTCCAGGTGGAACAGCGCAGTGAGCTCGTCCTCCAGCGTCAGGTCGACACGCCCGGCGAGCACCATCTTGGCCGCCTGGACAAAATTGGCGGCGTACCCCTTCTGCAGACGCGCGTCCTGATCCAGCTCGTCGCTGTACATGTAGCCGCGGCTCAGCACGATCGGATGACCGACCAGGCTGTCGAGCCCGTCATAACGGATGTTGCTCCCGCGCCGCTGGACCCAGCGCATCCGGTTGATCAGAAACGGGCGGGAGCTGTGCGTGAAGTCGACACGTTTGACCGTCGACCAGCCGTTGACCATGTCGTAGCTTCGGTTGCGCAGCCCCAACAATGCACGCTCCCAGGGCACCTCAATGTATTCCACCTGGTAACCCGCACGGCCGAGCGCGGTGCGGATGAGCTCGACCGACACCCCGTCACCGGGCAGGCTCCGGTCGGTGTAGGGAGGCCAGACGTTACCGGCCAGACGAAGCACTTCGGCGGGCAGCGAAGCGCTTGCCAGCAGCAATATCAACCCGATGACGCGTCGTGTGCCGGTCAAATTTTCTCGCTCTTCTGGCGAAACGCTATCATCCCCAATCAAAGCACAAAGCGCGCCGGTTGACGCCCACGTCTCGTCGGATGCCGGGCTGCATCGAAACTGCGGCAGGAGTACCATCGCGCGTTTTCTGACGAGGTAAGCAGTGTGCAGATAGACGTGGTGATAATCGGCGCCGGTGCGGCGGGCCTGATGTGTGCCTTCACCGCCGCTGCACGGGGTCGTCAGGTCCTGCTGCTGGATCACGCCAACAAGGCCGGCAAAAAGATCCTCATGTCCGGCGGGGGGCGCTGCAACTTCACCAATCTGTACACCGAGCCGGCCAACTTCCTCTCAAGCAATTCGCATTTCTGTAAGTCCGCGCTGGCACGCTACACCCAGTGGGACTTCATCGAGATGGTCAACCGTCATGGCGTCCCCTATCACGAGAAGAAGCTCGGCCAGCTGTTCTGCGATAACAAGTCCAGCGACATCCTGGAGATGCTGCTGGACGAATGCGCCCAGGCCGGCGTCGACCTGCGCCTGGATACCGCGGTCGAGTCGATTGCCAAGCGTGACGAAGGGTACGAGTTGCAGACCGGCGTAGGCGCGGTGCATTGCCAATCGCTGGTAATTGCCACTGGCGGCTTGTCGATCCCGACACTGGGTGCCAGCGGCTTCGGTTATCAGATTGCCCGTCAGTTCGGTCACAACGTACTGCCGACCCGTGCGGGACTGGTGCCCTTCACCATCACCGAGCCGCAACTCAAGACCATTTGCACCGAGCTTTCCGGCACATCGGTAGAGGATTGCCTGGTCAGCTGCAATGGCCAGAGCTTCCGCGAGAACATCCTGTTCACCCATCGCGGATTGTCGGGGCCGGCGATCCTGCAGATCTCGTCCTACTGGCAACCGGGCGAGGTGGTGCACATCAACCTGTTGCCGCACCTGGACCTGAACGAGTGGCTGTCCGCGCAGAAACAGGAACGGCCCAACGCCGAGCTGAAAACCGTGCTGGGAGAAGTCTTCACGCGCAAGATGGCCGGCCTGCTCTGCGAGCACTGGTTCGTTTCCAAGCCATTGAAGCAGTACGTCCCCAGTGAATTGGAGGCGATCGCCGACAAGCTCGCGGATTGGCAATTGGTGCCGGCCGGCACCGAGGGCTATCGCACCGCGGAGGTGACGCTAGGAGGGGTGGACACCCGAGAGGTGTCGTCCAAGACCATGGAATCGCAGAAATCAGCCGGGCTCTACTTCGTCGGCGAAGTGCTGGACGTCACCGGCCATCTGGGCGGCTTCAATTTCCAGTGGGCCTGGGCTTCGGCCTACGCTGCCGGACAGTTCGTCTAGCCGGCGCAGAGCCGAATCGACGGGTTACTCGTTGGTCCGGTTGGACGGCGGCGATATTTCCCGCGGACCAGCCGGATCGGTCGCGGTGTTCTGATACTCCTGCTGATTGCGAGTATTGTTATCCAACGCCGACTCTTCCTCGTCCGGCGAGCAACCGACCAGCGCCAGCGCAGTCAGCGCGCCCGCCAATGCATACGTCCACTTCATGGTTTTTCTCCTGCTGAAGGCACCTCGCGCAACGCGCAAGGTGCCCGGATCAGGTGGTATCGCGCTTATTGCGACGTGCCGGTACCAGTGCTTGGCGCAGTGCCCGTGCCGGTGCTAGGCGCAGTGCCGGAGCCGGATTCGGTGCCCAGGCCGCTGCCGTTGTCGGCCGGCGGAGTCGCCATGTCGCCGGAAGTGCCAGTGCCAGTGCTCGGCGCGGTACCAGTACCGGTGCCAGTGCCAGTGCCTGCAGGCGGTGTGGTGGTATCACTGGAGGGTGCCGCAGGCTGCTCGGTGGTCGCCGGCGGCGGAGTCGGCTCACGCTCGCGGTCTTCGTCCGGGCCGCAACCGACCAAAAGAAGTCCGAGTACGGGGGGCAGCAGATAGGTAAGACGCATGGTTAACCTCCTTCAGAGTGGTCCGGCGGATAGCCGGAGAGTTCTTGAATCATCAGATCCACAGAAGGTTGACCGCCTCGAGGCGCAAGAGTGCCCCGCCGGGCCGTTTGAGACCGCGCGCCGGCCCAGCTCAGCCCGGCACCGGCTGCACCGCCGCGCAACTGGGCAACGTCTGTCTCGCGTGCCGCAGGCCCCAGAGGCCGTCGGCACTGCGCGTGCCATCGAACAGTGACTGCAACTCGGCCGCCGGCCGGGGCGGGCTGAACCAGTAACCCTGCACCGTCTGGCAGCCCTGCGCGACGAGAAACTCGATCTGCTCGGACCGCTCCACCCCTTCGGCAACCACCGCCAGGCCCAGACTCTGGCCTAGACCGATGATGGCGCGACTGATCGCCACTGAATCGGCATCATCCGGCGCTGCCGCGATAAAGCTGCGATCGACTTTGAGCACATGCAGCGGATAGCGCTTCAGATAGCCCAGCGAGCAGTAGCCCGTGCCGAAATCATCCAGCGCCAGGCGCACCCCCAGCGCAGCAATCTCGTGCAGACAGTTCAGCATCATCTCGCTGTCGTGCATCAGCAGGGTCTCGGTGATCTCCAGCAGCAAGCTATGCGGCGGCAGCCCGGTTTCCCGCAGCACGCGGGCCAGCAGTTCGGCGAAGTCGACCTGCTGCAGCTGACGGATCGACAGATTGACCGCACAGTAGAGCTGCGTCTGCCCTGCCTGCTGCCAACAACGGACCTGACGGCAGGCCTCGCGCAGTACCCATTCGCCCACGCGGACGATCTCGCGAGACTCCTCCAGTACCGGAATGAACTCGCTGGGTGCCACTGGCGTGTCGTTGAAACGCCAGCGCAGCAGCGCTTCGACGCCCAGCAGATAGGGCTGCCCATGCTCGACGCGGCAGATCGGCTGGTAGTGCAAGGCGAACTCTCGCCGCGCCAGCGCCTGCGCCAGGGCGCTTTCCAGCTCCAACTGGCGTGCCGCCTTGGAGTGCAGACCATCGCAGAACAGCGCGAACTGATCCTTGCCGGCGCTCTTCGCCCGATACAAGGCGAGATCCGCAGCCTGCAGAACGTTCAGCGCCTGGCCTTCGCGCTGCAAGGGCGCGATGCCGATGCTGGCACTGACCGACAGCGTGCGCTCGCCAAGCTGCAACGGCTCGCGCAGCGCGACCAGCATCCGCTGCGCCACGCGCTCGGCATCGGCTTCGCAGGCCAGATCGCCGAGCAGGGCGACGAACTCGTCACCACCGAAGCGCGCCAGATGATCGCCCGGACGCAGGCAGCACAGCAGTCGCTGCGCCACATCAACCAGAACCTGATCGCCAGCGGCATGCCCGAGGCTGTCATTGATCAGCTTGAAACGATCCAGGTCGATAAAGAGCAGCGCCGCCGCCCGCCCATGCGGGCGCTGTTGCACCTCCCTGAGCAACTCGTCGAGATGCAGGCGGTTGGCCAGACCGGTAAGCGCATCATGACGGGCTGCATGGCGCAGGCATTCCTCGGCTGCCTTGCGGGCGCTGATGTCGGTCTGCGAACCGGCCATGCGCAACGTGCCCTGCTCACAGCGTTCGGCTACCCCACGCACCAGCACCCAAAGATAATCACCAGATTCGGTACGTACACGGTACTCATGCGCCAGCGAAGGAGAACGGCCATTGAGGTGATCGGCGATCGCTTCGCGCAGCCCGGGTAGGTCATCCGGATGCACACGTTCGAACCAGCTGCGGCTGCAATAGCTGGGCTGCATCGGCATCGCCAGCATGGCGGTCCAGCGTTCGGAGAGGTGCAGCTCGTCGCGCTCCACGTCCCACTCCCAGATGCCGTCCTCGGAGCCGCGCAGTGCTCGGGTCAGGCGCGCCTCGCTGTCCTCCAGCGCATGCCGCTGCGCGGCGCTGTAGGTGTCGATGGCCAGGATCATGTCGAAGAAGACGATTTTCAGCAGGCTGTCGTAGACCGCATGCTGCTCGCCCTCCCCAAGCAGGGTCCGCAGCATTTCCGACAGGTAGAGACGATACGCGCCCAGATACCATTCCAGGTCGACACCCATGCGCTGATGCACCAGCCCGACCAGCAGCCGGTCGCGCACGTAATCACGCTCGTAGGGGCCGCGCCACAGACGGCGATAGTAGTCCTGCTGACGCTGCTTCAGCCGTGCCATTCCAACAGCATCGTTCTGCATGACGGAGGGCTGGCCGAACCCGCTCAGGTGCTCGTAGAGTTTTTCGATGAAGGCGAGGTGCGCGGGCTCCAGCTCCGCCGCAGCGCGGTTCAGCCGCACCCCGTCGCCGGCCTGCCATTGCAGGAAGCGTTTGCGCACAAGAATCTGATCGAGGCCCAGCCCGACCCGTTGTAGCAATGCCTTCAGCTCGTCTTCCATCCCTGCCCCTATACGCTGAGCCCGCATCACTCGACAGCGCAGGTTTGGTCGAGGCCTTGGGTCAGATGATGCTGTTGAGCCATCAAGGGTCGCAGCGAGGTCCCGCGGCGTTGTTGATGCAGGTCAGCAAAGCAGATGGTCCCGGGGCAGACCATGGTAGAGCGGACCGGGGCGGCAAGCCCCGGTTTTGCCGGGCGGAATTCAGGCCGCCAGTTTGGCCGCCAGCTCCTTCTTCAGACGATTGCGCAGCTCGGTCATCTGCTCACCCATCTCTTCGAGACGCTTGGCATCGAACAGCTCGCGCGCCTGCGGGAACATTTCCGACTCCTCTTCCTCGATATGGTGCTCAAGCAGCTCCTTGCACACCTTGGCGCGACCGGAAAACTCGAGGCTGCCGGGATCGGTGGCCTTGAGGTCCGGCAGTACCAGCGCATCCACCGCGCGGTGTTCTTCCTTGGCCTCGTGGTACATCTTTTTCTCTTCCTTGCCGCCGGCTTCCTTGTAGGCGGGATAGAGAATCTGCTCTTCCAGCTGGGTGTGGATGGTCACTTCCATTTCCAGCTTGCTCAGCAGTTCGGTGCGCGTCTTCACGGCGCGCTCGGTGGATTCGGTCAGGCGCGTCAGCAGGTCCTTCACGCGCTCATGATCCTCAATAAGCAGGTCGATGGCGTTCATGTGCTGTCCTCTTCGGCTTCACGGCAAAGAACCGGGCTGCACTGCCCGGCTCGAAAAACGGCTGCGGCATTAACCGCAGCCGCAGGCTCAGGCGTACTCGTATGTGGGCAGTGCGGTACGGCTCTGGCTTTGTAGGTGCGCGATGGAAGGCGACATCCCCGCCTCCAGCGCCAGGTCGCGGCGAACCGAGCTGACGACCCACTCGAGTTGAATTCTGGTCTGGGTCTGCCCCTTGGAGAGCGCACGCTTGACCAGGGTGCGGTCGTCGTTACGCAGGGTCAGCAGCAATCCGCCATCCGGGCGGGGCTCGGTGAGCACTTCGAACTCAGGAAAAGCAGCAGTAAGGAATTGTTGTGCAGCGGTCATTGTTCTGTACTCCAATAAGTTCCAGCGCACGTAATGGAGCAGCGTTCGTGCCAACCTTACATACCAATATTTTTCCTTTATAAACAACGACTTACGTTTAACATACAAAGCATTAAGCCGTGCAAAACGCAATACGAAGCGTGACGCAGGTTGCATTCTGCGGCCTGCAATGACGGCTCAGGCCTTGCGCCAGACGCTCGCAAGCCACGGCTGCTGCGCCGTGGGCAGCCCTGCTGGGCGGTAATAATGCTCCAGTTCAACGAAGCCGGCCGCCAGCAAGTGCTTACGCCAGGTCGGCCAGCAGTACCAGACGCCATAGCGATCGCCGTTCCAGCCCTCCTCGTCCTGCCCGCGGGGATTGGAGCAGAACAGCACCCCGCCCGGCTTCAGCGTGCCGTGCAGGTGCGCCAGAACGTTTGCCAGATGCACGCTCGGGACATGGAAGAGCACCGCGTTGGCGAAGATGCCGTCGAACGATTCAGCCGGCAGTTGCAGGTGCAGCAGGTCCTGTTGCCAGACCTCACAGCCGCTGTCCGCTCGCGCCATTTCGACGAAGGTCTCGGTACCATCAAGCCCGACCGCAACATGTCCACGGGCGGTGAGCGCCTTCAGGTCGCGGCCGGGGCCGCAGCCCAGGTCAAGAATGCGCAGCGGGGGCTGGGCCTGAATGTGACGCAAAAGGGCATCGAGGTTCTGGCTAACGTCGTGCTCTCGGGTGCCCTCGCGAAACGCCTCGGCGTTGAAGCGGTAGTAGTCGAGAGTGCGCTGCGCTGCCTGCTCCGATTCGCTCATGGTGAACTCCTGCAATACCTGGCCGACCACCCTACCGCGGCCCGCCATCCAGGGCCAGCAGGGGCGCCCGGCTAGGCGCCCCCAGCTAGGCGCCCCCAGCTAAGGTCGGCCTTGAGCGCAGCGTCCGAAGCGGCGAGGATGCTGTTCACAACGTGCGCCAGCGCACAGCAGCGCAGCGAAAGTGACGACCGTCTGGCTGCAGGACTGAAACTTGCAGCGCGTAACCTGTCGAAACCCTGTCCGGCTCGCAATGGGCTGGCATGCAGCACGTAAGGCAACATCGAGACCACCATGAACCACGCACCGCCGAAAATCGTCCTGCTCGTCGAAGACGAGCCGCATATCCTCAGCCTGCTCTCGGATTATCTGGCCGGCGAGGGCTACCAGGTGCTGGAGGCGGACAGTGCGCCCAAGGCGTTCGAAATCCTGGCGACCAAGCCGCATCTGGATCTACTGGTGACCGACTTCCGCCTGCCGGGCAACGTCTCGGGCGTGATGATCGCCGAACCTGCGCTCAAGCTGCGTCCCGACCTCAAGGTGATCTTCATCAGCGGCTATCCGATCGAGATCTACGAGTCGGGCAGCCCGATCGCTCGCTCCGCGCCGGTACTGGCCAAACCCTTCGCCCTGGACACGCTGCGCAGCCAGATCCAGCAGTTGCTCGCCAGCTGAACGAGGTCAGGCACAAACGAAAAAGCCCGCTCGAAGCGGGCTTTTTCATATCAGGACCGATCAGTTGATCTTCGGGTCCAGTTCACCACTGGCGTAGCGCTGGAACATGCCTTCCAGCGAGATCGGCTTGATCTTGCTGGCATTGCCGGCTGTACCGAAGGCTTCGTAGCGCGCGATGCAGATGTCGCGCATGGCCGAGACGGTCTTGGCGAAGTATTTACGCGGGTCGAACTCGCTGGGGTTCTTCGCCATGAACTCGCGAATCGCGCCGGTGGAGGCCAGACGCAGGTCGGTATCGATGTTGACCTTGCGCACGCCGTACTTGATGCCCTCGACGATTTCCTCGACCGGCACGCCGTAGGTCTCACCGATTTCACCACCGTACTGGTTGATGATCTGCAGCCACTCCTGCGGCACCGACGAGGAACCGTGCATCACCAGATGGGTGTCCGGGATGCGCGCATGGATTTCCTTGATGCGCTGGATCGACAGGGTGTCGCCAGTCGGCGGCTTGGTGAACTTGTAGGCGCCGTGGCTGGTGCCGATGGCAATCGCCAGGGCATCGACCTTGGTCTTGGCGACGAAGTCGGCGGCTTCTTCCGGGTCAGTCAGCAGCTGGCTGTGGTCAAGCACGCCCTCGGCACCGACACCGTCTTCCTCGCCGGCCATGCCGGTTTCCAGGCTGCCCAGGCAACCCAGTTCGCCTTCCACGGAAACGCCGCAGGCATGGGCAAAGGCCACGGTCTGCTGGGTCACGCGGACGTTGTAGTCGTAGTCGGCGGGGGTCTTGCCGTCTTCGCGGAGCGAGCCATCCATCATCACCGAGGAGAAGCCCAGCTGGATCGAGCGCTGGCAGACATCCGGGCTGGTGCCGTGGTCCTGATGCATGCACACCGGGATATGCGGGAATTCTTCGATCGCCGCCAGGATCAGATGACGCAGGAACGGCGCACCGGCGTATTTGCGCGCACCGGCGGAAGCCTGGACGATCACCGGGGAGTCGGTCTTGTCGGCCGCTTCCATGATGGCGCGCATCTGCTCGAGGTTGTTGACGTTGAAGGCCGGCACGCCGTAGCCGAACTCGGCGGCGTGGTCGAGCATCTGGCGCATGCTGATGAGTGCCATGTTTTCCTTTCTCCCGGTCTGGGTCGTTTGATCGTGTAGAGCCTGCCGCAGTGGCTGGCGCTGTTCAAGCGCCGCACCTGGGCGCGGCATTGTAGAGGCGGGAGCGGCAAATGCCAGCGTCCCGCCAGCGCTTTCAATTCATGCCCCGCAGCGGCAGGGCAGCTTCGACTCGTTTGACTGCTAGATGCTGATGAGCGACGCACTGCAGCCGTGGGCGAGCACCTTGTCATCGGCGACGCGGTACACCAGCGCCTCGTTACCCTTGTCATGGAAGGCGATAACGCCATCGCTATAGAAACTGCCACGCGTTGCAGGTTCCTTGCGCAGGGTGTGAACACGCTCGCTATTGCCAACTTTCAGGTCGATCGCGCTGCGTTGCTCGTTGGCATAGCGCCAGGCGATGTTCTGCTGGCTCTGGCATTTCCAGCGCACGAACGGCGCGTCCGGGCCCGATTGCCAATGGCCACAACCGCCGAGCAGCAATGCTGCTACCAGCATGGACAGGCCTCGTTTCATTCCTTCTCCTTGGCAGCGTCAATCAGGGGCAATCCTGCAGGCCGCCTTGCGTGATGGTCGGGTCGCCTGTGGCCTGAATCTCCACGCGCTGGTCATGCTCGGCAGTCGGGCTGAGCACCGGCGGCGGGTCGAGCACCTGGCAAGCCGTATCCGGCAAATTGCCGGCGCAACCGGCCAGGCCCAGACAGCAAAGTGCAACGACGGCATAGCGCATGATGCATCCCCTTTCCTTATTCAAGATAGAACAAAGACCACGACGGGCAGCCGGGGTTGCCTGCAGGCGGTTAACGTCGCCGGCGCCATGGCGCCGGCGACCTGGGCCGATCGAGGCACTCACCTCGACGACGAAATCAGCCGGCGCGCTGTTCCAGCACTTCGACGGCCGGCAGCACCTTGCCCTCGACGAACTCGAGGAAGGCGCCACCACCGGTGGAAATATAGGAAATCTGCTCGGCTACGCCGTACTTATCGATGGCTGCCAGGGTGTCGCCGCCACCGGCGATGGAGAACGCCGGGCTCTGGGCGATGGCCTGGGCCAGGACCTTGGTGCCGTTGCCGAACTGGTCGAACTCGAACACACCCACCGGACCATTCCAGAGGATAGTCTGCGAGGCTTTGAGCATCTCACCGAACATGGCAGCGGTCTTCGGCCCGATGTCCAGGATCATGTCGTCGTCGGCCACATCGGCGATGGCCTTGACTGTGGCTTCGGCGCTTTCGGCGAACTCCTTGGCGACCACCACATCGACCGGTAGCGGCACGGCGACCTTGGCGGCGATGGCCTTGGCGGTATCCAGCAGATCGGCTTCATGCAGCGACTTGCCGACGTTGTAGCCGGCAGCTGCGAGGAAGGTGTTGGCGATGCCGCCGCCAACGATCAGCTGATCGCAGATGTCGGCCAGCGAGGTCAGCACGTCGAGCTTGGTCGATACCTTGGAGCCGGCGACGATGGCCACCATCGGCCGTGCCGGCTTGTCCAGTGCCTTGCCCAGCGCTTCCAGCTCGGCGGCCAGCAGCGGGCCGGCACAGGCGACCTTGGCGAATTTGGCCACGCCGTGAGTCGAGCCCTGAGCGCGGTGGGCAGTGCCGAAGGCGTCCATGACGAAAACGTCGCACAGCGCCGCGTATTTCTGCGCCAGTTCGTCGGTGTTCTTCTTCTCGCCCTTATTGAAGCGCACGTTCTCCAACAACACCAGTTCACCCGGCTGCACCTCGACGCCTTCGAGATAGTCCTTGATCAGCGGCACTTCGCGGCCGAGGGCCCTGGACAGGTAGTCGGCGACCGGTTTGAGGCTGTCTTCCTCGCTGTAGACGCCCTCTTCCGGACGGCCCAGGTGCGAGCAGACCAACACCGCGGCGCCCTTCTCCAGCGCCAGCTTGATGGTCGGCAACGAGGCCAGGATGCGTGCATCGCTCTTCACCGCGCCATCCTTCACCGGCACGTTGAGGTCCTCGCGGATCAGCACGCGCTTACCCTGGAGGTCGAGATCGGTCATCTTCAAAACGGTCATGTTGGTCTTCCTTAAGGTCGAGAAGCAGCGATGTTCCAGGCGCGGGAGCTAGGTGCGATTGGCCACGCGCAAATAATGGTCGGTGACGTCGAGCATGCGATTGGCGAATCCCCATTCGTTGTCGAACCATGCCAGCAGGTTCACCAGGCGCGGGCCGGAGGCGCGCGTCAGGCTGCCGTCGACGATCGCCGAATGCGGATCGTGATTGAAATCGCAGCTGGCGTGGGGCAGCTCGGTATACGCCAGCAAGCCCTGCAAAGGCCCGTTTTCAGCGGCTTCGCGCAGCACCCGGTTGATCGTTCGCGCATCGGTATCGCAGGCGGTCTGCAGCGTGATGTCCAGACAGGACACGTTCACCGTTGGCACCCGCACCGCTTTGGCCTGAATCCGCCCCGAGAGTTCCGGCAGCAGGCGCTCAATGCCTCGGGCGAGCCCGGTGGACACCGGAATCACCGACTGAAAGGCCGAACGGGTGCGGCGCAAGTCCTCATGGTGGTAGGCGTCGATCACCGGCTGATCGTTCATCGCCGAATGAATGGTGGTGATCGAGGCGTATTCGATGCCTACCGCGTCGTTGAGCAGCTTGAGCAACGGCACGCCGCAGTTGGTGGTGCAAGAGGCATTGGACACCAGCCGCTCGGCACCGGTCAGCTGCTGCTGGTTGATGCCCATGACCACCGTGGCGTCGACGTCCGCCGCGCTGGCCATCGGCTGGGAGAACAGCACCCGCGGCACACCTGCGGCGAGAAAGCGCTCGCCATCGGCACGGCTGGTGTAGGCACCCGAGCACTCCAGCACCAGATCGACGTCCAGCGCCCGCCAGTCGATGGCCTCGGGCGTCGACTCACGCAGCACCTTCACGCAGTGCCCATTCAAATGCAGGCAATCGCCGTCCACGCTCACATCGCCGGGAAAACGGCCGTGGGTGGAGTCGAAACGGGTGAGGTATTCCAGGCTGGCCATGTCGGCCAGATCGTTGAGGGCAACGAACTGGAAATCGAAGGCGGCGCCGCGCTCATAGAATGCACGCAGCACGCAACGGCCGATGCGGCCGTAGCCGTTGAGGGCGACGCGATAGGGACGGGCGTTGGCCATGGGTTCTCGTCGGTCCTGCAGGTGGAAAGCCGCAGACGGCTCTCCACCCTACGCGGATGGGGCTCGATGGGATGGATGACCGCAGCCACCGCGTCCCATCTTCGCGATCAGTCCTCCAGCAGCTCTTCGGCGACGGCGAGGATGTTGTCGACGGTGAAGCCGAACTCCTCGAACAGCTGGTTGGCCGGAGCCGATTCGCCGTAGGTGGTCATGCCGATGATGCGACCGTCGAGACCGACGTACTTGTACCAGTAGTCCGCGTGCGCCGCCTCGATGGCGATGCGCGCGCCGACTTCCACCGGCAGCACCTGCTGCTTGTAGGCGGCATCCTGGCTATCGAACACGCTGGTGCAAGGCATCGAGACGACACGCACCTTGCGGCCCTGTTCGGTCAGCTTGTCGGCGGCCTGCACTGCCAGGCTGACTTCCGAACCGGTGGCGATGAGGATCAACTCCGGCTCGCCGGCGCAGTTCTTCAGGATGTAGCCACCGCGGGCAATGGCCGCTTCGGTTTCGTTGTCACGCACATGGAACGGCAGGTTCTGGCGCGAGAAGATCAGTGCGCTCGGGCCATCCTTGCGCTCAAGCGCGTGCTTCCAGGCCACCGCGGATTCGACGGTATCGGCCGGACGCCAGGTATCCAGGTTCGGCGTGGTGCGCAGGCTGGTCAACTGCTCGATCGGCTGGTGGGTCGGACCGTCTTCGCCAAGACCGATGGAATCGTGGGTGAACACATAGAGAACCCGCTGCTTCATCAACGCCGACATGCGCACGGCGTTGCGCGCGTATTCCATGAACATCAGGAAGGTCGCGCCGTACGGGATCAGGCCGCCGTGCAGGGCGACGCCGTTCATGATCGCGGCCATGCCGAACTCACGCACGCCGTAATACATGTAGTTGCCCGAGGCATCCTCGGCGACTACCGGCTTGCAGCCCTTCCACAGGGTCAGGTTGGAGCCGGCGAGGTCCGCCGAACCGCCGAGCAGTTCCGGCAGCAACGGGCCGAAGGCATTCAGGCAGTTCTGGCTGGCCTTGCGGCTGGCGATGGTCTCGCCCTTGTTGGCGACTTCACGGATGAACTCGCTGGCTTTCTCGGCAAAATCAGCCGGCAGCTCGCCTGCCATGCGCCGCTTGAACTCGGATGCCAAACCCGGGAATTCGGCCTCGTAGGCGGCGAAGCGCTTGTTCCACTCGTTCTCCGCGTCGGCGCCCTTCTGCTTGGCGTCCCACTCGGCGTAGATCTCGGCCGGGATTTCGAAGGGACCATGCTTCCAGCCCAGCGCCTCACGGGTCAGCGCGATCTCGGCGTCACCCAGGGCAGCACCGTGGGATTCTTCCTTGCCCTGCTTGTTCGGCGAGCCGAAGCCGATGATGGTCTTGCAGCAGATCAGGGTCGGCCGGTCGCTCTTGCGCGCGGTCTCGATGGCCATCTGGATCTCTTCGGCGTCATGGCCGTCGACGTTGCGGATCACCTGCCAGCCATAGGCCTCGAAGCGGCGCGGGGTGTCGTCGGTGAACCAGCCATGCACTTCGCCGTCGATGGAAATGCCGTTGTCGTCGTAGAAGGCGATCAGCTTGTTCAGGCCCAGGGTGCCGGCCAGCGAGCAGACTTCATGGCTGATGCCTTCCATCATGCAGCCGTCACCAAGGAACACGTAGGTGTTGTGGTCGACGATGTTATGGCCGGGGCGGTTGAACTGCGCAGCCATGACCTTCTCGGCCACGGCGAAGCCGACGGCGTTGGCCAGGCCCTGGCCGAGCGGGCCGGTGGTGGTCTCGACGCCAGCGGTGTAGCCGAACTCCGGGTGGCCCGGGGTCTTGCTGTGCAGCTGGCGGAAGTTCTTCAGGTCATCGATGGACAGGTCGTAGCCGGTCAGGTGCAGCAGCGAGTAGATCAGCATCGAGCCGTGGCCGTTGGACAGCACGAAGCGGTCGCGGTCGGCCCACTGCGGGTTGGTCGGGCTGTGCTTCAGATGATCGCGCCAGAGGACTTCGGCGATGTCCGCCATGCCCATGGGGGCACCCGGGTGGCCGCTGTTGGCTTTCTGCACGGCATCCATGCTGAGGGCGCGGATGGCATTGGCTCGCTCACGACGGCTGGGCATCGCTGAATCTCCTGCGGGGGTGTACGTAGAAAAAGGCGGCCATTTTCCCCTACCGAGGGTGGCCGGGGCAATGACTGAATGGCCGCCGCGCGCGCTCAATCCAACAGCTCGACACCCTGACTGGTTACGTCCGGCAGGTGCTCGAGCAGGTAGTCGCGCATGCGCATCAGGGTCGCCGACTCATCGCCGCCGCCAGGCCAGACCAGGTAATAGCTGTCGCCGGACTTCACCGCCTGCTGCAACGGCAGCACCAGGCTGCCGCGCTGCAGTTCGGTGCC
Organism: Stutzerimonas decontaminans; assembly: GCF_000661915.1. Classification (NCBI taxonomy): domain Bacteria; kingdom Pseudomonadati; phylum Pseudomonadota; class Gammaproteobacteria; order Pseudomonadales; family Pseudomonadaceae; genus Stutzerimonas; species Stutzerimonas decontaminans. The sequence continues at coordinate 343,761 of NZ_CP007509.1, read as the reverse complement.
GACCAGCGCCAAGTCGCCGATCGATACGCCATGCCCCTGCGCCGCGGCGGAGATGCCCAGCTCCAGGGTGTCGAAAAGCTTGCCCTGCTGCCAGGCGATCTGATCCGCGCGTCCGGTGCGCTGCAACCAGCGCCGCCAGTCCCGACAGTCCCGCGAAGGGTGGATCAGCTCAGCCTCGCCCAGCTGCTGCGTAGCCCAAGGGGTTGCGCCGAGCAGGTCGGGGGCGCAGACCGGCACCAGCCACTCGTCGAACAGCTTCACCCGCCGCCAATCAGCAGGAAAACCGCCGTTGCCCAGCAGGATTGCGCAGTCGAACGGCTCGCTGCTGAAGTCCACCGCATCCAGATCCATCCAGGCGCTGGTGAGCTGCACGCGGCTTTGCGGATGGGCCATATGGAAACCCTCCAGCGTGCCCAGCAGCCAGCGCATGGTCAGGGTCGACGGCGCCTTGAGGCGCAGCGCGCCGCGCTGGCGCGTCACTGCGACACAGGCATTCTCGATGGTACGGAAGCCGATCTTCAGCTCTTGCGCCAGCAGCCGTCCGGCGTCGGTCAAGACCAACCGCGAACCGCGCCGTTCGAATAGCTGACAGCCCAGGTGCTCCTCCAGGGTCTTCACATGCCGGCTCACCGCACTTTGTGTGATGAACAGGCTCTGTGCTGCCTGGGTGAAAGAACCGAAACGCGCCGCCACTTCGAAGGCGCGCAGGGCATAAAGAGGCGGCATGCGTGGCGCTGCAACGACCGAATCCGGCATGACTAAAACTCATCCTTAGGGGCTGTTTTATCCATTTTTCATTCCTCTCCTGCATCTCAATACTGCGCCAGCAATGGGTTCCAGGCCATCCCAGGCTTTTCGTCCCACTCATTCGAGCGCAATAAAAACTCAGGAAAGGATGCCATGCAGAACAAATATTACGAGACGCTTCTGGCCAACGCGGTAGAGAAAAGCGCGCTGCAGCATGAGCAGATCGGCCAGATCGTCAATTTCAGGCTGTTCGGCAACAAGAAAGGCTTCATGACCCTCGAAAGCCTGCCCATCGGAGACATCCCTCCCACGCCGCTGAACCGCGACCATCTCTGCAAGCCGGATGACAGCAGCGAGCGTCTGTTGCTGCAGGCCACCGCCCTGCTCGGCGAGCCGATCGGTTACGTGCAGGAGTCCGACGGCTGCATCGTCAACAACTTCTTTCCGCAGCAAGCACATTCCCGGGGAGCAACGTCGGACAGTTTCGATACCGAACTGGACCTACATACCGAGAATGCCTTTCATGCCGTGCTGCCCGACTATCTGGTGCTGCTTTGCCTGCGCCAGGATCCGAATGCCGAGGCGGTCACCTATATCGCCTCTAGCGAGCGCATCCTCGAGCGCCTGACGTTCGAGGAGCGGTCGTTCTTGCTTGCCGAGCCGTACAACTTCCTTTCCGATTACGGACCTACCGAGAAGAACCAGCGCATCGATATCAACCGCCACCAGACCGTGCTCTATGGCGATCCGGACGCACCCTTCTTTCGCTTTGACCCGCAATTCATGCTGGCCTTCAGCAGCCGCGCCCAGCAACTGATGGACAGGCTGCGCGCCATCGCCTGGGAGGTGGTCGAGCCGGTACGCCTGAACCGTGGCGACATGCTGATCATCGACAACCGCCGCACCGCCCATGCGCGCAGCCCCTTCAGTGCACACTTCGATGGCAGCGATCGCTGGATCCAGCGCGCCTTCGCCATCACCAACCCGAACTTCTACGCCGAACGCCTGGGCCAGCGCAGCCGGGTATTCGGCCTGGTGACCGAACTATGAACGCTACTTACCTCGCCTTCGCCGCCGCGGTCGCACTACTGATCGCCTCACCTGGCCCGATTGTCGCACTGGTAGTCGCTGACGCTCGCCGCCGCTGGCCGCTGTGGACCATTCTCGGCGGTGCGCTGTCTGCGCAGATCCTGATGATCGCCGCACTGGTGATGATCTATCTGGCACTGGACCTCGACCCGCTGGTGCTCGAAGCCGGGCAGATCCTCGGCGGCCTGTACCTGATCTGGCTGGGCTGCGACGGCCTGTGCGGCGGGCGCAGCGAAACCGCGACGCCCAAACGCAGCGAAGCGCATTATTTCTGGCGCGCGATGGCGGTAGGCCTGTCCAACCCCAAGGACATTCTGTTCTTTCTCGCTTTCCTGCCCGGCTTCATCCTGCCCGCGCAGCCGTTCGCCCCGCAGGCAACGGTGCTGATCGTGATCTGGGCGGTGATCGACCTGAGCATCCTGCTCGCCTACAGCCTGCTGTCGCGGCGCCTGGCCGGCGAGGGGCTGATCCAACGCCTGCTGGATATCCTGCCCAATTACTTCCTCATCGGCCTCGGCCTGGTGTCCTGCACCCTGGGGCTGTCCCGCCTGCTGCAGTAACCCTGCGCCGACAAGGGCAATATCAAAACTTTTTGATATTGCCCTTGCTGTACGAAAAGTGACCGACTAGACTGCGCCGCTTATGAGCCTGCGCATGCCCCAGATCCGTTTCGACGCCAGTGATTCGCTCGCCGCCCTGTGCAAGGCCGGTGGCGATGCGCTGCGTCTGAACGTACTGCGGGCGCTGGCCAGCGATTCGTTCGGCGTACTCGAACTGGCGCAGATCTTCGCCATCGGTCAGTCGGGTATGAGCCACCATCTCAAGGTCATGACCCAGGCCGGCCTGCTGGCGACGCGCCGCGAAGGCAATGCGGTGTTCTATCGACGTAGCCTGCCGCAGGCCGATAGCCTGGGTGGCAAGTTGCATGCGGCGCTGCTCGAGGAGGCCGACCGGCTGGAGCTACCTCGTGAGATCGAGGCTCGTATCGCCGCCGTGCATGCCCAGCGCAGCGCGGCCAGCGAGGATTTTTTCGCACGCATGGCTGACAGCTTCCAGGCCCGTCAGGACCTGATCGCCGGCTTGCCGCAATACCGCGACAGCGTGATGGCGCTGCTCGATGCACTGCACTTCGACGTCAGCGCCACGGCGCTGGAGGTCGGTCCGGGCGACGGCAGCTTTCTGCCGGAGCTGGCACGGCGTTTCGCCCGCGTGGTGGCACTGGACAACAGCCCGGCCATGCTCGATCTGGCACGCGCGCGTTGCGAAGAGGCGGGACTGGAAAACGTCGAGCTCAAACTCGCCGATGCCCTACACGACGACTGCGCGCCGGCCGACTGCGTGGTGTTGAACATGGTGCTGCACCATCTGGCAGCGCCTGGCGAAGCAATGAAACAACTGGCACGGCTGGTGAGCGCAGGCGGCATTCTGCTGGTCACCGAGCTGTGCAGCCACAACCAGAGTTGGGCCAGGGAGGCCTGTGGCGATCTGTGGTTGGGGTTCGAACAGGACGATCTGGCCCGTTGGGCCGATGCCGCGGGGCTCACGCCCGGCGAGAGCCTCTACATTGGCTTGAAAAACGGTTTTCAGATCCAGGCCAGGTACTTTTCCCGGCCCGCCTCCTGACAGCCGCCTCACCCACCGGTAATAGGAAACCGATAGATGAGCGAATACTCGATTTTTACCTCCGAGTCCGTATCCGAAGGGCATCCGGACAAGATCGCCGACCAGATCTCCGATGCGGTGCTCGACGCCATCATCACCGAGGACAAGCACGCCCGCGTGGCCTGTGAAACGCTGGTCAAGACCGGTGTGGCGATCGTTGCCGGCGAAGTGACCACCTCGGCTTGGGTCGACCTGGAGCAGCTGGTGCGCGATGTCATCATCGACATCGGCTACAACAGCTCGGAAGTCGGTTTCGATGGCGCCACCTGCGGCATCATCAACATCATCGGCAAGCAGTCGGTGGACATCGCCCAGGGCGTCGACCGCAGCAAGCCGGAAGACCAGGGCGCCGGTGACCAGGGCCTGATGTTCGGCTACGCGAGCAACGAAACCGACGTACTGATGCCGGCGCCGATCCGCTTTTCCCACGCTCTGGTCGAGCGCCAGGCCGAAGCGCGCAAGAACGGCCTACTGCCGTGGCTGCGCCCGGATGCCAAGAGCCAGGTCACCTGCCGCTACGAGAATGGCAAGGTTGCCGGCATCGATGCCGTGGTCCTGTCGACCCAGCACAACCCGGAGGTCAAGCAAAGTGACCTGCGCGAAGCGGTGATGGAGCTGATCATCAAGCACAGCCTGCCCGCCGAACTGCTGCACAAGGACACCCAGTACCACATCAACCCGACCGGCCAGTTCGTCATTGGCGGCCCGGTGGGCGACTGCGGCCTGACCGGACGCAAGATCATCGTCGACACCTACGGCGGCATGGCCCGTCACGGCGGCGGTGCCTTCTCCGGCAAGGACCCGTCCAAGGTCGACCGTTCGGCCGCCTATGCCGGCCGCTACGTGGCCAAGAACATCGTTGCCGCCGGTCTCGCCGAGCGCTGCGAGATCCAGGTGTCCTACGCCATCGGCGTGGCCCAGCCGACCTCCATCTCGCTGAACACCTTCGGCACCGGCAAGCTCAGCGACGACAAGATCATCGCCCTGGTCCGCGAGCATTTCGATCTGCGCCCGTACGCGATCACCACCATGCTCGACCTGCTGCACCCGATGTACCGCGCCACCGCAGCCTACGGCCACTTCGGTCGCAATCCCTACGAGATGACGGTGGGTGCCGACACCTTCACCGCCTTCACCTGGGAGCGCACCGACAAGGCCGATGCCCTGCGCGCAGCAGCTGGCCTGTAACACCGCTTCACAACGGAGAAACCCCGCCGGCGCAAGCCGCGCGGGGTTTTCTGCTTTCAGAAGCGGTGGTCCGAATGCATCGAGCGCCACACAACCCGTACCACGTCACGAAACCTGCATGCCAGAGCCTTTGCGCGCAGCAGGCTAACAGCTATCATCGCCGCCCTTTCGAACGGACTCGATCGATCACCTGTCGTGATCGACATTACAAGGAGCTTATCCATGCGTATTTCCCACCTCTTCGGCTGCGCCCTCCTCGCCCTCTCGAGCGCCTCGCTGCAGGCTGCCACCAGCGATGCGCAGGCCAAGTGCGAACAGCAGCTGACCGCCCAGCAAGGCAATCTGGAAACCGGCAAGATGCTCGGCCAGATGCTTGGCAACGAGAAGCTCAGCAATGCCATCGCCCAGGTGGAAGGCGGCTGCGCACAGCTGAACAGCGAAGAACTGGCGGCCAATGCCAACGCCACTGAACAGAGCGCTGCGCTCGACGAGAAGGTCCAGGCCGTGACCCAGGCCAAGGATGCCGTGCTCGGCCTCGGCAAGATGTTCGGCAAGTGAGCTTCAAGCGCTGTAATTGAATACGCCCGCATCTGCGGGCGTTTTCGTTTCTGGCTCAGTTCTTCAACCGATACCCCGTCTTGAATATCCACCACACCGCCAGCAGGCACGCGGCGAGAAAGCCAAGAATCATCGCCAGGCTGATGCCGACACTGATGTCCGAGACGCCGTAGAAGCTCCAGCGGAAGCCGCTGATCAGGTACACCACTGGATTGAACAGGGTGACCTTCTGCCATAGCGGCGGCAGCATTTCGATGGAGTAGAAGCTGCCACCAAGGAACGCCAGCGGGGTGACGATCAACGCCGGGACGATCTGCAGCTTTTCCCAGCCATCGGCCCAGATGCCGATGATGAAGCCGAACAGGCAGAAGGTGATCGCCGTCAGCACCAGGAACAGCGCCATCATCAGCGGATGCTGGATTTCGTAGTCGACGAACAGCCGCGCGGTGATAAGGATGATCACGCCGAGCACCAGCGACTTTGTGGCCGCCGCGCCAACGTAGCCGATGACAATCTCGACATAGGACACCGGCGCCGACAGCACCTCGTAGATGGTTCCGGAATAGCGCGGCATGTAGATGCCGAACGAGGCGTTGGAAATGCTCTCCGTGAGCAGCGCCATCATGATCAAGCCGGGGATGATGAAGGCGCCGTAGGGGATGCCGTGCATGGCCTCCATGCGCGCGCCGATGGCCGAGCCGAATACCACGAAGTACAGCGAGGTGGAGATCACCGGAGTGGCTATGCTCTGCAGCAGGGTGCGCCAGGTGCGTGCCAGTTCGAACAGGTAGATCGCGCGGATCGCGTAGAAATTCATGCGGGCTTTTCCTCAGCGACCGTGAACAAGGTTGACGAAAATCTCTTCCAGCGAGCTCTGGCTCGACTGCAGATCCTTGAAATCGATGCCGTGAGCGGCCAGACGCTTGAGCAGCTCAGCGATGCCGGTGTCCTCATGCTGAGCATCGAAGGTAAATACCAGCTGGTTGCCGGCATCGGTCAGCTCCAGTGGGTAGCTGGCCAGCTCCGCCGGAATTTCCGCTAGCGGACGCTGCAGATGCAAGGTCAGCTGCTTCTTGCCAAGCTTGTGCATCAGCACGTCCTTGTCCTCGACCAGGATGATCTCGCCTTTGCTGATCACGCCGATGCGGTCGGCCATTTCCTCGGCTTCTTCGATGTAGTGCGTGGTGAGGATGATGGTCACGCCGCGCTCGCGCAGGCCGCGGACCATTTCCCACATATCGCGGCGCAACTCGACATCGACGCCCGCGGTGGGCTCGTCGAGAAACAGAATGGACGGTTCGTGGGACAGCGCCTTGGCGATCATGACCCGACGCTTCATACCCCCGGAAAGCTCCAGAATCCGGGCATTGCGCTTGTCCCACAGGGACAAATCACGCAACAGTTTCTCCAGGAACGAATCATCCGGCGCCTTGCCAAACAGCCCGCGAGAAAAACGCACCGTCGCCCAGACGCTCTCGAAGCCTTCGTTGAACAGCTCCTGCGGCACCAAGCCGATCTTCGAACGGGCGGCGCGGTAATCCTCGACGATGTCGTGGCCGTCGACCAGCACCCGACCGCTGCCGGGATTGACGATGCCGCAGATGATGCTGATCAGCGTGGTCTTGCCGGCGCCATTGGGGCCGAGCAGGGCAAAGATTTCACCCTTGCGTATCTCGAGGTCGATGCGCTTGAGCGCCGGATGGCCGGAAGCGTAGGTCTTGGTGAGCTGCTCGATGGCGATCACTGGGTACACGGGCTCGTCTCTTCGAGGAATTGAGGGGCGAATTGTAGATAAAAAGTACGTCCTCCAGCGCCACCGCTTTCCGCTGACCGCCTCGCCACTGACTACGATCATGGCGGGGGCGCGGCAGCAAGAGGATGCTAATGGATGCTCGAAATAGGGATGTCAGCTGGGAGGCTTGTCAAGATGAGACCGATAAAACTCACCTACGTCGCGCTGTTCGTCGGACTGACGCTGCTCTGGCTATTGGTGGACAGCTTTGTCATGGCGCACTACCAGATCTGGCCGCTGCGCAAGGTGATGGTGCACTACAGCGGGGTGCTCGGCATCGCCGCGATGAGCGTGGCGGTGATACTGGCGGCAAGGCCGCGACGCTTCGAACGTTTCTTCGACGGTCTGGACAAGACCTATCGGCTGCACAAGTGGCTGGGCATCAGCGCGCTGGTGATCGCCATCTTCCACTGGGGCTGGGGCCAGATCCCGAAATGGCTGGTTGGTTTCGGCTGGCTGGAAAAACCGGCCCGCCGGGCCGGCGAAGGGCAGATGCACGAAGGCATCTTCGCGCTGCTGCAGCGCTTCCGCGGGCTGGCCGAGACCATCGGCGAGTGGGCCTTCTATGCCGCGGTCATCCTCATCGTGCTGGCGCTGGTCAAGCGCTTCCCCTATCGCTGGTTCTTCCGCACCCACCGCTGGCTGGCGCTGGTCTATCTGGCTCTGGTGGCGCACTCGGTAGTGCTGACCCCGCCGGATTACTGGACCTCGCCCCTGGGCCTGGTGCTGGCCGTGCTCATGGCCGCCGGCTCGCTGGCGGCCTGCATCTCGCTGCTGCGCCGTATCGGTCGCAAGCATCAGGTGGTCGGCCGCATCGAAAGCCTGACCCATCACCGCGACAACCGCGTGCTGCGCGTCGATATCAAGCTCGACGGCCCCTGGCCGGGACACAAGGCCGGGCAGTTCGCCTTCGTCACCTTCGACGACAAGGAAGGGCCGCACCCCTTCAGCCTCTCCTCGGCTTGGTGCAACGACGGCAGGCTGACCTTCTCCATCAAGGGTCTCGGCGACTACACCCGTACCCTGCCCCAGACGCTCAAGGTCGGCGACCCGGTGAAAGTGGAAGGTCCCTATGGCTGCTTCGATTTCCACAGCCGCAAGCCGCGGCAAATCTGGGTGGCCGGCGGCATCGGCATCGCACCTTTCATTGGCCGGCTACAGGCGCTCGCCGAAAGCGGCAAGGGCGACAACGTCGACCTGTTCTACTGCACCAGCGCGCCGGACCAGAGCTTCATCGAGCGTATCCGCGAACTGGCCGAGCGCGCCCGGGTGCGCTTGCATGTGCTGGTGGCCAGCGAAGGCGGGCGGCTGACACCCGAGCGTCTGCGCGAGCTGGCGCCGCAATGGCAGGAAAGCGATGTCTGGTTCTGCGGCCCGGCCGGCTTCGGTCAAGATCTGAGCAAGGACCTGCAACGCCACGGCCTGCCGCCAAGGGATTTCCACCAGGAACTGTTCAATATGCGCTGATGCACGGCCGCGGCGCGCCAAGCCGGCGACAATGAGGCATAGGCCCCCGCTGATAGAGGGGCCAACCCAATCATCCGAGCAAGGACGCTCATCATGCAACGCCTGATCGCGCTATCGCTGTGCCTCATCACGCCGCTTGGTCTTGCTGCCTGCCCCTCTTGGGGTGACAAGCAAGCGCAGCGGGAAATCGCCGCCCTGCAACACCAGCTGAGTCAGTGGGACGAGGCCTATCACCGCAATGGCCTGGCAATGGTGGATGACGAAATCTATGACCAGAGCCGCGCGCGCCTGCAGAATTGGCAGCGCTGTTTTCCTGCTGGCAGCCAGCCCCAGCCAGACCCGCTAGCCACAGCCGCCGGCCCTGTGCCGCATCCAATCAGGCAGACCGGGTTGGCTAAGCTCGCCGACGAAAAGGCGGTCGCTGACTGGATCGAGCGTCGCGAAAATCTGTGGATTCAACCGAAGGTGGATGGCGTGGCGGTGACGCTGGTGTACCGCGACGGCACGCTGCAGCAGGCCATCAGTCGTGGCGACGGCCGCAGCGGCCAGAACTGGACGGCCAATGCCCGCCGGCTGCCAGCGATCCCTCCCCGACTTGCGGAGCCGGCTGAGGTGATTCTGCAAGGCGAGCTGTACTGGCGCCTGGAGCAGCATGTGCAAGCGGTGCACGGTAGCGCCGGCGCGCGCGGCCGCGTGGCCGGCGCGATGGCCAGCCGGCAGCTGTCCGCCGACGTTGCCGCGCAGATCGGCTTGTTCGTCTGGGACTGGCCAAACGGCCCGGAGGCGATGCCCACCCGTGTCGAGCAGCTGGCAGCGATGGGATTCGCTGACAGCCAGCGTTTCAGCCTGCCGCTAGCGGATCTCGAACAAGCGCGGCATTGGCGCGAACACTGGTATCGGCAACCCCTGCCGTTTGCCAGCGACGGCGTGGTATTACGCCAGGGCCAGCGCCCGCCGGCAGAGCGCTGGCAGGCCGAACCGCACTGGGCCGCTGCCTGGAAGTATCCCCTACGTACAGCGGTGACGGAGGTCCGGGCCGTGGACTTTCGCATCGGCCGCACCGGGCGGATCACACCCCTGCTGCAGCTGACGCCGGTACGCCTGGATGATCGGCAGATCCGCACGCTCAGCCTCGGCTCGCTGGAGCGCTGGCGAACACTGGACGTGCGCCCCGGAGACCAGGTCGCCGTCGTTCTTGCCGGACATACCATCCCGCGACTGGACTCGGTGGTGTGGCGCAGCACCGAGCGGCCTGCGCTGATCGCGCCCGATCCGGGCCGGTATCACGCGCACAGCTGCTGGCAACCCACGCCCGGCTGTGAGCAGCAGTTCATCGCCCGCCTCGTCTGGCTGAGCGGCAAACAGGGCCTCAGTCTTCCAGGGGTAGGCGCCGGCAGCTGGCAGGCACTGCTGGACGCCGGCCTGCTGCCCGATCTTATCGCCTGGCTGGCGCTGGATGCCGCAACGCTACAGCAGGTGCCAGGCATTGGCGCCGAGCGCGCCGGCAAGCTGGCTGCGAGCTTCGCCCTTGCCCGGCAGAAGCCGCTGGGGCAATGGCTGAAGGCGCTCGGCATGCCGGGTAGCATTTCGCTAGCTGCGGAAGCCGACTGGGGTGCTCTAGCCGCACGGAACGTGGCGCAATGGCAGGCCGAACCTGGTATCGGACCGACTCGAGCAAAACATCTGCACGCCTTCTTTCAAACGCCGGAGCTGCAGCAGCTGCAAACCAAGCTACGGGCCGCAGCTGTTTCGGGTTTCTGAAGGGACTTTCGCCAGCTAATGCGGTCGATAGGAGTTGGATAACAATTATGGAGGCGAGGCATGTCTTTGCGACATTGGCCAATTGCCCTGCTGATCGGCGGCACCGCCATCAGCCCGCTGTTCGCCGTAGCCCAACAAACCGGCACCCAGTGCCACGAGCAACGCCAAGCCCTGCGCGAGCAGCTGCAGCAGGCTCGCCTGCAGGGCGACAAGCTGCGCCAGACGCAACTCAACGCCGAACTGCAGACGCTGACCGAACAGTGCCAGGGCCTGGTCGCCCTGCATCCACGTCAGGTCGAATACGAACACATCACTCGTCAGGTGGAGCGTCGCGAGACCTTGCTACGCGAAGCATTGGGCACTGGTGACGCGCAGCTGATCGAACTACGCCGCAACCAGCTGGCCAAATCCCGGGAAAAGCTCGAAACACTACGCCGCTGAGTCATCCGCATCAGTAAGCACGGAATTCCTTGTGGCAGGCTTCGCAAGCATCCTCGACCCGCTGAAAGGCCGGGGCCACGACTTCTGCGGTGACGGGGGCCGCGCTGGTCACACCGACCAGCTCTGCCGTGGTCGCCTCCAGTGCCCGAGCCATCTCGTTGAAACGCTCCTGGCGCTGCCAAACATCATCCCGCGCGTCGCTCTGCTTTTCCTTGACCTCGGGATAATGCTGCCAGGGCTGGCGCGAAAGCTCGTCGAGCTTCACCGCGCCCGTGCTGAACCCCTCCGCATCGAATGGTATGCGGCCGCGCAACATGCCGCCGAGATCTTCCTTGGTATCAAGCATCGCCTGGTAGATCGCCTTGCGCTTGCCCAGAGGCGAGTCAGGATCGACCCGGTCGCAGCCTGTCAGTACAAGGGCGGCAATCAGGGGCAGCCTCAGCAGACTCAACTTCATGGTTCAACCACTCATGGATGCAAAGCGCAGGATTATCCCCGCCCATGCACCGCTGAACAAATCAGTCGGACATTGACTTCGTCAGCAAAGATTGCGCGAGCGACCCGCTAGCGCGACCAGCTGCCGCCTGCACTCTCGCAATCAATCTTGGCCTGCGCCCGATCACTGGCGTGGTAGTGGTAGGTGACGATCGTCGCGTCGTCATTTACCTGGGTCGGCAAGGTGCCATTCTTTGCCTGGGACCCGGTGGCGCGCTCGTTGGCCAGCGTCTCCGGAGTCATTCGCGCGGTGCAGATGCCGAAGTGGCCATCCGGGCAGCTGTCGCGGATCTCGCGACGGGAATTCTTCACCGCCTCGTTGTCTTGACAGACCCAGTCGATGGCGTCGTCGTTATCCATACCGTGGAACTCGAAACACTGCTCGGTCACCACCGGTGCCGGAACTGCACCGGACGTTTCGCTGTGTACGTAGCAGGACTGGGCAGCGGCGGGCAGGCTGAAGGCGCCGACAAGCAATACCGGCGCGAGGCGCAGCATGGGATTCATGGCGGTCTCCTGAAACGGTTTCGCCCGGCAAGGTTCACCGAACCTGAAATTACGACCCCGCGTCCAACCACCTAGTTCGCGCAGCGCCGGGCTTGGGATTGCCGAGCGGCGCAGCTATAATCGTCGGGTTTTTCCCGATCGACTCCGCTTCGATCGTGCCCGCCACCCGTCCGAGGGGCGCTGCAGCAGGCTGAAACCTGTCAGGCTCGGATGGGGCGTTTCCTAGAACGCATCAACGGCGCCCATTCGCATCTATACGAATGGAGAACTCTTCGATGAGTGCTGTCATGACGCCTGCCGGTTTCACCGACTTCAAGGTCGCCGACATTTCCCTGGCCGCCTGGGGCCGCCGCGAGATCATCATCGCCGAATCCGAAATGCCCGCACTGATGGGCCTGCGTCGCAAATACGCTGCCGAGCAGCCGCTGGCCGGCGCGAAGATCCTCGGCTGCATCCACATGACCGTCCAGACCGCCGTGCTGATCGAGACGCTGATCGCCCTTGGCGCCGAAGTGCGCTGGTCTTCCTGCAACATCTTCTCCACTCAGGATCAGGCCGCTGCCGCCATCGCGGCCGCTGGCATCCCAGTGTTCGCCTGGAAGGGCGAGACCGAGGAAGAATACGAGTGGTGCATCGAGCAGACCATCCTCAAGGACGGCCAGCCGTGGGACGCCAACATGGTGCTGGACGACGGCGGTGACCTGACCCAGATCCTGCATGACAAGTATCCGCAGGTGCTCGAGCGCGTCCATGGCGTGACCGAGGAAACCACCACCGGCGTGCACCGCCTGCTCGACATGCTCAAGGGCGGCACCCTGAAGATTCCGGCGATCAACGTCAACGACTCGGTCACCAAGAGCAAGAACGACAACAAGTACGGCTGCCGTCACAGTCTGAACGATGCCATCAAGCGCGCCACCGACCACCTGCTGTCGGGCAAGCAGGCGCTGGTCGTCGGCTACGGCGACGTCGGCAAGGGCTCGGCACAGTCGCTGCGCCAGGAAGGCATGATCGTCAAGGTCTCGGAAGTCGACCCGATCTGCGCCATGCAGGCCTGCATGGACGGCTTCGAGCTGGTCTCCCCCTACAAGGACGGCATCAACGACGGCACCGAAGCCAGCGTCGACGCGGCCCTGCTGGGCAAGATCGACCTGATCGTCACCACCACCGGTAACGTCAACGTGTGCGACGCCGGCATGCTCAAGGCGCTGAAGAAGCGCGCCGTGGTGTGCAACATCGGCCACTTCGACAACGAGATCGACACCGCCTTCATGCGCGCCAACTGGGGCTGGGAAGAGGTCAAGCCGCAGGTGCACAAGATCCACCGCACCGGCAAGACCGTCGACCCGACCAACGACGACTACCTGATCCTGCTGGCCGAAGGCCGCCTGGTGAATCTGGGCAACGCCACCGGTCACCCAAGCCGGATCATGGACGGTTCCTTCGCCAACCAGGTGCTGGCGCAGATCCACCTCTACAACGAGAAGTTCGCCGATCTGCCAGTGGCCGAGAAGAGCAAGAACGTCACCGTCATGGTGCTGCCGAAGAAGCTCGACGAGGAAGTGGCGCTGGAAATGGTCAAGGGCTTCGGTGGCGTGGTCACCCAGCTGACCACCAAGCAGGCGGAATACATCGGCGTGACCGTCGAAGGTCCGTTCAAGCCGGACAGCTACCGCTACTAAGCAGCAGCCGCAAGCCATACGCCACAAGCTGCAAACCGCTCCTCGCGGTTTGCAGCTTGTGGCTGAGGGCTTGGCAGCTAAAGGAATCTTTAGATGACGACTTCTCGCCCCTCCATCAGCTTCGAGTTCTTTCCCACCAAGACCGATGCCGGGCACGAAAAACTGCTGAACGTGGCCCGCCAGCTGGCCGGCTACCAGCCTGACTTCTTCTCCTGCACCTACGGTGCCGGCGGCTCGACCCGTGATCGCACGCTCAACACCGTGCTGCAGCTCGACGGCGAGGTAAAGGTGCCGACGGCACCGCACCTGTCTTGCGTCGGCGACACCAAGGCCGAATTGCGCGAACTGCTGAACATCTACAAGGATGCCGGCATCAAGCGCATCGTCGCCCTGCGCGGTGACCTGCCCTCCGGCATGGGCATGGCCAGCGGCGAGCTGCGCTACGCCAACGAACTGGTGGAGTTCATCCGCAGCGAGACCGGCGATCACTTCCACATCGAAATCGCCGCCTACCCGGAAATGCACCCGCAGGCACGCAGCTTCGAAGACGATCTGGCGAACTTCGTGCGCAAGGCCAGGGCCGGCGCCGACAGTGCCATCACCCAGTACTTCTTCAACGCTGACTGCTACTTCTACTTCGTCGAGCGCGTGCGCAAGCTCGGCGTAGAAACGCCGGTGGTGCCCGGCATCATGCCGATCACCAACTACAGCAAGCTGGCACGCTTCTCCGATGCCTGCGGCGCGGAGATTCCACGCTGGGTACGCAAGCAGCTCGAAGCCTATGGCGACGACATGCAGAGCATCCAGGCTTTCGGCGAGCAGGTGATCACCGAGATGTGCGAGAAGCTGCTGGCCGGCGGCGCGCCAGGCCTGCACTTCTACACCCTGAACCAGGCCGAGCCGAGCCTGGCGATCTGGAACAACCTCGGGCTGTCGCGCTGAGCGTTCAGCCAGCTCCGTAGAAATACGGAGCTGGCTAATGAACCCGTGACCTGCGACACTGTCAGAGCAATGCGGCGTTAACAGGCTCTGTTATACTCCGCGCTTCCGCCAGGCTTACGCCCGGATGCCGTTCTTATTTTTATCTGCGGCAGGACCGGACGGGATCGCACGCCAGTCGCGATTCGAGCCAGGCATGATCATCCCAGGGCCTCGCCCCTAACAAGACAGGATTACTCATGTCCTTTGCTTCCCTCGGTCTCTCCGAGGCTTTGGCCGGTGCCGTCGAGGCTGCCGGTTACACCCAGCCTACTCCCGTGCAACAGCGGGCCATTCCCGCCGTGTTGCAAGGCCGCGACCTGATGGTTGCAGCCCAGACCGGAACCGGTAAGACAGGCGGTTTCGCCCTGCCGGTACTCGAACTCCTGTTCCCGGGTGGTCACCCGGATCGTGAACACCGCTACGGCCCGAAACAGCCGCGCGTGCTGGTGCTAACACCTACCCGCGAGCTTGCCGCTCAGGTACACGACAGCTTCAAGGTCTATGCCCGTGACCTGCCCCTGAAGAGCACCTGCATCTTCGGCGGCGTTGGCATGAACCCGCAGATCCAGGCGGTTGCCAAGGGTCTCGACGTGTTGGTTGCCTGCCCCGGCCGCCTGCTCGACCTGGCCAACCAGAAGGCCATCGACCTGTCGCACGTGGAAATCCTCGTCCTCGACGAAGCCGACCGCATGCTCGACATGGGCTTCATTCATGACGTCAAGAAGGTCCTGGCCAAGCTGCCGGCCAAGCGCCAGAACCTGCTGTTCTCGGCAACCTTCTCCAAGGACATCACCGACCTCGCCGGCAAGCTACTGCACAACCCCGAGCGCATCGAGGTGACGCCACCGAACACCACCGTCGAGCGTATCGAGCAGCGCATGTTCCGCGTGGCCGCCAGCCACAAGCGCGCCCTGCTCGCGCACCTGATCACTCAGGGTGCCTGGGAACAGGTGCTGGTCTTTACCCGTACCAAGCACGGCGCCAACCGCCTGGCCGAGTACCTGGAAAAGCACGGCTTGCCGGCTGCTGCGATTCACGGCAACAAGAGCCAGAATGCGCGGACCAAGGCCCTGGCTGATTTCAAGGCCAACCAGGTACGCATCCTGGTCGCCACCGATATCGCTGCACGCGGCCTGGATATCGATCAGCTGCCCCATGTGGTCAACTTCGAGCTGCCCAACGTCGAGGAAGATTACGTGCACCGCATCGGCCGTACCGGTCGTGCCGGACGCAGCGGTGAAGCCATTTCGCTGGTTGCTCCCGACGAGGAAAAGCTACTCAAGGGCATCGAGCGCATGACCAAGCAGCG
Organism: Stutzerimonas decontaminans; assembly: GCF_000661915.1. Classification (NCBI taxonomy): domain Bacteria; kingdom Pseudomonadati; phylum Pseudomonadota; class Gammaproteobacteria; order Pseudomonadales; family Pseudomonadaceae; genus Stutzerimonas; species Stutzerimonas decontaminans. The sequence continues at coordinate 328,082 of NZ_CP007509.1, read as the reverse complement.
CATCCCCGAAGGCGATCTGATGGGCTTCGACGCCAGCACCATCGAGGCAGAAAAGCCAGAGGTGCGCGAACCGCGCCAACCGCGTCCGCAACGCGGCGAAGGCAAGCCACGCGGCGAGCGTAACAAGCCGGCCGAGAAAGGCGCCGAGCAGAAGGAGCGTAACCGTCGCAGCCAAAGCAAGGCCCGCAAGCCTTCCCGTGACGGCGCCAGCAGCGAAGCGCAGGCCGTCGCCCGGCCGCCGCAGCTGCCTCCGGATCGCGCGCCTGACGAGTTCCGTGATGATGAGCTAGACAATTTCGGCAATCGCGTCGATTACGTCAGCCCCTATCAGAACAAGCAGAATCGCGGTCGCCGGCCCGGCGCTCCGGCCCAGCCGGGCGGCACTCCGCGTGCAGCCGGAGCGGCACGCACGGGTGCAGCTGCTGCGGGTGCGCCGGCTGGCAAGGGCAAGCGTTCCGGCCAAGGCCAGGGCGCACGCAATGGTCAGCCGCGCAACGGCCAACCACGGCGCAAAGGCGAAGGCCGTCGCATCGACGAGCCTGCCGTGTCGCGCCAGGAAGTCGCCAAGCCGCGGGAGAAGCAGCCGGTGATCATTCACAAGGAATCGAAGATCGATCGGCTGCCCAGCCTGGATCAGCTCGAGCAGCTGCCAACGCGACCGCGCGGCGAGAAACCGGCCTTGCTGACGCGTAATCGCGAAGCTTGAGCCACAGACGAAAACGCCGCCCGATGGGCGGCGTTTTTGTTTCTACGCAGCAACACCGCCGACGTGATCAGACGATCACCGCGGCGGCCTACCTCAACCGCCCGCCGGCTGCGCCTGCACGGTCTCCTGCCAGCCACCGCCGAGTGCCTTGAACAGATTGACCTCGCTGGTCATCTGCGCCAAGCGATCGCCAATCAGCTGTTGTTGCACGCTGAATAGCTGGCGCTGGGCATCGAGCACAGTCAGATAGCTATCAATGCCCGTGCGATAGCGGCGCTCGGCAAGGTTGTAGTAATCCTCGCTGGTCTGCAGCAGGTCACGCTGAGCCTGCACTTGGCGCGTGTAGGTAGCCTGAGCCGCCAGCCCATCGGCCACCTCGCGGAAGGCTGTCTGGATGGCTTTCTCATACTGCGCAACCTGGATGTTCTTGCTGATCTGCGCGTAGTCGAGATTCGCCCGCAGCTGGCCGGCATTGAAGATCGGCACGCTGATGCTCGGCGAGAAACTCCAGTAACCGGAGCCTCCGTCGAACAGTCCAGACAACTCACTGCTGGCGGTACCCGCCGCACCGGTCAGGCTGATACGCGGAAAGAACGCTGCGCGCGCCGCGCCGATGCTGGCGTTGACCGCCCGCAGCTGGTACTCCGCCTGCAGGATGTCCGGCCGCTGCTGTAGCAGATCGGAAGGCAGGCCAACCGGCAGCGCCGCCAACTGAGTCCGCTCCAGACCATCACCCGATGGCAGCCCGGCCGGCAGGCTCTGACCCAGCAACAGTGTCAGTGCGTTGCGGTCCTGCGCCACCAGGCGGGTGTACTGCTCAATGCTCACCCGCGCGCTATCGACGGCGCTGCGCGCCTGACGCAACTCCAGCGCCGAGGCGACACCGACATCGAAACTGCGCTGCGTCAGGCCCAGGCTTTCCTCGTAGGTTTTGAGCGTGTCCCGCGTGACCTGCAGCAGCGCCTGATCGGCCTGCAGTGTCAGCCAGGCATTGGCAACACTGGCGATCAGACTGATCTGGGTGCTGCGCTGGGCTGCCTCGCTGGCAAAGAACTCCTCCAGCGCCTGGTCGCGCAAGCTGCGCAGGCGACCGAACAGATCCAGCTCCCAGGACACGCCAAAGGTGGCGCTGTACTGGCTGCTGATGGCCGGCTCACCGCTCATATTCAAATCGCCGGGCGTGCGGCTGCGCGTGCCCGAGCCATCCGCACTAACCGCCGGCAGCAGGTCGGCACGCTGCACACGATACAACGCGCGATAGGCATCGACGTTCAGCGCCGCAACACGCAGATCGCGATTGTTCTCCAACGCCGCTTCGATGAGCTGCTGCAACGCCGGGTCACGGAAAAACTCGCGCCAGCCGAGCGCCCGCTCGGAAGCCTGCGCAGCGCTTTGCGCGTAGGCTTCCCCCTGCGGCCAGTCGCTGGCGACCGGAGAGTCGGGACGCTGATACTCGGGCATCAGCGAGCAGCCACCCAGCGCCGCCGCGAGCGCGAGGGTCAACAGAGACTTGTTCACAGCGAATCCTCCTTCGTACCTTCGTTGGCGGATTTCGTGCGATCGAAGAACGTGCAGATCATCACGTAGAACAACGGAATCCAGAAGATCGCCAGCACTGCGGCGGTCAGCATGCCGCCGATCACGCCGGTGCCGATGGCGTGCTTGCTGCCCGCACCGGCGCCCGATGCAACAGCCAGCGGCACGACGCCAAGGATGAATGCCAGCGAGGTCATGATGATCGGGCGCAGACGCATGCGGCACGCCTGCAGCGCGGCATCGGCGTAGCTCATGCCCTGCTCATGCAGCGCCTTGGCGAACTCGACGATGAGGATCGCGTTACGCGCCGACAGACCGATGGTGGTGACCAGACCGACCTGGAAGAACACCTCGTTGGACAACCCACGCGCCAGCGTGAAGGCGAGCGCGCCGACGATACCCAGCGGCACGACCAGCATGACCGAGAACGGAATCGACCAGCTCTCGTACAGCGCCGCCAGGCAGAGGAACACCACCAGCAGCGACAGGGCATAGAGCGCCAGAGTCTGCGAACCTGCAAGGCGTTCCTCGTAGGACTGGCCAGTCCAGGAGTAGCCCACCCCCGGCGGCAGCTGTGCGGCAATGCGTTCGACCTCAGCCATGGCGTCACCGGAGCTGTAGCCGGGCGCCGGCTCGCCGAGCATTTCGATCGCGCTGACGCCGTTGAAGCGGGACAATTTCGGCGATCCGTAAGTCCACTCGCCGGTGGCGAAGGCGCTGAACGGCACCATTTCGCCGGCGTCGTTGCGCACATACCACTTCTGCAGATCTTCGGGATTCATCCGTGCGTTGGCGACGCCCTGCAGGTAGACCTTTTTGACCCGACCACGATCGATGAAGTCGTTGACGTAGCGCCCGCCCCAGGCAATCGACAGCGTACTGTTGATTTCCGCCAGAGAGACGCCCAGTACTCTTGCCTTCTCGTCGTCGATCAGCACTTGGTACTGCGGCTCGTCGCGCAGGGTATTGGGGCGCACCCGGGTCAGAACGGGACTCTGGCTGGCAAGCTGCAGGAATTTGTCGCGCGCCTGCTGGAGCACCTCCTGGCCAACGCCGGCGCGGTCCTGCAGGAAGAAGTTGAAACCCGTGGCGTTACCCAGCTCCATCACCGCCGGCGGCGCGAACGCGAACACCTGGGCATCGCGGAAGCTGGCGAAATGCTGCTGCGCGCGCTGGGCGAGGGCGAACACGCTGTCTTCCTGGTTGGTCCGCTCGCTCCACGGCTTGAGACCGATGAAAGCGATACCCGAGCTCTGACCACGCCCGGCGAAGCTGAAGCCAGTCACGGTGAAGACGGAGCGCACTATGTCGCCCTCCTCTTCCAGCAGATAGCTGCGCATGGCGTCGATGCTTTGCTGGGTACGCTCAGCCGTCGAGCCCGACGGCGTCATCACCTGAGCGAACAGCACGCCCTGATCTTCCTCCGGCAGGAAGGCCGAGGGGATGCGGGTGAAGAGCACCACCATGACGCCGACGATCAGCACATAGAGCAGCAGGAATGGCGCCTTGCGCTTGAGCACGGCCTTCACGCCGCGCTCGTAGCCATTGACGCTGCGCTCGAAGGTGCGGTTGAACCAGCCGAAGAAGCCGCGCTTCTCGTGATGGTCTCCCTTGTCGATGGGCTTGAGCAGCGTTGCGCACAGCGCTGGCGTAAAGATCAGCGCCATCAGCACCGAGAGCACCATCGCCGACACGATGGTGATCGAGAACTGCCGATAGATCACCCCAGTCGAACCACCGAAGAAGGCCATCGGCAGGAGCACCGCGGACAACACTACGCCGATGCCAATCAGCGCCCCCTGAATCTGCCCCATGGATTTGCGCGTCGCTTCCAGCGGCGAAAGGCCCTCTTCGCGCATTACCCGCTCGACGTTCTCCACCACCACGATGGCGTCGTCGACCAACAGACCGATCGCGAGAATCATGGCGAACATGGTCAGGGTGTTGATGCTGAAACCGAACACCGCCAGCACACCGAATGTACCGAGCAAAACCACCGGCACAGCCAGCGTAGGAACCAGCGTCGCGCGGAAGTTCTGCAGGAACAGGTACATCACCAGGAACACCAGCACGAACGCTTCGAGCAGCGTGTGCATGACCCCGGTGATCGAGGCGGAGATGACCGGCGTGGTGTCATAGGGGTAGACGACTTCGACGCCCGGCGGGAAGAACGGCTTGAGATCGTCGATGGTCTTGCGCACGCCTTCGACGGTATCCAGCGCGTTGGCGCCGGTCGCCAGTTTCAGCGCCAGACCAGCTGCAGGCTTGCCGTTGAACTGGGCACTGACGGCATAGGTTTCGCCGCCCAGCTCGACCCTGGCGACATCGCCCAGGCGCACCTGGGAGCCATCGCTGTTGACCTTGAGCAGGATGTTGCGGAACTGCTCCGGCGTCTGCAGGCGAGTCTTGCCGATCACGGTCGCGTTGAGCTGTTGCCCCGGCAGAGCGGGCAGCCCGCCGAGCTGGCCGGAGGAAATCTGGACGTTCTGCGCCTGGATCGCCGAACTCACATCCACCGGTGTCAGGCTGAAGTTGTTCAGCTTGGCCGGGTCGAGCCAGATGCGCATCGCATACTGCGCACCAAACACCTGGAAGTCACCGACGCCCTTGGTGCGGGAAATCGGGTCCTGCATGTTGGCAACGATGTAGTTGGCCAGATCACGCTGATCCAGACTGCCATCGGTAGAAACCAGGCCGATGACGATGAGGAAGTTGCGTACCGCCTTGGTGACCCGAATGCCCTGCTGCTGAACTTCCTGTGGCAACAGCGGCGTCGCCAGCTGGAGCTTGTTCTGCACCTGGACCTGTGCGATATCGGGGTTGGTCCCCTGCTCGAAGGTCACGGTAATGGTCATGCTGCCGTCGGAGTTGCTCTCCGAGGAGATGTAGCGCAGCCCGTCGATGCCGTTGAGCTGCTGTTCGATGACCTGCACCACCGTGTCCTGCACGGTTTGCGCAGAAGCGCCGGGGTAGCTCACCGAGATGCCCACAGCTGGCGCGGCAATGCTCGGGTACTGATTGACCGGCAGCTTGAGAATGGACAGACCGCCGGCGAGCATGATCACCAGGGCGATCACCCAGGCGAAGATCGGCCGATCGATAAAGAATTTGGACATGGACTAAAACCCCTCAGCCTTCTTGGCCTTCGGGCTGCGCTGGCACCCCACCGCGATTATCGACATTGGTCGCCGGCACCACTTCGACCTCCACCCCCGGCTGGATGAACTGCAGGCCTTCGGTGATCACGCGATCACCCGGCTGCAGGCCTTCGCCGACCAACCAGCGATTGCCCACGGCACGTTCGGTCTTGATCGGCCGCACCTCGACCTTGCTCTCGGCGTTGACCACCATTGCGGTCGGATCGCCCTTGGTGTTGCGCGTGACACCCTGCTGGGGCACCAGGATCGCCTCGCTCTTCATGCCCGCCACCAGTTGCGCATGCACGAACATCCCCGGCAGCAGGTCCTTGTCAGGATTCGGGAATACGGCGCGCAGGGTCACCGATCCGGTGCCGGAATCCACCGTCACTTCACTGAACTCGAGCTTGCCCTCATGCTCGTAGTCACTGCCATCCTCAAGCTTCAAGGTAACCTTTGCCGCGTTGTCTCCGGACTTCTGCAGGCGCCCTTCGGCCAGATCACGGCGCAGCGCGAGCAGATCACGAGCCGGCTGGGTCACGTCGACGTAGATCGGGTCGAGCTGTTGAATGGTCGCCAATTCCTGCGTCTGCCCGTTGCTGACCAGCGCTCCTTCGGTGACGGCGGAACGGCCGATACGGCCGGAGATCGGCGCCAACACCTTGGTGTAGCGCACATCGATCCGGGCCCGTTCCAACTCGGCTTCGGCCTGCAGGCTGGCAGCCCGCGCCTCGTCATAGGCCTGTTTGCTGACGGCCTGATCCTTGACCAGCTCGGCGTAGCGGTCGGCCAGTGACTTGCTGGAAGCGACGCTCGCCTGAGCGCTCTTGAGCGTGGCCTCGTAAACCGATGCATCGATTTGATACAGCTGCTGCCCGGCCTTCACGTCGCTGCCTTCGGTAAACAGGCGTTTCTGGATGATGCCGTTAACCTGCGGACGCACCTCGGCGATACGGTAAGCGCGGGTACGCCCCGGCAGATCGGTCGTCACGGCAAAGGGCTCCGCCTGCAGGGTCACGACACCTACCGTGGGCTTCTGCTGCGCCGGTGGCGCCGCTTCTTCCTGACAACCCGCCAGGAAAACAGCCATGGCGAGAATGGACATCAGGGCAGCATTGGCTGACTTGAGTGACATGGATAGACCTCTTGAAAACCTGGCAGGCGGGATTGAGCGACAACGCGCCGCGAACACGGTGAGCGGAATGTGCCGAAATATACTTACATCCATGACTGTCTGTAAACCGGCAAACGCTTATCGCTCCCATATAAATGTTGCGAAACATGCGTCATAGACGACCTGGCGCAGGTTTGCCCGCTTCGCAGGACCATTCCATATACGCCCTGCTGCAACGCAGAACGCCGGCGAGCTGCCGGCGTTCGGATCCACTAGGCGCTACTTACTTGCGCACACCTTCCACCGAGATGATCAGGTCGACCGTCTGCGAGGCAGGGCCCAGATCCATCTTGATGTTGAAGTCCTTGAGCGTCAGCGTCGTGCTGCCCTCGAAGCCGGCACGATAGCCACCCCACGGATCCTTGCCCTCACCGATGAACTTGGCGGCGATCACTACGGGCTTGGTCACGCCATTGAGGGTCAGGTTGCCGGTGATGTCGGCTGTGCCATCGCCGGTCGTCTTCACCGACGTCGACTCGAAGGTTGCCGTCGGGTGCTTGGCGACATTGAGGAAATCGTCGCTGCGCAGGTGCTTGTCGCGCTCGGCATGATTGGTGTCGACACTGGCGGTCTTCAGCGTGACGTTCACCTTGCTTTCTTCCGGCTTGGCAGCGTCGAAGCTGAAGCCACCGTCGAAGTCCTTGAAGGTGCCCCACAGCCAGCTGTAACCGAGGTGGCTGATCTTGAAGTTGACGAAGGCATGCTGACCCTGCTTGTCGATGGCGTAGTCGGCGGCCATTACCTGGCCGCCAGCCAGTGCAGAACCGAGGACCAGTGCCGCGAGCGTTTTCTTGAGCATCGATGAGTCTCCTATCGGATGGTGATCAGTTACGACCGAGCATGCGCCTTAGCGTCGCGTCGCGGTCGATGAAGTGGTGCTTGAGCGCAGCCAGGGCATGGACGACGGCGAAGATTACCAGCGCCCAGGCGGCGTATTCGTGGACCAGGCCGGCGCTGTCAGCCTGGTTGGGAATGGACGTGACGAGCGCCGGCACGTCGAACAGACCGAACACACTGATCGCCCGGCCATCGGCGGTGGATATCAGGTAGCCCGAAACCATCACCACGAACAGGCCGACATAGAGCAGCCCGTGACCGAGCTTGGCGGCCGTCTGGGTCAGCCGACCCTGACTGGCGAGCGGCGCCGGCGCAGGACTGACGAAACGCCAGAGCACCCGCAGCAGCATGACCAGGAACAGCACTGCGCCAATGCTCTTGTGCAGATCGGGCGCTGTGCGGTACCAGCTGCTGTAGTAGGTCAGTCCAACCATCCAGAAGCCGAGGCCGAACAAACCGAATACAGCCAGGGCAACCAACCAGTGCAGCGCGATACTGGTCAGCCCATAGCGGGTGGGGGAGTTACGCCAGCGCATCGAATCCGTCCTTCAATTTCGAGGACTTGAAGCCTAGCCGGTTACCTATCGGAATAGCGCGAATTTTTTCGCTTTGAAACATCGAGCAATTCGATAACTGATCGCATCGAGCCGGGGTCGTCAGTTCTGCTAGGCTTCGCGACTCACCGCGGAGGAGTAACGATGAGCCTGAACGACAGCTGGATGCAACGCGACCTCGCCGTACTCTGGCACCCCTGCACGCAAATGAAGGACCACGAGCAGCTACCGCTGATTCCCATACGCCGCGGCGAAGGTGTATGGCTGGAGGACTTCGATGGCAAGCGCTACCTCGACGCAGTCAGCTCCTGGTGGGTCAACGTGTTCGGCCACGCCAATCCGCGCATCAATCAGCGTATCAAGGACCAGGTCGATCAGCTCGAGCACGTGATGCTCGCCGGCTTCAGCCACCAGCCGGTGGTCGAGCTGTCGGAAAGGCTCGTCGCGCTGACGCCAGCCGGCCTGGAGCGCGTCTTCTATACCGACAACGGCTCCACCGGGATCGAAGTCGCACTGAAGATGAGCTTTCACTACTGGCGCAACAGCGGTCGCGGGCAGAAGCAGCGCTTCGTCACCCTGACCAACAGCTACCACGGCGAAACCGTCGCAGCGATGTCCGTGGGCGACGTCGCGCTCTTCACCGACACCTACAAGCCGCTGCTGCTGGACACCTTCAAGGTGCCGAGTCCGGACTGCTACCTGCGGCCCGACGGCGTGAGCTGGGAAGAACACTCGCGACAGATGTTCGCGCACATGGAACAGACGCTGGCCGAGCATCACCAGGACATCGCCGCGGTCATTGTCGAGCCACTGATCCAGGGCGCCGGCGGCATGCGCATGTATCACCCGGTCTACCTCAAGCTGCTGCGTGAAGCCTGCGACCGCTACGAGGTACATCTCATCCACGACGAGATCGCCGTGGGTTTCGGCCGCACCGGCACCATGTTCGCCTGTGAGCAGGCCGGCATCACGCCCGACTTCCTCTGTCTGTCCAAAGCCCTCACCGGCGGTTACCTGCCCATGGCCGCGGTGCTGACTACGAACAGGATCTATCAGGCGTTTTACGACGACTATTCGACGCTGCGGGCCTTCCTCCACTCGCACACCTACACCGGCAACCCGCTGGCTTGCGCCGCAGCGTTGGCAACGCTGGATATCTTTGCCGCGGATAATGTCATCGAAGCGAACAAGGCGCTGGCAGCGCGCATGGCCAACGCCACCGCGCACCTCGCTGACCATCCACACGTTGCCGAGGTCCGCCAGACCGGCATGGCGCTGGCCATAGAAATGGTTCAGGACAAGTCCAGCCGCACCGCGTATCCCTGGCAGGAACGGCGCGGTCTGAAAGTCTACCAACATGCATTGGGGCGCGGCGCGCTGTTGCGTCCGCTCGGCAGCGTGGTGTATTTCCTGCCGCCATATTGCATTACCGAGGAGCAGATCGACTTTCTTGCCGCGGTTGCAACAGAGGGCATAGACATTGCCACGCGAGAAGCCTCGGTATCCGTGTCGTGCGGCGAATATCCGGGGTTCCGCGATCCGGGCTGACGTCGAACACTTTCCGGAGCAAGGCGGCCTGCGAGTCGGGCTGCCGATGCTTTAGACTTGTAGCCCCCGACTTCCCGCCTGTAGCTGCCCTATGCGCCTATCCCGCTTCTTCATCGACGCCCCGCTCTCGCTCGGCCAGCATCCGCTGCCCGAAGCATCGGCACATTACATCAGCCGGGTGCTGCGCCTTGCGGCCGGCAGCGCCGTGCAACTGTTCGACGGCAGTGGCGATGAATTTCGCGGCGAACTGCTGGAGGTGGGCAAAAAGACCGTTACCGTCGAGCTGCACGAGCGCCTGAATGGAATGCCGGAATCGACGTTGCAGATACATCTGGGCCAGGGTTTGTCGCGCGGAGAGCGCATGGACTGGGCGATCCAGAAAGCCACCGAGCTGGGCGTAACGCAGATCACTCCGATCATCAGCGAGCGCTGCGAAGTGCGCCTCAGCGATGAGCGTGCAGACAAGCGTCTGGCGCATTGGCGGCAGATAGCGATCAGCGCGTGTGAGCAGTGTGGCCGGTCGGTTCTGCCGATAATCCACGCGCCCATCAGCCTGCGCGACTGGCTGACCATCGAAGCAGACCTGAAATTGGTACTGCATCCGGTAGCCGAGCCGCTGACGAGCCATGCGAAGCCGCAGACGCTGGCATTTCTGATAGGCCCAGAAGGTGGCCTGAGCGAAAGCGAAGTAGAGCAGGCAGCCGCTCAGGGATTTTTGCCGGCCAGGCTCGGTCCGCGGGTGCTGCGCACCGAGACTGCTCCGGTGGTGGCCCTGAGCGTGGCGCAGCAGCTGTGGGGAGATTTCTGAGGCCGCGAGCCGGTAGCCGTATCAGATCAGGCCGGCATCAGCGAGCTTCTGTTCCAGGCCAATCAGATCGGGAATGCGTGCTTGCACGTCACCAAGGTTGACGGCATCCAGTTCCAACGGTGCAAGCGCCACATCTGCACGTGCCAGGCTGGCGTCGACCTTGATCGAGTGCGGAATACCCTGCACCAACAGCGCGATGAACTTCACGTGATCGCGCCCGCCGACCGCATTGAGCACGGCCACTCGGGCTGCATTGCCCACCGGCTGCGCTTGGCCGCTGGAGGCGGCTTCGAACGATAGCAGCGGCAGACTCAGGTCGCGCCACTGCACCTGCCCGAGAAACCACGCGGGCATGCCCTGCGCCGTCTGTGGTGCGCGATAGGGAATCAACTCGGCGACCGCGACGTTAGGCATCAGCAACATGCGATCGGCGAGAGGCATCAGCAGCCCTGTGAGGCTTTCCGCATCCTGAGAAACGACCATCTGACTCATGAATTATTCCGTTGAAAAGACGTGGTGGGCATGCCGACCTGATTAACCAGATGATTGACCAAGGCCTGAGCCAACTCGCGCGGATCACCGCTGTAGGAGCTGTAGCCGCCTTCGCGAAGGTTGTCCGGCATGCTCGAGCAGGCGCAAGAGTCGGCGCGCTGGGTCCAGACCTTACCACCCTGGCGCAATACATACGCGGCGGCGGCGCTACCGTCGCTGCCCATGCCACTGAAGGCGATGACGCCGCAGCGCTCGCCGAACTGCTGGGCCAGATTCAGCATCATCTGATCAATCGAAGGACTGTACGGCTCGGGCCAGCAGCGACCATTCATGCGCGTGCTGCCGTCGGTTTCGAACCCAAGTTCCTCGGCAATAGGTGCGATGATCACCTCTCCGCAACGCACCGGTTCGCCAGGCTGGACCTGCCGAACCTGCCACTGACTATGCCGGCCCACGGCCTGAGACAGCGCCGATTCGAAGCTGGCTTCGATATGCTGGGCGTAGATGAAACCCACCGGCAGGCCACCAGGCAAAGCATCCAAGAAGGTTTTTACCGCCTCTGGCCCACCCAGCGAAGCTGCCAGCAGCCATATCTGGCTTGCCGGCTCACCGGCACGCAGTGTGCTGTCGGCAAGCAGCGGCGGCAGCGTCAGGCGTTCGGGACGTTGACCTTCACCCTGTAGCACATCCAGACGCGGGCCTACGGCACGCGACGGATCGCCCACCAGACGCTTGAGCTTGCTGAACAGGCTGCGCTCCCAGCGCGGGTAGAATTCCGAATGCCGCTCAGGCGCATGCCCCTCACCGAACAGCACCCGCGTGGTGTCCCGCTCGAGCAATGCGTCCACCAGCGGGGAATCTTCGGTTTGCGCCAGATCGACCAGCCAGAGGTCGGCTTCGGTGCTATCCAGATCGGCCGGTTCGAGGCGCGCCGGGTCGTTGTTGAGCACGACCTGATAACCGCTGCCGGTTAGAGCCTGCTGCAGCACGTGGCGCTGCAGCGAGGTATCGGCGAGTACCGCAATGCGTGCGCAGAGAACGTCAGACATCGGCGTGGACCAACCGCTGAATGGCCTCGAGCAGCACCGATTCCTGGTACGGCTTACCGAGGTACTCGTTGACGCCGATGCTCAGTGCGCGATCGCGGTGCTTCTCGCCAGTACGCGAGGTGATCATGATGATTGGCAGGTCCTTCAGACGCTCATCGTGACGCACCAGGGTGGCCACTTCGAAGCCGTCCATGCGTGGCATCTCGATATCCAGCAGCATGATGTCCGGCTTGCGCTCCTGCAGCTGGGTGATGGCGTCCACGCCGTCTTTGGCAGTCAGCACGTTCATGCCGTTACGCTCCAACAGACGACTGGTGACCTTGCGCACGGTGACCGAGTCATCGACCACCATGACCAGCGTCGGCCGTTCGCTTTCGACCTCGACAGGCTCATGCGCCTGATCGAACAGGCGCGGCTGCTGCAGCTGAGTGAGCTGATGGGCATGGAGCACGCGGATGGTCGCCAGCAGGTCGAGAATCACCACCACCCGGCCATCGCCGAGGATAGTCGCACCGGAAATGCCATGTACGCCGGCGAACTGCAGCCCGAGGCTCTTCACCACAATTTCACGAGAACCGGCGAGGCTGTCGACCTGCACCGCAACGCTGTGCTCTTTAGAGCGCACCAGAATCACTGGCAACGGCAAGCTCTGCCCCACCAGCTTGGGCTTCTGGCCGTTGTTAAGGAGATCGCCGAGGTAACGCAGCTCATAGGCCTGCCCGGCATATTCGAAGCGCGGTGCATCCGGCTGGTAGTAGGCCTCCAGCTCATACGGCGAGACGCGCACGATACCTTCGATGGTATTCAGCGGAATCGCATACAGATCCTCACCGGAATACACCATCAGCGCGCGGTTGACGGACACCGTGAACGGCAGCCGAATCAGGAAGCGCGTGCCCTGGCCCAGGGTCGATTCAATGCTCATCGAACCGCCAAGCTGCTTGACCTCCGAGTGCACCACATCCATGCCTACACCACGCCCGGAGATCTGCGTAACGCGCTCCGCCGTGGAGAAACCGGCTTCCAGGATGAACTGCAGGATTTCATGCTCGGACAGGTCGCTATCGGCCGACATCAAGCCGCGTTCGATCGCCTTGCGCCGCACCGCATCCAGGTTGATGCCGCCGCCATCGTCCGCCAGCGTTAGCACGATGTCGCCGCCTTCCCGCGCCAGATCCAGGCGAATCACGCCCTGCTCAGGCTTGCCAGCAGCGCGACGGCGCTCGACCGACTCAATGCCGTGGTCGACTGCGTTGCGCAACATGTGCTCCAGCGGCGCAACGATTCGTTCGAGCACGCTGCGGTCCATCTCGCCGGTGGCATTGCCGACCATGAACTCGACCTGCTTGCCGAGCTCGCCAGCGACCTGCCGAACAATCCGACGCAGGCGCGGAACCAGGCGCTCGAAGGGCACCATGCGGGTACGCATGAGTCCTTCCTGCAGCTCCGTATTGACCCGCGCCTGCTGCAGCAGCAGGGTTTCGGCATCGCGGTTGCGCGCCGCCAGGGTTTCTTTCAGGTCGAGTAAGTCGGAGGCCGACTCGAACAGTGCGCGCGAAAGCTGCTGCAGCTGCGAGTGACGGTCCATTTCCAACGGATCAAAATCGTCGTAACCGGCACGCTCGGCCTCGGCCTGGTAGCGGCTGAGAATCTGCGCCTGGGTCTCGGTATCCAAGCGGCGCAACTGATCGCGCACACGCTCGATGGTCGCCTCCATCTCACCGAGGGTGAACCCCACGTCACTGACCTGCTGCTCGACCCGACCGCGGAAGATCGAAGTCTCACCAGCCAGATTGACCAGACCCTCGAGGAGGTCCGCGGGAACCTTGACCAGTTCCTGCGGCGCCCGTCGTGCGGCAGCATCCTGGGCAGCCAGCTGCGCGCGCCGAATAAATGGCAACACCTTCGCCGGGCTGCTATTCGGCGTGGGTAGGGTGCTGGCTGCGACGATCGGCTGCGCCAGCATTACCGGCTCACTCGGCTGTTGCGGCTCCAAATCCTGCGTTTCAGGCTGTGCCGCTTCGTTACCTTCGTTTGCCAGACTCGCGCGAATCTGCTCGACATCTTTCAACAGCGCGTCGTAACCCTGCTGAACATCCAGAAACAGGCTATCCGGCCAAGGCGCGCCCTGCTGCTGCGCCTCACTCAACCGTTGTTCCAGATCGTGGGCCATGTTGCCCAGGGCAATCTGCCCGGCCAAGCGCGCACCGCCTTTCAGCGTGTGCAGCACGCGGAGCATGTCCCCCAGGGGCGCTGCATCCCCGCGCCCGGCATCCCAACGGCCTAGCGCCGACTCCATTTCCTCCAGCAGGTCATCGGCTTCCTCGACAAAGATGTCGAGAATTTCAGCTTCGGCGGACTGCTGCGCGTCTTCTTGAGCGGCCTTCAGCGATACGCTGCTGGGAATGCTCAACTGTTCTTCGGGGCTGTTACGAAAGCGACGGATCGTTTCGATCAGGGCATCACCTGAAGGAACCTTCTGGTGGGCTCGCACGGCCTCGAGCATTTCCGCCAGACGGTCCTGACAGGCCTGCAAAAGACCGAAAAGCTCGGGGCTGGCACGGTAGCTACCGGCGCACAGCCCTTCGTAGAGAAATTCGAGCTCATGGGATAGATCGCCAATTTCGCGAATATCCGCCATCCGCGCGCCGCCCTTGAGGGTGTGCAGGTCTCTTTGTAGCGCCTCGAGCTCAAAGCTGTTATCAACATCCGCCATCCACCGCTGCAAACCACCCGCGGCGCTTTCGATGAGATCGAAGCCTTCTTCGAGGAATATCTCCACCAACTCAGGATCACGTTCTACAGCGTCGATCTCATCCGGACCGTCAAACGATGCTGGCGCCTGCTCTATCTCCGGAAGGCTGAGTTCGATTTCATCCAGCTCCTCGCTGGGCGCAATAGCACCTACATGAATTTGTTCCGCTGCGGCTTCCCCGCCCTCCGTCGTCTCGACCTGATCGTCGTCGTTATCAAGCAGCGGAACATCAAAGGAACCAGAGGATGGTGACTCGTCTAGCGACTCGAAGGGCTGGTGCTCGATCGGGACCAGCTCATCATTAGAAAACGGATCTTCTACATCGGCAGGTAGACCGACGTCGGTCGTCGCAACTGGATCGAATGCCGGCAAAACTCCCTGGCGAAAAGCTTTCATCGACGCGATCAATGCATCGGCACAGCTCATCGGCATTTCGCGCTGCAGCTGTTCAAGCTGCAAGGCCAGCTGATCGTGGCTACGCTGCAGGAGCGTGGCGAGTTCTTGCGAATGGACGTAACGACCGTCCGAAAGCCCTTCGTAAAGCGACTCCAACTCGTGCGCCAGGTCGCCAATGGGGCGGATCCCAGCCATCCGGGCGCCCCCCTTGAGGGTATGTAGATCGCGCAGAAGCGCTGACAGCGCCATCTGGTTGGCTGGATCAGCAAGCCAGCGATCGAGCGCATGACCTGCGCTCTCCATCAGATCGACAGCTTCATCGAGGAAGATTTCAACCATTTCGTGGTCGAGATCGTCCTGCGCCTCGCCTTGCGGGGCCTCTTCTTCTGGCCAGGCTTCGGCTTCGGCTTCGGCTTCGGCTTCGGCTTCGGCTGGCAATAGTGTCAACGCGCTTTCGACCGAGGCGGCGACCTGTTCCGGCTCAAACGGCTGCTCCAGCGACAGCGGATCGATGGCCTCGGCAAGCAATGCCTCGAGCCTGGCAACCAGCTCCGACTGTTCACTGACCTGCAGCGCGGCAGCTACCTGGTCCATCATCCCGACCAGCGCCTCATGCCCCTGCTCGACGTCATCGAAGAACCGCTCGCTGACGGCAAGCCGGCCTTCTTCAACTACGGCGTACAAGCGCAGGAGTACCTGACACAGCGCCTCCATTTGCGGCAGATCGGCCATTTTTGCGCCCTGCCCGAGCGTGGTCAGCTCCTGTAGCAGGGCCGAAAGCTCCTGACGTTCGGCCGGATGCTCGCGCCAACTGCGCAGCAGGTCTTCGGCATCCAGCAGGATATCCATGCCTTCGGAGAGGAACAGCGCAATCATGTTTGGATCGCGAGCCTCGCCAGCGTCGTTGTGCTGACGGGCGCCGGCTTGCACCAGCCTTGCCTGGTGCAAGGCATGCGCCTTTGCCAGAAACTCGGGCGCACCTTCAATTGGCGCCAACGGTTCAAGGTCAAGATTGGCCAGCCCTTGACGCAACAGCGATTCGGCCTCATGCAGCAGTTCGGCTTCTGCCATATCCATCTGGATCAGGTTGGTCTTGAACTCCTTGACCATCTTTTCCAGCGGTGTCGCGATTTCCGCGACCGGAAGAATGCCAGCCATATGCGCACTGCCCTTGAGCGTATGCAGCGCGCGCTGTAACGCGTCGGTGACCGGCTGCGGGAGTCGCTGGGCGCAATCGGCAAGAAAACTGACCAGAGTGCTCAAATGGGACTCAGCTTCGTTGCGGAAGATCTCCAACAACTGGGGGTCCAATGCATCGTCATCCCTCTGGGGCGATGCAGCTGGCAACGATTCGACTACTGGCGCCGTGGGCGCCTCTTCGGGCTGCGAGAGCACCACCGCCTGCCCTTTGGCCAGCGCATGTGCTGTAGCAGCGAGTCGATCGACGTCATCACGTTGGCGCTGGGCCTTGGCCGCAAACTCTTCGACCAGGACCGGCATCAGCGCGACGACATCCGTCACCACCTGCCTGACCGAATCGGTTGCCTCGATGCTGCGATCCAAAACCCGGTTGAGCAGATTCTCGATGGACCAGGCCAGTTCGCCAATAATCAGCGCACGCACCATCCGGCCGCTGCCTTTGAGCGTATGGAATGCTCGGCGGACTTCGCCCAACGACTCCTTGTCGTCGGTGTCAGCGAACCACCGCGGCAGCTGCTCGCCTATCGCCTCCAGAACTTCCGCAGCTTCCTCGATGAAGACCTCCAGCAGATCCTCATCGACCGGTTCTTCGTCCGCTGGAGGCGGCAGGAGACTCAACGGAACGTTCTGGGCCGGCGGATTGATGGCAGCCACTGGTGCCGCCATGACCTGCTCCAAGCTAAGCGCCGGCTCAGGCTCAGCAACCGGCGTTGCCTCCGATTCGCAATATTCCGGCAGCGTCACGTCTGGAAGACCGAGCTCGGCGACCTGCGCCTCGCTCCAGTCGCTCAGGGCAAATTCCTCTTCAGCTACAACAGTCGGCGCTTCATGCTCCTGAACTTCATCAGGCAGGCTAAAAACAATTTCCTCTTCGCCGGACAGGTCTTCCAGTACCCATTCGGACTCTGCTTCGGCTTCCCCAGCGTCGGCATTGAATTCTACATGGCGTTCCAACAGCGGTTGCGGCTCGCTCGCCAGCTCGGGCTCCGCGGAAGGCTGGAAGTCTTCCTGAACGTTCGGAGCGAAGTCGAACGCATTTGGGGAGGCGTCCGGCTCTTCAGGCAACACTTCGATTTCGTCCAGCGGGTCGACCAGCTCCTCGACGGTCGCCGAAGTCTCGTCTTGATGCGACTGCGCCCGGCCCAGCGAGTAGCCGAGGTTCTGCAGGCTATCTTCGGCAACATCCAGGATCAGATCGCCCTGAGTACCGCAGTCCTCGGACAGGCGTTCCAGGTAGTACTCGACGCTGGTGATCGCGTCGGCCAAAGTATCCAGGCTCTGCCAGTCAGGCACGGCCTTGCGCGCCAGGAGCTGGTCCTGAATATATCCATTGCACGCCTCTAGCAAGCCCGCGGCGCGCTCCAGGGGAATCATTGCCAGACCGCCACGAACCTGTGTCAGCAGCTCCGGCACCCGGGCAAGATGCTCGTGGTTCCACTGGGAGGCGATGAACTCGATGATCGCGTCCTTGGCCTGCTCTAATCCATTGCGCGCTTCGCGGATCACCAGCTGATGGATCTGTGCGACGTCGGTGGTCGGCAGGTGGCTCGCTTCACTACGCTCCTCCGCGGGGCCGCCGACCATGCCTGCAAGGGTAGCCTCGACATAAAGCAGCGCACCGGCGATGTCCATCAGCACGGCGTCGTCAGGCGCCTGTTGCCCCTGCGCTACGGACTGGACGAGGACGATCTGGTCGAGAATGATCTTGCGTGGCTGCGCGAAGCCGAGCACCGCCAAGGTATCGGCTATCTGCTTGAGCGGAGCCTCGAGATTAGCCAGTTCGGAAATGACTTTGCGATCGCTGCGTACGAACAGGTCCAGGCTGTCCTTCACCCGCACCAGCTCCTCACAAAGGGCAGCTACTACCGAGCGCATCGCACCGCGGTCAGGGCCCGCCAGTTGAGCACGCTCCTGATCGACTACAGCGCTGTCGGGCAACGCCTCGTCGAGACGGTAGAGTTGCTTGAGCTCCTGAATGCGCGGCGTCTGCCCCGGCGCCTTAGCGACGTAGAACAGCAGGTTCTTGGTCAGCTCATCCGGCGCAGCCTGATTGAGACCGTCAGCCCCTTCCTCGACCAGCCGCTTGAGCTGCTTGTCGACCTGACGCAACAAGGTGCGGACCGAGGTGCCATTGCTAACGCCACCACTGGCAAGACCTTCGACCATGCCCGATGCGATCTGCCACAACGCCGCCAGGGGCGCATCCTTGCAGAGCATTTCCAGACGGGCGAATACGCGAGCCATGTAGCCGAGATTGGTTGGCAGGTCCTGGTTGCGAATCACTCCAACCAGCGCGACCTGCAGCATCTGACGCAGCTTACGCAACAGTGCCGGCAGCTCTTCCGTACGCAGGCGCTCGACCGACTCCTGGGAAAGTGCTGGGGTTCGCCCCGACAGATCAGGTGAAAACAGGCTGGTTTCGGAAAGAAGCTTCTCACCGCGAGCGGCACGTAGATCATTGAGCAGCGGCAGAACCACCATCGGCAGATCGCGGCGAGCGCTCTGAATGCGATCCAGGTAGGCGGGCAACTGCAGGATGGCCTGCATCATGACCTCAAGCGCTTCGCCCTGGTTGGTCACGCGCTCGTCCAGCAGCGCTCGCGCCAGCTGCTCCATTTCTTCGGCGAGCAACGCAGCACCAAAGAACTCCACCATCTGCAGAGTGCCGTGAACCTGATGCACATAGGTCAGGCAAAAGCGCATGCGCGTCGAGTCCTGCGGATTCTCGACGAACGCCTCCAGGGCCTGACGCGCCTGCTTAAGCGTTTCGGCAATCTCGCCCTTCACCCACTCCAGGGCGACATAATCGTGCCGATCACCCATAGCGACTCCGCTCATAAACTTTTCCGGGTAAAAGCCAGAACCTGATCGTTGGCCACCGGAAGCAATTCCGAATGCTGCCAACCGACCACCTCCCCGACGCCGATCACAAGCAATCCTCCGGGCGCCAGGCAATCCGCCAGGCGATTGAGGATCTCTCGACGCCGCCAGCGGCGGAAGTAGATCAGTAGGTTCTGACAGAAAATGACGTCCATGCCGGAGATAGGCGAGCTCGCCAGTTCCAGCACATTGAGCCTTGCAAAGCACACACGTGCAGCCAGGGCAGGAATAACTTGAAAACGATCATCGGGCAGCGGTAGGAAATAACGCTCACGCAGCGACGGCTCGACCTGCTCTAGTTTGCGAGCGCCGTAGATCCCTGCACGGGACTTGGCCAAAGCGCTCAAGCTGATGTCGGTTCCGGTAACCCCGAAACCCCCATCGGAGTCGCGCCCGGCCAGTATTTCTGCAGTGGCCATGGCCAGCGAAAAGGTCTCCTCTCCACTTGCGCAACCTACGCTCCACAACGCCAGGGGCCGCCCAGGCGTCCCCTGTTCGATGCGCTGGCCCAGATAAGAACCGAGCAGCTCAAAAGAGGCGGGGTGCCGGAAGAAACGTGTTTCCTGCACGGTCAGCCTGTCCATGAGTGTCGACCACTCAACCGCACCACGAGGACCAGAAGTGACCTTACGGTAGTAACTGGCGTAGTCGGGAGCACCGACCTCGCGCATGCGAGCACTCAGATTGGCCTGCAGGAAGCTGCGTCTGCGTTCGCTGACGACCATGCCGGAACGCTCTTCGAGAAGCGTCTGCCAGTCATGGAGTTCCGCCGGCGACATATCGGCCAAGGGCTCCAATGCCCAGTCAAACCTCGGCTGCATGCCCTGCCCCTCGCTCGTGATCATCGGCGGCAGCCATCAAATGACTGCCGCACTGCTCAAGTCAGGCCTGATCCGGAGCATCCGGCAAGGTAAAGCCGGAAACGGAATGGCGCATCTCGTTGGCCATCTTGGCCAAGTTTCCGATGCTCTTGGCCGTAGCCGTGGTGCCCGACGAGGTCTGCGAGGTGATCTCCTGGATCACGTTCATGGTGTTGGAGATGTGGCCGGCCGAAGAAGCCTGCTGACGTGCCGCGTTGGAGATGTTCTGGATCAGCGCCGCAAGCGTCTTGGATACCTTCTCGATCTCTTCCAGTGCCACACCGGCGTCCTGCGCCAGGCGAGCACCGCGCACTACTTCGGAGGTAGTCTGCTCCATCGAGATGACCGCCTCGTTGGTGTCGGTCTGAATGGTCTTTACCAGCGCCTCGATCTGCTTGGTCGCTGCGGAAGAGCGCTCTGCCAGGCGCTGTACTTCGTCCGCTACCACCGCGAAGCCGCGACCTGCGTCACCGGCCATGGATGCCTGGATCGCCGCGTTGAGTGCAAGGATGTTGGTCTGGTCGGCAATGTCGTTAATCAGGCTAACGATGTCACCGATCTCCTGCGACGACTCACCGAGACGCTTGATCCGCTTGGACGTGTCCTGGATCTGCTCGCGGATGTTATCCATGCCAGTGATGGTGTTGTGCACCACCTCGTTACCCTTGTTGGCGATGGCAACCGAGCGTTCCGCTACCGCCGAAGACTCCGCGGCGTTGGCCGATACCTGGTCAATGGAAACGGCCATTTCGTTGATTGCCGCAGAGGCACCGGCGATCTCCTGCGCCTGGTGTTCCGACGCCTCGGCGAGATGCATTGCTGTCGCCTGGGTTTCCTGAGCCGCACCCGACACCTGAACAGCGGTCTGGTTAATGGTGGCTACCAGTTCACGCAGCTGGTCGATGGAGTAGTTGATGGAGTCTGCAATCGCACCGGTGAAGTCTTCGGTTACGGTGGCGGCTACCGTCAGGTCACCGTCAGCAAGGTCACCGATTTCGTCCAGCAGGCGCAGAATCGCTGCCTGGTTACGCTCGTTCTTTTCGGCGGTTTCGCTCAGACGGCGACGTGTTTCTTGAACCATCACCAGACCGATAAGAATGATGGAAGCCAGTGCCAGGGCACCAAGCACATAGCCGAGGATGGTATTCAGATAACGCGCATCGGCACGACTCTGCAGGCCTTGCGACAGCGCAGAGGTCTTGTCCAGCAAGGTCTGGGAAACTTCGAAGATACTGTTCGCCGATTCGCGCACCTGGAACAGCTCAGGGGACGTTTCGAGAATTTCATCCACCGAGCCGGATACGAACTGGAAGAGCTCTGCGATCTCAGAGAGACGATCCCGCGCTTCTTCATCGGCCACAGCGGTAATGCCCATAGCGACGTTACCTTCGATCATCGCATTCAGAACGCGACCGAACAGGCTCGCATCGCGACCGAACATGTCGGCTGCCTGAACGGAGTCCTGGTCACCGGAAAGCACCTTGTTCACCGAGCCGAGAATACGTTCGGCCAGCAGGGATTGACGCTGGGCTACCGAAACCTGAGCTGCCGGTGCGCCACTCTCCAAAAGAATGTCGACGACTTCCTCATACTCGACCTGCAGCTGCGGGATGGTTTCAGCCAGGGTACTGGCTACCTGGTGCAGCGAAAGAACGGTCTGTTCGCTGGAAAGGATGGCATCGGTGTCCCGACGCAGCGTGCTCCAGTCCTGTTCCACCGCGCTGACCTCAGCGCGCAGTGACTCGGGCACGGCCGGCAGACCGATGCTCTCGTTGCCCTGCGAGAGATAAGCCCAGCGTTGGTTGAAGTCGTTACGGGCCTGTTTCAGAGACGCGAACGCCTCCTGCGTGCCAGTCGCCGCTTCCACGGCATCCTTGGCGATCTGCTGGGACAGTACGCGCAGCTCTCCTGCGTGAGCGATGTACTCGTTATCGTGATCCGCCTGCGTATTGACGTAAGCGAAGTTCGCGAACAGCAATACGATCGAAACGACCAGCACAACGAACAAACCGGTGGTCAGCGTATTGCTGCGCACCCCGCTCAACAAAGCATTAGCATCTATTTTTCTGATCATTATCCGGCCCCCGCCTGGACCCCCGTGCGCTTCCATCCAAGAACCAAAAGGCCGACCTTGGTCGACCCACCTACAACTAAAAAGCGACGTCTAAAAACGCCTGATGCGTAGCCAGTGCGTGCGGACTGAAGACCAGCCAGGGCTGCTCGCGCTGAAACACACCATGAATAAACGGTTGAATAGATGCTTCTATCGGAGGCAATTCCTCCGAGAAAGCTTCTACCGGGAAGTGCTGCATGCCAAAGACCTCGTCGACAGTCAGCCCCGCGAACACTTCCTGGTGATCGACCACAAGCACCCTGCGCTGCTTGCGCAGAGGCGAAAGCTCTAAGCCGAAATAGCCACAAAGATCCATCACCGGCAGGAGCCGGCCGCGGACGTTTGCCACACCCTTGACCCAGCTCTTGACCCCAGGGAGAAGGGTGTAACGCGGCTCATGAAGAATTTCGCCGACCTCTCCCATCGGAGCGACGAACAAGCGCCCCCCCATACGGAAGCCGATCCCTCCCCAGGTCTGCACGGCTTCCTGCTGAGAAGGCAGGCCTGCCGCGTACAGGCGGCATCGCTTATCTAGCTCCAGCAGCTGCTGAAACGGCGTTTGCATGTCAGCCATGCTGGCCACGTCCCTTTGTCCGAGTGGTTACTACCCCGGCGTCAGCCCGCCAGAACGGCATTCAGGGTTTTCAGCAGCGTGGCTTCATCCACCGGCTTGGTCAGGTAATCCTTCGCGCCCTGGCGCTTGCCCCAGACCTTATCGGTTTCCTGATCTTTGGTGGTAACGATGATCACCGGAATGTGACTGGTTTCAGAATCTTTGGTCAGCTGACGAGTGGCCTGAAAACCGTTCAACCCAGGCATGACGATGTCCATCAGCACAGCGTCCGGCTTCTCCTGACGCGCCAGCGCAACGCCATCGGCACCATTTTCGGCCTTCAACACCACATGACCATGCTTCTCCAGCATGGCGGTGAGCTTGTACATTTCAGTCGGCGAATCATCAACAATCAGAACGCGAGCCATGATTTCTCCATAGGAAGGCTTCAGCGGCAAACAATGCCGAACTTCAGGATGCTTGCTCCACCGGCGCGAAATCAGGGACATGGGCCTTGATCGCACCGAGCAGCTCTTCTTTGCTGAACGGCTTGGTGAGGTATTGATCGGAGCCGACAATACGCCCTTTCGCCTTGTCGAACAGACCATCTTTGGAAGACAGCATGATCACCGGCGTCGACTTGAAGGAACTGTTGTTCTTGATCAACGCGCAGGTCTGATAACCATCCAGCCTGGGCATCATAATATCGACGAAGATGATACGGGGATGAGTATCCGCAATCTTGGCGAGCGCATCGAAACCGTCCACTGCGGTGATGACATCGCAACCTACTTTTTTCAGCAGGGTTTCAGCAGTGCGACGAATCGTTTTCGAATCGTCGATCACCATGACCTTCAAGCCCTCGGAGTGCTGTTCCATTTCGCCCTACCATCGCCTCGGTGAGTCGTAGTTTATCGTTATGTCAGTGCGCCGGAGGCCCTGCCACCGATGGGCTGCACCCAATCGCCGGACCTTTTTAGCACACTCCTCATGCACACGCTATCAACCGGGAAAGCATCCGGATTTTCCTTGACCCAGTGCACAACCACAGCCAATCTGCAGCGACATTTTGAGCCACTGGCGGCGCTTCGCTGCCCATTGCCGGAGAACACCCCATGACCGTTCGCGTCGGGATCATCATGGACCCTATCGCGCAGATCGCCTTCAAGAAGGACAGCTCGCTGGCCATGTTGCTGGCCGCCCAGGCGCGAGGCTGGACACTGTTCTACATGGAACAGCGCGATCTCTATCAGCTCGGCGATCAGGCCCGCGCACGCACATGTCCACTGCAGGTATTCAATGACCCGCAGCGCTGGTTCGAGAAAGGCGACGAGATCGACATGGCTCTTGCCGACCTTGATGTAATCCTCATGCGCAAGGACCCACCATTCAACAGCGAGTACGTCTACGCAACCTATCTGCTGGAATTGGCAGAGAAGGCAGGAACACTGGTGGTCAATCGCCCACAGAGCCTGCGCGACTGCAACGAGAAATTCTTCGCCACTCAGTTTCCGCAATGCACGCCACCGACACTGGTCAGCCGGCGTTCTGACATTCTCCGCGAGTTCGCCACCGAGCACCGTGACATCATTCTCAAACCCCTCGACGAGATGGGCGGAGCCTCGATCTTTCGCCATCGCGAGGGCGACCCCAACCTTTCTGTCATTCTCGAAGTGCTCACCGAGCACGGCAGCCGTCAGATCATGGCGCAGCGCTACGTCCCCGCTATCAAGGACGGCGATAAGCGCATCCTGATGATCGATGGCGAGCCGATTCCCTACTGCCTGGCGCGAATTCCCGCTGCCGGTGAAACGCGCGGCAACCTGGCTGCTGGCGGCCGCGGCGTGGCCCAGCCATTGTCTGACCGTGATCGCGAGATCGCCGCAATCGTCGGACCGGAATTGCGCAAGCGCGGCCTGCTGTTCGTCGGACTGGATGTAATCGGCGATTACCTCACCGAAATCAACATCACCAGCCCGACCTGCATCCGCGAAATCGACAATGCGTTCGATACCCGCATTGGCGAGCGCCTCATGGATGCGATCGCAGCCAAGCTGCAAGCTTGAACCAGCTAACAGCTTTGAGCTTGGAGCTTGCGACTCCCAGCTCAAAGCCGGCAGACTGCGCGGCACTTCGAGCCGACCCGACCTGCGATGAACGCCGCTATCCGCCAACCCCTGCCTGAAACTACCCGAGTCCGCCCGGCGGACAGGCTCGGCTTCACGCTTTTTCTGGCTGCAGCACTGCACCTGGCGCTGATTCTCGGCCTGGGTTTCACGCAGTCGGAACCGAAACAGATTAGCAAGACGCTGGAAATCACCCTCTCGACGTTCAAGAGTGAGGAGAAGCCCAAGGAAGCCGACTTTCTCGCCCAGGACAATCAGCAGGGCAGCGGCACGCTGGAGCACAAGGCGTCGCCGAAAACCACCGAGCAAGCGCAATTCCAGGACACCGAGGTACGCAAGGTCACCCCGCCGGCAGCACCGCCTCGCAGTACCCGGCCGGAGCCGGCGAAGACCGTCGTCACCACTCGCAGCCCGCAGCGCGACAAGGCCGACGTCAAGCAACAGACCCCACCACAGCCTGAGCCGCAAGCCGCCCCGGCATTCGACAGCTCCCAGCTGAGCGCAGAGATCGCCAGCCTCGAAGCCGAACTGGCTCAAGAGGTCGAGCGCTATGCCAAGCGCCCCAGGGTCAGCCGACAGAACAGCGCCGCCACCATGCGCGATATCAGTGCCTGGTATCGAGATGAGTGGCGCAAGAAGGTCGAGCGCATCGGCAACCTCAACTATCCGGACGAAGCACGTCGTCAGCAGATCTACGGCAGCCTGCGCATGCTGGTAACCATCAACCGCGACGGCACCATCCAGGAGCTGCGCGTGATCGAGTCCTCGGGCCAGCCGGTGCTGGACGATGCCGCACTGCGTATCGTGCGCCTGGCAGCGCCGTTTGCTCCTTTCACTGGAGAACTGGCGCAGAAGTTCGATCAGGTCGAGATCATCCGTACCTGGCGTTTCGAGCGCGGCGACAGGCTTTCCAGCCGCTGAATCCACAGCCCGGGCGAACCGTCGCACCTGTAGCCGGAATGCGGTGCAACGCTTAAGCTAACGGGCATGAAAAGCACCGCGCCCAGCTACCTCAAGCATCACTTCCTGATCGCCATGCCACAGATGGCCGATCGGAACTTTGCCCAGACGCTGATCTACCTGATCGAGCACGGGGCAGAAGGCGCCATGGGCCTGATCGTCAATCGCCCAAGCGGTCTGAGCCTGACTGATGTGCTGGAGCAGCTGCGCCCGGACGAACCGGTTCCCCCGCTCTGCCAGAGTCTGCCGATATTTTCCGGCGGCCCGGTGCAGACCGATCGCGGCTTTGTCCTGCATTCGCCCGAGCAACAGTTTCAGGCCACGCTCTCGCTTGGTCCGCTCGGCATGTCCACATCGCAGGATGTCCTGTTCGCCATCGCTGATGGCCAGGGACCCACCCGGCACTTCATCGCCTTGGGCTACGCTGGCTGGGAAGCCGGGCAGCTGGAAGCCGAACTGGCTGACAACGCCTGGCTCAGCTGCCCGGCAAGCACGGAAATCCTCTTCGATCTGCCATACAATCAGCGCCTGAACGCAGCCGCTGCCTCGCTCGGCGTCGACCTGCGACTGCTCAGCACCCAGGTCGGCCACGCATGAGCGGGCCGCGATTGCTGCTCGGCTTCGACTACGGCACCAAGCAGATCGGCGTCGCGGTCGGCCAGGTCATTACCGGGCAAGCGCGCGAACTCTGCGTACTCAGGGCGCAGAATGGCGTGCCGGACTGGCAACAGATCGAGGCGCTGATGCGCGAATGGCAGCCCGATGCGCTGGTCGTTGGCCTGCCGCTGAACATGGACGGCACGCCCAGCGACATGAGTGCCCGGGCGGAAAAGTTCGCCCGTCGACTCAACGGTCGCTTCAACCTGCCGGTACATACTCACGACGAACGCCTGACCACGTTCGAAGCCAAAGGCGAGCGTCTGCGCCAGGGCCAGCACGGCGGCTATCGCGATCGCCCGGTGGATGCCCTGGCCGCCGCCCTATTACTGGAAGGCTGGCTGAGCGACCACCCTGCCGCCTGATCCGGACCTGTAAGGAGACTCCATGATCCTGCCCAACCCCGAACAGCTGCTGCCCGAAATGGTTGCCGCGCTGAAGCAACACCTGAGTGATCGCGACATCCAGGAGCCGCGCTTCATCGGCATTCGTACCGGCGGCGTCTGGGTCGCCCAGGCGTTGCTTGCCGCCCGCGGGCAGAACGAACCACTCGGCATTCTCGACGTGTCCTTCTATCGCGACGACTTCACGCAGAAGGGCCTGCACCCGCAGGTGCAGCCATCGGAGCTGCCTTTCGAGATCGAAGGCCAGCACCTGGTGCTGATCGATGACGTGCTGATGACCGGCCGCACCATTCGCGCCGCGCTCAATGAACTGTTCGACTATGGCCGACCAGCCAGCGTGACACTGGTCTGCCTGCTCGACCTGAACGCGCGTGAGCTGCCAATTCGCCCTGATGTGGTCGGCGCCACCCTATCGCTGGCACCGGAACAACGCATCAAGTTGATCGGACCGGAGCCACTGGCCCTTGAACAACAGATGGAACCCAGCCCCTCCTGAGCGAGACGCTAACTTCCGCCTTACAGCCTATCTCCAGCCGCCTACCGAGATCCTGCGATGACGCCCACTGACGCCAAGCGCCCGCTACAGCTGAACGACCAAGGCCAGCTGCGCCATTTTCTCTCTCTCGACGGCCTGCCCCGCGAGTTGCTTACCGAGATCCTCGACACCGCCGACTCCTTCCTTGAGGTCGGCGCCCGGGCGGTGAAGAAGGTTCCCCTGCTGCGCGGCAAAACCGTCTGCAACGTGTTCTTCGAGAACTCCACACGCACCCGCACGACCTTCGAACTGGCGGCCCAGCGGTTGTCGGCAGACGTGATCACGTTGAACGTGTCGACCTCCTCCACCAGCAAGGGCGAGACCCTGACTGACACGCTGCGCAATCTGGAGGCCATGGCTGCGGATATGTTCGTCGTGCGCCACGCCGACTCCGGTGCCGCACATTTCATCGCCGAGCATGTCAGTCCTGAGGTCGCGGTGATCAACGGCGGCGACGGGCGCCACGCGCACCCGACCCAGGGCATGCTCGACATGCTCACCATCCGCCGGCACAAAGGCAGTTTCGAGAACCTCTCGGTCGCCATCGTCGGTGACATCCTGCATTCGCGCGTGGCGCGCTCGAACATGCTGGCGCTGAAGACTCTGGGCTGCCCGGACATCCGCGTCATCGCGCCAAAAACCCTGCTGCCCGAGGGCATCGAGCAATACGGCGTGCGTGTCTTCACCGATATGAACGAGGGGCTGCGCGACGTCGACGTGGTGATCATGCTGCGCCTGCAGCGCGAGCGCATGCAGGGCGGCCTGCTGCCGAGCGAAGGCGAGTTCTACAAGCTCTACGGCCTGAACACCCAGCGTCTCGCACTGGCCAAGCCGGACGCCATCGTGATGCACCCGGGCCCGATCAACCGCGGCGTGGAGATCGAGTCGGCGGTGGCCGACGGCCCGCAATCGGTGATCCTCAACCAGGTCACCTACGGCATCGCCATTCGCATGGCTGTGCTGTCCATGGCGATGAGCGGCCAGGCTGCGCAGCGCCAGATCGATTCCGAATCCGTAACCGAGGAGCAGCAGTGATGGTGGCAACCCGAATCCTCGGCGCACACGTCATCGACCCCGTCAGCGGGCGCAACGAAATCGCCGATATTTATCTGCAGCACGGCAAGATCGCCGCCATCGGCCAGGCACCGGCCAGCTTCGAAGCACAACGGACGATCGATGCCCAAGGACTGACCGCCACACCCGGCCTGGTCGATCTTTCAGTGGCGCTGCGCGAGCCTGGCTACAGCCGCAAAGGCAGCATTGCCAGCGAGACCCTGGCAGCGGCCGCCGGCGGCATCACCAGCCTGTGCTGTCCGCCACAGACGCGTCCGGTACTGGATACCGCGGCAGTCACCGAGCTGATCCTCGATCGTGCCCGCGAGTCTGGCCACGCCAAGGTATTCCCCATCGGCGCACTGACGCGCAGCCTGGCTGGCGAGCAGCTGTCTGAGCTTGTCGCATTGCGCGAAGCCGGCTGCGTCGCGTTCGGCAACGGGCTCACCGAATTTGCCAGCAATCGCAATCTGCGCCGCGCGCTGGAGTACGCCGCCACCTTCGATCTGACGGTGATTTTCCACTCCCAGGATCGCGACCTGGCCGAGGGCGGGCTTGCCCACGAGGGTCCTGCCGCCAGTTTCCTCGGCCTGCCCGGAATCCCGGAGACCGCGGAAACCGTAGCCCTGGCGCGTAATTTGCTGCTGGTGGAAAAGTCCGGCGTTCGTGCGCACTTCACCCAGCTGACCAGCGCACGTGGCGCGGAGATGATCGCCCAGGCGCAGGCTCGCGGCCTGCCGGTGACGGCCGACGTGGCCATGTATCAGCTGATCCTCACCGATGAAGCGCTGCACGGTTTCTCCAGCCTGTATCACGTGCAGCCGCCACTGCGCAGCGCAGCGGATCGCGATGGCCTGCGTGAGGCGGTGAAGGCGGGCGTCATCTCGGCGATTTCCAGTCACCACCAGCCGCACGAGGCCGATGCCAAACTGGCCCCGTTCGGCGAAACCGAACCGGGCATCAGCAGTGCCGAAATTCTGCTGCCACTGGCGCTGACTCTGGTGGGTGACGGCTTGCTCGACCTGCCAACCCTGCTGGCGCGACTGACCAGTGGCCCCGCCTCAGCACTGCGCCTGCCAAGCAGCTCCCTGCAAGCGGGTCAGCCGGCGGACCTGGTGCTGTTCGATCAACACAGTTCGACCCTGGTCGGCGAGCGCTGGTATTCCAAAGGCCGCAACTGCCCGTTCATGGGGCACTGCTTGCCGGGCGCGGTGCGCTACACCATCGTCGACGGCCACATCAGCTTCGAATGCTGATGCGAAAGATCTGCGCAGGCGGGGCGTCGGTCCGTCCATGCCTGCCAGATTTCTCAAGCGCGATCTCTTCTTCCGTTCAGCCCCGCGCTAGGTTGCGCTCGGATATTTGCGAGTTCAGCGTCCAGAAGTCGTAGAGCACTCCGATGAAGAACAGCCCACCGGTGAATAGGTAGAGGATCCCGGTGATCCACTTGCCCTGATACATGCGGTGCACACCGAAAACCCCCAGAAAGGTCAGCAGTATCCAGCCGACCGTGTAGTCGATGGGCCCCGGCTGGAAGCGCATGTCCGCTTCACGATCCATCGATGGAATCAGAAACAGGTCGATGATCCAGCCGACGAAGAACAGCCCGAGAGTGAAGAACCAGATGGTGCCGGTGATCGGCTTGCCGTAATAGAAGCGGTGGGAGCCGAGAAAACCGAATATCCACAGGAGATAGCCGATCAGCGTGCTATGGGTGTTCTGCTGCATCCGAACCTCGACGTGCGATTGATGAGTGGCGTCCAGCTTATCCGATAATGCGCTTTAACCGCCCCGCCCGACGGACCTTGCTGCCATGCGCAACCGTGATACTGTATATGCAAACAGTATCACGGTCACCGTCATGCAATTGATCGACAAACTCAGCGTGCTCGCCGACGCAGCCAAGTACGACGTTTCCTGCGCCAGCAGCGGCGCACCGAAGCGCAGCTCGAAGGGCAAGAGCGGTCTCGGCGCCACTGACGGTATGGGCATCTGCCACAGCTTCACGCCGGATGGTCGCTGCGTCGCGCTGCTGAAGATCCTGCTGACCAACTTCTGCCTCTACGACTGTCAGTACTGCGTCAATCGCCGCTCCAGCGATGTACCGCGGGCGCGCTTCACGCCGGAAGAAGTGGTCAGCCTGACGCTCGACTTCTACCGGCGCAACTGCATCAGCGGCCTGTTTCTCAGCTCCGGCATCATTCGCTCGGCGGACTACACCATGGAGCAGCTGGTGCGGGTCGCCAGGCTGCTGCGTGAGGAGCACGAGTTTCGTGGCTACATCCATCTCAAGACCATTCCTGACGCCGATCCCCTACTGATCGCCGAAGCCGGCCGCTACGCCGACCGGCTCAGCGTGAACATCGAACTGCCAACCGAAACCAGCCTGATCCGTCTGGCGCCGGAAAAGCAGGTGGTGACCATCAAGCATGCCATGCACACCATCCACCAGGGCGAAACCGAGGCCAGCGCCGAGAAGCGTGCGCCGCGCTTCGCACCTGCTGGGCAGAGCACGCAGATGATCGTCGGCGCCGACAGCACCGACGACAGCACCATCCTGCAAACGGCCCAGTCGCTATACGGCAGCTATCGCTTGCGCCGGGTCTATTACTCGGCCTTCAGCCCGATTCCGCACAGCCCCAACACCGTGCCTTTCGCGGCACCACCGCTGATGCGCGAGCACCGGCTGTATCAGGCCGACTTTCTCATGCGTGGCTATGGCTTCAACGCCAGCGAACTGCTCAGCGGGCCGGGCAACCTCGCGCTGGATATCGACCCGAAGCTGGCTTGGGCGCTGGCCCACCGCGACCAGTTTCCGGTGGACCTCAATCGCGCCGAACCCATGATGATCGCGCGCATCCCCGGAATCGGCATGCTCAGCGCGAAACGCCTGGTGGATCTACGCCGGCACAAACGCATCCGCTTCGAGGATTTGACTCGCCTGCGTTGCTCCCTGGAGAAAGCCAAACCCTTCGTCATCACCCAGGATTACCGGCCAAGCCTGGCTGGGCACGAGTCAGCCATGCTGCGCCAGCATCTGCGCGACACCCCTGCACAGCTGGCGCTCTGGTGATGCTCACGGTTCGCTTCGATGGGAGCTTCCAGGAATGGCGAAACCGCGCTCGTGCACTGCTGCAGAGCCAGGTCGCGCCACATGAAGTGAGTTGGGCGGGTGGTAATGAATCGGCAGGACTGTTCGAGGAACCCCTGCCCACCCCGGCAAATGAGAGCGGCCAGCGGATTCGTGTACCGAGACAGCTGCTGGATGAGCTCGAGATGGCGGCACGCTATCGCACCGAACATCGCTGGAGCCTGCTATATCGCGTGCTCTGGCGTGTAAACCAGGGCGATTCGAGTGCGCGAATGGTGGGCGATATCGACGGCAGCGAACTGCACGGTCGAATCAAGGCAGTCCGCCGCGAAGCCCATCATCTGCATGCATTTCTTCGCTTCCGCCCGCTGCAAACCAGTGACGGACCGCAGCACGTCGCCTGGTTCGAGCCCGCGCACGACGTACTGCCGTGGGCAGCAGGGCATTTCGCCGAACGGATGGGCGGGAACAGCTGGCTGATCGCGACGCCAGAAGAAGGTGTCTGCTGGGATGGACAGGGGATCTACTACACCCGGCCCTGCCCGACGCAATGGCGGCAACTGGCGCAGAACGCGGCGGACCCCGGCGGAGAACTATGGAAGGCGTATTACGAAAGCACGTTCAACCCGGCCCGGCTGAACCGCGGCGTGCTGGAGAACAACCTGCCGGTGCGCTTCTGGAAGAATCTGCCCGAAGGCATGTTGATCCCGCAGTTGATGAGCCGCGCGCGAGCCGGCGCGCAGCGTGACGGCCAGGCCGAGCGCGTCGCCGCCAAGAACGGAAAGCGCATCGGCCGGGCGGCAGAACAGGCTGACTAGCGGAAGCTACGGCCTGGGTCCTCGTCACTGACTTCCAGGCTCAGGCCCTTGGACACGCTGGCCAGATGCTCGCCATCGGTTTCCGATCCCAGCTTGATCAGCAGGCGCAGGTCGTTGGCCGAGTCGGCGTGCAGCAATGCATCTTCGTAGGTGATCTCGCCCTGCACATAGAGGTTATACAGCGCCTGATCGAAGGTCTGCATGCCCAGTTCGGTGGAGCGCTTCATCAACGATTTGAGTTCATGCACCTCGCCCTTGCGGATCAGATCGGCCGCCAGCGGCGTATTGATCAGCACCTCGATTACCGCGCGACGGCCCTTGCCATCAGGCGTAGGCACCAGCTGCTGAGCGACGATGGCCTTGAGGTTGAGCGAAAGATCCATCCACACCTGGTTGTGACGGTCGGGCGGGAAGAAGTTGATGATGCGATCCAGCGCCTGGTTCGCGTTGTTGGCGTGCAGCGTCGCCAGACACAGGTGACCGGTTTCGGCGAAGGCCACGGCGTAGTCCATGGTTTCACGAGTACGGATCTCGCCGATGAGAATCACGTCCGGTGCCTGGCGCAGGGTGTTCTTCAGTGCCACCTCGAACGAGCTGGTATCGATGCCGACCTCACGCTGGGTGACGATGCAGCTCTGATGCTGGTGGATGAATTCGATTGGATCCTCGATGGAGATGATGTGCCCGCTGGAATTCTTGTTGCGGTAGCCGATCATCGAAGCCAGCGAGGTCGACTTGCCGGTACCGGTCGCGCCGACGAACAGGACCAGCCCGCGCTTGGTCATCGACAGCTTCTTGAGGACGTCCGGCAGCTTCAGCTCTTCGATGGTCGGAATGTTGGTTTCGATGCGCCGCAGCACCATCCCGGCCAGGTTGCGCTGGTAGAAGGCGCTGACGCGGAAGCGACCAATACCACGGGCACTGATGGCGAAATTGCACTCATGGTTTTCGGTGAACTCGCGGCGCTGCTGCTCGTTCATCACGCCATGCACGGTTTCCCGGGTCATCTCCGGCGACATCGCCGTCTTGCTCACCGGCATGATCTTGCCATTGACCTTCATCGAAGGCGGCACGCCGGCCGTGATGAATAGATCGGAGCCGCCCTTTTCCACCATCAGGCGCAGAAGTTTCTCGAATTCCATCGTCTTACTCGCAATCGTGGCAAGCGCCGCACCGAGCGGCGTCCGGGGTTGTCAGGCGTTTAGAAGTTCTCTGGCTGCTTGGCCTTTTCCTTGGCGCTGTCTCGCGAGATCAGCCCTTTGGCCAGCAGCCCCTTGAGGCACGAGTCCAGTGTCTGCATGCCCAGCGAGCCACCGGTCTGAATCGAGGAATACATCTGCGCCACCTTGTCCTCGCGGATCAGGTTCCGAATGGCAGGGGTGCCGATCATGATCTCGTGGGCCGCCACACGGCCGCCGCCGACTTTCTTTAGCAGGGTCTGCGAAATCACCGCCTGCAGCGATTCGGAAAGCATCGAGCGGACCATGGACTTCTCTTCGGCCGGGAACACGTCGACCACGCGGTCGATGGTCTTGGCGGCGGAGGTGGTGTGCAGGGTGCCGAACACCAGGTGACCGGTTTCCGCGGCAGTCAGCGCCAGGCGAATGGTTTCCAGGTCGCGCATTTCGCCGACCAGAATGATGTCCGGGTCTTCACGCAATGCCGAACGCAGGGCTTCGGAGAAACCCAGGGTGTCACGATGGACCTCGCGCTGGTTGACCAGGCACTTCTTCGATTCGTGGACGAATTCGATGGGGTCCTCGATGGTGAGGATATGGTGGTATTTGGTGCTGTTCAGGTAATCGAGCATCGCCGCCAGGGTGGTCGACTTGCCCGAGCCGGTCGGCCCGGTGACCAGCACCAGCCCACGCGGCACGTCGGTGATCTTACGAAACACCTCGCCCATCCCCAGGTCTTCCATGGTCAGCACCTTGGAAGGAATGGTCCGAAACACCGCACCGGAACCGCGATTCTGGTTGAACGCGTTGACGCGGAAGCGCGCCACGCCGGGCACTTCGAACGAGAAGTCGGTTTCCAGGAATTCCTCGAAATCCTTGCGCTGCTTGTCGTTCATGATGTCGTAGATCAGCGCATGCACCTGCTTGTGGTCCATGGCCGGCAGGTTGATGCGCCGCACGTCGCCATCGACGCGAATCATCGGCGGCAGGCCGGCGGAAAGGTGCAAATCCGACGCACCCTGCTTGGCGCTGAAGGCCAGCAGTTCTGTGATATCCATGGGACTCCCCAATTACAAGCAAGCAGGTAGAATGCCGCGCAGACCCCAAGGTGGCGGGCGCAGGTAATGTCCACGATAGAGAAGAATATTGCAAAGGTCGCTGCGCGCATCCGTGAGGCGGCGCAAGCTGTGAGTCGCGACCCGGCCACGGTCGGGCTGCTGGCGGTGAGCAAGACCCAGCCAGCCGCCGCCATTCGCGACGCAGCAGGCGCCGGCGTCCGCGATTTCGGCGAGAACTATCTGCAGGAAGCGCTGGACAAGCAGGCCGAGCTGAGCGACCTGTCGCTGGTCTGGCATTTCATCGGCCCCATCCAGTCGAACAAAACCAAACCCATCGCCGAACACTTCGACTGGGTGCACTCGGTGGATCGCCTGAAGATTGCCCAGCGTCTGTCTGACCAGCGCCCGACGCAGCTGCCTCCGCTGAACATCTGCCTGCAGGTCAATGTCAGCGGCGAGGCAAGCAAGTCCGGTTGCGCGCCCGAGGAACTGCACCCGCTGGCGCAGGCCGTTGCCGCGCTGCCTAACCTGCGGCTGCGTGGTCTGATGTGCATTCCCGCACCGAGCGACGACCCCGCCGAGCAGCGTGCTGCCTTTGCCCGCCTGCGGGCATTGCGCGACGAACTGCCACTGACGCTGGATACGCTGTCCATGGGCATGAGCCAGGATCTCGAAACGGCGATCGCCGAAGGCGCGACCTGGGTCCGCATCGGTACCGCACTGTTCGGCGCTCGTGATTACGGGCGCCCTCAATAAAGGAATTGCTATGACCTCTCCCCGCATCGCCTTCATCGGCGCCGGCAACATGGCGGCCAGCCTGATCGGCGGGCTGCGCGCCCAGGGCGTCGCCGCGGATGCCATCCGCGCCAGCGATCCAGGCGCCGAGCAGCGCGCGAAGATCAGCGCCGAACACGGCATCCAGACCTTTGCGCAGAATGCCGACGCGCTGGCTGACGCCGATGTGGTGGTGCTGTCGGTCAAACCGCAGGTCATGCAGGCGGTCTGTCAGGATCTGACGCCCCATCTGGGTCATGCGCCCTTGATTGTCTCGATCGCCGCTGGCATCAGCTGCGACAGCCTGCAGCGCTGGCTGGGGCCGCGCCCGCAGGCGATCGTGCGCTGCATGCCGAACACGCCGGCATTGCTGCGTCAAGGCGTTAGCGGCCTGTTCGCCAATGCCCAGGTCAGCGACATGCAGAAGCAGCAGGCCGAGCAACTGCTGTCGGCTGTCGGCATCGCCCTGTGGCTCGAAGAGGAACGGCTGATCGACGCAGTGACAGCGGTTTCCGGTAGCGGCCCGGCCTATTTCTTCCTGCTGATCGAAGCGATGACCGCTGCTGGCGAACGGCTCGGACTGCCCCGCGAAACCGCAGCGCGACTGACCATGCAGACCGCGCTGGGCGCAGCGCGCATGGCTTGCGAAAGCGATGTCGACGCCGCCGAACTGCGGCGCCGTGTCACCTCGCCGAACGGAACCACCGAAGCGGCGATCAAAGCCTTCCAGGCCGGCGGCTTCGAGCAACTGGTGCAGCTGGCGCTGAACGCCGCCGCACAACGCTCGGCCGAACTGGCCGAACAACTGGGCCAATAAGGAGCATTCATGTCCCAACTCTCGCAAGCCCTGATCCTCATCATCCAGACCCTGGGCAGCCTTTACCTGCTGATCGTGCTGCTGCGCTTCATCCTGCAACTGGTGCGCGCCGACTTCTACAACCCACTCAGCCAGTTCATCGTCAAGGCGACCCATCCGCTGCTGCGGCCGATGCGCCGCATCATTCCGAGCATGGGTACGCTGGATCTTTCTTCGCTGATCCTCGCGCTGATCGTGCAGATGGTACTGATGGCACTGATTCTGCTGGTCGCCTACGGCACCCCCGGCAATCCCTTGCTGCTGCTGGTCTGGGCACTGATCGGCATCACCGGGCTGTTCCTCAATATTTTCTTCTGGGCGCTGATCATCAGCGTCATCCTGTCCTGGGTGGCACCGGGCAGCCACAACCCGGGCGCCCAGTTGGTCAGCCAACTCTGCGAGCCGGTCCTGGCACCGTTCCGCCGCCTGCTGCCGAACCTCGGTGGGCTCGATATTTCGCCGATCTTCGCCTTCCTGGCGATCAAGCTGCTGGACATGCTGGTGGTCAACAACCTGGCCACCATGACGCATATGCCGAACATCCTGCGCATGCTCATCTGAGACGCCGTTCATGCTTTGCTGCCAAAGCGGCACCGAGGGCCGAAAAGCACCTCGGAATGCCGCCTGGCAGCACGTAGACTTCGCTTTCTCGGCTTTTTCCATCCTGCCTCGTCCTCTGCTGCGGGGTGTGAACGAGGACATCGACTCGAAATCGAGCCGCCCATGACCGCCCAAGCCGCCAGCAACGCCGCTCGGTCACGCCAGGCTTCGATTGAATTGACCCCGCACCAGCGGGTCCGATAATTCGCCGAATCACACCTCCGGGAGCTGGATGAGCATGGAACGTCTCGACCGACAAGTGGACGCCTACGTCACCTGGAAGCGTGACCTCATTCGTGAGATCACCCGTTACCGCAGCTGGTTGGCGCACAACCGTCTCAGCAGCGAAGGCGTAGAAGCGCGTCTGGAGCGCGCTCTACGGGTGCTGCGCACCGATCACATCACCCTGGCGTTCGTCGGCGAGTATTCGCGCGGCAAGACCGAGCTGATCAACAGCCTGTTCTTCTCCAACTATGGTCAGCGCATCCTGCCCTCGCGGGCTGGACGCACCACCATGTGCCCCACCGAGCTGCTGTTCGATCCACGCTCGGAGCGTTCTTACATCCGCCTGCTGCCCATCGAGTCGCGCCTGCA
This sequence comes from Stutzerimonas decontaminans, assembly GCF_000661915.1. NCBI lineage: Bacteria > Pseudomonadati > Pseudomonadota > Gammaproteobacteria > Pseudomonadales > Pseudomonadaceae > Stutzerimonas > Stutzerimonas decontaminans. The sequence goes on along the minus strand of NZ_CP007509.1, from coordinate 290,780 downwards.
GGACACCAGCATCGCGCAGCTCAAGCGCACTCCGCGACTCTGGCTGAACCTGCCGCTCGATCCGCACGACCCCGAAAGCATGGCCGAGGCCTTCGCCCAGGTCGCCTTGACCAAGACCATGCCGGTGGAGCAGGCGATCCAGCTGGGCTTCGACCCGGCTGGCCTGGAAAGCACGGGCAGCGGTGACATGGTGCTGGTGCCAGCCTGGCGCCACGCCATGGTCAACTTCGACCATCCGTTGCTGCGCCAGGGTCTGCGCATTCTCGATACCCCTGGGCTGAACGCGCTGGGCAGCGAACCGGAACTGACCCTGTCGATGCTGCCCAATGCGCAGGCGATCATTTTCCTGCTTTCCGCCGATACCGGCGTCACAGCCAGCGACATGCAGATCTGGCAGCAGCACATCCGTCAGCTCGATGAAGACACCCAGAGCAGCCTGTTCGCCGTACTCAACAAGATCGACGTGCTCTGGGACGATGTTGCCGGCGAAGCCTTCGCCCAGAAGGCTATCGAAGACATCCGCGAAACCACCGCACAGCAGCTCGGTATCGACTGCGCGGACGTTCTGCCGTTGTCGGCCAAGCAGGCGCTGATGGCGAAGATCCGCGGCGACCAGGCGCTGCTCGAACGCAGCCAACTGGCTCAACTGGAGCAGCTGCTAAGTCAGCGCATCCTGGCGCAAAAGGAACGTTTACTCGAAGACCAGGTGGTACTGCAGGTCCTGGCACTGGTGCAGAACAGCCAGCACGCGCTCAAGCTGCGCTTGGAAAAGGTCATCGAACAGCGCGACGTGCTCGCCAGCCATCAGGAAGGCAGCGGGCAGATGCTGCTCGAACTCACCGCGCGCACACGGCACGACCACAACCGCCATCACAAGCGCCTACTCGACCTGAAGACCAATCAGCGCCTATTGCAGCGCCAAGGCGAGCTGCTGCGCGCGGCCATCCGTGCGGAACGCCTTGAGGAACACCTGACCCGGCTGCGCCGGAGTCTGACCGGCAGCCTGACGACGCTCGGCATCAACCTGGCCATCCTGCACTTCTTCCGCTCGGTGGAGCAGGATCTAGGCGTCCTCGAACAGGAAGCCGAGCGCGCCAACAAGATGGTTTCGGCGATCTATCGCCGGCACAGCGAAGAGAACCCGCTGAATGGCATAGATCCACCGTTGTTCCAGTTGCTGCCTTATCAGCGCGAGCTGCGCAGCTTGCAAGGCAAGGCCGATCAGTTCCGCCTGCAATTGAAGACCCTGCTCACCGAGCAGCGAACGCTCACCAGACGTTTCTTCTCCACCCTGGTGCAGGAAGTCATCGGCATGCACCAGCGACTGCGCCAGGATGCCGAACAATGGGCTGGCGACGCGCTGACACCCTTGCTGCAGTTTTCCCTGGAACACAAGCAGCAGCTGGAAGCCCACATCCTGCAGCTAAAGAACCTGGCCAGGGAGAGCCAGCAGAACAGCAAACGCGGACAGCTGCTGACCCGCTACAGCGGAGAACTGGAGCTGCAACTGGCACAAGCCGCGGAAATGCTCCGTGCGCTGCGGCGGCCGGCGCCGCTGCGGCGGCAGGGCAAGGTGGTCAGCCTGACCAAGGCGCAAATCAGCTAGAACCGTCGCCATTTCTTCGCCGCCGGTGAGGAAATGGCGGGAGCCCCGCCCACCGTTGCATTTCAGGATGAATTGCAACGCGCATACCTTTAGACTTTGCCGCCTTCTTCAAGCAAGAGCCAGGGTCGATGCCCACTGCAATTCCCGCCGATTCCGTTGGCCTGGTGAGTCCGCAGGTCGCGCACTTTGCCGAGCCACTGACACTCGCCTGCGGCCGCACGCTGGCCGATTACCAGCTGATCTACGAAACCTATGGCGAGCTGAACGCTGCGCGCAGCAACGCCGTGCTCATCTGCCATGCGCTGTCCGGCCACCATCATGCTGCCGGCTACCACAGCGCGGACGATCGCAAGCCCGGCTGGTGGGACTCGTGCATAGGCCCGGGTAAGGCCATCGATACCGATCGCTTCTTCGTCGTCAGCCTGAACAATCTTGGCGGCTGCAACGGCTCCACCGGCCCCAGCAGCACCAACCCGGCCAGCGGCAAGCCCTACGGCGCCGATTTCCCGGTGGTCACCGTGGAAGACTGGGTGCACAGCCAGGCACGCCTGGCCGATCGGCTCGGCATCGCCCAGTGGGCAGCGGTGGTCGGCGGCAGCCTGGGTGGCATGCAAGCCTTGCAGTGGACCATCAGCTACCCCGAGCGGGTACGTCACTGCCTGGCCATCGCCTCGGCACCCAAGCTGTCGGCGCAGAACATCGCCTTCAACGAGGTCGCGCGCCAGGCGATCCTCTCCGATCCCGAGTTCCACGGCGGGCATTTCCAGGAGATGGGCGTGATTCCCAAGCGCGGACTGATGCTGGCGCGCATGGTCGGCCACATCACCTACCTGTCCGATGACGCCATGGGCACCAAGTTCGGCCGCGGACTGAAGAGCGAGAAGCTCAATTACGACTTCAACAGCGTGGAGTTCCAGGTCGAAAGCTACCTGCGCTATCAGGGTGAGGAGTTTTCCGGACGCTTCGACGCCAACACCTACCTGCTGATGACCAAGGCACTGGACTACTTCGACCCGGCGGCGGCCAATGACGACAATCTGGCCAAGACCTTCGAGGTCGCCCAGGCGCGCTTCTGCGTGATGTCCTTCACCACCGACTGGCGTTTCTCGCCGGAGCGCTCGCGGGAAATCGTCGACGCCCTGCTCGCCGCGCGCAAGGACGTCTGCTACCTGGAGATCGACGCGCCGCAGGGCCACGATGCCTTCCTGATCCCCAACCCCCGCTACCTGCAAGCCTTCCGCGGTTACATGAACCGCATAGCCGTATAAGGAACGAAGATGCGCGCCGATCTGGACATCATCCAAGAGTGGATACCGGCCGGCAGCCGAGTTCTCGACCTCGGCTGCGGCAATGGCGAGCTGCTCGCCTGGTTGCGTGACCACAAGCAGGTCAGCGGCTATGGCCTGGAAATCGACCCGGACAACATTGCCGCCTGCATCGACAAGGGCGTCAACGTCATCGAGCAGAACCTCGACCTGGGCCTGGGCAACTTCGCCAGCGACAGCTTCGACATGGTGGTGATGACCCAGGCGTTGCAAGCCGTGCACTACCCGGACCAGCTGATGAAGGAAATGCTGCGCGTCGGCCGCCAGTGCATCATCACCTTCCCCAATTTCGGCCACTGGCGCTGCCGCTGGTACCTGGCGAGCAAGGGCCGCATGCCGGTATCCGAGTTCCTCCCCTACACTTGGTACAACACGCCGAACATTCACTTCTGCACGTTCGAGGACTTCGAGCGGCTGTGCCAGGAAAGCGGCGCCAGGGTGCTCGAACGCCTCGCTGTCGACCGCGACCACAGGCATGGCTGGGCCAGTCGGTTATGGCCGAATCTGCTGGGTGAAATCGGTATCTACCGCGTCACCGGGCCATCCCGCTGAGCGGCTTCAACGCTGGAGGTAAGCACATGAAACGCGTCCTGATCGGCCTTCTGGCCGCGCTCCTCACATTACCGGCACTCGCCGAACGCAAGCACAGCGTGGGTGAGTACGATATCCACTACATCGCCTTCAACTCCGGCTTCCTGCAGCCGGACATTGCCGCCGCGGCCGGCCTCACGCGCAGCAAGACCCAGGGCGTGGTCAACGTCTCGGTGCTCAAGGGTGGCAAACCGGTCGCCGCACAGGTCAGCGGCCAGGTGAAGAATCTGCTCGGGCAGGATCGCGTGCTGAGCTTCAAGCAGCTCAAAGAGGGTGAAGAGGCGATCTATTACCTCGCGCAATTCCCCTTCGACTCGCAGGAAACCCTGCGCTTCAGCCTCACCGTACAGCCGACCGGTGCGCAGCCGATCAGCTTCGAGTTCACCCAGGAAGTCTTCCCCGACCGATGATGCCTTTTCCCGAACTGGTGCTGGCCAGTCATAACGCCGGCAAACTCAAGGAGCTCCAGGCCATGCTCGGCGACGCTGTACGCGTGCGCTCGGTAGCCGAGTTCAGCACCGTCGAGCCGGAGGAAACCGGCCTTTCCTTCGTCGAGAACGCCATTCTCAAGGCGCGCAACGCTGCGCGGATATCCGGTCTGCCGGCGCTCGCCGACGATTCCGGCCTGGCCGTCGACGCCCTTGGCGGCGCACCGGGCATTTACTCGGCGCGCTATGCCGACGGCAGGGGCGACGCTGCCAATAATGCCAAGCTGCTGGATGCCCTGCGGGAGGTTCCGGATGCCGAGCGCGGCGCGCAGTTCGTCTGCGCCCTGGCCCTGGTGCGCCACGCCGACGATCCGCTGCCGATCATCTGCGAGGGCCTCTGGCACGGCCGCATCCTGCATGCCGCGCGCGGTGAGCATGGCTTCGGTTACGACCCACTGTTCTGGGTGCCGGAATGCGACTGTTCCAGTGCCGAGCTGCCGGCCGCGCAGAAGAACCAGCTCAGCCACCGTGCACGCGCCATGGCCCTGCTCAAGCAGCAGCTGGGGATATGAAAGCGGCTGCATCGCGAACCGCTAACAACGGGATCTACGGCGCGCCGCCTGAGGCAGGCTTCGAGCTGCCGCCGCTGGCAGCTTACGTGCATATCCCCTGGTGCGTGCGCAAATGCCCGTACTGCGACTTCAATTCCCACGCAGCCGGCCCCGAGCTGCCCGAAGACGCGTATGTCGCTGCGCTGCTGGCCGATCTGCGTGCCGATCTCGAGCACGTCCAGGGTCGCCGACTGAGCTCGATCTTCTTTGGCGGCGGCACGCCGAGTCTGTTTTCCGCCAGGGCGCTGGGGGCGATCGTCGACGGGCTGGAGCGGCTGGTCGGTTTCACCGAGGACATCGAGATTACCCTGGAGGCCAATCCGGGAACGTTCGAGCAAGCCAAGTTCCGCGACTACCGCCAGCTCGGCATCAACCGGCTGTCCATCGGCGTGCAGAGCTTCCAGGCCGAGAAGCTCAAGGCGCTCGGCCGTATCCATGACGGCGACGAAGCGATTCGCGCAGCGGACATGGCCCGCGCCGCCGGCTTCGACAACTTCAACCTCGACCTCATGCATGGCCTGCCGGACCAAAGCCTGGAAGATGCGCTGAGCGACCTGCGCATCGCCATCGCCCAGCAGCCGACGCATCTGTCTTGGTATCAGCTGACCCTGGAGCCGAACACAGTGTTTTGGAGCCAGCCGCCGCAGCTGCCCGAAGACGACATCCTCTGGGACATCCAGGAAGCCGGCCAGGCGCTGCTTGCCGAGCACGGTTATCGCCAGTACGAGACTTCGGCTTATGCCCAGCCGGGTCGGCAGGCCCGACACAACCTGAACTACTGGACCTTCGGCGATTTCCTCGGCATCGGTGCCGGCGCCCATGCCAAGCTCAGCCATGCCGACGGCCGCATCCTGCGCAGCTGGAAGACCCGCCTGCCGAAAGACTACCTCGACCCGGCGAAGGCCTTCCGCGCTGGCGAAAAGCAACTGACTGCCGATGAATTACCCTTCGAATTCCTGATGAATGTGCTGCGCCTCACCGACGGCGTACCGGCCATGCTGTTCACTCAGCGCACCGGGCTGGCGCTAGACCTGCTTGCCGAGCCGCGGCGTGCAGCCCAAGCCCGCGGCCTGCTGTCGGCCGACCCTGCGCGTCTGGTGGCGACACCGAAGGGCCAGCTGTTCCTCAATGACCTGCTACAGAGCTTCCTGCCTTAAGGACACCGCATGGATTTGCTACTCGACCTGATCGTCACGCTGTCGCGCTGGAGCCGCAGCCACCTGTCCGACATCTCCCTGGCACTGATGGCGACGCTGTTCGTGCTGTTCGGCCCGGCGCTCAATGCCTGGGTGAAGAATACGGTCAGCAGCCTCAACTTCTTCCTGCGTACACTGATTTTCGTGCTGGTCTGCGCGGTGGGCTACGGACTGGCCATCGTGTTCCTGACGCCTTGGATGACCCAGGGCCTGGCCCATCTGAACAACTACAGCCTAGCCCCCGTGCTGCTGCTGATCTTCTTCCTCATCGGTGTGATCGCCGACCGTAACTAACGCCGCTCAACCTTCAAGAAAGCGCTCGAGATCGACGGCCGGCAGCGCAACTGTCAGCGCAGGGTCTTCGAACGGCGGGTCGTAAAGGCGGTGATAACCGAACGCGACATCCGAACGCACAGGCGCGCCGTGCCGGCGCAGGCACTGGTCAATCTTCTGCAGGAAATTGCAGGCCGCGTTCCGCTGCATGCAGAACTGCTCGTCCAGCTTGATCTGCCCACCTCGCCGCTTAGGGAACGCGCCCCCAGCATGGCGCCTGCGTGTTGCCTTCCACTCGATAGGCAAGGCACAGACGATAGGCTAGTCGTCCCGCCGAAGGCTGTTCGCGCAGCTGCAGATGACCAGGTCTGAACGGGCCCCGACGCCTCCCCTACCCTTACCAGCGCCGCTTGGCGGCTTTTCCCGCACAGTTCACGGCATTTGTACGCCAATCATCCCAGCACTAACCGAAGGTCGCTTGAGCGAAATCATTACGTAGCAGTTCGCTCGGTACTTTAATCGAACCAGTGCCGCGGACTTTTCAGGAGATAGCTATGGCCGCAAATTCGAAGCAGCTCAAGCTCGGAGCATTGGTGGCTCTCGTCGTGGGCTCGATGATTGGCGGCGGGATCTTCTCCCTGCCGCAGAACATGGCCGCCAGCGCCAGCGCTGGCGGCATTCTGATCGGCTGGGCGATCACGGCCGTGGGCATGCTGACCCTGGCTTTCGTTTTCCAGAGCCTGGCCAATCGCAAGCCGGAACTGGACGCCGGTGTCTACGCCTACGCCAAGGCGGGCTTCGGCGATTACATGGGCTTTTCTTCGGCGTGGGGGTACTGGATCAGCGCCTGGATCGGCAACGTCAGTTACTTCGTGCTGCTATTCAGCACCCTGGGCTATTTCGTGCCGATGTTCGGCGAGGGCAATACCCTGCCGGCGGTAATCGGTGCCTCACTAGTGCTGTGGGGCGTGCATTTCCTCGTGCTACGCGGCATTCGCGAAGCAGCGTTCGTCAATCTCGTCACCACGATCGCCAAGATCGTGCCGCTGATCCTGTTCATCGTCATTACCGCGGTGGCGTTCCGCCTGGACGTGTTCACCGCCGACTTCTGGGGTCGCGGCAACATCGAGCTAGGCGGCGTCATGCAGCAGGTACGCAACATGATGCTGGTGACGGTGTGGGTATTCATCGGCATCGAAGGCGCCAGCATCTTCTCGGCCCGCGCCGAACGCCGCAGCGATGTCGGTCGCGCCACGGTGATCGGCTTCTGCAGCGTGCTTGCCTTGCTGGTGCTGGTGAACGTGCTGTCGATGGGCATCATGAGCCAGGCCGAACTGGCGGGCCTGAAGAACCCGTCCATGGCTGGCGTGCTGGAACAGGTGGTCGGGCGCTGGGGCGCCGTGTTGATCAGCGTCGGGCTGGTGGTTTCCCTGGCCGGCGCCCTGTTGTCCTGGACGCTGCTGTGTGCCGAGATCCTGTTTGCCGCGGCGCGCGACCACACCATGCCGCAGTTCCTGCGCAAGGAGAACGCCAAGCACGTGCCGGTGAATGCGCTGTGGCTGTCCAACGGGCTGATCCAGCTGTTTCTGATCATCACCCTGTTCAACGCATCGACCTACCTGAGCCTGCTCTACCTCGCCACGTCGATGATTCTGGTGCCCTACTTCTGGTCGGCGGCCTATGGCCTGCTGCTCGGCGTACGCGGCGAGGGATACGCCGGCGCAGCTGGCGAGCGGCGCAAGGACGTCCTGAATGCTGCCATCGCCACGCTCTATGCGATGTGGCTGGTCTATGCCGGGGGTATGCAGTACGTCCTGCTGTCGGCGCTGCTCTACGCCCCCGGCGTGCTGTTCTTCGCCAAGGCCAAGCATGAGCTCGGGCAGCCGGTGTTCACTGCCATCGAGAAGCTGATCTTCGCGGTGGTGCTGATCGGTGCGGCGATCGCCGCCTACGGGCTTTATGACGGGTTCCTCTCGCTCTGACGCGATAACACTGCCGTATCCACTCGCCATGATCACAAGTCGTGGCGAGCCCCCGAAGCACCAACAGGTGCGACGACCAAAGGAGGCAATTCAATGATGTTGCAACCACCGAAGCTCGGCGTTCACTCCGAGGCCGGCAAGCTACGCAAGGTTCTAGTCTGCTCGCCGGGCCTGGCCCATCAGCGCCTGACCCCCAGCAACTGCGACGAGCTACTGTTCGACGACGTGCTCTGGGTGAGCCAGGCCAAGCGCGACCATTTCGACTTCGTCAGCAAGATGCGCGAGCGCGGGGTCGAGGTGCTGGAAATGCACAATCTGCTGACCGAAACGCTTAGTGATCCCGAGGCACTGAAATGGCTCCTCGACCGCAAGATCACCGCCAACCAGGTCGGAGTCGGCCTGCAGGGCGAAGTACGCAGTTGGCTGGAAGGCCTGGAGCGACGCCGGCTGGCGGAATTCCTCATCGGCGGTGTGTCTGGCAGCGATCTACCTGGCAGTGAAGGTGGCGAGATTGTCCGCATGTTCCGCGACTACCTCGGCCACTCGAGCTTTATCCTGCCGCCGCTGCCGAACACCCTGTTCACCCGTGACACCACCTGCTGGATCTACGGCGGCGTTTCGCTCAACCCGATGCACTGGACCGCACGGCGCCAGGAAACCCTGCTGACCGCCGCCATCTACCGCTTCCATCCGCAGTTCCGCGGCCAGGATTTCAAGGTCTGGTACGGCGACCCCGAACTCGATCACGGTCTGGCCACGCTCGAAGGTGGCGACGTCATGCCGCTTGGCAAGGGTGTGGTGCTGATCGGCATGGGTGAGCGCAGCTCGCGGCAGGCCATCGGCCAGCTGGCCCAATCGCTGTTCCGCCACGGCGCCGCCGAACGGGTGATCGTCGCCGGCCTGCCCCGTTCTCGATCAGCCATGCACCTGGACACCGTTTTCAGCTTCTGTGATCGCGACCTGGTGACCATCTTCCCGGAGGTGGTGCACGGCATCACCGCCTTCAGCCTGCGCCCGGATGAGTGCAAGCCGGATGGAATTGACGTGCGCCGCGAGCAAGCACCATTCCTCGATGTGGTCGCCGAGGCGCTCGGCCTGCCGGCGCTGCGGGTGGTGGAAACCGGCGGCGACAGCTATGAAGTCGAGCGTGAACAATGGGACGACGGCAACAATGTGGTCGCTCTGGAGCCCGGCGTCGTCATCGGCTACGACCGCAACACCTTCACCAACACCCTGTTGCGCAAGGCCGGGGTCGAGGTCATCACCATCAGCGCCAGCGAACTGGGCCGTGGCCGCGGCGGCGGGCATTGCATGACCTGCCCGATCGTCCGCGACGCCATCGACTACTGACAGCACGAGGCGACGTGCTCCCACGCCGCCTGGCGAAAAGAGGAAGCGAATCATGCCGTTCAATACGCACAACCGCAGCCTGCTCAGCCTGATGCACCACAGCGAACGCGAGCTGCGCTATCTGCTCGATTTGTCCCGCGATCTCAAGCGCGCCAAGTACACCGGCACCGAGCGCCAGCACCTCAAGGGCAAGAACATCGCGCTGATCTTCGAAAAGACCTCGACGCGCACGCGCTGCGCCTTCGAAGTCGCCGCCTATGACCAGGGCGCCAACGTCACCTATATTGACCCCAACTCCTCGCAGATCGGCCACAAGGAGACCATGAAGGACACCGCTCGGGTGCTCGGTCGCATGTACGACGCCATCGAATACCGCGGTTTCAGGCAGGAGATCGTCGAGGAGCTTGCCCGCTTCGCCGGCGTGCCGGTATTCAACGGTCTGACCGACGAATACCACCCAACGCAGATGATCGCCGACGTCATGACCATGCGCGAGCACAGTGACAAGCCGCTGCAGCAGATCAGCTACGCCTACTTGGGCGACGCGCGCAACAACATGGGTAACTCGCTGCTGCTGATCGGCGCAAAGCTCGGCATGGATGTGCGCATCGCCGCACCTCGCGCACTCTGGCCGAGTGCGGAACACGTCGCCGCCTGCGAGGAGTTCGCCAAGGCAAGCGGCGCGCGTCTGACGCTCACCGAAGACCCGCTTGCTGCGGTGCAAGGCGTCGATTTCGTCCATACCGATGTGTGGGTGTCGATGGGCGAACCGCTGGAAGCCTGGGCCGAACGAATCAAGCTGCTGCTGCCCTACCAAGTGAACCCGCCGCTGATGCAGGCAACCGGCAATCCGCGCTGCAAGTTCATGCACTGCCTACCGGCGCTCCACAACAGCGAGACCAAGATCGGCAAGGAGATCGCCGCAAGCTATCCGCACCTGGCCAACGGCATCGAAGTGACCGAGGAGGTGTTCGAATCACCAGCCTGCATTGCCTTCGAGCAGGCCGAGAATCGCATGCACACGATCAAGGCGATTCTCGTCTCGACGCTGGCGGGCATCTGAGTTCGTGCGCCTGATACGGAGAACCGCAGCATGCGTATCGTCATAGCCCTGGGCGGCAACGCCCTGCTTCGTCGCGGGGAGCCGCTGAGTGCGGACAACCAGCGCGAGAACGTCCGGACCGCCTGCATGCAGATCGCGCGCATCGCGGCGGGCAACGAACTGGTAGTCGCCCACGGCAACGGGCCGCAGGTCGGGCTACTGGCACTGCAGGGAGCCGCCTACAAGGAGGTTCCCGCCTATCCACTGGATGTACTCGGCGCCGAAACCGAGGGCATGATCGGCTACATGATCGAGCAGGAGCTGGGCAACCTGCTGCCATTCGAAGTGCCCCTGGCCACCTTGCTGACTCAGGTCGAGGTAGATCCCGAGGACCCGGCGTTCAAGCAGCCGAGCAAGCCGATTGGCCCGGTTTACAGCCGCGATGAAGCCGAGCGTCTTGCCGAGGAAAAAGGCTGGGTAATCGCAGCGGATGGCGACCGATTCCGCCGGGTGGTGCCCAGCCCGCGACCGAAGCGCATTTTCGAGATCCGGCCGATCAGCTGGCTACTGGAGAAAGGCAGCGTGGTGATCTGCGCCGGCGGCGGAGGCATCCCGACGGTATATGACCAGAGAGGTCGACTGCAGGGGGTCGAGGCGGTGATCGACAAGGATCTGTGCTCGGCGCTGCTTGCCGAGCAGCTGAAGGCGGACCTGCTGGTGATTGCGACCGATGTCGACGGCGCCTACCTGGACTGGGGAACGCCGCAGCAGCGGCGTATCGCCGAGGCGCATCCCGACCGACTGGAATGCCTGGGATTCGCCGCCGGCTCCATGGGCCCCAAGGTACAGGCAGCCTGCGAGTTCGCGCGCAACACCGGCAACGTCGCGGTGATCGGGTCGCTGGAACAGATCGAGGCCATCATCCAGGGCCAGGCCGGCACGCGGGTGAGCCTTCAAGCTGCAGGGCTCGTATAGCAGATAAACAAAGGGCGCCATCGGCGCCCTTTGCATCGACCATTTTCTGCTCAGTTACCGCGGCGTAGCGCCTGCGGAGAGAAGTCGCGTGGGCCGAGCTTCACGTCGAAGTCGTACATCGGCTCGTTGTTGTCCAGGCCGTCGACGAAGTAGTTACCGTCCTTGAGGTGGTAGAGCGTCTCCAGCGTGCTGTTGAACATCGGCACGTCGTAGTAGCTGATCGGATGGCTTTCCTGCAGGCCGATCAACTGGCCCTTCTCGTCATACAGATCGACCGCCAGGATCGCCCAGCTGTCCTCGTCGATGTAAAAGCGACGCTTGTCGTAGAGATGGCTGAAGCCCTTGCGCAGCGTGGCCTCGACCACCCAGACGCGGTGCAGCTCGTAGCGCAGCAGGTCGGGATTGAGGGTACGCGGCTGGACGATGGTGTCGTAGGCGATGCCCTTCTGGTGCACGGCGTAGCTGTTGTAGGGCATCAGCATTTCACGCTTGCCGAGCAGTTCCCAGTCGTAGCGATCCGGCGCGCCGTTGAACGAGTCGACCACGTCGGCCGTGGCCAGGCCGCTGGTGTCCGGCTGCAAAGAGTCGTAGGCCAGCGAAGGCAGGCGACGCACGCGGCGATCGTCCGGACTGTAACGCCAGGCCTTACGGGTGGTCAGCACCTGATCAATCGGGTCCTGCACCACCAGCGCGGTACCGGAGAGCTTGGCTGGCGCGGTAACGCGGTACTTGTAGTACAGCACGGTGTTGTCCAGATCACCGTAGGTCATCCCCTCGCGGTTGTAGACGTAGTACACGTGGCGGTCGCGCTTGATGTAGTTGGCCCGGCCGCCGATCACCACCGCCTGGTTATTGATCATGTGGCTCTGGTCACCCTTGTAATGCAGGATGTGGTTCCAGATGACCTCGATGCCGCTTTGCGGAATGGGGAAGGGAATCCCGGCCGCCGCGCCCTGGATGCCGTTGCCGTTGGCGATCAGTTCGGCGCTGACAGCATTGAAGCGGGTGGCATCGTAGATGCGCTGCGGTACCGCGGCACTGCGGCGGGTCGGGAAGACGCGCAGGTGATAGTCAGGATAGCGCTCCAGCAGGGCCTTCATACCTTCGGGAAGCTGGTCGCCGTACTCGCCCAGATTGTTGCGATCGACACGGTAGAGCACCGAGTCGCCAGCAAATGGATCGGGATGGTGCATGCCCGGCTCGTAGCCGGCTGGCGCCGCCACGCCACCGGTCCAGGGCGGAATGGTTCCGGCCGCATTGCCGGCACGCTCCGCTCCCAACGGCGTCAAGTCCTGCCCCAGCCGCGCCGCCTGAGTGCTGTCTACCTTCGCCTGTGCCGGTAAAGCGGCACAGGCCGCCAACAACAGAATTCCGATCTTTCCGTACATCGTTTTTACTCCCCCCATGGCGCACGACGCGGGGCAGGGCTAGCGAGCCCAGCTGTCGGCGTTGCATTGTTATACGGTGTGGGCAACAGGCATGCCTCCCTGGCAGGCTCTCGTCCCTGGCCGCTGCTGCGGCTCTCGATTGGATGTGGCGCAAGCGACCGCGGCGGGGCTTCGTCGAAGCTGCCAGGCAACGGTCGCGGGTATCTCGGTACAGGTTGTTGCGGTTTCGCTCAGTCGATGCGCTGGAACTTCAGATCCCACACACCATGGCCGAGCCGCTCTCCACGGCGCTCGAACTTGGTCACCGGGCGCTCCGCCGGGCGCGGCACGCAGCGCCCGTCTTCAGCCAGATTGCGATAGCCCGGGGCGACACTCATTACCTCTAGCATGTATTCGGCATAGGGCTCCCAGTCGGTCGCCATGTGCAGCACGCCGCCGATCTTAAGCTTGCTGCGTATCAGCTCGGCGAAGGCCGGCTGCACGATGCGGCGCTTGTGATGGCGGCTCTTGTGCCACGGGTCCGGGAAGAACAACAGCACGCGGTCCAGACTGGAATCGGCCACGCAATCGCGCAGCACCTCCAAGGCGTCGCAACTGTAGACCCTCACGTTGTCCAATTTCTGTGACAGAAGTCCGCTCAGCAGCGCGCCGACGCCGGGTTTATGCACTTCCACGCCGATGAAGTCCTGATCCGGCGCCGCGGCGGCCATTTCCAGGGTGGAATGGCCCATGCCGAAGCCGATTTCGAAGGTGCGCGGCGCGCTGCGGCCGAACACCTCGTCGAAGTCGCGCAGACCGTCCTCGAGCGACAGGCCGAACTTCGGCCAGCCCTGCTCCAGACCACGCTGCTGGCCTTCGGTCATGCGCCCGGCACGCATCACGAAACTCTTGATGGTACGGCGGTGCTCGGTTTGCTGCTCTTCGGCCGCGGGGTTCTGCTCTGTCATGGTCTACCTGCGAGAAATAAAAAACCGGCCCAGACGCAAGGTCAGGGCCGGCCACGAATCGTTTCAGCGAATCAGCCCATCCAGCGGCGACGAGGCGCTGGCATAGAGCTTCTTCGGCATGCGACCGGCAAGATAGGCCAGGCGGCCAGCCTCGATGGCGTACTTCATGGCTTCAGCCATGAGTACCGGGTTCTGCGCATGGGCGATGGCGCTGTTCATCAACACCGCTTCGCAGCCCAGTTCCATGGCGATGGTGGCGTCCGAGGCGGTACCGACACCGGCATCCACCAGCACGGGCACGGTGGCTTCCTCGAGGATGATGCGCAGGTTGTACGGGTTGCAGATGCCCAGGCCGGTGCCGATCAGGCCAGCCAGCGGCATCACCGCGATACAGCCCATCTCGGCCAGCTGGCGGGCGATGATCGGGTCGTCGCTGGTGTACACCATCACGTCGAAACCGTCCTTGACCAGCACTTCGGCCGCCTTGAGGGTTTCGATCACGTTGGGAAACAGCGTCTTTTGATCGGCCAGCACTTCCAGCTTGACCAGCTTGTGACCGTCGAGCAGCTCACGGGCCAGGCGGCAGGTGCGCACCGCATCTTCGGCGGTGAAGCAACCGGCAGTGTTCGGCAGGATGGTGTAGCGCTCGGGGCTGATTACATCGAGCAGATTCGGCTCGCCCGGGTTCTGGCCGATGTTGGTACGACGCACCGCGACGGTGACGATCTCGGCACCCGAGGCCTCGATGGCCGCGCGCGTCTCGTCGAGGTCCTTGTACTTGCCGGTGCCTACCAGCAGGCGCGATTGATAGGTGCGACCGGCCAGGGTGAAAGGCTTGTCGTTCGGAACTGGGCGCATGGGAATTCCTCGTTCGGACGTGTTGCTGCGGACTGGGCGCCGCATGGCGGCGTGACTCGGATGGACGCGGCGAGCTAGCCGCCGCCGATGGCGTGCACCACCTCGACATGATCGCCTTCGCTGAGCTCGGTAGACGCGTGCGCGCTGCGCGGCACGATGTCCCGGTTGAGCTCGACAGCCAGGCGGCGCCCGCTCAGCTCAAGCCGCACCAGCAGGTCGGCCACCGTCTCGCCGGCTGGCAGCTCATAGGGTTCGCCATTCAACTGAATCTGCATGCTGTTCGCCGCCATTGCGAAAAGGGGACGGCATTCTAGCCCGAATCACCCCTGTCACCAACGCGCAGGCCGCGGCCGTTCGTCCCGCTCAGCCGCGTATACGCCATCCGGCGATCACCAGGCATAGCCAGCCTGCGAGGAAGGCCGTGCCACCTATCGGCGTGATCATGCCCAGCTTGCCGATCCCGCTCAGCGTCAGCAGGTAAAGGCTGCCGGAAAACAGCAGGATGCCAGCGGTGAACAACACACCGACCGCGGTCAGCAGCCGGCTCGGATGCAGCAACGCCAGCAGCGCGACACCGAACAGCGCCAGCGCATGAATCAGCTGGTACTGCACGCCCGTCTGGAACACGGCGAGATAGGCCGGACTCAGCTGGCTTCTAAGGCCATGGGAAGCGAAGGCACCAAGCGCAACGCCGGTAAAGCCGAACAGCGCGGCAAGAACGATATAAGCACGAATCATTGCCTTTTCCGGTCGATGGCCAAAGCGGCCGCTATAATGCCCGCACTTTTCGCCCACGACCAAGTGACATGTTGCGAAACCTGCTGCTGCGCCTGTCCAAACTGCTGCTCTGGCTGATCGGTCTATCGGTACTGCTGGTACTGCTGTTCCGCTGGGTGCCGCCGCCATTCACTGCTTTGATGATCGAGCGCAAGATCGAGTCCTGGCGCACGGGTGAAACTATCGACCTGACCCGCGATTGGCGGCCCTGGCGTGAGCTGCCGGACGATCTGAAGATGGCGGTGATCGCCGCCGAGGATCAGAAGTTCGCCGACCACTGGGGCTTCGACGTCGCCGCAATCCGCGCCGCGCTCAGCCACAATGAGCGCGGCGGTTCGCTGCGCGGTGCCAGCACACTGAGCCAGCAGGTGGCCAAGAACCTGTTTCTCTGGTCTGGCCGCAGCTGGCCGCGCAAAGGTCTGGAAGCCTGGTTCACCGCACTGATCGAACTCTTGTGGCCGAAACAGCGCATCCTTGAGGTCTACCTCAATAGCGTCGAATGGGGTGATGGCATCTTCGGCGCGCAAGCGGCTGCGCAACATCACTTCGGCACCGGAGCACCGTACCTGTCGACCCGGCAGGCTAGTCTCCTCGCCGCGGTGTTGCCCAACCCGCGACAATGGAGCGCTGGCAAACCGAGCAGCCATGTGAACAATCGCGCAGCCTGGATTCGGCAGCAGATGCGCCAGCTGGGCGGCAGCCACTATTTGCAACGGATAGAACCCGACCAACCGGACTGGTGGCCAAGCTGGCTTTAGGCCAGGATGCAAACCACTGGCACAGCAGGAAGCAGCACCACCAGTGCAAGACGTATCTCCCGCTCGCCCAGTGCGATGGGGTTTGACTATGTAGTATTTGATCGGACCCGAAGAGTAGTAATGAATACATACCTCGTCCGGCTGAGCCTGGGCTATTTCAGCCTGGCTATGCTTTGGATTTTCCTCGGCGATACGCTGGTCGGCCGCCTGGCCGCAGGCGACAGCCAGACCTGGCAGATGGGCAAGGGTGCCCTGTTCGTGGCGCTGACCAGCGCGCTGATATTCCTGCTCGGCCGCCGGCACTTTCGCCGCTTCGATGAGCAACAGCGCGCCCAGCATGTGCAGGAAACCAGCCTGAAGCAGGCGGCTGCGGTATTCGACAGCACGCAGGAAGGCGTGCTGGTAACCGACCCGAATCAGCGCATCGTGCACGTCAATCCCGCCTTCAGCCGTATCACCGGCTACAGCACCGAGGAGGTGCTCGGGCAGACGCCGAAACTGTTCGCCTCGGGCAAGCACGACGCGGCGTTCTACCAGCAGATGTGGCTGGCGCTAAAGGCGAACGGAGAGTGGAGCGGCGAGATCTGGAATCGCCGCAAGAATGGCGAGGTGTACCCGCAATGGCAAAACCTGCGCTGCATCCACGACAACCGGGGCAAGCTCAGCCACTACGTGGCCGTGTTCTCGGACCTCTCGGCGCTGAAGCGCTCTCGCGACGAGCTCGACCAGCTGGCCCATTACGATCCTCTGGTCAACCTGCCGAACCGCCTGCTATTCACCGAGCGCGCCAAACAAGACCTCGAGCGCGCCCGGGCCAACAAGCGCAGCGGTGCGCTTCTGCTGATCGACCTCGACCACTTCAAGGACATCAACGAAAGCCTCGGCCACAGCCTGGGTGACGCCCTGCTGCAGGCTGTCAGCGCGCGACTGAGCGAGCATCTGGAAAAAAGCATGACGCTCGGCCGTCTAGGCGGCGACGAATTCGCTCTGCTCTGCGAGGGCTACGGTGCAGAAAAGGCCACCGCACTGGCACTGCGCATTCTCGACCGCCTCAACGAGCCTTTTCATATCGGGGAGCAGGAGCTGTTCAGCAGCGCCAGCATCGGCATCGTCCTATACCCCTATCCGACCGATGTGCAGAACGTCGAACAGCTGATGCGCAATGCCGACTCGGCCTTGTTCAAGGCCAAGAGCAGTGGCCGCTCGACCTATGCGTTCTACTCTCAGGAGCTGACCAGCCAGGCCCGCCAGCGCGTCGAGCTGGTAACGGCGCTGCGGCAGGCGCTGGAACAAGGCCAACTGCGCCTGCATTTTCAGCCGATCTACGATTTGCAGACAGGCACGATCAGCGGTTTCGAAGCCCTCGTGCGCTGGCAGCATCCTGAAAAGGGGCTGATCGCACCCGGGATATTCATCCCGATTGCCGAGGAAACCGGACTCATCAGCGCGATCGACCACTGGGTGCTGGAACAGGCCTGCAACCAGGCGCGCGAGTGGCTCGGCCAGGGCCATCCGCTCGGTTTCATCGCGGTGAACATTTCCAGCCGGCTGTTCGGCAACGGCGAACTCGATCTGCAGGTCGCCACCATTCTCGCCAGAAGCGGGTTGGAGGCTCGTCATCTGGAGCTGGAAATTACCGAAAGCGCGGTGATGCAGGACCCAGATGCTGCGCTGGAGCTGCTGCAGCGCTTGCGCGCGCTCGGCGTGCAGCTGGCGATCGATGACTTCGGCACCGGCTATTCATCGCTGCAGCGCCTCAAACGTATGAACGTGCACAAGCTGAAGATCGACCAAGGCTTCGTCCGCGGCCTGCCCGAGGACCGCGACGACGCTGCCATCACCCGTTCAGTCATCGGCCTGGCGCACAACCTGGGCCTGAAAGTAGTTGCCGAAGGCATCGAGACTGCCGACCAGGCGGCGTTCCTGCTCGCGCAGGATTGCGACTACGGCCAGGGCTACGGCTTTGCCCGCCCGCTGCCGGCAGATGAAATCGACTGGCGCCCGAGCGAACTCTGCTATGGCCAAGCCTGCCGCTCGTCCGGGCGCTGATGACGGACCTATATCAATAGGCCACTACGGAAGCTAAGCTGGGGCAACCTTCAGGGCCGACCTGCCAACCGCACCCGCCCTCAGGCGCCCGCAGTACGGCATACTGGCCCGACATCAGTAACGGACCAGCAATGGCTGGCCAGACTGGCATTCAACCGATCCACGCACAGCACACCGCAGTGAAGGCATGAGCGAACCCGTGAATCACCAAAGGCCGTCCCAGGGTCTCCGACAGCTCTTCAGCCGACGCAACGGCATCGCCTGGGCGATGCTGGTGTTTACCCTGCTGGTGCAACTGGTGGTTTGGCAGAACCTGCGCGTCAGCGAGAACCGGGCTGCGGAACAGCAGTTTGAGATGCTAAGCGAGAAGGTCACCGAAGCGATTCGTAAACGGCTTCGCGACCATGAACAGATCCTCCTCGGCGGGGCCGGCCTGTTCGATGCCGTCGAGCATGTCAGCCGCGACCAGTGGCGTGCATATGTCGAACGCCTGCTGCTACCGGACCGTTACCCCGGCATCCAGGGGGTCGGCTTCGCCCAAGCCATCCCCGCGGCCACCCGCGATGCGCATGTCGCGCGCATTCGTGCGCAGGGTTTTCCGGATTACGACATCTATCCCCCCGGCCAGCGTGAGTTTTACACCTCGATCATTTTTCTCGAGCCCTTCGTTGACCGCAATCTGGCAGCCTTCGGCTACGACATGTATTCCGAACCGACCCGCCGCCGTGCCATGCGGCGCGCCGCGAGGCTGGGCGAAACGAGCATCACCGGCAAGGTCACGCTGATGCAGGAAACCCACGGTAAAGTGCAGGCTGGCGTACTGCTCTATGTACCTGTGTATCAACCGAACGCACCGCTGACCACGCCAGAGCAGCGCATGCAGGCATTGATCGGTTTCGTCTACAGCCCTTATCGGGTGGAAGACCTGATGCGCGGCATTCTGCGGGCCGCCGATCTGCCACTGGCGCTGCATATCTATGCCAGCGATGGTGAACAGACCGACCAGCTGATCTATTCCTCCCGCGAGTCAGCCAACCCCGAGGATGCTCGCTACACTCAGCTCCAGCAACTGGATCTCTATGGGCAGACCTGGACATTGCGGTTGGATAGCCAGCCGGAGTTCGACGGCCGCTTCCATGCCAACGAAGCGCTGGTTGCAGGGCTTGGGCTGGGCCTGAGCCTACTCGTGTTCTTCCTCACCTCCTCATTGGCTCTTCGCCACAGCCGCGCCCAGGCACTGGCCGAAGAGATGACCCGCCACATCCGCCAGAGCAGGCATGACCTGCGACTGAGCGAGGAACGCCTGACGCTGGCGCTAAAAGGCAGCAACGACGGGCTCTGGGACCTGGATCTCGAGGCCGGCAGCATGTATGCCTCGCCGCGCGCCTGGGAAATGCTCGGCTACCGTCCGAACGAGCTGACCTGCGACCTCAAGCTGTGGGAACGAGTCACGGTCGCCGAGGATCTGGCGCAGCAGAAGGCCCGGCTGGCGCAGACCATGCTGTCCAATGTCGATCACTTCACCACCGAGCTGCGCCTGCAGCACAAGCACGGACATGTTGTCCCCGTCCTGCTGCGCGGCTATATCCAGCGTGATCCCCAGGGCATGGCCCAGCGCATCAGCGGCACACTGATGGACTTGACCGAACGCAAACGCGTCGAGCAGATGAAGAACGATTTCGTTTCCACCGTCAGCCACGAGCTGCGCACCCCGCTGACTTCCATCAGCGGTGCGCTCGGGCTGATCGTCGGCGGCGCGCTCGGGGCCGCGCCAGCCGCCATGCAGCAGATGCTCGAAATCGCCTACCGCAACAGTCTGCGCCTGGGCCACCTGATCAACGACCTGCTGGACATGGAAAAGATTGCCGCAGGCAAGATGTCTTTCGAGTTGCGCGAACATTCGCTTGGCGATCTGCTTGAGGAATCCCTGGTAAGCAACCAGGCGCTCTGCGAACAGCATGGCGTGCGCTGTACGCTGGAGCACCCGAGCGATGTGCTCGTCTGGGTAGACGGCATGCGCCTACAGCAGGTCCTGGGGAATTTCCTCTCCAACGCCGTCAAGTTCACCCCGCCTGGCAGCGAGATCCGTCTACACAGTAGTGTGCGTGGGCCGCGGGTGCGCGTCAGTGTGACCGACCAGGGTCCAGGCATTCCCGAGGAATTCCGCGCCCGCGTGTTCGAGAAGTTCGCCCAGGCGGACGCCTCCGACAGCCGACAGAAGTCGGGCACCGGCCTCGGCCTTGCGATCACCAAGGAGCTGATCGAACGCATGGGCGGCACGGTCGGCTTCGACTGCCCGCCAGGCCAGGGCACCACCTTCTGGTGCGAGCTGCCGATCCAGGCGTCAACCAGCGAGACGGACAGCCGCGACGACCTGCCACGCATCCTGGTCGTCGAAGACGAACCGGATACTGGCCGCCTGCTGCATCTGATGCTGCGCGAAGGTGGCTATGGCGTGGAGCGCGTGCAGAGCCTGCATCAGGCCCGTGAAAAACTTGCATCTGGCCGTTACGAGGCCATGACACTCGATCTGCACCTGCCCGACGGCAGCGGCATGCAGCTGATCGACGAGTTGCGCGACAAACCGGCGATGCAGGATCTGCCCATTGTGGTGATCTCGGCCGCGCATCAGTTCGACGAAGCCAAGTTTCCCAAGGGGATCGTCTGGCTGCACAAACCGATCACCAACGCGCAGCTGCTGATCGCGGTTGAACAGGCGCGTGACAACATCCGCCAGGCCAGGCGCGAGCCCTGATAGCCAGACGGTGCCTGACGACAGCCAAAAAAAATCGCGGGAGCCAATGGCATCCCGCGATTCGTTCTTAGCACACGAGCATCAGGCCTGAATCGAGCCCTTCAGCTTGTTCATTGCATTCTTTTCCAATTGACGAATGCGCTCGGCCGACACGTTGTACTTGGCCGCCAGGTCATGCAGGGTCGCCTTGTCCTCGTTCAGCCAACGCTGCTGGAGGATGTCCCGGCTGCGCTCGTCCAGACCCTCGAGTGCCGTATGCAGGCTGGAGGTGGAACTGTCGCTCCAGTCGGCATCTTCAAGCTGACGGGCCGGATCGTAGCGATGGTCTTCCAAGTAGTGAGCAGGCGACTGATAGGCGCTGTCGTCGTCGGCATCAGCGGCCGGGTCGAAGGCCATGTCATGACCAGTCAGACGGCTTTCCATCTCGCGCACTTCGTGCGGCTCGACGCCCAGGCTATTGGCCACGGCGGTGACTTCATCGTTGTTCAGCCAGGCCAGACGCTTCTTCTGGCTGCGCAGATTGAAGAACAGTTTGCGCTGCGCCTTGGTCGTCGCGACCTTGACGATGCGCCAGTTACGCAGGATGAACTCGTGAATTTCGGCGCGAATCCAGTGCACGGCGAAGGACACCAGCCGCACACCCATTTCCGGATTGAAACGCTTGACCGCCTTCATCAGGCCGACGTTGCCTTCCTGGATCAGGTCGGCCTGGGCCAGACCGTAGCCGGAATAGCTGCGGGCGATGTGAACGACGAAACGCAGGTGCGCCAGCACCATCTGCCGAGCCGCTTCGAGATCCTGATGATAGAAGAGGCGCCCGGCCAGCTCGCGCTCCTGCTCGACGGTGAGCAGCGGGAGGCTGTTCACGGTCTGCACGTAGGCCTCGAGATTGGCTCCCGGGACTAGCGCTTGAACAGGTTGCAGAGTAGTAGTCATGCAGTACCTCCAATGGCGAAGCTGCAGCAGTTTAGCATTGCTGCATGAGACTGCAAGCCTGTGGAAAAGTTCCCTGACACAACCACTAAGCAACTGTTTTAAAAGGATATTTCACCTGGGAGCCAGTTCACTCAGATGCCTTGCAACTGCCAGCCAGGCGCCGATGTAACCGAGCAGCACCGCGCCGATCACCAGTGATAACGCATCGCCGGCCGGAACGCCTTCCAGACCGAAATTGCTGCCGTAGAGCCCGGCCAGGCTCACCACCGCCTCGTTCAGCCAACCCAGCCCATAGGCCAGCACCAGCCAGGCAATCAACCCCGCGCCCAGGCCGTAGATAGCGCCCATGTAGAGGAACGGGCGACGCACATAGCCATCGGTGCCGCCGACCAGCTTGACCACTTCGATTTCGGTGCGGCGATTCTCGATGTGCAGGCGGATGGTGTTGCCGATCACCAGCAGCAGCGTGGCGATCAGCAACAACGTAAGGCCAAAGACGAAACGGTCGCCGAGCTTGAGGATGGCGGTCAGCCGCTCGACCCAGAGCAGATCAAGCTGCGCCAGCTGCACGCCGGGCAACTCGGCCAGTTGCTGGCGCAGCGCTTCGAGCTTGTCCTTGTCCACCTCTTCTGGCGTCACGATGATCACGCCGGGTAGCGGGTTCTCCGGCAGCTCCTTGAGCGCTTCGCCAAGCCCGGACAGCTGCTGGAATTCATCCAATGCCTGTTCACGGCTGACCCAGTCCGCCGCTGCCACATCGGGCATTGCGGCGATCTCGTCGCGCAAGCGCTCACCGGCACCAGCATCCACGTCCAGCTGCATGAACAGCGAAATCTGCGCCGCGCGCTGCCAGGAGCCGCCGAGCCGCTCGACGTTATCCAGCAGCAACGCCAAGCCCATCGGCAGGCTCAGTGCCACGGCCATCACCAGGCAGGTGAAGAAACTGCCGATCGGCTGCTTGATCAGACGCCCGACGCTGTCGACCAGACTGGCGCGATGACTTTCCAGCCAGGCGTGGAACAGCGTCTTGAAGTCAGGCTCGTCGCCGCGCGGCTGCTCCGGCTTCTTCACCGAACCGCCAACGCGCTCGGCCGTGCTCGGATTGGTCTTGGGATTGCGTTCGCTGCTCATCGGCTGGCCTCCCCGTCGCCGATCAGGCGACCACGTTGCAGGGTCAGCATGCGGTGACGCATCCGCGCGATCAGCGCCAGATCGTGGCTGGCGATCAGCACGGTGGTACCCAGGCGATTGATGTCTTCGAACACGCCCATGATCTCCGCAGCGAGTCGCGGGTCGAGGTTGCCGGTCGGTTCATCGGCGAGCAGCAGGGCCGGCCGGTGCACCACGGCGCGGGCGATGCCGACACGCTGCTGCTGACCGGTGGACAGGTCCGCCGGATACTGCAGCGCCTTGTCCTTGAGGCTGACGCGCTCCAGCGCGGTCATCACCCGCTGGCCAATTTCGCGCTTGTTCAGCCCGAGAATCTGCAACGGCAGGGCGACGTTGTCGAACACGGTGCGATCGAACAGCAGCTGGTGATTCTGGAACACCACGCCGATCTGCCGACGCAGGAAAGGGATCTGCGCATTGGTGATGCGCGACAGGTCCTGCCCGGCCAGCAGCAACTTGCCACTGGTGGGGCGCTCCATCGCCAGCAGCAGGCGCAGCAGTGTGCTCTTGCCGGCGCCGGAGTGGCCAGTGACGAAGAGAAACTCGCCACGGCGCACCTGGAAGGAAAGCTCGTGCAACCCGATGTGGCCGTTGGGGTAGCGTTTGCCGACCTGTTCGAAACGAATCATGCCCCGTCCCGCTCGGCGAACAGTGCCTTGACGAAGGCGTCAGCCTCAAACGTGCGCAGATCATCGATGCCTTCGCCGACACCGATGTAACGAATCGGCGTGCCGAACTGCTTGGCCAGGGCGAAGATCACCCCGCCCTTGGCGGTGCCGTCGAGCTTGGTCAGCACCAGTCCGGTCAACTCGACCGCCTGGTTGAACTGCTTGGTCTGGTTGATGGCGTTCTGGCCAGTGCCGGCGTCGAGCACCAGCAGGACTTCGTGGGGAGCCGATTCGTCGAGCTTGCCCATCACCCGACGGACCTTCTTCAGCTCCTCCATCAGGTTGTCCTTGGTATGCAGGCGGCCCGCGGTATCAGCGATCAGCACGTCGATGCCGCGCGCCTTGGCCGCCTGCACCGCATCGAAGATCACTGAGGCAGAGTCGGCACCCGTGTGCTGGGCGATCACTGGAATGCTATTGCGCTCGCCCCATACCTGCAGCTGCTCCACCGCCGCGGCACGGAAAGTATCGCCGGCGGCGAGCATGACCTTCTTGCCTTCGAGCTGCAGTTTCTTGGCCAGCTTGCCGATCGTGGTGGTCTTGCCGACACCGTTCACCCCGACCACAAGGATCACGTAGGGACGCTTGCCGCTATCGACCACGAGCGGTTGTTCGACAGGCTTGAGCAGGCCGGCGAGTTCTTCCTGCAGAGCCGTATAGAGCGCACCGCTGTCGGCCAGCTCCTTGCGCGAAACGCGGCGGGTGAGGTTCTGCATGATCGCGGTGGTCGCCTCGACGCCGACGTCGGCGGTGAGCAGGCGGGTTTCCAGCTCGTCGAGCAGGTCATCGTCGATGGCCTTCTTGCCGAGAAACAGGCTGGCCATGCCTTCGCCGATGCTCGAGCTGGTCCTGGACAGCCCTTGCTTGAGGCGGGCGAAGAAGCCGAGCTTGGCCGGCGCTTGGGCGGGCACTGCCGCGACAACCGGGGCAGGCCCGACCTCTGGCTCTGGCTCTGGCTCTGGCTCTGGCTCTGGCTCTGGCTCTGGCTCTGGCTCTGGCTCTGGCTCTGGGAGTATTTCGGCTTCAGCAGGCGGTTCGGGCAATAGCTCGGAGGTAGTGACCGCCGGCTGCTCGCTCTCGGCCTCAGCCTGCTCCGCGTGCGGCAGATCGTCTTCCTGCGGCTCGGCGGCAGGCTGCTCGGCCACCGGCTGCTGCGGCTTCTTGCGCAGCCAGCCGAACAGGCCTTTCTTTTCACCGGGCTCGGCCGGCGTCTTCTTGTCGTTGTTGGAACCAAACATGGAGAAGGTATTCTCAAGGGTGCGATACGCCGGCAGCCACGCCGCCGGCCAAACGGGCTCTATCCTAGCACCTCGCAAAGCGGGTGCGCTAAGCACGGGTTCCTCTATCAGGGCCGGTTAAGCAGCGGATATCCCGGCTTTGCCTGATCCGCACGCACCAGTACCATGGCTGCCGTGTTGCCGCCCTGCCAGTCTGCCGTGGCGGACACCAACTGGACGAGTCCCGACTATGCCTCTGATGTTACGCCGCGCCGCCGCCCTGCTGCTCGGAGCGCTTTATCTGCCCCTGCTGGCAGCAGCAGACAGCCAGCCCACCCACGAGTTCTTTCTCGATAACGGGCTGAAAGTGATCGTTCGCGAGGACCATCGCGCCCCCGTGGTGGTGTCACAGCTCTGGTACAAGGTTGGCTCCAGCTACGAGACGGCCGGCCAGACCGGCCTCTCCCACGCCCTCGAGCACATGATGTTCAAGGGCAGCCGCAAGCTCGATGCCGGCGAAGCTTCGCGCATCCTGCGTGAGCTGGGCGCCGAAGAGAACGCCTTCACCAGCGACGACTACACCGCCTATTACCAGGTCCTGGCACGCGACCGCCTGGCCGTGGCCTTCGAGCTCGAAGCCGATCGCCTGGCTAGTCTCAAGCTGCCGCCAGAGGAGTTCGCCCGCGAGATCGAAGTGATCAAGGAAGAACGCCGCCTGCGCACCGACGACAAGCCTAGCTCGCTGGCCTACGAGCGTTTCAAGACCATCGCCTACCCTGCCAGCGGCTACCGCAACCCGACCATCGGTTGGATGGCCGACCTCAACCGCATGCAGGCTGACGAGCTGCGCGCCTGGTACGAGCAGTGGTACGCGCCGAACAACGCCACCCTGGTGGTGGTCGGTGACGTCTCGGTGGACGAGGTCCGCGGCCTCGCCGAGCGCTTCTTCGGCGACATCGAGAAGCGTGAAGTACCGGCAGCCAAGCGCCCGCTGGAACTGGCCGAAGCGGGCGAGCGCCGCCTCAAGCTGCACGTGAAGACCCAGCTGCCGACGCTGTTGATGGCCTTCAATACGCCGAGCCTAGCGACGGAGGAGAACGCTCGCCAGGTGCATGCGCTGCGCTTGATCTCCGCCCTGCTCGACGGCGGCTACAGCGCGCGCCTGCCGGAACGGCTGGAACGCGGTGAGGAGCTGGTGACCAGCGCCTCGGCCTGGTACGACGCCTACGCCCGCGGCGACAGCCTGTTCGTCCTCAGCGCCGCGCCGAACATGCAGAAGGGCCGCACGCTGGAAGAAGTCGAAGCCGGCCTGTGGCAGGAGCTGGAGGCACTCAAGCAGACAGCACCTTCGGCGGACGAACTCGAGCGCGTGCGTGCGCAGGTCATCGCCGGCCTGGTCTACGAGCGCGATTCCATCACCCAGCAGGCCACCACAATCGGCAAGCTGGAAACCGTCGGCCTGTCCTGGCGCCTGATGGACGAAGAGCTGAGCGCGCTGGAAGCGGTCACGCCCGAGGACATTCAGCAGGCGGCCAACACCTACTTCACCCGCTCCCGCCTGAGCGTCGCCCATGTTCTGCCCGAGGAAGCCCGTGATGAGTGATTGCAAAGCGCTGCGCAACGGCCTGCTCGGCCTGCTGCTGGCAGCCGGTTTTGGCCTGGCGGGCTGCGATGAAGGCTCCACCGCTCTGCCACAACCCGGCGAGCCGGTGAAGCAGGACGTAGCCCGCGAGGCCACTCAGCCCGCCGTGCCGACCGAACCCACCGCAACGCCTGAAAAGCCGCGTCTGGAGTCGCTCGCCGAGCTGGGCGATCAACCACTGGCCCGGCGCAAACTGGACATCCAGAGCTGGCAGACCGCCGAAGGTGCCAAGGTGCTGTTCGTCGAGGCTCGCGAGCTGCCGATGTTCGACCTGCGCCTGACCTTTTCCGCCGGCAGCAGCCAGGATGGCGAAGTACCCGGCCTGGCGCTGCTGACCAACGCCATGCTCAACGAGGGTGTCGAGGGCAAGGATGTCAGCGCCATCGCCCGCGGCTTCGAAGGCCTCGGCGCCGACTTCGGCAACGGCTCCTACCGCGACATGGCGGTGGTCAGCCTGCGCAGCCTGAGCGCGCCGGACAAGCGCGAGCCGGCGCTGGCGCTGTTCAACCAGGTCATCGGCCAGCCGACTTTCCCCGAGGACTCGCTGCAACGGATCAAGAACCAGCTGCTCGCCGGCTTCGAATTCCAGAAGCAGAACCCCGGCAAGCTGGCCAGCCTGGAGCTATTCGCGCAGCTCTATGGCGACCACCCCTACGCGCACCCGAGCGAAGGCACGCCAGAGTCGGTGCCCGGGATCAGCGTCGAGCAGCTGCGCGACTTCCACGCCCGCGCCTATGCGGCAGGCAACGCGGTGATCGCGCTGGTCGGCGACCTCTCCCGCGAAGAGGCCGAAGCCCTGGCAGCCGGCGTCTCGGACGCCCTGCCGGAAGGCCCGGCGCTGCCAACGACGCCGACACCCGAGGCTCCGGTTGCCGGCAAGCACCACATCGACTTCCCCTCCAACCAGAGCCACCTGATGCTGGCCCAGCTCGGCATCCATCGTGGCCATCCGGACTATGCGGCGCTCTATCTGGGCAACCAGATCCTCGGCGGTGGCGGTTTCGGTACGCGGCTGATGGAAGAGGTGCGCGAGAAGCGCGGCCTGACCTACGGCATCTATTCCGGCTTCAGTCCGATGCGCGCCGAAGGGCCGTTCATGATCAGCATGCAGACCCGCGCCGAACTCACCGACGGCGCGCTGGAACTGGTGCAGCAGCTGGTCCGCGACTATCTCGCAGAAGGCCCCAGCGAGGCCGAACTGCAGCGCAGCAAGCGCGAGATCGCCGGGAGTTTCCCGCTGTCTACCGCAAGCAATGCCGACATCGTCGGTCAGCTGGGCAGCATCGGCTTCTACGACCTGCCGCTGACCTATCTGGAGGACTTCATGGGCGAAGTGCAGGCGCTGACGGTCGAACAGGTCAAGACCGCGATGAACAAGCATCTGCAGGAAGACGCCTTCGTCATCGTCACCGCCGGCCCCAGCGTCGAACAACAACCGCTGCCGCCGCCCACCGATAAACCAGTCGAACAGCCCAGCGGCGTTCCGGAGCACTGATGGCCAATCCACCCATTCGTCCCAGCGCCCACGGCGGCCAGGGCCAGTTGCGCATCATCGGCGGCGAGTGGCGCTCGCGCCGCTTCAGCTTCCCCGATGCCGAAGGCCTGCGCCCTACGCCTGACCGGGTTCGCGAGACCCTGTTCAACTGGCTGGCACCCTATCTCTCCGGCGCGCGGGTGCTCGATCCGTTCACCGGCAGCGGCGCGATCTATCTGGAAGCCCTGTCGCGCGGCGCCAGCATGGCTCTGGCGCTGGACGTCAACGCCAACGCCATCGCCAGCCTGCGCAAGCATCTGGACACGCTGAACTGCGGCCACGGCCAGCTACTGCAGAGCGATGCCCTGCGCTATCTGGAAACCCAGACGCCGACGCCCTTCGACTTGGTATTCCTCGATCCGCCGTTCAACAAGAACCTGCTGCTGCCGGCCTGCGAATTGCTGGAAAACAAGGGCTGGCTGGCCGAGCACGCCTGGATCTACACCGAAAGCGAGGCACTGCCTTCCAGCCTCGGACTGCCGGGCAACTGGCGCTTGCACCGGGAGAAGCAGGCCGGCAAGGTGCACTACGCGCTGTGGGAGCGCAGCGCGTCAGCCAACGCCGCGCCGAGCTGAGCCGGCGACTTCAGTAGAAGTCGACGGTCTGACCATTGCGATCGAAGGCCAGAAAACGGCCGATATTGCCGGTCTCGATCGCGCCGACCATCATCTTCAGCGGCTGCTCGGCGTCATCGGCGTTCGGTGTGATGCCGCCCTGTCCCGGCAGCGCGGCGGCGAACAGCAGATCCCAGGCCACGCCCGTGCGCTCGGATTCTTCACGCAGCGCGGCGAAGTCGCTCAGCTCCTCGGGCAGCTTGTCGACGCAGAGCACCGGTTTCAGCGAGCCGCCGGCGTTTTCCTCGAAACGTTGGCGCTCGGCGTCGGTGGCATCGTCGGGCAGTTCGGCGCTGACGAAGACAAACAGCAGGCGCTGGGGCTCGCGCTCCTGGCGCGCGGCAGCCAGCAGTTGATCGAAGGGGGTAGGCGTCATGGGCGGGGTTCCAGATAAGGCTATCGCGCCACTCTCCACCCCTCACGCGGCGCTGACCATATCTCCAAAGGCATAAGCCGCCGGGCGGCCAGCATCATTCAACGCCTGCATCGTGCTTTTTCTTCCCGGCGTCGTGGCTCTAACGTCGGGGCAAACCGAGGAACCCGAGCGACCGTGTCCGACACCTTCCAACCCGCCTGGTGGCTTCCTGGGCCGCACCTGCAGACCCTGTGGAACCCGTTCTTTCGCAAGCCGCCGCGCCTCGAGCGCCGGCGTGAGCGACTGTGGCTGCGCGATGGCGATTTCATCGACCTGGACTGGCACGGCCCGCACGAGGCAGATGCGCCGCTGGTGCTGGTGCTGCACGGGCTGACCGGCTCGTCGAACTCGCTTTACGTGCTTGGACTGCAGCAGCAGCTGGCGGCGCGCGGCTGGGCCAGCGTTGCCATCAACTGGCGCGGCTGCTCGGGCGAGCCCAACCTGCTACCGCGCGCCTATCACTCCGGCGCCAGCGATGATCTCGCCGAGGTGATCACCCATCTGCAGGCCTGCAGACCGTTGGCGCCGCTGTATGCGGTGGGTTACTCGTTGGGCGGCAACGTGTTGCTCAAGTACCTGGGCGAAACCGCAGGCGACTGCCCGCTGCGCAAAGCGGTCGCGGTTTCCGTGCCGTTCCGCCTGGACCAGTGCGCCGACCGTATCGGCCTCGGCTTCTCCCGCGTCTACCAGGCGCATTTCATGAAGGCGATGGTCGCCTACGTGAGGGACAAACAGCAGCGCTTCCAGCGCGAGGGCCTGCTGGACCACCTCGGCGCGCTGCAGAGCCTCGGGCCACTGCACGGCATGCGCACCTTCTGGGATTTCGACGGCCGCGTCACCGCACCGCTGCACGGCTACAGCGACGCCCAGGATTACTACCGCCGCGCCTCCAGCCGCTACTACCTGCCGACGATCACGACGCCGACCCTGCTGATCCAAGCCGAGGACGATCCCTTCGTGTTCCGCCACAGCGTGCCGGAACCGGCCGAGCTGTCAGCTACGACCACCCTCGAACTGCATGCCCGCGGCGGGCACGTCGGCTTTATCGAGGGTACGCCATGTCAGCCGCGCTACTACCTGGAGCGGCGGATTCCAGAATGGTTGGCGGAGACACCCTGACCGAGTGCCGGTCAGCCCCCCGGCGCTCGCAGCAGCGGCTCCAGGGCGACGAAATACTGCCGCTGCAACGCGGCAACCGCCTCGCGCGCTTCAGGCGCGACGAAGGCGCTCTCCAGCGCCAGCACCTGATAGATGCCACGGCGCAGCTGGAGCTGATCCAGCTGTCCCGCATCGGCGCCGACCGTGCCGAGGAAACGCACCCAGGACGTGAGGATGATCCAGGCATTCAGCGCCAGCGCTTCTGCCTGGATCTCGTCCATCAGCAAAATGCCGGCTGCAACGAAACCCTGATAGATCGTCCGGGCGTGCTGCAGACAGCGAGCGGCGAATGCCTGATAGCGCTGCGCAAGCTCCACATTGGCATCCAGTAGACCTTCCAGATCCCGATGCAGAAAACGGTAATCCCACATCGCACCCAGCAGCGCTTCGAGGTAAAGCGCTTTGTCCTGAACCTGTATTTCCCGCTCTGGCGGCAGGCGCAGGAACTGGTCGACACGCAATTCGTACTGCCCGAACAGCTCCGCCACGATCGCCTGCTTGTTGGGGAAGTGGTAGTAGAGGTTGCCAGGCGAGATGCCGAGGTGGGCAGCGATGTGGTTGGTCGTGACATTGCGTTCGCCCTGAGCATTGAACAGCTCAAGGCTGGCTTCGATGATGCGGTCACGGGTCTTGGTTCGGGGTGCCATGGGCGGCGGGATCTCGGCGGCGAAGCGAAGGTTGCAACGGTACACGCGGACAGACCGACAGGCACGCTCCGTTGACAGTTTAGAGTAATTACTCTAGAAATCCCCCAGCACATCGCATCAGGAGCCCGCATGTCAGCCGAAATACCGCAAGCGCTGGTCGCCCTGGAGGTCCTTTTCTCCCGCCAGTGTTCGGCATTTACCGCCGCATCGATGCCCTCGGAAGAGGATCGCCTGCGTTGGTTGGAGGCCCTGCGCGACGTGCTGGCCAGTAACAAGCCGGCACTGATCGAAGCAATTGCGGCGGATTTCGGTCATCGCTCGGCCGACGAAACCTTGCTGGCGGAAATCATGCCTAGCCTGCACGGCATCCGTTATGCCAGTCGCCATCTGCGGCGCTGGATGAAACCCTCGCGCCGGCATGTCGGCCTCGCTTTTCAGCCGGCCAGCGCACGGGTGATCTACCAGCCGCTGGGTGTGGTCGGCATCATCGTGCCGTGGAACTACCCGCTATACCTGGCCATCGGGCCGCTGATCGGCGCGCTCGCCGCCGGCAACCGCGTGATGCTGAAGATGAGCGAGTCGACGCCTGCTACCGGCCAGCTGCTCAAGGAGCTGCTGGCGCAGATCTTCCCTGAAGATCATGTCGCGGTTGTGCTGGGCGATGCGCAGGTCGGTCAGGCCTTCGCGCGGCTGCCGTTCGATCATCTGCTGTTCACCGGCTCGACGCACATCGGCCGCGACGTGATGCGCGCCGCAACGGAGAACCTGACGCCAGTGACGCTCGAGCTCGGCGGCAAGTCGCCGGCCATCGTCTCGTCCAGCGTCCCGCTGGCCGATGCGGCCGAACGCATCGCCTTTGGCAAGTGCATGAACGCTGGGCAGACCTGCGTTGCACCGGACTATGTGCTGGTGCCGCGCGAGCGTGTCGAGGGCTTCGTTGCGGCCTACCGTGAGGCGGTACAGCGTCTGTATCCGAGCCTTGCGGACAATCCCGACTACACCGCAATCATCAACGATCGCCAGCTGGCGCGGCTGCAGGACTACCTGGACGATGCCCAGGCCAAGGGCGCGCGAGTCGTACCGCTGTTCGCCGAGGCGCAGCAGCGACGCATGCCGCATTGCCTGCTACTCGAGGTCAACGAGCACATGCGGGTGATGCACGAGGAAATCTTCGGTCCGCTCCTGCCGGTCGTGCCCTACGGCGACCTGGATGAAGCACTGGCGTACGTCAACGCGCGGCCGCGGCCGCTGGCGCTGTACTACTTCGGCTATGACCGCGGCGAACAGCAGCGTGTGCTGGAGCAGACCCACTCCGGCGGCGTGTGCCTGAACGACACCCTGCTGCATGTCGCCCAAGATGATCTGCCCTTCGGCGGCATCGGCCCCTCCGGCATGGGGCACTACCACGGCCACGAAGGCTTCCTCACCTTCAGCAAGGCCAAAGGTGTATTCATCAAGCAGCGCTTCAATGCTGCCCGGCTGATCTACCCGCCCTACGGCAAGTGGTGGCAGAAGCTGATCTACGCTCTATTCATCCGCTGAAGCACAACGTCACGATGCCCGATCCATTCGTCAATCGCCGCCAGTTGCTCAAGATCGGCCTGCTCGGCGGCGCCATCCTGGCCGGTGGCGGCCTGCTCAGCCGGACTTTCAGCGCCTCAGCAGACGGCGCGGCGAGCGGCTTCGCCGTGCTGCGTGACAGCGAACTGCCGATGCTGCGTCGCCTGATTCCACTGCTGCTGGAAGGCTCGGCGCCATCCGAGGTTATGCCGCAAGCCGTGCAGACCACCCTCGTCAGCCTTGACCTGGGCCTGCACCACTTGTCGCCCGCGCTGCTAAGCCAGGTACGCCAGCTGTTCGACGTACTCAGCCTGCCGCTGACCCGAGGCCCGCTGACTGGCATCTGGAGCGGCTGGGACGTAGCTTCCGATGATCAATTACGTGCCTTCCTGCTGCGCTGGCAGAACAGTTCGCTGGCCCTGCTCCGGCAGGGCCACGCCTCGTTGCTGCAGATGATCCTCATGGCCTGGTACGCCAGCCCCGCCTCTTGGGCGCACTGCGGTTACCCAGGACCGCCCAAGGTCTGACCAAGGAGGCCTGCGTGCCCGTTGCCGATCTTTTTGCCGAAGGCCTCGCCCGCGGCTGGACCACCCATGACGGCTCGCGACTGCAGCGCGACCTGACGCTGGAAGCCGACATCGCCATCGTCGGCAGCGGCGCAGGCGGCGCCACCAGCGCGGAAGTGCTGAGTGCCGCGGGCTTCAAGGTGCTGCTGATCGAAGAAGGCCCGCTGCACACCAGCAGCGACTTCGACATGCAGGAAGCCCGCGCCTACCGCTCGCTCTATCAGGAGGCCATCGGCCGCACCAGCAAGGACGGCGCCATCACCATCCTGCAGGGTCGCGCGGTCGGCGGTACCACGCTGGTGAACTGGACCTCGAGCTTTCGCACTCCGTCGCAGACATTGCAGCACTGGGCCAGCGAGCACGGCGTCAGCGGGCTTTCGGCCGAGGCGCTGCAACCCTGGTTCGAACGCATGGAACAGCGCCTCGGCGTCGCGCCCTGGACCGTGCTGCCGAATGCCAACAACGCCGTACTGCAACGCGGCTGCGAACGCCTCGGCCAGCATTGGGCGGTGATCCCGCGCAACGTACGTGGCTGCTGGAACCTCGGCTACTGCGGCATGGGCTGCCCGACCAACGCCAAGCAGTCGATGCTGGTCACCAGCATTCCGGCGCTGCTGGACAAGGGCGGCGCACTGCTCTACCTCGCGCGCGCCGAACGCCTGTTGATGCAGGGCGAGCAGGTCGTCGGCCTGGACTGCCTGGGCATGGACGAACGCTGCGTGGAGCCGAACGGGCGCCGCATCCACGTCGTCGCCAAGCACTACATTCTCGCCGGCGGCGGCATCAACACACCGGCACTGCTGCTGCGCTCGCAGGCGCCCGACCCGCACCAGCGCGTCGGTAAACGCACCTTCCTGCACCTGACCAACTTCTCCGCGGCGCAATTCGACGAGCGCATCGACGCCTTCAGCGGCGCGCCACAATCGATCTATTCCGACCACTTCCAGTGGCGCGACGGGGTTGCCGGGCCGGCCGGCTACAAGCTCGAAGTGCCGCCCGTCCATCCGGCCCTTGCCGCCACATTGCTCGGCGACTTCGGCCCGGAGAATGCGCAGCGCATGGCCAAGCTGCCGCATACCCACGCGATGATCGCCCTGCAACGCGACGGCTTTCATCCGGACAGCGCCGAGGGCACGGTCGAGCTGCGCAGCGACGGCAGCCCGGTGCTCGACTACCGCATGACCGACTACGCCTGGAACGGCATCCGCCGCGCCTTTCTCAGCATGGCCGAGACCCAGTTCGCCGCCGGCGCCCGCGCAGTCCTCCCACTGCATGCCGACGCCCGCTACGTGCGTACGCCCCGCGCCGCCCGCGAGCTGATCGAGGGTCTGGACCTCGCCCTGTACCGCACCCGCCTCGGCAGCGCCCACGTGATGGGCGGTTGCGCCATGGGCGATGACCCACGCCGAGCCGTCACCGACAGCCTCGGCCGGCACCATCAGCTGCCCAACCTGTCGATACATGACGGCTCGCTGTTCCCCACCAGCATCGGCGCCAATCCCCAGCTGTCGATCTACGCGCTGTGCGCCAAACTCGCCACGGAACTGGGTGATCGCCTGCAGAAGTCCTGAGATTGACTGTCATTCACGACAGATCGCGGCATGGCATTCAGGCTTTACGCTGTCGACACCGAGCCGCTACCATCCACACCCCCACGCATGCGTCAGGACGCCGCGATGAATCGAGTGTTGTATCCGGGAACCTTCGATCCCATCACCATGGGCCACGCCGATCTGGTGGAACGCGCTTCGCGCCTGTTCGACGAGGTCATCATCGCCGTGGCGGCCAACCCCAAGAAGAACCCGCTGTTCCCGCTCGAGCAACGTGTGGCGCTGGCTCGCGAAGTCACCAAGCACTTGCCGAACGTGAAGGTCATGGGCTTTTCCACGCTGCTGGCGCACTTCGTCAAGGAGCAGCAGGCCAACATCCTGTTGCGCGGGCTGCGCGCGGTTTCGGACTTCGAGTACGAATTCCAGCTGGCCAACATGAACCGCCAGCTGGCGCCCGATGTGGAAAGCCTGTTCCTCACCCCGTCGGAGAAGTACTCCTATATTTCCTCGACGCTGGTGCGCGAGATTGCCTCGCTCAAGGGTGACGTATCCAAATTCGTCCACCCGGCGGTGATGAGCGCGTTGCACGAGCGCTTCGGCCAGAACTGACGATGCCCGCCGGGCCGCGTCGAGTGCACGCAGGCCGGCGATGCGGCACAATTGCCCGGTCGTAATATTGCTGTGCCGTGGTTCGAGCCACGGCAGGAGTTCGCTGGATGTCCCTGAAAATCACCGATGACTGCATCAACTGCGACGTGTGCGAGCCAGAGTGCCCGAACAGCGCCATTTCCCAGGGCGAGGAAATCTACGTCATCGACCCCAACCTCTGCACCGAATGCGTCGGCCACTACGACGAGCCACAGTGCCAGCAGGTCTGCCCGGTGGACTGCATCCCGCTCGACGAGAACAACGTCGAGAGCAAGGACGAACTGATGCAGAAGTACCTGATCATCACCGGCAAGGCGTGATGCTCTCGCGGCGCCCGACCCGAAGGACCAGCCTGCTCAGGGGCCTCCAGGGTTGTCTCGCCGCCCTCCTGCTGCTGGCCTGCGCGGCCCATGGCAATCCTCTTGCAAACGGCGCCGTCGCCACGGCCCATCCGCTGGCCAGTGAAGTCGGCCGGCGCATTCTCGAAGCTGGCGGCAACGCGTTCGATGCCACCGTTGCGGTCAGCGCAGCCCTGGCCGTGGTCGAGCCATACGGCTCCGGGCTCGGTGGCGGTGGTTTCTTTCTGCTGCGCGAAGCCGGTGAATCGCCCCGCCACATCTTCCTCGACGCCCGCGAGCGAGCACCCGGCGCTGCTACGCCGGACCTGTACCTGCGCGATGGCAAGATCCAGCGCGAACTCTCGCTGAACGGCCCGCTGGCCGCAGCGATTCCCGGCACGCCGGCCGCGCTGGTCGAACTCGCCGAGAAGCGCGGCCGCCTGCCCCTGAAGACCACCCTGGCGCCGGCCATCGCGCTGGCCCGCGATGGCTTCGCGGTGGATGCCGTCTATCGCCAGCGCGCCGGCTGGCGCCTCGCGGCGCTGCGCGATGATCCGGAGAGCGCGCGGCTGTTTCTCCACGACGGGAACCTGCCAGCCGAAGGCCATCGGCTACGCCAGCCGGAGCTGGCGCAGACCCTGGAGCGCCTGGCCATTCACGGCCGCGACGGCTTCTACCGCGGTGAGGTGGCCGAGCAGTTGGTGCAAGGCGTGCAAGCAGCCGGAGGCATCTGGACCCTGCAGGATCTGGCCGACTACCACACCGTCGAGCGCGAGCCGCTGCGCTTCGCCCTCGCCGATGGCCGCAAGCTGATCGGCGCGCCACCACCCTCGGCCGGCGGCATGATCCTCGCGCAGAGCTTGGGCATTCTCGACCGTCTGGCCTGGCGCGAAGCCGAACCGCTGCAACGCAGTCATCTGGTGGTCGAGGCGTTGCGCCGGGCCTATCGTGATCGCGGGCAGCTGGGCGATCCAGATTTCGTCGCGTCACCGCTGCCACGTCTACTTTCAGACCAGTACCTTGACCAGCTCGCCAGCTCCGTCGATCCCGACCAGGCCACGCCCAGCAACGCACTGCCTCCCGCGCCGCGCTGGCGTGAGGGCGAGCACACCACCCACTTCGCGGTGATCGATGCCGAAGGCAATGCAGTGGCGGCGACGCTGTCGCTGAACATGATGTTCGGCGCCGCCTTCACCGTGCCCGGTACCGGTGTGCTGCTCAACGACGAGATGGACGATTTCGCCGCCGACATCGACGGCAGCAATGCCTATGGCCTGAAAGGCAGCAGCGCCAATGCCATCTCCGGCGGCAAGCGGCCGCTGTCGAGCATGAGCCCGACCTTCATCGAAAGCGCCAAGGAGTTCGCCGCCTTTGGCACGCCCGGCGGCAGCCGCATACCGAGCATGGTGCTGCTTTCGGCACTGGCTTATCTGGATGGCGAGCCGGTGCAGGCCTGGCCAGCAGTGCCGCGCTATCACCACCAGTACCTGCCGGATGTGCTGCAGTACGAAGCCGACGCCTTCACCCCGGCGCAGCTGGACGCCCTGCGCGCACGTGGCCACCAGCCCAGGCTGATCGAACGCGACTACGGCAACCAGCAGGTGCTCTACTGGCACAAGTCGAGCGGCACGGTCGAGGCGGCCAGCGACCCGCGCGGCATCGGCCAGGCACTGATGGTGCCGGCACGCCGCGAACCGGTTACAGCTGCAGAATGACCGGACCGTCGTCCTCTGCCAGCTGCCGCAGCTGCCGCGTCAGCTCATGGCCTTCACCCAGCAGCAAGGCGTTGCGCAGGCTCTGGATGATGCGGCTGGCGTAACCCAGGTCGTTCATCAGCGAACTGCTCTGCAAACCGTCCAGCTTCTGGTTGCGGATCGACTCGAACAAGCGGCGACGGAACTCCGCATCGAACTTGGCAGCGCGCTCATCCAGCCAGTTCAAGCGCTCGCGCCATAGCTCATCGGGCAGCTCCGAGTGGTTGAGCGCGCGGATCTCGCGCAACGACTCCAGCAGATGCCGACGCAGCTCGACATAGGCCTGGCGCGCCGCGGAGTCATCGGTGCGCAGGTAGTGGCCGAGGTTCTTCTGCAGGTGCTTGGCGTCCTTGACCGCATCCACCAGCTGCAGCGCCGCAACCTGACAGCTCAGCCAGAACGCCTGATGACTCTCGTCCAGTGGCAGTTCCAGGCGCCCCATGAAGGTCAGGAGATCCGAATACACGCCCTTGATATGCCGCTGATACAGCCGCTCGGCATCCAGGGCCTGAGCGTCTGGTTTCGCGTTTACTAGCGCGTCGTCGATCCGACCCTGCTGACGCAGCTGATCCACCGGCAGGTAAGTCGCATGACAAATCACCTCCAGGCTAAGGCGCGCCAGATGCTGCAGCTCCTGCGCCACGGCACTGGCGGCGGCATCTGCCGAATCCAACGCACGGTCATTCAGGTAGCGCGCGCGGGTCAGCGGCTCGGCCGGCATCGACTGCGCAAGTTCGGTGATCAGCACCGTCGGCTCGACCCGGTCGGGCAGCACACGCTGCAGAAGCTCGGCCAGCTGACGCTGGAACGGCCAGAACAAGGCGACGCCCATTGCATTGAACAGTGAATGAAACAGCGCCAGCTGGATCAGCGTATTGGCGCCCAGTCCCAGCGGTTCGGTAAGCCAGCGCACCAGATCGGTCAGCGGCAGCAGCAGCACCAGCGCCAGCGCCGCAGTCGCCACGTTGAACAGGACATGCGCCAATGCCAGTCGCTGGGCGCTGCGATTGCCGCCAAGCGAGCCGACCAGCGCAGCAGTTACGGTGGTTCCCACATTAGCGCCGATGGCGGTAGCCAGGGCCTGCCCTAGATCGAGCTGCCCGGCGGCCAGCGCCGTCAGGGTCAGCATCAGCGTGGCATGGCTGGATTGCAGCACCACGGTGGCGAGCAGCCCGATCGCCACGAACAGCAGCTGCCCTTTCAGTCCGCCGGCATGGTACTGAGACAGGTCCATGCCGCCGAAGCTGGAAAAGCCATCTTTGATCTGATCGATACCAAGGAAGATGAAGGCGATGCCCAGCACGATGCGCCCGGCCGCCTTGCCCTTGTCACCGGTGAAGCTGGCCAGCACGCCGAAAACCAGTAGCGGCAAGGCCAGCGGGCTCAGGCTGACGTTCTGTCCGGCCAGTGCCAGCAGCCAGATACCGGTGGTGGAGCCGAGATTGGCACCGAACAGGATGGCGATGCCGCCGGCAAGCTTGATCAGCCCGGTGCTGATGAAAGCGATGGTAAGCAACGAGACCAGCGTGCTGGACTGCAGCAGCATGGTGCCGCTGACGCCGAACATCAGGCCCTTGAGCGGCGTCGCAGTACTGCGCGCCAGCAGCTGTTCGAGCTTGCTGCCGGCCAACTGGCGCAGCCCTTCTT
The DNA here is from genome assembly GCF_000661915.1 of Stutzerimonas decontaminans. Lineage (NCBI taxonomy): Bacteria > Pseudomonadati > Pseudomonadota > Gammaproteobacteria > Pseudomonadales > Pseudomonadaceae > Stutzerimonas > Stutzerimonas decontaminans. The sequence goes on along the minus strand of NZ_CP007509.1, from coordinate 251,805 downwards.
CGAGACACTGCATGCCGAACAGGAACAGGGCGAGCCCCGCACACAGCTCAAGCCAACCGTCGCTGGCCCAGAATGACCAGGACAGCATCAGCAAGCCCACGATGGGCAGATATGTCTTGAAGAATCGGTTATTCAAGGAGGGGCTTCGCGGTGCGGGATGGGAGGCGAAGCCTACTGCAGCAACACCGCGACCGGAAGGCTCAGGCCCTGCCAGTCGCGGTGTGGATGACGTCGATCAACGCTGGGCGTCGTAGCCACTGGTGGTGCAGCCCAGGCAGCGCACGAAAGCCGCTTTGCCCGGCTCGACCACCAGTGCCTTGCCAGCCTCGCCGACGTTACCGCCCAGCGCGGTAAACGGCAGACTGACGACGAAAGCGGCGGCGCCGAGCACGGTCGCGCCGATCAGCAGCGGGCGGGCGATGACCAGATCGCCGATCATGGAGTAGGCCTTGGGCGCTTCGACGGTGTACATCGGATCGCCGCTGACATTCTGCGGAACCGATTCCGCATGCGCCGGCAGCGCCAGCAGGCCAGTGGTCAGTGCCAAGACAGCAGCGGTAGAGCGGAACAGGTTCATGGTGTGGTCCTTCAGCTGTGCGAAACGCGGCAATTTTAGTTGTGGCGGCCACTATAGCAGTGGCCGGGGCAAGCTGAGCGTGAACGCCGTCAACGCACGCGCAGTTACAAGGGCTCAGCGCTGGCAACGAGCGCAATACACGCTGGCGCGCTGGCCGAGGCGAATCTCGCGTAGCGTGCTACCGCAGTTCTTGCAGAATGCGCCGGCCCGGCCGTAGACGAACAACTCCTGCTGGAAGTAACCAGGCTTGCCATCGCCACCGACGAAATCGCGCAGCGTCGTGCCGCCGCGCTCGATGGCCATCGCCAGTATTCGCCGGATTTCCTCGCCCAGTTTGAGGTAACGCGCTCGCGAGATGCTTCCTGCCGGGCGCCGCGGGTCGATGCCGGCGGCGAACAGCGCCTCGCTCGCATAGATATTGCCGACGCCCACCACCACCGCGTTATCCATGATGAACGGCTTGACCGCCATGCTGCGCCCGCGGGACAGCCGATACAGCCGGTCACCGTCGAAATCCTCACCCAGCGGCTCGGGCCCGAGGTTGGCGAGCAACACATGTGCGAGCGGCTCATCGCTCCAGAGCATCGCGCCGAAGCGTCGCGGATCGGTGTAGCGCAGCGCCTGGCCGGATTCCAGCAGGATATCGACGTGCTCGTGCTTGGCCGCCGGCAATGCCGCGTCGACCAGCCGCAGGCTACCGGACATGCCCAGATGAACGATCAGCGTGCCGCTCTCGGCCTTGATCAGCAGGTATTTGGCGCGACGTTCGACCGCCTCGATGCGTTGGCCGGAAAGACGCACATCGAGGTCTTCCGGGATCGGCCAGCGCAACCGCCGGTCACGCACCAGCACGCGGCTGACACGCTGACCAACAAGGTATGGCTCGATGCCGCGGCGGGTAGTTTCGACTTCGGGAAGTTCGGGCATGGCGGGACGTTGGATACAGCGAAGGGATGCCGACCTTATCAGGCCGGCGCCGGGGCGTCAGCCCACGCCCAGCTCACGGATGCTTTCCTTGAGGCAGACGAAATCGTATTCCGACAGCCCGACGTACTCGAGTACCAGCTGTGACACGCTGTCCCACTCGTGATCGTCCGGCTGCGCGCCGAGCACCCGGTGGCAGGCGCAAATGTGCTCGGCCATCTTGAGGATCGCCAGCAGTGTCTTGATCGGCGCGTCGCGTCCCGAATCTTCGGCGAACAGCGACAGCGCGTTATGGTGGTTGGCGATGGCATCGCACAGGTGCAGCGGCAGATTCCACGACTTGGCGGTGAAGTAGCCGACCACAGCATGGTTGGTGCTGAGCACGCGATTCTCGATATCGACGATGCGCTGGCCGTCACCGGTACTGGCGTACGCCTCTTCCAGCACACTCATGTAACCGGGGAAGCGCTTGAGCATCAGCGGGATGCCGCAGTTGTGGAAAAGCCCCAGCGTGTACGCCTCATCCGGGGACTGGTAACCGATGCGCTTGGCCAGGGTCAGGCAGGCCATGGCCACGTCCTGCGCACTGTCCCAGAAGCGGCTCAGGGTCACGATGGTCTCATCGCTCATCTCGCCCTTGATTGACTGCGCGTTGATCAAGTTGATCACCGAATTGCAGCCCAGCAGGTTTACCGCCTGCTGGATGGAAGCGATGCGGTTGGCCAGACCGAAATGCGGCGAGTTGACCAGCTTGAGCAGCGCTCCGGAAAGGCCCGGGTCCTGGCTGATCAGCCGGGCGATCGCCTTCAGATCGGGCACCGGCATGACCTGCTCCATCTGCAGGTCGACCATGATCTGCGGTTGCGGTGGCACGCTGATGCCTTGCAGCACCCGGCGGATCTGTTCGGCGGAAAGTTCAACGGCCATGAAGGGTCGCTCGACGAGAAGGCAAAGTGCCACTGGCACGAAAGGGCGAACTTTGGCTGAGAAGCGGGTCCCATTTCAAGTGACTCGCATTCGGCGAGCTTACCGACAGACAAACGGAGGCATGCTCATGACCCAACCCCTCAACGGCAAGCGCGTGGCAATCCTGGTAACCGACGGCTTCGAGCAGGTCGAGCTGACCGGACCTCAGGAAGCGCTGGAGAAGGCCGGTGCGACAGCCCAGATTGTCTCCGCCAAGAATGGCGAAGTGACCGGCTGGAACCACACCACGCCGGCCAGCAAGTTTCACGTGGACAAGACCTTCGATGACCTCGATGTGAATGACTATGACGCCGTGCTGTTACCCGGCGGCGTGGTCAACTCCGACACCATTCGCACCGACGAAACCGCGCAGAAGCTGGTGCGCGACGCCGCCGCGGCGAACAAACCGATAGCGGTGATCTGTCACGGCGGCTGGCTGTTGATCTCGGCCGGTCTGGTCAAGGGCAAGCGCATGACCAGCTGGCCTTCGCTTACCGACGACCTGAAGAACGCCGGCGCCGAGTGGGTCGATGAGCAGGTGGTGGTGGACGGTCAGCTGATCAGCAGTCGCAAGCCGGATGACATCCCGGCGTTCAGTCAGGCGCTGATCGACGCCCTGTCCGCCTGAGCGGGCGACACGTGGCGGGTGCTGCGAGGATTTTCCGGCAGCGCTGGCGCGCGTGGCCTGCCGCTCGTTTAGAATGCCCGTCTTTTTCCCGGAGCCCCGCCGATGACCCTGCCCAGCCTGCGCCTCAAAGCCAATGCCGATCGCCGCCTGCGCGCCGGCCATCTGTGGGTCTACAGCAACGAGGTGGACACCGCGGCCACGCCGCTGGCGGGCTTCGCCGCCGGGGATCAGGCCGTGCTCGAAGCCGCCGGCGGCAAACCGCTGGGCATCGTCGGGGTGTCGCCGAACAACCTTATCTGCGCACGCCTGCTGTCGCGCGATCTCAAGCACAGCCTGGACAAGTCGCTGCTGGTGCATCGCATTCAGGTCGCGCTGTCGCTGCGTGATCGCCTGTTCGATCAGCCGTGCTACCGCCTGATCTACGGCGATTCCGACCTGCTGCCGGGCCTGGTGGTGGATCGCTTCCACGACCATCTGGTGGTGCAGCTGGCCTCGGCCACCATGGAGCGCAATAAGGATGCCGTGCTGGAGGCGCTGGTGCAGGTGCTCAAGCCCCGCGGCGTACTGTGGAAGAACGACTCCAGCGCCCGCGACGCCGAAGGCCTGGAGCGTTACGTCGATACCGCGTTCGGCGTGGTGCCGGAATGGGTCGCGCTGGAAGAGAACGGCGTGAAGTTCGAAGCACCGGTGCTGCAGGGCCAGAAGACCGGCTGGTTCTACGATCACCGCATGAACCGCGCGCGCCTGGCGCCCTACGTGAAGGGCAAGCGCGTGCTCGACCTGTTCAGCTACATCGGCGGCTGGGGCGTGCAGGCGGCGGCCTTCGGTGCCAGCGAAGTGTTCTGCGTCGATGCCTCGGCTTTTGCCCTGGACGGCGTCGAGCGCAACGCGGCACTGAATGGCGTTGCCGAGAAGATGACCTGCGTCGAGGGCGATGCCTTCGAGGCGATGAAGGAACTGAAGAACGCCGAGGAGCGCTTCGATGTGGTCATCACCGACCCGCCCGCCTTCATCAAGCGCAAGAAGGACATCAAGAATGGCGAGGCCGCTTACCGTCGCCTCAACGAAGCCGCCATGCGCCTGCTCAACAAGGACGGCATCCTGGTCAGCGCCAGCTGCTCCATGCACCTGGAAGAAGATCACCTGCAGAACATCCTGCTCGGCAGCGCGCGCCATCTCGACCGCAATATCCAGCTGCTCGAACGCGGCGCTCAGGGCCCGGATCATCCGGTACATCCGGCGATCCCGGAAACCCGCTACATCAAGAGCCTGACCTGCCGCATCCTGCCCAACAGCTGACGGCGGCGCGAACCCGCGCTTCGTACATATGAACCCCTCGCCCGGTACTCCGGGCGAGGGGTTCTTCGTGCCGTACTACTCGATGCCCTTGCGTTGGTCGCTCCACAACAGGCTGGTGCACAACCCGCAGAAACGCCCGTAGAAGGTGCCACGCGCACTCTCGTCGTCCATCAGGTGATAACGGAACCAGGCCGTCGTCGGTCCACGATAGGCACCACCATTACCGACCGGCTCGAAATGGCTGACATAGCGCCGCTCACCCCAGAAGACCGGAACGTTGGCTCGGGTGTAGACCGGCTGGGCGTTCAGGTACGGAATGGCGATGGTGTCCGCGCCGCCCGACATCAGAAACATCGGCCCGCGCTGATTGCGCTGCGACGACGTGTCGTGCCCAAGCCCGATGGTATACGGCTGGATCGGCGCAGTGACCTTCACGCGATCGTCCTGCCCGGCCATGATCGAGCCACCGCCGCCCTGGGAATGGCCCGATGTGGCGACCCGTCCGGTGTTCAGCACGCCGACGTAGGTGCCGTAGGTGCGATTGCTTTCCTGCACCAGGTAGTCGAGGCAGGCAAGCATGTCTCGCCCGGTGCCGGCGTTGGAGGTTTCCGCCGCGGCCACCACGAAGCCATGGCTGGCCCAGTGGGTCAGCAGTCCGGAATAGGTCGTCGGCCCGGTGCCGGTGCCATTGCCCCACAGAATGATCGGGTGCCTGACACCGTTCTGGCCCAGCGTGCGTGGCCGGAACACGCGGCAGCTCGGCCCCTCGCTCTGGCTGGTGACGGCGTAGGGGCCGGAATTGTCGAAGCTCGAAACCGAGGGAAATGGTGTCCCTGGCGTGTCCGGTAGGGGGGCAGCGACGGCGGTTGCGGATAGGGCCACCAGAGCAGCGGCGCTCAGGTATCGGCGTGTGAACTTGTGCATCTGCATTCCTCATTCTTATCGTTGGTATAAGGACGCCTCACTTATCACCAGCTGCCCGCTACTCCGCAAAACGGGCACTCATGGCGAGGCGACCGCTCGCTGGTCAGCGGCACGACAAGGTGCAATCACCAGCGAAACGGTCGGGAATGGACTGTAGCGAGCGATCCTTGACCCGCCAGCCAAGTGGACGGGCGGTCACGCCCGGAAAACACCTGCCAATTCGCTGGCAAAACCTCCTCCCCAGCGGCGCCGGCCGGCTGGCATGCGGTATAGCGCAGCACCGGCAATCGTCGCGCCTGGCCCGAGCACGGGAACGTGCGTAGAATCGGTGATATCTCGCCATTCACCACACGGCGACCACTGAGCCCAGGCCCTACGAGCGTCTACCCGCCTCGACCCGGCCCCTTCCGAACGCACGGTCACCCTCCGTTGCATCCGGCACAGGCGTTGCTCACCATATGCATACCTCCGATTACCTGATTAGCCGCAGGAACCGTCATGCCCGATTACCGTTCGAAAACCTCCACGCACGGCCGCAACATGGCCGGCGCCCGCGCGTTGTGGCGCGCCACCGGCATGAAGGATGAAGACTTCAAGAAGCCGATCATCGCCATCGCCAACTCCTTCACCCAGTTCGTTCCCGGTCACGTGCACCTGAAAGACATGGGCCAACTGGTCGCCCGTGAGATCGAAAAAGCCGGCGGCGTGGCCAAGGAGTTCAATACCATCGCGGTCGACGACGGCATCGCCATGGGCCACGACGGCATGCTCTACTCGCTGCCATCGCGCGAGATCATCGCCGATTCGGTGGAATACATGGTCAATGCCCATTGCGCCGACGCCATCGTCTGCATCTCCAACTGCGACAAGATCACCCCCGGCATGCTGATGGCCGCGCTGCGCCTGAACATCCCGGTGGTGTTCGTCTCCGGCGGGCCGATGGAAGCCGGCAAGACCAAACTGGCCAGCCATGGCCTGGACCTGGTCGATGCCATGGTCATCGCCGCCGACGAATCGGCCAGTGATGAAAAAGTCGCCGAATACGAGCGCAGCGCCTGCCCGACCTGCGGCAGCTGCTCCGGCATGTTCACCGCCAACTCGATGAACTGCCTTGCCGAAGCCCTGGGCCTCGCCCTGCCCGGCAACGGCTCGACCCTGGCCACCCATAGCGACCGCGAGCAGCTTTTCCTGCGCGCCGGTCGCATCGCTGTCGAGCTCTGCCAGCGTTACTACGGCGAGGGCGACGAGTCCGTGCTGCCGCGCAATATCGCCAGCCGCAAGGCGTTCGAGAATGCCATGACCCTGGACATCGCCATGGGTGGCTCGACCAACACCATCCTGCACCTCTTGGCCGCCGCCCAGGAAGCCGAGGTCGACTTCGACCTGCGCGCCATCGACGCCCTGTCGCGCAAGGTGCCGCAGCTGTGCAAGGTGGCGCCGAACATCCAGAAGTACCACATGGAAGACGTGCACCGCGCCGGCGGTATCTTCTCCATTCTTGGCGAGCTCGCTCGCGGCGGCCTGCTGCACACCGACGTGCCCACCGTGCACAGCCGGACCATGGCTGAAGCCATCGCGCAGTGGGACATCACCCAGACTCAGGACGAAGCGGTGCACACCTTCTTCAAGGCAGGTCCGGCCGGTATCCCGACACAGACGGCGTTCAGCCAGTCGACCCGTTGGGACACCCTCGATCTGGACCGCGCCGAAGGCTGCATCCGTAGCGTCGAGCACGCCTACTCGCAAGAAGGCGGCCTGGCGGTTCTGTACGGCAACATCGCCCTCGATGGCTGCGTGGTGAAAACCGCCGGCGTGGACGAATCCATCCACGTCTTCGAAGGCACCGCAAAGATCTTCGAAAGCCAGGACAGCGCCGTCAAAGGCATCCTCAATGACGAAGTGAAGCCGGGCGACATCGTCATCATCCGTTACGAAGGCCCGAAGGGCGGCCCGGGCATGCAGGAGATGCTCTACCCCACCAGTTACCTGAAGTCCAAGGGTCTGGGCAAGGATTGCGCCCTGCTCACCGACGGCCGCTTCTCCGGCGGCACCTCGGGCCTGTCCATCGGCCATGCCTCGCCGGAAGCGGCTGCGGGCGGCGCCATCGGCCTCGTGCAGGATGGCGACAAGGTGCTGATCGACATTCCCAACCGCAGCATCAACCTGCTGGTCAGCGATGAAGAGCTGTCCCATCGCCGCATCGAGCAGGACAAGAAGGGCTGGAAGCCGGCTCAGCCACGCGCGCGCAAGGTGACCACAGCGCTCAAGGCCTACGCCCTGCTCGCCACCAGCGCCGACAAGGGTGCGGTGCGCAACAAGGCGATGCTGGACGGCTGATCGCCAGCCACGGCCGCAACAGAAAAGCCCGACCTTGCGTCGGGCTTTTTCATGCGCGCTATTCGGTAATCGCCGGCTCCAGCCGTATGCCGTCGATTTCCAGAGCCTTGAAGCGCGGCGGCACCACCCGCCAGGCACCGCGCTCGATCTGCTGCTTGAGCGACTCGCCGTCGAGGGCCTGCTGATCGATCGTGCGCAGGTGCCCGATCCAGCGCCAGCCGGCGGTATCGCCACGGCCCAGCACCGTCACGATCCGCGACCGTGCACCGCGCAACAGCAGCACCTCGGGTTGACTGTCATCATCCAGATCGACGGCAAACAGCATGCAATCCTCGTCACAGCCCTGTGTCGCGATAGCCTGCGCCAATGCCCCGTTGGCGTCCTCAAGGGGCTGGCCGATCCACGGCACCGGCGCGGTATTGGCCATGTCGTGCGCGTGTCGCCAGTTCCAGTAGTTGTCAGCCTTGTCCACGCGCTGCAGGTCTGCCTGCAGTTGCTCGCGTCGTGCGTCTTCGACATCGGGCTCGGCCAGGCGCTGGCGCAGTTTTTCCAGATGGTCGCGGCCGGGTTGTCCCAGCTGAAAGCGCAATGCGCCGAGGTCGGTGCGATCTGTCGGCACCCGCTCGTCGAGCAGGCGCTGGTACTGGTTGGCCGCGCTGAGCTGCAACGGGCTCAACGGCGGCACATGCAGCAATAGCAACAGCGCCACCGATGTCAGCGCCAGTACCGGATTGCTCCGGCGCAACCCCGCCAGCCATCCATCGCGCCGTTGCAGCACCGCTGCCATCAGCGCCAGCGCATGCAGCAGCGCAACCAGCGTCGCCCCGACCGCCACCACCCGATCAGGCGTGAGCCCGTACTGGCCGATCCGCAGCCAGAGCGCGTAAATCGCAAGAGCTGCCAGCAGCGGCAGGCACAGGGAGCTGGCGTCGACCAGCACGCGCAGCGCCCGCGGGTAATGCACCGCTTGCCGGCCATCCTGAATGACGCCGTTGAGCAGCGCGACATGGGCGAACACCATGGCCAGCAGGATCGGCGTCGCGTGGCGGGTCTCCCACAGCGGCTGCAGGCCGGTGAACGGCAGGCAGACCACGAACAGCAGCAGGATCAGCACCGTCAGCGGCAGCAGGAAGCGACACATCGCCTGCAGCACGTTGCGCAGCGCATCGACCACCTGGCCGCGCTCAAGGCCGATCCACAGCCCGATGGCGACAACCGTCGCGCTGGCCACCCAGATAAAGCCGGAGGACTCGAACAGGGTTGCGAAAATCCTGATGCCGACCAGCTTGAACAGGCCGGCCCAGAGCCATATCAGCAGCCAGAACGCCGCCAGCATCAGCAGCGCCATGAACAGCAGCAGGCCGTTGTTGATGGCATGCCGGTACAGCGCGGCGTAGTCGACACGCCAGCGATGATAGGCATGCCGCGCCTGGATGAAGGGTGTCAGCACATAAGCCAGGATCAGGTTGCTCCACAGCAGCAGCGTGCCGACGGATTCGCCCAGGTAATACCAGCGCGGCTGGTCGAACTGCAGGGCGAGACCGCCCGCCAGCACGGCCGGCAACAGAGCTGCGGCAAGGACCAGGCGCCAGCGTCCGGCCTCGCGCAGCCCGCCCCAGAGCAGCTGCACCTGCCAGCCGCCAATCACCGTGAAGGCCAGCAGTGCCGAACACAGGACTCGCCAGCCAGCAGCGTGCGGCCAGGCCTCGCTGGCCGCCCAGAGCGCCAAACCCTGCAGCAATCCGACCGCCAGATAGACTTTCAGCGGTCGAGCTTCGCCTGTCTGTTCCATGCACATTCCTTTTGCCGGTGAGCGCGCCGTCCAATCGCGGCGGGTTGCAGTGTGCAGCCCGTCCGGTCGGGCCGCAACGCAGGTGCGACAGCGCGTGATCAGGTCGCCAGTGCCTTGTGTTCGAGCAGCCCGCAGACGTGTTCGGCAATCGCCAGGCAGGCGGTCAGGCCCGGCGATTCAATGCCGAACAGGTTCACCAGGCCGGCGATACCGTGCTGCGCCGGGCCATCGATGCGAAAGTCCGCGGCCGCCTCGCCGGGCCCGCTGATCTTCGGGCGGATGCCGGTGTAGGCCGGTTGCAACGCATCGTCCGGCAGCCCTGGCCAATAACGGCGAATCGCGGCGTAGAAGCCCGCGGCCCGTCCCGGTTCGATGCGGTAGTCCAGATCCTCGACCCATTGCACGTCCGGGCCGAAACGGGCCTGCCCGGCCAGGTCCAGGGTCAGGTGCACGCCAAGCCCGCCGGGCTCGGGCAGTGGATAAACCAGATGGCGGAACGGCGTGCGCCCGCTCAGGCTGAAGTAGCTGCCCTTGGCGAAGAACTGTCGCGGCCGCCCCGCCAGGCCCAACCCAGCGGTGTGCGCGGCGAGGATGGGCGCACCATGCCCGGCGCAATTCACCACGGTGCGGGCCAGCAGCTGCAACGGATCGGCGCCGCCCACCTCGACTCGCAAGCCTTCGCTGCCGGCCGCGATCGCCGTTACCGGCGCGTTCAGCGCCAGCACCGCACCGTGGCGCTCGGCATCGCCCAGCAGTGCCAGCATCAACGCGTGACTGTCGATGATGCCAGTGCTTGGCGAGAGCAACCCAGCCACCGCATGCAGCTGCGGTTCCAGGGCCAGCACCTCGCGCCCATTCAGGCGCTGCAGATCATCGACCCCATTGGCCTGCGCGTGCCGCTGCAATTGCTCCAGCGCCGCAAGCTGAGCCTCGTCGGTGGCGACGATCAGCTTGCCGCAGCGCCGATGGGCCACGCCGTGGCTGGCGCAGAAATCGTAGAGCTGGCGACGCCCGGCCACGCATAGCCGACCCTTGAGCGAGCCCTGCGGGTAGTAGATGCCGGCGTGGATGACCTCGCTGTTGCGCGCGCTGGTGGCGGTGCCGAAGGCTGCCTCGGCTTCCAGTATCAGCACCTCGCGCCCGGCCAGCGCCAGCGCGCGTGCCACGGCCAAGCCAACCACTCCCGCGCCCACCACCACGCAATCCACCCGATCCATGCCAGACTCCTCGACCCGAAGTTCCCAAGCCTGCCGCAACCACAGCGGCCGGCCAAGGGTCGGATGCCCTAACAATGTCTTTTCAAGGGAAAACCGGCATGCGCATCGGCCTGATCTCCGACACCCACGGCCTGCTCCGCCCGGAGGCGTTGGCGGCGCTGCAGGGTTGCGCGCAGATCATTCACGCCGGCGATATCGGCAAACCGCAGGTGCTCGATGGGCTGCGCGTCATCGCGCCGCTGGAGGCGATTCGCGGCAATATCGATACGGCCGACTGGGCGCGGGAGCTGCCCGAACGACTGGATCTGCGCATCGGCGGTCTCAGCCTGCACGTGTTGCACGACCTCAAGCAGCTGGATATCGACCCGCTCGCCGCCGGCGTCGACGTGGTGATCGCCGGCCACTCGCACAAACCAACGATCGAGCGGCGCGACGGCGTGCTCTACGTGAACCCTGGCAGCGCTGGTCCGCGACGCTTCAGCCTGCCGATCAGCCTGGCGCTGCTGGAGTTGAACGACGGCGATGCACAGGTCGAGCTGATCAGCCTCAGCTGACGTCCATATAGCGATCGGCGCGGTGATTGATTGCCAGCACCAGATTCAGCGCCACAGCGCCGAGCACCGACAGCAGCACCTTGTCCGCCGGCACGACGAACACCGCGGCCAGCACGATCAGCGCGTCGATGCCCATCTGGAAGGTGCCGGCGCGCAGGCCGAAACGCTCCTGCAGGAACAGCGCGAGGATGTTCACCCCACCAAGACTGGCGCGATGGCGGAACAGGATCAGCAGGCCGATGCCGATGGCGAACCCGCCGAACACCGCGGCATAAACAACATTCAGCTCGGCGAAGCGCACCCATTGCGGCGTCAGTTCGGCGAACAGCGAGACCAACCCCACCGCGCAGACGGTGCGCAGGGTGAACTGCCAGCCCATGCGCCAGATCGCCAGCGCGTAGAACGGCAGGTTGAGCAGGAAGAACGCCGGGCCGAACGACCAACCGGCAAGGTACTTGAGCAGGAACGCCAGCCCAACGGTGCCGCCGGTGAGCAGCCCGGCGTGGCTGTAGAAGGCGATACCAAGGGCAACCAGCGCGGTGCCGGTAAGCAGCGCCAGGCCGTCCTCCCACAGCGGGTGGCGGACGAAGATCGCGGCAACGCGCTCGGCTTCCGGAGCGTCGGATTTGTCAGGTTGCATGAGATTTCTCGTTACGACAGCGACGGGCCAGCATAGAAGCTGCGGCCCGCGAAAGATTTGGCGCCGATCAAGCGAAGAAGGTGCCGGTCAGCTACGTTTTTGCCAGGTTTCGAAACGGTAGGCTGGGGCATCGCCCTCGGCCGCATGTGGCTGGCTGTCAACGCATTGCCAATCAGCCTCGTCAAAGGCCGGAAAGAACGCATCGCCTTCGGGAGCCGCATCTATCCGTGTCAGGTACAGCCGCTGCGCCTGCCCCAGCGCCTGGGCGTACAGCTGCGCACCGCCGATCAGCATCAGCTCGTCGACGCCCTGCTCACGCGCCCACTGCTCGGCGCGCACCAGCGCGGCGTCCAGGTCGGTGAAAGTTTCCGCCCCGTCGAGCTGCAGATCCGCCTGGCGACTGACCACCAGATTGAGCCGGCCCGGCAGCGGGCGACCAAGCGAATCCCAGGTCTTGCGGCCCATGATGATCGGCTTGCCGAGGGTCATGGCCTTGAAATGCTTGAGATCGGCCGGCAAATGCCAGGGCATGCGGTTGTCGAGGCCGATCACGCGGTTTTGTGCGTGGGCGGCGATCATGGCGAGGGGAAGGCGTGTCTGATTCATGGCGGCGAGAATAGCAGAGCGATGCAGCTTGCCGAAGCGCCAGCCGTTCGTCGGCTTCATCGTCTTGCAATACAAGCGGCAACGCAGCGTCAACGTCCGGTCATGCAAGTGGCTCAGGCTGTGACTTCCAACCCGAGGAGATGCCGAAATGGCCCGTAAGACCACCGCTTCCCTTCGCCGCTGGCTCACCGCCTGCACCCTGCTGCTACCGCTCACCGGCTTCACTGCGGCGGACGAACACGCCGCGAAACACCAGGCCGCGCGCGGCGAGCCGACGCCGCTGGTGATCGCTCACCGCGGCGCCAGCGGCTACCTGCCGGAGCACACCCTGGCCGCCTATGCACTGGCCGTGTTCCAGGGCGCGGACTACATCGAGCCGGATCTGGTGATGACCCGCGACGGCCAGATCGTCGCCCGTCACGACAACGAGCTGGGCCTGACCACCGACGTCTCGCAACGTCCCGAATTTGCCGATCGCAAGCGCACCCAGCAGGTCGATGGCGTCACCCTCACCGGCTGGTTCAGCGAAGACTTCACCCTCGCCGAGCTGAAGACCCTGCGCGCCATCGAGCGCATCCCGGATATCCGCCCGGGCAACGCGCGCGTCGACGGCAGTCTGGAGATCCCGACCCTGCAGGAGATCATCGACTTGGTCAAAACCCTGCAGCTCAGCCAGGGCCGGCGCATCGGCCTGTACCCGGAAACCAAGCACCCGACACACTTCCAGCAGCTCGGCCTGGCCATGGAAAAGCCGCTGGTGCGCATCCTCACCCGCAACGGCTACGTCGGGCGGCAGGCGCCGGTGTATATCCAGTCGTTCGAAGTGGACAACCTCAAGACCCTCAGCCGCTTGACCCAGCTGCGCCTGGTGCAGCTGTTCAGCTCGGGGCAGCCGTATGACCAGCAGGTACGTGGCAGCAAGCTGACCTACGCGCAGATGGCGACGCCCGCCGGGCTCAAGGATATCTCCCGCTACGCCGCCGGCGTCGGTCCGGAGAAGAGCTACATCATCCCGCGTGATGCCAACGGCAACCTCGGCACTCCGACCGGCTTCGTCGCCGCCGCCCACGCCGCCGGCCTCAAGGTCCACCCATACACCTTCCGTGCGGAAAACGCCTTCCTGCCGGCCAACCTGCGCAGCAGCGACAAGCGCCACGAACGCGGCGACAGCGAAGCGGAGATCCGCGCCTTCCTCGACGCAGGTATCGACGGGCTGTTCATCGACCAGCCGGATATCGCCGTGCGCCTGCGCAGCGCAGACTGACGACCTCAGCGGGGGGCCGCAACGGCTCCCCGTTTTCCCGTTCCCCACGGCAGCGGTTATCCTCAGGGCACGACCCGCCAGCGAGATGCCGTGTGATAGCCCGCCCCGCCCCTGATCTCGATACGTTCGACCGTCTCTGGCTGACCGAAGCCGTGCGCCTGCGCGAAGAACATGCCGGGCCGCTGGACGACGACGAAGCCAACCGCCAGGCCCGTGCCCAAGGCGGTGATCTCCCCGTGCTGATCGAGCAGCGTGCACTGTGGCTGGCGCGCCGTGATGGGCTGGTCGAAGCGCTCCTGCACTGGCGCCAGGGGGCACGGCTGGGTGGGTTCGTGCTGGTGCTGCTCGCGGTCTTCACCGGCGCCGGCCTGGCCTTCGCTGCACTGGGCGACGGGCAGCGACCGGTCAACGTGTTCTGGACGCTCGGCAGCCTGCTCGGGCTGAATCTGCTGACCCTGCTTGGCTGGCTGCTCGGCCTGCTTTTCGCGCGCGACAGTGGCGGTGCGTTGGGACGCTTGTGGCTTTGGCTCAGCGAAAAACTCGCCCGCGATGCCCGTGCTGCTCAGCTGGCGCCGGCCTTGCTGTCCATCCTGCACCGACATCGGTTGGGCCGCTGGCTGTTGGGCGTCGGCGTACACGGCCTCTGGCTGCTGGCCATGGCCAGCGCCCTGCTTACCTTGCTCGTCCTGCTGGCAACGCGGCGCTACGGCTTTGTCTGGGAGACCACCATCCTCGGCGAGAGTGCGTTTGTCGGCCTGACCCAGGCCCTCGGCGCGCTGCCGGCACTGCTCGGCTTCAGCGTGCCGGATGTCGAGCAGATCCGCGCCAGTGGCGCACTTGGCGGAGATCTGGAAGGCGCCCGGCAACGCTGGGCCGGCTGGCTGGTCGGCGTGCTGCTGATCTACGGTCTGCTGCCGCGGCTGTTATTGACGGGGTTCAGTCTGTGGCGCTGGCGCCGCGGCCGTGCCGCGTTGAAGCTCGACCTGAACCTGCCGACCTATCGTCTGCTGCGCGAACGCCTGCAGCCCCCGAGTGAGCGGCTCGGCATCAGTGATGCGGCACCGGCACAGCTGCACGCGCCGAGCGCCGGCGCTCAGCTCGACGGCAGCGAGGGCGCCGTACTGGTGGCCATCGAGCTGGACGGCAGTCGCCCATGGCCACCGGCCCTGTCCAAGGGCATCGCCGATGCCGGCATCCTCGACGACCGCGAGGGGCGCCGACGCCTGCTGGATCAGCTCACCCGCTTTCCCCCGGCGCGCCTGGCCATCGCCTGTGATCCCCGACGCTCGCCGGATCGCGGCACCCTGGCGCTGATCGGCGAACTGTCGCGCTGCGCCGCAGCCACTCGCGTCTGGCTGCTGCAGGCACCACCCGGCGAAGCGCTGGACAGCGCGCGTCTGGATGACTGGCACCAGGCACTGGACACCCTTGGCCTTCCCCACTCAAGCGCTGCGCCGCTGGGCTGGCTGGAGAGCGGACATGACTGAAGCCCTGAAGCTCGCCGTGGTCGGCCACACCAATGTCGGCAAGACCTCGCTGCTGCGCACCCTGACCCGCGATGCCGGTTTCGGCGAGGTTTCGCACCGTCCCAGCACCACCCGCCATGTCGAAGGCGCACGGCTGTCGGTGGACGGCGAAGCACTGCTGGAGCTGTACGACACCCCCGGCCTGGAAGACGCCATCGCCCTGCTCGACTACCTGGAACGCGTGGAGCGCCCCGGCGAACGCCTCGACGGGCCGGCGCGCATCGCGCGCTTTCTCGACGGCAGCGAGGCGCGCCAGCGTTTCGAACAGGAAGCCAAGGTGCTGCGCCAGCTGCTCGCCAGCGACGCCGGGCTCTACGTGATCGATGCCCGCGAACCGGTACTGGCCAAGTACAAGGATGAGCTGGCAGTGCTCGCCGGCTGCGGCAAGCCGCTGCTGCCGGTGCTCAACTTCGTCGCCCAGCCGGGGCATCGTGAAGATGAATGGCGTCAGGCACTGGCCCGTCTCGGCCTGCATGCACTGGTGCGTTTCGACAGCGTGGCACCGCCAGTGGATGGCGAGCGCCGCCTGTACGAAAGCCTGGCGCTGCTGCTGGAACAGGCACGGCCGAAGCTGCAGCGGTTGATCGAGGACCATGAAGCCCAGGCTGCCGCGCGCCTGACCAGCGGCCAGCGGCTGATCGCCGAGCTGCTGGTAGACGTCGCCGCCTGCCGACGCAGCGTGGCCGCACAGCCGGAACTGGAGCGCGGCGCCATTCGTGAACTGCACGACGCCGTGCGCGGCCGCGAGCAGCGCTGCGTCGAATCCCTGCTGCGCCTGTATGCCTTCCGCAAGGAGCAGGCAGCGGCCAGCGACCTACCGTTGCTCGACGGCCGCTGGGGCGACGACCTGTTCAATCCCGAGACCCTCAAGCAGCTGGGCGTGAAGATCGGTGGCGGCATGGCCGCCGGTGCCGCCGCCGGTGCCGGGGTCGACCTGATGGTCGGCGGCATCACCCTCGGCGCCGCGGCGCTGCTCGGCGCCATCGCCGGCGGCGGCGCGCAGACCGCGCGGCACTATGGCAATCGCCTGCTCGGCAAGCTCAAGGGTCAGCGTGAACTGAGCGTCGATGACGCCGTGCTGCGCCTGCTCGCCCTGCGTCAACGCCAACTGCTGGCAGTGCTTGCGATTCGCGGGCACGCCGCCACCGAAGCGATCCGCCTGGCCACCCCGCAGGATCAGAGCTGGCGCGAGGGCAAGCTGCCCGAAGCCCTGCAACGCTGTCGCGCGCATCCCGAGTGGTCCTCGCTCAACCCCGGCGCCCGCCTGCAGGACGGCGAGCGCCAGGCGGCGCTGGACGAGCTGCAGGCCGAACTGCGGCAGGACTGACCGGCCTGCGGCTTCGCCGTGCCTGCACGCTAGGCACGGACCGGCGCACCATCGCCGGCCGTGCTCGGCGCCGGCTGGCGGCCGATGCCCAGGGTGCACAGCGTTGCCAGCATGATCAGCAACCCACCCGCCCAGCCCACCGGCCCCAGCCGCTCACCCAGCCAGAGACCGGCGATAATCGCGCCGAACAGCGGTTCGGAACCCATCAGCAGCGACACCCGCGTCGCGCTGCTGCGCCCCAGCGCGCGGTTCTGCGCGAACATGGCGAACAGCGTGGCGAACAGCACCAGATACAGCGCCGCGAACCAGAATGCCGGTTCCGCCGGCAATGCAGGCAGCTCGCCCGGCAGCGACAGGCCGAGCAGGATGCAGCCGCTTGCAACGACCCCGCTCTGCACCGCAGTCAGCGCCAGTGCCGGGATTTCCCGGCCGGCCGTCAATCGCCGGGTCAGGCAGACCAGCACCGCGCGCAGCAACGCGGCGGCCAGCATCAGCGCGTCGCCGAGATTGAGCGAGAGCTGCGGGCCGCCGGTCAGCAGCCAGACGCCCGCCAGCGACAACGCGCAAGCAAGGAACAGCGTGTTGTGCGGCCGCTGGCGCAGCAGCAGCCATTCCATGAACGGCGTGATCACCACGCACAGGCTGATCAGAAACGCCGCATTGCTGGCGCTGGTCAGCATCACGCCCCAGGTTTCGCAGAGAAAGATCGCCAGCATCACCAGCCCCAGCGGCAGGCCGGGGCGCAGCGCCCGGCGACCGCCGCCGCGCAGTTGCGGCAGCAGCAGGACAAAGGTCAGACCGAAGCGGATCGCCAAGAAACCCAGCACCGGATAGAACAGCAGCGCCTGCTTGGCCACCGCATAGCTGCTGCCCCAGATCAGCGCCACCGCCAGCAGCATGCCATCGGCCAGCCACAGCCCCTGCCTCCACGTACCTTTCATGCTCGATCTCCGCACCAATCAGACGCTGATTGTCGGGCCTGCCGCCAAGGTCGATAATCCGGCGAAACAGCACAGGACCTGTTCCGCATGGGAACGAATGACAGCGCAGCCCTGCTGCCCTACATGGCCGTGTTCGTACGGGTGGTCGAGGCCGGCAGCTTCTCCGGCGCCGCGCGCCTGCTGGGCAGCACACCGTCGGCGGTGAGCCGCCAGGTGGCCCGGCTGGAGCAGGCTCTGGCGCTGCGCCTACTGGAACGCACGACGCGCCAGCTGCGGCTGAACGAGGCCGGGGCGGAGTTCTACCAGCATTGCCGGGACATGCTCGATGCGGCCGACGCCGCCGTCGCCATCGGCGAGCGGCTGATGCGCAGCCCGCGCGGGCTGGTGCGCCTGAGCGTGCCGAAGGCCTATGGCAAGTTCGTCGTCGGGCCGTTGATGCCGGCCTTTCTGCAGCGCTACCCCGAGGTCGATGTGCAGCTACGGATCAGCGACCAGAGCCCGGACCTGATCGAGGACGGTTTCGACCTGCTGGTGCAGGTCACCGACAACCCACCCGAAGGCCTGGCCGGCAAACCACTCGGGCCGGTGCGCCAGCTGCTCTGCGCCAGCCCTGACTACCTGCAACGCCACGGCGAGCCGCAGCATCCGCAGGACCTGCTGCGCCATAGCTGTCTGTATCTGGGGGAAACGGCGGGAGACAATCGCTGGCACCTGCGCCGCGGGGTGCAGCAGGAAACGGTGACGGTGCGTGGTCGCTACATCAGCAACCACAGCGAGGCCCGGCTGCTGGTGGCGCTGGCGGGTCTGGGCATCACCTGCCTGCCGCATTTCACCGCCGCCCAGGCGCTGGTCGACGGGCAGTTGCGCGAAGTGCTGCCGCAGTGGCGCTACACCGGCTCCTACCAGGGCGCGGCCTGGCTGCTCTGGCGACAGAATCACCACCTGCCGCCGAAGACGCGGGCGCTGATCGACTATCTGAGCGAGGCGCTGATCCCCACCTGAGCGGCACCCGTGTCGGCGAACCGATGCCGGTAGATAATCGTGCACATCAGCGCCAGTAGAATTTCGTGTCCGGAGCCTCGAACGCAGGGCGGGCATCGCTGCCCGCCCTGCGACCAATGCGGATCAGCGCTCCTTGGTGCCTTCCACTTCCTCGGCCATGCGCGCCAGGCCGAGGTGACGCACGTCGGTTCCACGCACCAGGTAGATCACCAGTTCGGCGATGTTGCGTGCGTGGTCGCCGATGCGCTCCAGCGAACGCAGCGCCCAGATCACGCTGAGCACGCGGGAGATCGAGCGCGGGTCTTCCATCATGTAGGTGACCAGTTCGCGCAAGGCGGTCTTGTATTCGCGGTCGACGGTCTTGTCGTACTGCGCCACCGACAGCGCGAGGTCGGCATCGAAGCGGGCGAAGGCGTCCAGCGCTTCCTGCACCATCTTGCGTACCTGGTCGCCGATGTGGCGCACCTCGACGTAGCCCTTGGGCGACTCGCCTTCCTCGCACAGCTGGATGGCGCGGCGGGCGATCTTGGTCGCCTCGTCACCGATGCGCTCGAGATCGATCACCGACTTGGAAATGCTGATGATCAGGCGCAGGTCGGAGGCCGCCGGCTGACGCCGGGCGAGAATGCGTACGCACTCCTCGTCGATATTGCGCTCCATCTGGTTAATCTGGTCATCCACCTCGCGCACCTGCTGAGCGAGGCCCGAATCGGCCTGAATCAGCGCGGTCACCGCGTCATTGACCTGCTTCTCCACCAGCCCGCCCATGGCCAGCAGGTGGCTGCGCACCTCCTCGAGCTCGGCGTTGAACTGCTGGGAGATATGTTGGGTGTGGCTGTCTTTGCTGATCATGTGCGAACCCTTGCGAAACTGTTGTTCTCTCGCCGGACGGTCCGGCCTTTGGCAAATCGTGCTGCGCTAGGAGGCGGCGCGCAGACAGTACGAACCAGTACGGCAAGCGCCGCCGACAACGCGCAGCGCGATTTGCCATAGCCGGCTAGCCGTAGCGGCCGGTGATGTAGTCTTCCGTCTGCTTCTTGGCCGGGTTGGTGAACAGCGTATCGGTATCGCCGTACTCGATCAGTTTGCCCATGTACATGAACGCCGTGTAGTCGGACACCCGCGCGGCCTGCTGCATGTTGTGGGTGACGATGACGATGGTGTACTTGGATTTCAGTTCGTAGATCAGCTCTTCGACCTTCAGCGAGGAGATCGGGTCGAGTGCCGAGCTGGGTTCGTCGAGCAGCAGCACTTCCGGCTGCACGGCGATGGTCCGGGCGATCACCAGACGCTGCTGCTGACCGCCGGAAAGGCCGAGGGCCGATTCGTGCAGACGATCCTTGACCTCGTCCCACAGCGCCGCGCCCTTGAGCGCCCACTCCACGGTTTCGTCGAGCACGCGCTTCTGCTTGATGCCCTGGATGCGCAGGCCGTAGACCACGTTCTCGTAGATGCTCTTGGGGAACGGGTTGGGCTTCTGGAACACCATGCCGACGCGGCGACGCAGATCGGCCACATCCTCGCCCTTGCGGTAGATGTTGGTGCCGTCGAGGTTGATCGCGCCTTCGATGCGGCAGCCGTCGACCAGATCGTTCATCCGGTTGAAGCAGCGCAGCAGGGTCGACTTGCCGCAGCCGGACGGGCCGATGAAGGCGGTCACGCGCTGACGCGGGATGTTCATGCTGACGTTGAACAGCGCCTGCTTCTGGCCGTAGTACAGGCTCAGATCAGGTACCTCGATGGCCACCGGCTCGTTGGCCAGGTTCAGGCTGCGCTTGTCGCGGCCCAGGGCCGAGATATCGATGGAATGCGTGGTGGTTTGCATGTGCTCGCTCCGTTCGCAGCTGCCAGCTGCAAGCTACAGGCTGCAAGTCCAAGCCAGCGCCTCGTTCTTCCGAGACCGGTGGCTTGAGCTCGCAGCTTCAATTAGTGATCCAGCGCCTTGTACTTCTCGCGCAGGTGGTTGCGAATGTAGATCGCGCTGAAATTGAGCGTGGCGATCACCAGCACCAGCAGCAGCGCCGTGGCGTATACCAGCGGGCGCGCCGCCTCGACGTTGGGACTCTGGAACCCGACGTCGTAGATATGAAAGCCCAGGTGCATGATCTTCTGGTCCAGATGCAGGTAGGGGTAGTTGCCGTTGAGCGGCAGGTTCGGTGCCAGCTTGACCACACCGACCAGCATCAGCGGCGCCACTTCACCGGCGGCGCGGGCCACGGCGAGGATCAGGCCGGTCATCATCGCCGGGCTGGCCATTGGCAAAACCACCTTCCACAGCGTCTCCGACTTGGTCGCACCGAGCGCGAGCGAGCCTTCGCGGATCATCCGCGGGATACGCGCCAGGCCTTCTTCGGTGGCCACGATCACCACCGGCAGGGTGAGGATCGCCAGGGTCAGCGAGGCCCACATCAGGCCAGGCGTGCCGAACACCGGCGCCGGTGCGGCCTCGGGATAGAACAGGCGGTCCAGCGAGCCGCCCAGCACGTAGACGAAGAAGCCCAGGCCGAACACGCCGTAGACGATCGACGGCACCCCGGCCAGGTTGTTCACCGCGATGCGGATGATGCGGGTGAGCAGGCCCTGCTTGGCGTACTCGCGCAGGTAGACTGCGGCGATCACACCGAACGGGGTGACGATCACCGCCATGATCAATGTCATCAGCACGGTACCGAAGATCGCCGGGAACACACCGCCTTCGGTGTTCGCCTCGCGCGGCTCGTCGCTGACGAACTCCCACAGCTTGGCGAAGTAGAACATCAGCTTCTGCGGCGTCGACATGGCGTTGGGCCGGAACGCCCGCACTACCTTGCCCAGGGTGATCTCCTGCTCGCGGCCGTCGGCCGTGCGCACGGTGATGCTGTCGCGGTTGAATTCCTGCTGCAGGGCGATCAGCTGGTCTTCCAGCACCCGGTACTCGGCGTCCCACCGGGCGCGCTCGGCATCCAGGTCGGCCTGGGCAGCCGCGTCCAGACGATCGTTCAGCTCCAGCTGACGGGTTTTCAGGCGCAACCGCTCGAGGCCGTGGTTGATGCGGCCGATCTCGACCTTCTCGATCCGCGAGATCCGCGAGTGCAGCTCATCGACGCGGTCGATGCGCTTCTGCAGCTCATTCCAGGCGCCATCACCCTCGGCGACCAGTTGGCCGGCTTCCTTCACGTTGAGCAGGTAGCCGTAGAAGTTGCCCCACTCACGACGCTCCAGCACCATCAGCTCGGCGGGCGTGTGCTGATTGCTCAGCCACTCACCGACCACCCAGGAGAAGTCGGCGCCGTACACCTCGCGGTTGCCGACCTTGAGCAGCTCGCGGGTCATGAACTCGCCGCCTTCGACATTCACCGGCAGGCCACTGGCCGCCAGGCGCGCGCGCGGTACTTCCTCGGCCTGCACCACTTCGCCGGCCAGCACACGCATCTCAGCGCCCGGCATGCTGTAGTCGGCGACGATCACATCGGCCGGCCAGAAGTGCGCCAGGCCACGCACGGCGATGATCGCCAGCAGCCCCAGGGTCATGATCACGGCGATGGACACCGCACCGGCGTTCATCCAGATCCAGGGTGTGCCGCTCTTGACCCAGCTGTTCAACGAATCCTTTTTCACGGATCGATACCTTTTGCGAAATCTGGTTTACAGGCTGGCGTACTTGCCGCGCAGGCGCTGACGAATCAGCTCGGCGAGGGTGTTCATCACGAAGGTGAACATCAGCAGCACCATCGCGGCGAGGAACAGCACACGGTAATGGGTGCCACCGACTTCGGATTCCGGCATCTCCACCGCGACGTTGGCGGCCAGGGTGCGCATGCCTTCGAAGATGTTGGCTTCCATGATCGGCGTGTTGCCGGTGGCCATCAGCACGATCATCGTCTCGCCCACGGCGCGGCCCATGCCGATCATCAGCGCGGAGAAGATGCCCGGGCTGGCAGTCAGCAGCACCACGCGAGTGAGGGTCTGCCAGGGCGTCGCGCCAAGCGCCAGCGAGCCCAGCGTCAGGCTACGCGGCACGCTGAACACGGCATCTTCGGCAATCGAGTAGATGGTCGGGATCACCGCGAAGCCCATGGCCAGTCCGATCACCAGGGCATTGCGCTGATCGAACGGGATGCCCATGTCGTTGGACAGCCACAGGCGCATGTCACCGCCAAAGAACCAGTTCTCCAGATGGCCGCTGATTTCCAGCGAGCCGAAGCCGACCAGCAGGATCACCGGGATCAGCAGCACGGCTTCCCAGCCATCCGGAACGGCCAGCCGCACAGACTGTGGCAGGCGGCTCCAGGTCCAGGCGGCGAACAGAATGCCCACCGGCATCAGCAACAACAGGCTGAAGATACCCGGCAGGTGATTCTCCAGAAACGGCGCCAGGAACAGGCCGGCGAAGAAACCGAGAATCACCGTTGGCAGTGCTTCCATCAGCTCGATGACCGGCTTGACCTTGCTGCGCAGCCTGGGCGCCATAAAGTAGGCGGTGTAGAACGCCGCACAAATCGCCAGCGGCGCGGCCAGCAGCATCGCGTAGAAGGCCGCCTTGAGCGTGCCGAATGCCAGTGGCGCGAGGCTCAGTTTCGGTTCGAAATCACTGTTGGCCGACGTCGACTGCCAGATGTAGTCCGGCTCCGGATAGCTTTCGTACCAAACCTTGCCCCACAGCGCGCTCCAGGAGATTTCCGGGTGCGGGTTATCGATCACGAAACGCTGCAGGCCCTGCTTTGACTCCACCAGCAACCGGGTAGCGCGCGGCGACATGGCAGCCATTGCGGCGCCGTCAGCGACCTCCAGGTTGACCAGCGTGCGATGTGCGGTACTGTGGAAAACGCCAAGTCTGCCGCTGTCATCCAGTGCGAGGAAGCCTTTGCGGCGCTCCTCCGGCAGGATCTGGCGGATCGCACTGCTGCCCAACTTGAAGTTGCGCACGTTCTTCAGCTCGGCCTGGCCGTCTGCCGCACGGACCATGAACCATTGACCAATGGTGCCCTTGGAGTCACCGACCATTAGCGAGATGCCACCCAGCAAAGGGCTGACGCTGGTGATCTCGCTGCCGTCGCCGACCAGCTTGTAACGACCGTTGAGTTGCTTGCGGCGCAGGTCGAAGACATCCGCGCTGGCCTTGCCGCTGATCGCATACAGCCACATGTGCCGCGGGTCGATCAGCAGCTGGCGAATCGGCTCGGCCATCTGCGGCAGGTTGAGGCGCTCCTGCTCGAGGGTCACCTCACCGGTCAGCAGGTTCTCGCTGCTGGCGATGCGCTGGGCATGCAGTGTGGTGCCAGTGGCGCCGGCAACCAGCAGCGTCTTGCCGTTCAGGCTGATTGCGGCGCGGTCGATGGGGCGACCTTCCGGATCGAGCTGCAGCGGTTGCTCACCGAAGGGATAGGCCAGCTCCGGGGTGATGGTTTTCTGGTTGTTCGGATAGGTGAGCTTGTAGTTGTGCTCGACCACCAGCGCCTGGCCATTATCCAGGCCCAGCACCAGTCGACGCGTGCCGGGCGTATCCTGGCCCACCGAAACGATGCGGCTGCCTTCCGGCAGCGGCAGGGCCGTGCTCGACAGCAAAGCACCGTCGCGAAGGCCGAAGAAGCGCGCCTGGCCATCGTAGCCCAAGCGCATGGCGACCTGATTCTGCTCCTCGATGGTCAGCAGCAGCGGCTCGCCGGCATCGGCCAGCCAAGCTGGCTGCTGGATCGGGCGACTCTCCAGCTCGGCACCCTGGAACATCGGCAGGACGACCTGCGCCAGGTAGAAGAAGATCAGGGTGATGGCGCCCAGCACCGCCAGACCGCCGATGGAGACGTACCAGCGCGCCAGGTGGTCTTTCAGCGCGCGGATGCGCCGCTTGCGCTGCAGCGCCGGCGTGTTGAAGTCCAGCCGTTGCACATCGGAATTCGCGGTCATGTTTTCCATGTCGTTCATGCCAGGGCTCCTGGGCCTGAGCGGCCCTTTGGGGCGCCTAATCTAATAGAGCTGTGTGACAGAAAAATTACAGTCAGGTGACGCGACGAAGCCCGCCAGCGCGTATCGCGTGGCGGGCATCTGCGCATGGCCGGCGCGCTACGGCGCCGACCATTACGCGTGTCTTACAGACCCAGATCCTGCATGGTCTTGTCGACGACCTTTTTCGGCAGCGGGATGTAACCATCCTTGACCACCACTTCCTGGCCCTGCTTGGAAAGCACCAGCTTGAGGAACTCGGCGTCGATCGGGCTAAGCGGCTTGTTCGGCGCCTTGTTGACGTAGACGTAGAAGAAGCGCGCCAGCGGGAACTTGCCAGCCAGAGCATTCTCTTCGCTCGCCTCGAAGGCTTCGCCACCCTTGGACAGCGGTACGGCGCGGACGCTGGAGGTCTTGTAGCCGATACCCGAGTAACCAATGGCGTTCAGGGTGCTGGAAATCGACTGCACCACCGAAGCGGAGCCCGGCTGCTCGTTGACGTTGGACTTGAAGTCACCCTTACACAGGGCTTCTTCCTTGAAGTAACCGTAGGTACCGGATACCGAGTTACGACCGAACAGCTGGATCGGCTTGGCCGCCCACTCGCCAGTCATGCCCAGATCGCCCCAGGTCTTGATGTCCTTCTCGCCACCGCACAGGCGGGTGCTGGAGAAGATTGCGTCGACCTGCTCAATGTCCAGCGACTTGATCGGGTTGTCCTTGTGTACGAACACCGCCAGGGCGTCGATGGCCACCGGCACGGCAGTCGGCTTGTAGCCATACTTCTCTTCGAAGGCCTGAATCTCGTTGTCCTTCATCGGGCGGCTCATCGGGCCCATGTTGGATGTGCCTTCGGTCAGAGCGGGCGGCGCGGTGGAGGAACCGGCAGCCTGGATCTGAATGTTGACGTTCGGGTAGCTGCGCTTGAACTCTTCGGCCCACAGGGTCATCAGGTTGGCCAGGGAGTCGGAGCCGACGCTGGACAGGTTGCCGGAGACGCCGGAAGTCTTCTGGTAGCTCGGCAGGGCCGGGTCTACAGCAGCGACCGCGCTTGCGGCGCCCACGCCAGCGGCTACAAAGGTCAGGGCCGCCATCAAACGATTCAGTTTCATACCTTGCTCCTAGCAGGTGTGTGCTCGAGTGTGTTGGAACGGGGGCCAGTATCTGCAGGCCGTGTGAACACTCTATGAAGCAAGTGTGACAATCTGATTACGAAGCGGCGTATTGACCTGACGCGGTCGCTGTGCGCCTGCTCAGCCGCTATACTCGGCGCCGTCGCCCGCGCTAGCGCGGGCATTTCGCGCCAGAACAACAATCGCGCCGCGAGTCCGACCGAATGAAAGAATACGAACAGGAAGATCCGATCCCGCAGGGCGACCTGGCCCTGCAGCTCACTGCATTGCCACGGGAAACCAATGGTTTCGGCGATATCTACGGCGGTTGGCTGGTGTCGCAGATGGATCTGGCTGGCACCGCAATGGCCAGCCGCGTGGCAGCCGGGCGGGTCGCGACGGTGTCCATCGATCGCATGGCGTTCATGGTTCCGGTAGCCGTCGGCGCACAGCTTTCCTTCTATACCCAGACGCTCGAGGTCGGTCGCAGCTCGATCCGCATGCTGGTGGAAGTCTGGAGCGACGATCCGCTGTCCAGCGAGTGGCGCAAGGTCACCGAAGCCGTCTTCGTCTTTGTCGCCATCGATGGCAGCGGCCGCACCCGCTCGGTATCACCGCGCCGCTGACGCGGCGCACTAGCGAACGGGCAGGTCTGATCGGGATTGCCCCGCAGCAATCGCAAAGCGGTTCTTGCCACCGGCCTTCGCCTGATACAGCGCGGCATCGGCGCAGTGGTAGAGCTGCTCGGGCTGCTGTCCTTCCTGTAGCGTGGCGATACCGATACTGACACCGACCCGCGCTGCGGCATCCTGGGGATGCCTGATTTCGAGCCCCGCCAGCGCCGTGATCAGCTGCCGCGCGATACGTTGCGCCGCGGCGTTGTCGCAGTTGTACAGCAGCAGTGCGAATTCCTCACCACCGACCCGCGCCGCCTGGTCCAGCGGCCGCCGCGCGAAACCGGCCAGCAGATCGGCAAAGGTACGGATCAACGCATCACCGGCCGGATGGCCGAAGGTGTCGTTATAGGCCTTGAAATCATCCAGATCGAGCAGCAGCAGGCTCAACGGCCGGCGGTCCCGGCGCGCCTGGGCGATCCGCTGACGCAAGGCCAGGTCATGGCTGCGCCGATTGGCCAGACCGCTCAGTGCATCGTGCTCGGCGACCCAGCCCAGCAGCTTGCGCATCAGAAACTGATCGCGTTGCGAGTACTCGTGCACATAGCGGCTGATGGCACCGATGATCAGCAGCAGCACGTAGTAGCTGACCGCAATCCAGTGCTCCGGCATCCGCCCAGCCGGCAGGATCAGGCTGGCAATGAACACATCTGCCAGGACGATCAGCACCGAACACAGCAGCGCCCACCAGAACGTCACGCCGAGGAAGAAGAACGATGCGACGATCAGCAGGCCGGCGCCGTAGCGGAAGTTCAGCTCGGCATCGAGTGCTTCGAAACGGATGTCGATCAGCGCGGCGATGATCCCGATAAGCACCAGCAGCGCCGGAAAAATGCGGTTGGCCTGGGCGCGAAACCTGCGACTGTAAAAGGTCAGCACCAGCACGACGATGCCCGGAAGAATCTGCAGCACGCGCAGCAGCGTCAGGGTCGTCAGCCAACCGGTGTCGGCGAGGTTGAACAGTCGATGCTCGACGTAGAGGTAGCCGGATACGGCGACGATCAGTAGCAGCGCGGCGAGCCGTTGCGAAGTGCGCGCATGTCGATCCAGGTAATGGCGAAACTCGCGCTCCAGCTCGGGCTTGAAGCGCAGCAGACGAAACCCGCTGTGCAGCTGCCGGCCATAGGGCGTATCGCGAAAATCCTCGGCAGAGGGATGGTCGATCATGGAGGGCATCGGCAGCTCGCGGGTCAGGGCACGAATGATATCACCGCGCCACTACTGACGGATTTTAGCCCGACCAGCGTAGCGGCACGAGGTGAACGGCTGATTGGACACAAGACTTGCGCTGGGCGTTTCCAGCACCGAAGATCGGCTGACATGCATTGTTGGATGTATCCGTGACTACCCTTCTGCTGGCCCTCTGGCCCCTGTTCGCGCTGATCGTTGCTGGCTATTTCCTGCGTCTGCGCGCCTTTCCCAGCGAGGAATTCTGGCCAGGCGCCGAACGCATCAACTACTTCGTCCTCTTTCCTGCCCTGCTGTTCAGCAGCCTGGCCACCGCACCGCTGGACAACCCTGCGCTGCCGCAGCTGGCTGGCGCGGTGATGCTCGGCCTTGGCCTGGCCTGGATTGCCTTGCTGGTAATGAAGCGACTGCGCGGCTGGCCTGCCGGCCGCTTCGGCGCCATCACCCAGGGCACGCTGCGCTTCAATACCTACCTGGGCCTGGCGGCTGTCGGCAGCCTGTTCGGCAAGGAAGGCCTGGCGTTGGCCGCACTGATGCTGGCCCTGATGGTGCCGACAGTGAACGTCATGTCGGTCTGGGCGCTGACCGCCGAGCGTGGTGTCAGCGTGCGCGGCCTGCTGCTGCCCATCGCCAAGAACCCGCTGATTCTCGCCTGCGTCGCCGGTGCGTTGGTGAACCTGTCAGGGCTGGGCTTGCCGGGCGGCACCGACCGACTGCTAAGCCTGCTGGCCGCCGCCAGCCTGCCGTTGGGCCTGCTCTGCGTCGGCGCGGCACTGAAACCGCAGGAATTGAGTGGTGAAATTCCGGCGCTAGGCTGGAACAGCGCCGCGCGCCTACTGATCGTGCCGCTGCTGGCCTATGGCGTGGCGCGGGTACTCGGCCTGCCGGAAATGGAGACGACCATCCTGGTGCTGTTCTTCGCCCTGCCCACCGCCCCGACCGCCTATGTGCTGACTCGCCAGCTCGGCGGCGACAGCCATCTGATGGCCGGCATCATCACCCTGCAGACGCTGCTCGCCGCGGCCAGCCTGCCGCTGGTGCTGACGTTGCTGAATGGCTGATCAGCGCGCGACCTGACCGCGCAAGAGACGCAGCAGCATCAGCGCCATACCGACGCCCAATGCGCCGAGCACCAGCAGCGGACCGAGATAACCGAGAGCATCCTGCAGCCAACCGAGCAGCAGGTGCAGCCACTCCGTGAGCAACGAGGCCTCGACTGCCACGTAGCCGCCCTGCTCCCAGATCTGATAGGCGGCATGCAGGGGAATCAACGTCAGCGGCAGCAGGATCAGGCACAGCCAGTAGCCGCTACGCCGGTACGCGCCCAACAGCCCCCATGGCAGGTAGGCGGCCCGAATCAGCTGGAAAAAGCAGACGATGTAATAAACCACCAGCAGCAGAGCGAAACCGCTGGCCACGGAGGGCGCGATCCAGAGCTCACGCAACGCCGCGGTACTGATGGTCAGGCTGAGCAGGCCCCATAGCAGAAGGAAGAAAGTTCTCATCGCAAGTCCCGGTGTCGGCTTTAGGCGAAAGCGCATCGGAACAGAATTCCGACCACCATACGCACAACCGCTTCACGAAACAGGCGGCGATGAGCAGCGAACGTGCCGGCTTCGAGCAGCCGCGCACGGTTCAGAACAGGCTGAGCTGATCGCCTTTAGGCTCATCTGGCTTCGCCGCCGGCAATGCCTCGACAGGCCTGACCGGCACGCAGGGAAGCGCCAGTCGCTCGGCCAAACCCGCGGCGCGCTCGGCGCGAGTATTGACTGCCTCGGCCAGACGCGCCGGCAGTGCCCAGATCTCCACCTTGCGTTTGGCGCGGGTGATACCGGTATAGAACAGCGAGCGCGTCAGCAGCGGGCTGGGTTGCTCGGGCAGCGCCAGCAGCACTTCGGCGAATTCCGAGCCCTGGCTTTTGTGCACGGTCATGGCGAAGGCACTGTCATGGCTCGGCAGACGCGCCGGGGCGAAGCCGCGGTAACCCTCGTCGCCCTCGAAGAACACCCGCAGTCCCTGCTCGGTTTTTAGACAAAGGCCGATATCGCCGTTGAACAGACCGAGGGCGTAATCGTTCTGCCGGACCATCACCGCGCGGCCGGGATACCAGCGTTCGCGCGCCGGCACGCTGAGGCGACGCTTGAAGCGGGCTTCC
The DNA here is from genome assembly GCF_000661915.1 of Stutzerimonas decontaminans. NCBI lineage: Bacteria > Pseudomonadati > Pseudomonadota > Gammaproteobacteria > Pseudomonadales > Pseudomonadaceae > Stutzerimonas > Stutzerimonas decontaminans. Next base: position 222,233 of record NZ_CP007509.1, on the reverse strand, counting down.
AGCGCCTCGTTGATGCCGGTGACGCCAAAGGCGCCTTCGCGCTGGGCGGTCAGCGCGCGGAAACCGTTGAAGGCCTCGAATGCGGCGGACGGATTGGCCTGGCGTGCGGCCTGCAGGTAAGGTGCGTAACCCTGTTCCAGCCTCTCAATCAACGCGGTCGGGCTGGGCATTGCGTTCCAGGCGAGGTCTGCACGGCCTTCCTGCAGCAATGCGACGGTGCCCTTGGCATCGCCAGCGTTGATCCGCCGCGCCAGTTCGCCGATACCGCTATCGCCGGCGAAGCGGTGGCTGTGGGTGAGCAGCACCACCGCATCGCCGAGGCGCGAGCGCGGCGTCTCGACCGGTACGTTCTGCCCGGTGAGGCGTTGCAGATCGGCGGCGGCTTGGCTATCGAAACCGCGCCCTTCGCAGAGTTCGGCGAACACCGCGCCGGCTTCCACGGCGGCCAGCTGGTCCTTGTCGCCGAGCAGGATCAGCCGTGCCTTCGGTGGCAGCGCAGCGACCAGCTTGGCCATCAGCGCCAGATCGACCATCGATGCTTCGTCGACGACCAGTACGTCCAGCGCCAGCGGGTTGGCTGCATCATGGCGCACCTTGGGGCTGTCGCCGCGGCTGCCGAGCAGCCGATGCAGGGTACGCGCCTCGTCCGGCAGGGCCTCCTTCACCGCATCGCTGACCGGCAGCTCGGCCTTGGCGTTGCGAATCGCTTCGGCCATGCGCGCCGCCGCCTTGCCGGTGGGCGCCGCGAGGCCGATGGCAAGGCGTTCGTCGCCAGGCTGTTCCAGCAATGCCGCCAGCAACCGCACCACGGTGGTGGTCTTGCCGGTGCCGGGACCGCCGGAGATCACCGCCAGGCGCCGGCGTACCGCCTGGGCCGCGGCCAACCGTTGCCAGTCAGGGCTTTGCTGATTGAAGGCGAACAAGCGCGCCAGGCTGTCGCTCAGCTGAGCCTCGTCGACATCGGGTGCGTCCGCTGCACGAGCCAGCAGCTGCTCAGCCAGTTGTTGCTCGTAAGCCTGGTACCGGGCGAGGTAGAGCCGCTCTCCGACCAGAATCAGCGGTGCGTAATCCCCCGGCGCACCGATCAGCGCTGAGGCTTCCAGCTGCGCTCGCCAGGTCGCAAGCGGCGGCAGGTTGAAATCCTGATCCGGCCATGGCCGCTTGCCGGCTAACCGACCCAGCGGCAGGCAGACATCGCCGGAGGACAGGGCTTCACAGCACAGCGCGGCGGCGAGCAGCACCGGCTCGGACGCATGCGGGTCGAGGCGCTGCAGGCTGGCGACGAAGGCGCGCTCCAGTGGGCCGAGGGGCAGATCGGCAAGGGTCATATGTCGCTCCTGAAATGCATGAAGGCGCCGCTAAGCCCACATCCGCGGTCAAGACCGCTAAACCGCGTCATCAACGCCCCTCCTCGAACAACCGATCCAGCGCATCGAGCAACGCATCGTCCGGCCGGGCGAAATACACTCCGGCCTCCGGCATGCCGCGCAGGAACAGGTAGAAGGCACCGCCCAGCTGCTCGTCGCGGAAATCCGCCAGGCGCTGGCGCAGGAAGCGCCGCAGGGCGACCAGATAGATCAGGTATTGCAGGTAGTAGTGCTCGCCGGCCAGGGCCTGCAGCAGCCGCTCGCCGCCGTAGTAGCTGGCATCCGGACCTAGCCAGTTGGATTTGTAGTCGGCGATATACCAGCGGCCGTTGTGCTCGAAGGTCAGGTCGATAAAGCCTTTGAGAAAGCCCTTTAGGCTGTCGAACTCGAGCCGCGCTGCGGCCTCGCGCAGCGGTGCGGCCAGCCCGTTGGCCGGGTCGGTCAGCAAGGCGCGCAGGCGCACCACGTCCAGATCCCGCACCGGGAAGGTGAAGCCCAGTTCCGGCAGGCGTCTGGCCGACTGCAACGCGGCGAGGGTCAGGCCAGTGCCATCCATATCGGTTTCCAGCACCTTTTGCAGATGCGCCGTGGCGATCTCCTGCCACTCCAGCGGCAGCCCGTAGGCTTGCAGCGCAGGTTCGACCAGCGCATCCAGCTCGCCTTTGCCGCGCGCCCAATCTTCGAGGATCGCGTGCAGGCAAGTACCGGCGCGGGCGCCACGGGGGAACGCGAAGAAGCCGCTGCCCGGCTCGCCGGCATCGGGAATGGCCAGGGCGTCGCGGTCCGGCGCTTCCATGTGCATGCCGGCGGCCAGTCCGGAGAAGCTGCCGATGCGCCAGGCGCTGTGCAGGCTGCGATTGAGCTGCGACAGCTGCTCTGGTGCGGTCGCTCGGCCCGGTCCCTGAGCGCTGGCTTCGCGCGGTTCCAGCGGCAGACAGGCCATATGGCCGTTGCTACCCTGCACCAGTCGCTCGATGGCCAGGCGCAGGCTGCCGCCGTTGAAGTCAGCCAGGTAGTTGCCCAGCTCGCTCAGCGGTTGTTCACCTGGGAGTTCACGCCCATGCAGCAGCCAGGCCAGGGCACTGCTGTGCAGGCCCTCATCGGCCAGGCTGCCGTCCTTCTTCGGTTTGCACAGATTGACCGGCCCCCAATGCAGCCAGAGCCGGTCACGGGCGCGGGTCAGCGCGACATAGGCCAGGCGCAGCTGCTCGGCGAAGACTTCCTGGCGCGCGCGCTCTAGGTTGTCCTCCAGCTCGCCGCTGCCAAGATCCAGCAGCGGCTGACCGTCGGCGTCGTGGCAACGGGCGCTGTCGCGGTTCTTGCCGAGCAGCTTGCCGTCCCAGAGGAAGGGACAGAACACCAGCGGATATTCCAGGCCCTTGCTGGTGTGGATGGTGACGATCTGCACCCGCTCGGCATCGCTTTCCAGGCGCAGCAAGGCTTCCTCACCCGCGCCTTCGCTGCCGCGCTGGGCATTGAACCAGGCCAGCAGCGGTTCCAACCCCGGCCGCAGCAGGCTTTCGGCTTGCAACAGTTCACCGAGGTGAAGCAGGTTGGTCAGCCGGCGTTCGCCATCGACCCGCGCCAGCAGCCGTTCGGCCACCGCCTGCTCGTCGAGCCAGGCACGGAACACGCGCATGAAACCCTGTTGCTGCCAGAGCTGGTGATAGCGCTCGGCGGCCTCGCGTTCGGCGTCCCACTGCTGCTGATCGTCCTGGCAGCGGGCAAGGTCGGCGGCGCTGCGGCCCAGCAGGCGCGTGGCCAGCGCATAGCGCAGCAAGCCTTCGCGGCCGGGTTCGGCGTAGGCGGCGAGCACCGCGGCCAGCTCAGCCGCGTCTTCGCTGCGCCAGACGCTGTCGCGCCCACGGCGCACGCTGGACACACCGCGTGCGGCCAGTTCATCGGCGATCATCCCGGCCTGGCGGTGGTTGGCCACCAGCACGGCGATATCGCCACCCTTGAGCGGTGTGAACTCGCCGTCCTTGTCGAAACCAGCACGTCCTTCGGCGGCGCCTGCCAGTTGCAGGGCGATACGCCGTGCGGTGTCGCTCGCCGCCAGCTGTGCAGCTTCGCCCTTCCCAAGCGGATCGTCGCCAAACCAGACCAGCGACAGCGGCGCCGCCTCGCCCTCTTCCAGCAGACGCAGCTTGGCCCGCGGCTTGTCGGCGGCGCCCACCGGCGGGTAGCGCAGGTCAGGTTGGGCGAACGGCTGCGGATGGTCGAACAGCTGGTTCAGCGCGGCGATCAGCTCGGGGGTCGAACGGTAATTGGTCGGCAGGTTGAACGGCTCGCGATCAGCCTGTTGCTTGGCGGTCATGTAAGTCGCCAAATCTGCGCCGCGGAAGGCGTAGATCGCCTGTTTGGGATCGCCGACGAAACACAGCGACGCCTCGCTGGCCTTGGCATAGATGCGGTTGAAGATGGCGTACTGGATCGGATCGGTATCCTGGAACTCGTCGATCAGCGCCAGCGGGTAGGTGGCGCGCAACGAGGCCGCCAGGTCTTCGCCGACCGGACCTTGCAGCGCTTGATCCAGACGATTGAGCAAATCATCGAAGGCCAATAGCCGCTGCGCCGCCTTGCGCTCCGGCAGCTCGCGGTTGAGCCGTTCCAGCAGCGCCACCTGCAGGGCGATCAGCCGTTGCTTGCCGGCCGGCAGCGCCTCGGCGACCTGATCGGCCAGCTCGTCCAGTGCATGGGCCAGCTCGCAGACCGGCGCGTCATGGCCCTTCTTGCACGCTTTGGTCAGCGCGCGGACACCGAACTTGGCGGCACCCTCGGGCAGGTCGAACATCACCGCCGGATCGGCGAAATAGGCATCCAAATCCATCTGCCAGGGCGCAAATTTGATGCTTTTGTGGGTGCTCTGGCTGAGTCCTCCATGGGCCAGCAGCTCGGCGACCCAGGCGCTGCCAGCTCTCTTCCACAAATCGGCGGCGCGCTGCCAGGCGGCTTCTACCGGGCGCAGATCAGCGGCGACCGGCGCACCCTGCGGCTCGACCCGCAGATAGGGCTTGCCCAGGTGACTGCGCAAGCGCTGACGTAACCACACCGGCGTGATCCGGCTCTTCGCCAGAAAGCGCGCCCAAGCCGGGTCGGCATCAGCCAATTCGCTGCGCCAGGCGTCGGCGAGCAGCGCGTCGATGATCTCGCGGTCATCGGCGGTCAGCTCGCTGTCGAAATCGCCACCGGCCTCGAAGGCGGCATCCTGCAGGGCGCGCTGGCAGAAGCCGTGGATGGTGAAGATCGCAGCCTCGTCGAAGCCATGCACGGCCAGCAACAGCCGGCGGCGCGAGGGTTCATCCGGGTAGCGCGCATGCAGGCGGTTGAGGAAGTCATCGGTGCTCGGCGTGCCGTCATAAACCGCCAGCAGATCGGCCAGGCGCGCGCGGATGCGTTCGCGCAGCTCGGCGGTGGCAGCGGTGGTGTAGGTGACCACCAAAATCTGCCCCACCGACAACTGCCGCTCCAGCAGCAGACGCGCATACAGCGCGGTGAGCGTCCAGGTCTTGCCGGTGCCGGCGCTGGCTTCGATCAGCGAGCGGCCGTCGAAGGGCGAATCGAGCAGGTCGAGTTTCATGCTTCCTCCTCGTCTTCAGCCAGAGCATCGAGCGCAGGGCCGATCAATTCCTGCGCCAAGGTTTCGAAACGCTGGTCCAGCGGATCGCGGTCGCGGAAGGCCAGCATGTTCCAGGGGTCTTCGGCTTCGGCGGCGATGGGGCTGAACTCGGCGCCGAGCCAGGCTTCACGGGCGCGTTTACGTGCGCAGTCGAGCGGTTCGCTGCCGCGGCTCGGCTTGCGATAACCCTTGGCGAAGGCATGGCTGCTGCGTGGCAGCAACGGCAGCGGTTCACGAATCGCACAGCGATAGGCCTCAAGCCAGGGTTCGAGCAGCTCGGCGGCATTCGCCAGCGGCCCCAGTTGCCAGTCACCGGCGGGCGACAGCATCAGGCTGTGGCGCTCGATGCCGGGCGTGGCGGAGAGGTTGAGCAGCAGATGGCGCAGCCAGAATGGTGGCAGGTCCCATTCGCCGAGGCGGCCGAGCTTCCAGCCAAACAGCCCGGCCGGGGTTACGCCGTCCAGCCAGCCATGCACGCGCACGCCGGCCAGGGTGATGTCCACCGGCAGCGGCTCGGGCACCGCGTCCGGGCGCAGTTCGAATAGCCGCGGCGCAAAGGCACGCACCGGGCCGCGCAACTTGCCCCACAGCGCCTGGCCCAGTTCACCGGTGGGCAGCCAGCCGGCGGCACAGGCCATGCGCCGTTCGTCTTCATCGCTCCAGCCGTGCTCCATGGCCTGCAGCGACAGGCGCCGCAGGCCGTTCCAGGCCGGCATCTCCAGATCGAACGGCTCATCACTGGCGAGCGATTCCTGATCGTCAGCGAGGCGCAAACCGAGACGCTGCTCCAGCAGGAAGCGCGCCGGATGGCGGAAGCACTGCAACAGCTGCGACGGCTCGATGGTCAGCCAGGCCTCGTCGGGCTCTGCGAGCAGGCTGGCGAACGGCTGCGGCTGGGTCTGCGGTGGCTCGGCCAGACGCCCGGCGGCGCGAAACCAGGGCGAAGAGAAACCGGCGCAGAGCCCGTCGCCGAAATTGCGTGGCGAGAAGGGCTGCAATGGATGGGCAACGAGGATCTGCTGACTGACCGGCTTCGTGCCATCGGCCAGCACCGCCGTCATGTCGACCGCTTCCAGCACTTCGCTGAGCAGCACCGAAGGCGGCAGCACGGCGTTGTCGCGCGGGTCGCGGCCGACATAGGACAGGTACAGCGCCTCGCGCGCCGAAAGCAGGGTTTCCAGCAGCAGGTAGCGATCGTCCAGGCGCCGCGCACGGTCGCCACGGCGCGGATGCCGGCCAATCAGGTCGAAGCCCGACGGCGGCGTGCGCCGCGGGAAGGCGCCATCGTCCAGGCCAAGCAGGCAAACCACGCGGAACGGCAGACTGCGCATCGGCACCATGGTGCAGAAGGTCACCGCACCGGTGAGAAAACCCGAGGCGCCGCCGCCCTGCTGCAAGGCGGCGCTGAGCTGCTGGTGCACCAGTTCCAGTTCGATGGGCCGCGTCAGGTCGGCGGCCTGGGCCTGATCGCGCAACGCCGCGCAGGCCTGGGACAACAAGAGCAGCGTGTCGCCGGCTTCGCGCTCGTCGAACAGGGTGTCGATCAGGATTTGCAGGTCATCGGCCCACTCGGCCAACGGACGCGGCCGCGCCAGCTGATCGGCCAAGACGCCGAGGCGTTCGACGAACTCCACCAGCCGCCCGAGCAACTGCCCGCGCGCGCCTTCCAGTGCGTCCAGCGGCCAGTGCTCGCCGAGCAGTGGCGCGTGGTCGCCAGCCAGTTGCGGCGGCGCGGCAAAGCCCAGCAGCAGGCGGTCCAGCCCCTGACGCCAGGTAAAGGCTGACTCGTCCGGCAGGCCGAGACGGGCCCGCTGGCTGCCGTCACGGCCCCAACGCACGCCGGCTTCGCGTAGCCAGTCGCGCAGCAGCGGCAGGTCTTCGCTTTCGATCCCGGCGCGCCGGGCAATGGCCGGCTGCTCCAGCCAGGCGAGGACTTCCTCGGCGGTGAAACGGCTCTGCGCCAGCATCAGCAGTTCGAGGAAGGCCTCGATCAGCGGCATTTCGGCGCGCAGGCTGCGGTCGGCGAGGCTGTAGGGAATCCGCGGACTGCCCTCGCGCGGGGCGAACACGGCTTCGATGAAGGGCGCGTAACGCTCGATATCGGGGGTCAGCACCACCACCTGATCGGGCGTCAGCGCCGGGTTGGCGGCGAAACGCGCCAGCAGCTGGTCATGCAGGATCTCTACCTCGCGCAGCGGCGAATGGGCGATATGCACTTCCAGCGAACGGTCATCCTCGGCCAGCGTGATGCGCTCATCCGGCAGGCGGGTGCGCAGGCGCAGGATGTCGTTCTGCAGCGCGTGCAGCAGGCTGTCATCGCGCAGGTCTTCGTCTTCGGAATACAGGCCGAATTCCTGGCTGCCTTCGCTGGCGGTCAGGCTGAACAAGGAATCGAAGAAATCGCGGCCCTGCTTGCCGAGACTGGCCAGCAGCGGATGACCCACGTCGAGATACCAATCGTCAGCCCCACTCTCGGGCTGGCGCGCCAGCTCGCGGATATCGCGAATCTCGCCCCAGGCCTCGCGGCTGGGGTTGAGTGCGCAGACCACTACGTCGATATGCCGCGCCAGGCCGTCGAGCACGCGCAGATGGTGCGGCGGCAGGCTACTGATGCCGAACACCAGCAAGCGCTCGGGCAGACCGGGCAAGGGTTCGTCGCTGTAGAGCCCCTGTAGCAGATCGCCGAGCAGCCGTGCGCGGTGCGGGTGGCCGTCCTTGGTCAGTTCGCGCCAGAGCAGCGCCTGCCAGGCTTCGTCCGGGCCGAGATCGAAGGTTTCGCCACGTTCCCAGGCCGCCAGCCAGTCGTCGCGATAGAGCAGATACTGGTCAAAGACGTCGGCGATCTTCGCCGCCAGCGACAGCCGCCGGCGCTCATCGCCGCCGTCGAGGTACTGCGCCAGACGCGGCGCCAGCTCGAGATTGGCCGGCTCGCAAAGCCAGCCATAGAGGCGCCAGGTCAGGGTCGTCGGGGAGAACGCCGATTGCTCCGGCAGGCTGCCCAGTACGGTGCGGCTGAGGTCCCAGACGAACTTGGCCGGCAGCTGAATCTCCAGCTGCATGGCAATGCCCTGCTTGCGCGCCAGCTCAAGCGTCAGCCAGCGCCCCATGCCCTGGCTCGGTACCACCACCAGCGCCGGAGCGAAGGGATCGGCGAGTGGCTGGGCGAGCAGGCGCGTGGCCAGTTCGCCGAGGGTTTCCAGATCGGGAGCGTGGTAGAGGCTGAGCATGGGCGCACCGCGTGAACAGAAGTCGCTAGGTTACAGCCCGCCCCGAACTGGAGCGAGCCGGCGATTTCAGCTTGCACCCGCCATGCGACAACTCGTGTCGCGGCGAATCTCCTCCTTTCGCCCTGCCCTTTTGCTTCTCTCGACCAATATCAATTGCGCCGCGGCTGCCTAGCATGGGGCTACGGGGCGACCGCTACGTCGCCCGCCATCAGGTCAGGAGTCGTTCATGAACCGGAACCGCAAGAAGCTGCTCGCCCTTTCTCTATCTGCCACGCTGGGCGCCGTGCCGCTGCTGCTGCACGCACAGGAGCCAGCCCAGCAGCGGACGCTCGGCTCGGTGGAGCGCAGCCACGCCAGCCAGGCACGCGCCCTGCTCGACAGCGCCGTGTTGACCTTCCAGGCCAAGGGCCCGGAGCAGGCACTGGCCGCCTTCAACGACCGCAACGGCGAATTCGTTCACGGCCAGTACTACATCTTCGTGCTCGGCGAGGACGGCACCATGCAGGCCAGCAGCGGCCCTTCCGCCAGCTTGGTCGGACTGAACGTCGCTGAGCTCAAGGATGCCGCCGGCAAATCGTTCATGCGCGAAATTCTCGACAAGTCGGCCAAGCAGGACAGCGGCGAGGTCGAGTACCAGTGGCTCAACCCCGCCGACAACAAGGTCGAGAACAAGCTCAGCCAGTTCCGCAAGGTCGGCGACCACGTGCTCTGCGTCGGCTATTACATTCCGCGCGCCACCGCCGAGCATGCCAAGGCGCTGCTCGAGCGCGCCGTGCAGCAGGTCAAGGACAAGGGCGCCGAGGCAGCCTTCCGCAACTTCAACGATCCGCGTGGCGGCTTCGTCTTCAACGACGAGTACGTCTTCGTCATCGGTCTGGACGACGGTCGCTATCGCGCCAGCGGCAGCTCGCCGAACCTGGTGGGGGTCGATGTGCGCAACGTCAATGATGCCGCCGGCAAGCCGCTGTTCAAGGAAATGATCGAGCTGGCCCGCAAGCAGGGCTCCGGCAGCGTCGACTACGTCTGGCGCAATCCGGCGACCAACGCGGTCGAGCAGAAGCACACGCTGATCCAGCGGGTCGACGACGTGCTGCTGGGCGTGGGCTACTACACCCGCCCCTGAGGGCACTCGCAGGGTTTGTGACGGTTCGGTGAACGGGGCCGGCGGGCCAGGGTCAATCGAGTATCCCCGGTGAAGATCTGCGTCCTTGTGACGCAGACTTTCGTCGTTGCTGCTCGATGAGGCAGGAGCCCGACCGATGCTGACCCTGTTGCACCTGTTGTCGTCCATCGCCCTGCTGGTCTGGGGTACGCATATCGTGCGTACCGGGATCATGCGGGTGTATGGCTCGCACCTGCGACGGGCGCTCGGCCAGAGCATGGGCAATGCGCCGCTGGCCTTCGGCGCCGGCATCGGTGTTACGGCGCTGGTGCAGAGCAGCAACGCCACCGCGCTGCTGGCCATCTCCTTCGTTGCCCAAGGCCTGATGGCGCTGCCCACTGCGCTGGCGATCATGCTCGGCGCGGATGTCGGCACCGCGCTGATGGCTCGTGTGCTGACCCTCGATCTTTCCTGGCTGTCGCCGCTGCTGACGCTGCTCGGCGTCTGCCTGTTTCTCTCGCGCAAACAGAGCCGCATCGGTCAGCTCGGTCGCGTGCTGATCGGCCTTGGCCTGATCATTCTCGCCCTGCAGTTGATCGTGCAAGCCGCCGAGCCGATCACCGAGGCGCGCGGCATGCAGGTGCTGTTCTCCTCGCTGGCCGGCGACACCCTGCTCGCGGTGCTGGTGGGTGCGCTGTTCGCCGTGCTGTCGTATTCCAGCCTGGCCGCGGTGCTGCTGACCTCGACGCTGGCCGGTGCCGGCCTGATCAGCCTGCCCGTGGCGCTCGGTCTGGTGATCGGCGCCAACATTGGCAGCGGCCTGCTCGCCTGGTTCAACGCCAGCCTGCAGCCGGCCACGGCGCGCCGCGTAGCGCTGGGCAATCTGCTGTACAAGCTGGCTGGGCTCATCGTGCTGCCCTTTCTCGTCCCGCTGGTGGCCTGGATGGACGGCCTGGGCTACAGCGCCCAGACCCAGGTGATCGGCTTCCATCTGGTCTACAACAGCCTGCGCTGCCTGATCCTGCTACCCACCGTGCAGCCGATGAGCCGGCTATGCGAATACCTGCTACCGGAGCGCGCGCTGGATAACGGCGTGGCGCAGCCGCGACACCTCGACCTCGCGGCGCTGGAAACCCCAAGCCTGGCGCTGGCCAACGCGGTCCGCGAAACCCTGCGCATCGGCGATATGGTGGAATTGATGCTGGCGCGCCTGCTGGAGGTGCTGCGCGACGATCGGCCTGAGCCCGGCGAGGAGATCCGCCGCCTGGACGACGATGTCGATGCGCTCTACAGCGGGGTCAAGCTCTACCTGGCGCAGATGCCCCGCGAAGACCTGGCCGAGCAGGAGGGCCGGCGCTGGGCGGAGATCATCGAGCTGGCGATCAACCTAGAGCAGGCCGGCGACATCATCGAGCACATGGCGAGCAAGGTGCAGAACCTCAAGACCGCCAAGCGCCGCTCGTTCTCCGATAGCGGGCTGGAAGAGCTTGGCCAGCTGCACGGCCAGCTCACCACCAACCTGCAACTAGGGTTGTCGGTGTTCATCTCCGGCGATTCCCACAGCGCGCGGCAGCTGTTGCAGCAGAAGCGGCAGTTCCGCAAGCTGGAGCGCGAGCTGGCGCATTCCCACGTGCAGCGCCTGCACCGGCAGGTGGTGGAAAGCATCGAGACCAGCGCCGCACACCTGGAGCTGATCGCCGACATGAAGCGCCTGAACTCGCTGTTCTGCAGCGCGGCCTATCCGGCGCTGGAAGGCACGGGCGGTAGCAAGCCACGCGTCTCGACAGACAATCCACGCCATGTCACTGCCAACGAGCAGCATCTGCCGGGCAAGCCGGCCTAACGCGGCGGGCTTCGCCGCTGCCACGCCCGGAACAACGGCTCGGCGAGGAACATCACCAGAAACAGCCTGAGTACCTGCACCGCGGTGACCAGCGCCACCGACAGCTGAAGGGCTTCGGCGGTCAGGCACAGCTCGGTGATGCCGCCGGGCATCATGCCGAGCATCAGCGACACCTCGTCCAGCGCCGTCAGCCAACCCAGCGCGCCGCCCAGCGCGGCAGCGACCAGCATGGCCAGCAGGGTGAACAGTAGGATGCGCAACAGGAAGGCCGGCGCACTGCGAAAGAACGGCCGATCGAAATGGCAGGCCAGCGAACAGCCGATCAGCCACTGGCCGAGCGCGCCGGCCCAGCCCGGCAGGCCGATATGCAGGTCGAACGCCACACTGGCCAGCGCGCAGGCGGTCAACGGACCGAGCATCCAGGGGTTGGGCTGGCCGAGACGCTTCCAGAGCAGCGCCAGCAGACCGCCGGCCGGCAGCAGCACGGCTAGCCAGGGCCAGCTCACCGGGGCCGCAGGCGGTGCCGCGATCGTCGGCAGGCCCCAGGTGAACAGCGCCGGCACGATCAGCACCACCAGCAGCAGGCGCAGGCTGTGCGCCGCTGCCACGCTGGCCGCCTCGGCCCGGTGCCGGTTGGCCAGCACCACCATCTCGCTGGCGCCACCCGGCATGCTGGCGAAGAACGCGGTGGCACGGTCGCTGCCGCTGCGCAGCAGGATGAAGATGCCAATCAGCCCCAGCAGCAGGGTGCCGACAGCGCCGGCGAGGATCACGCCGAAGTGCGCCAGCACCTCGCGCATCACCTCACCGGTGAAATGCAGGCCGATGGCGCTGGCGACGATCCACTGCCCCACCTGCCGGCCGCGCGGCACCTCGCTCACCAGCCAGCCGCTGCAGCGCACGGCGATCACCGCCAGCAGCGAGCCGACCATCCACGGCAACGGCCAGTTGGCCAGGCTCGCCAGCCAGCCGCCGAACGCACCGATCAGCGGCGTCGCCCACCAGGCCGGCAGCCGCTGGTGCATATCAGGCCTGTGCCTCGACCGCGTTACCGCGACGACGCTTGAGGTACCAGCGCAGCCCCGGCATGGCCAGCATCGCCACGGTCAGCCCCCACAGTGCCAGGGTGATCGGGCTGCCGTAGAGAATGCCCAGCTCGCCGTTGGAGATCGACAGCGCGCGGCGCAGGTTGTCTTCCATCATCTCGCCGAGGACGAAGCCGAGAATCAGCGCCGAGAGCGGGAAGTCCAGCTTGCGCAAGAGGTAGCCGAACACGCCGAGGCCGACCATCAGCACCAGATCGAACACCGTGCTATGCACCGAATACACGCCGACCATGCTGATCACCGTGATCGTCGGTACCAGCACCCAGTTCGGCACGCTGAGCATGCGCGAGAACAGGCCGACCAGCGGAATGTTCATGATCAAGAGGATCACGTTGCCGATGAACAGCGAGGCGATCAGGCCCCAGACCACGTCCGGCTGCTGTTCGAACAGCAGCGGGCCGGGGGTGATGTTGTACAGCGTCAGCGCGCCGATCATCACCGCAGTGGTGCCAGAACCCGGCACGCCGAGGGTCAGCATGGGGATCAGCGAACCGCAGGCCGAGGCGTTGTTGGCCGCTTCCGGTGCCGCCAGGCCGCGCAGGTCGCCGTCGCCGAAGCTGCCCTTGTCACCGGCCATGCGCTTCTCGCTCATGTAGGTCATGGCGCTGGCAATGGTCGCCCCGGCGCCCGGCAGGGTGCCGATGACGAAGCCGGCCACGGCGCTGCGCACCATGGTCCAGAAGGTGAGGCAGAACTCCTTGAAGTTGAACAGCAGCCGGCCGCTGGCCTTGACCGCCTTCTGCCCACTGTGGGTCTTTTCCAGCATCAAGAGGATCTCGCTGACGCTGAAGAAGCCGATCACCACGATGACGAACTGGATGCCGTCGGACAGGCTGACGCTGCCGAAGGTGAAGCGGTACACGCCGGTGGTTGAATCGACACCGACGGTGGCCAGGGCCAGGCCCATCAGCGCGGCCATCAGGGTCTTCACCGGCTTGTCGCCGACCATGCCGCCGAGGCAGGCGATGGCGAAGATCATCAGCACGAAGTATTCCGCCGGGCCGAAGGCCACCGCCCACTTGGCCAGCAACGGGGCGAACAGCACCACGCCGCAGGTGGCGATGATGCTGCCGACGAACGAACTGACCGCCGACAGCGACAGGGCGATGCCCGCCTTGCCCTGGCGCGCCAGCGGGTAGCCGTCGAGGGTGGTCATTACCGCCGCGGCGTCACCGGGAACGTTGAGCAGGATGGCGGAGATGCGGCCGCCGTACTCGCAGCCCAGGTACACCGCAGCGAGCAGGATCAGCGCAGTTTCCGGCGGCAGGCCGAGGGCGAAGGCCAGCGGCAGCAGCAGTGCCACGCCGTTGATCGGGCCGAGGCCCGGCAAGAGGCCGACGATGGTGCCGACGAAGGTACCGAACAGCGCCACCAGCAGGTTGGTCGGCCGGGTGGCGACGTCGAAGCCCTGCATCAAGAAATTCAGTGTTTCCATTTCAGCTCTCCAGCAGACGCAGCAGGCCAAGCGGCAGCGGCACGTCCAGCAGGTAATCGAACAGCCCGTAGAGCAGCACGCCAAGCAGCGCGCCGCTGATCAGGCTGGGCCACAGGCGACCGTTGAACAGCAGGCCAAGGGCGAAGCCGGCCAGGGCAGTGCTGATGACGAAACCGAGGATTTCGAACAGCAGCGCATAGGTCAGCAGCGCCAGCACGCAGAGCACCGCCCGCTGGGCCTTGGCACGATCGAACGCCGGCGTCGGCTCGCCGTGCGGCTTGATCAGCAACCACAGCGCGCCGCAAAACATCAGAAACAGCAGCAGCAGCGGATAGGCGCGCGGCCCGACCGGGTCGTAGGCGAAGGGCGCCTCGAAGCCCCAGGCGAGCAGGGCGAGGCCGGCGCAGGCGAGCAGCCACACCGCGGCGAAGACACGTACGTACATGACGGGATACCTCAGGGATTCGGCAACCCGGCAGCTGCCGGGCCAGCCGTACGACCCGCGGGCGCGGGCCGGTTTGCGTTACTTGACCAGACCGAACTCGCCGGCCAGTGCCTTGTAGTCCTGCACCTGCTTCTCGACGAAGGCTTTCAGCTCATCGCCGGTCATCGACAGCGGGAACAGGTCGCGCTGCTCGCGCAGCTTGGCGAAGTCCTCGTCACCAAGCAGCGTGTCGAACTGGCTCTTCCACCAGTTGAAGTCGTCGTCGGAGACTTCCGGGCCCATGTAGAAGCCGCGAATCACCGGCCAGCTGATGTCGTAGCCCTGCTCCTTGGCGGTGGGAATGCCGTTCAGCTTGCCCGGCAGGCGCTCGTCGGAGAGCACGGCGAGGATGCGGATCTTGCCGGCGTCGAGCTGCGGGGTGACTTCGCCGAGGCCGCTGGAGGTGACCTGCACATGGCCGCCGAGCATGGCGGTGAGCGTCTCGCCTCCGCCCTCGAAGGCGACATAGCGCAGCTTCTGCGGATCGACCCCGGCGGCGCGGGCGATCAGTGCGGTCTGCATCCAGTCCTGCCCACCGATGGTGGCGCCGGCGCCGAACACCACGCTGCCCGGGTCCTTCTTCACCGCGGCGATGAGGTCGTCGAGGTTCTGGTAAGGCGCATCGGCACGCACCGAGATCGCGCCGTAGTCGGTGCCGACCGCGGCCAGCCAGCGCACGGCGGTTTCGTCATAGCGACCGAACTTGCCTTGCGCGAGGTTGAGCAGCGAGCCGCTGGAAAAGGCGGTGATGGTCCCCGCCTCCGCTGCACGCTGGGCGACCACGGCGTTGTAGGCCACCGCACCGACGCCGCCGGGCATGTAGGTGACGCGCATCGGCGCCTTGAGCAGGCCGCCGTCCTTCAGACCGCTCTGCGCCAGCTTGCAGGTCAGGTCGAAACCGCCGCCGGGCTTGGCCGGGGCGATGCACTCGGGGCGCTTGGGTTCGGCCAGCAGCTGGCTGGAGAGCAGCAGGCAGGACGACAGCAGGGCGATACGGCTGAGTCTGGTTTTCATGGGTGGGTCCTCTGTTCTTATTGTGGTCCGGGTTTACCAGATCGGCAGGCTGTAGCTGACGATCAGACGGTTCTCGTCGGCATCGCGGGCGAAATCGGAGCGGAACATGGCGTTGCGCATGCGCACCGCGACGTTTTTCAGCGGGCCGCTCTGCACCACGTACTTCAGCTCGATGTCGCGTTCCCACTCGCTGCCGTTGCTGCCGCCGTTGTATTCGGCGTTGTCGCCGGAAACGTAACGGGTCAGGAAGGTCAGGCCGGGGATGCCCATGGCGGCGAAGTTGTAGTCGTAACGGGCCTGCCAGGAGCGCTCGTCGGCATTGGCGAAGTCGTTGATCTGCACGAAGTTGACCAGGAACGGATCGCTGCCATCGATGTAGGCATAGCCGGTGTCGCCGCGCATCTGCTGGTAGCCGAGGCTGACCTTGTGCCCGCCGAGGCTGTAACCCAGCATGCCGTTCCAGGCCTGGTTGTCGATCTTGCCGGCATTGGCCGCGCCGCTATCGTCGCTGAGCATCACGCGCAGGTCGGCGCTCAGCGCGGAGTTGTCGGTCAGCGGCTTGACCGCCAGCAGGCCGAAGAAATGCTGGCGGTACACGTCATCCAGCTCGCCGTAGTAGTAGCGGCCGGTGAGGTTCTTGTTGAAGGCGTATTCGGCACCGGCAAAGGTCAGGTGATCGGCCTCGGCAGCGCCAGCGAAGCGGCTGTTCTTGTTGTTCAGCTGCAAGTCCTGGGAGTTGGTCGAGGCGCGGTCGATGACCTTGTCCAGGCGCCCGCCGATCAGCGTCAGGCCTTCGATGTCCTTGGAGGTGGCGGTGCCGCCTTCGAACACCTGCGGCAGCGTGCGGCTGTCGCTGGCCTTGACCACCGGCATCTCCGGGATGTGCGAGCCATAGCGCAGCTCGGTCTCGGCGATCTTGGCCTTGGCGGTCAGGCCCAGGCGGCTGAACTCGTCCGGGGTGCCGCCGTCGTCCTGCACGGGCAAGAGGTCAGTGCCGGCGCGGCCACCGCCGGAATCCAGCTTGATGCCGAGCATGCCCATGGCATCGAGGCCAACGCCGACGGTGCCTTCGGTGAAGCCGGACTGCACGTCGAGGATGAAGCCCTGGGTCCACTCTTCGCGCTTGGACTGGGCGGTGCCTTCGCGGAAATCGCGGTTCAGGTAGATGTTGTGGGTCTGCAGGGTTGCACTGCTGTCTTCGATGAACGCGGCCTGGGCGCAAGGCGCCAGCGAGGCGGCGGCAACGGCGAGAGCGAGACGAGCAGGAGCGGGTGAGCGTCTGACGGCAGTCAGCATCGGGGTATCTCCACTATTGTTTTTGTTGTGACGGCGCATGCGCCGCGCGAGGTGGATCGAGCCACCTGTAAGCGATCCTATGGGGTCAAGCTTTCGCCAGCCTTTCAGCGTCGAAAGCCTGCGGCGACTCTTGCCGTCTGCCGCTACACTGGCGCCCCGTCGCAATGGCAGAGGACAGGCAATGCGGATTCTTCTGGTCGAGGATCACCCCCAGCTGGCCGCGAGCGTGGCGCAGGCGCTGCGTGGCGCCGGCTGGACTGTGGACCTGTTGCACGATGGCATCGCCGCCGACCTGGCGCTGGCCAGCGAGGACTATGCGCTGGCGATTCTCGACGTCGGGCTGCCGCGGCTGGATGGCTTCCAGGTGCTGGCGCGCCTGCGCGGGCGCGGCAAGACGCTGCCGGTGCTGATGCTCACCGCACGCGGCGAGGTCAGCGACCGCGTGCACGGCCTCAATCTCGGTGCCGACGATTACCTTGCCAAGCCGTTCGAGCTGTCCGAGCTGGAGGCGCGGGTCAAGGCGCTGCTGCGACGCAGCGTCGGCGGCGGCGAGCGCCAGCAGCGTTGCGGTGTGTTGGTCTACGACCTGGATGCGCGGCGCTTCAGCCTGGCCGACGAGCCGTTGACCCTGACCTCCCGCGAACAGAGCGTGCTCGAGGCACTGATCGCCCGTCCTGGCCGGGTGATGAGCAAGGACCAGCTGGCCGCCCAGGTGTTCGGCCTGGACGAGGACGCCAGCGCCGACGCCATCGAGATCTATGTCTACCGCCTGCGCAAGAAGCTAGAAGGCCAGCCGGTGCGCATCGTCACCTTCCGCGGCCTGGGCTACATGCTCGAGGCGCTCGATGGCTGAGCCGGAGGTCGCCGGCAGCCTGCGCGCGCGGCTGTTGCGCCGGCTGGCGATCCTGCTCGCGCTGCTGCTGCTGGTCAGCGGCTGGAGCGCCTACTGGAACGGCCGCGCCGCTGCCGATACCGCCTACGACCGCACCCTGCTCGCCTCTGCCCGAGCCATCGCCGACGGCCTGGTCACTCACGAGGGTGTGCTGCGCGCCAACGTGCCCTACGTGGCGCTCGACACCTTCGCCTATGACAGCGCCGGACGCATCTACTACGGGGTGCTGGACATCCAGGGGCGCCTGGTCAGCGGCTACGAGAACCTGCCCGGCCCTGCCACCGACACCCCGCGCACCGACGATTACCCGGCCCTGGCGCGCTTCTACGATGGCGAATTCCAAGGCCAGGGCGTGCGCCTGGTGAGCCTGCTGCAGCCGGTCAGCGAACCGGAGCTCAACGGCATCGCCGAGATCCGCGTGGCCGAAACCCTCGGCGCCCGCGAACGTATGGCGCGCAGCCTGCTCACGGATACCCTGTGGCGGGTCGGGCTGATGGCCGTCGCCGCGCTGCTGCTGGTATGGCTGGCGGTGAGTGCCGCGCTGCGGCCGCTGGGCCGGCTCAGCGAGGCGGTGCAGGAACGCGCACCGGACGATCTGCGGCCGCTGCCGCTGGTCAGCGTGCAGCGCGAGCTGCGCCCGCTGGTGGTCGCGCTCAACGGCTTCACCGAACGCCTGCGCGGCCAGTTCGAACGCCAGGCACGCTTCATCGCCGACGCCTCCCACGAGCTGCGCACGCCGCTGGCGGCACTCAAGGCGCGCATCGAGCTGGGCCTGCGCGACGCCGATCCCGCCGCCTGGCGCAGCACCCTGGAGGACGCCGGGCAGAGCACCGACAAGGTCATCCACTTGGCCAATCAGCTGCTCTCGCTGGCGCGCATCGAAAGCGGTGCGCAATCCATCGCCGAGGGTGGTGCGCAGCGCCTGGATCTTTCGCAGCTGGCCCGCGAGCTGGGTCTGGCGATGGCGGCGCTGGCGCACAAGCGCGGCGTTGCGCTGGCCCTGGAAGCCGAGGCGCCGGTGTGGATCGACGGCGAGCCGACGCTGATCAGCGAGCTGCTGAGCAACCTGCTGGACAACGCGCTGGCGCATACCTTGAACGGCGGCAACGTGGTGCTGCGGGTGCTCGACGGCGCCGTGCTGGAGGTGGAGGACGACGGCCCTGGCATTCCGGTCGCCGAGCGCGATCGCGTCTTTGCCCGCTTCTATCGCCGCGACACCAGCGGCCATGGCGCCGGCCTGGGGCTGGCCATCGTCGGCGAGATCGTTCGTGCCCATCGGGCCGAGATCAGCCTCGATCAGGGCGCGCTCGGCGGCCTGCTGGTGCGGGTGCGCTTCATACCGGCTGAGAACTGAAGTCCGACCAGGCGTCACTGACGAGGTCATCAGCCAGCACCACCTGATTGCGCCCCTGGTGCTTGGCCTGGTAGAGCGCGGCATCCGCGGCAGCCAGCAATTCATCAGGCGACTCGAGCGGCGTCGCCAGCGTTGCGACGCCAAGGCTGATGGTCAGTGGGACCGGCTGCTCGCCGTGTTGCAGCTGCAAATTTGCGATACCGCAACGAATCAGCTCGGCCAGGGCGACCGCCTGCTGGCGGCCGGCGCCCGGCAGCAACACGACGAACTCCTCGCCGCCATAACGCGCCGCCACATCGCCGGCGCGCTGGCAATGCGCGGCAAGCACTGCCGCGACCTGCCGCAGGCACTCGTCGCCGAACGGATGGCCGTAGCTGTCATTCACCCGCTTGAAGTGGTCGATATCGGCGAGCAATACCGATAGCGGGCTGCCGTTGCGCCGGGCGCGTCGGATCTCCTCCTCCAGCAACCGATCGAAGCGGCGACGGTTTGCCAGCTGGGTCAGCGGGTCGGTGGTGCTCAGGCGCATCAGCTCGGCATTGGCAGCCTCCAGGCCGCACCGGACGTCTTCCAGGGCTCGGGTACGTTCGAAGACCCGCGCTTCCAGTACCTCGTTGGCGTGCAGCTGCAGATCCAACGCCTCCTGCTTGGCCTGCAGATGCAGGGCGCGCTCTTCGGCAAGCGATTCCGAGGCCTGCAGCGCCAGCTGCTGCGCGGCGATACGCCGATTGCGCTCTACGTTAATGCGTTCGGCCAGCGCCATGGACAGCAGCACGAACTCGGTGAACATGCCGATCAGCTGGCCATTCAGCGTCCAGGCATTGAGCGGCAGGGTGCCGTTGAGTGCCAAGAGATTGATCACCGTGAACACCAGCAAGGTGCTCCAGGCGATGCTGAACAGCCGTGCGGACGGGTTGCCGCGCATCCACAGGTTGAGCGTGACCGCCATGGTCACCACGCAATGCAGCAACGCGACGGTTTCCATGAACAGGTAGCGCGCCAGCGTCGGCGCCAGCAGGATGGCCAGGGTGACCAGCCCCCAGTAGCAGGTCAGCGTGATGGACACCGCCCAGACCCAGCCGCCGTAGCGTCGGATGCCGAGAAAGCGCAGGGCGAAGAGCATCGGCGTGAGGAAGCACAGCGCCGCGGAGAGCCCATAGAAACGCGCCGACAGCGCAGGAATTTCCGGCCACAGGTAGAGCTGACCGAAGCCGGTGATGGTCAGCACGTAGAACACGGCGCTCAACAGATAGAGCACGTAGAGAAAATAACTGCGGTCGCGGGTGAAGATCAGCAGGCTGCAGTTGTACAGCACGATCACCAGGATGCCGCCAAAGAACAGGCTGATCAGGGTGACATCGCGCAGCTTGCCCTCGATCAGCTGCTTCTCGTCGATCAGCTCCAGCGGCAGCGCCAGAGTTTCTCTGGCCTGCACCTGCATGTAGACCACCACCAGTTCGTCCGGCGGCAGCTCGAGCGGATAGACGAAGTGATGATCGGCCAGTGGCCGTGCGCTCAGCGCCAGGGCGTCGCCAGCCAGCATGGGAGTGCCCCAGCGACCGCTATCCGGGTAGTGCAGGCGCACCGCGACACGGTCGAGCACCGGCCATTTCAGCAGCAGATACCAGCGCTGGGCGCGATCGGCACGATTGTGCAGGGTGAAGCGCAGCCAGGCGCCGTCGCGCTGCTTGCCGAGATTGGGCTTGCTCAGCAGCTGCCAGTCCCGTTCAGTCGCAGCGATCTCCCTGAAATCCGCCGTGGGCATGCCGAGCAGGTATTGCACCGTGCCGGCCTGCAATGCGGACGCGCCGCGCGTCTGCAGCACCGGCGAGGCGCCAGCGGTCGCCGTACCGGTTGACCAAGGCAACAGCAGTACGCTGACTATCAGCAACAGAAGGAAGCGCATCATCGTTGGCTGCCTCGCTCGGGCCATCACAGTCCGGCGCCGCAGCGCCAGGTAACCGGCGCCATTAAGTTGCGCAGATTTTTGCGCAATGATGACACTTTGATATCGACCTGTCCTGTATGGCCGACAGGCTGCTGCGTCAGCCTCGACGGCGCGCCCAGAACTGCTGAACCAGTTCGCGCAGGCCATCGGCGAGCAGGGCGACGCCGGTCACGTAGTGCCAGAGCCGCACGCCTTGGCCTGTCTCTCCGACGCTTGTGAAGGGAAACAGTCCTGTACATGAAGGACTCCAAGGGCAGGCCTGGGACAGCGCAATATGCGGGGCTCCACGCAACCACTTCCAGACGATCCGGTCCTAGCAATGGGCGCGGTAACTAACGGAGCGGTACGGCGGGTCCGTAAGCTCCGGGCTGTTCCCAAGCCGGGCGCCTGCTAGACTCAAATTCCGCGCAGACTCACAAGGGATGCCCGGGAATCCGAAAACAACCAAAAAGGAGTGCATCCATGAAAGGCAAATCCTTGGCATGGATCTTTACCGCTGCTCTGGCGGGAACCGGCCTGAGCACAGTGGCACAGGCGCAAGAGAAGTTCGTCACCATCGGCACAGGCGGCCAGACCGGCGTTTATTACGTGGCCGGGCAATCGATCTGCCGCTTCGTCAACCGCAATGCGGAAAACATCAAGTGCAACGCGCCGGCCAGCGGCGGCGGCGTAGCCAACGTCAACGGCCTGCGCAGTGGCGAATTCAACTTCGGCATCATGCAGTCCGACCACCAGTACAAGGCAATGGAAGGCGTCACGCCCTTCGAGAAAGAAGGCAAGATGGACGACATCCGCGCGGTGTTCTCCCTGCAGAGTGAAGTCTTCACCGTACTCGCCCGCCGCAGCGCCAACATCAAGGGCCTCGACGACCTCAAGGGCAAGCGCGTCAATATCGGCAACCCTGGTTCGGGTCAGCGCGACACCCTCGAAGAGATCATGAAGGTCAAGGGCTGGGACAAGTCGGTGTTCTCCCTGGCCGCCGAGCTGAAGCCGGCCGAGCAGGCCAGCGCACTGGGCGACAACAACATCGATGCCATGACCTACTTCGTCGGTCACCCCAATGGCGCGATCCAGGAAGCCACCACCACCACCGACGCGGTTCTGGTGCCGATCACCGGCCCGGAGATCGACAAGCTGCTCGAAGAGCGCAGCTACTACACCAAGGCCGAGATTCCCGGTGGCCTGTACAAGGGCAACGACCAGGCGACCCAGTCCATCGGCGGCAAGGCCGTGCTGTCCACCACCTCCAAGGTCGATGCCGAAGTGGTCTATCAGCTGGTCAAGTCGGTATTCGAGAACATCGAGCGCTTCCAGCGTCTGCACCCGGCGTTCAAGGACCTCAAGCCGGAAGAGATGATCGAAGTCGGCCTGAGCGCGCCTCTGCATGAAGGTGCCGAGCGTTACTACAAGGAACGCGGCTGGTTGTAAGGCTCGCCGGGGCTGCGTCGCTTAGGCGGCCCTGATCGTTGCGATGCCTCGCTGAGAACCCGTGCGCCGGATGGCCACGGGTTTTCGCGGTTCCGTTACCTGAAAAAACAGGCCTCATTTCATGCAAGACAAACAACTGTCCACCGAGGAACTGATCGCCCAGGATGTCGGTGCGCGCACGCCCGCCGGGCCGATGGCCGCGGTAATCGCCGGGCTTGCGCTGCTCTGGTCGCTGTTCCAGCTGTGGATCGCCTCGCCGCTGCCGTTCGTTCTCGGCTTCGGCGTACTGAACGACACCGAGACTCGCTCGATTCACCTGGCTTTCGCCCTGTTGCTGGCGTTTCTCGCCTACCCCGCATTCAAACGCTCACCGCGTGATCGCGTGCCGCTGGGCGACATCGCCCTGGGCCTGGTGGCCGCGGCCAGTGCCGCCTACCTGTTCATCGCCTATTCGCAGCTGGCGCAGCGCCCCGGCAACCTGACCACCATGGATCTGGTGACTGCCTGCATCGGTATTCCCCTGCTGCTGGAAGCCACGCGCCGTGCCCTCGGCCCACCCTTGGCAATCATCGCCCTGGTGTTTCTCGTCTACAGCGTCGCCGGCCCCTGGATGCCCGGCCTGCTGGCGCATCGCGGCGTCAGCTTCACCGCCCTGGCCAACCACCAGTGGATCACCACCGAAGGCGTCTTCGGCATCGCGCTGGGTGTCTCCACCAGCTTCGTCTTTCTCTTCGTACTGTTCGGCGCCCTGCTCGAGCGTGCTGGCGCCGGCCATTATTTCATCCAGCTGGCCTTCAGCATGCTCGGGCATTTCCGCGGCGGCCCGGCCAAGGCAGCGGTGGTGGCCTCCGGCATGACCGGCCTGATCTCCGGCTCGTCGATCGCCAACGTGGTGACCACCGGCACCTTCACCATCCCGATGATGAAGCGCACCGGCTTCTCGGCGGAAAAGGCCGGCGCGGTGGAGGTAGCCTCCTCGGTCAACGGCCAGATCATGCCGCCAGTGATGGGTGCGGCGGCATTCCTGATGGTCGAGTACGTCGGCATTCCCTATGTCGAGGTGATCAAGCATGCCTTCCTGCCAGCACTGATCTCCTACATCGCGCTGATCTACATCGTCCATCTGGAGTCGATGAAACTCGGCTTGCAGGCCCTACCGCGGGCCAACGTGGCCAAACCCTGGATGCAGCGGCTGATCGGCTTCGCCTTCGGCGCCGCGCTGATATCCGGCTTGTCCCTGGGCGTCTATTACGGCCTCGGCTGGCTCAAGCCATTGCTCGGCGACTCGGCGCTGTGGGTGATCGGCGCGCTGCTGGCGCTGGTCTACCTCGGCCTGCTGAAGATCGCGGCGAGCAACCCGCCGCTACCCCATGAAGACCCGAACATGCCGCTGGAAAAGCTGCCGGAAACCCGTCCGGTACTGCTTTCCGGCCTGCATTTTCTGCTGCCGGTGGTGGTGCTGGTCTGGTGCCTGATGATCGAGCGCCTGTCGCCCGGCCTCTCGGCCTTCTGGGGTTCGGTAATGCTGGTGATCATCCTGCTGACCCAGCGCCCGCTGCTGTCGTGGATGCGCCATGATCGCAGCCATCGCGACGGCACCTTCCTCGACGGCGTGATCGACCTGCGTGAGGGGCTGATCGCCGGTGCACGCAACATGATCGGCATCGGTATCGCCACTGCTGCAGCCGGCATCATCGTCGGTGCCGTGTCGCAGACCGGGGTTGGCCTGGTGCTGGCCGATCTGGTCGAGCTGCTGTCGATGGGCAACCTGCTGCTGATGCTGCTGCTCACCGCCTTCCTCAGCCTGATCCTCGGCATGGGCCTGCCGACCACCGCGAACTACATCGTGGTCTCCAGCCTGCTGGCGCCGGTGATCGTATCCCTGGGTCAACAGAACGGCCTGATCGTGCCGCTGATCGCGGTGCATCTGTTCGTCTTCTACTTCGGCATCATGGCCGACGTCACGCCGCCGGTGGGTCTGGCCTCGTTCGCCGCGGCGGCGGTGTCCAAGGGCGATCCGATCCGGACCGGGGTGACGGCCTTCTACTACAGCCTGCGCACCGCGGCCTTGCCGTTCCTGTTCATCTTCAACACCGATCTGCTGCTGATCGGCGTGGACTTCTGGCACGGCGTGCTGATCTTTATCGTGGCGACCATCGCCATGCTGGTGTTCGCCGCCGGCACCCAGGGCTACTTCCTGGTGCGCAGCCGCTGGTACGAAAGCCTGCTGCTGTTGCTGGTCGCCTTCACGTTGTTCCGCCCGGGCTTCTGGATGGACATGATCCACGACCCTTACCAGGAGATTCCGCCAGCGCAGCTGGTCGAGGCCCTGGGCAACGTCGACCAGGACAGCCAGCTGCGCCTGCGCGTGCTGGGCGAGGATGCCGTGGGCGATCCGCGGGAGTTTGTGCTGTTGCTGGCGATTCCGGACGGCGCTTCCGGCGAGGAGAAGCTGGAGAAGATCGGCCTGATGACCTACGAAGAGGACGGCAAGCTGCTGGTCGACAGCGTCACCTTCGGCAGCCCGGCGGCCGAGGCCGGCCTTGAGTTCGATCAGCAGATCCTCTCGGTGCGCGCACCGACTGATCGCTGGCCGAAGGAGCTGATGTGGGCTCCGGGCTTCCTGCTGTTCGCGCTGATCGTGTGGATGCAGCGACGACGCCGGCAGCGCTGAACCCGTCGGCGCCAGGCGCCTGAAACCCCGGCCATGCACAAGCGTGGCCGGGGTTTTTCTTTGTCCGGACAACGCTATCGCTGACTAGCGCCGCAGCGAGCTGGGCGGCGCAGTCCTGGCGTCCAGTCGCTTAGCCGAAGAACCAGTAGCACACGCTGATCGCAGCGATGATTCCCGCCAGATCCGCCACCAGCGCACAGCCCACCGCGTGACGCGCCCGCTGGATGCCGACCGCACCGAAATACACCGCCAGCACATAGAAGGTGGTTTCGGTACTGCCCTGCACCGTCGCCGCCACCAGCGCGGGGAAGCTGTCCACGCCCTGACTCTGCATGGTTTCGATCAGCATCGCCCGCGCCGCACTGCCGGAGAACGGCTTGACCAGCGCAGTGGGCAAGGCATCGACGAAGCGCGTATCCCAGCCCAGCGCCTCGACCAGCCAGCGAATGCCTTCCAGGCCGAAATCCAGCGCGCCGGAGGCACGCAAGGCACCAATGGCGCAAAGCATGGCGATCAGATACGGCAGGAGGCTCTTGGCCACATCGAAGCCCTCCTTCGCCCCTTCGACGAAGGCCTCGTACACCGGCACCCTGCGCAGCGCGCCGACGACCAGAAAAGCGATGATCAGCCCGAACAGGGTCAGGTTGCCCAGCAACGAAGAAAGCGAGGCCAGCGCCGTCGCCGACAGCCCGGCGAGCAGCGCCATGAAGCCACCGAGCAGCAACGCGCCAGGGATGAAGTAGGCCAGCACCACGGGGTCCCACAATCGCAACCGCTGCATCAGCGCAACAGCCAGCAGGCCCGCCAGGGAAGAGGCACTGGTGGCCAGCAGGATCGGCAGAAACACTAGGGTCGGATCATCCGCGCCCTGCTGCACGCGATACATGAAGATCGACACAGGCAACAGGGTCAACGAGGAAGTGTTGAGCACCAGAAAGAGGATCTGCGCGTTGCTGGCGACGCTCGGCAGCGGATTGAGCTCCTGCAGCGCGCGCATCGCCTTGAGTCCGATTGGCGTGGCAGCGTTATCCAGCCCGAGGCCGTTGGCGGCGAAATTGAGCGTGATCAGCCCCAGCGCCGGATGGCCGGCCGGCACTTCCGGCATCAGGCGGCGGAACAACGGCCCGAGCAGGCGCGCCAGCAGCTCGATCAGCCCGGCCTTCTCGGCAATGCGCAGAAATCCAAGCCAGAGCGTCAGCGTACCAAACAGCACGATCATCACTTCCACGGCCAGTTTCGCCATGGCGAACAGGCTCTCCACCAGCGCAGCGAACACTGCGGGATCGCCACCGATCAGCCAGCGCCCCAGGGCAGCCACCGCGGCGACCAGGAAAAAGCCCAGCCAGAGGCCGTTGAGCATGTTGTTCTCCCATCAAAGCTGGACGCGATGATAGCGGTGCGAGCGTGCGGGGGTCACCCGCGGATCGCGCGGACAGCCGGGTGGAAGAAAATCAGGAATTGCGGAAGGGTGTAAGAGCTCTGATATTTGTTGCTGCCTGCCGAAGGTGGTTATTACACCACCCTCGGCCGCAGCCGTGCAGAACCCGGTCCGATAAAGGAGGTACTCCCTGTACCCCTAGGTCGCTCCGCAAGCAGAACAACCCGACCCCCTGGTTCCCCCCGCTGAGGGGTGAGCGCGTAGAGCCTCAAGCTCGACGCCGCTCTGGATCATCTTCGATTGCCGAACACGACCCGGCGAATATGGCTTCCTATGCCGTTGCCACTCCAGAATGCAGCCGCCCTTGCGGGCGGCCATCGATGCATCAAACGCGCGGTCCGCGACCGCGGCCGAAGATCAGCGATGCCACGAACAGCACCAGGAAGACCACGAACAGGATCTTGGCGATACCTGTTGCAGTGCCTGCGATACCACCGAAGCCCAGTACCGCAGCGATGATGGCGATGATCAGAAAGGTAATTGCCCAACTCAGCATGGTGTAACTCCTCTGGTTTCAGGAACGGTTCTCAGCGGATCGGGCAGCCCGATCGGCATCGATGTTGTGTCGCATCCCTGCTGGTTCGCTTGCACGTCCCCTTCGTTGCTCAGAACACCCAGCGCTGCTCGGCAGGCGCCTGGCGATAATCGATTGTTTGCGGCACTTGGCCGGTCCGCGTGAGCTCAATAGGTTGAGCGTCATACATGCCGATTCGTTCCGCAGAATTCTGTGGTGCCTGGCTGAGCGGTTGTGACATCGGCCGCTCGGCCCCCATGATCAACATGACTACCGCAGCCGAGAGGAAACCCTTGCTGGCTAATGAAAAGCGGGCTTGGCGATTCATCCTCAACTCCTTCTAAGCGTGGCGAACACTGTTTCGTTGCATGACTTATTGCAGGCGCCGTGCCAGGCAACCACCATCAATAAAAAGCTTATAAATCAATAAGTTAAACAACCAAGCAAGAGCCAGGACAACTCAATTTGCATGAGCGCCTCGCTTGGGCCGGGCGTTTTGCACGAACCATCAGTGGCGCGCCTCCTTCAATTGACGCATGCGTTCGTGGCATGCGCGTAATTTCGGCAGTTCGATAGCCAGCAGTGCGCGCACGTCCGGCTCGGCATTGCCTACCGCATCCTCGAATGCGCGCAGGATGTGCGCTTCGGTCTGCTCCAGCTGGTCGACATAGGCCGTATCGTGATCGCCGATGCGCGAGCGCGCATCGGCATATAATTCGCGCATGCGGCCCGTCAGCGTCCCGCCTTGTGAAGGCTGCTCGTGATGGGCGGCCACTTTTACGCTCAGCGCCTGAATGACCTGGGTCTTGGCCTGCGCCAGGTCACGAAACAGATGCTGCAGTTGCACGTCCTTTGCCTCCTCGGCCGCGTGCTGGTAGAAACGCTGCCCGTCGCGGGTCAGTTCGATGAGCTCGTTGAGCTGGTTCATGGACTGGTTCATGACACCTCCTGCATGAATTGCGGCATGCGCTGGCCACCCGAGACGGGGGCGACGCGTTCTTCATGCCGGTCGCAAGCCGCATGCCAGCAGGCCTGTGAAGGCGATCGCCAACAAATCAGCCACTTGCAGGAAATCATCGATGCCGCAGGAGTGCAGCATGCAGGAAAGCGTTGTCGACACCGTGCAACTTGCAACGCTTTTCATAGACTAAAGCACTCGCCAGCAACGCAACGGCACCCTCCGGTGGCCGGACACGACATAATCGAACCTATTCAGCGACGAATTCGCCTTTTTGACGGGAGCATCCATGGACCAAACGACGGACAACGGCGGACGCATCCTTCTGGTAGATGACGAGGCGGCGATCCTGCGTACATTCCGTTACTGCCTGGAAGACCGTGGCTACACGGTGATGACCGCAGCCAGTGCGGCGCAGGCCGAGGCGATACTGCAGCGCCAGGTATTCGATCTGTGCTTCCTCGACCTGCGTCTGGGTGAGGACAACGGACTCGACGTTCTGCAGCAGATGCGCCTGCTGGCGCCCTGGATGCGCGTGGTGATCGTCACCGCGCACTCGGCCGTGGACACTGCCGTGGATGCCATGCAGGCCGGCGCGGCGGACTACCTGCTCAAGCCCTGCAGCCCGGAACAGCTGCGCCTGTCCGCCGCCAAGCAGCTGGAAGTGCGACAGATGGCTGCCCGCCTGGAAGCGCTGGAAGGGGAGATCAAGGAGCGCAGCGACGCCTTGGGTTCGCACAGCCCGGCGATGATGGCGGTACTGGAAACCGCGCGGCAAGTCGCCGATACGGACGCGAACATTCTGATTCTTGGCGAGTCGGGTACCGGCAAGGGCGAGCTGGCTCGCGCCATTCACACCTGGAGCCGGCGCTCGAAGAAAGCCTTTGTCACCATCAACTGTCCCTCGCTATCTGCCGATCTGATGGAAAGCGAGCTGTTCGGGCACAACCGCGGCGCCTTCACCGGGGCCACCGAAAGCACGCTGGGACGGGTCAACCAGGCCGACGGCGGCACGCTGTTTCTCGATGAGATCGGTGATTTCCCGCTCGCGCTGCAACCCAAGCTGCTGCGTTTCATCCAGGACAAGGAATACGAGCGGGTCGGTGACCCGGTCACCCGCCGCGCCGATGTACGCATCCTCGCGGCCACCAACCTGAACCTCGAAGAAATGGTCCGCGAAGGCAAGTTCCGCGAGGATCTGCTCTACCGCCTCAACGTCATCACCCTCAATCTGCCGCCGATGCGCGAGCGGCCCGAGGACGTCCTGACCCTTGCCGAGCGCTTCCTTGCCTCATTCGTGAAGAACTACGGTCGCCCGGCACGCGGCTTCAGCGATGCCGCGATGGCGGCGCTGAAGACCTATCGCTGGCCAGGCAACGTGCGCGAACTGCGCAACGTGGTCGAGCGCGCCAGCATCATCTGCCCGCAGCAGATGATCGAGGTCAGCCACCTGGGACTTGGTGAGCAGGTGGGCAGCAATGCGCCGCGCATTGGCGAGCCGCTGAGCCTGGAAGCCCTGGAAAAAGCGCATATCGCCGGCGTACTGAGCACCAGCGACACTCTCGAGCAGGCCGCCCGGATCCTGGGCATCGACGCCTCGACCCTTTACAGAAAGCGCAAGCAGTACGGCCTATGAAACTCCAGATGAAGCTGCGAACCCGACTGTTTCTCGGATTCTCGGCCCTGATGACGGTTGCCCTGCTTGGCCTGCTGCTGGCGCTGGTCAGCGTGATGCAGATGGCCAAGAGCCAGGAGCAGCTGATCCGCAACAACTTCAGCATCATCGAGATCAACCAGCAGCTGCGCCAGGCGCTGGGCAATCACCTCATCGTCCTGCTGGCCGAGGATCACAATCTCGGCGCCCTGGATGGGGTGCGTCAGACCTTTCAGCAAACCCTTGAACGCGGTATCGCCGAAGCCAGCGATGACACCGATCGTCAGGCCTTCCAGGCGGTCGCCAGCGCCTACGCGAGGTTCATCGAAGAGGTCGAGGCGGCGCGCCACAAGAGCTGGACGCTGCTGGAGGACAACTCGCTGAGCCAGGCCTTCAATCAGGTACGCAGCCTGATGACCGAGATGCAGCGCGCGGCGTACGACAAGATTCGCGACACCGAGGTACGCAGCCGCGATCGTGCTTCGCTATTGGCCGGCCTGCTGGGCCTGACGGCGATCGCCGTTTTGCTGATCGGCTTCATTACCGCACACAGTTTTGCGCGGCGCTTCGGCGAGCCGATCGAACGGCTGTCGGCAGCGGCCGATCAGATCGGACGCGGCGACTTCAATATTTCCCTGCCGACCCCGCCGATCGCCGAGCTGTCCTCGCTGAGCCGCCGTTTCGGCCTGATGGCGCAGGCGCTGCACGAATTCAAGCAGACCAATGTGGAGGCGCTGGTCAACGGCCAGCAGCGTTTGCAGGCATTGCTCGACAGCATCGACGACGGCCTGCTGATCATCGATCGGCAGGGACGCCTGGAACATGCCAACCCGGTGGCGCAGCGCCAGCTCGCCTGGGAAAACGAACATCTCGGCTCGACCCTCGGCGAAGCACTCGGCTACCCGGAGCTGGACAACGCCGCACGTCAGGTACTGGATGACAAGCCGCTGTCCGACCCACCCGAGGACCTGACCATCGAAGCCGACGGCGAGCGCCGTCTGCTGGCCTGGCGCATCAGCCCGGTCAGCCATCACGACGGCAGCATCAGTGGCGCGGTCATGGTGCTGCACGACGTGACCGACCAGCGTACCTTCGAGCGTGTGCGCAACGAATTCGTGCTGCGTGCGTCCCATGAGCTGCGCACGCCGGTCACCGGCATGCAAATGGCTTTCAGCCTGCTGCGTGAACGCCTGCGCTACCCGGCCGACAGTCGCGAATCGGACCTGTTCAACACCGTGCACGAAGAGATGCAGCGCCTGGTAAGGCTGATCAACGACCTGCTGAATTTCTCCCGCTACCAGAGCGGCCAGCAAAAACTCGAGCTGGAACAATGCGACATTCCGGAACTGCTCGAGGCCGCCCGTCAGCGCTTCGAAGTGGCAGCCAATGAGCAAGACATACAGCTCAAGCTGGAGCTGCAGCAACCACTGCCAACGCTGATGCTCGACCGCCAGCAGATCGAGCGGGTGATGGACAACCTGCTCAGCAATGCCCTGCGCTACACGCCCAAGGGCGGCGAAGTGCGGCTGCTGGCCCGGCATCACGGCGAACGGATGATCCTCAGTGTCGAGGACAACGGCGAGGGCATTCCCTACAGCCAGCAGGCGAGGATCTTCGAGCCGTTCGTACAGATCGGTCGGCGTCGTGGCGGCGCGGGACTGGGCCTCGCCTTATGCAAGGAAATCGCCCAGCTGCATGGTGGTCGCATCGGCGTGCATTCACGGATCGGCCACGGCACCATCTTCTACGTCGCGCTGCCGATCTGAAGGCGCCATTTGAGGAAAAGCCCATGCCGAGCCTGACCCCAAGCCCCGAACAGCTCGCCGAGTACGCGGCGTCGATGCCTTCGGGGGTCCCGATCCTGATGCTCAACCTGCTGCGCTATAACGACCAGGCGACCTATCCGTCAGGTAGCCCGCACAGTCCGTGCAGCGGTCGCGAGGCGTATGCCCGCTACAGCCGGGTAGCGCTGGCCAAGGTGCTAGCCAGCGGCGGCGCCGTCGAGGTTCGCGCCCGGGCACACGCCGCGTTGATCGCCCCACCGGAGGAGCAATGGGACGACCTGTTGCTGGTCAGTTACCCATCCAAGGAAGCCTTTCTGGCGATGCTCGGTGACCGCGACTATCAGGCCGCTGCCGAGCACCGCACCGCGGCGCTGGCCGATTCCAGGCTGATCGGCACCACCGCCTACTGAGCTCAGCGCTGCGCCTGATTGGCGAGCACCTGCAACATCGCCGCGGTCTCTGCATCCGGCTCACCGTCGAAGCGGGCCGGTCGGTACCTCATTTGAAACGCCGCAATCACATTGCGCGTTTCGTCATCCAGATGGCCGTGCCGTGGCACCCGGTAGCCCTGCGCCGCCAAGGCGGCCTGAAACCAGGCGATGGCCGGCAGCCCCTCGGATGCATAGCGCATTTGCGCCACGCTGACCGCGCCTGCCTCAGGCCAGGGCACCAGGCCCTCATCGGCGAGACGCTTCCATGGAAACAGCGGCCCCGGGTCGACCTTGCGTTGCGGGGCGATGTCACTGTGGCCAACGATGGCTCCCGGCTTGAGGTCATGGCGCGCCATGATGTCCTTGAGCAACACCACCAGCGCGTCGATCTGCGCGTCGGAGTAGGGATACCAGAGCCGTCGTCCGTCGGCGCTTTCGACGTAACCGCGATTGACCAGCTCGATGCCGATCGATGTGGCGTTGAGCCAGGTGCGGCCGTTCCACTCGCTTTCACCGGCATGCCAGGCACGCCGGTTTTCATCCACCAGGCGGTAGATGGTCGCCGGCGATTCGCCTATCAGATAGTGGCTGCTGACCTCGCGGCCGCTAAGCAGCTCCAGCGAACGCGGCAGGTCGGTCGAGGTGTAGTGCAGCACGATGAACTGAGCACGGCTGTCATGCCCGATCGAACCGTAGCTGGTGTCGATACGCGGACCACTGGCGCAGCCGACCAGCAGCAGAAGCATCAGGGTGGTGGTGATGGCTTTCATCGGGACGACCTCTGTGTCGACGGCGAAATGACGCAGATGCGCAGCTGTCCGGTGCATGAGCGGCAGCTCGCGCCGGTGCGGTGAAGGGGCGTGATTATACCGGGCGATCCGCTGGACGCGATGCCAGCCGGTCAGGCGAGCTCGACGCGATTGCGCCCAGCATTCTTCGCGCAGTACAGCGCACTGTCGGCCCGCTCGAAAGCGCGCTCGGTGGTATCGCCTTCGCCGAAAGCGGTTAGACCGGCGGATAGCGTGATGACGATGCGCTCGCCCTTGAAGTGGAACGGGCAGCTGCCGATGGAATCGCGCAGGCTCTCCATCAGCTGTTGCCCGGCCTCATAAGGCGTATTGGGGAGCAGCACGACGAATTCCTCCCCCCCGAAACGGGCGATGAAGTCGGTTTTGCGCAGGCGCTTGCGCAGCTCGCTGCCGATGATTTTCAGCACCCGATCACCGGCCAGGTGGCCGTAGCTGTCATTGACGCGCTTGAAGTGATCTACATCCAGCACGGCCAGCAACAGCTCACCGCCGTAGCGCTGCCAGCGGGCGAACTCCAGATCCAGACGTTCGTTCCAGGCGGCGCGATTGGGCAGCCCGGTCAGCGGGTCCTGCAGCGCCTTCTGCCGCTGTTCCTCCAGGTGCCCGCGCAAGCCTCGAGCAGCCTGCTCGAGGCTGCCGACGCGGCTGACCAGTTGCTGCAGGCGCTCGCCGAGCTTCTGCTCCTGCTCGCTGCGCTGCTGGCGATAGGTATCCACCGTATCCAGCAACCCGTCCAGACGGGCTTCGACCACCCGTTTCAGGCTCGTCAGATCGGTCGCCTGGCGCATGCTTTGCTGCAGGCCACCGACCTGCTCGCGCAATTCCGCATCCAGCGCCTGCGCGGCATCCCGCCCGTCGTTATGCCCCTGGTGGGCCGCAACCAGGTTTTCCTGCATGGCCGAAAGACGCTCGTTCAGCGTCTGCAGGTAGCTTTCGAAATCCCGCTGGCCCTGATCGCTGAAGGCGATCATCAGCATCGCCAGATCGTCCAGCACCGGCACCAGCTCATACCAGTTCAGCCCGTGCTGGATGCGCGCACGCAGCGTCTGCAGCTGCGGCTGGTGCTGTTCTGGCAGATGAAGATTATCGAGCAGATTGCTGAGCGTCGCCTCAACGCGGTCAGCGACAACGCTGAATGCTGGCTCCGGTGAGTCAGGCAGCGCGTAGGCAGCGACTTCCGGGGGGGCCTCGATTTCTTGCTCTCGCTCGGTGAGCGGCTCGGCAACGGCCAGCTCCGCGACCAGCGCCAGCGCTTCGCTTTCAACCGGTTGCGGGGCAGGCTCATTCGCCTGCGCAAGGGGCTCCGCAGACAATACGACATCTTCCCTTTCGGGCAGCTGGCCGGCCAGCTCGGCGCATTCAGCTGATGCGATGGGCGTGGGCAGCGGCATATCGCGATTACCGAACAATCGCTTCAGGAAACCGCTCTGCTGCGGCGCGGCATCTTCCTGCAGCGTCAGCACCTGGCCTTGCAAAACACTCAACTCACCAAGCAGTCCCGGCAGTTCGCGCAGCTGGGCGGCGCGCTGGGCCAGCTGTTTGGCAAAGCGCTTGATGGGCTTGCGCAGTTCCGCCGGCGGCGAGAGCGCCAGCAGCTGGGCGACCAGCCGATGCAGCGCCTCGGTCAGCCGAATCGCGCGCTCCTGCCGATGTCGCTCGGAGTCCAGCACGGCCTTTTCCAGCCGCGGCACCAATTGGCTGAGACCATCGTCCAGATCGCCGTCACGCAGCACTTCCCGCATCGCATGCAGGCAGCGCTCGACCGCAGGGTCGGCACCTTCCACCGCCAGGCTGCTGCGAACCAGACTGCGCCGTAGCAGATCCACGCGCTGTTCCCAGCGGGCTTCCAGCTGGTCCTGGCGCTCGACGAGCTGAAGATACTTTTCCTTCCAGCGTTCGGCTTCTTCGCTCATTTCGTGTCTTTCACCTGAACCGGCAAGGAATCGGCCTGCAGCGAATCAGGCAGTCTGATCTCGACGGCCACCGGCAGGTGATCGGAAATCGGCAATGCCAGCACATCGACGCGCTCGAGCGTCAGGCTGGGGCTGAGCAGGATGTGGTCCAGACAGCGCTGCGGTCGCCAGCTCGGAAAGGTCGCTTCGATCTGCGGCGCCAGAAGGCCGAGATCACGCAGCGGCGAATTTTCCAGCAGATCGTTGGCGTGGGTATTCATGTCACCCATCAGAACCTGATGGCGGTAGCCGCCGATCAGCTCGCGAATGTAGGCCAGCTGGCGCGTCCGCGCCCCGCCACCCAGCGCCAGGTGCATCATCACCACCACCAGCGCGTCCGGCCCCTCGCCGAAGCGCAGCAGGATCGCCCCACGCCCCGACGGCCCGGGCAACGGATGATCTTCCAGACCCTGAGGTTCGAGACGACTGAGCACTCCATTGCTGTGCTGGGCGAACCGCCCGAGATTGCGGTTGAGCTGCTGATACCAATAGGGAAACGCACCCAAATGAGCCAGGTGCTCGACCTGATTGACGTAGCCGGAACGCAGGCTGCCGCCGTCGGCCTCCTGCAGCGCCACCAGATCGTAGTTGCCAAGCACCTCACCGATGCGCTGCAGATTGCCCGCCCGCCCCGGATGGGGCAGCAGATGCTGCCAGCTGCGCGTCAGGTAATGGTGGTAGCGCTCGGTACTGATGCCGACCTGGATGTTGAAGCTGAGCAGCCGCAACCGCCCGTCCGACGGCAGACCGCTACTGGCCAGGCAGTGCGCGTTGACGCGCGCCTTGCCGGGTCCGGCATGGCGCGGCGCGCTCCAACGACGCAGCATTTCGGCTTACCGCGCCGCGCGTTCTTTTTCGATGAGGAAGTCGGCCACCTGCAAGGTGCGCTCCGGGCCGCCGGACGAGCCGAGATCGAAAC
The DNA here is from genome assembly GCF_000661915.1 of Stutzerimonas decontaminans. Taxonomy (NCBI): domain Bacteria; kingdom Pseudomonadati; phylum Pseudomonadota; class Gammaproteobacteria; order Pseudomonadales; family Pseudomonadaceae; genus Stutzerimonas; species Stutzerimonas decontaminans. Next base: position 186,985 of record NZ_CP007509.1, on the reverse strand, counting down.
GATACTTGCCGTTGACGATCATCACCGGCACACCGGTGATCTGATACGCCATGCCGAGTTTCTTGGCCTGCTCTACGCGACCACGCACACCGAACGAGTTGTAGGCTTTCAGAAAGGCCTGCTTGTCGATGCCGTGACCGGCAAGGAAATCAGCCATTTCGTCAGGCGTGGCGAGCTTCTTGCGCTCCTGATGGTAGGCAGCGAAGACCGCATCGTGGACCTTCGGCTCCACGCCCATCGATTCCAGCGCGATAAACAATTGTCCGTGTACGTTCCAGATCCCGCCAAACATCGCCGGGATGCGCTTGAACTGCACGTCCTCGGGCAGCTGCTCGACCCAGGGCTTGATCACCGGCTCGAACTGGTAGCAGTGCGGGCAGCCGTACCAGAACAGCTCGACCACCTCGATCTTGCTCGGGTCGGCGACTGGCACCGGGCTGCTCAGCTCGACATATTCCTTGCCGGCCTGAAACTCCGCTGCCTGGGCTGCAGCACCGAACAGGCTGACAGCGGCAAAAATGGCAGTGAGTAGGAAATTGCGCATGAAGTACTCCTGTTTACGACGGACCGATGGCGCAACAGGCTGCAGCAAAACGCCGGGACTCGCCAGCGTTTTTCATCTGCCCATGCCGCGCCGTGACGAAGGTGGCGTAGCCAGCCCCCTAAACGCAGAAGGGCGTCCGGACTATTGGCCCGGACGCCCTTCTCGATCAGCCTACTGTCGCGATCAGTGCAGGCCCTGGATGTAGCTGGACAGCGCTTCGATGTCCTTGTTGCTCAGCTTGGCGGCAACGCCACGCATGATCATGCTGTCGCCGTCGTTGGTACGGTTGCCTTCGCGGAAGTCGGTCAGCTGCTTGGCAGTGTAAGCCGCATGCTGGCCACCCAGTTTGGGGAAACCGGCCAGGTCGTTGCCGACACCGTTGGGCGCGTGGCAACCGGTGCAGGCCGGCATGCCCTGATCCAGCTTGCCGCCGCGGAACAGTTTCTCGCCCTGCTTGGCCAGAGCCGGATCGGCATAGCCGACGCTGCCCTTCTGGCTGGAGAAGTAGGCGGCGATGTCTTGCAGATCCTGATCGCTCAGCGGGTCGAGCATGCCAGTCATTTCCAGCACCTTGCGGCCGACGCCTTCCGGAGCACCCGGGGTGCTGCCGGCCTTGATGTCCTGCAGTTGCTTGAGCAGATAGCGCTCGCCCTGGCCGGCGAGTTTCGGGAAGTTCGGCGCCGGGCTGTTGCCGTCCGCACCGTGGCAGGCGCCACACATTGCAACTTTGCCCTGACCAGCTTCGGCGTCTCCAGCCGCGTGGGCCATACCGGTGATGCCAAGGGTCAACAGCAGACTCACGAGTACTTTGTTCATCAGCTAATCCAACTACGGCTAAGGGTTTGAAAGGGAATTCATCGGGTCACGCACGGCAATCGAACCGGGGCGACGCTCGTTATAGTGGCACGCTTGGCGTTTCGCATCGGGGCGGCGCTAACGCTGCACTGGCATCCGGATGCGGCTGGACACCACTCGCAGCCCGATATCAGGCCAAAGCGCACATAAAAACTGCGGCATTATATACTCCCGTTTCTGAAACGGAAACGAACCATTGCCGCACCCGCGCGCACTCACCGGAACGACCATGCTACCGAAAAACCCGATTCTCGGCCTTTGCCAACAGGCCACCTTCATGATCAGCGCCGCCAAGGTCGATCAGTGCCCGGCCGACGAGGGTCTGGAAGTAGCCTTCGCCGGCCGCTCCAATGCAGGCAAGTCCAGCGCGCTGAACACCCTGACCCATGCCAACCTGGCACGCACCTCGAAGACACCGGGCCGCACCCAGCTGCTCAACTTCTTCCGCCTCGATGACGAGCGCCGCCTGGTCGACCTGCCCGGCTACGGCTACGCCAAGGTGCCGATCCCGCTCAAGCAGCACTGGCAGCGCCACCTGGAGGCCTATCTGGGCAGCCGCGAGAGCCTGGCCGGCGTGTTTCTGATGATGGATATCCGCCATCCGCTGACCGAGTTCGACCGCATGATGCTGGACTGGGCAAGCGCCAGCCAGATGCCCTTGCACATCCTGCTGACCAAATCCGACAAGCTGGCCTTCGGCGCCGCGAAGAACGCGTTGCTGGCCATTCAGCGTGACATCCACAAGGGCTGGGGCGCCGACGTCAGCGTGCAGCTGTTCTCAGCTCCCAAGCGTCAGGGTGTGGAAGAGGCGCAGCTGGTGCTGGCCAGCTGGCTGGGGATGCTGGACGAGGCGGGCGAAGAAGAACAAACGCCTGAGGCATAGAGTGGAGCAGGCGGCGCCGATCCCTGCAACCCTGCGCCGGAACCCCGGTGGATGTAAAAGCGACATCCACCCTACCAAGCCCGGCACCAATCGCTAAAACCACCCAAATTTCACCCCATCGATCGCCGCGCAGAAGCCGAAAGGACGTCGAAGAACGACGCCCGCCCGACCCTCAGCGCAGCTCAGTCGCGATAGGCGTCCACCGGCACGCAGGCGCAGAACAGGTTGCGATCGCCGTAGACGTTGTCCACGCGGTTCACCGCCGGCCAGTACTTATGCGCGCGGGCGTGGGCGCTCGGCGTCACCGCTTCGGCGATGCTGTACGGCCGATCCCACTCGCCGATCACGTCAGCCAGGGTATGCGGTGCGCGCACCAGCGGGTTGTTGTCCGCCGGCCACTCGCCGTCCTGCACCTTGGCGATCTCCGCGCGGATGCTCAGCATCGCTTCGACGAAACGATCCAGCTCGGCCTTCGACTCGCTCTCGGTGGGTTCGATCATCAGCGTGCCGGGCACGGGGAAAGACATGGTCGGCGCGTGGAAGCCGTAGTCCATCAGGCGCTTGGCGACGTCCTCCTCGCTGATGCCACTGGCCGCCTTGAGCGGGCGCAGGTCGAGGATACATTCGTGAGCCACGCGGCCGTTGCGCCCGGCGTAGAGCACCGGGAAGGCCCCGCCGAGGCGATTGGCCAGGTAGTTGGCGCCGAGAATGGCGACTTCCGTGGCGTCGCGCAGCTGCGGGCCCATCATGGCGATGTACATCCAGCTGATCGGCAGGATGCTCGCGCTGCCCCAGGGCGCCGCGCTGACCGCACCATTGCCCGGCTGCGGACCTTCCAGCTCGACCACCGGATGATTGGCCACGAACGGCGCCAGATGCGCCTTGACGCCGATCGGGCCCATGCCCGGGCCGCCACCGCCGTGGGGGATGCAGAAGGTCTTGTGCAGGTTCATGTGCGAGACGTCGGCACCGATATCCGCAGGCCGCGCCAGGCCGACCTGGGCGTTGAGGTTGGCGCCGTCCATGTAAACCTGGCCACCGTGGGCGTGGATCGCGGCGCAGATCTCGCGCACGTTCTCCTCATAGACGCCATGGGTCGACGGATAGGTGATCATCAGGCAGGACAGCCGGTCACCCGCTTCGGCGGCCTTGCGCTTGAGGTCTTCCAGGTCGACGTTGCCGCCCTTGTCGCACTCGACGATGACCACCCGCATGCTGACCATCTGCGCCGAGGCGGGGTTGGTGCCATGCGCCGAGGACGGAATCAGGCAGATGTCGCGCTGCCCTTCGCCGCGGCTCTCGTGGTACTTGCGGATCGCGACCAGACCGGCGTATTCGCCCTGCGCGCCGGAGTTGGGCTGCATGCTGATCGCGTCGAAACCGGTGATCGCGCAGAGCCAGGCCTCCAGCTCTTCGATCATCAACTTGTAGCCCTGGGCCTGCCCGCGCGGGACGAACGGGTGCAGGTTGGCGAACTCGGCCCAGGTGATCGGGATCATCTCACTGGTGGCGTTGAGCTTCATGGTGCAGGAGCCGAGCGGGATCATCGCCTGGTTCAGTGCCAGGTCCTTGTTCTCCAGCTGCTTGAGGTAGCGCAGCATCTCGGTTTCGCTGTGGTGCGAGTTGAAGACCGGATGGCTGAGGTAGCCGCTCTCGCGCTGCAGCCCTGCGGGAATGCCACCGGCCAGCTTGCTGGCATCCAGCGCGGCGACGTCGAGGCCGTGATCGGCACCGAGGAAGATCGCCAGCAGCTGCTCGACGGTGCGCTCGTCGCAGGTCTCGTCAAGGCTCACGCCCAGACGACCGCGGCCGAGGATGCGCAGGTTGATCTGCGCCGCTTCGGCACTTTCGATGATCGCGGTCTGCGCGCCACCGACTTCGAGAGTCAGCGTGTCGAAGAAATGTTGATTGAGGCGGACGATGCCCTTCTGCTCCAGCCCGGCAGCGAGGATTGCAGTCAGCCGATGGACGCGCTGGGCGATGCGCTTGAGGCCTTGCGGGCCGTGGTAGACGGCGTAGAAACCGGCGATATTGGCCAGCAGCACCTGCGCGGTACAGATGTTGGAATTGGCCTTTTCGCGGCGGATGTGCTGCTCGCGGGTCTGCAGCGCCATGCGCAGCGCGGTGTTGCCACGGGCGTCCTTGGACACGCCGATGATGCGTCCCGGCATGCCGCGCTTGAACTCGTCGCGGCTAGCGAAATAGGCCGCGTGCGGGCCGCCGTAACCCATCGGCACACCGAAGCGCTGGGTCGAGCCAAGCACCACGTCGGCGCCCAGTTCGCCCGGCGGGGTCAGCAACAGCAGGCTGAGCAGGTCGGCAGCGACGCAGGCCAGCGCCTGCTGCGCGTGCAGCTGCTCGATGGCCGGACGCAGGTCGCGAATCTCGCCATGGGTGTCCGGGTACTGCAGCAGCGCGCCGAACACCTCGTGCCCGGCCAGCTCGTCCAGCGTGCCGACCACCAGCTCGAAGCCGAACGCTTCGGCGCGGGTCTGCACCACCGAAAGCGTCTGTGGATGGCAGTTCTCGTCGACGAAGAAGCGGTTGCTCTTGCTCTTGGCCATGCGCCGGGCCAGGGTCATGGCCTCGGCCGCTGCGGTCGCCTCATCGAGCAACGAGGCGTTGGCCAGGTCGAGACCGGTCAGGTCGATGATCATCTGCTGATAGTTCAGCAGCGCTTCCAGGCGACCCTGGGCGATTTCCGGCTGATAAGGGGTGTAAGCGGTGTACCAGCCCGGGTTCTCCAGGACGTTGCGCAGGATCACCGGCGGAGTGATGGTGCCGTGGTAACCCATACCGATCAGGCTGGCCCATAGCTGATTCTGCTCCGCGTAGCCACGCAGCTTGGCCAGCGCGGCCTGCTCGTCCAGCGCCGGCGGCAGGCTTAGCTCGTCCTGCAGACGAATCGCCGGCGGCACGGTCTGCTCGATCAGCTGTTCGCGACTGGTCAGGCCCAGGGCATCGAGCATGGCCTGCTGTTCGGCCTGATCCGGACCGAGGTGACGGCGCAGAAAGGCATCGGGTTGCTGGAGTTGGGAAAGGCTCGGCATATACGGCATGGTCGCTACTCTCGGAAAAACAAAAGCCCCGACAGAGCGGGGCTTTTGCGGATGATGCTTAGGCGTCGGCGTCGCAGGCGGCCTGGTAGCCGGCTGCGTCGAGCAGCTTGTCCAGCTCCGCCTTGTCGCTCGGCTGCAGGCGGAAGAACCAGCTGCCATAAGGGTCGCTGTTGACCAGCTCGGGCGAATCGGCCAGCACCTCGTTGATCGCGATCACCTCGCCAGAGACCGGTGCATAGATGTCGGAGGCGGCCTTCACCGATTCGACCACGCCGGCTTCCTGACCGGCATTGAGCTGGCGCCCGACTTCGGGCAGCTCGACGTAGACCACATCCCCCAGCGCTTCCTGAGCGTGATCGGAGATGCCGACGGTAATGCTGCCGTCCGCTTCGAGACGGGCCCACTCGTGGCTGGCGGCGTAACGCAGATCGCTGGGGATATTGCTCATTGTTGGATCCTCAAGGCTGTTGACAGCAGTCGCGCAAAACAGTCGGTCGAATTTACACCAGTACCTTGCCGTGGCGCACGAATGTCGGCTGCACGACCCGCACCGGGTACCACTTGCCACGAATCTCCACTTCCGCGCGCTCGGCAGTGCCGGCCGGCACACGGGCCAGGGCGATGGATTTGCCAAGCGTAGGAGAAAAACTGCCGCTGGTGATTTCGCCGTCACCGACGCCATTCACCCGCACCACTTGATGAGCACGCAGCACGCCGCGCTCTTCCAGCACCAGCCCGACCAGCTTGGGCAGATCGCCTTGGGCGCGCTGCTGTTCCAGCGCGGCACGGCCAACGAAGTCGCGCTCGGCCGGCTCCCAGGCCACGGTCCAGCCCATGTTGGCGGCCAGTGGCGAGACGTCTTCGGTCATGTCCTGGCCGTACAGGTTGAGCCCGGCCTCCAGGCGCAGCGTGTCGCGCGCGCCAAGGCCGATTGGTGGGATGCCAGCGCCGACCAGCTCGCTGAGAAAATCCGGCGCCTGTTCGGCCGGCAGGATGATTTCCAGACCATCTTCGCCGGTGTAACCGGTACGCCCGATAAACCAGTCGCCCTCGGCCAGCCCCTGGAATGGCTTGAGTTCCTGAATCAGCGTGGCGCGAGCCTGGCTAACCAGCTCGACCGTGCGGGCGCGGGCATGGGGGCCCTGAATTGCCAGCATGGCCAGTTCGGGACGCTCCTTGACCTCGACCGCGAAACCGGCCGCCTGCTTCTGCATCCAGGCCAGATCCTTTTCGCGGGTGCTGGCGTTGACCACCAGGCGGTAGCCCCAATCAGTCAGGTAGACGATCAGGTCATCGACCACCCCGCCGCGCTCGTTGAGCATCGCGGTGTACAGCGCCCGTCCGGTGCTTTTCAAGCGCATCACGTCGTTGGCCAGCAAGCGCTGCAGATAGTCGCGGGCCTGCCCGCCGGAGACATCGACGACGGTCATGTGCGAGACGTCGAACACTCCGCAATCTCGTCGCACCTGATGATGTTCTTCTACCTGGGAGCCATAGTGCAGTGGCATGTCCCAGCCACCGAAATCGACCATCTTGGCACCGAGCGCAAGGTGCTGATCGTAGAGGGGAGTACGCTGACCCATGGGTTTCTCCTTCCGGGCAGGTCGCCGAATCGGCATTGGAAAAGTCAGTAAAGCCGGGCCCTGCGGGGGTCGGCGACTTTCGAATGGCGCGCATTGTAGCCCCAAGGTTGAAGCAGGTCACGGTGGATCAGGCAGCAGGAGACTGGAGGTCGAATCGCGGCCCGCGCTAGCGCGGCTGCGTCGTTCAGCGCGCTTCTGGAAAAGCTGCGCGACTAGCCAGGGCGCCGCGCCGAGCGGCGAATCAGCAGCACCACCGGCAGCAGACCGACCAGCACCAGAGTCAGCGCCGGCAGCGACGCACGGGCCCACTCACCTTCGCTGGTCATCTCGAAGATGCGCACGGCCAGGGTGTCCCAGCCGAATGGACGCATCAGCAGGGTCGCCGGCATTTCCTTGAGCACATCAACGAACACCAACAGCGCCGCGCTCAGCGTGCCCGGCAGCAGCAACGGCAGGTAGACACGGAAGAACAGCGCCGGGCCGCCGACACCCAGGCTGCGCGACGCCTGCGGCAGTGACGGGCGAATCCGCGCCAGAGCATTTTCCAGCGGGCCGAAGGCGACCGCCATGAAGCGGATCAGATAGGCCAGCAGCAAGGCACCGAGACTGCCGAGCAGGATCGGCTTGCCGGCCCCGCCCAACCAGCTGGATAGCGGGATCACCATGTGCCGGTCGAGGTAACTGAACGCCAGCATGATCGACACCGCCAGTACCGAACCCGGCAGGGCATAGCCGAGGTTGGCCAGCCCGACTGCACTGCGGATCGAACGTACCGGCGCCTGCCGTCTGGCGAAGGCCAACAGCAGCGCCACCGTCACCACGATCAATGCAGCCATGCCGCCGAGATAGAGCGTATGCAGGATCAGACCCCAGTAGCGCTCGTCGAGATCGAAGCGCCCGCGCTGCCAGAGCCAGACGAGCAGCTGCAGCACTGGAATAACGAATGCGCAGAGAAAAACCAGCCCGCACCATGCACTCGCGGCAAACGCCTTCGCCCCTGTCAGCCGGTAAAGCGCCGCAGAGCGCGCTCGCTCATTGGCCGGCCGCGCCGCACCGCGCGCCCGGCGTTCGCCATAAAGCACAAGCATCACCGCCAGCAGCAGCAGACTGGCCAACTGGGTGGCGCTGGTGAGGCTGAAGAAGCCGTACCAGGTCTTGTAGATCGCCGTGGTGAAGGTGTCGAAGTTGAACACCGACACCGCACCGAAGTCGGCCAGGGTTTCCATCATTGCCAGCGCCAGACCGGCACCGATCGCCGGCCGCGCCATCGGCAGCGCCACGCGCCAGAAGGCCTGCCAGGGTGACTGGCCGAGCACCCGCGCCGCCTCCATCAGGCCTTTGCCCTGCGCGAGAAAGGCCGAACGCGCCAGCAGATACACGTAGGGATAGAACACCAACACCAGCACGGTAATGACGCCGCCGGTCGAGCGCACTCGCGGAAAGCGAATGCCGCTGCCGAACCATTCACGCGCCAGGCTCTGCACCGGCCCGGAGAAATCCAGCAAACCGATGAAGACAAAAGCCAGCACATAGGCGGGAATCGCGAACGGCAACATCAGCGCCCAGTCCAGCCAGCGGCGCCCGGGAAACTCGCACAGCGCCGTCAGCCAGGCGAGGCTGACCCCAAGTAGCACCACGCCAATCCCCACGCCGAGCAGCAAAGTCAGGGTATTGCCGAGCAGACGCGGCATCTGCGTATCCCACAGGTGCGACCAGATCTCGGTATCGATGCTGCTCCAGCTGAACAGCAGAATGCTCAGCGGCAGCAACACCAGGGCTGCGACAGCAAACGTGATGGGATACCAGCGGCGCTCGACGGGATGGGACACTCAAGCCTCGACAGCTAAAAAGACGACGCCCCGGACCAGGCCGGGGCGCCGAGTATAACCGCAGCGGCGAACCTCACCGCTGCATACGCAGGGCTGATCAGTTCCAGCCAGCGCGATCCATCAGCTTGATGGCTTCGGCCTGACGCTTGCCAGCCACTTCCACCGGAATGGTATCGGCCTTGAACTCGCCCCATGCCGCTACTTCGGCCGAAGGCTTCACACTCGGGTTGGCCGGGTATTCCATGTTGATGTCGGCGAAGATGCTCTGCGCCTCCTCGCTGGTCATCCACTCCACCAGCTTGCGCGCGGCGTCCGGGTTCGGTGCGTGCTTGGTCAGGCCAATGCCGGACAGGTTGACGTGTACGCCGCGGTCATTCTGGTTCGGCCAGAACAGCTTGGCCTTCAGCTGCGGGTTCTGCGCGTGCAGGCGACCGAAGTAGTAGGTGTTGACGATGCCAGCATCGCACTGCCCGGCATCGACAGCCTGGACCAGCGCCGTGTCGTCGGCAAAGACGTCAGTGGCGAGATTGCCGACCCAGCCCTTGATGATCTGCTCGGTTTTTTCGGCGCCGTGGGTCTCGATCATGGTGGCGGTCAGCGACTGGTTGTAGACCTTCTTGCTGGTACGCAGACACAGGCGGCCATCCCAGCGCTCGTCAGCCAGCGCCTCGTAAGTGCTCAGCTCGCCGTCCTTGACCCGCTCAGGGGAGTAGACGATGGTCCGTGCGCGCAGCGACAGACCAGTCCAGGCGTCGTTTGAGGAACGGTACTGGGCCGGAATATTGTCCTTCACCACCTGGGACTTCAGAGGCTGCAGCAGGCCCATTTCCTCGGCTTGCCAGAGATTGCCGCCATCGACTGTCAGCAGCAGATCCGCCGGGGTGTTCGCGCCTTCGGCCTTGATGCGGGCCATCAGCGGGGCTTCCTTGTCGGTGATGAACTTGATCGCGACACCGGTCTTCTTGGTGTAGGCGTCGAACACCGGCTTGATCAGTTCGTCGATGCGCGAGGAGTAAACCACTACTTCGTCGGCAGCCTGGACGGCACCCGATAGCGCCGTCAGCGCCAGGGCGGCGAGTAAACCTTTGCTTGCCTGCATGGAACAGCCTCTTGGTGAGTTGGAACGGAGGCTGAATAATAGTGAATGTTATTTACCTTCTCAATGCGACAAATCGTGCAAGTAATGTTTGGTAAATATCAATCCGATATCAGGGCTTGGCCAGCTCCGGCAGATCACCGCTCAAGCCCAGCGCTTGACGGACGAACACCGCTTTCGCTTCAGGCAGCGCTTGCACCGCCTTCAAGCCGGTATTGCGCAGCCAGCGCAGCGGCAGTGGATCAGCCTGGAACAGCCGCTCGAAGCCTTCCATGGCCGCCATTATCGCCAGATTGTGCGGCATGCGCCGGCGCTCGAAGCGGCTCAGCACCTGCACATCGGCGACCCGCTCACCACGGGCAATCGCAGCCTTGAGCACTTCCGCCAGCACGGCGGCATCCAGCAGGCCGAGGTTCACACCCTGCCCCGCCAACGGATGGATGGTATGCGCCGCATCGCCGATCAATGCCAGTCCCGGCTGCACGTAACGCTTGGCATGACGCTGACGCAGCGGTATGCACAGTCGTGGATCGGTTTCGAGTACCTCGCCCAGGCGCTGCTCGAAAGCACGGCCAAGCGCCATACGGAACGCCGCATCATCCAGCGCCATGAGCCGCTTGGCTTCAGCTTCGGTAACCGACCAGACAATCGAGCACCAATGGCGGTCGCCATCGCGCTCGAGCGGAAGAAACGCCAGCGGACCGTGATCGGTGAAGCGCTGCCAGGCCGTCCGCTGGTGCGGCTCGCGGCAACGCACGCTGGTGACGATGGCCTGGTGCAGATAATCCCACTCGCGGGTTTCGAAGCCAGCCAGGCGACGTATCGCCGAATTGGCGCCGTCTGCCGCGACCAACAGTGCGCTGTGCAGTTCGCGACCGTCGGCGAGTTTCAGCTGCCAGCCCTCGACCGTGCGTGCCAGCTGCTCGACGCGGGCATTGCCAATCAGCCGCACCTGACCCTGCCGCTGCATGGTTTCCAGCAGCGCGTCCTGCACAACGCGGTTTTCGACAATATGGCCAAGCACTTCAGCATGCACCGTTTCCGCGGAGAAGTGGATCTGGCCGGTGCCCGAACCATCCCAGACGTGCATGTCGGTGTAGGGGCTCGCGCGGCGCGCGGCGATGCCCGGCCAGGCGCCGACCCGCTGCAGGATGCGCTGGCTGGCGGCGGACAGCGCGCTGACTCGCGGCTCGAAGCCGCCGTGCGGATCGAAGTCGACGACCTCGAGCGGGCTCGCATCGAGCACGACGATGTCCAGCCCGCACCCCTCGAGAGCGAGTGCCAGCGTACTGCCGACCATGCCGGCGCCTACGATGATCAGATCCGCTTGCATCACTTCTCTCCTGGCTGCCGCGCCCGCGGCTTGAGTCGTATATAGAGGGTCTTCTGCACCCGTGCCACCAGCGTGCCCTCGCCGTCACGCACTTCGACATGCATTCTGGGCAGGAACTTGCTGCCATCGGCCGTGTGCGTGCGAATGTCCTCCAGCAGCTTGTCGCTGATGGCGAACTCGGCGTAGACCGTGCCCCGCCCGGGGCTGACAAATTCTATGTTGGCCGCCTTGTCCCAGACGATGTAGTCGCGTCCGAGATTCTCCATCAGCATCAGCACTAGGAACGGGTCGACCATCGAATACAGCGAGCCGCCGAATTGCGTACCGACATAGTTGCGGTTGTACCAGCGCAGCACCATCTTGACCTGAACCAGGCGCAGATCCGCGCTGATGTGCCGCACCCGAACACCGGCTCCGAAGTACGGCGGATAGAAATTCATGGCCCAGCGCAGAAACCGCGCCTTGCGCGCCAAACGGGAGCCGCTCATGCAAGGTCCTTTGGTTGCGGCGTTCAGCTCGCGCGAGTGCCCAGGCCCATGGCCTGCCGCGCGAACCAGCGCTTGGCGGTGGGCATAAGATCCAGCCCTAGCAGTCCGAGATTGCGTCCGGCCGCGACCAGCCGGCCGGAGTCGACGAACAGCCGGGTGACCTGATCGGAGAAACCGACGGTCATGCGCTGATCCATGCGCTGCCTGTGCGCGTACGCCTGCAACACCTCCAGGTCGCCCAGCGCGGCGTCGCTGTGCAGCAAGGCGGTGCTCAGCGCATCCACGTCGCGCAGCGACAGGTTGTAGCCCTGGCCGGCGATCGGGTGCAGGCTGTGCGCTGCGTTGCCCAGTACCACCAGCCCAGAGCGGACCTGCTCTTCGGCCTCGACCAGCGTCAGCGGATATAAATGCCGCGCGCCGACCTGCTGCAAGGCGCCCAGGCGATAGCCGAAGGCCTCCTGCAGTTCGGCGAGAAAGACCGCCTCGTGCGCCTGCGCCAAGCGCGCCGCGTCGGTCTGGGCGCGCGTCCATACCAGCGCGCAACGGTCGCCCTGCAGCGGCAACAACGCCATCGGGCCGTCTTCGGTGAAGCGCTCGAAAGCCAGGCCGCCATGTGGCTTGCCCGGGGAGATATTGGCGATCAGCGCCGTCTGCCCATAGGGTCGGCGCGCGACATGAATGCCCAGCTGCTCGCGCAAACCGGAGCGGCCACCATCGGCCAGCACGGCCAGGTCGCATTCCAGCTGCTGACCGTCCGTGAAGCTCAGGCGATAGCCGGTAGCGCTAGGCTCCAGCCGTTCGACCTCGGCCGGGCAGTGGCGGGTCACCACCGCATCATCCAGTGCCTGCCACAGGCAATGCCCGATCCAGGCATTCTCCACCACATAGCCCAGTGCCTCGACGCCTTCGCTAGCGCAATCCAGGCGGGCGGCGCCGAAGCGGCCACGTTCGGATACATGAATGCGCAGAATCGGTTCGGCGCGCTCGGCAATCCGCTCCCACAGGCCGAGGCGCTGGTAGATCAGCCGGGTGCCATAGGACAGAGCGGTGGAGCGCGCGTCATAACTCGGCTGGTACTCGTGGCCGGGCTCGAACGGCTCGATCAGGTGGATGCGCCAGCCGCGCTCCCGGGCGCCATCCTGCAAGGCCAGCGCGAGACTGGCACCGACCAGCCCGCCACCGATGATCGCCAGGCTCTGCATGTCAGGCGACCTGCTCGCGAGCGGCGGCCATCAGCGCCTCGATTTCCGCGACACTCTTCGGCACGCCACCGGTGAGGATTTCGCAGCCGGTCCGGGTCACCACCACGTCGTCCTCGATGCGCACGCCTATGCCGCGCCACTTCTTCGCCACGTTCTGATTGTCCACGGCGATATAGATGCCCGGCTCGACGGTCATCGACATGCCCGGCTCGAGCACGCGCCACTCGCCGCCGATCTTGTAGTCACCGACGTCATGCACGTCCATGCCCAGCCAGTGGCCAGCGCGATGCATGTAGAAAGGTTTGTAGGCCTCGCTGGCGATCAGTTCGTCGACGTCGCCCTGCAGCAGGCCCAACTCGACCAGCCCGGCGGTGATCACCCGTACCGTGGCTTCGTGGGCCTCGTTCCAATGCTTGCCGGGTGCGATGTGCTTGAAGGCCTCTTCGTTGGCGGCCAGCACCAGTTCGTAAATGGCCTTCTGCTCGGGCGAGAAGCGGCCGTTGACCGGGAAGGTGCGGGTAATGTCGCTGGCGTAGCAGTCGATTTCGCAACCGGCGTCAATCAGCACCAGGTCGCCATCCTTCAGCGGTGCATCGTTCTCGCGGTAGTGCAGGATGCAGGCGTTCCTGCCGGCGGCGACGATCGATCCGTAGGCCGGCATCTTCGCCCCGCCCTTGCGGAACTCGTAGTCCAGTTCGGCTTCCAGGTGGTACTCGAACAGGCCAGCGCGGCTGGCCTGCATGGCACGGATATGCGCACGAGCGGAAATATCCGCCGCATGCTTCATCACCTTCACCTCGTTGCTCGACTTGTACAGGCGCATGTCGTGCAGCAAATGATCGAGCGCGACGAACTCGCTGGGCGGCTGTGCGCCCTGACGTGCTTTGGCGCGGATGGTCTTGATCCACTCCATCAGCCGATGATCGAAGGCTTCGTTGGTACCGATGGCGTAGTACACACGGTCCCGGCCTTCGATCAGGCCAGGGAGAATGTCGTCGATGTCGCCGATGGGGAAAGCGTCGTCGGCGCCGTATTCACTTATCGCACCGTCCTGCCCTGCTCGCAGGCCGTCCCACAGCTCGCGCTCGGGGTCGCGTTCGCGACAGAAGAGCACGTATTCACCGTGCTCGCGCCCAGGAATCAGGGCGATCACCGCCTCAGGCTCGGGGAAGCCGGAGAGATACTGGAAGTCGCTGTCCTGGCGGTAGACATGCTCGACATCGCGGTTGCGGATGTACATCGGCGCGGCCGGCAGAATGGCGATGCTGTTGGGTTCCATCTGCTCCATCAGCGCTTTGCGCCGACGGGCGTATTCCGATCTGGGGATGCGAGTCATGGGCGGAACGGTTTCCTCAATGCAGGGAGGGTTTCGGCGCAGCGGGCAGCGGCTTGGCACACTCGGTGAACAGCAGCAGTGGCGCCACACGCAGGTACTCCATCACTTCCATGTAGTCGGTCTCGCCGTCCTCGGACTCTTCCAACGAGTCCTGGATCTGCGCGATAGCGGAGAGGTCCTGGAGCACTTCCATGGCTTCGCTGCTCAGCGCGCGGTCACCGGCGGCGAGACCGAATCCGGCGAGAAAGCCCTGGCACCACTGACCCAGCGCCACTGCGCGTTCGCCAAGCGGCGCATCGTCGCTGGGCAGCAGCAGGACAACGGCGATGTCGTCACCGGCGAGCTCGCCTTTGACCATCTCCTGCAGGCCGATCAATGCCTGACGAACACTGTCTTGCGGTGCTTCGCCGAGCAGGTCCGAGGCATCGGTCAGCCAGGGCTCGACCTCGAAACCTGCACCGGCGCAACTGCGCCCCAGCAACAGGCCATGCAACTCGGCGGGAGAAACTGTTTGCGGACTGCCCGCCAGAAGTGTGGCGAAGGCGGCATACGGGGAATTCTGAATGGACATGGCGGCTAGGCGCACGATGGCGCAATGACTAGAATGAAGGCTTCGTATCCTAGCACCGGCGGCCGCGGCAAGACCATCGAAGGCCCCGGCCATCGCCTCCGTCTTCATCAGAGCCCCAAACAGGAATCACATGGAAGACGCCGATCTGAAAGCGCTGACCACCAAGCTGGAGCAGCTGATTCAGCGCATCGAACAGCTCAAGGCGCAGAACCATCTGCTGCTGACCAGCGAGCGGGCATGGCGTGAAGAGCGCGCTCATCTGATCGAAAAGAACGAAATGGCCCGATTGAAGGTCGAATCAATGATTTCGCGCCTGAAAGCCCTGGAGCAGGACTCATGACCCAGCCGAACACCGTTACCGTGCACATCATGGACAAGGAATACTGCATTGCCTGTCCATCAGAGGAACGCAGCAATCTCGAAGGCGCGGCCCGTTATCTGGATCGCAAGATGCGCGAGATTCGCAGCAGCGGTAAAGTCATCGGCGCCGATCGCGTGGCGGTGATGGCAGCCTTGAACATCACCCACGAGCTGCTGCACAAGCATGATCGCCTCGACGCCGAAGCCAGCAGCGCACGCGAACACGTGCGCATGCTCTTGGAGCGTGTTGACAGCGCGCTGGCCACCGATCCAAACCCTTCCGGCAACTGATCAACGGCAGCCGGTTTGCGTTATACTCCGCCCAACTCCCTGGCATGTTCGCCAGTCGGCGATGACCCTCTCCCGATAAGCAACACCATGGAGGCTACACGTGGTGCCGGTGTGCATGTCCGCCTGACGGAAAGCCTTAAGGTACTCTGTAGTCGCCACCTTGAACTCTCGGGTTCAAGGGCCTACGCTGGCAGCGGCATGCTGGGGAGCCACTTCTGATGATCGTAGCCGAAGGCCTTTCACGCCCGGCGCTACGCCGAAAGTTACGCCAAGCCCGGCGCCAACTCTCTCCCGCCCAGCAACGCCTCGCCGCGCGTCGCCTTTACCGGCAACTTGCCCACCAGCCCTTGTTTCGTCGCGCCCGACATATCGCCCTCTATCTGCCCAACGACGGCGAGATCGACCCACGCCTGCTGCTGCGCGCCGCTCAGCGCCGCGGCAAAGCCACCTATCTTCCGGTACTGAATCCATGGCCGCGTACGCGCATGGTCTTTCAGCGCATCGAGCCCGGCGAACGACTGCGGCGCAACCGCTTCGGCATTCCCGAACCCGTAATCCGGACCGCTCGACAACGTTGCGTCTGGGCGCTCGATCTACTGCTGATGCCACTGGTGGGCTTTGACGGCAATGGTGGGCGACTGGGGATGGGCGGCGGTTTCTATGATCGCAGCCTGGCGTATCGCGCGATGCGCAAAAAAAGTCACAAACCGACACTCCTGGGCCTGGCCCACGAGTGTCAGAGAGTCGACCGGTTACCACTGGAAAGTTGGGATGTACCCATTCAGGGCACGGTGACGGACCAGGGCTGGTACGTCGGGTGAGGGAAATGCCGCGTCCTTGCGGCATCTATGTCATCGCTGCTGGGCTTGCTGCACCTGGATGACCGGAGCCATGCCGGCCGCGCCATCGTGCTGTTCCCACAGGCTCTGCGTATAGCCGGTGGTGACTACGCCCAGGCCAAAGATGAAGACCAAAATCCACAGAATATCGGGCTTACGTTTCATTTGTGTTCGCCTCCCCCTACCAGGCGAAATGCTTGCGTCGAGTCGGTGTGATTTATCGTTCTAGGACTCGATAGGCCACCTTACAGCCGCGGCATTTTCCGTGAAGCTTCGGCACCGCGCAAACAGGTATTGCAGCCGACTGTCGGAGATTTTGCCATCATGGTCTGATCGAACCGACTGACGGGAGAGCAAGGTTCATGCCTTATTGGCTAATGAAGTCCGAACCGGACGAATTTTCTATTCTGGATCTGAAAAAACTGGGGCACGGTCGCTGGGATGGCGTGCGCAATTACCAGGCGCGCAATTTCCTGCGCCAGATGCAGGAAGGCGATCAGTTCTTCTTTTACCATTCCAGTTGCGCCGAGCCTGGCATTGCCGGAATCGGCAGCATCAGTCGCAGCGCTTACCCTGATCCCACTGCACTCGACCCCGCCAGCCCTTATCACGATGCCAAGGCCAGCGACGAGGTCAATCCATGGAGCGCAGTCGATGTCGAGTTCGTTGAAGCCTTCAGCACGCCCCTGAAGCTGGCCCGCCTGAAAGCAGAACCTGCCCTCCAGGAGCTGGCGCTGGTAAAGAAAGGCAGCCGCCTGTCGGTAATGCCCGTCAGCGAGGACGAATGGCAGACGGTATTGGCGATGCGCTGAGTTACTGGATGATCAGATTGTTGAACAGCAGATCATCGACCAGCGGCTTACCCTCTTCCTGCTCGAGCACCTCGCGCACCTGGCGCAAGGCCTCCTGACGCAGCTGCTCCTTGGCTTCGGGACCACTCAGCGTCTCGTCGGTCTGTTGGGAAAACAGCATCACCAGCTGATGACGGATCAGCGGCTCGTGGTGCTTTACCCGATCTTCCACCTCCTTGCTGGAGATGCGCAGCGCGACATCAGCCTTGTAGTACTTCAGCCGCTCACCCGAGCCATAGTTGCCGACCATGGCGGGCACCAGCGCGTAGTAGAGCGTCTGCGGGGCCGCTTCGTCAGCCGAGTTTTGCGCGAGCACCGGCCCGGCAAGTGCGAAACCAAGAAACAGGGTTATCAGGTACTTCACGGGGCAGCGCTCCAGGGAAAATCTGCGCCAGCATAACCAGTCGCCGCCGCGCACCCAAGCCCACCACGCAACTGCCCGCCGCTTATACGCCGCCATTACAGCGAACGATGCTGATTGCCTCGTCAAGCAGCGCTCCTAGACTGGATAGTCCTGAGCAGTCGAGCCATCCATCGTCGGGCGGCAAGCGTCCGACCAGTCGAACAAGGAAAAACGATGAAAGCCGTCCTGTGCAAAAGCTTCGGTCCGCCCGAGAGCCTGGTGCTCGAAGATGCCCCTACCCCTCAGATCAAGCCGAGCGAGATCCTGCTCGACGTGCATGCCGCCGGGGTCAATTTTCCTGACACGCTGATGATCGAGGGTAAGTATCAGTTCAAGCCGCCGTTCCCATTCTCGCCCGGCGGCGAGGCGGCCGGCGTCATCGCCGCGATCGGCGAGAAGGTCAGCCACCTCAAGGTCGGCGACCGGGTCATGGCGTTGACCGGCTGGGGCAGCTTCGCCGAGCAGGTTGCGGTGGCCGGCAGCAACGCGCTGCCGATTCCGCCGAGCATGGACTTCGACACCGCCGCCGCCTTCAGCATGACCTACGGCACCTCGATGCATGCGCTTACCCAGCGCGCCAATCTGCAACCTGGCGAGACCTTGCTGGTGCTTGGTGCCTCCGGCGGTGTCGGTCTGGCTGCGGTGGAGATCGGCAAGGCCATGGGCGCGCGAGTCATCGCGGCCGCCTCCAGCGCCGAGAAACTGGAGGTAGCGAAGAACGCCGGTGCCGACGAGCTGATCAACTACAGCGAAGGCAGCCTGAAGGAGCGCCTGAAGGAACTCACCGGCGGCCAGGGCGTGGATGTGATCTACGATCCGGTGGGCGGCAAGCTGTTCGAGGAAGCCTTCCGCAGCATCGCCTGGAACGGCCGCATGCTGGTGGTGGGATTTGCTGCCGGCGGGGATATCCCGGCGCTACCGGCTAACCTGCCACTTCTCAAAGGAGCTTCGCTGATCGGCGTTTTCTGGGGCGCCTTCGCCCAGCGCCAACCGCAGGACAACGCCGCGAACTTCCGCCAGCTGTTCGCCTGGCATGCCGAAGGCAAGCTCAAGCCGCTGGTATCGCAACGCTTTGCCCTACAGGACACCGGCAAGGCCATCGCTACGCTGGGGCAGCGCAAGGCGGTCGGCAAACTGGTGGTGCAGGTGCGCTGACGCGCAGAAGGAGGATGCAGGAAGCGTCAGACGCTTCCTGCACGATCCGTATCAGTGGGCGGTGCTGGGTGCTTCGCCGGCGCCCTGCATACGCGCCATTTCCTGGGCGTAGAGCGCGTCGAAATTCACCGGCGCCAGCATCAGCGCCGGGAACGAGCCGCGGGTTACCAGGCTGTCCAGCGCCTCACGCGCGTATGGGAAGAGGATGTTCGGGCAGAACGCGCCAAGGGTGTGGCTCATGGCGGCGGCTTCGAGGCCTTTGATCAGGAAGATCCCGGCCTGCTGCACTTCGGCGATGAAGGCAACTTCTTCGCCGGTCTTCACGGTGACCGAAAGGGTCAGCACAACTTCATGGAAGTCGCCCTCAAGCGCCTTCTGCTTGGTGTTCAGGTCCAGCGCGACACTCGGATTCCATTCCTGACGGAAAATTTCCGGGCTCTTCGGCGCTTCGAAGGACAGGTCGCGGACGTAGATGCGCTGCAGGGAGAACTGCGCGCCCTGTTCGTTCTGCGACGCTGCGCCGCCGTTGTTAGCTTGTTCGGTCATTTCTGCAACCTTCTATCCAGTTGTGCGTGTCGTTTGAATTGTTCGCGGACCCGCGCTGCCGGCCTCAGGCCTGCAACAACGAGTCGAGACGTCCGGCGCGCTCCAGAGCGTGCAGCTCGTCGCACCCGCCGACGTGTTTATCGCCGATCCATATCTGCGGTACCGAGGTGCGTCCGGCCTTGCTGGCCATTTCGGCGCGCAGGGACGGATTGCCATCCACGGGAATTTCCTCGTAGGCGACACCCTTGCGATCGAGCAGCGCCTTGGCGCGGATGCAGAACGGGCACCAGGCGGTGGTATAGATGACGACGTTGGGCATGATTACTTGACCACTGGCAGATTGTCGCCGCGCCAGCTGGAAATCCCTCCCGACAACTTGGCGGCGGTGAAGCCTGCCTTCTGCAACTCACGGCAGGCCGTTCCGGCGTGCTGCCCCATGGCGTCGACCACGATGATGGTCTTGGCCTTGTGCTTTTCCAGCTCGCCTGTGCGGCTGACCAGCTTCTCGTAGGGAATGTTCAATGCATCGACGATATGACCGGCGTCGAACTCCTTCTTGACGCGCACGTCCAACACCACGCCCTCGCCACTGTTGACCAGTGCCGTCAGTTCGCGATTGCTCAGGCTCTTGCCACCCTTGCGTGTCTCGGTGATGAACAGAAGGATCAACAGCACCACGAACAGGCTGCTGAGTACATAGTGGTTAGAGACAAATTCAATCAGGTTAGCGAGCATCAACGGGTACCCGGACGATAAAATGCGGGCCAGTATACACAGCCCCTCCTACCGGCTGAACCCTGATGATTCGTGACCTCGCCCCGGCCAGCCAGTAGACTGGCCGCCCTTTTCCGCCCCCGTGCAAGGAGCCCGAAAGCATGTCCGTCGCCCCCACCGCCGCGCCCAAACCTCTGGTACTGATCATTCTCGATGGCTTCGGGCACAGCGACAGTCCGGACTTCAATGCCATCCACGCCGCGCGCAAGCCGGTCTACGATCGCCTGCTGGCCAGCCAGCCGCACGGATTGATCTCTGGCAGCGGCATGGATGTCGGTCTGCCGGACGGGCAGATGGGCAACTCCGAGGTCGGCCACATGAACCTGGGCGCCGGGCGCGTGGTGTATCAGGACTTCACCCGCGTGACCAAGGCGATCCGCGACGGCGAGTTCTTCGCCAACCCGACCATCTGCGGTGCAGTCGACAAGGCCGTGGGTGCCGGCAAGGCGGTGCACATCCTCGGCCTGCTCTCCGACGGTGGCGTGCACAGCCATCAGGATCACCTGGTGGCCATGGCCGAACTGGCTGCCCAGCGCGGCGCCGAGAAGATCTACCTGCATGCCTTCCTCGATGGCCGCGACACCCCGCCGAAGAGCGCACAGCACTCCATCGAACTGCTCCAGGCCACCTTCACCCGCCTGGGCAAGGGCCGCATCGCCAGCCTGATCGGCCGCTACTTCGCCATGGATCGCGACAACCGCTGGGACCGCGTGCAGCAGGCCTACGAGCTGATCGTCGAGGGCAAGGCCGAATACCGCTCCGACTACGCCGTGGACGGCCTGATCGCCGCCTATGAGCGCGGCGAAAGCGACGAATTCGTCAAGGCGACCACCATCGGCGAACCGGTGCGCGTCGAGGATGGTGACGCCGTGGTGTTCATGAACTTCCGCGCCGACCGCGCCCGCGAACTGACCCGTTGCTTCGTCGAACCTGGCTTCAGCGAGTTCCAGCGGGCCCGAGTGCCGCAACTGGCCGAGTTCGTCATGCTCACCCAGTACGCCGCGAGCATTCCCGCGCCGGCCGCCTTCGCCCCGGAAGCGCTGACCAACGTGCTCGGCGAGTACCTGGCCAACAACGGCAAGACCCAACTGCGCATCGCCGAAACCGAGAAGTATGCCCACGTCACCTTCTTCTTCTCCGGCGGCCGCGAAGAGCCCTTCCCGGGCGAAGAACGCATCCTCATCCCGTCGCCACAGGTCGCCACCTACGACCTCAAGCCGGAAATGAGCGCTCCCGAGGTCACTGACCGCATCGTCGATGCCATCGAGAACCAGCGCTACGACGTCATCGTGGTCAACTATGCCAACGGCGACATGGTCGGCCATACCGGCGTGTTCGAGGCGGCGGTCAGGGCGGTGGAATGCCTGGACAGCTGCGTCGGTCGCATCGTCGAGGCGCTGGACAAGGTCGGTGGCGAAGCGCTGCTGACCGCCGACCACGGCAACGTCGAACAGATGGAAGACGTCATGACCGGCCAGGCGCACACCGCGCATACCTGTGAGCCGGTGCCGTTCATCTATATCGGCAAACGCAACGTCTCGATCCGCCAGGGCGGCGTGCTGGCCGACGTCGCCCCGACCATGCTGACCCTGCTCGGCATGCCGGTGCCAGCAGAGATGACCGGTCGCTCGATCGTTGAGCTGAACTGACTGCGCCAGGTGGGAAGCGGATGGCGTCAGCCGCCGTTTCCCGCTACAGGCTTCAAGCTTCCAGCTTGCTTTTTAGGCATACTACGTCGGTCATAACGCTCGGTTGACGCCCTCCCATGCCTCGTACTTTTCTCGCCCTCGCCTTCCTCTGCCTGCTTGGCCCTGCCGTGGCGGACGAACGTGCCGCAGCGCGGCAGCAGATCGAAGCCGCTCGCCAGGACATTGCCGAACTGCAGAAGCTGCTCAAGCAGATCGAGCAGGAGAAATCCGGCGTCCAGAAGCAGCTGAAGACCACCGAAAGCGAGATGGGCCAGCTGGAAAAGCAGGTCGATACTCTGCAGCAGGAGATCGACCGCAGCGAGGCTGAGCTGGAGCGCCTGAACGACGAGAAAACCACCCTCGAAGGCGCCCGTCTGGAACAGCAGCGGCTGATCGGCCTGCAGGCCCGTGCGGCCTACCAGAACGGCCGCCAGGAGTACCTCAAGCTACTGCTCAACCAGCAGAATCCGGAAAAATTCAGCCGCACCATCACCTATTACGACTACCTCAACAAGGCGCGTCTCGAGCAGCTCGACAACTTCAACGAGACGCTGCGCCAGTTGGCCAACGTAGAAGCCGATATCGCCACGCAGCAAAGTCTGCTGGCGGAGAAGAAGGATGGCCTGCTCGAGCGCCGCAACCAGCTCGCCGAGGTGCGCAAGGAACGCCAGCAGACCCTGGCCAAGCTCAACAGCGACTTCTCCAGCCGCGAGCAGAAACTGCAGGCCCGCCGCCAGGAGCAGGCCCAGTTCGAACGTGTGCTCAAGACCATTGAGGAAACCCTGGCGCGCCAGGCACGTGAGGCTGAGGAAGCACGGCAGCGCGCATTGCTTGCCGAGCGCCAGCGCCAACAACAGCAGCAACAATCCCAGACCGGCGCCAGCAGCGCGCCGAGCGGCCCGCTGGTGTCCAGCGCAGGAGGCAACTTCGGCGGCCCGTTCGCCAAGGCCAAGGGCAAGCTGCCATGGCCGGTCGACGGACGCCTCGTCGCCCGCTACGGCACTCCGCGCGGCGGCGACGCTCGAACCAAGTGGGACGGCGTGCTGATCGGTGCCAGCGTCGGCACTCAGGTCCGCGCCGTGCACGGCGGCCGGGTAGTATTCGCCGACTGGCTACGTGGTGCCGGGCTGCTGGTGATACTCGATCATGGAAATGGTTACCTGAGCCTGTATGGTCACAACCAGAGCCTGCTGCGTGACGCCGGCGACATCGTCAAGGCCGGCGATCCGATCGCCACGGTAGGCACCAGCGGCGGCCAGGAAACCGCCGCACTGTATTTCGCCATTCGGCAGCAGGGCCGCCCTAGCGACCCCGCCCAATGGTGTCGCGCGCAAGGCTAGCGAGTCGCGGCTTCGGTCCTTGCCGAGCCGTCCGCATCGCCAAGCACGCCCTCTCATAACTGGAGTTCGACATGTTGCACCTGCGCCGTTTCGCCCGCCCATCCACGCTCGCCCTGGCCATATTGCTGGGGATGCAAGGCGGTGCCTGGGCCCAACAGCCACCGGCAGAGGCTGCGGCGCCGAACTCCAAGGCTCCCCTGCCACTGGATGAGCTGCGCACCTTCGCCGAGGTGCTGGACCGCATCAAGGCCGCCTATGTCGAGCCAGTGGATGACAAGACCCTGCTGGAAAATGCCATCAAGGGCATGCTCAGCAACCTCGATCCGCATTCCGCCTACCTGGAGCCCGAGGCATTCGCCGAACTGCAGGAAAGCACCAGCGGCGAATTCGGCGGGCTCGGCATCGAGGTCGGCATGGAAGATGGCTTCATCAAAGTCGTCTCGCCGATCGACGACACCCCAGCCTCGAAGGCCGGCATCGAAGCCGGCGACCTGATCGTCAAGATCGACGGCCAGCCGACCAAGGGCCTGTCGATGATGGACGCCATCGCCAAGATGCGCGGCAAACCGGGCAGCAGTATCAGCCTGACGCTGGTGCGCGAGGGCGGCCAGCCGTTCGATGTCAAGCTGACGCGCGCGGTCATCAAGGTACGCAGTGTCCGCAGCCAGATCCTCGAACCGGGCTACGGCTACCTGCGCGTCACCCAGTTCCAGGTCAATTCCGGCGAGGAAGTCGGCAAGGCGCTGGCCAAGCTGAAGAAGGACAACGACGGCAAGAAGCTGAACGGTCTGGTTCTCGACCTGCGCAACAACCCGGGCGGCGTGCTGCAGGCGGCAGTGGAGATTTCCGACCACTTCCTCACCAAGGGCCTGATCGTCTACACCAAGGGCCGCATCGCCAACTCCGAGCTGCGCTTCAACGCCGACCCGGCCGATGCCAGCGAAGGAGTACCGCTAGTGGTGCTGATCAACGGCGGTAGCGCTTCGGCATCCGAGATCGTTGCCGGCGCACTGCAGGACCACAAGCGCGGCGTGGTGATGGGCACTGACAGCTTCGGCAAAGGCTCGGTACAGACTGTGCTGCCGCTGAACAATGATCGCGCGCTCAAGCTCACCACCGCGCTCTACTACACCCCCAAAGGCCGCTCGATCCAGGCCCAAGGCATCGAGCCGGACATCAAGGTCGAGCGTGCCAAGCTGACCCGCGAGCAGGCTGCCGATGGCTTCCGCGAAGCCGATCTTGCTGGCCACCTGGGCAACGGCAACGGCGGCCCGGACCGCCCGACCGCCACCCAGATCGCCAGCGACTCGCCGCGACCGCAGGACGATGACTACCAGCTCGGCCAGGCATTGAATCTGCTCAAGGGATTGAACCTCACCCGCGGCCAATGAGGATGGCAGGCTGGGCTGCAGGCCTGGCGCTGTTGCTGACGCTCGCCAGCCAGGCGCTGTACGCTGGCGAGCCTGCGGCCACGCCGGAGCATTCCGCGAGACCCCGGCTGACCCTGATAATCGACGACCTCGGGCAGAACCCGGCACGCGATCGCCGTGTGCTGCAACTACCAGGGCCGGTCGCGCTGGCGATTCTTCCCGACACCCGCCACGCCGCAGACTTGGCCGAGCAGGCCCATCGTGCCGGCAAGACGGTCATGCTGCACATGCCGATGGCGCCTGCTCAGGGCCGCTTCGCCTGGCACCCCCAGCTACCCCATGACGAACTGGCCCGACGCCTCGATGCAGCCTTGGCGGCAGTGCCGCATGCCAGCGGCCTGAACAACCACATGGGCAGCGCCATGACCGACCAGGCGCAGGCCATGGGCTGGCTGATGGGCGAACTGCAGCGCCGCCACCTGTTCTTCCTCGACAGTCGCACCAGCCCGCGCACCGTGGCCGCTGCCAGCGCCCAGCGCACGGCACTGGCCAGCCTGTCGCGGGATATCTTTCTCGATGACGACCCCTCGGCGAATGCCGTAGCCGAACGCTTCCAGGCTGCGATCGCACTGGCGCGCAAGCAGGGCTCGGTGGTGATCATTGGCCACCCCCACGAAAGCACGCTGGCGATGCTGGAGCGCGAGCTACCGAGGCTGTCGGCGCAGGGCATCGAATGGATCGACGTGGGGCAGATGATCGCCACACGGAGCAACCGGGCCATGGCCGCGCACGGTCGCGGTGGCGTCTATCGCTGAGCTATCAGAGATAACGGCGCAGCAGCGCATCCACCGTGCCGTCGGCGCGCATCGCATCCAGCGCTCTTTGCAAACGCTCGACCACCTCGTCCGGCGTCGCCCGGTTAAGCGCAAGGAACAGCCGCGCTTCGTTGAAGCGCAACACCGGTTTCAGCCCGGTCACGCCTTCCTGCTTGGCCAGGTAGGGCCCGACCGGATCGGCGGTCGCCCAGACGTCGATCTGCCCCCTGAGCAGCTTGCCGACGTTCTCCTGGTCACGCAGCGAGTTGATCGGCGCCAGCCCCTTGCTCTCCAGATGCTGACTCACTGCATCGTTCTTGTAGGCACCGATACGCAGGTTGCGCGCCTCGTCCAATCCAGAGAGGCGTAAAGGGCTGTCGGCTGGCGCGAGCAGTACCCAACTGATGCTGGCTAGAGGGCCGACCCACTTGAATTGCGATTCACGTTCGGCGGTGAAGGTAGTGGAAAACAGGCCCTGATCGGGCTGTTCTAGCACCTGCTTGTAGATGCGATCCCACGGGAAGCGCAGGCTCAGCTCGTAGCGTATCTTCGCCCGGCGGAACATCTCACGCACGATGTCGGCATTGATGCCGTGGATCTTTCCATCGGCCGCGTAATTCTTGTTGTCCTCGGCCATGTTGAACGGTGGAAAGTTTTCGGTCAGCAGCACGACACGATAGTCATCAGGCAGCCCGGCGTGGGCGTGACTGCAGAGCAGTAGCGCGATGACGGCTAGGATTCGTTTAAGCATGGCTCGCTCCCCTTGTTCCGGTTTTCCCGACCCGCCCCTCCGCGGATCAGCAAGGAACGGTGGAAAGCAAGATGCGAACCAGCGCAGCGCCGCAGCCGCGTAGCTCAGGAAGCGGTAAAACATGGCAGCGATGGATGCGCCAGAACGGCACGAGAGGACTGCGCGACGCACCCAGCTGGCGCGTCGCTATTACATCCTGGTTGCCCGAGGGCGACCGGAGCGGTCAGAGGTAACGTGCGTTGATCGCGTCGATCACACCTTCGCTGCGCATCTGGTCGAGCGCTTTCTGCAGCTTCTGTACCGTCTCGTCGGCGACCTGCTTGTTCAGTGCCAGGTACAGCTCGGCACTGTCGAAGCGCAGCACGCGCTTGAGTCCGGTCACGCCTTCCTGGCGCGCCAGGTAACGACCAGCGGGATCACCGGTGGCCCACAGGTCGATCTTGCCGTCGATCAGCTTCTTCACGTTCTCCTGATCGCGTAAGGCGAGCGCCGGCTGCAGGCCCTGGCCTTCCAGGTGTTCGGCGATGGCATCGCCCTTGTAGGCGCCGACGTTGTACTGGCGGGCCTGGTCGAGACTGGTCAGATTGATCGGGCTGTCGCCACGGGCCAGCAGCACCCAGTCGTCCGGGCCGATGGGGCCGACCCACTTGAACAGCTCTTCACGCTCGGGCAGCCGCGCGGTGACGAACACCCCATAGTTGGCCTGCTCCAACGCCATGCCGTAGATGCGCTCCCAGGGGAAACGCAGTGTCAGCGTGTAATCGACACCGGCGCGCTTGAACATCTCGCGCACGATGTCCACGGCGATACCGCTGATGTTTTCATCGCGGGCGAAGTTCTTGCCGTCAGCCGCCATGTTGTAAGGCGGGAAGTTCTCCGTCAGCAGATCGATCTTCACCGGTGTCTGCGCATGACCCAGCGAGGCTCCGAACAGCAGTGCCGCAGCGACGAGGGAAGCGATGGTCTTGAGCATGCGTGAAATCTCCTGATTGTTTGTCCGCAACAGCGGCGGACATGTCCTTATTTCGCCATTAAGCCTTGTTCAGCTGCACGTTGAGATCAACGCATCACGATGCCGCGGGCCGCCAGATAGGCCTTGGCTTCCGGAATCGTGTATTCGCCGAAGTGGAAGATGCTCGCGGCGAGCACCGCATCGGCCTTGCCTTCGAGGATGCCATCGGCCAGGTGCTGCAGGTTGCCGACGCCACCGGAGGCGATCACCGGAATGCACAGCGCCTCGCTGATGGCACGGGTTACGCCGAGGTCGTAGCCGCTCTTCACGCCGTCCTGATCCATGCTGGTCAGCAGGATTTCGCCGGCGCCGAGGTCTTCCATCTTCTTCGCCCAGGCCACCGCATCCAGGCCGGTGGGCTTGCGCCCGCCATGGGTGAAGATTTCCCAGCGTCCCGGCTCACCCGGCGCGGAGACCTTCTTCGCGTCGATGGCGACGACGATGCACTGCGAGCCGAAGCGGTCCGCGGCCTCGCCGACGAAATCCGGGTTGAACACCGCGGCGGTATTGATCGAGACCTTGTCCGCGCCTGCGTTGAGCAGGTTGCGGATGTCCTGCACGCTGCGCACGCCACCGCCGACGGTCAGCGGGATGAACACCTGGCTGGCCATGCGCTCGACGGTGTGCAGGGTGGTGTCGCGGTTGTCGACGCTGGCGGTGATGTCGAGGAAGGTGATCTCGTCGGCGCCCTGCTCGTCGTAGCGGCGGGCGATCTCCACCGGGTCGCCGGCGTCACGGATGTTCTCGAACTGGACGCCCTTGACCACGCGGCCGTTGTCGACGTCGAGGCAGGGAATGATGCGTTTGGCCAGGGCCATGGCTTTCTCCGATAGCGGCTTCTTTCAAGCCGCAGGCTTCAAGCTGCAGGTAGCGTGTAGGGTGGATCACGCTGCGCCGATCCACCACGGATCAGCGAATCACTCGTCCTTGTACTTCAGGTCGCAGAGCGCCTGCGCCTCGGCCACATCCAGCGTGCCTTCGTAGATTGCCCGGCCGGTGATGGCGCCGACGATCCCGCGGGTGTTGGTGTCGAGCAGCTTTTGGATATCGCCGATGTTGTGAATGCCACCAGAAGCGATTACCGGGATGCGGCTGGCATTGGCCAGGGCCACGGTGGCCTCGACGTTGCAGCCCTGCATCATGCCGTCCTTGGCGATGTCGGTGTAGACGATCGCCGAGACGCCATCGGCCTCGAAGCGGCGCGCCAGATCGACCGCCTGCACGCTGGAGACTTCGGCCCAGCCATCGGTGGCGACAAAGCCGTCCTTCGCATCCAGCCCGACGATGACCTTGCCCGGGAACGCGCGGCAGGCTTCACCGACGAACTCAGGCTCTTTGACCGCCTTGGTGCCGATGATCACGTAGCTGACGCCGGCGCGCACGTAGTGCTCGATGGTTTCCAGGGTACGAATGCCGCCACCGATCTGGATCGGCAGGTTCGGATAACGCTTGGCGATTGCCGTGACCACCTCGCCGTTGACCGGCTGGCCTTCGAAGGCGCCGTTGAGGTCGACCAGGTGCAGACGGCGGCAACCGGCCTCGACCCACTTGGCCGCCATGGCCACCGGGTCGTCGGAAAACACCGTGGCATCGTCCATCAGGCCCTGACGCAGACGCACGCAGGCGCCGTCTTTGAGATCGATAGCGGGGATAATCAGCATGGCTCGAACCTGTTCAAATCAAGTGTCGGTTAAGGGTCAGCTCTTCTCGAGTGCCCACAAGTCGCTTTCGATGCTCTCGAACCGTTCCTTCAGGTGGCTCTGCACGTCGAAGATCGCCTTGTTGTAATACAGCGGCGCGATTTCACGGGCGAACAGATCGAGCACCTCCTGCGCCTCGAACGAGCCCAGCTCGAGTTCGAAACGCTCTTGCAGAAAGCGCTTGATGACCTGTTGCGCCGCCTGCTCCTGAGCGGCATCCAGCGTCAGGACTGGCGGCTTGAGCTTGGCCCGGCTCATCTACCAGCGGCCATCCCAGGCGGCGAAGTTCTGCAGCAGCTGCAGGCCGTGGGTGTGGCTCTTCTCCGGATGGAACTGCACCGCGAAGCGCGAGCCATCGGCCAGTGCGGCGGCGAAGTCGTTGCCGTAATGGCCGCGACCGACCACCTGCCGCGGATTGCCGGCTTCGATGTAATAGCTGTGCACGAAATAGAAGCGGCCATTGTCCGGGATCGCATGCCAGAGCGGATGGTCGACCACCTGCTTGACCTCGTTCCAGCCCATGTGCGGCACCTTCAAGTGCTCGCCGTCCTCGTGCAGGTCCTTGCCGAAGAAGCGCACCTGACCGGGGAACAGGCCGATGCAATCGACGCCGTCGTTTTCTTCGCTGCGCTCCATCAGCGCCTGCATGCCGACGCAGATGCCGAGAAATGGGCGGTCCTGGCTGACTTCGCGGACCAGCTCGTCGAAGCCCAACCGGCGGATCTCCGCCATGCAGTCGCGAATCGCGCCGACGCCGGGAAACACCACGCGGTCGGCCTCACGGATGACCTGCGCATCGCTGGTGATCAGCACGCGGCCAGCGCCGACGTGCTCCAGCGCCTTGGCCACCGAGTGCAGATTGCCCATGCCGTAGTCGATGACGGCAACGGTCTGCATTACAGGCACCCTTTGGTGGAAGGCATCTGCCCGGCCATGCGCGGATCGAGCTCGACGGCCATGCGCAGCGCGCGGCCGAAGGCCTTGAACACGGTTTCGATCTGGTGGTGGGTGTTGATGCCGCGCAGGTTGTCGATGTGCAGGGTCACCAGGGCGTGATTGACGAAGCCCTGGAAGAATTCCTGGAACAGGTCGACGTCGAACTTGCCGACCACCGCGCGGGTGTAGGGCACGTTCATGGTCAGCCCCGGGCGCCCGGAGAAGTCGATCACCACGCGCGACAGCGCCTCGTCCAGCGGCACGTAGGAATGCCCGTAGCGGGTCATGCCCTTCTTGTCGCCGATGGCCTTGGCGAAGGCCTGGCCGAGGGTGATGCCGACGTCCTCGACGGTATGGTGGTCATCGATGTGCAGGTCGCCGTTGCATTCGATATCCAGGTCGATCAGCCCGTGACGGGCGATCTGGTCGAGCATGTGCTCCAGGAAGGGCACGCCGATGGCGAAGCGCGCCTTGCCGGTGCCATCCAGATTGATGGTGACCTTGACCTGGGTTTCCAGGGTGTTGCGCTCTACGTAAGCCGTACGTTCGGACATCAACAGCTCCGCTGATCGTGGGCGAAAAGGGGCACATTATAGGCGCAAACGCCGCAGCACGGATACGCGCCGGGCTTACTGGACTGCATCTTGCAGGAACCTGCGCGTCAACCCGCGGAGGTGCCGCCCATGCACGGACGGAAAATGCCTGCGACCCTGCGCTTCATGCTGGCGTCCCGGCGCAGCGAACTGCTCGGCCTGGAAGACCTGGCGCGCACCTGCGAACTGGTCACCCGCATCAGCCAGCTGGTGCACGCGCTGCAGAAAGAGCGCGGCTACTCGAACATCTACCTCAGCGGCAACGCCGCCCATCAGCGCCAGCAGTTGGACGTGCTCAGCCTGGAAGCCGAGGCGCTGGAGCGCGAGGTGCGCCTGGATCTGGATCGCATCGATCTGGATGCCGTTAGCACTGCGGACAAGACCCGGCTGTTCACCCGCATCGCCTATGCCCTGCACAGCCTCGACGAGCTGCCCGCGCTGCGCCGGCGCATCCGCGAGCACGCCATCAGCATGCAGGACGCCACGGCAACACTGGTGCGGCTGATCGGCGGGCTGCTGGCCGTGGTGTTCGAGGCGGCCGACACCGCCGCCGACCCGGACATCACCCGCTGCCTGGTGGCGCTGTTCAATTTCATGCAGGGCAAGGAACTGGCCGGCCAGGAGCGCGCGCTCGGCGTTGTCGGCTTCGCCAGCGGCTATTTCCGCGCGGATATGCTGGAACGTCTGGAACATCTGCTCGAAGGCCAGGAGCGCTGCTTCGCCACCTTCAGCCGCTTCACCAGCCCGGCAGCGCAGACGCTTTGGCAAGCGCTGTGCGCCAGCGAGACGAACATCAACGCCTGCCGCCTGCGTGACATCGCCCGCCGGACCAGCCCGGGCGCGGCGGTCGAACCGCAGTTGTGCGAACTCTGGTTCGAACTGCACACGCACCGCATCGACGCGATGAAGCAGGTCGAAACGCGCTTGGAGCAGGACCTGTTGCAACAGTGCCGCTACAGCATCGAGCGCATCCGCAAGGATCTGCAGAGCCATCGCAAGCTGCTCGATGGCATCGCCGACATGCACGCCGCTGCCGAGCAGGCCAAGCTGTTCAGTGTGCAGGCCAGTGATCTCGACACGCCACCGCCGGACGGCATGACCGCAATGGTGGCTCGCTCGACCCTGGAACTGCTGCTGACCCAGAGCGTGCGTCTGCAGGGCCTCAATGAAGAATTGCGCGAGGCTCGCCAGGCGCTGGATGAGCGCAAGCAGGTGGAGCGCGCCAAGCAGCAGCTGATGCGCCAGCAGGGCTTCTCCGAAGGCGAGGCCTACGGCTGGCTGCGTCAGGCGGCAATGAATCAGGGCCTGCGCCTGGAGGAGGTCGCCCAGCGGCTGCTGGCACTGGCACAGCCTTCGGCCGAACTCGCCCCGGCCCGCACCCTGGGCCAGCGTTCCAGGCACTGAAAACAGGCACGCCGCACCATCAGGCCAGCCTGCCTGCCCCGCGGCTGTGCATGCGCCGCCAGCCCTGCAGGATCGCCGAGCGCAATTCATCTCGAGCAAGCCAATCACGGAGCTGGTGGCGCGCTGTCTGCGGCGGCGCCGCAAGTGCTTGATTTGCCGGAAACCTCCCGGCAATTCGATGCCACTGCAACAGCCGTTCCGCGTCAGCTAAGCAGTTCTGGCACAGCTTTCGCAAAGCTCAGGCAAGGCCGGATCTTTCGGCTTTCACAACTCCTCATCAGGACAACGGTGTCCACGCTCTCCGGTTCCAGCCGGGCGGTGTGGCGCCGTTTTTTTTCGCCCAAAGGAAAACCCGACCATGACCGACAAGCCGAACAACGACCAGCCCAGCAGCGTCACGCTGGCCTCGCGCCGCAGCTTTCTCAAGCACTCGATCATTGCCGCCAGCGGTGTCGCCCTGTTCGGTGGCATGTCCCTGGGCATGCGTTCGGCCGCCTGGGCGGCGGGCGGGGATGTGGAAACCAGCAAGGCCAAGCTCGGCTTTATCGCCCTGACCGACGCCGCACCGCTGTTCGTCGCCGCCGAGAAGGGCTTCTTCGCCAAGTACGGAATGACCGAAGTCGAAGTACTCAAGCAATCGTCCTGGGGCACCACCCGCGACAACCTGGTGCTCGGTTCGGCGAAGAACGGCATCGACGGCGCGCATATCCTCACGCCCATGCCGTACTTGATAAGCGCCGGCATCGTCACGCCGAACAACCAGCCGGTGGCCATGTCGATCCTCGCGCGGCTGAACCTGTCCGGCCAGTGCATCTCGGTCGGCGAGGAATATCGCGACCTGAAGATCGGCCTCGACAGCACACCATTCAAAGCCGCACTGGAAGCGAAAAAGGCCAGCGGCAAGAAAGTCAGTGCGGCGATGACCTTCCCCGGCGGCACCCATGACCTGTGGATGCGCTACTGGCTGGCGGCCGGAGGCATCGACCCGAACGCCGACATCAACACCATCGTCGTGCCGCCGGCGCAGATGGTCGCCAACATGAAGGTTGGCAGCATGGACACCTTCTGCGTCTGCGAGCCGTGGAACGCCCAGCTGATCAACCAGAAGATCGGCTACACCGCCAACACCACCGGCGAGCTGTGGCACAACCACCCGGAAAAAGCCTTCGCCCTGCGCAGCGACTACGTGGCCGCCAATCCCAACGCAGCCAAGGCGCTGACCATGGCGATCATGGAAGCCCAGCAGTTCTGCGAGAAGCCGGAGAACAAGGAGGAAGTGGCAAAGATCTGCTCGCAGCGCAAGTGGATCGGCGCGCCCTACAAGGACATCGTCGACCGCATGAAAGGCAACTTCGCCTACGGCACCGGCAAGGTCATCGAGAACCATCCCGAGCAGATGCGCTACTGGGACGACCACGCCTCCTACCCCTTCCAGAGCCATGACCTCTGGTTCCTCACCGAGAACAAGCGCTGGGGCTACCTGCCGGCCGACTTCGACAGCCAGGCGCTGATCGCCAAGGTCAACCGCGAGGACATCTGGCGCGCCGCCGCCGGCGAACTGAACCTGCCCGCCGAGCTGATCCCGGCCTCCACTTCTCGTGGGGTCGAGAAGTTCTTCGACGGCAAGGTATTCGATCCGGAAAACCCGCAAGCCTATCTGGACAGCCTGACCATCAAGGCCATGGCCTGATAACCGCAACCCGCGAGGAAAAGCCCATGAATGCCAACGTCAAACTGCAGCCCGCCAGCGCCGAGCCGGTATCCATCGTCCGCCCTTCCCGGCTCGCCGTACTGGTTCGGCGCAGCGGCCGCTACGCCGTGCAGCAGCTGGTGCCGCCGCTGGTGATCCTGCTGCTGCTCGGCTTGATCTGGGAAATGCTCTGCTCCGGTGCCGATGCCGCGCTGCCGCCGCCCTCGCAGGTGGTCGCGGAAACCTGGGAGCTGATCATCGATCCGTTCTACGACAACGGCGGCAATGACGTGGGCCTGGCCTGGCAGCTGCTGGCGAGCCTGCAGCGGGTTGCGGTGGGTTATATGCTGGCAGTGGTCGCCGGGGTCGGCCTCGGCGTGCTGATCGGCCAGTCGGACTGGGCCATGCGCGGCCTCGACCCGATCTTCCAGGTGCTACGCACCGTGCCGCCACTGGCCTGGCTGCCGCTGTCGCTGGCGGGCTTTCAGGACAGCCACCCCTCGGCGCTGTTCGTCATCTTCATCACCGCGATCTGGCCGATCATCATCAATACCGCGGTGGGCATCCGCAACATCCCGCAGGACTACCGCAACGTCGCCCAGGTGCTGCAGCTCAACGGTTTCGAGTACTTCAAGACCATCATGCTGCCGGCCGCCGCGCCGTACATCTTCACCGGCCTGCGCATCGGCGTCGGCCTGTCGTGGCTGGCGATCATCGCCGCGGAAATGCTCATCGGCGGCGTCGGCATCGGCTTCTTCATCTGGGATGCGTGGAACGCCTCGCGCATCAGCGACATCATCCTCGCGCTCGTCTACATCGGCGTGGTCGGCTTCGTGCTCGATCGCCTGGTGGCCTTCGTCGGCCAGCGCATCACCCGCGGCATTCCGGCCAACTGAGGAGCAACGCCATGAGCTATCTCTCCATCGAACACCTGGACAAGAGTTTCGTGCGCGGCAACCTCGCCTCGCAGGTGCTCAAGGACATCAACCTGAACATCGCCAAGGGCGAGTTCATCTCCATCATCGGGCACTCCGGCTGTGGCAAGTCGACGGTGCTGAACATCGTCGCCGGCCTGCTCGACCCAAGCCTCGGCGGCGTGATCCTCGACGGCAAGGAAGTCCGCGGGCCGGGCCCGGATCGCAGCATGGTGTTCCAGAACCACTCGCTGCTGCCCTGGCTGACCGTCTACGAGAACGTCGAAGTGGCGGTGAACAAGCTGTTCAAGCGCAGTATGAACAAGCGCGAACGGCGCGAGTGGATCGAGCACAACCTGGCGCTGGTAAACATGAGCCACGCGCTGAACAAGTATCCGCAGGAAATTTCCGGCGGCATGAAGCAGCGCGTCGGCATCGCCCGTGCACTGGCGATGAAGCCCAAGGTGCTGCTGCTCGACGAGCCGTTCGGCGCCCTCGACGCACTCACCCGCGCGCACCTGCAGGACGAGGTGATGAAGATCCAGAAGGACCTGGGCAACACCATGATGATGATCACCCACGACGTCGACGAGGCCGTGCTGCTCTCCGACCGCATCGTGATGATGACCAACGGCCCCTCGGCAACCATCGGCGAAATTCTCGAGGTGAAGCTGCCGCGCCCGCGCGACCGCATCGCCCTGGCCGACGACCCGGAGTACAACCACTATCGCCGTGCGGTGCTGAGTTTCCTCCACGAGCGCCATCGCCTGCACTGAGCAAACGCGCCCACCGCCGGCGTCTCGTGCGCTGGCGGTGGTTCGGCGTATCCTTGCCGGCACTTCTGCTCAGCCGTCGCAAGGTCGCCATGCCCGTCTACGTCGAATCCGTCACCCAGCCCAGTCCGCAGGATTTAACCGATCTGGCGAAAATCTACGCCGATGCGCCCGAGTGGCTGCTGATGCCCTATGCCACAGCCGCGGCGCTGATCGAAGCGGCGCTGGCCGATGGCAGCCTGATCGCCGGTCGCTTCAACGACCGCTTGCTCGGCGCTGCCCTGCTGCAGCGCGGCGACGATGCCTGGCGCCTGTCGCACCTATGCGTACGCAAAGTCACCCGCAAGCGCGGTGTCGGCCGCCGCCTGCTGGAAGAAACCCAGCGCCTGGCCAGCGAAGCCGGCAAACCGCTGCGCCTGGCAGCCCCTGCAGGTCATCTGGAAGCCAGCGCGCTGGCGGCGCGAACCCATTTGCCGCTGGATTCGCTCTAAGCTGCCCATGACTGCGCCGCAGCCGCCGCTGCCCGACCTGGTCGGCCGGCGGGCCGCGCCTGGCCGGCACAGTGGCCATCTGCGGAACCCGCACTCCTGATGCCACTCCAACGCCGACCGCGTTCCCGACATGCCCAGGCACGGGGCTATACTCGGCACCTTTCAGATCGCTCATCTACAAGGACTCGTCCATGAAATCGCTCGGCAAAATCCTGGGTCTGGTCTTTCTCGGGCTGTTGCTGATCCTGGTGGCGGCAGGCTTCGCCCTGACCCACCTGTTCGATCCCAACGACTACAAGGACGAGATCCGCGACCTGGCGCGCAGCAAGGCCGGGCTCGAACTGGACATCAAAGGCGACATCGGCTGGAGCCTGTTCCCTTGGCTCGGCCTGGAGCTGCACGAGACCACCCTGGCCAGCGCCCAGACACCGGAGCAACCGTTCGCCGACCTGCGCATGCTCGGCCTATCCGTGCGAGTAATGCCGCTGCTCAGCCGCGAAGTGCAGATGAGCGACATCAAGGTGAACGGTCTCAACCTGACGCTGAACCGTGACGAGCAGGGTCGCGGCAACTGGGAGGGCGTCGGCCAGCCGGCCAAACAGCCAGAGCAGTCCGCGCAAACCCCGAAGGCCAGCGAGCCAGGCCCAGAACAGGCCGACCAAGCGCCAGCTTCGCGCAACAAGCCGCTGACGCTGGATATCGACAGCCTCACCATCAGCGATGCCCGCGTCACCTACCACGACGCCAAGACCGGCCAGCAGTACAGCGCAGAGAGCATCGAGCTGACTACCGGCGCCATTCGCGAAGGCAGCTCGATCCCGGTCAAGCTCAACGCCTTCTTTGGCAGCAATCAACCGGTCATGCGTGCACGTACCGAACTGCAGGGCGCGCTGCGCTTCGACAACCAGCTCAAGCGCTACCAGTTCGAGGACATGCGTCTGTCCGGCGAGGCTTCCGGTGAGCCCCTGCAAGGCCAGACGCTGACCTTCAGCGCCCAGGGCCAGCTGCTGGTAGACCTCGCTGCGCAGATCGCCGAATGGAACAGCCTGAAGTTCACCGCCAACCAGCTGCGCGGCCTAGGCGAGTTGAAGGCGCGTGATCTGGACAAGGAGCCGAAGATCAGCGGCGCGCTGACCGTGGCGCAGTTCAACCTGCGCGAATTCCTCCAGGGCACCGGCCAGCAACTGCCAGCCATGGCTGACGCTGCCGCACTGGGCAAGGCCGAACTGGTCAGTCGCCTGAGCGCTACGCAAAACAGCCTGGCGCTGGAAGAGCTGACCCTGAAACTCGACGACAGCACCTTCACCGGCCGCCTCGCCGTCAGCGACTTCGCCCGCCAGGCGTTACGCGTCGACCTCAAGGGCGACCGCTTCAATCTGGATCGCTATCTGCCGCCCCCGAGCAAGGAGCAGCCGGCCGAGGCGGCGCGCAAGAGCGAGGTCAAGAGCACTCAGGCCAGCGCAGTCGGCAGCGGCACCACGCCGCTGCCCAAAGCGCCGACCCAGCAAGCCTGGAGCGAGGCTTCGGTATTGCCGCTGGATCAGCTGCGCAAGCTCGACACCGAGGTCAACCTGGCCATCGGCAGCCTGACCGCAATGAAGATCCCGCTGGACGGCTTCAACCTCAAGGTACGCACCCGCAACGGCCTGCTGACCCTGCAGGAAATGCGCGCTGGCTTGTATGGCGGTCGCCTGGACGGCGCGGCCAGTCTCGATGTACGCCCGGCCCTGCCATTGCTGACCGTGCAGCACCGTTTCAATGGCGTGCCAGTCGAGCGCCTGCTGGAAAGCCAGGGCGAGGACGTGGTGATCAAAGGCCTGCTGAACCTGGATGCCGACCTGCGCACCCAGGGCAACAGCGAAAAGGCCTGGATCGACAACCTCAACGGCAAGGTCGGCTTTCTCATCGACAACGGCATGCTGGTCGATGCCAACCTCGAGCAGCAGCTGTGCCGAGCGATCGCCACGCTCAATCGCAAGCCGCTCGCCAGCGAGCCACGCAGCAAGGACACGCCGTTCCGCGAACTCAAGGGCAACCTGACCCTGCGCAACGGCGTGGCCAGCAACCCCGACCTCAAGGCCAGCATTCCGGGCCTGACCGTCAACGGTAACGGCGATGTCGATCTGCGCGTGCTGGGCATGGACTACCGCGTCGGCATCGTCATCGAAGGCGACAAGGGCGCCATGCCGGACCCAGCCTGCCAGGTCAACGAGCGCTACGTCGGCATCGAATGGCCGCTGCGCTGCCGCGGCCCACTGGAGCTGGGCGCCAAGGCCTGCCGCTTCGACAACGACGCCCTGGGCAAGGTCGCCGCGCGGCTGGCTGGTGAAAAACTCAACGAGAAGATCGAAGAGAAGCTCGGCGGCAAGGTCAGCCCGGAACTCAAGGATGCGCTCAAGGGCCTGTTCAAGCGATGAATCCCGAGCAGTTCGGCGCGGCGGTCCTCGACTGGTTCGACCGCCACGGCCGCAAGGATCTGCCCTGGCAGCAAGGCATCACCCCGTATCGGGTGTGGGTGTCTGAAATCATGCTGCAGCAGACCCAGGTCAGCACCGTGCTCGGCTACTTCGACCGCTTCATGGACGCGCTGCCCAGTGTCGAAGCGCTCGCCGCCGCCGAGGAAGATGAGGTGCTGCACCTGTGGACTGGCCTCGGCTATTACAGTCGCGCGCGCAACCTGCACAAGACTGCCAAGTTGATCGTCGCCGAACATGGCGGCGTGTTCCCGGCCAATGTCGACAAGCTCGCCGAAATGCCGGGGATTGGCCGCTCCACGGCAGGCGCCATCGCCAGCATCAGCCTGGGCCTGCGCGCGCCGATCCTCGACGGCAACGTCAAGCGTGTGCTGGCCCGCTATGTCGCCCAGGAAGGCTATCCCGGCGAGCCGAAGGTGGCCCGCCAGCTGTGGGAGGTGGCCGAGCGTTTCACCCCGCAGCAGCGGGTCAACCATTACACCCAGGCAATGATGGATCTCGGCGCCACGCTGTGCACCCGTAGCCGCCCGAGCTGCCTGCTCTGTCCACTCAAGAACGGCTGCCGCGCCCATCTGCTCGGGCGCGAAACCGACTTCCCGGTGCCCAAGCCGCGCAAGGCGCTGCCGCAGAAGCGCACGTTGATGCCGTTGCTGGCCAATCGCGACGGCGCCATCCTGCTCTATCGCCGCCCGTCGACGGGCCTGTGGGGCGGGCTCTGGAGCCTGCCGGAGCTGGACGACCTCGCCGCCCTTGATCCCCTGGCCGAACGGCATGCCCTGCAGCTGGAAGATCGCCGCGAGCTGCCAGGCCTGACCCACACATTCAGCCATTTCCAGCTGGCCATCGAACCCTGGCTGATCAGGGTCAAGTCCGCGCCCGACGCCGTGGCCGAGGCGGACTGGCTCTGGTATAACCTCGCCACCCCGCCGCGCCTCGGCCTCGCCGCGCCGGTAAAGACACTGCTCAAGCGCGCCGCCGCTGAATTGCATGCAGGAGAGAACCCATGACCCGCACCGTGAACTGCCGCAAGTACAACGAAGAACTCCCCGGCCTCGAGCGCCCGCCGTTTCCAGGACCGAAAGGCGAGGACATCTACAGCAACATCTCCAAGCAGGCCTGGGATGACTGGCAGAAGCACCAGACCATGCTGATCAACGAGCGCCGGCTGAACATGATGAACGCCGAGGATCGCAAGTTCCTCCAGGGCGAGATGGACAAGTTCTTCTCCGGCGAGGATTACGCCAAGGCCGAAGGCTACGTGCCGCCGAGCGAATGACCTTCGGCTGCGCTAAGCGCCCGTCCGGATTAAATATTTTTCCGGACCACGCTTGACAGGCAAAAGCCAAATCCGTCTAATAGCGCCCCGTTGCCCAGGTAGCTCAGTCGGTAGAGCAGGGGATTGAAAATCCCCGTGTCGGCGGTTCGATTCCGTCCCTGGGCACCACCTTTCGTTTTCAGGTGGTGCCAAAACCACCCGAAAGCCCACAAGAAGCCCGCCTAGTGCGGGTTTTTTGTTGTCTATACTTCCCGTGGAAACCCTTGTAAGCCCCAATCTTTAGGGGCATTCTTTGGGGCATGACCGGTTCGGTCAAATTTATGCCCCTACGAGGTGCGCCCCATGCCACGGAAAGCCACGCCGCTGACGGACAGCGCGATCAAGGTAGCCAAGCCCAAGGACAGCCCCTACAAGCTGACGGACGGCCAAGGGCTGTATCTGGAGGTCACGCCCAACGGCTCGAAGCTGTGGCGCCTCAAGTACCGTTTCGATGGAAAGGAAAAGCGGCTGGCCTTGGGCGCTTACCCTGCCGTGTCGCTACAGCAAGCCCGCCAGAGGCGCACAGATGCACGCGAACTGCTGGCCCATGGGGCTGACCCCAGCGCAGAGAAAAAAGCCGCCAAACAAGCGCAACGGGCCGATGGCGTGACGTTCGAGACACTGGCGCGGGAGTGGTACGCCTACAACGCGCCACGCTGGGCCGAAAGCACCGCCTACAAGTCGCGGCTGTATATGGAAAACGACCTGATACCCGGCATCGGTGCGCGTCCGGTTAAAGCCATCACCCGCCCGGAACTGGTCGAACTGGTGCGCAAGGTCGAAGCGCGGGGCACGCTGAACGCCGCTGGCAAGATTCGCCAATGGCTACACCAGATATTCCGCTTCGGTCTGGCTAGTGGCGTGGTCGAAGCCAACCCGGCCACCGATCTGGACGTGGTAGCCGCTCCACCGAAAGCCACCCGCCACCATCCGCACGTTGCCTTTGCCGAACTGCCCGAGCTGCTGGGCAAGATCGAATCGACCACGCTTAACACCCTGACCCGCTGCGCCATCCGCTTGCTGGTGCTGACTGCCGTTCGACCTGGTGAGCTGCGCCAGGCGCCCTGGTCGGAGTTCGATCTAGACGGCGCGACCTGGACCATTCCGAAAGCGCGCATGAAAGCCCGCCGCCCGCATGTGGTGCCCCTACCCCGCCAAGCCGTCGCCATCCTGCGCCAGCTCAAGGAGATCACGGGCGATTACCCACTAGTGTTTGCAGGGCAGCAGAACCCCGACAGGCCAATGTCGGAGAACACGATAAACAAGGCGCTGCGCCTGATGGGCTACGAAGGGCGCCAGACCGGCCACGGCTTCCGCCACTTGCTGAGCACCGAACTCAACGGACGCGGCTATAACCGGGACTGGATCGAACGCCAGTTAGCCCATGGCGACAACGACGAAATCCGCGACACCTACAACCACGCCACCTATCTGGAGCAGCGCCGGGAGATGATGCAAGCCTGGGCCGACTCGATAGACGCGCTATGCGGCGGCGCCAACGTGGTGAGCATCAAGCGCAAGGCTTAAGCAACCAGTGCAACCCGTAAGCGCAACAGAAACAATTTGATACATATAGATTGAAGCGTACCAATACGTACTATTGGGTGCGCTGGGGTGCTTTAGGGTGCTTTAAGGTGTTTTAGCTTTATCTAAGGGCACTTGCTGGGCGCAAGTTTTAGACAGCACCGCGTAGACAGGCTTTGAAACTCAATAACGGCACAAGTAACATCGGGGCCACTGGCTAGACATACAGCAACCGTGCGGTGGTCGCAGTAACACCACGGTACAGCACGGCAGCTGTAGGATCGCAGACAAAGAAAAGCCCAGCGCTACCAACGCTGGGCCTTCGATGGGGATAGACGCTACCAACGTCTGTAACCGGCAAGCCAGTTAACGACCCCCGAGGGATGAAGCTTTTGAGATGGGCTTCTACAACACGCAGTTGTATGCGTGTGCCGCAGACTGTATTGCCACCGGCATTGATACGTCAATGCATGACCCCGCCTAGGGGACCGGAGGCATACTGTCCCCCTCGGGTTTTTGACCAACTGCACAAGGACCAATCCATGCAGACCAAAAACCCTATCTACCGACCTGTAGCCGAGCTGTGCGAACGCTATCAGGTTTCCCGCACGACTTTCTGGCGCTGGAGCAAGGCTCCAGGCTTTCCGTCCCCGGTTCGCTTTGGGCGCTCGGTGCGCTGGAATCCCGAGTTCGTTGACGCCTTCCTGACCAAACGGGAGGCTTAACAATGATGACTTCGAAGCCC
The DNA here is from genome assembly GCF_000661915.1 of Stutzerimonas decontaminans. NCBI lineage: Bacteria > Pseudomonadati > Pseudomonadota > Gammaproteobacteria > Pseudomonadales > Pseudomonadaceae > Stutzerimonas > Stutzerimonas decontaminans. The sequence goes on along the minus strand of NZ_CP007509.1, from coordinate 145,452 downwards.
CGCGACGGGGTTATGGGATCGGCTTGCCTAGAGAAAGTCACACCCCCTCGCCGCTTTATCAAAATGGCCAAGGTGAAGGACTACACCAGCCTTTCCACATCCGAAATTTACCGGCGCATTGCTGCCGGAACCTTCCCGGCTCAAGTAACACTTGGGCCGAAGTCGGTCGCTTGGGTGGAATCGGAAATTTTGCAGTGGTGCGATTCGCTCGCTGCTCAACGCGGGGAGGCTGCATAAATGGCTGACAAAACAACACAGCGCCATAGCACCAGTGTCGAAGCACAGCGCGCCCGCCTGCTGGCACGGCTACGGATCGGCGCCCTAGACACGTTCACCGCCCGCCGTGAGCTTCACGTCATGCACCCTGGGGGGCGCATCAAGGAGTTGCGCTCTGCTGGCCACCCCATCCGCACCGAGCGGGTCACTCTGACGGATGAGGACGGCATCACCCACAACGGCGTTGCCCTTTACTACCTGAGCAGCACCAGCGCGGAGGCGACCGAATGAACACACCGCGCTTGCGCTTCCCGATTGCCAATAAGCACCAGCGGCGCTATGGTTCGCCCGTTGCTGCAAATTCAGCGACCGGGTTTGGCGACCCGAACTATCCAAGGCGCACAAGCGCCGCACCGCAGACAGCTGGCGCTTTTTTTGTGCCCGCAGTCCGTTATGGCGGCTGTGCGTGGGAGACCGAAAGGTCTGCCGGTTCCCTTGGATGCCGGTTCGCCAACCCGCGTACAGCTGCCACCCTTAATCGTTTGGCGACGGTTCGTGGCAGCTCCACAATCCAAGGAGCTACACCCATGCAAACCACCCGCAATCCGTCCACCCATGCCGCCGCCTGGAAGGCCCGCGCCTTCGCCGCGCTGCGCGCTGATTCGTCCCTGTCCGTCCGCCTGCGCCGCTACAACGAAGCGATGGCCCGCGCCCGCTCCCTGGAAACCGTAGGGGGTGTGCAATGAAGCCCGTTTGCTGGAGCCACCTACTGCCCGATCCGATGGTTCTTAACGATTACTCGGATGACAAGCTCGAAGCCATCGAGCGCACAGCCGATTGCGAGGTTCTGAACCTGACGCTTGGAATCGCCGCAATTGGTGAGCTGCTGGCCTTCACCGCCGACGCTGGCGAGTTGGAGAAGGACACCGCCCGAAATATCGGCTGGCTGATCAACTCGCTGGGCAAGCTGTCGAGCAGGCTGGTCGATACCTCGAACGGCGCGGTGGAGGAACAACACTGCCGCAAGGCCGTCGCACCGTCCCCGACCGCAGAGGGCTAAATCATGACCATTCAAAACGGCGCCCGTGCGCCGAGGGGATCGGCTTGCCTGGAGAAAGCCGAACTGGCCTTCCGCGACGCCCTGCAAGCCACGTTCGGGCCGCTGGATTGGCTGCCAGTAGCAGACGGCACCATTCACCGTTTCCGCGTGCCAGACGACAAGCCCGGCACGCTTAACGGCTGGTACGTCCTACACCTGGACGGCATCGCGTCGGGTGCGTTCGGTAGCTGGAAGGCGGGAGGTTCGAGCACCTGGAGCAGCCGCAAACCAGCCGACCCGATGGAGGCCGAATTGATCCGCCAGCGGGTTGAGCAGGCCCGCCACCAGCGCGAAGCGGAGCAGCACCAGCGCCAGCAAGCCGCAGCCATCGAGGCGCAGCGACTGTGGAGCACCAGCGCCCCGGCTGATCCGCATCACCCTTACCTGAGCGCCAAGGGCTGCCGGCCGCACGGCCTGCGCCAACGTGGCGACGTTCTATTGGTGCCGCTCTACCTGGGGCGCGTACTGGTCAACCTGCAACGCATCGCAGCGGACGGCGGCAAGCGGTTTCTGTCCGGGGGCCGGGTGAAGGGCTGCTATTCGCCCATCGGCGCACTGGAGCCAGGCCAACCGCTGTACGTCTGCGAAGGCTGGGCAACCGGCGCGACCATCCACGAGCACAACGGCGCCGCCGTGGCCTGTGCCATGAATGCGGGCAACCTGCTGGAAGTCGGGCGCCAGCTCCAACGGCACTACCCCGAGAGCCCGTTGATTATCGCGGGAGACGACGACCGCCAGACCGAAGGCAATCCCGGACGCACCGCAGCCACTCAAGCCGCCGCCGTGCTTGGCTGTGGCCTGGTGCTGCCGCCCTGGGGTGGAGCGGAGCCGCTGAACCTTTCCGACTTCAACGACCTGCGCCAGTGGCGGGAGGCGAACCAATGAGCAACCTGGCCGAACTGATCCCCGAACCTGTACCGGCACCCGATCCCATCGCGGACGCGCTCGCCAGGAGCAAACAAGATCCCGGCGCCATCTTCGAACCCGAGGTGCTGGCCTTGCTGCGCCAGGTGAGAGACGCCGACCCGGCGCGCTGGGCACGCATTCGCCACGCGGTAAAGGAAGCCAAGACGGTAAGCATGGCTGACCTGGACAAGCTGACCAGCGCCGCCAACGAAGCTACGGCGGGCACCGACGAGCTGTTCCCCGAAGTGACGCTATGGCCTGAACTGGTAGACGGTGCCGAGCTGCTGGAAGCGCTGACCACGATCATTCGACGCCATGTGATAGCCGACCCGGCCACGGTCCACGCCGCCGCGCTTTGGGCCGCCTTCACTTGGTTTGTGGACGTGGTGAACGTCGCACCGATTGCCAACATCACCGCCCCGGAGAAGCGTTGCGGGAAAACGGTAATGCTTGGCGTGCTGTCGCGTCTCGCCTGCCGTCCGCTGGCCGTTTCCAATATCGCACCGGCTGCGTTGTTCCGCGCCCTGGAGCTGTGGACGCCGACACTGCTGATTGACGAGGTGGACGCCTTCTTGGCCGAGCATGAGGAAGCGCGGGGCATTCTCAATGCCGGGTTTACCCGCGACTCCGCTTTCGTGATTCGCTGCGTCGGCGATGACCACATGCCCACCCGGTTCAACGTATGGGGCGCAAAGGCGCTGTGCGGCATCGGGAAGATTGCAGACACCCTGTCCGACCGGAGCATTCCGCTGCGCCTGCGCCGCAAGCTGCCGGGGGAGCGTACCGTAAAGATTCGCCACGCCGACCCCGCTGCCTTCGCCGAGCTGGTAAGCAAGCTGGCGCGCTTCGCCATCGACAATCGGGAAGCCATCCGAACGGCCAGGCCCGCCGAGGTGGATGGCTTGAACGACCGCGCCAACGACTGCTGGGAGCCGCTGCTAGCGGTTGCCGAAGTGGCCGGGGGCAATTGGCCACGCATTGCCCGCAACGCCGCCGCGACACTTCACGGCCTGGAGGAAGACACGCCGAGCATTGGCGCTGAGCTGCTGGCTTCAATCCGCGACGCTTTCGACACCCGCCGCACCGAGCGTCTGGCGACCGCTGATCTATTGGAGGCACTTGCCGAAGATGAGGAAGCACCGTGGGCAGCGTGGAACCGGGGCAAGCCCATGACACCGCACCAGCTTTCCAAGCGGCTTTCTGAGTTCGGGATCAAGCCCGGCGCCCATCGCATCGGCTTCAAGACTGCCAAAGGGTACAAACGGGAGCAGTTCGAGGAAGCCTTTAAGCGGTATCTGTCCGCCGACACCCCCGGAAAATCGGTAACACGGTTACAAGCCAGCAACCATGCGGCTTCCAGCGATTTTGAAACCGTAACACGGAGCGCTGCCGTTACCGATCAAAACGGGCTGAAAGCCAGTAACGGCGCGGGTTGTAACCATGTTACCGATCCAAAGGGGGTACAGACCGAAGACAACGCGGAGTACTTCGGCTAATGGCCGCCTTGGACTACCTGCGCCGGGCTGGTCTGACTGTCGAGAGCGTGGCCGACCGGCTGCGCGTCTCGCCCGTCGAGCGCATCACCGACCCCTTGCGCCACTTCATACGCGAGCACCTTGCCGAGCTGCTGGCCGAACTGAACGCGGCCAACGACTCGACGCACTTGCCCACCAGCGAACCGAAGCGCACCGCCTGGAGGATCACCCGAGCAGGCCAGCCGATTGGCTACATGGTCGGCCAGCCAATGACCTATTCCGAAGCCCTGGCCGCCGCTCGCTGGCGCTGGGCTGATGCCGAACTAGACGGCGCACCAAAGGAGCCGAACCCATGAAAGCCAGCCAGATTCGAGCACTCGCCAACATAGCCGACAAGCCAGGCGCCAGCGTGAGCACGCAACTAATCGCCATGCGCCGGGTGTGTCGCCTTTTTTGTCATGAGCGCGCAACGATCCACCAAGAGCGCCGCGCATTGCGACGTAAAGCCGCCAAGCTGAAAGCCTTTTTGCCATTCACTGCCGCAGCCGTTGCCAACCTGGAGCAGCAAGCCAGGGCGCACGAAGCCGAATCGCTGGAAGGTATGAACCGGGCGCTGATCGGGATAGGCCGGGCCGTCATCCTGCAAAGCACCAGTACCACGGCGGCACTTGGATTTGATCGGCTGTGCGATCTGCTGAGCGTGAACCCCGCGCATCGAGCACAAGCGATCCGCGACGGCGACACCAACATTACGGCGCTGGTCTTTATTGCCTGCCTGGAGGACAGCGCAACGGGGCACGGCGCCGCCTGGGGCAATGGCGGACCGCTGTATAAAGCCTGCCTACTGGCTATGGCTGACTTCATCCGCACCGCACCAGAGGGAGCGCTACCCGATCCGTTCGCACCCGGCGCACCCTTCGGGCCGAAGCTGCCGCCCGTGCTGCGCGTGGTTTGATCGCTGGCGCCACGGACGGCGCTACCCCCCCCGTTAGGTTCTCCCCCGCCCCGGCACCATCACGGGTGATTCGCGCCCCGCCTTTTCGCTTCATACGGACTTTTCCAGCCTGACCCCGCTTCCGGTTCCGCCTTCCGTTGGAAGCCCAGCCAGCACGCCCGCAACGGACACCAGCAAGGCGGAAACGACCGGCACCAGTTGGCCTATTGCCCAGCACCAGCGCCCGACATATGAAGCCTGGCGCGAGACAACGAAACAACAACCAACCCACCAGCCAGCGCCGTATATAGCGAACGGTCACGGCACGAATCACCCGCAATGGGGGCGCCCCCTTGGGAGGACCCAACACCACGGGGAGGGCCGGTTGAAAGTCTGAGCAAGCGCAATGCCCGAACGACGGGGGGAGCCAGATTTTCGCGCCGTCATAATTCAGATTTAAAAACGGGCAATGCGATGGCGCTGTAAATCCCCCTGATTCGGGGCATTTAAAGTGACCCTGAACCACCTTTGCGCCTGACAGCAGGTCACAGGTTCGCAACCGCTTCGCGCAACTGGTTCGCAAAGCCGGTACGCACGGAAACTACGCACTTTCACGCGCACTTTTCACGCACTACCCCGTTTTGGGGAATCGACCCATGAATGCCAGTTAAGTGACCAGTACGCGCGCGAGGCCGAAAGGCTTTTAGGGACTCCGAAAACACCGGAGGGCGATATTGGGGCGAGGTGAACATCGAGATCGCAACAAGGCGAAATGGTAAGGACACTGTATGCCATGAGCAGCGCGTCGCATGCGGCTTGGATCATTCAACCTTATCTGGCAGATTCCAGAGTCAGTTATTCAAAGTCTATGGAGAGGCGAACTATGGAGCTTTACCGGCTAACCGAAGCGGGACGCAAATTGGAGATAGGCTATCGCCGCAACGCACGGATAGCGCTCGAAGCACTCGGACCCACGTTTACTGAGACCAGAGCTATGGACGCACTAGCCGTGCTCGACGCATTCAATATGCTTGGCGAGGGGACACCGGCCAGCTTTTGGCATCGATTCACGGCGCAAGGTGCCCACTCGCACAAGACACCGTTTATCGAGCACGTTTCTGATTGAGATAGGGGCACTTTTCGTTTTGGGGGCATTTTTGGGGGCATCGACAAACAAGCGAACCACACAAACCCAGCAAATACGCCGCCTTTAGCGAATGGTTCGGTTCCGTCCCTGGCACCACTAATACCGAGAAACCCCAAGCGAGCTTGATCTCCTTGGGGTTTTTTATTGCCTGCGATTCGTTCCAGTGGCCCGCCGTGCACCAGTCAGGCTGCGCAGAGCGGCTCAAGATGCACGCTTATGTTGCGGCCCCTAGCCTGCGAGTATTGCGTGACGCCCTACCTCGCTGGTTGAAGGCCGATGCGGATCGACACCCTAGTCGCCCACTGCGAGGGATACTCTCAACACTGGCGCGCACGGCTGGCAAAGCGTTATGCCTCATTCAGCGCGATGCGTTGACCTGGTTGTGCGCTAGGCTAATGCTAACGGAGCGGGCCGCGCGGGATGTTGCCCGGCTGCGTCGAACTGCCAAGGAACGCCGCGCAGTGCAAGGAGCCGAACGGTGCACAGGATTCTCTCGATTCTGCTGATATGGCTGACGTCGACGGCCGCCCTAGCCGGTGCGGCGCAGTGGCGTTTCGTAACCGAAGAGTTTCCCCCATTCACCTATCCTGCTAGCGCCCCAGTCAGCGAAACCGCAGGCGTCGCTGCGGCCGGCCCGTTTGTAGAGGTGGTAAATGCCGTCTGCGCGCGCTTGCAGCGCCAGTGCACGATCACCCTGTATCCGTGGCAGCGAGCATTCCGCCTGGCCGAACAGGGGCGGGCGGACGGGATCTTCACGCTGGCACCTTCACCGCAGCGCGAGCAGATCTTCCATATCAGCCGGATGCTGGTCACTTCTCGCTACAGCGTTTTCGCCCAGGCTGACAGCAGCTTCGTCTTCAACCAGCCAGCTGACATGGCTGGCCGGCGGGTTGGCGTCTATGGCCCATCCGGAACCTCGTACGTACTGTCCGAACGTCTGAAGTCGGTGCCTGACGTACGCCTGCACCTGACCACCGACAATCGCCGACTCTTGCGCATGCTGCAGTCCGGGCGCTTTGGCGCGGAGGGCCTTGCGGTCCTCAATCAGGATGTCGCCTGGCATCTGATCGAGGACGAGCTCCTCGAAGGCATACGGGAGGCCGGCGAAATGGGGCCAATCAGCTATGGCATTGGCCTTTCGCGCAAAACGGTAAGCGCGGCACAGTTCGAAGCCTTCGCCCAGGCGCTCGACGCGGCAATAGCCGACGGCACGGTGCCGAAGATCCTGCGCCGGCACCAACTCGAAGCGGCCTACTGAGCGCAGCGTGCACCGCACCATTGCCGGCTACGAAGCGGCAGATGAGCCGCGCTGCTGCTCGGCGAAATGCCTCCGCTGTGCGTGATCTGTTGCGCGCTCGCCAAGCGAAGCAAACCATCTGAGACCTGGCTCCGGTCCGGCCGGCGGGTGCCCTGTTACCCTCGCCCGCCTTTGAACCGCACGGACGCCATCATGCTGCGCTATCTATTCGCCGCCCTGCTCATCACAGCCATGCCTGTCGCAGCGGAAACAATCGATTGTCGAGTGATCGGCATCGCCGATGGCAACACCTTCAGCTGCCGTACCGACGAAGGTGAAAGGCTCAGGGTGCGGATGGCGGAGACCTATGCGCCAGAGCTCAAGCAGCCTTACGGCAGCCAAGCCAGGCAGGCGCTTTCAAGCTACGTCTTCGGCAAGAAGGTGCAGCTGACGATCAAGGGCCGCGACGAACAAAATCGGACCCTCGCGCGGGTCAGAGCGGGCGATATCGACGTCAACTCGCAAATGGTCCGAACCGGCAGCGCCTGGGCCTACCGCGGTCAGCTGGACGATCGCACACTGCTCGATCTCGAGGCCGTGGCAAGAGAATTCAGACGTGGCATCTGGTCATTGCACAAGACCGAGCAACAACCCCCATGGGAATGGCGCAAGGAACCTCATAGCGGCATGCGCTAGCGATCTGGCTGGCCCCGCCCGCCTGGCGAGGCCGGACCTCTGCGCTTCAATGGGGCGCTGACCGCTGATGACACCGTTGCCCAAATTCTGCGAAAAGCACCGGCTGGATCCTGCGCTCCAGGCAGCTCTACCCGGCATTCGAGCTTTCCAGACGTATTTTCTCTGAATCATTCGGCGCTTCGGGCCGTCTACCCAGAAGGCAGCGTTCGGGCACTCCGGAGGTTTCGCCGCGTACATCCCGCTCATCACCCGCGCAAACGGAGGCTGACCGTCCATGGACGCCGCCAAGAAAATGCCCAAGGCCATCATTCTGTTCCCCGTGTTCATTCCAGCAGTGATCGTCACACTGCTGCTGGTGATCGGAACCATCAGCAATCCGGAACTGGCCGGTGAAGTATTCAGCTCGACGCTGGCTTTCATCACCACCAACTTCGGCTGGTTCTACATGCTCTCGGTGGCGTTTTTCCTGGTGTTCATCGTCGGCATCGCCATGACGCCCTGGGGCAGCATCAAGCTGGGCCCGGATCACGCCGAGCCGCAATACAGCTTCCCGGCCTGGTTCGCCATGCTCTTTTCCGCCGGCTACGGCATCGCCCTGCTGTTCTTCGGCGTGGCCGAACCCGTGCTGCACTATGCCTCGCCACCCGCCGGAGCCGGAGAAACCGTCGACGCGGCCAAGCAGGCGATGCAGATTGCCTTCTTCCACTGGGGCTTTCATATCTGGGCCATTTATGGCCTTACCGGTCTGGTGCTGGCTTACTTCTCGTTTCGCCACGGCCTGCCGCTGTCGATGCGCTCGGCGCTGTACCCGATCATCGGCGAACGTATCCATGGGCCGATTGGCCATGTGGTGGACATCTTCGCCATTCTCGGCACGCTGTTTGGTATTGCCACCACGCTGGGCCTGTCGGTTACCCAGATCAACGCGGGCATCAACTACCTCTGGCCGTCGATACCGATCAGCATCAACGTGCAGATCATTGCCATCGCGATCATCACCGGCCTGGCGATCTGCTCGGTGGTCGCCGGCCTGGACAAGGGTGTGAAGAACCTTTCGCTGCTGAACATGATCCTGGCGATCGGCCTGATGCTCTTCGTGTTTCTGGTCGGGCCGAGCATCTTCATTCTCGAAACCTTCCTGCAGAACACTGGTAGCTACCTGAACAACATCATTGAGCGCACCTTTAACCTGCAGGCTTACAGCCGCAGCGACTGGATCGGAAACTGGACGCTGTTCATCTTCGGCTGGACCATCGCCTGGTCGCCCTTCGTCGGCCTGTTCATCGCCAAGATCAGCCGCGGCCGGACCATTCGTCAGTTCGTGTTTGGCGTGATGTTCGTGCCGACCATCTTCACCTTCCTCTGGTTCTCGGTGTTCGGCGACACGGCGCTGCACATGATCATGGTCGAGGGCTATACCTCGCTGATCTCGGATGTGCAGGCGGACAACGCCATCGCGCTGTTCAAACTGTTCGAACTGCTGCCGATGACGTCCATCGCCTCGTTCCTCGCGGTGGTGCTGATCATCACCTTTTTCGTCACCTCGTCGGACTCCGGCTCTCTGGTGATCGACTCGCTGGCCGCAGGCGGCGCGCTGCACACACCAGTGTGGCAGCGAGTGTTCTGGGCCAGCATCGAGGGCATCGTGGCATCCGCACTGCTCCTCGCCGGCGGCCTCAGCGCGCTGCAGACCATGACCATCGCCAGCGCGCTGCCCTTCGCGATCATCATGATGATCGCCGCGCTGGGCATGTGGCGCGCACTGGTCATCGAAGGCCACCACGAAACCAGTCTGCAAAGCCACATGCAGGGCAGCCGACTGGCGAGCAATGCCGGACCAGGGCTGTGGAAGAAGCGCCTGGCCGGGATGGTCAGCTTCCCCAGCCGGGAAGAGGTCGACGGCTTCATGAACACCACGGTACTGAAAGCCATGCGCCGCGTGCAGCGCGAACTCAGCGGCCAGGAATGGGCTGCCGAAGTGCACACCGATGAAGCTCATTCGCGGCTCTACCTGGAGGTCATCAAGGACGACCAGGTGGACTTCATCTACGAGATCCGCGCGGTCGGTTACGCCATGCCGGCGTTCGCGCTAACCGAGGATCCGGAGACCGACGAGCAATACTATCGCGCCGAAGTGTTCCTGCGCCGCGGCGGTCAGCATTACGACGTCTACGGATACGACCAGGCGGACATCATCAGCGACATACTCGACCAATTCGAGAAGTACCTGCACTTCCTGCACATCTCACCGGGCAGCTTGCCGTGGAAGATGGCCGAGCACGACGAAATGCTCTCCGACGATCAGGACGCGCCCAAGCCTGAAGCAAGCTGAGACCGTTTCAGCTTCCGCCCGCACGGAACGGGCCGAACCTGCCATTTGCGCCACGCACCGGAGTGCGCCCGCGCGTGCAGCGTTGATTTCATCTATACAGATGGAGTCGCACCGTTGGCCAGGGAAACGTGACCGATCGGTCATACCGCTCAACGCCGCATCGCGCTTGGCGCATGCCGCATCGCATGCTAGGTTTGCGCCTCGCCAGGACGGCGAGCAGTTCGCGCGGAGCGCACCATCAGATATCTAGACCATGGCGGCCTTCGCCGGTCTGTAAGAGGACCCCACATGGCCGAGGCCATCCCTGCACTGGAAATCCGCAACCTGCACAAGCGCTACGGCGATCTGGAAGTTCTCAAAGGCATTTCGCTGACCGCCCGCGATGGCGACGTGATTTCCATCCTCGGCTCTTCAGGCTCCGGAAAATCCACCTTCCTGCGGTGCATCAACCTGCTGGAGAACCCCCATGAGGGCGAGATTCTGGTGGCTGGTGAGCAGCTCAAGCTGAAGCGCGACAAGCAGGGTGACCTGGTCGCTGCCGACGGCAAGCAGCTCAACCGGATTCGCAGCGAATTGGGTTTCGTGTTCCAGAACTTCAACCTCTGGCCGCACATGACCATCCTCGACAACATCATCGAGGCCCCACGCCGGGTGCTCGGCCAGAGCAAGGCCGAAGCCACCGAAGTGGCCGAAGCCCTGCTGGCCAAGGTCGGCATTGCCGACAAACGCCACGTCTACCCCAACCAGCTTTCTGGTGGTCAGCAGCAACGCGCGGCGATCGCCCGCACGTTGGCGATGCAGCCCAAGGTGATTCTGTTCGACGAGCCCACCTCGGCGCTCGACCCGGAAATGGTACAAGAAGTGCTTGCAGTGATTCGGTCGCTCGCCGAGGAAGGCCGGACTATGCTGCTCGTCACCCACGAGATGAATTTCGCCAAGCAGGTATCCAGCGAAGTGGTATTCCTCCACCAGGGCCTGGTCGAGGAGCAAGGAACGCCCGAGCAGGTATTTGACAACCCTCAATCGGCGCGCTGTAAACAATTCATGTCCAGCCATCGCTAATGGAGCAACACCGCATGAAGAGCTATAAAAAGATCCTGCTGACCGCTGCTGCCTCGCTGATCATCAGCACCCAGGCATTCGCCGCGGAAAAACTACGGATTGGTACCGAAGGCGCTTACCCACCCTTCAACCTGATCGACGCCAGCGGCAAGGTGGTCGGCTTCGACCTGGACATCGCCCACGCACTCTGCGCCAAGATGCAAACCGAGTGCGAAGTGGTCACCTCCGATTGGGACGGCATCATTCCCGCGCTGAACGCCGGCAAGTTCGACTTCCTCGCCGCCTCGATGTCGGTCACCGAAGAGCGCAAGAACGCCGTCGATTTCACCGACCACTACTACACCAACAAGCTGCAGTTCGTGGCGCCGAAGAACGTCGACTTCAAGACCGATGAAGGCTATCTGAAAGGCAAGGTGATCGGTGCTCAGCGCGCCACAATCGCCGGCACCTGGCTGGAAGACAACCTGGATCGCGTCGTCGACATCAAGCTCTACGACACCCAGGAAAACGCTTACCTGGACCTCGCCTCCGGTCGCGTCGACGGCATCCTGGCTGACACCTTCGTGCAGTGGGAATGGCTCAAGAGCGATGCTGGCAAAAGCTTCGAGTTCAAGGGCGAGCCGGTATTCGATGACGACAAGATCGCCATCGCTGTACGCAAGGGCAACGACGAGCTGCGTGAGAAGCTGAACAAGGCGCTGGCCGAGATCATCGCTGACGGCACCTACAAGCAGATCAACGACAAGTACTTCCCGTTCAGCATTTACTGATCCAACCGAGCCGAAGCCCGGTCGCCTGAAACTGGCCGACCGGGCTTCGGTGTTTGAGCTCCTATGATTCCTGACCTTCACGGATTCGGTCCGGCCCTTATCGCCGGCACCTGGATGACCATCCAACTGGCCCTCGCCTCCCTGGCGCTGGGGCTGGTGCTCGGTCTGCTCGGCGCTCTCGCCAAGACCTCGCCCTACAGCGCGCTGCGCTGGCTCGGCGGCACCTATTCGACCATCGTGCGCGGCGTACCCGAACTGCTCTGGGTGCTGCTGATCTACTTTGGCACCATCAGTCTGATTCGCGGCATCGGCGAGCTGTTCGGCATCGCTAATCTGGCCCTCAGCCCGTTCGCCGCTGGCACCATCGCCCTGGGTTTGTGCTTCGGTGCCTACGCCACCGAAGTATTCCGCGGCGCGCTGCTGGCCATTCCCAAGGGGCACCGCGAGGCTGGCCTGGCATTGGGGTTGGACAAGCGGAGAATCTTCACGCGGCTGATCCTGCCGCAGATGTGGCGCCTGGCGCTGCCGGGACTGGGCAATCTGTTCATGATCCTGATGAAGGACACGGCATTGGTATCTGTCATCGGCCTGGAAGAGATCATGCGCCGCTCGCAGATTGCCGTGACCGCCAGCAAGGAGCCCTTCACTTTCTTCCTGGTCGCCGCCTTCATCTACCTGTGCCTGACCATCGTCGCCATGATCGGCATGCACTTCCTTGAAAAACGTGCCGCCCGCGGCTTCGTGCGGAGCGCAGCATGACCTGGGAAATCTTCATCAAGTGGCTGCCGAGTTTCATCGATGGTGCCTGGCTGACCCTGCAACTGGTCGGCGTATCGGTCATCGCCGGCCTGATCGTCGCCGTGCCATTGGGCATCGCCCGTTCGTCACGGCACCTGGCGGTTCGCGCCCTGCCCTACGGCTATATCTTCTTCTTCCGCGGTACGCCGCTGCTGGTCCAGCTGTTCCTGGTCTATTACGGCATGGCGCAGTTCGAGGTGGTGCGCCAGAGTGCGCTCTGGCCGTACCTGCGTGATCCATACTGGTGCGCGATCATCACCATGACGCTGCACACGGCCGCCTATATCGCCGAGATCATCCGCGGTGCGATCCAGAACGTGCCGCCCGGTGAAGTCGAAGCCGCCCGGGCGCTGGGCATGTCCCGCGCACAGGCGCTGCTGCACATCATCCTGCCACGCGCCACACGCATCGGCCTGCCGGCCTACAGCAACGAAGTGATCCTGATGCTCAAGGCCAGCGCCCTGGCCAGCACCATCACCCTGCTGGAACTGACCGGCATGGCGCGCAAGATCGCCGCACGCACCTACCTGCATGAGGAGATGTTCCTCACCGCCGGCCTGATCTACCTGCTGATCGCCTTTATCCTAATGCAGGGCTTCAAGCTGCTGGAACGCTGGCTGCGCGTCGACGCCTGCCAGGGACGGTAAACCGCGGGACCGGTGGGGTGGATCGCGCTGCGCCGATTCACCGGGTGGCGTCCCACCCAATGGAGCCACGGCGGATGTAGCGCAACATCCGCCCTTCTCGGCAGGCAGATGAAATCCCGCCATGCGCCCGTTGTCAGACGAACGCCCATTCACACTACGGGACAGCTCATGCCACTCGACATCCAACGCATCGAAAAGGATCAACTCACCTGCTGGCACATCCGCCGCGGTGAGGACGAACTGCTGGTCGCCGAACAGGGCGCGCAGATCCTCAGCTATCGCCAGGGTGACGCACCGCCGATCATCTGGCTCAGCGAAGAGGCCGCCTTCCAGCAGGGCCAGTCGGTACGCGGCGGTGTGCCGGTGTGCTGGCCGTGGTTCGGCGACCTGGCACGTAACCCGCAAGCCGTTCAGGCGAGCTACCACGGCGAACAACCCGCACCCTTCCATGGCCTGGTGCGCACGCTGCCCTGGCAACTGCGGGAACAACGCAGCGAAGGCGACGTTGCCATTCTCGAGCTCCACTGCCCACAGGCGCTCGGCGAATTGCCGGGCTGGCCACACCGGGTCGAACTGACGCTGCAGATTCGCCTCGCCGATGACCTCCAGCTCAGCCTCAGCAGCCGCAACGACGGCGACGAAAGCGTTGCCATCAGCCAGGCGCTGCACAGCTACTTCGCCGTCAGCGACATCCATCAGGTGCGCGCAGAAGGTCTGTCCGGCTGCCCGTACATCGATACGCTGCTGGACTGGAAAGAATGCCAGCAACAGGGCGACCTGCATTTCAGCAGCGAGACTGATCGCGTCTACCAGCAACTGCCAAACACCCTCAGCCTTATCGACCCGACGTGGCAGCGCCGTATCCAGCTGACCACCAGGGGTTCACGCTCCGCCGTGCTGTGGAATCCGTGGATAGACAAGTCCAAGCGTCTGTCCAGCTTCGCCAACGATGCGTGGCAGCGCATGGCCTGCATCGAGACAGCCAATGTGCTGAACGATGTGGTCGAGCTTCAGCCAGGGCAGCAGCACACGCTGGGCGTGTCCATAACGGCGGTGCCTACCGGGTTCTAACTCGGTATCGTCGATAGCGCTATAACATCTTCCCATCATCTTCTGTGACCGAGTAGCTAGTTGCCTGTAAGTGATCACTTACAAGCAACTAGCTTATTTCGCACATCATTAATTGCCTCGCAGACAGCACTTTCACAGCAGCTTTGAATTAGTTCCGTCGAGAGCCGGTTAATATTCCCTGCTGCAACAGAGATCACACTTCTCGCCTTGAATGGCGCATACCCCCCGTCTAGGATGCCCACCCCATAAGGTCCTGTGCAATTTGTTGCGCAGGGACCGTGCGCAAAAAGTTGCGCACCTCCTTTCTCGGAAACTTGCCTATTACTTATATAAGGCTTGTTTCAAAGTTCACGGATCGAACTTGAGCGTCACGGAAGACCCAATGCACGCCAGCGCACTCAGCAAGCATTATCTGGAACTTGCCAGAAAGCCGGTCAATGACAGCAATTTCGCTGGCGACGATATTCGCTACAGCAGCGAGTTCGAATTGCTCGAGACCGAACTGGCCAAGGCCGGCGCACTGCACCAAACCGCCGGTATCGACTGGCAGAAGGTCCGCGAAGGCAGTGAGATGCTGCTCGCCTCGCTCTCCAAGGATCTGCGCGCCGCCGCCTGGCTGACCTGGAGCCTGTTCCAGCGTGAATCCTTCGCCGGTTTGCAGGCCGGTCTAAGCGTTCTGCAGTACCTGTGCAGCAATCACTGGGCCGAGCTGCATCCGCGCAAGCCACGCACCCGGGCCGCCGCGATCAACTGGTTGCTGCCGCGCCTGGAACAGACCTTTTCCGAAGACGTGCCTATCGGCGAACAGCTACCGCTGTTCCGTGGCCTCGCCGAGCAGCTGCACGCACTGGAACAATGCCTGTCCGGCCATCTGGGCGAAAACGCACCGCTGCTGCTGCCGCTGTGCCGTCAGCTCGACGGCATGGTCAAGCGCGCCAGCCAGGGGCAGCCGCAGCCAGGTACGGTGGGCGCGGCCATCGCCCAGGTCAAGCAGGTCGCCAGCCAGGTCTTCGCCCCCGGCTCGCCGATCGAGAACGACAAGGAAGCGCTCAAGGCTCTGCGCAACCTGCAGGAACAGGCCCGCCCGCTGACCGCCTGGTGGCTCAAGCAGCGCACCAGCGACCTGCGCCCACTGCGCCTCGCGCGTACCCTGCTCTGGCTGAGCATCGACAGCCTGCCGGAGCACAACAACGAGCAGGTCACCGCGCTGCGTGGCGTCCCCGCCGATAAACTGGCCAGCTATCGCGAACGCTTCGCTCAGGGGCAGTACGCCGACCTGCTGGTGGATCTGGAAAACAGCACCGCGCGTGCCCCGTTCTGGCTGGATGGCCAGCGCCTGGCCTGGGAATGCCTGCAGGAGCTGGACGCCGAGCAGGCCATGCGCGAGGTGGAGATCCAGCTCGCGCTGTTCCTGCAACGCCTGCCGCGTCTGGAAGAACTGTGCTTTCACGACGGCACCCCGTTTGCCGATGCCGAAACTCGCGCCTGGATCAGTGGCCAGGTCATGCCCCATGTGCAGCCGTCCACAGCCGCCAGGCAGGACGAGCCGCCCGTAGCCGGCACCCCGCAACCGAGCTGGGAGCTCGCGCTGCAGGAAGTCGTGCCGCTGCTGCGCAAGGACGGCCTCAAACCCGCCGTGCAGCAGCTCAAACAGGGCCTGGCGCGCGCCCGCGGTGGCCGCGAGCGTTTCTTCTGGCAGCTGAGCCTCGCCCGCCTGTGCTACCAGGCCAAGAAATACGAGCTGGCCAAAACTCAGCTCGAAGCACTCGACCAGCAGCTCGAGGCCAGCGGCCTGGGCAGCTGGGAACCCGATCTCGCCCTCGAGGTACTGCGCCTGCTGCACAGCTGTTGCGAGCTGCTGCCGCAGAACCACGCCGTGCGTGAAAGCAAGGATGAGATTTACCGCAGGCTGTGCCACCTCGATCTCGAAGTGGTGCTGGATTAACGCAAAGGAGAACACCATGGCCAAAGAAGGCTCGGTTGCACCCAAGGAACGCATCAACGTCACGTTCAAGCCGGCCACCGGCAACGCTCAGGAAGAGGTCGAGTTGCCCCTCAAGCTGATGGTGCTGGGCGATTTCACCCAGCGTGCCGACGACCGCAAGATCGAAGACCGCAAGCCCATCGCCATCGACAAGAACAGCTTCGACGAGGTCCTGGCCAAGCAGGAGCTGAACCTGACCTTCGGCGTGCCGAACCGTCTGCAGGACGAGCAGACCGATGACGAGCTGGCCGTGCAGCTGCGCATCAATTCGATGAAAGACTTCAACCCGGCCAATCTGGTCGAGCAGGTTCCGGAGCTGAAGAAGCTGATGGAACTGCGCGATGCCTTGGTCGCCCTGAAGGGCCCGCTGGGCAATGCCCCGGCCTTCCGCAAGGCCATCGAAAGCGTACTCGCCGACGACGATTCGCGTGACCGCGTACTCGGCGAACTGGGCCTGGCGGCCAAAGAGAAGCTGGACGCCTGATATCACCGACAAGGAAGCACATCGACATGACCACTAGCGCAGCCGCCGTCGAGCACGGCAACTCCCTCGCCGAAGGCGGCATCCTCGACCGCATCATCGCCGAAACCCGCCTGACCCCGGATGACGAGGCCTACGACATCGCCAAACGCGGCGTCTCGGCCTTTATCGAAGAATTGCTCAAGCCGCAGAACGAAAACGAGCCGGTGAAGAAGGCGATGGTCGACCGCATGATCGCGGAGATCGACGCCAAGCTCAGCCGGCAGATGGACGAGATCCTCCACCACCCACAGTTCCAGGCACTGGAATCCTCCTGGCGCGGCCTCAAGCTGCTGGTGGATCGCACCAACTTCCGCGAGAACATCAAGCTCGAGCTGCTCAACGCCTCCAAGCAGGACCTGCTGGACGACTTCGAGGACAGCCCGGAGATCGTCCAGTCCGGCCTGTACAAGCACATCTACACCGCCGAGTACGGCCAGTTCGGTGGCCAGCCGGTCGGCGCGCTGATCGCCAACTACTTCTTCGACCCCAGCGCGCCCGACGTGAAGACCATGCAGTACGTCGCCAGCGTCGCCAGCATGTCCCACGCGCCGTTCATCGCCGCTGCCGGCCCGAAATTCTTCGGGCTGGAAAGCTTCACCGGCCTGCCGGATCTGAAGGACCTCAAGGATCATTTTGAAGGCCCGCAATTCACCAAGTGGCAGAGCTTCCGCGAACAGGAAGATGCCCGCTACGTCGGCCTGACCGTACCGCGCTTCCTGCTGCGCAACCCCTACGATCCGGAAGACAACCCGGTGAAGAGCTTCGTCTACAAGGAAAACGTCGCCGGCAGCCACGAGCACTACCTGTGGGGCAACACCGCCTACGCCTTCGCCAGCCGCCTGACCGACAGCTTCGCCAAGTTCCGCTGGTGCCCGAACATCATCGGCCCGCAGAGCGGCGGCGCAGTGGAAGACCTGCCGCTGCACCACTTCGAGAGCATGGGCGAGATAGAGACCAAGATCCCAACTGAGGTTTTGGTTTCCGACCGTCGCGAGTACGAGCTGGCCGAAGAAGGCTTTATCGCCCTGACCATGCGCAAGGGCAGTGACAACGCCGCGTTCTTCTCCGCCAACTCGGCACAGAAGCCGAAGTTCTTCGGCAACAGCGAGGAAGGCAAGACCGCCGAACTGAACTACAAGCTCGGCACCCAGCTGCCCTACCTGTTCATCGTCAACCGCCTGGCGCACTACCTGAAGGTGCTGCAGCGCGAGCAGATCGGTGCCTGGAAGGAGCGCACCGACCTTGAGCTGGAACTGAACAAGTGGATTCGCCAGTTCGTCGCCGATCAGGAGAACCCAAGCTCCGAAGTACGCAGCCGTCGTCCGCTGCGCGCCGCCCAGGTCAACGTCAGCGACGTCGAGGGCGAACCGGGCTGGTACCGCGTAAGCCTCAGCGTGCGTCCGCACTTCAAGTACATGGGCGCGGATTTCACCCTGTCGCTGGTCGGCAAGCTGGACAAGGAATAAGCACTTGAACGGATACGGCAGCCTCTTCGAACGCCTCGGCGGCGACGCCGCGCGGCGTTCCGGCTGGAGCCGCGAAGTCGCGGCGATGGCCTCGGTGGCTGCCCATCTGGCCAAGATGCTCAGCACCCGGGCGGGCAGCGTGCAGACGCTGCCCGACTACGGGTTGCCCGATCTCAACGATATGCGCCTGTCGCTGCACGACTCGCTGCAGCAGGCGCGTATCGCTATCGAACGCTTCATCGAAGCGTACGAACCCAGGTTGACCCAGGTGCGCGTGCTGTCGCTGCCGCGAACCCACGACCCACTGACCCTCGCCTTCACCATCGAAGGCCTGCTGGAAGTGGATGGCCTCAAGCGCCAGGTCAGCTTTTCCGCCAGCCTGGATGGCAGCGGACAGGTCAAGGTCCAGTAAGGAGACAACGGATGTCCGGCAAACCCGCAGCCCGCCTCGGCGACCCCACCGCCTGCCCGAAGACGGGCCACGGCACCAACCCCATCGCCGCCGGCTCACCCGACGTGCTGTTCGACGGCCGGCCGGCCGCACGCATGGGCGACGCCTCCGCCTGCGGCGGCGCAATGGCCAGCGCAGTGATTCCCAACGTGCTGATCGATGGCAAGCCGGCGGCGGTGGTAGGCAGTGTGGGTAACCATGGCAACGTCGTCACCGCCGGTTCGGGGACGGTGATTATTGGCGCAAGTGGCGGCGGAATGCCGGCCAGCCCGGTTTCTTCGCTTTCCGTTGCAGCAACCGCCGCAGCCACCCTCATCAATGCCATTGTTCCTGCTGCGCAAGCCTCAGAACAAGCGGCGCTGAACTACAGCATCCGGCTTATGCATGGAGGCAACCGAGTGCTGACGCCCCTTATGATTTCAGACTTTGCAGAATTGCCTTCGGGCACCACGAAAAACCGGGAAACCATCGACTTCCTAGTACAGAACCGCAGGCAGAAGGCTGACAGTTTGGCTCTCGAAGTTTTCGACAGGGGAACGTTGATATATAGCGAAACAGATACCTCTCGATTACTACCCGCAGGCGAGCACCTCTGGCAGTGGGACGGCTATGACCTGAACGGCGTACTCGATACGCGTGTGCTCAAGAGTGAGCAGCTAGTAGTACAGCTGACAGCCCGCATCGGTGGCGAAGAGCAGGTGACAGCGTTACGCCTGAGCAACTCTGCTGAGGAAGCCACCTGGGTCGATGCACGTGTTAATCGCAACGGGAATACGGTAGAGCTCACTGTCCGTCCGAGCTTTTCAAACGGCGGGATCAAGGGCCGTAATGAACAACTGACGGCAAGAAATTTCGAGGAACTCAAAGCTTTAGCGAAGAGCGGTATTGAACGCTACTGGTCGCGTGATGGGAGTCGTGGCGCCATTGGAGCGGCCGTCCAAACTGACAAGGGCGTCTTCCGAGTCAAGGTGTCGGCGCGGGTAAACGAAAAGCCTAGCGCCAAAGACTTCCCCTTGATTGCGTCGATTAGTGATGACTTCGGACGTTCCACCAGCTTTGCGATATTCAAGAAGATCTACCACAACCACGGCTGGTGGGCCGCGGCCAACTATCCGGTCGATTACGCCGACCGGGAGTTCGAGCATACCGCGGCACATGAGCTGGGCCACCTCATCCTTAACGAGTACGGGGATGGCGGGATGATTCCTGAGTATTCGTGGAGCCACAAGTCGACCTCCACAGTCCTGACCCAGAAGCCTTTGGACAACAACCCGGTCCCTGCCGGAGGGGAAATAGACCTTATGCATTACCACTCTGATGGTCCACGCAACATGTTGGACTATTGGGCGCGCACCGTAGCTTCGGAGAACGATGTAAAGGGGCTGCTCTGGTTAGCAAGGGTGAAATTCAATGCTTAAGCGAAGCCTACTGCTCTGCTCATTCTTTATCGCCGGCTGCAGTGCGCAACCGAAATCCGCTTTCGTAGCCAACTTCGAAAACATGTGCGCCTATCCCGTCGAAATATCCGTCCACGAATATTCGAATGGCAAGGAACCCTTTAGCCCGGGTCAAAAACTCGATTCAGGCGAATCCATAGAAGTTCTGTCCCAAATCACTTTCAGCGATAGCATCGAGCAGAGTGTTCCACCTGGTTACCGTTTGGACATCGTCGCTCGAGGCAAGTCGATCGTGCTCGATAAAGCGCGTTTTCTAGCGCAGTTAGCGCATTCGCCAATCGAGCGTAAAGGCCGCGGCATAACGATTTGGCGGGTCCGCGACATGGCGCTATGCCCATGATTTCAAATGCTAAGGCGAGCAACAGCATGCCGCTTGAACGCTATGTCCAGAGTGCGCTGAAAAGAAATTTCCTCGCTTGCGTGCTCGCTCTGCTCAGCGGCTGCGCCACCAGCCAAGCCCAACCTAAGCTGCCTTTTGACGCGTGGTACGCCGGCACTTTCGCGCCGGACCATATGGAAGTATGGGTAGAAAGCGTGGACGTGATCGACCGCCGCGGTCTCGCATACGAAAGAGTTAACGGCGGAGTGCCATCCTATGCCAGCACGACCGCGGGCTGGCCTTCACACCCGGCAGGAGGAGCAGGAAAAGGCCTGCGCGGCATTGACCTGCCAGAAATTATCTTCGTGCGCTGGCAATCGCTAGTCGAGCCGCAGACCTATAACGTGCGCATCAACGTTCCCGAGTGGGTACGGGAGGAGATGCTCAAGCCACAGGCGCCTTACTGCCGTGGCGAGAAGCGTGTCGTCGAAGGAATGTATCGCCGATTCATCACCATCGGCCTCGCTCCCGGCGGCATCGCCAAGGCCTGGTTAGGCGGACCCTGCCTGCAATCCATTGAGATTGGCCGCTTCGAGGCTGCAGTTAGCAAGCTAGGGCCGAGCCTTGGACAGAACGAGGGACGCTACGCCTACCCTCTCTCGGACAAAGCCAAGGCCTATATCGAGCAACACGGGGTGCCCTATGGCTCGTGGTAAATCCTCCTTCCCCAGCGTCCGTCTGGCGCTCGCCGCCCTTGCGCTGATATTGGCCGCCTGCACCAACACTTCCCCACCGCCGCGAGAACTGGCCGGGCGTTACGAACTGGTCGGTGTGATGGAAATGGGCTCACAGCTGCTGCCATGAACAGGGCAGGTTCGAGGCTGTGCTCTATTACGGCAGCCTCGACATCCAGGGTCGAGGGCGCTGGGTAATGGTGGACGGGCAAGTCGAATTGCACGAACGCGGGCCGAGGGCCTTCTTCGACAAGATGAGGCTGAAGCCACACGGCAACTGCCTGCTCGTGAACATGGACACCTCCACGGGATGCTACCGCCGACGCTAGGAGTGCCGCCGCGCAAGCGCGCCGGACACGAAACGACAAGGATGAATCGTTAGACATGTCTTTCAACCATTACTACCAGAGCGAACTGACCGCCCTGCGCCAGCTGGGCAAGCGCTTCGCTGAGCGCAGTCCGGCACTGGCGCCATTCCTCGGGCAGGCCGGGCGCGACCCGGATGTCGAGCGGCTGCTCGAAGGCTTCGCCTTTCTCACCGGGCGGCTGCGGCAGAAGCTCGATGACGAGTTGCCGGAGCTGACCCACTCGCTGATGCATCTGCTGTGGCCGAATTACATGCGCCCGCTGCCGGCCTTCAGCATGCTGCAGTTCGATCCGCTGAAGCGCCCCGGTCCTGCGCTGACGGTACCGCGCAACACCCCAGTGGAGTCCAATCCAGTGCAGGGCGTCAGCTGCTGCTTTCGCACCGCCTACGCCACCGAGGTGCTGCCGCTGGCGTTGCAGGCGCTGGAGTATTCGGTCAAAGGCACTGGGGCGCTGCTCAGCCTGCGCCTGCAGATGAGCGCCGACGGCCATCTTGGCGAGATCGGCCTCAGTCATCTGCGCCTGCACCTGGCCGGCGAGCCCTATATCAGCCAGCTGCTCTACCTGAGCCTGTTGCGTCACCTTGGCGGCATCGAACTGGTGCCGCTGGACGATCAGGGCAAACCGCTGTCCGGCCCCGATGGCCGACCGCTGGCGCCCTTGCAGCTCAACGCCAAGCAAGTCGAACCGGTAGGTTTCGCTGAAGATGAGGCGCTGATCCCCTACCCGCTCAACACTTTCCGCGGTTATCGCTACCTGCAGGAATATTTCGCCTTCCCGGACAAATTTCTCTTCGTCGACCTCAAGGGTCTGGAGGTCATCCAGCGCATCCCCGAGGATTTGCTCAAGCAGGCCCGCGGCTTGGAGCTGCGCTTCGACATTCACAAGGCCGGCGTGCAGCGCATACGTCCGACGCTGGACAACGTGCGCCTGTACTGCACACCGGTGGTCAACCTGTTCCCGCACGATGCCATCCCGATCCGCCTGGACGGCAAGCAGGACCAGTACCTGCTGTTACCCGCCGAGTACGATTCGCAGCAGTGCGGCGTGTTCTCGGTGGATCGGGTCACCGGCTGGAAACCCGGCGGCATGGGCTACGAAGAATACGTGCCGTTCGAATCCTTCGAACATGACGCCAGCTTCGATGTGCCGGTGGCGCGGCCGCACTACAGCGTGCGCCAGCAACCTTCGCTGCTCGGAGAAGGACAGGAAACCTGGCTCAGCTTCGGACTGCGCAACCTCGACCAGCACGAGACGCTGTCCATCGAGCTCACCTGTACCAACCAGAACCTGCCGCGCCAGCTGAAGCTCGGCGACATCTGCAGGTCCAGCGACGACACGCCGGAATTCCTCAGCTTCCGCAACATCTCGGCGGTCACCCCGAGCTACGCGCCGCCGCTGCAGCGTGACTATCTGTGGAAGCTGATCAGCAACATGTCGCTGAACTACCTGTCGCTGGCCAATGTCGAGGCGCTCAAGGTGATCCTCGAGACCTATGACCTGCCGCGCTATTACGACAAGCACGCCGAGAACGTCAGCCGGCGGCGCCTCGGCGGCCTGACTCACATCGCCCACCAGCACGTCGATCGCCTACATCGCGGGCTGCCGGTGCGCGGCGTACGTACCGAACTGACCATGAACCAGGACGGCTTCATCGGTGAGGGCGATCTGTTCCTCTTCGCCTCGGTGCTCAACGAATTCTTCGCCCTCTACGCCAGCCTCAACTCGTATCACGAGCTGCGCGTGCAGAGCACACAGGGAGAGGTGTACCAATGGACGCCGCGCATGGGTCAGCAACCGCTGCTCTGAAACCGCTCAACCGTGGCATCCGCGAGTACAGCCTGTTCCAGGGTGTGCTGCTGGTGCTCGATCGCCTGCGCCAGCTCGACCCCGGCCTGGACGACGAGGCGCTCTACGAGCGCCTGGAGTTTCAGGCCAATCCGAGCCTGGGCTTTCCCGGCAGCGATATCGAGCAGGTGCAGTTCTTCCAGGAGCACGGCGAGTGGCGCGCGCGCCTGCGCATCAACCTGGTCAGCCTGTTCGGCGCCGGCTCGCCGCTGCCGGCCTTCTACGGCGAACAGGCGCTTGGCGACAGCGAGGACGGCAACCCGACCCGCGACTTCCTCGACCTGTTCAACAACCGCCTGCAGCGCTTGCTGCTGCCGATCTGGCAGAAATATCGCTACCGCGCCCGCTTCACCAGCGGCGCCCATGACCCGTTCTCGGAGCAGCTGTTCGCTCTGGTCGGGCTCAGCGGCGAGGCGATCCGCAGCGCGCCGGAGCTGAACTGGAAGCGCCTACTGCCCTATCTCGGCCTGCTCAGCCTGCGCGCGCACTCGGCAGC
The DNA here is from genome assembly GCF_000661915.1 of Stutzerimonas decontaminans. Lineage (NCBI taxonomy): Bacteria > Pseudomonadati > Pseudomonadota > Gammaproteobacteria > Pseudomonadales > Pseudomonadaceae > Stutzerimonas > Stutzerimonas decontaminans. Next base: position 121,418 of record NZ_CP007509.1, on the reverse strand, counting down.
ATTGATCGAATCGGTGCTGCGCTACTACTTCAAGCACGCCGAGCTGAACATTGAGCAATGCCTGGAGCGCCAGGTGGAAATCCTCGGCGAGCAACGCAACTGTCTCGGCCAGGCCAACAGCCAGCTGGGCGAAAGCCTGGTGCTCGGCGAGCGGGTCCGCGACCGCGGCGGCAAGTTCCGCATCCATATCCGCCAGCTGGACTGGAATCGCTTCCACGAATTCCTGCCCATCGGCAGCGGCTACCAGCCGCTCTGTGCGCTGGTGCGCTTCACCCTGCGCGATCCGCTGGATTACGACCTGCGCCTAGAGCTTCGCCCGGACCAGATCCGTGAACTGCGCATCGGCGCCGACAACAACTGCCGCCTCGGCTGGACCAGCTGGCTCGGACGCGACCGCGCCGACGGCCTGGTCACCCTCGGCAGCCAGACCCATTAAGGAAGATGAAAATGATCAATGTCGATCTGCAACAGCTGGTACAGGCGCTGGATGCCGAAACCAAGCGCGATCTGGAAGGCGCGGCCGAACGCTGCGTGGTACGTGGCGGCAGCAAGATTCTCGTCGAGGACCTGCTGCTCGGCCTGCTCGAGCGTCCCGATGGACTGCTCAAGCGAGCCTTGCTGGATGCCGAAGTCGATGCCGGCACACTGGCGCAGGCGCTGCAACCGCGCGGCGAGCACAGCGAGTCGCGCAACCCGGTCTTTTCCACCGAACTGGTGCAATGGCTGCAGGATGCCCTGCTGGTGGCCAGCCTGGAACTCGGCCAGAGCCAGATTGACCAGGCCGCGCTGATTCTCGCTCTGCTGCGTAATCCGCTGCGCTATGCCGGCAGCCATTACCAACCACTGCTGGCCCGGCTGGATGCCGAGCGCCTGCGCGACTTCGCCCTCAGCCAGCAGCCGCAAGGCAGCACTGGCAAACCTGCCGCAGGTGGCGAGTCAAACCTGGCGCGCTTTACCCACAACTTCACCCAACAGGCCCGTGACGGCAAGCTCGATCCGGTGCTCTGCCGCAACTCGGCGATCCGCCAGATGATCGACATCCTCGCCCGGCGGCGAAAGAGCAATCCGATCGTGGTCGGCGAAGCTGGGGTCGGCAAGACCGCCATCGTCGAAGGCCTGGCGCTGCGCATCGCCGCTGGCGAAGTGCCTGTGGCACTCAAGGGCGTCGAGTTGCTCTGCCTGGACCTCGGCCTGCTGCAAGCCGGTGCCAGCGTGAAAGGCGAATTCGAACGCCGTCTGCAGGGCGTGATCGACGAGGTGAAGGGCTCACCCAAGCCGATCATCCTGTTTATCGATGAGGCGCACACGCTGATCGGCGCCGGCGGCCAGGCCGGCAGCGGCGATGCCGCCAACCTGCTCAAGCCGGCGTTGGCACGCGGCGAGCTACGCACCATCGCTGCGACGACCTGGAGCGAATACAAGAAATATTTCGAGAAGGACCCGGCGCTGGCCCGGCGCTTCCAGCCGGTGCAATTGCACGAGCCGACCGTTCAGGAAGCCGTCACCATTCTGCGCGGGCTGGCGCCGGTCTATGAAAAGAGCCACGGCATCTACCTGCGCGACGATGCCGTCGCGGCCGCCGCCGAGCTATCGGCTCGTTACCTGGCTGGCCGACAGCTGCCGGACAAGGCGGTGGACGTACTGGATACCGCCTGCGCACGGGTGCGCATCAGTCTCGCCGCCGCGCCCGAGGCGCTGGAACGTCTGCGTGGCGAAATCGCCGAAGGCGAGCGCCAGCGTGAAGCCATGCGCAGCGATCTGGCCGCCGGCCTGCCGGTCGATGCGGCTGCCCTGGAGCGGCTGGAGCAACGCCTGATCGCGGCGGGGGACGAGATCGAGCTGCTCGAATCCCGCTGGGCCAATCAGCGCCACCTCGCCGAGCGCCTGCTCGACCTGCGCAAACGCACGGCCGAAGCGCGCAGCGATACGAACGAGGACGGAGAAGCTCCATCGCTCGATGAGCTGGAGGCCGAGCTGCGCGCCGTGCAGACCGAACTTGCCGCGGCCCAGGCCGAGCAGCGACTGGTCAGCCATGAGGTCTGCCCGCGCCTGGTGGCGGAGGTGATCAGCCACTGGACCGGCGTGCCGCTGGCGCAGCTGGCCCGTGAACATAACGCACAGGTCGCCAACTTCGCCGCCGATCTTCGCGCCCGGGTGCGTGGACAGGAACAGGCCGTCGAAGCGCTGGATCGTGCTATGCGCGCGGCAGCAGCCGGGCTGAACAAACCCGACGCTCCGGTGGGCGTGTTCCTGCTGGTCGGCCCCAGCGGCGTCGGCAAGACCGAAACCGCACTGGCCCTGGCCGACCTGCTGTACGGCGGCGAACGTTTCCTCACCACCATCAACATGTCCGAATTCCAGGAGAAACACAGCGTTTCCCGCCTGATCGGCGCGCCTCCGGGTTACGTCGGCTACGGCGAAGGCGGCATGCTCACCGAAGCGGTGCGGCAGAAACCCTACTCGGTGATCCTGCTCGACGAGGTGGAGAAGGCCGATCCGGATGTGATGAACGTCTTCTATCAGATCTTCGACAAGGGCGTGGCGAATGACGGCGAAGGCCGCGAGATCAACTTCCGCAACACCCTGATCCTGATGACAAGCAACCTCGCCAGCGAGCGCATCGCCAGTTTCTGCACCGCCGGGCAGCGGCCGACTGCCGAGGACCTGGAACTGGCGATACGCCCACAGCTGTCGCAGCACTTCAAGCCGGCGCTGCTGGGGCGCATGCGGGTGGTGCCCTACTACCCTATCGCTGGCGCGGTGCTCGACGAATTGGTCGCGCTCAAGCTTGCGCGCTTCGGTGAGCGGTTGCAGCGGCGCCAGCTGCAGTTCAGCCACTGCCCGGCGCTGGTCACGCACCTCTCCGAGCGCTGCGGCGCCAGCGACAGCGGTGCGCGACTGATCGACCATCTGATCGAGCAGCACCTGCAACCGCTGGTGGTGGATCGCCTGCTCGATGCCATGGCCAGTGGCGAGCCGCTGCAGCGGGTGCATGCCACGCTGGATGGCGAGGGTGCCCTGGTCTGTGAGTTCGCCTGAGATGTCCGCGATGTTCAATCAGGTGCCACAGCCGCTGCGCTATGCCGAGGCCCTGCTGGGCCGCTTTGCCGGGCTGGCGCGCGCAGCGAATGCCGATAGCCTGCTCGGCGGGCTGGTGGAAACCGCCGCGCAGCTGAGCGATTGCCAGCTCAGCCAGCTCTATCTGCTGGACGCCACCCATACCCGTCTGACGCTCTCGGCCGAGTGGCACAACGGCCTGCTACAGCCGCGCGAAGCCACTAGCCTGCCGAGCGATTACGACGGCGAGCAGCTGCTGCAGTACTGCCTGTGCCAGAACCAGACCCTCTGCCTCAGCGAACTGGACAGCAGCCTGCATGCTTCGGGTTTCCTGCCGGATAGTCCGAAACCGTGGCGCAGCCTGCTCTGCCTGCCGCTGCAGGACGAGCAGCAGCGCGTTGCCGGCCTGCTGCTGACGGCCAGTACCGAGTCGCGCGAGCTGCACGGCTTCAGCGGTTCGCTGGCCCAGCTCGGCGCCTTCGGCCTCGCCCAGCTGCATCTGCTCCAGCGCCTGCGTGCACCCGGCAGCACCGCGCCGCCCGCCGCGCCGGTCAGCCCCTGCGCCAGCGGTTACGGCCTGATCGGCGACAGCGCACGCATGCGCGCGGTATACCAGTTGATCGGCAAGGTGCTGCACAGCCCGGTCAACGTGCTCCTCACGGGAGAAACCGGCACCGGCAAGGAACTGGTGGCGCGCGCCATCCATGACTGCGGTTTCCGCCGTAGCAAGCCCTTCGTCGTGCAGAACTGCGCCTCGCTGCCTGAGCAGCTCTTGGAAAGCGAACTGTTCGGCTATCGCAAGGGCGCCTTCACCGGCGCCGACCGCGACCGCAGCGGCCTGCTCGATGCGGCGAACGGCGGCACGCTGTTTCTTGACGAGATCGGTGACATGCCGCTGCTGCTGCAGGCCAAGCTGTTGCGCGTGCTGCAGGAAGGCGAAGTGCGCCCGCTGGGCTCCACCGAAACCCACAAGGTCGACGTGCGCATCGTTGCCGCCACCCATCGCGACCTGCGCAGTCAAGTTGAGAACGGCCTGTTTCGCGAGGACCTGTTCTACCGCCTCTCGCACTTCCCTATCGAACTGCCGCCGCTGCGCGAGCGTGACGAGGACATCCTGCGCCTGGCCCGGCATTTCGCCGACAAGGCCTGCGCGTTCCTGCAGCGCGATCTGTGTCGCTGGTCCGACGCTGCGCTCGAACGTCTGGCAGGCTATGCGTTCCCCGGAAACGTGCGGGAATTGAAAGGTCTGGTAGAGCGCGCCGTGCTGCTTTGCGAGGGCGGTGAGCTGCTGCCGGAACACTTCAATCTGCATGTGGAAGCGAGCCTGGACAGCAGCCTGAACCTGCGCGAACGCATGGAGCGGGTCGAACGCAGCCTGCTCATGGATTGCCTGCGCAAGAACGGCGGTAACCAGAGCCAGGCCGCCCGCGAACTCGGCCTGCCACGGCGCACGCTGCTGTATCGCATGGAACGACTGAATATCAGCCCGGCCGATCTCTAAGGAAGGAACGACGCCATGTTCAACCCCGCCAACCAGGCCCACTTCACGCTTTCCCTCGAGGGCATCGAGCACGACTTCAAGGTGCTCGAATTCCAGGGCCGCGAGGCGATCAGTCAGCCCTATCGTTTCGACCTGGAACTGGTCAGCGAGCACCCCGATCTGGATCTGGAAAGCCTGCTGCATCGCCCGGCCTCCCTCGCCTTGGCGCCGGACGGCAGCGGCATCCACGGGCTGGTGCATCAAGCCGCCCAAGGTGAATCCGGCAAGCGCCTGACCCGCTATCGGCTCACGCTCGTGCCGCAGCTGGCCTACCTCGCCCATCGCACCAACCAGCGCATCTTCCAGCACCTGACCGTGCCGCAGATCATCGCCCAGGTGCTCGAGGAGCATGGCATCCAGGCCGGTGCCTACCGCTTCGGGCTCGGCCCGGTGATCTACCCGCCGCGCGAATATTGCGTGCAGTACGACGAAACCGACCTGCACTTCATCCAGCGCCTGTGCGAGGAAGAAGGTATCCATTACCACTTCGAGCACAGCACGGCCGGCCATGTGCTGGTCTTCGGCGACGACCAGACCGTCTTTCCCAAGCTCGCCGCCACCGCCTATCAGCAGGACAGCGGCCTGGTCGCCGACCAGCCGGTGATCAAGCGTTTCGGCCTGCGTCTGGAAACCCGTACCAGCCGGGTCACGCGCCGCGACTACGACTTCGAAAAGCCGCGTCTGACCATGGAGGCCGCGTTCCATAGCGACTTCCAGCCCGACCTTGAAGACTACGATTACCCCGGCCGCTTCACCGAGCGCGCCCGCGGCAAGCACCTGTCGCAACGCGCCCTGGAACGCCATCGCCACGACTACGAGCTGGCTGAAGGCGAAAGCGACCAGCCACGACTGGCGAGCGGGCATTTCCTCCCGCTCACCGAACACCCGCGCAGCGACTGGAACCAGCTCTGGCTGCTTACCGAGGTGCTGCATGAAGGCAAGCAGCCGCAGGTATTGGAGGAGTCGGTCACCAGCAATAGCCAGTCATGTGACGGCTTCACTCAGGGCTACCGCAACCACTTCACCGCTACGCCGTGGGATATCCCTTTCCGCCCGGCACTAAACCATCCGAAGCCGAAGCTGCTCGGCAGTCAGACCGCCGTGGTCACCGGCCCGGCCGGCGAAGAAATTCACTGCGACGAGTACGGCCGCGTGCGCGTTCAATTCCACTGGGATCGCGAAGGCCAGGCCGACGATAAGACCAGCTGCTGGCTGCGCGTCTCTTCCAGCTGGGCGGGCGACCGCTACGGCGGCATCGCCATTCCGCGGGTCGGCATGGAAGTACTGGTGACCTTTCTCGAAGGCGATCCCGATCAACCGCTGGTGACCGGCTGCCTCTACCACAAGGAACACCAAGTCCCCTACGACCTGCCGGCCAACAAGACCCGCACGGTGTTCAAAACGCTCAGCTCACCGGGTGGTGGCGGCTACAACGAACTGCGCATCGAAGACCGCAAGGGCGCCGAACAGATCTACATCCACGCCCAGCGCGACTGGGACGAAAACATCGAGCACGACCAGAAGATCCGCGTCGGCCACGAGCGCCACGACACCGTCGAGGCCAACAGCTACAGCGAATTCAAGGCCGAAGAACACCGCACCACCCACGCCGACCGCAAAACCGAAATTCGCGCCAACGATCACCTCACTGTCGGCAACAGCCAGCACCTGAAGATCGGCTCCGGGCAATTCATCGAGGCGGGCAACGAGATCCACTACTACGCCGGCAGCAAGGTCGTCATCGACGCCGGCATGGAACTCACCGCCTCCGGCGGCGGCAGTTTTCTCAAGCTCGACCCCAGCGGCGTGACGCTGAGCGGCGCGACGATCCGGATGAATTCGGGTGGCGCTGCCGGAAAGGAGTCGGGGCTGAAGATTCTGGCGCCGGTAATGCCATGGCTGGCAACCAGCGCCGTTGCCGGCAGCCTCACCTTGCCTGCCCTGATCAACATGTCGCGGCAACTCAAACAGGCCGCGGCCGCCAAACTGCTGTTGGTCAAGCAGTGCGGAATGCAAGCCGATGGCTCATGCCAGTTGGAGGTTTGCCCATGCGGCAAGAACGCGAGCACCGCCTGATGCAGGCTGTAGAAGACCCGGATATCGAGCGCGACGACCTCTACCTACTGCTCGATGGTGCCGCATTACCGGCTCTGCAGATCATCTACCAGCACGACGACGAACCCCGCCTGGAACCGCTGTACCGAGGTACGCGCCATGAGTCCATGCTGGAATGCAGCCCCATTCTGTACAGCCTCGCGGGGCAGCATCTGATGTGGCAGAACCGGGAGCGCTGGCAATCGGCAGGGCTGCTGTTGAAAAGCGCGGCGAGCATCGATGAACTGGCGAGCCATTTACGCAGCCTGCTGAGCGTCAGGCTGCCCTCCGGTGAACTGGCATTCTGCAGGTTCTACGACCCGGCCTTGAGCGAGCGCTTCTTCGACAGCCTCACGCAAGACGAGCTGAGCGCTTGGCTCGGCCCGATCAGCGGCGTCTGGCTGACCACCGAGCACAGCGAATGGCGAGGTTTCACCACAAACCAGATTTCTCTCGGCAGAACTGCTGACGACGAGGGCTGGTTTTCGATCCGTCCCGAGCACCTCGTTCATTGGCAACAGCAGGAGCGACAGCGCTTCATCCAGCGCCTGATCAACCACTTTTCTGCGGATGACTTTCATGAAAAGTCCGCCCCGGAGCTGGAAGCGGTCGTCAAGCAGCGCGTGCACGAAGCCGAGACATTCGGTATCGAGGCCGAACAGCACCTGCTCGCGTACGTTGAATTAGCACTGCAGTTCCCTGATGCCATCGACAGCCCCGAGGCTCGAATAGGTCTGACCAACAAGGAAGAAGCTGCCGAGCACCGGCTGGCTCGAATCGAAGCCAGTCTGCTTGGCCTACATGGATAAAGCGAATGGAATACACGATACAAAAGGGTGACAGCCTGACCCGGATCGCCAGCGATCACGGCACCACCGTCAGCAGCCTGCTACGCCTGAACCCGCAGATTGAAGACCCCAACCAGATCCAGGCTGGCCAGGTCTTGCGCATGCCTGCCACGAGCAGCCCAGCACGCCCCGGCTGCACCACAGGGCAGGTCATGCAGGAAAGCCAGTGCAGCGGGGCATTCGACGTCGCCTTCTACTGGAACGAAAGGGTGCAGAGTCGCCAGGCGATCTATGAGGCGATCTACGGGCGTGAAATGCACTTCCTCCACCGCTCGTTGTTCCAGCGTAATAACGAGCATCTCAACGAGACGGTACTGCCTGGGGAGATCGTCATCATCTCCAACATGCCGCGCACCGATGCTGACCGACAGCGCCTCGAGATGCTGAGAGAGCAAGCAAGGCTTGCAAGTGAAGGCATCCAACAGCTGACACCCGCCGAAGCCATGACGGTCAAGCGACACCTGGAAGTTCTGGACTACGTCTCGCTGGAAACCGTTGCATCCCATCAAAGCACTGCGTTGGGTGTACTGAGTGCAGCAGCCGGACGCCAGCTAGGGGACGTCAAAAGCATGCTGGAGAAGATCAACGTCGCGTATGTCGAGGAGCTGCGCCGCACCGGAAACCCCAACCGATTTTCGCCGGAGTTCTATGCAAAGCGTCAGCAACTATTCGGCCAGCTGAATCATTCCCTTGGCCGCCTAACCCTTTCAACCGTCAATATCCGTAATTACGAAAGCATCAAGACCACGCTCGGCCTATCTACAAAATCGATCCTGCATAACGCCTCTGCGATTACTGAAAAAGGCGAAGTTCCGCAGCTTGGGCAACGCATCAATACGGTTTCGAATTGGGCGAAAGGCGCTGGCCGCTTAGGCTATTTGGGCATCGCCATCGACGGTGGTGTTCGGTTGAGCAGAATCCATGACGCCTGTTCCGTGGGGAGCAGCCAAACTTGTAGCCAGACGAGTTATCAACAGGTGGGCGGCTTTGTATGGAGCGCCGGCGGTGGCGCGGTGGGTGGTATTGCAGGTGCCAAACTGGCTATGGCCGTATTAGGCGGGGTAGCAATCGCATTCGGCGTTACGGTTGGAGCGCCTGCTCTAGCGGTAATAGCAATTACTGGCGCAGCCACAGGAGCATATTTAGCCGGTTCTAGCGGCGGTGCTTTCGGCGAATATTTAGGCAATGAAATTTATACGTGGGTAAATCATGAGTGACGCAACACTATTAGAACGTATCGTAGTGCTTTCTTGGGTGTTTCTTGCGCTTTCCGGCAGCTTTAACGGAATATATATTTGTTTTCATGGAATTCGCCGGCTCGACCCATATTTCTCTACTAAACCCAATGTAGAATGGGAGTCGTATAGTCCCTTTGATAGTTTTTGCCGAATGCATAGATATAGTTTTCAATATACCCTCGGCTTAAAACGACCAGCTATTGGTAACGGCCTAGCCGTATGGCTTTACTTCACTTGCATCAGCCTTATAGTTTATTGGATCAGCATGTTTATTGGTTTTGTTGGCCATCAATTTGGAATAAGCATCTTGAATTGAATTGCTATGAGCAGATACGTCAGCGACTCTTCTATAATCCGCAGATTAACTTCTTCTGGCGCAATAGCTGAAAACCGAATGCGCGATTAGCGTGAGAAGCTGAATTCGAAGGCTACCCATCCAAGCAGGCACAACCGTTCGGCAGCCAAACGGTGGCGGCCGATGAACGGGCAGGGATTAAGTCGCGCGAAGTGACAAAATGACATCACAGCTGCGGGTGCAGCCCTTCTGATGATCAGAGTCACTTTCATGTCCGCCAATCGCCGCTATTCCATCATCCTCGACCACACCGGCCAGGTCCTGCTCGAGCAGGCCTCACTTGAGCAGGTCGAGGCGTTCTGGGACGCCAATGATGCTCTTTACTTCGGCCTGCGCATCGAAGACGCGCAGAGCGATCACGCTCGCGTGTTCGTCACCGACGTGATTCCGGAAGACGAGGAAGCGATTTTCTCCTGAGTCGGCAAAACCGCGCCTTTCCCGCCCGGCCCGCTGTGAGTTCGGCATAATCGTCGCCCCGCCCGCGGAGCCAACGCCATGCAGATCGACGAAGAACTGACCCTGAAGAAGCTGGAAGTGTTTCTGGCCTTCATGCGCAGCGGCAATCTGGGCAAGGCGGCGGTCGAGCTGAACACCAGCAATGTCAGCGTGCATCGCGCCATCCATTCGCTGGAAAGCGCGCTGCGCTGCCCGCTGTTCAAGCATGAGGGGCGCAATCTGATTCCGCTGGAAAGCGCCTACGTGCTGGAAGAGCGCGCCCAGCAGCTGATCAAGGACGTGCTCGAGACGGTGCGCCAGACCCGCGAAGCCGCCGGCTTCTCGGCCGAGCGCTTCAAGCTCGGGGCGCTGTATTCGCTGACGGTGAAGACCGTGCCGCAGCTGATCATGGGTCTGAAACTGCGCCGCAGCGAACTCAACATAGACCTGATCCTCGGCTCCAACGTCGACCTGCTCTACAAGCTGAAGAACATGGAGCTGGACGCCATTCTTGTGTCGCTCAACGAAAGCGTGGCCGACCCGGACTGCGCCCAGGTGCAGCTGTTTTCCGACGACATTTTCCTCGCCGCGCCGGCCGACTCGCCGTTCGCCAACCAGGCCGAGGTGGACCTCAGCGACCTGCGCGACGCCACCTTCATCACCCTGTCCCAGGGCTTCGCCACCCACCAGGACGGCAACCGGGTGTTCCAGCTGGCGGGCTTCGAGCCGAAAGTGGCGATGCAGGTGAACGACATCTTCACCCTGCTCAGCATGGTCAATTCAGGAGTTGGCTATGCGCTGCTGCCGGGGCGCGTGGGCATGGTCTACGAATCGCGGGTGCGGCTGATCCCGCTGCAGGCGCGTTATCACCTGCAGCAGCATATCGGCGTGGTATTCCTCAAGGCCAAGGAGCGCGACCCCAACCTGCTGGCGCTGCTCGCCGAATGCCGGATGTACAGTCTGAAACATCCGAGCTGAAGCGTCGGCATATGGCCAGCCGGATCGGCATGATCGGCGCCGCAGTGGTGGAAGAGGCTTCGCCGTCTTCCACCCTACGACGGCTGTGTTGGGCGAGGTAGGGTGGATAACGCGAAGCTTATCCACGCGGCCTTTCGCAACGCCGCAGGAATACGATGACGCCAATGCCGACATGGCCAATCAACGCGGGGCCGGAACGCACAAGGCTGCACCCGACGTGAAGCCAGCCACACCGTGGGTGCAGAGCCGGCGCCGCAGCGGTGGAAGAGGCTTCGCCGTCTCCCACCCTACGGCCGACTGCGTTAAGCGACGGCTGTCTGCTCGGACGCTACCGGAGCCGGGCGGCCCAGGCTTTGCGCCACCACGTCACCGATCATGTCCGCAGTGATCGCGCTCAGCGTCCAGCCCAGGTGCCCGTGGCCGGTGTTGTAGAACACGCAAGGCGAGCTGCCGCGGCCGACCTTGGGCATCATGTTCGGCATCATCGGCCGCAGGCCGGCCCAAGGCACCACGCTGCGGGTGTTAACGCCGGGGAAGCACTGATTGACCCAGTCCACCAGCGGACGGATGCGATCGGCACGAATGTCGCGGTTGTAGCCGTTGAACTCGGCGGTGCCGGCGACGCGGAAACGATCATCGCCGAGACGGCTGCTGACCAGCTTGGTCTCGTCGTCTAGCAGGCTGACGATGGGTGCCGAGGCGCGGCTGATCTCGTCGCTCAGGTTGACGGTGATCGAGTAGCCCTTGACCGGATAGATGTTCACCCGGTCGCCGAGCTGCGCGGCCAGTGCACGGCTGGCGGTGCCGGCGCAGATCACCAGGCCATCGAACTCCAGGCGCTCGCCACCGGCCACGCCACCCAGCGTCACGGTCGCGCGCTTGCCGTCAGTGGCCACCGCCTGCACGTCCTCACCATAGCGGCAACGCACACCGAGCCGCTCGATCGCCATGGCCAGGCCATGGGTGAACTTGTGGATGTCGCCGGTGGAATCGCACTCGGTGAAGTAGCCGCCGTAGTAGGTACCGGCCAGGGTCGGTTCGATCGCGCGCATCTCCTCCGGCGTCACGCTGCGCCGCGGCAGGCCGCCTTCGGCAAGCAGGCGTGAGACCAGCCCGGCATGCTCGAAACCGGCCTTGTCGCGGTAGATGTGCAGGATGCCCTTCTTCTTCAGGTCGAAGTCGATGCCTTCGGCCTCGGCCCAGGCGAACAGGTGCTCGCGCGCGGCGATGGCCAGGCGTGCGGTTTCGATGGTGTTCTGCCGATAGTTGGGAATCGAGCCGATGAACTCGGCGAACCAGGAGAGCTTGTGCCAGCTGGGCTTGGGATTGACCAGCAGCGGCGCATCGCTCTTGAGCATCCACTTGAGGCCCTTGACGATGGTCGACCAGTGGTTCCAGACCTCGGCATTGGACGCGGACAGCTGGCCGCCGTTGGCGAACGAGGTTTCCATCGCCGCGTAGCGGTGCTTTTCCAGCAGGGTGACGGAGAAGCCGCGCTTGGCCAGGGCATAGGCGGTGGTGACGCCGGTGATACCGCCACCGATGACTGCGATTGTTTTCATTGTTGTCGCTCCAGAACGTCAAGGGGGTCATAGCCCGTGCGCCCAACGCGCGGCGGGCGCCCCCTCTGTTCTGGACCTGAGAGATTCACGAGCGCGTGACGGCTCGCTTGCTCCTTCGGTGCGCCCGGCGACGAAAACCAGGCGGCTCTTCAGAGTTTCAGCAGTGATAGCGGTCCTTTTGCCTGAGAGTTTCCGGGGCGGTTGCTCCTTCGGCGCTGCCATGCGGCAGTCTCTCCCGCAATCACATCGATCCACGTCGACCGCCAGCTGTGGCAAATCGTCACGCAATCGCAGGAGACACCCTGCCAGAAAAACCCACCGCTGTAACCCCCGACGTTGGGCCGGGTGGCCAAGAGGCCGGGTGGCAGCAACATCAGCTCACGCGCCGAATCCGCTGGCGGAATCGCTTCAGACCTGGAAACGCGCGGTCAGCTCCTGCAGCTCGCTGCCCAGCCGGGCCAGCTCCACGGTCGATGCTGCGGTCTGCTGCGCGGCGGCGGCTGACTGGTCAGCCACATCGCGCACACTGAGCACGCTGCGGTTGATGTCCTCGGCCACCGAGCTCTGCTCCTCCGATGCCGTGGCGATCTGCAGGTTCATCGCCTGGATGGTGGAGATGGTGCGGGTGATGGCCTGCAGCTCCTCGCCGACATCACGCGCCAGGCTGACCGTCTCGCCGGCAAGCCCGCGGCTGCTGTCCATCAGCGAAGACGCATGCAACGCGCCCTTCTGCAGATTGCCGATCAGCTCCTCGATCTGCGCCGTGGACTGCTGGGTACGCTGCGCCAGGCCGCGTACCTCGTCGGCGACCACGGCAAAACCGCGGCCGGCATCACCGGCGCGGGCCGCTTCGATGGCGGCGTTGAGAGCGAGCAGGTTGGTCTGTTCGGCAATGCCGTTGATCACCGTAAGCACGGTGCTGATCCCTGCGGTTTCCTGGTTCAGCTGCGCCATGGCTTCGGCGGACAAGCCGACCTGGGACGACAGCCGGTCGATCTGCGCCAGCGCGCGCTGCACCACGATGTCACCCTGGGCCGCCTGGCGGTCGGCATGCTGGGCGGCGCTGGAAGCTTCGTCGGCATTGCGCGCCACCTCCTGCACGGTCGCGGCCATCTCGTGCATGGCGGTGGCGACCTGATCGGTTTCCAGGCGCTGGCTCTGGATGCCCGCGCTGGTCTGTTCGGTCACGGCCGAAAGCTCCTCCGCGGCACTGGCCAGCTGGCCGGTGATGGCGCTGATGCGGCCGATCAGATCACGCAGGCTGCCGCGGGTACGGTCCAGCGCATCGAGCAGCTGACCGAACTCGTCGCTGCGCCGCTGCCGCGGCTGCTCCGTCATATCGCCTGCGCCGATGCGCTCGGCGATGCGCACGGCCTGGGCCAGCGGCTGCGTGAGCTGACGCACGATCAGCCAGCTGATGACCAGCCCCAGGGCGATCGCCAGCAGGGTAATGCCCAACAGCAAGGCCTTTTTCTCGCCGGCTTCGGCGCTGCGCTTGTCGGTCTGCGCCTGCACGATTTCGCTGGTGTTGCGGTAAATGCTGTCGAAGATGCCCTGCATCTCCTGACGCGCCTGCACCTGCGCGGCGACGATGGGCGGCAGTTGGCCGAACTGGCGGACGTAGGTCGCCACCGAGTCACGCAGAGGCTGCAGATCGACGCCGGGCGTGCCGGCCAGTTGCGCATCCAGCCGGTCAACGGCCGCCTGCAGCGTGCTGAACTGCTGCTGCAATTGCTGCAGCGACTGCTCGGTCTCGGTCATCAGGTAGCCGCGCACCATGAAGCGCACCATGCGGTTGTGCTTGGATACCTCGCCGGCCTGCAGGCCGATGGCTGCGCTACGCGGATCCTCATGCATGACCGGTGCGTCCGGCGTGCCGGCCCAGCGCGCCTCCAGCTCGGCGATCAGTGCATCGGACGTGTTGCCGGCCTCGACCCAGCTGCTGCGGGTCTTCACCTTGCGCTCCCAGAGCGCCGCCAGATCGAGGAAACGCTGGCGGTAATGCTGCACGTCGGTGGTGATCGCCTGCAGGCGCTGCAGGTCCTGCGGATCGCTGAACTCGGCCTTCTGCTGCTGCACCAGTTCGACGATGCGGGCGACCGATTGCTCGACCGCCTCGACATGCAGCGGATCGCCGCGGGTCTCGAAACTGACCTGCGCATAGCGGATGCGGTTAGCCTCATCGAGCAGGCGAGCCGCGCTCTGTGCCTTGTCGCTACGGGAGACCAGCGCGTCCATGCCGTAGATGCCGATCAGGGCAACGCTCAGGGTTAGCGCCAGTACGGCAGCAAAGCCAAGAATCAGCTTATGACTGACCTTAAGAGTGCTCATCTTTCTACCTTCCTTGTTGAACGCAAGCGCGCTCCGAAGAGCGCGTTGCGAATGACGACGGGGGTGAGTAGCAGCGCGCTAGCCAAGCAGCCCGCGCATGACGAAGAACAGCAGCGACGGGCCAAGCAGGCAGCCCAGTGCGGTATAGAACGCGGCCGTCAGACAGCCGTAGGGCACCAGCTTCGGATCGGTGGCCGCCAGGCCACCGGCGACGCCGCTGGAGGTGCCGATCAGGCCGCCGAAAATAACCGCCGAACGCGGGTTGTTCAGGCCGATGTAGGGCGCGACAAAGGGCGTCGCGACCATCACCACGATCGCCTTGACCAGGCCGGCGGCGATGGACAGCGCCATAACCTCGGAGCTGGCGCCAATCGCTGCGCCGGTGACCGGGCCAACGATGTAGGTCACCGCGCCCGTACCGATGGTGGTCAGGCTGACCGCATCGGTGTAGCCGAACGCGAAGGCAACTGCCACGCCAGCGACAAAGGAGGCGAGCACACCGATGAACAGCGCCAGCACGCCGACCATGCCAGCCCGCTTGAGCTCGTCGACGCTGACGCCAAAACCGGTGGCAACGATGGCGAAGTCACGCAGCATGGCCCCGCCGAGCAGGCCGATGCCGGAGAACAGCGCGATATCCACCAGGCCCTTCTGCCCGCCGGTAACGACGCCGCCGATGTACGACAGCAAGAGACCGATGAGGATGGCCACTGCAGAGCCATGCAGTCGGCCCTTGGTGAGCTTGTCGGAGAGCCAGTAGGACAGCCACATGGTGGCGCCGATGATGGCGAAGCCGCTGATCAGACCGTAGCCGCTGATCACTTTCATGAGCGATTCGTACATGGCCGTTACCCCCGTGCGCTGCTGGTGAGCGGCTTGGCTGGATCAGCCGGCAGTGTCGGGTCGGCCTCAAGCTTTTTTCGGCCGATCCGATCAAGCACCGGGACCAGCATGAAGGCCAGCGCGACCGCCGCGACGCCGGCAAGAATGGCCATCGGCCCGCCGCTGAGAGCACCGTAAACGTTCTGCTGCGCGGCCATGGCGACCACGATAGGGATATAGACGGCGCTCCAGAACTTGATGCCCTGCTCCGATTCCGGATTGAACAGGCCGCGTTTCTTCAGATAGCTGCCGATGAGGATCAGCAGCACCATGGCGATACCAACGCCGCCGACGTTGGCCGGCACGCCGATCGCCTTGCCGAGCAACTCGCCGACGAAGATGCCGGTGAGGGTACACAAGGCCAGGAAGGCCACACCAAAGATGATCATTGTTCTTGTCCTTTTTGGTTGCGCTGCAGCCTGCAGAGGGCTGGGCGCGTGTTGTCGAGGTAGTTGTTTTTATCCATCGATCAGTCGGCGAGTTAAGGCTGCTCGCGCTGAATCTGCACGCGGTCTATTGGCTCTGGCTGCCCTCCTGACGCAGCAAGGCGTCCAGTGTGTCGAGCCGGGCGCCGTCGAAGGCAACCAGCGTACCCTGTTCAAAAACCCGCCGCGCCAGCCCGGTCAGCACCGAGCCCGGCGGCATTTCAATGTGTAGGCGCACGCCTCGCTCGTAGGCGGTGCGCAGGGTGCCTTGCCAGTCGACGACGCGGCACATGTTGAAGGCGAGGTCGTCGCGCAGGCGCTCGGTATCGAAGATCGGGCGCGCCGATGAACCGCTGAGGTAGCGAATCCGCGGCGCGCTTAGCTGGACCTTGGCGAAAGCCTCGGCCAGCTGCTGTGCCGGCTGCTCGAGCAGCACGCAATGCGAGGGCACGCTCATCGCCAGACGCCGCGCGCAGGATGCACCGAGCGCTTTGGCCTGGGCAGCGACTGCAGTCATGGCGGCATCGCTGCCGGCGATGACGATCTGGTTGTCGGCGTTGATATTGGCCAGGTAGGCGGACTCCGCAGCTTCCGCCAGCAGCCGCTCGACCGTCGCCAGCGACAGCCCGAGGATCGCGGTCATGCCATAGCCCTCGGGATAGGCTTGCTGCATCAGCTCGCCCCGCAGCGCGACCAGACGCAGTGCATCGGCGTAATCCAGCGACTCGGCAACCACCGCCGCGGCATAGGCACCGATGGACAGCCCGGCGACGTAATCCGGTCGCTGCTCACCACGCATTAGCAGCCGCGCGCCGGCGACCCCGGCGATCAGCAGGCAGAGCTGCACGGCACGGGTCGATTGCAACGCCTCGGCCGAGTCGAGCAGCAGTACATCCTCGCCGAGCACAGCGCTGGCCTCGGCCAGGGTCGCGGCAACTTCCGGCGCTTCGGGCAGGCGCTGCAGCATGCCGGGCTTTTGCGCGCCCTGGCCGGGAAAGGCGAACAGGCTGCTCATGCCGCACGCTCCGCTTTCCAGGGATCGCCGACAAGCCGGGGGCCGTCCGCAGTCTTGACCATCACCCGCGCCGCGCCACTCGCCCATTCGCTGAGCGCCACGCCGCCCAGCGGGGTTTCCAGTTGCAAATCGACGCGGCAGGCGCGGCGTTCCAGCAGCTGCAGCAACGGGCGCGCTTCGCTGCGTGGCAGCGGATGCTCGGTTCTGAGCAGCAGATCAAGATCGCTGTCCGGATGCGCCGTCGGGAGTCCGGTGGCGAGCTGAAAGCCCGCCGAGCCGGTAACGCCCCAGACATACCCCAGCGCATCGAGCAACGGGCGGATCTCGGCCAGCACGCGGAACACTGGCAGATCCTCGCTGGCCTGACGAGCGAGCAATGCTTCCGGCGCGAGCCGACGACTGATCGCCTCGATCGGCATCAGGGCGGCCAGGCGTTGATCACGCGTCGCACCCCGCAGCCCCACCGCGACCAGACCGGCGGCCACACGCGCACGCCGCACCACCACCGGCTGGCCGGCGGCGAGCACGGCGACCGCCCAGGCCGGGGCATCGGCCGGCAGCTGCTCGCGGGGCATACCCCAGAGCAGGTCGTGGGGGCGCGGAGTGTCGTGCATCTACAGCCTCCTCGGGATTGTTGTTGTCGAGTCGCTGATCGGTTCGGCGGATACCGCCGCTTCAGGTGTTCGCTACCACTGCGCGCGCAACAGCTCGCGCACCCGCGACGAGGCCTCGCGGTTCGGCGCACCGAGGCGGCCGCGCAGGTCGGTGCTGCTGCCGATGTCCTCGACGGCCTTGGCCAGGCAATCGCGCACTCGCTGCAAGTCGGCCGCCGCGGGCTGCTCGATGTTCTCCACCGAGAGGGTTTCCCAGAGCAGGCCGAGGGTCGCGTAATTGTCGATGTCGTAGGCCATCGGTGGCACCGATTCGGCCAGGGCTTCCAGCTCCTCGACGCTGCGCAGGGTGATGCGCGCCGCCGCGGCCTTGCCCATGGCGTGCACCATCACGCCCGGATCGCGCAGGGCGATGATCCGCTGGGCCTGATAGCCATGAGCGAGAAAGGCGCCGGACATGGCCTTGCCCACCAGCAGCGCGATCACCGGATGCCCGGCCAGCCGTGCGCGGGCATAGCCGTCCACCGCACCAGCCAGCGCCTGATGAATGCCCAGCGCCTCTTCGCGACGGCCGTAGGCCTGGCTCGGCACATCGACTATGGCGACCACCACACGCTTGTCCGCCTTGTCGCGATCGGCTTCGATCACCTCGTCCAGCGCCTGACCCAGCGCCCAGCCTTCGAGCAGGCCGACCTCGCCATTGCGCGCGCGCGGGAAGGGATTCTCGGCATCCGGCACCACGGCGATATAGCGCGCGGCGCGCTCACCCAACGTGCCGTCAACCACCTTCACCGAGGCCGGATAGCCCGCCAGTGCCTGACCGCCGGCCAGGGCTTGCAACCAGTTCAGTCCACGGCTCATTGGGCATCTCCTTCGTAGAGGGCTCGCACGGCGGCGGCATCGAGCTGCGTGCGGGTGTCGACGTCAGCCAGCCGCTGGAGGAACCAGGCGTGGCGGCGACTGCGTGGCTGCAGCGGCTTGCCGAGGGCGAACAGTTCGTGCAGTTGCGCGCGGATGGCATCGGTGTCGTCGGCGACGTAAGCGTCCACCAGACCCGAGGCATAGCGTTGCTCGCCGCCGGTCAGGCTCCAGATGAACGGACGGTCACGCGAGTCGTACTCGTCGAGCCCGGCTTCCTGCTCGATCACCTGCGGGCCATTGAGGCCGACGCGGGCTTCGCGGGTGACGACCAGGTAGCTGCACAGCCCGGCAGCGATGGACATGCCACCAAAGCAGCCGACGGAACCGGCGACCACGCCGATCACCGGCTGGTAATCGCGCAGCTCGACGATGGCCGCCTGGATTTCGGCGATGGCGGCCAGGCCCAGGTTGGCTTCCTGCAGGCGCACGCCGCCGGTTTCCAGCAAGAGCACGGCGCGGGTCGGGATGCCGTTGCGGTTGTCTTCGGCAGCCAGTTCCAGCGCGCCGGCGATCTTCGCGCCGCCGACCTCGCCCATGCTGCCGCCCTGGAAGGCGCCTTCGATAGCGGCGATCACCGCCGGCTGGCCGTCGATGGTGCCCTTGGCGACCACCACGCCGTCGTCGGCCTGGGTGACGATGCCCTGCTTCGGCAGCCAGGGCGAGGTGACGCGATCGAACGGATCGAGCAGTTCGCGGAAGCTGCCTTCGTCCAGCAGTGCGCGGGCACGCTGGCGGGCACCGAGTTCGACGAAGCTGCGCGACTCGAGTAAACGGGCCACGGAGTTAGCGGACACATCAGTCATGGCCGACCTCCTCCAGTCCCTGCTCCAGGCGCAGACGCACTACGCCGGGCGTGGCCCCAAAATCGTGAATATCGATGTTCAATGCCGGTGGCGTCTGCTCGCGGAACATCCGCTCGAACAGGCTCTTCCAGCGTTGCTCGGCACCATTGACCGAGGTGACTACCTGGATCGCCAGCTTGCCGGCCTGGCCGGGTTCCAGCAGCACTTCCAGATCGCCCGAGCCGACCACGCCGACCAGGGCCTTGCCGCGGGCGGGTTGCCCCGCGGCGAATTCGAAAGACAGGGTTTCCATGTTCAGTTGCTCCCAGTCGGCGCCGGCGCATGCGGCGCCAGGCGGTCGAGGAAAAGGGTGGCGGCCAGCAGGTCGGCGGCGCCGCCCGGCGAGGCGTTGAGGGCGAGCATGTCGCGATCGAGCAGCCGCAGCTGGCGACGACCGGCGAGGCTGGCGGCACCACCGGCTTCGAGCACGGCGCGGGCACCGGCCTGCATGCGGGTCAACCCTTCAAGACCGGCGCGATGCAGCACGCAGGTGTCGGTAAGGCTGCTCATGATCGCCAGCAGCGCATCGAGCCTGGCGTTCTGCTCGCCGGCGCCGGCGCGGCGGCTGGCGTGGAGCTGCGGCACGCCGTGCTCGATGACCGCGGGAAAGCCGTGCTGCGCCTGTTCGCGGGCGCCGAGCACGCCGTAGCGACGGCAGACCCGCGCGCCGTGGCTGTCCGGGTTGTGCGGCGCGGCCGGGTCGTCCAGCCGCGCCAGGGCGGCCGCGCTGGCGGCAATCTCGCCAGCCGAAGCGCCGCTTTCCAGCATCGCCGCCGCGCTGAGCAGCCCCAGCGCCCAGATCGCGCCGCGATGGGTGTTGACCCCGGCAGTGACGCGCAACATCTCCGCTTCGCCGTCGCGGCCCAGCTGGCCAAGGGTTTCACGCAGCGCCTGGCTGACCCGACCTTCGCTCCGCGCCGCATCGGCCATGGCGGCGAACGCCGGCCACAGCGACTGCGCCGAGGCGTGCATCAGCCCCAGATGCAGGTCCTGATGGGCGCCACTGCCGCGCCGGTCGACCAGCCCCGGCTTGGGCGACAGGTCGGCCTCGTCGACCAGCGCCTGCACCGCCAGATCGGCCAGGCGTTCGGCCGCGGACGGCGCCTGTCGTGCAATGAGTGCGCTCATCACCAGCTCCTGAACTTGGCAGGCGGGTTGTAGAGGCCGCCGGACCACTCCACCAGCTCGGCGATGCTCTTGGCGGCGAGCAGCTCGCGGGTGGCGTCGTTGCGGCGGATGCCGAGGTCTTCCGGCAGCGCGATCAGCCCTTCGCGGCGCATGCGCTCGGTGTCCTTCGGGTTGTGCCGAAGGCCTATGCTGGTGACGCCGGCCACCGCGGCGATCATCGCCTGACGCTCTTCCAGCGAGCGGGCCTTGTACAGGTAGGCGATGCCTTCCTCGGTGAGCAGGTGGGTGACGTCGTCGCCGTAGATCATGATCGGCGCCAGCGGCATGCCGCTCTTCTTCGCCACCTCCACCGCGTCGAGCTGCTCGACGAAGGTGGGTTTGCCGCCTTCCTGGAAGGTCTCGACCATCTGCACCACGAGCTTCTTGCCGCGCTCGAGCATGGTCACCGGGGCCTCGCCGCCGGGCATGGCCATGTCCAGCCAGGCCGGCGTGGGGTGGCGGCGACCACGCGGGTCGTGGCCCATGTTCGGCGCACCGCCGAAACCGGCCAGGCGGCCGCGGGTGACGGTGGAGGAATGGCCGTCGCCATCGACCTGCAGCGTCGCGCCGATAAACAGGTCCACGGCGTACTGCCCGGCCAACTGGCACATCATGCGGTTGGAGCGCATGGAGCCGTCGCGGCCGGTGAAGAACACGTCCGGGCGCTGGGCGATGTAGTTCTCCATACCCAGCTCGGTGCCGAAGCAATGCACGCTTTCGACCCAGCCGGTCTCGATCGCCGGGATCAGCGTCGGGTGCGGGTTGAGCGTCCAGTTGCGGCAGATCTTGCCTTTCAGGCCCAGCGATTCGCCGTAGGTCGGCAGGATCAGCTCGATGGCCGCGGTGTTGAAACCGATGCCGTGGTTGAGCGACTGCACGTTGTGTTTTTCGTAGATGCCGCGGATCGCCATCATCGCCATCAAGACGTGTACCGGCTTGATATGGCGCGGGTCGCGGGTGAACAGCGGCTCGATATAGAACGGCTTGTCGGCCACCACGACGAAATCGACCCAGCTCGCCGGGATGTCCACGCGCGGCAGCTCGTCGACGATCTCGTTGACCTGAAAGACGACGATGCCATCGCTGAAGGCGGTCGGCTCAACCAGCGCCGGAGTGTCCTCGGTGCTCGGGCCGGTGTAGATGTTGCCGTGGCGGTCGGCCTGGAAGCCGGCCACCAGCGCGACGTTGGGGATCAGGTCCACCAACAGGCGCGAATAGAGTTCGATGTAGGTGTGGATGGCGCCGACTTCTAGCAGGCCGTCTTCCAGCAGCTGGCTGATGCGCAGGCTCTGCGGGCCGGCAAAGGAGAAGTCGAGCTTGCGGGCGATCTGCCGTTCGAACAGATCCAGGTGCTCGGCGCGACTGACGCTCGGCATGATCATGTGCAGGTCGTGCAGCTTGCCGGGGTCGGCCTTGGCCAGGGAGCGGGAGAGGAAATCCGCCTGCTTCTGGTTGTTGCCCTCGAGCACCACCCGGTCGCCGGGGGCGATCAAGAGTTCCAGGGCCTCGACGATCCGCTCGCTGGGCAGCACCACGCCATCGGCGAGGCTCTGCACCTGATCGAGACGACGGGCTTTTTCAGCGCGACGACGCGACCACTGCGGCGGTGGGGAGATTGTTGTTGTCATGGCGACTCCACAGTTTTTCCGCTTGTGGAGCGCACAGTAGGGAGGTGACCGAAGGGTCATCAATCAAGCAGCGGACGCAACCGTTACGATCAGGTTAACGATGCGTCTGAACGGCGGGTTTGCGGGAAATGCAGCAGGCGCGGCGCATTGCACGCCACGCCTTGCGAAGCAACTTACTTGTCGCGATCGATATTGAACGGCGACCAGGCCTGACGCGTCGGCATCACTTCCAGGCGGTTGATATTGATGTGATCCGGCAGCGTCGCGACGTAGAAGATCTGCTCGGCAATGTCCTCGGCAGTCAGCGGCGTGGTGCCGCGGTAGAGGCGGTCGCTGGCGTCCTGATCGCCCTTGGTGCGCACCAGGGTGAACTCGGTCTCGGCCATGCCCGGGGCGATGTCGGTGACGCGCACGCCGGTGCCGAGCAGGTCGCAGCGCAGGTTGTAGCCGAACTGCTCGACGAAGGCCTTGGTCGCGCCGTAGACGTGGCCACCCGGATACGGCCAGTGGCCGGCCACCGAGCCGATATTGACGATGCTGGCGCCCTTGCCCGTTTCGATCAGCGTCGGCAGCAGCGCGTGGGTGACGTTGACCAGGCCGGTGATGTTGGTGTCGATCATGGTGTGCCAGTCCTGCAGGTCGACCTGCTGCGCCGGCTGCGGCGCCAGCGCCAGGCCGGCGTTGTTGACCAGGCAATCGATCTGGCGGAACTCGGCCGGCAGCTGCTCGACCACCTCCTTCACCGCGCCGGCATGGCGCACGTCGAGGGTGGCGATATGCACCGGCACCTTGCCTGACAGCTCGCCCTGTAGCTCTTCCAGGCGCTCGCTGCGTCGCCCGGTGAGGACCAGCGCCCAGCCGGCCTCGGCGAAGCGACGAGCGGTGGCGCGGCCAAAGCCGGAGGTGGCGCCGGTAATGAATACGATCTTCTGTTTCATGCTCTTCCTCTTTCTGTTCAATGCCTGACGGTCACGTAGACGACGCGCCAGCACGGGACGCAATGACGGCGTCCAGCTTAGGGCGCCGGCTCGCCGAGGCAAAGCGCCGCGTGCGCTGATCGCGCGCCAAGCGGCCGCCGCTGCGCTGACCATCGAAGCTTCACCGAACGGTCATCGCAGGTTCATCGACGCTTAGTCGGACTGCAACACAGCCTGACTACCTTCTCGTCTAGACAAGTTGGCCGACCTCCCCGGCCGCGCAGACGAGAGGGCAAGACGATGAATGCGGCTATTCGAGTCGAGCGACTGAACAAGACCTTCGCCGGCAAGCAGGCGCTGTTCGACCTGGGCCTGGCGGTACAGCCCGGTGAAATGGTGGCGCTGATCGGCGCTTCCGGTTCCGGCAAGTCCACCCTGTTGCGCCATCTGGCCGGGCTGGCCTGCTGTGACCGCACCGCGGGCGGGCGCATCGAGGTGCTCGGTCGCGAGGTGCAGGCCACCGGCCAGCTGCATGGCGAGGTGCGTCGACTGCGTGCCGACATCGGCTACATTTTCCAGCAGTTCAACCTGGTCAACCGCCTCAGCGTGCTGGACAACGTGCTGCTCGGCTTTCTCGGCCGCATGCCGCGCTGGCGCGGTTCGCTGGGCATGTTCAGTGACGAACAGAAGCGTCAGGCCCTCGCCGCGCTGGAGCGCGTCGGCCTCGCCGAGCGCGCCGCGCAGCGTGCCTCCACGCTCTCCGGTGGGCAGCAGCAGCGGGTGGCGATCGCCCGTGCACTGACCCAGCAGGCCGAGGTGATCCTCGCCGACGAGCCCATCGCCTCACTCGACCCGGAGTCGGCGCGCAAGGTCATGGAAATCCTCGCCGACATCAACCGCCAGGACGGCAAGACCGTGGTGGTCACCCTGCATCAGGTCGACTACGCGCTGCGCTACTGCTCCCGCGCCGTGGCGCTCAAGGGCGGGCGCATCCATTACGACGGCCCCTCGGCGGCGCTCAGCGACCGCCTGCTCAACGACCTCTATGGCGCCGATCTGGACGCCAGCCTGCTGTTCTCCGACCGCGCCCGTAGCGCCGAGCCGCGGCAGTTGCAGCTGGTCAACGGCTGAGCCGCACGCCGACCCGACAACCAACGCCACACCCCCAGGAGTGATCTTCATGTTGAAACGCTTCAGCCGTGCCCTCGCCGCCTCCACGCTGCTCGCCGGTGCGATGTTCGGCACCGCCCAGGCCGCCGAGACCATCACCTTCGGCATCATTTCCACCGAGTCCTCGCAGAACCTGCGCAGCGTCTGGGACCCCTTCCTCGCCGACATGAGCAAGCAGACCGGCTACGAGGTGAAGGCCTTCTTCGCTCCCGACTACGCCGGGGTGATCCAGGGCATGCGCTTCGACAAGGTCGATCTGGCCTGGTACGGCAACAAGTCGGCGATGGAAGCGGTGGATCGCGCCGGTGGAGAAATCTTCGCCCAGACCGTCGCCGCCAACGGTAGCCCGGGCTACTACAGCCATCTGATCGTGCACAGGGACAGCGCCCTGAACTCGGTCGAGGACGTGCTGAAGAACGCCAAGAGCCTGACCTTCGCCAACGGCGACCCGAATTCCACCTCCGGCTACCTGGTGCCCGGCTATTACGTGTTCGCCAAGAACAAGGTCGACGCCACTCAGGCCTTCAAGCGCAGCCTCAACGGCAGCCACGAAGTGAACGCGCTGTCGGTGGCGAACAAGCAGGTCGATGTCGGCACCTTCAACAGCGAAGGCATGGAGCGCCTGCAGATCACCGCGCCGGACAAGGCCGCGCAGCTGAAGGTCGTCTGGACCTCGCCGCTGATCCCGGCCGACCCGCTGGTGTGGCGCAAGAACCTGAGCGACGAGCAGAAGAACAAGCTGCGCGAGTTCTTCCTGAGCTACGGCGCCAAGCCGGCCGAAAAGGAAATCCTCGCCGGGCTGCAGTGGGCACCGTTCCGCGCCTCCGACAACGACCAGCTGCTGCCGATCCGCCAGCTGGAACTGTTCAAGAAGCGCAGCGAAGTCGCCGCCGACAGCAAGCTTTCCGACAGCGACCGCCAAGCCAAGCTGCAAGGCATCGACCAGGAGCTGGCCAAGCTGGAGCAGCGCATGGCCGAGCGCGAGCAGAAGAGCGCCGCCGCCAAGGCCAGCTGATCCCGCCGCCGGGCGTGGCGCAGCATCGCCACGCCCGCGTCGTCCATGCCGCGAGAGAACGACATGACCACTCTGAGTACCACACCGCCGCTGGCGGGCAACGACAAGCGCAGCTGGCTGCGTCTGCTCGGCTGGGGCCTGTGCCTGGCCGTGCTGGCCTGGTCCTGGCAGGGCGCGGAGATGAATCCGCTGCTGCTGATCCGCGACAGCGCCAACATGGCGACCTTCGCCGCCGACTTCTTCCCGCCGGACTTCAGCAACTGGCAGCTGTACCTCAAGGAAATGGTCACCACGGTGCATATCGCCCTCTGGGGCACCCTGCTGGCGATCGTCTGCGCCATCCCGCTGGGCATTCTCAGCTCCGAGAACATCGTGCCCTGGTGGGTCTACCAGCCGGTGCGCCGACTGATGGACGCCTGCCGTTCGATCAACGAAATGGTCTTCGCCATGCTCTTCGTCGTTGCCGTCGGCCTCGGCCCCTTCGCCGGCGTGCTGGCGCTGTGGATCAGCACCACCGGCGTGCTCGCCAAGCTGTTCGCCGAGGCGGTGGAAGCCATCGAGCCAGGCCCGGTGGAAGGCGTGCGCGCCACCGGTGCCAGTGCGCTGCAGGAAGTCATCTTCGGGGTGATTCCGCAGGTACTGCCGCTGTGGATTTCCTACTCGCTGTATCGCTTCGAATCCAACGTGCGCTCGGCCACGGTGGTCGGCATGGTCGGCGCCGGCGGCATCGGCGTGATCCTCTGGGAAGCCATCCGCGGTTTCCAGTTCGGCCAGACCGCCGCCCTGCTGCTGATCATCATCGCCGTGGTGAGCCTGATCGACCTGCTCTCCCAGCGCCTGCGCAAGCTCTTCATCTGACGGAGTGAAGGCCCGCGCGGCCTTCTAAAAAACCATGCAGTTGTCTAGACAACCCAGCGAACCGCTCTACCTAGAACTGGCCCAGGTGCTGCGCGGCGAGCTGCGCCACTACCGCATCGGCGACTTCCTGCCTGGCGAGATGCAGCTGGCGCGGCGCTTCGCGGTCAACCGCCACACCCTGCGCCGCGCCGTCGACGAGCTGATCAACGAGGGCCGCCTGCTGCGCCGCCAGGGCAAGGGCACCCAGGTGCTGCAACGCCCGCTGGTCTACCCGCTGCAGGCCGACAGCGCCTACAGCGATGCGCTGGCCGCCCTTGGCGTGCGCACCGAGGCGCGCCTGCTCGATCGCCGCCAGCTGAGCGCCAGCGCCGAGGAAGCGCGCCACCTGCAACTGGCCGAGGGCGCTGCGCTGATCGAGCTGAGCACCCTGCGCCTGCTCGACGGCGAGCCGGTCAGCCTGATCCGCCACCGCTACTGCGCCAGCCACGCCGAGCTGCTCGCCGACTACCAGGGCGGCTCGCTGCGCCGCTACCTCGGTGAGCGCGGCCTGCCGCTAACGCGCCGTTTCAGCCTGATCGGCGCGCGCCTGGCCGATCGCGACGAGGCCGCACAGCTGCTGATGCCCCTGCGCATGCCGCTGCTGTCGGTGTTCACCCTGTCCTGCGACGCCAGCGGGCGACCGGTGGAGATCGCCCTCTCGGCCAGCCGTTCCGACCGCTTCCAGTACCAGGTCGCCACCTGATGGAGAACCCCATGTACACCCGCGAACAATCCCCCCGCCAGCGCTGGATGACCGTGCTGGCCCGCGCCAGCGCCGCCGAACTGGCGCCCTTCGAGAGCGCCCTGCGCGACTGCGCCTACCAGCTGATCCGCCCGGCGGAAATCGGCATGACCCTGGTGCGCGGCCGCATGGGCGGCACTGGTGCGCCGTTCAACCTCGGCGAGATGAGCGTCACCCGCTGCGTGGTGCGCCTGGCCGACGGCAGCACCGGCTACAGCTACCGCGCCGGCCGCGACAAGCGCCAGGCCGAGCTCGCCGCACTCGCCGACGCCCATCTGCAAGGCCCGCAGCAGAGCCGCTGGCTCGCCGAGCTGATCGAACCGCTGGCCGCCGCGCAGGCCCGACGCGCCGCGCAGAAGGCTGCCGAAACCGCTACTACCCGCGTGGAGTTCTTCACGCTGCTGCGAGGAGAAGACTGATGAATCGCGCCCCATCCGACCTGTTGCAAGCCGCCTTCGCCGACCCGGTGCTGGACGCGCAGAAGTGCTTCCGCGCCGCGCTCAAGGCTTTGTCCGAGCCAGGCACGCACCAGCCGCTGGTCAGCGTCGCCGCCATCGAGCCGCTGCAGGCCGCCAGCTACGCGCTGTGCCTGAGCCTGCTGGATAACGACACGCCGCTGTGGCTGGCGCCGGCCTTCGACACCCCGGCGATCCGCGCCAACCTGGCCTTTCACTGTGGCTGCCCAATCGTCGAGACGCGCGAGGACGCCATGTTCGCCCTGCTCGATGCCGCCGCCCTGGACGACCTCTCCGGCTTCTACAACGGCAGCGAACGCTATCCGGACCAGTCCTGCACGCTCTTGGTCCAGCTCAACCGTCTCGACCGCGGCCCGGCGCTGAGCTGGCAGGGCCCGGGTATCGACGGCAGTCGCCTGGTCGGTTTGCCGCTGAAGCCGACGTTCTGGCAGCAGCGCGCCGCGCGCACCGACTTCCCGCGCGGGCTGGATGCACTGTTCTGCGCCGACGGCGAAGTGCTCGGCCTGCCGCGCAGCACCCGCATCGGCGATTCGCTGCAGGAGGTGGCCTGATGTACGTCGCAGTCAAGGGTGGCGAACAGGCCATCGACAACGCCCACGCGCTGCTGGCGAAGAAGCGCCGCGGTGAAACCGATGTCGCCGAGCTCGGCGTCGAGCAGATCCGCCAGCAGCTGCCGCTCGCCGTGGCGCGGGTGATGAGCGAGGGTTCGCTGTATGACGAAGAACTCGCCGCGCTGGCGATCAAGCAGGCCGCCGGCGATCTGGTCGAGGCGATCTTCCTCCTGCGCGCCTACCGCACCACGTTGCCGCGCTTCGCCGAAAGCCTGCCGCTGGACACCGGCGCCATGCAGCTCAGCCGGCGCATCTCGGCGACCTTCAAGGACGTCCCCGGCGGCCAGCTGCTCGGCCCGACCTTCGACTACACCCACCGCTTGCTCGATTTCGCCCTGCTCGCCGAAGGCGAACGCCCCGGCCCGCCGGTGGATGCCAGCGCCACGCTGAGCAACTGCCCCCGCGTACTCGGCCTGCTCGGCGAGGAAGGCCTGATGACCCCGGAAATCGACCGCGGCGAGCCGGTACCGGACCTCACCCGCGAGCCACTGGAGCTGCCCTGCAGCCGCGCCGAACGCCTGCAGGCACTGGCGCGCGGCGACGAGGGCTTTCTCCTGGCGCTGGGCTATTCGACCCAGCGCGGCTACGGCCGCAACCACCCGTTCGCCGGCGAGATTCGCATCGGCACCGCCGAGGTCTGGATCGAGCCGCAGGAGCTGGGCTTCCCGGTCTGCCTCGGCGAGATCGAGCTGACCGAGTGCGAGATGGTCAACCAGTTCGTCGGCGAGAGCGCCGCGCAGGCGCAGTTCACCCGCGGCTACGGCCTGGCCTTCGGCTATGCCGAGCGCAAGGCGATGGGCATGGCACTGGTCGACCGCGCGCTGCGTGCCGGCGAGTACGGCGAGGAGGTGCAGGGTCCGGCGCAGCAGGAGGAATTCGTCCTGATGCACTGCGACAACGTCGAGGCCGCCGGCTTCGTCTCGCACCTGAAATTGCCGCACTACGTCGACTTCCAGTCCGAGCTGGAGCTGATCCGCAAGCTGCGCCAGCCGCAGGCCGAGCCGGCCGAAGCCGACGCCGCGACGCCAGCGAAGGAGAAACGCGCATGAATGCCCACGCCATCCCCGCCAGCGAGGCGGGCTACAACTTCGCCTACCTCGACGAACAGACCAAGCGCATGATCCGCCGCGCACTGCTCAAGGCCGTCGCCATTCCCGGCTATCAGGTGCCCTTCGGTGGCCGCGAGATGCCGCTGCCCTATGGCTGGGGCACCGGCGGCATGCAGCTGACCGCGGCCATTCTCGGCGCCGACGACGTGCTCAAGGTGATTGACCAGGGCGCCGACGACACCACCAACGCGGTGTCGATCCGCCGCTTCTTCGCCCGCACCGCCGGGGTCGCCACCACCGAACGCACCCCCACGGCGACGGTGATCCAGACGCGCCACCGCATCCCGGAAACCCCGCTCGCCGCCGGACAGATCATGGTCTATCAGGTGCCGATTCCCGAGCCGCTGCGCTTCATCGAGCCGTCGGAAACCGAGACGCGCACCATGCACGCGCTGGGCGACTACGGCGTGATGCACGTGAAGCTCTACGAAGACATCGCCACCTTCGGCCACATCGCCACCAGCTACGCCTACCCGGTGACGGTGGACGGGCGCTACGTGATGGACCCTTCGCCGATTCCCAAATTCGACAACCCCAAGCTGGACCGCAGCCCGGCGCTGATGCTGTTCGGCGCCGGCCGCGAGAAGCGCCTCTATGCCGTACCGCCGTACACCCGCGTGGTCAGCCTGGATTTCGAGGATCACCCGTTCCAGATCCAGCAATGGGAACAGTGCTGCGCCATCTGCGGCAGCGGCGATTCCTACCTCGACGAACTGATCGTCGACGACGCCGGCAGCAAGCAGTTCGTCTGCTCGGATACCGACTATTGCGCGCAGCGCGCCCAGCAACAGGAGAGCCGCCCATGAGCGCCGCCGAACAACTGCTGCCCGCCCCGAGCGTCGGCACCGAGCCGCTGTTCGCGGTGCGCGACCTGACCCGCCTGTACGGCCCGGACAAGGGCTGCCAGGGCGTTTCCTTCGACCTCTACCCCGGCGAAGTGCTGGGCATCGTCGGCGAGTCTGGCTCGGGCAAGTCCACCCTGCTCTCGCTGCTCTGCGGCCGCTGCCCGCCGGACCGCGGCACGGTGCTATACCGCGATGACGCCGGCGACTGGCTCGACCTCTACGCCGCCAGCGAGGCGGAGCGGCGCACGCTGCTGCGCACCGAATGGGGCTTCGTCGAGCAGAACCCGCGCGACGGCCTGCGCATGGGGGTTTCCGCTGGCGCCAACATCGGCGAGCGGCTGATGGCCCAGGGCGTCAGGCATTACGGCCAGCTGCGCGCCGCCGGGCTGGATTGGCTGCAGCAGGTGGAGATCGACCCGGCGCGCATCGACGACCTGCCGCGGACCTTCTCCGGCGGCATGCAGCAGCGTCTGCAGATCGCCCGCAACCTGGTTTCCAGCCCGAAGCTGGTGTTCATGGACGAACCCACCGGCGGCCTCGACGTGTCGGTACAGGCACGTCTGCTCGACCTCTTGCGCGGGCTGGTGCGCGAGCTGGATCTGGCGGTGGTGATCGTGACCCACGACCTCGCCGTGGCACGCCTGTTGGCCGACCGGCTGATGGTGATGCGCCGCTCGCGGGTGGTGGAGTCGGGCCTGACCGACCAGATCCTCGACGACCCGCAGCACCCCTACACGCAGCTGCTGGTGTCCTCGGTGCTGCAGCCATGAAGGAATCCGCCATGAACACGCTGATCGAGGTCCGCGACCTCGCCAAGACCTTCACCCTGCACCAGCAGCACGGCGTCAGCCTGCAGGTGCTGCGCGGGCTGAACTTCACCGTCGCCGCCGGCGAATGCCTGGTGCTGCACGGTCAGTCCGGCGCCGGCAAGTCGACCCTGTTGCGCACGCTGTACGGCAACTACCTGCCCGCCGGCGGCAGCATCCGCATCCGCCATGCCGGTGACTGGCTGGAGCTGGTCGGCGCCGAACCACGCCAGGTACTCGCCGTGCGCCGGCAGACGCTGGGCTACGTCAGCCAGTTCCTGCGGGTGATCCCGCGGGTGCCGGCGCTGGAGGTGGTGATGGAACCGGCGCTGGCGCGCGGCTGGACGCGTGTCGATGCCGAGGCGCGGGCCAAGGCGCTGCTGACCCGGCTGAACATTCCCGAGCGGCTCTGGCAGCTCGCCCCCGGCACCTTTTCCGGCGGCGAGCAGCAGCGGGTCAACCTGGCGCGCGGCTTCATGGTCAGCTGGCCGGTGATGCTGCTCGACGAACCCACTGCCTCGCTGGACGAAGCCAACGCCAGCGTGGTGCTGGAACTGATCGACGAGGCCAAGGCCGCCGGTAGCGCGCTGATCGGCATCTTCCACGACCGCGCGATCCGCGAGGCAGTCGCCGACCGTTACCTGGACATGACGCAGGAGGACCTGGCCCATGCCATCTGAACAGATACTCAGCAACGCCCGACTGGTGCTGGCCGATCAGGTGATTCACGGCAGCCTGCTGATCCGCGACGGCCGGATCGCCGACATCAGCGCAGGCGCCAGCAGCCTGCCGCAGGCCCAGGACCTGGACGGCGCCCTGCTGCTGCCGGGGCTGGTGGAGCTGCACACCGACAATCTGGAAAAGCACATGAGCCCGCGCCCCGGCGTCGACTGGCCGTCCGCCTCGGCAGTGCTGACCCATGACGCGCAGATCGTCGCCGCCGGTATCACCACGGTGTTCGATGCGTTGTCGATCGGCGACATCAACCCCAAGGGCAAGCGCATGCAGCAGCTCGGGGTGATGCTCGAGGCCATCGCCGAGGCCGAAGCGGCCGGGCAGACTCGCGCCGAGCACCGCCTGCACCTGCGCTGCGAAGTCAGCCACCCGCAGTGCCTGGAACTGTTCCGCGAGCTGGTCGAGCAGCCGCTGGTGCAGCTGGTTTCGGTGATGGACCACGCGCCGGGCCAGCGCCAGTTCGCGCGCATGGAGAAGTACCGCGAGTACTACATGGGCAAGTACCACCTGAGCCCGGCGGAGATGGATCATTTCGTCAGCGAGCAGCTGGCCAACTCGGCGCGACACAGCGACCAGCAGCGCGCGGCCATCGTCGACATCTGCCGCAGCCGCGAACTGGCGCTGGCCAGCCACGACGACGCGACCCTGGAGCACGTTACTGAGTCGGCCGACTACGGCATGGCCATCGCCGAATTCCCGACCACCTTCGAGGCCGCCGAGGCCAGCCACGCGCGCGGGCTGAAGGTGCTGATGGGCGCGCCGAACATCGTTCGTGGCGGCTCGCACTCGGGCAACATCGCCGCCGCCGACCTGGCGCAACGCGGCGTGCTGGACATCCTCTCCAGTGACTACTACCCGGCCAGCCTGCTGCAGGCCGCGCTGGGCCTGGCCGAGCAGGACAACGGCTACGACCTGCCGCGCGCCATCGCCACCATCAGCCTGGCGCCGGCACGCGCGGCCGGGCTGGATGATCGCGGCGAGATCGCCGTCGGGCTGCGTGCCGATCTGGTCCAGGCGCAGGTGCACAAGGGCCAGCCGGTGATCGGTCAGGTATGGCGCCAGGGCCGGCGGGTGTTCTGATGGCGCATTCCGACAAAGCTGACAAGGCGCCGGCGGGTCGCCCGGCTGGCTCTATACTGCCTGCCTCTGCGCTGGCTTCGATGATCGGGAGTAACCCCATGCAAGGCCGCTTGATCTACCTGATCGGCCCCTCCGGTGCCGGCAAGGACAGTCTGCTCGACGCCGCCCGTGCTGCGCTTGCCGAGCGCGGCGTGCGCATTGCCCGGCGGGTCATCACTCGCTCGCCGGAGGCTGTCGGCGAAGCCGCGCACTCGGTGAGCGCCGAGCAGTTCGAGCGCATGGAGGCCGGACAGGCCTTCGCCCTCAGCTGGCGCGCCAACGAGTTGGCCTACGGCATCCCCGCAGAAATCGACGCCTGGCTGGCCGCCGGCGAGCACGTGCTGGTCAACGGTTCGCGCGGCTATCTGCCCGCGGCGCGACAGCGCTACCCGAACCTGCTGGCGGTGCTGCTGACCGTCGAGCAGGACGTGCTGCGCGAGCGCCTGCTGACCCGCGGCCGGGAAACGCCCGAGCAGATCGAGGCGCGCCTGGCGCGCAACGAGCTGTTCAGCGGCGAGCTGGACGACTACATCCGTCTGGACAATTCCGCCTCGCTGGCGAGCAGCGTCGAGCGCCTGCTGCAACTGATCGACGAGCACCGCCAATGCGGCTGACCTTGCTCGGCACCGGCGGCGCCGCGCAGGTGCCGGTGTACAACTGCAGCTGTCCGGCCTGCCGCGCCGCGCAGCTCGATCCGAACCGTCGCCGCCGTGCCTGCTCGGCGCTGGTGGAGTGCGGCGAGCAGCGCTGGCTGCTCGACAGCGGCCTGGCGGATCTCTGCGAGCGCTTCGCCCCGGGCAGCTTCAACGGCATCCTGCAGACCCATTACCACGCCGATCACGCCCAGGGCCTGCTGCAACTGCGCTGGGGCACCGGGCTGCGCATTCCAGTGCTGGGCCCGGACGATCCCGAAGGCCTTGCCGATCTCTACAAACATCCCGGCATCCTCGATTTCAGTGAGCCGTTCGCCGCCTTTGAACAGCGCATGCTCGGCACGCTGCGGGTCACCGCGCTGCCACTGGTGCATTCGAAACCCACCTTCGGCTACCTGCTGGAAGGTCACGGCCGCTGCATCGCCTACCTCACCGACACCGTCGGCCTGCCGGACAGTACGCGCGAACTGCTGCAGGACACCGCGCTGGACCTGCTGGTGCTGGACTGCTCGACCCCGCCACGCGATACGCCACCGCGCAACCACAACGACCTGACTCGCGCGCTGCAAAGCATCGATGAGCTGCAGCCGGCGCAAGCCGTGCTGACCCACATCGGCCACGAGCTGGATGCCTGGTTCATGCAGGCGTCACGGCGACTGCCGGACAACGTGTGCCTGGCGCACGACGGGATGACGCTCTAGCGCTGCACGGACGACGCGAAAGCTGACTTCAGGGAACGGGACGAAACAGCCGTTGGTCAGCTGGTGACGCGTGGAAAAACGCTGCGCGGTTTTCCACCCTACGAGTACCAATCCGATGGCGATGGCGATGGCGATGGCGATGGCGATGGCGATGGCGATGGCGATGGGATCGTAGGGTGGATAACGCGAAGCTTATCCACCATGGGTCCGTTGCATGGCGAAACGTCGGGCAGGGCCTCCGACGCGTGGAAAACGCTTCGCGGTTTCCACCCTACGGCCATGAAGCATGGAGCGGATTCCGGGCTGACGTCGGCTCTAACGCCCCGGCTGCGGACGGAAACCCGGCACGCTGCTCGGCCGGTCGACCCGCGCGGCCGGCATGCTGCAGTTGAGATCGCGGAAGGGCCGGCCGTCGAGCTGCTCCCAGCCTTCCCCTGGGGAGGTTTGGCGGCAGATGATGGTGCCGTCGAGCTTGCTCTGCCATTGATAATAGGGCGCCGGCGCGGCGCTGGCCGCGGTGGGCAGGAACAGGCTGAGGGCGAGCAGGAAAATGCGCATGGCGGACTTCGACGGTGCGATGGCGCCACTCTAACCGTTCGGCTGGCCTTGGCAAGCGCCGTCCGGCGCGCTCAGAACCAGACCCGCGCTGCCTCGCGCATAAAGATCTCCACGGTCTTCGGCCCGACGCCTTCGAACGCCAGCAGGCGCTTCTCCACCCCGTCACGCGTCACACCCAGTTCACGCAGGCAGCCCAGCCTGCCGTCGTACTCCGCCAGCAGCTTGTCGCCCAGCTTCAGCAGCCGCGTAGCGGTGGACTCGTCGTAGCGCACGTAGCGCGCCTGCCCAAGCAACTGGACCAGCCGGCGCTGGCCACAGTCACGCAGCTTGCGCGGCGTGTCCAACTGGTTGCGCTCCACCAGCACGCGGTAGGCCTCGGCGGCGATGTCGCGCTGGATGCGTTTGCCGAACAGAAAGCTGGCGACGAACCACTTGAACAGCTCCACCTCGCCGCGGGTGATGCCGATGCCCAAATCCTCTGCGCTTGTTTCTGCAGCCATACAGCCTCCGCGTTCGCTCATTCATTCGAAGGCCGCAGCGGGCAGGGGTTCGCCTGAGTATGAGCGCTTTTCCGCCGACCTAACGGCAGCAATAGGCGGATTCTTGCCGATGTGCCACCAAGTGGCGCCAGCAAAGGCCGGTCCAGAGCGCCGCGGCGGGCTGGCACGGCTTCTGCTACTGGCAATCTGCTCGATGCGATTCCAACGACAAGAAGAGCTGCCAGCGATATCACCTGCCGGGTTAGCCCCCGCTGCCATCGCCCCTCCGCTTGTTCGTCTGGCGCGTTCCCCGAACGCGGCATCGTCTATCGTCAACATGCTGCGTCAACCAATAAAAACGAAACGGAGATCCACCATGAGACTGACCAAACGCTTGGGCCTGCTCGCTGCCGCTGCGGCCTTCACCGCCAGCACCGCGGCCGTCGCTGCACCGACCTTCATCAACATCCTCACCGGCGGCACCAGCGGCGTGTACTACCCGATCGGCGTGGCCCTGTCGCAGCAGTACAACAAGATCGACGGCGCCAAGACCTCGGTACAGGCCACCAAGGCCTCGGTCGAGAACCTCAACCTGCTGCAGGCCGGCCGTGGCGAACTGGCCTTCTCCCTGGGTGACTCGGTTGCCGACGCCTGGAACGGTGTCGAGGACGCCGGCTTCAAGGCTCCGCTCAAGCGCCTGCGCGCCATCGCCGGGACCTACAACAACTACATCCAGATCGTCGCCAGCGCCGAATCCGGCATCAAGACCCTGGAAGACCTGAAGGGCAAGCGCATCTCCGTCGGCGCGCCGAAGTCCGGCACCGAGCTCAACGCCCGCGCGATCTTCAAGGCCGCCGGCCTGGACTACAAGGACATGGGCCGCGTCGAGTTCCTGCCCTACGCCGAGTCGGTCGAGCTGATCAAGAACCGCCAGCTGGACGCCACCCTGCAGTCCTCGGGTCTGGGCATGGCCGCCATCCGCGACCTGGCCAGCACCATGCCGGTGACCTTCGTCGAGATTCCGGCCGCCGTGGTCGAGAAGATCGAGAGCGACGCCTACCTGCCCGGCGTGATCCCGGCCGGCACCTACGACGGTCAGGACGCCGACGTTCCCACCGTGGCCATCACCAACATCCTGGTGACCCACGAGAAGGTCTCCGATGAAGTGGCTTACCAGATGACCAAGCTGATGTTCGACAACCTGGCCGCCCTGGGTAACGCCCACTCCGCCGCCAAGGACATCAAGCTGGAAAACGCCACCAAGAACCTGCCGATTCCGCTGCATCCGGGCGCCGAGCGCTTCTACAAGGAAGCCGGGGTTCTGCAGTAACCCGTGCGCTAGACGACGGGCTGAGCAGGCCGTAGCGCCTGCTCCGGCCCGCTCCTTGTAGCAGCAGGCTTGCCCGCGTTGCCTCGTTGGCAAGCCTGCTTCTACAGGCCCCACCTTGCAGTGAGAGAGTGATTTCCATGAGCGAAAGCCAAGGGCTGCATGCAAGCCCCAGCGAATGGCCGAGGGCGCTGTTCTACGTCGCCCTGCTGTTCTCCATCTACCAGATCGTCACCGCCGCCTTCCATCCGGTGTCCAGCCAGGTGCTGCGGGCCGGTCACGTCGGTTTCCTGTTGCTGCTGGTGTTCCTCTGCTACCCGGCGCGTGGCAACGGCAAACCGTTCCAGCCAGTGGCCTGGGTACTTGGCCTGGCCGGTTTCGCCACCTTTTTCTACCAGTGGTATTTCGAGGCGGACCTGATCCAGCGTTCCGGCGACATGACCACCACCGACATGGTGGTCGGCCTGACGCTGATCGTGCTGGTGTTCGAGGCCGCACGCCGCGTCATGGGCATTGCGCTGCCGATCATCTGCGGACTGTTTCTCGCCTACGGCCTGTTCGGTGAGTACCTGCCCGGTGATCTCGCGCACCGCGGCTATTACTTGGACCAGATCGTCAACCAGCTGTCGTTCGGCACCGAAGGCCTGTACGGCACGCCGACCTACGTTTCGGCGACCTACATCTTCCTGTTCATCCTGTTCGGCTCGTTCCTCGAGCAGGCGGGGATGATCAAGCTGTTCACCGACTTCGCCATGGGCCTGTTCGGCCACAAGCTCGGCGGCCCGGCCAAGGTGTCGGTGGTGTCTTCGGCACTGATGGGCACCATCACCGGTTCCGGCGTGGCCAACGTGGTCACCACCGGCCAGTTCACCATCCCGCTGATGAAGCGCTTCGGCTATCGCCCGGCGTTCGCTGGCGGCGTCGAGGCCACTTCCTCGATGGGCAGCCAGATCATGCCGCCGGTAATGGGTGCGGTGGCCTTCATCATGGCCGAGACCATCAACGTGCCCTTCGTCGAGATCGCCAAGGCCGCGCTGATTCCGGCGCTGCTGTATTTCGGCTCGGTGTTCTGGATGGTCCACCTGGAAGCCAAGCGCGCCGGCCTCAAGGGCCTGCCGAAGGACGAGTGCCCGAGCGCCTGGGCCGCGGTGAAGGAGCGTTGGTATCTGCTAATCCCGCTGCTGGTACTGGTCTGGCTGCTGTTCTCCGGGCGCACGCCGATGTTCGCCGGCACCATCGGCCTGTCGTTGACGGCGATCGTCATCCTCGGCTCGGCGATCATCCTCAAGGTCTCCAACTTCGCCTTGCGCATCGCCTTCTGGATCGCCCTCGGCCTGCTCTGCGCCGGCTTCTTCCAGCTCGGCATCGGGGTGATCTTCGGCGTCATCGCCGCGCTGGTGGCGGTGTGCTGGTTCATCAAGGGCGGTCGCGACACCCTGGTCATCTGCCTGCACGCGCTGGTCGAAGGCGCGCGCCATGCGGTGCCGGTGGGTATCGCCTGCGCCCTGGTCGGCGTGATCATCGGCGTGGTCTCGCTGACCGGCGTGGCCTCGACCTTTGCCGGTTACATCCTGGCGGTCGGCGAGAACAACCTGTTCCTCTCGCTGCTGCTGACCATGCTGACCTGCCTGGTGCTGGGCATGGGCATCCCGACGATCCCCAACTACATCATCACCAGCTCGATCGCCGCGCCCGCGCTGCTGGACCTGGGCGTGCCGCTGATCGTCTCGCACATGTTCGTCTTCTACTTCGGCATCATGGCCGACCTCACCCCGCCGGTGGCACTGGCCTGCTTCGCCGCTGCGCCGATCGCCAAGGAAAGGGGCCTGAAGATCAGCATGTGGGCCATCCGCATCGCCATCGCCGGGTTCATCGTGCCGTTCATGGCGGTGTACAACCCGGCGCTGATGATGCAGGGCGGCGACTGGGGCGCGACACTGTACATGCTGTTCAAGGCGGCCTTCGCCGTCGGCCTGTGGGGCGCCGTGTTCACCGGTTATCTGCAACGGCCCATGGCCCTGTGGGAGAAGGTGCTGGCCTTCGCCGCGGCCGCCTCGATGGTGCTGGCGATGCCGATCAGCGATGAGATCGGCTTCGGCCTCGGTGCGCTGTTCCTTATCCAGCACATCTGGCGCGCCCGTCGCGCCGAGCCGGCGGCGGCGTGATCGGTCTGTGCCTGGGGCTGGCCGGCGTAGTGTGGGCCGAAGTGCCCACGCCCGCCTTCACCCTGGCGTGGAACCACACCATCGAGAAGATCCGCTGGGAAGAGGATTACCGCGTGACGCCGGATGGGCTGCTGCTCGGCGAAGCGCGGGTCAAGGGTTCTGGTGCCGGGATGGAAATCCCGGATGACGCCGAACTGCGCGACGGGGCCTGGCACTACCAGCGCCAGATGCCTGCGTTGCCACTCCTGCGCCTGGGGCGAACCCCCGAGGCAGGGGATTACCAACTGTGTTTTGACCAGCGTTGCCACGCCATGAGCGAATGGCTCGGCCCGCCACAAGCGGACCAGCCGGCGCTGGAAGTCTGGGGCTGTACCGTGCAAACGGCGAGTGTCGGGAACGATTGACCGGCTATTCGGTGATCGTTGAGAGGGGTGTTCGCGCAGGCGGCACCCCTTTTTCTTTGGTTCTTTTCCGGCCAGGCAGGCTGGGTGCGTTGGATGAACGTTTTGCTTCATGGCCGTTTGCGAGTTGCCTGAAAGGCTTGGTTTCGCCCTGCTGGGCGAGTCACTTTTTCCAAACGCCGAAAAAGTAACCAAAAACGCTTTGCCCCTGCATCCGGCCCTGCGCTTCGCTCCGGGTTCGTTCACTACGCCGCCGCTCCGAGGGTCGCCGTACAAGGGCCATCCATGGCCCTTTACGGCTCTTGCCGCATCCCTGCGGCTCGCCCCTCTGCGCGACGGCTCCGTTCACCCTCCTGAAGGGGCGTTTGGAGTCGCCTGGTGGGCCGTGCGAGCAAAAAAATGGACCGATTTACCTCGGCGATTAGGTGTTCGCTGATGGCTCCAAGTTCCTACGCGTAGGCCCCTCGAAGTTTGCATTGAGGGCGCGAAAAATCTCTACGGTCTGCCCACGCGGAAGCGTGGCCATGATCATTCGCTTTGCTTGGATCTATGTACAAACCATCAGGCGACGCCATTCGCCCCTTTCAGGAGGCCGAGTGGAATCGTTGCGGAGGGGAGCGAGCGGCATGGATGCCGCGAGAGGCGTAAAGGGCCATGGATGGCCCTTGTACGCCGGCCCCGGAGCGACGATGGAACGAGGGAAGTCTCGCGAAGCGAGACCCGGATGCAGGGGCAAGACTTTTTGGTTCCTTTTGGGGCGACTGCCAAAAGGAACTCGCCCAGCAGGGCGAAACCAAGCTCCCAAGCAGCTCGCAAATAGTCCAAAAACACAACACTCAACACTCAACACTCAACACTCAACACCCCAAGCTCGCTCCTCCAAACGCCGCATCAACCTTTCCTTAGCCCATAAAAAAGGCGCACATCCCTCTCGGTGGTGTGCGCCAAAGCGTCCCGCTCGCACGCTGTTACTTGGTCTGCATGATCAAATCCCGACGCATCAACGTCTTGATCTTCACCAGATGATCGTCTTCCTGGGTCTTCGCCTTGACGAAGCTGTCGGCGATATTCGGATGCCCCGCCGCCTGCGCCAGCTCGATCAGCAGTTCCCAGGCGGCGTTATCCGCCAGCTCGGCCGTCAGCAACGCATTCAGGCACTGCGGCACATTGGTCCGCGGATCGGTCAGCACCTGCATGATGCCCATCGCCATGACCCCGGCGACGTCGGCGCAGGGCGTCTGCGCGGTCGGGTCGGCACCGAGCTTCTCCATCGCCGCATGCACCAGCATCATGTGCTCGAACTCTTCGTCGCGGATGTGCTGCAGCACGCCCACCAGATCGTTGCCGGTGTCCAGGTTGCGCGCCTTGGCGATCATCGCCTCGTACAGACGCACGCCGTTGCGCTCGAAGGCCAGGCGCTCGCCAAGCTTGTCGATGAACACCTCGGGGCTCTTGCCCTTCATCATGTCGAAGCCGGTCTTGAGCATGCCCTTGGCCGAACCTGGCACTGGCACGGAGCCGATGCGGTCGGCCTCTTCATTGCGCTCGGCGCGTTCGACGAGCATGCCGCGCTCGTCGCCCGGCACGTCCGGATGAATCTCGTTGACCGCGTCGAGCAGGCGTTTGGTGTCCTTCGGGGACATCTGTACACCGGTGAAATTGGTACCCACTTTCGCTGCAGTAGCCATGTTCGTCTCCTCAGGAAGCCTTGCGCATCAGTTCGCCACCCGGCGCCCACTGGTAACCCGCCGAAACGATGTCCGAGGCGAGCCCTTGCGAGGCGAGGTGGTTGCGGTAATCGAGGGAAGATTGCGGTTCCTTGGCCTTGTCCACGTACACCGGGCCGGCGGTACGCAGGTTGACCTCGGCGGCCAGCACCTGGCGGACGAAGTCGCGCTGGCTCTTGAACTCGACCATCTTCGGTAGCGGGCCACCAAGGATTTCCGCAGGATCGCGACGTTCGATCTTCTTGAACCATTCACAGGCAACGTTGAGGTGGCCCAGCTCGTAGTCGAGGAAGCGCTCCCACATGGCCTTGATGCGCGGGTTGCTTTCCTGCTCGGCGCAGCTGGCATACATGTAGACCTCCATCGCCTCATGCACCAGCCACTTCTCGATATGGCTTTCGCTGGGGTCGGAGAGCGAGCCGTACTGGGTCACGTGCTGCTCTTCCACCGAGGCGATCTCAGCATACAGCTGGCGCGCCAGCGGGTCGGCGAACAGCGGGCCGATGTTCATGTAGTAATCGTGGGTCTGGTATTCAGCGCCGGTGATCAGCGCCGCGTGGATCTTGGTGATCAGCGCGGCGCTTTCCTTCTCGTAGTTGTCGCGGATGTCGTTCTCTGGGTGCCGATGATGCTCGGAGGTCTTGCGGCCCGGGACGATGTCGGTATAGCCCTGCAGGATGTTGTTGGCATCCTTGCCCTCGAGGCGGTCGAGCATCGCCGAGTAGCGGTACAGGTGGTCGAAGTCTTCCAGCAGGCCGAAGCGATAGGTCTGCGCCTGGTAGTGATCGGGCTCGTTCTGCGCCACGGCCGCGGTCACCTCGATGGCGACCTGCTCGTAGGCGACGGTGGTTTCCAGCGGCGAATGGTCGGCGCCGATCAACCAGTTGATCATGGTCGCCTGGTGTTGCTCGGTGCGACGGATTTGCGCCAGCGGCAGGCGCAGTTCCTTGTTGAAGCGAGCGATGCCGTGGCTCAGGCGCAGGGCGTCGGTCTCGACCCCGTTCATGAGGATGATGCGGACACGGGTAAAGGCATCGTCATCGAGCTTGCTGATCGGCTTGCCGGCCATTTCCTTCCATGTGAACTTCTGCTTCTCCAGTGGCGTGCCTTTGTTGTCGAGAATTCCGGAAATGGTCTCCATGGAGCCTCCGTTGTTATGCGTGGGTATCAGGCATGGGGGATCGTCGCCGTATGAAATCGGCGACCTAGTAAAGAGGACCGGAGACCTGGAGAAAGGATTCGCACCGTTCAGCGGACAGGCGTATCGCAGCCGATGAACGGCAGATCGGGGATTTTCGACGCAAGAGCCATAACGGCGCGTAACGCCCACGGCAACAGGCCGCGCCGTTTCGCTTGTTTAGTCGCCCAGTTCCGAAAGCCTGGCTTCCCGCTCGTCGGCAGGCAGTTCCGTTAGCGCCGCAACCGCCTGGTGAAAGCGCGCCCAGTCCCGCTCGCACCGCTCGAACAGCGCAGCAAAGGCCGGTACCCAGCGGTCATACAGGCCGAACGGCAAGAGCGTGGCGTTGTTCAGTGGCTGGGCGAACCAGCGATCGAAGCGCGCATCGCCGCCCCACTGCTCGTCACGCAGCGCCCGATAGCGCTGGCGCAGCGTCGCGAACTCGGCTTGCTTCAGCGCGCGCATCTCGGTTGTCGAGCGACCCGACGCATACAGCTGGTCCAGCCGCTGGCGGGTATCGAGTAGCAGCTCAACCAGTTGCCGATAACGCACCCGCGCCTGTTCATCCCGCTGCGGCAGGTCGCGATGGACACGCCACTGGCGCAGGCCCTCGCGCTCGACAAAGGTGGCGTAGGACTCGTTGAAGGCGGTGTCGCCGGGCAGGTAGAGCTGCTGATGAGCCAGTTCGTGGAAGATCAGCGCCGCCAGCTGCTCGTCGTTGCGCCGCAGCATGGAGCTGAGTAGCGGATCGGCGAACCAGCCCAGCGTCGAATAGGCCTCGACGCCCGCCACATGGGTATCCAGCCCGGTCATGCGCAGCCGTGCCGCCTCGCCGCGGGCAGCGCCTTGGCGGAAATAGCCGCGATA
Organism: Stutzerimonas decontaminans; assembly: GCF_000661915.1. NCBI lineage: Bacteria > Pseudomonadati > Pseudomonadota > Gammaproteobacteria > Pseudomonadales > Pseudomonadaceae > Stutzerimonas > Stutzerimonas decontaminans. The sequence continues at coordinate 78,992 of NZ_CP007509.1, read as the reverse complement.
GGCGACGCAACCGGCGATGGGAAAGCAGTGCTCCAGCGGTTTGACCGAGAACTCCTCGGTGGCGAACAGGTTCCACACCACGTAGGGCCGCCCGAGTTCAGCGTAGAGCCGATAGCTGCGGTTGTCCGGCAGGTCCAGCGCCTGGCTGGCAAACGTGCGCGCCTGCAGCACCTCCGCCAGCCGCTGGCGCAGCGCCGGGTCGCGCGTGTCATCTGCGATCAGCGCTTCGATGGGCTGGCGTTGGCGCAAGAGATCGAGCTGGCCGACCGCGAGCTGGCTGTAATAGCTGCAACCATTCAGACAGACGGCAAGCAACAGGGGAACCCAGCGCAGGTTGCGGCTGTCGATCAAGGCGGCGTTGGGCTTGGGCATCGGATGAACCGGTCAGAGGTCGGGCAGGCGCCGGCGCGCGTAGCGCACCCTACAAAGGCCATGCGGCCCAATGCAACCTGCGGCGATTGGCAGGCTTTCTCAATTTCGATTTCTCGCCGGGCCGGATGGGTTCGGCTGGAGCATTGCACATGCGCGGTTTCCTTCTCCTCCTGTTCGTCACCAGCCTGACCGGCTGCGCTGCCATGATGCCCAAACCCGACCCCGCACAAGCCTGGATCGACCTCAATCCGAACGGCGAAACCCAGCTGCAGGCCGTGGCCGTCGATGGCCGCACACTGGATGATCCACGCTATTTCCAGGTACCGCCCGGCAGCCGCAAGCTGGAGATGCGCTACCGTTTCGACGTCGATGGCGCCAACATCGGACCGGGCAGCAATGCCCTGGCGCGGGACTGCAAGTTGACCCTGGAGTACGACAGGTTCACCGCCGGCGCGCGCTATCGACTGGTCGCCGGCGGCTATGGCTTCCGCCCGTGGGCCAAGCTCTACGACCAGCACCAGTACGTGCTGGCGCGTGCCGAGGAAAAGGGCTGCGGCGACCTCGCCGGGCGCTGACCGCGCGTTGAAATGCGCCGTCATCTGGCGCACCCTCGGTGGCATCGGATAGGCGCCAACGCGCCTTGCCCAGCCATTCGCCGAGGATTCAGCCATGCGTCGCTCACTCAGCCTCGCTTTTTTTGCCCTGCTACTGGCCGGCTGCGCCGGACCGTTGCCGCAACCCGACCCGAACATGGCCTGGGTCGACATGACCGCGCAGACCAGCGACATCTTCATGTCCGACCAGCTGGACGGCAAACGCACGCCGGACGGCCGCTATTTCCAGGTCCCGCCGGGCGCGCATGAACTCGAAGCGCGCTATGAATTCGAAGTGACAGGGGGCGCGTTCGGCCTGTTTGGCGAAACCCACACGATGCGCTGTACCCTGGTGATCCGCTACGACGACTTCCAGCCGGGCCAGCGCTACCTGTTCCAGGCCCGCTCGCTGGGCTTCACCCCGCAGGGCTGGTTGCGCGACGAACAGCGCAACGTGGTGGCCGAGGCCCAGGCCGAGCACTGCCGCTGAGCCGGCCGCGTCCCGCGCGCATTCATTGCATGAGGTAACCGATGTCCCGCATTACCCAGACCCGTTTTTCCGCACTCGACCTCGCCCCCATTCGAGACGACGGCACGCCAGCCCAGGCCCTGCACAACGCCCTGGCCCTGGCGCGCCACGTCGAACAGCTCGGCTTCGAGCGCTTCTGGGTCGCCGAACACCACAACATGGACGGCATCGCCAGCGCCGCAACCGCCGTGCTGATCGGCTACCTGGCCGCCAACACCTCGCGCATCCGCCTCGGTGCCGGTGGCGTGATGCTGCCGAACCACGCACCGCTGGTGATCGCCGAGCAGTTCGGCACGCTGGAGGCGCTCTACCCGGGCCGCATCGACCTCGGTCTCGGCCGCGCGCCGGGTGCCGACCAGTTCACCGCGCACGCCCTGCGCCGCGACCGCATGGGTAGTGCCGACGATTTCCCGCAGGACGTCGAGGAGCTGGAGCTGCTGCTCGGCCCGCGCCAGCCGAGTCAGCGCGTCATCGCCATGCCCGGCGTGAACAGCAATGTGCCGATCTGGCTGCTCGGCTCCAGCCTGTTCAGCGCCCAGCTGGCCGCGGCCAAGGGCCTGCCGTACGCCTTCGCCTCGCACTTCGCGCCGCGCTACATGCACCAGGCGATCAAACTCTACCGCGACAACTTCAAACCCTCGGCGGTGCTCGACAAACCCTACGTGATACTCGGCGTGCCGCTGATCGCCGCCGACAGCGACGTGCAGGCCGAACACCTGGTGACCAGCGTCTACCAACGCATCCTCTCGCTGATCCGCGGTCAGAGCCTGGTGCTGCGCCCGCCGGTGCAGAGCATGCAGGGGCTGTGGCTGCCGCATGAGCAGCAGGCCGTGGGCGACTTCCTCGGCCTGGCGCTGATCGGCGGCCCGGAAAAGGTTCGCGCGCGCCTCGAGGTGCTGCTGGAGCAGACCCAGGCCGACGAGCTGATCTTCACCTGCGACCTCTACGAAACCACCGATCGCCATCGCGCCTTCGAGATCGTCGCCGATCTGCGCCAGTAGCAACGGACACTGCCCTGACCGGCGGTGGCCTAGTACGGCCCTGCCGGCGAACCCAGCCGCCGACCACCGTTCCAATGGCACACATTCCTGAGCGCAACGACGCGCCCCGCCATCGGAACACGCATGAATTTTCTCGAATGGATGGCCGTACTCGGCGTCCTGCTACTGATTCTCGCCCTTGCCTCGGCCTACCTGCGCTGGCTGCCAATCACTACCTCACTGATCTACCTCGGTTTCGGCGTGCTCATTGGCCAGCTCGGTATCGGCCTGTGGGAGATGGAATTCCTGCATATCGCCGGCTGGATGGAACATCTCACCGAGGTCGCCGTGCTGGTGTCGCTGTTCGTCAGCGGACTGAAACTGCGCATGCCGCTACGGCATCCGGCGTGGAAAAGCGCCTATGTGCTGGCCGGGCCGGTGATGCTCGCCTGCATCGGCGGCGTCACCCTGCTCTGTCACTACGTGTTCGGCCTGAGCTGGGGCGTCGCGGTACTGATCGGCGCGATCCTGGCGCCCACCGATCCGGTGCTGGCCAGCCTGGTGCAGGTCAACGATGCCCGCGACAGCGACCGGCTGCGCTACGGCCTGTCCGGCGAAGCGGGATTCAACGACGGCACCGCGTTCCCCTTCGTGGTCTTCGGGTTGATGCTCATCGCCCAGGGCCAGCTGGAAGCCGACTGGGTCGGCGAGTGGGCGCTGCATCGGCTGCTATGGGCGGTGCCGGCTGGGCTGCTGATCGGCTTTCTGCTCGGCAAGCTGGTCGGTCGCGTGGCGATCTACCTGCGCGCACGCCACACCGACACCGCCATGTCGCCCAACGACTCCCTGGCCCTGGCGCTGATCGCGCTGGCCTACGTCGGCGCCGAGCTGGCCGGTGCCTGGGGCTTTCTCGCCGTGTTCGCCGCCGGCCTCGGCCTGCGCCATGCGGAATTGGCCGCCGCGGATGACTCGGAGACGCCGTCCGAAGAGCTGATCAACGATGCCGTGCCGCATCTTGCCGAAGGGGGTCTGGCGCCGCGCGCGCTGTCACTGGATGACCGACAGCTCGGGCAACCGCGGGTCGCCGCCGGCGTGCTGATGGGTGATGTGCTGGCCTTCGGCGGGCAGCTGGAACGCAGCCTGGAAGTGCTGCTGGTGACCATGCTCGGCGTGCTGGTCTCGGTGCACTGGGACTGGCGCGCGGTGCCGCTCGGCCTAGCGCTGTTCCTGCTGATTCGGCCGCTGAGCGTGATGTTGCTGATGCCGCGGCGCTACCTCGACCGCGGCCAGTGCCTGACGGCCGGCTGGTTCGGCATCCGTGGCATCGGCAGCCTGTACTACCTGAGCTATGCGGTGACCCACGGCCTGCTGCCGGAAGAAGCGCATACGATCATCGGCCTGGTGCTATCGGTAGTAGCGCTGAGCATCGTGCTGCACGGCCTGAGCACCCAGCCGCTGTTGCGGCGCTACGAACGCAGCCGCGGCGAGACGCCCGACGGCCAGGGGTGAAGCCGGCATCCCGGGCAGCCGACCAATCAGTCGCTGCCGGGTCGCCTGAGCGGCAGATCAGCTATTGGCGAGGCGGAAGCCGACCTTCATGGTCACCTGGAAATGCCCGACCTTGCCGTTTTCGACGTGGCCACGGATCTCGCCAACTTCGAACCACTCGACGTTCTGCAGCTTGCTGCTGGCCTCGGCGATGCCGTTCTGAATCGCCTCATCGACGCTGTTGCGCGAGGAACCGACGATTTCAACCTTCTTGTACGTGTGATGATCCGACATTGAAACAATCCCCTTCTGGTCTGGAGAGCCTCCGCTCGGTGATGACGCGTCCTGTTGATTGAGGCCCGCAGATCGCCCCGGAAGTTCAGCGCAGCGGTCGGTCCGCCGATGGCGGGCGGCGAATCCTGATGGCGGAAAATGCCGCGCGGTTCGTAGGGTGGATGTCGCTTTCTACATCCACCGCACCGCCACCGGGTGGATGGCACCCCGAGGATCGGTGGAGCACGATCCTCCCGACGGCCTGCTACGGCACACGTAGGGTGGATAACGCGCAGCTTATCCACGCGGTTTCCCGGCGCGATCACTCCACGCGCTGATAGCGGTAATGCTGCGGCTTGAATACCTGGTTGAAATGCCGGCCCAGCGAGTCGGCTGCGAGCAGCGCCTGCACCGCCTCGGGCGGGACTTCTTCATAGCGGTACAGCGCGCCGCTGCTGAATTCCACTTCCAGCACCTGTTGCTCGGGGTCGTAGCCGAGCGAGCGCAGGCTGCGCGAGGACACTGCTGCACGCTTCATAGGGCCGGCCCGGGTTCCTGAGCAAAGCCTTCGGCCTGCATACGCCATAGCGCGTCGAACTCACCACCCTGACGGCGCAGCTCCTGCGGCGGGCCGTCTTCGACGATACGGCCTTCGCGCAGCACGATGATGCGGTCGAAGCTCGCCAGCGTGGACAAGCGGTGCGCCACCGCGACCACGGTGCGGTTGTGCACCAGGTTGTTCAGCGCCGCCTGGATCTCGCCTTCGGACTGGGTATCCAGCGCCGAGGTGGCCTCGTCGAGGATCAGGATCGGCGCGTCCTTGAGGAACGCGCGGGCGATGCCCAGGCGCTGGCGCTGGCCGCCGGAGAGCATCACCCCGCGTTCGCCAACTAGGGTGTCGTAACCCTGCGGCAGCTCGCGGATGAAACCGTCGCAGAAGGCACTGCGCGCCGCCTCGACTACTTCCTCGTCGCTGGCGTCCGGGCGACCATAGCGGATGTTCTCGCGGATGCTGCGGTTGAACAGCGCGGTTTCCTGCGGCACCACGGCGATCTTCTCGCGCAGGCTGTCCTGGCTGACGCCGCGGATATCCTGGCCGTCGATGAGAATGCGCCCGTCCTGCACGTCGTCGAGGCGCTGGATGAGGTTGATCAGGGTCGACTTGCCAGCGCCGGACGAGCCCACCACGCCGACCTTCTGCCCGGCCGGAATATGCAGGTCCAGGCCTTCGAACACGGCGCCGCGGTCCGGGTAGCTGAAGCTGATGCGTTCGAAGGTGATATCGCCTTCGGCCAGCATCAGCTGGTTGTCGGTATCTTCCAGGCCGTGGGGCTGGACGATGATGCGCAGGGTGTCGTCGATGGCACCGATCTGCTGCGTGGCATCCACCAGCGCCAGTGCCAGGTCCCGAGAGCCATGCAGGATGCGAAAGGTCAGTGCGCTGACCAGCACCACGTCGCCGGCCGTGACCTCGCCACCTACCCACAGCTGGATCGCCCAGATCAGCATGCCGCCGGCCATCACCGACAGGCAGATGTCGTGCATCACCCGGGCCTTTTCCAGGTACATCCAGCTGCGCCGCTGGGCGCGGGCCTCGAAGCCGATCTCGTGGGCCAGGCGCTCGGCCTCGCGGTCGCGGGCGGAAAAGGCCTTGATGGTCCAGACATTGGAGACCGCATCCACCAGCTCGCCGCCGACCCGCGCCGATTGCGCGGCGAAGCGCTGATGCTTGTAGCGGCCACGAATGCCGAAGCCGGTGATCAGCACGGCGACGATGGCGACGAACAGGATCAGCGCCACCGCCATGCGCACGTCCACGGTGAGCAACACCACCACGGCGCCGAGAAAGTCGACGATCGGCGGCACGATCTTCCACGCCAGCCCGCCGTAGATGGCGCCAGCCGCCTGGCCAACGGCAGAGATGCGATTGCCCAGCGAGCCGGCGAAATGCTCGGTGAAATAACGCATCGGGTGGCCGGTCAGGTGCTTGAACAGGTCGACGCGGATATCCACCACGCTGGCGACCACGGTGCGGCAGCCGAGCCAGCCGCCCAGGCGCCAGAACACGTTCTCGGTGACGATCAGGCCGATGAACAGCCCCAGCGGCCACCAGACGTTGGCCGAGCCGCGATCCGCAGTGCCCTGGGCCATGGCGTCGACCAATAACTTCATGCCGTACTGCACCGCCACCGCGCAGCTGGCGGCACCGATGATCAGCGCCAGCAAGCCGCCGAAATGCCAGGGCCGGGCGCAGATGTAGTGCCAGAGAAAGGCGACCGGGCGGCTCGGCAACGGCAGCTCGTCCGCCTGCGCCTGCGGCACCCCGGCCACCTGGTTCATGGCGTGACTTCAGCGAGCCGTGGAGCCGGGCTGGAATGGCTGAAGCGCGTCTGCTGCAGGCGCAATTCGTCGGCCAGGCCCTCATGCACGCAGCGCTTGCCATTTTCGTCGGGGAAGCCGAGCAGCCCGACTGGACAATGCCGCTCATCAGCCCAGCCCGGGTAATCCAGCACCGGATACAGGCAGATGCCTTCCACCGGCACCCCGGCCTGCATTGCCAGCCCCGCCTGCTCGCTGACGTAACGCAGCCAGTCGCCGCGCACGTCGCCTTCGGCACCGGTCTCGGCGATCAGCAGCGGCCGCTGGTAGCGCTGATAAATCTCGCGAAGGATGCCCTTGAAGGGCCGGTAATCAGGGTTTTTCCGCTCGATGGTACGGCCATCGCCGTGGTACCACTGGTTGTTCGAGTAATAGTTGATGCCGAGCACGTCGAGGTACTCCGGCGCACCGCCGAGACCCGGCCACTGCTCGCCGCAGAGCATGTCCCAGGCCTCGAACTGCGACTGGCGGAAGCGCTCGGCGTCACGCTGCGGCCCGGGCCGGTCATTCGCCGCGACCACATGAATGGCCGGGTCGACCTGGACGAAACGCGCCCGAGGCTCGACCGCACGGATCGCCTGCATCGCCGCGATGGTGGCGCGCACCAGCTGATGCTTGAGCTCGAAGCCGCGGCCGCGGGCCATCGGATTGAAATAGGCCTCGTCGCCACCGGCCCAGGCCCAGAAGGAAATTTCGTTGAGGGGAGCATAGAACGGCACCTCGTTGGTCTCGTCCTTGATCAGCTGCGCTGCCGCCGCGGCGTAGCGGGCAAAGCGCTCGACGAACTGCGGGCGCCAGATGTCGATGTCGTCCGGCCAGCCGTAATGGCACAGATCCCAAATTACCTGGGTGCCCTGGCGCTTCGCCGCCTGCAGCATCGGCAGGAAGCTTGACCAGTCGTACTGCCCCGGCGCTCGCTCGATCAGGTGCCAGCGCAAGCCATCGCGCACGCTGTGCAGGCCATAGCGGTGCAACTCGGCGTAATCGTGGGCAGCCCAACGGTCGTGCCCCGTCGCGGCGATCAGGTCGAGGCGACGGCCGTCGCTGCGCCGGTGGTTCGAACACTCGAAACCGCCAAGGAAGAAGCTCTTGAACAGGCTGGGGTGGTGCATCTTGTACCTCGTGGATGACTCGCTGCCGGCCCGAGCAGCCGCCGAGCGGCAGCGGCCCGTCAGTAGCGACGGGCCTCATGCATAACGACAGTTTTGCTTCAGCCGAGTTGTTCGGGCACCAGTTGCGGCTGCGTTGCCAGCTCGGCTTCCTCGATGCGCTTGTACAGCGCCAGCGCCTGGCCGACCACCTGATCCATGTTGTAGTACTTGTAGGTGCCGAGCCTGCCGACAAAAGTCACACCGGGCGTCTCGTCCGCCAGCTGCTGGTAGCGCTTGTACAGCTCGGCGTTCTCTGGACGTGGGATGGGATAGTAGGGATCGCCCTCGGCCGAGGGGTATTCGTAGGTGATGCTGGTTTTCGGATGGACCTGTCCGGTGAGGTGCTTGTACTCGCTGATCCGCGTGTAGGGCACGTCCTCGCTCGGATAGTTGACCGTGCCCACGGCCTGGAACTGCTCCTGGTCGAGCTGCTTGTGCTCGAACTTCAGCGAACGATAGGGCAGCTTGCCGAAGCGGTAGTCGAAGTACTCGTCGATCGGGCCGCAGAAGATCAGGTGGTCGAACTGCACCTCATCGCGAATTTCCCGGTAGTCGGTATTGATCATCACCTTGATGTTCGGGTGCGCGAGCATCTTCTCGAACATCTTGGTGTAGCCGTACTTGGGCATCTGCTGGAAGGTATCGGTGAAGTAGCGGTCGTCGGTGTTGATGCGCGTCGGGATGCGCGAGGTTACCGACTTGTCCAGCTGCGACGGGTCCAGGCCCCACTGCTTGCGGGTGTAGCCGCGGAAGAACTTCTGGTACAGCTCGCGACCGATGCCGTTGATCACCACGTCTTCGCTGGTCTGGATGTCTTCCACCGGCTCGGCGCGGCTGGCGAGGAAATCTGCCGCTTCCTCTTCGCTGGTCATGTTCAGACCGTAGAGCCTGTTCAGCGTGGTCATGTTGATCGGGATCGGCACCTCCTGCCCGTCCACCTGCGCCAGCACGCGATGCTCGTAGGGCCGCCACTCGGTGAACTGCGAGAGGTAGTCGACGATGCGCTGGGCGTTGGTGTGGAAGATGTGCGGGCCGTAGCGGTGGATCAGCACACCCGCTTCGTCGTAATGGTCATAGGCATTGCCGGCGATGTGCGGACGGCGGTCGACCACCAGCACGCGCTTGTTCAGCCCCGCCGCCAGCCGTTCGGCCAACACGCTGCCGGCAAAACCAGCGCCGACGATGAGGTAGTCGAAGCCATGCCTGCGCGCCTGCGACTCTTCGCCACCGCCGCCGAGACGTTCCGGATGGCTGTCCTGCGGGCTCATATCGCGCATTGCATCTTCTCCTTCATCAGGCTCCAGGTGTGATCCCAGGACATGTCGCCGAGGATCTCGTCGGCCTTGGCCAACAGCGCATCGCGGTCTTCGGCATCGGCCAGCGCAGCTTCGGTGGCGGCGACGAACTCCTCGGCGCTGTCAGCGATGCGCACGATCCCGGTGTCACCATAGGTGCGCACCACATCGGTAATCGGCGTGGAGACCACCGGGCAACCGCCGGCGAGGTATTCGGGGGTCTTGGTCGGGCTGATGAAACGGGTCGACTCGTTCAGCGCGAACGGCATGATCGCCACGTCCCAGCCGGACAGGTACTGCGGCAACTCGTCGTAGGTCTTGCCGCCGAGGTAGTGGATGTTGTCGCGTTGCGGCAGCTCAGCCGGGTCGATCTTCACCACCGGGCCGATCAGCACGATCTGCCAGTCCGGCTTCATCCGCGCGACCTGTTCGATCAGTTCGAGATCGAGGCGCTCGTCGATCACGCCGTAGAAGCCGAGACGCGGATGGGGAATCTCCGCCTGATCATCTGGGTCGTGCTGTGGCCGGCGCGCGGCGGCGAAGTGCTCGACATCGACACTGCTGGGGAATGGATGGGCGTTGTCGTGGCGCTGGCGCTTGGCTTCGTAGAGGCTGTAGCCACCGGTAAAGACCAGATTGGCGCGGCACATCAGCTCCACCTCACGCTCGATCAACTGTGGCGGCGCCCCGCGAAACGCCGAAAGCTCGTCCATGCAGTCATACACGATCAGGTTCGGCGCCAGGTGATCGGAGAAGGCCAGGCTCATCGGCGTGTAGTACCAGAGCAGCAGCTCGCCCACGCCGAGCTTTTCCAGGTAGCCATCGAGCAACTGGCGCTGCACGCGGGTCGCGTCTTCGCCCTCGCAGCCCGCCGGCAACCGGGGAATCAGCACCTGCACGCCATTCTCCTCGGGGCGCACTTCCAGCCAGGGCTGGGCATCCTCGGTGGGGATCGGTTCTTCATGGAAGAGCACGTTGTAGTCGCGGGCGAAGCGCGACATCAAATGCTGCGGGCGCTGGTAGACGAAACTCCAGCGCAGGTGCGACAGGCATAGCAGGGTCGGAACCTGATCGTCGAAGACAACCTCGGCCGGCGCCTGCTGCGCGTTGCGGGATTTACCGATGTCGTATTGGAACGGGCCGGCCCAGCTCATTTAGCACCTCATTTCGGTAGCTGTGCCCAAGCGTTCCTGCTTGCTCACCTCGCCACTTCGATGCCAGCGCTGCCCTGCGTAAGGCGTGTCATCTCGCGGTGGCAGCGGGTCGTTGCAACGTCCTGCAACCCGCGCCACCTGCCGGTAGTGGACGGCAATCAGCGGTACGGGTTCCCGCCAATCATCAGATAGCGCAGGCCATCGACCGGCTGGCAGGTCGATGGAACTCGCTCGAACCTCACCCCGTCCCTATCAGCAGGACGCCTGATTTAAACCGGCATCGGAACCCCCTGCGCGCAGCTCGTCGTCGCCGCCCTGTTCCGTTTCGCCGATCCCAATTACGGAGACGCATGCAGCGCCAGACATGGCCAGCCGCAGCGTCCCGAGCGTGTCGAAAAGACTGCGAATTTCGGAGGTAGACAGATGATTCTGGTAACAGGAGGGGCTGGATACATAGGCTCACACGCAGTGCTCGAACTGCTGCAGGCCGGCCACGAAGTGCTGGTGCTCGACAATCTCTGTAACAGCTCGCAGGTGGCCCTGGACCGGGTCGAGCAGCTGGCCGGGCGGCCGCTGCACTTCGTCAAGGGCGACGTGCGCAACCGTGCGTTGCTCAAGGCCCTGTTCGCCGCCTATCCGGTCACCGCTGTCATGCACTTCGCCGGTCTCAAGGCGGTTGGCGAAAGTGTGCGCGAGCCGCTGCGCTATTACGAAGCCAATGTCGGCGGCAGCATCGCGCTGTGCCAGGCCATGGCCGAAGCCGGAATCTTCAAGCTGGTGTTCAGCTCCTCCGCCACCGTTTACGGCGAATCGCCGGTGATGCCCATCACCGAAGACCGTCCCACCGGCGTACCGACCAACCCCTACGGCCAATCCAAGCTGATGGCCGAGAACGTACTCAAGGGTCTGGCCGACTCCGACCCGCGCTGGTCCATCGGCTTGTTGCGCTACTTCAACCCGATCGGTGCGCATGAGTCGGGGCTGATCGGCGAAGACCCGAATGGCGTGCCGAACAACCTGCTGCCGTACATGCTGCAGGTAGCGGTGGGCCGTCGTAAGCAACTGAGCGTCTACGGTAACGACTATCCGACGCCTGACGGCACGGGCGTGCGCGACTACATCCATGTGGTCGATCTGGCCAGGGGTCACCTCAAAGCGCTGGAGCGTCTGCAGTTGATTCATGGTGTTTCCACGTGGAACCTCGGCACCGGCAAGGGCCATTCGGTACGCGAAATGATCACCGCCTTCGAGGAAGTCACCGGCCGCCCCCTGCCCCACGTGATCAAACCACGCCGCAGCGGCGACATCGCCCAGTGCTGGTCGGACCCGAGCAAGGCGGAACAGGAACTCGGCTGGCGCGCCGAGAAAGACCTGACCACCATGCTCGCCGACGCCTGGCGCTGGCAGAGCCGCAACCCGCGTGGGTTTGCTGTGGAGAAAGTTGCGGCAGCAGACGCCATCCCCACACAAACGGCGCTGGCCAGCTAAGACCCTTTTCAGCGATACGGGGGGCTGAAGCAACCCTACGGATTCACTGCGCAGCGGACGCGCTCGTGAGTAGCCGAGCGCTGGTGAGGGCGCTTCTGGTCGTGACAGCGCCAGTCACGTGGCGCCTCTCACGCCGTTAGTTGATCATCTCGGCGCCGCGCAACTCGACACGCAGCCAGTCCGCCAGCCGCTCGGCCCGTCGATCCAGCCGCCGCGCCGGCACCCACAGCGCCAGCCGCGCGCTGGTTTCGACGAAACCCCAGGGCGCCAGCAACCGTCCCGCTTTCAGATCATCGGCGACCAGCTGCTGCGGCGCGATGGCCACACCCAGCCCGGCCAGTGCCGCTTCCAGGAGGAAATACAGGTGCTCGAAGCTTTGCCCGAGGCGCAGCTGCGCCGGGTCCAGCCGCTGCTGGCTGGCCCAGGTCGGCCAGGCCTGTGGCCGCGAGGCGGTGTGCAGCAGTGCTTCGTCAAGCAATGCCGCGGGTGGCGCGCTGCGCAGTTCGGCGCAACGCGGGTGGTAGGGGCTGAGCACCGGGCCGATACGCTCGGCGGCCAGCTCGAACACCTGCATATCCGCCGGCCATGGCGGCTCGGCATACCACAGCGTGGCGTCCAGCCCCGGTTTGCGCGGGTCCAGCTCGCCCTCGCTGGCCGACAGCTGCAGACGCAACTCGGGCAGGTCGCGATTGAGCCGATCCAGCCGCGGAATGAACCAGCGCGCCAGCAGGCTGCCGGGGCAACCGAGCACGAACGGCGCTTCGGCCGTCTGTCGCTGCAGCTCGGCGCAGGTGCTGCGCAGGCGCTCGAAAGCCTCGCTGGCCGCGTCACGCAGGCGCACACCAGAATCGGTGAGTTTTACGCCGCGCCCTTCTTTGACGAACAGGCTGACACCGAGCTGCACCTCCAGCTGTCTGACCTGACGACTGACGGCTCCATGGGTGACGTGCAGCTCGCGCGCCGCTTCGCTGACGCTACCCAGACGGGCGGCCGACTCGAAGGCACGCAAGGCGTTGAGCGGTGGAAGATCCTGGGCCATATATGTGAGTTTTCCTGACAGGTTGCGGCGATCTTATCGCTTTTAACCAGGCGCCCATAGCCGTACCCTGTGGCCATCGCATCTTCCGTTCGCCTGTGGAAGCGGTCTCGTCCTGAACTCAGCAAGCCACGTCAGGACAACCCAAGATAGGCCCGGCAACCGTTACAGGAGCCTCACATGACCTCATATCGCACCGGCCCGGACAACCGCGGGCTGTTCGGCCGCTTCGGCGGCCAGTTCGTCGCCGAAACCCTGATGCCGCTGATCAACGAGCTGGCCGCCGAATACGAGAAGGCCAAGAGCGATCCGGCCTTCCTCGAAGAGCTGGCCTACTTCCAGCGTGACTACATCGGCCGCGCCAGCCCGCTGTATTACGCCGAGCGCCTGACCGAGCACTTCGGCGGCGCGAAAATCTACTTGAAGCGCGAAGACCTGAACCACACCGGCGCGCACAAGATCAACAACTGCATCGGCCAGATCCTGCTGGCCAAGCGCATGGGCAAGCAGCGCATCATCGCCGAGACCGGCGCCGGCATGCACGGCGTGGCCACCGCCACCGTGGCCGCGCGCTTCGGCATGCAGTGCGTGGTCTACATGGGCACCACCGACATCGACCGCCAGCAGGCCAACGTCTTCCGCATGAAGCTCCTGGGCGCCGAGGTGATTCCGGTCACCGCCGGCACCGGCACGCTGAAGGACGCGATGAACGAGGCCCTGCGCGACTGGGTGACCAACGTCCACAACACCTTCTACCTGATCGGCACCGCCGCCGGCCCGCACCCCTACCCGGCCATGGTGCGCGACTTCCAGTCGGTGATCGGCAACGAGGTGCGCGAGCAGATCATGCAGAAGGAAGGCCGCCTGCCCGACTCGCTGGTCGCCTGCATCGGTGGCGGCTCCAACGCCATCGGCCTGTTCCACCCGTTCCTCGATGACGAGTCCGTGCAGATCGTCGGCGTCGAGGCGGCCGGCCACGGCATCGACACCGGCAAGCACGCCGCGAGCATGGCCGGTGGCGCGCCGGGCGTGCTGCACGGCAACCGCACTTTCCTGCTGCAGGATGCCGACGGCCAGATCACCGACGCGCATTCGATTTCCGCAGGCCTCGACTACCCGGGCGTCGGTCCCGAGCATGCCTGGTTGCACGAGATCAAGCGCGTCGAATACGTGCCCTGCACCGATGACGAAGCCCTTGAGGCCTTCCACCAGTGCTGCCGCCTGGAAGGCATCATCCCCGCGCTGGAATCCGCCCACGCCCTGGCCGAGGCCTTCAAGCGCGCGGCGAAGCTGCCCAAGGAACACCTGATGGTGGTCAACCTCTCGGGCCGCGGCGACAAGGACATGCAGACCGTGATGCACCACATGAGCCCCAAAGTAGAACAAGAGCAGGAGACGCACGCATGAGCCGCCTGCAGAGCCGCTTTGCCGAGCTGAAAGAACAGAACCGCGCCGCCCTGGTCACCTTCGTCACTGGCGGTGACCCGGACTACGCCACCTCGCTCGCCATCCTCAAGGGCCTGCCGGATGCCGGCGCAGACGTCATCGAACTGGGCATGCCCTTCACCGATCCGATGGCCGACGGTCCGGCGATCCAGCTGGCCAACATCCGTGCCCTCGGCAACGGCCAGAACCTGCCGAAGACCCTGCAGATGGTTCGCGAATTCCGCGAAAGCAATGCCAGCACCCCGCTGGTGCTGATGGGCTACTACAACCCGATCTTCGCCTATGGCGTCGAGCGCTTCGTGGCAGACGCCAAAGAGGCGGGCGTTGATGGCCTGATCGTCGTCGACCTGCCGCCGGAGCATAACGACGAACTCTGCGACCCGGCCCAGGCCGTCGGCATCGACTTCATCCGCCTGACCACCCCGACCACCGACGACAACCGCCTGCCCACCGTGCTCAACGGCAGCTCGGGCTTCGTCTACTACGTCTCGGTGGCCGGCGTGACCGGTTCCGGTTCCGCCACCATGGAACACGTCGAAGAGGCGGTCGCGCGCCTGAAACGCCACACCGATATCCCGGTGTGCGTCGGCTTCGGCATCCGCACGCCGGAACAGGCCGCCGCCATTGCCCGACTGACCGACGGCGTGGTGGTGGGCTCGGCACTGATCGACCAGATCGCCAGCGCCAAGAGCCCGGAAGACGCGGTAGAAGGCGTGCTCGGCCTGTGCCGCGAGATCAGTGCCGGAGTACGTGGCGCCCGCGGCTGAGGTTCTAGTTCCGCAACCGAAAAAGCCGCTGCCCCGTGAGAGGTCAGCGGCTTTTTCGTTTATGTACCAGGCGTCCCGATTTGCGTCGGAACATGGCGACTCCGGTGGGATTCAGTCCGCCACTGGACCGCAGCAATCACCACTGCTTTCTGCAAGACCACCAAGAGGCGTCAGACATGGACATCAACGACCTTCCCTTCGGCACCACCGACTGGGCGACCATAGAACCCACCCTGCATCCAGGCGAAACCGGCAGCGCTTACTGGCGCACTCGCCAGTTCGGCCCCATCCGCGTGCGCATGGTGGAGTACACCCCGGGTTATCTGGCGGACCATTGGTGCAGCAAGGGCCATATCCTGCTGTGCCTGGAAGGCGAGCTGCACACCGAACTCCCTGATGGTCGCCACTTCGTCCTCACGCCGGGCATGAGCTACCAGGTCGCCGACGGCGCCGAGCCGCATCGTTCATCCACCGAAGTGGGGGCGAAGCTGTTCGTGGTGGATTGATTGCAATCGGCAGCCGCTGCAACCTGAGGCGCAACGCACTAAATCAGCGCCTGCGAGGCAGTACGCGGCTGGTGACCACACCGTCATCGGCAGCGAAGGCGCCCCATCGCCCGGCCATCACTTCTTTTTCTTCTTTTTCAGTGCCTTCAACCGCTGCGCCGCGCGCTCTACCGTGGCCTTCTTGTCCAGGCGCTTCATGCGCTTCCACTTACGGATCTCGTCCTTGGTACGGCCGCAGCTGGTACACAGCTCGTCACTGAGCTTGCAGACGGAAATGCACGGATTCTCGACGTCCTTGCCCACTGTCAGTGCCGTGTCGTGGCGTTGCGGGCCAGGCGACGTTGCCAGTCACCGCCATCGTTGCGCTTGCAGGCTTCCTCGCTGTCAGAGCGCACCGGGGCGATAAGAGCACTCATGTCGATACCCGCCTCAGCCAGCGCCGCTTGGGTGAGCGCCTGCATGCGGGCGCCCTGCCCTTGGCCAATCGCCAGCGCCCTCTGCGCCTCCGTGACGAATACCCAGGTGACCTGCAGACTCTCGGGAAAGCGCGCGTAATCCACCTCATGGGTGAGCCAGCTGAATCCGACGATCTCCGCCTTGCCCGCTTCGCAGGCCTGGCTCAGGCAGCTGGAGAGTTGCCGTTCCATACGGGTCTGATCGCGTTTGCTGAGAAGCATCGTGCCGTCCTGTTACGGTTTGGCCCCGAGTCGAAGGGACAGTAAGCAGGAGTCTAACGCGCCCCCTGCATGCCGGACCGTCAGCACCGCTTGTTGTCAGTACCACTGATCGATTACTGACTATGGTTGCCACGCTCGCGGCAATCTCACCCAGCGAGGCCCTCGCGTGCGCTGTAGGCATTCACGAAGGAGGACCCTGGCCGCTACAGCTTGCGGTAGCGGCGGCACTGCTGAACGACGTATTTGCGCACATGCTGCACCTTCGCCCAACCCGCCTCATCCATGCCAACCGTCTGCAGTTCAGCTTGCAACTCGGCGCTATTGGCAGCTGGCTCGAGCAGATCCAGCATTTGCCGCAGCTCCCGCAGTACGAACGGCGGCGCGAGGCCCATGTGGCGCGCCAGCTCTTCCCAATCGGCTCTGCGCAGCTGCTGCGGATGGAAGTTACCGCCGACCGCGAAACCAAGACTGGGGCTGTATGGCAGCACCATCGTACATACCAGGTCATAGGCCGGCGCCAATGACCAGCGCCCCTTGGCGTCTTGTAACAGCGAAATGTTCTTGGCATGGCCATCGCTGTTGCCGGCCAGCACGTTGAATATCTGCCAGCGCAGCAGCTGGCGCACCTGCAGCGCAGGCATGGCCGTCACCGCGCGCAACAGGTCTGCGCAGGCAGCCAGCGTCGGGCCGCCCTCCTCCTGGTACTTGAGCCGCCGCGGATAGCCAAGCGCCTGGCACATGTCCTCCTGGTGCACACGCTCGATCTGGTTATCCACTCGCTCACGATCGTAACGAGTCACAACAAGATAGTGAGCCTTCCCTGCCTGACCTGCGTGCGAGTCGGGAACCACAAGCCCAGCGATCCGAGCCAGGCGGTTCATATAGAGCTCGTTGAAAACCAGCGCCGGCTTTAGCGAGAACTTGATCAGATGCGAAGAAGCGGCGGCACCGCTCGGGAGGTAGAGCTGGCCGCCTTCGAGGATTACGGGAATCTTGTCCTGGGCGCCGGCAAGCGAAAGCCGTGTCGCCTTGCCCGGCTGGAACAAGGCGTAGCGCTCCTTACCCTGCGCCCAGCGCGCCAGCTGATTGGGGTCGACCGGCTCCTGGCCACATTCGATCAACGCATCGGCCCGCTCCGGGTCAACAATGCGCAACGCACCGGCACAATCACCACCGATGGCGGCCAACAGCGAAAAGTCGTCATCGGCGATCCCAAGCCGGTTCACCAGCAACTGCCGCGAAGCTTCTTCGGGAAGCAGATTGGCAAACCAGTTGTGTGCCGTGCCGAGCGTTGGCGCAAACATACCGGTTGCAAGCGGCAAGCTATTGGAGATTGCAAACCGCGCTGCTTCGCTATAACGAAAACCCATGCTGCGGCCATCGTCACCCAGCCAAAGCTCACCGATACGGCAATCACCCCGGTAGACGCCGAGCAGCCCGCTCACAGGTCGCTCCCGTCACGTCTAGCCGCCAACAGCTCGATGCCAAGCGTATGACACACGTTCAGCACCCGCCCGAACGAACAGCTCTCACGGCCATTTTCCAGCTCGCTCAGAAAGCGCACGCTCACGCCGCATAGGCCGGCAGCGTCCACCAGACGCAGCCCCTGACCCTTGCGGGTGCGCTGGATCATCTTGCCCAGCTCGGCCATTGATACAAAAGCGGTAGGTCCACCCATTTTCCCGTTCCGTACAATTTGTTCTTCGGAAACAGCTCACTTCCGCTTTTTTCCCAATAGGGAAAATACTCTCCACCGCTGGCCGGTGCACTGGGTTTTTTACCGATCGGGAAAAAGATCTTCGAGTTCATCTCAAAAAACCCCGCGCAGAACAAACCATCGCCCATCGATGACCAATATCGACCCGCTTGATTTCGACAGCGCCGGCCGAGGGCGTAGCATGCCCGGCACATCCCCAGAGCCACCGAGGAGATTGTTCATGCCTGATACCCCTTACGTCCCGCCAAAGGTCTGGACCCACGATGCGCCCTCGGGCGGCAAGTTCGCCAGTATCAATGCCCCGACCGCCGGCGCGCGGCAGGAGAAGGTGCTGCCGGTGGGCAAGCATCCGTTGCAGCTCTACTCACTGGCGACGCCAAACGGCGTGAAGGTCTCGATCATGCTCGAGGAGCTGCTCGCCGCCGGCCACAAGGGCGCCGAGTACGACGCCTGGCTGATCAACATCGGTGATGGCGACCAGTTCGGCAGCGGCTTTGTCGAAATCAATCCGAACTCGAAGATTCCCGCCCTGGCCGATCACAGCGTCGCAGGCGGACCGCTGCGGGTGTTCGAGTCCGGCTCGATCCTCGTCTACCTGGCGGAGAAGTTCGGCGCCTTCCTGCCCACGGAAATCCGCGCGCGCACCGAAACGCTGAACTGGCTGTTCTGGCAGATGGGTTCGGCGCCCTTCCTCGGTGGCGGCTTCGGCCACTTCTACGCCTACGCGCCGGAGAAATATGAATACCCGATCAACCGCTATGCCATGGAGGTCAAGCGCCAGCTCGACGTGCTCGACCGCCAGCTGGCGGAGAATCGCTACGTGGCCGGCGATGACTACAGCATCGCCGACATGGCGATCTGGCCCTGGTACGGTGTGCTGGCGCGCGGTGAGCTGTACGACGCCGGCGAATTCCTCTCCGTGCAGGACTACAAGCACGTCCAGCGCTGGGCCGCGGAGATCGCCGAGCGCCCGGCCGTGATCCGCGGGCGCAAGGTCAATCGCACCTGGGGCGACGAATCCGAGCAGGTGCCCGAGCGCCACAGCGCTGCAGATCTGGACTGAGCCAACCGGCAGGGTGGAAAACGGCGAGGCCTTTTCCACCCACTGCCCACCATCGCGCTGCTGCGTTGCCCACCGCCCACCGGCACGCCCTTGTCGTTTCCCACTGCGCCTGAGCAAAGCGCGCCGACACTCGCACGAGCCTCCGTCCTGGCGACCCCCGGGGTTCAACTGCGAAGCCGTCCTCGCCCTGTGCCGACGAACCTCGCCTGACCGCTGATCCTCCCCGCTGAACTATGCCGGTGCGCTCCGACCCAATACTTCATGAGCGCCGCCTTTGCGCGGAAGACGCAGCCAGCGGCGGCCAATCGGCCGTAGTCCGTGCATGCGCAGCGCTCGACAACCCAGTTGTTCAACACAACGTGAGGTGGATCATGAGACACACACTGGTAGCAGCGTTCGCCACGCTGACCGACGCCAACCGCACCCGCGGCGACCTGATGTCGCGGGGCATTCCGCGGGAACAGATTCACGCCATTGGCGCCGAGAGCGCCGACATCCATGCCTACGACGCGCCCTACAGCACCACTCCCGACGTCCCGGTGGACCGCACGCACCACGAGTCCAAGGTCGCGCACTTCTTCAAATCGCTGTTCGGTCACGAGCCCCATGAAGAGCATCGCGCCTACGCCAGCGCCTACCCCGATGCGGTACGTCGCGGCGCCCTGGTGATCGCCGTGGATGTCGACGATGAGGATCAGCTGGCCAAGGCGCGCGACGCCCTGGAATACAACGGCGCCATCGACATAAACGAGCGCGGCGGCAGCGGCACAGTCGATGGCTACCCTGGCCCGAGCAGTCCCTATGCCGGCGCGACCGGCGGCGACAGCCACCTGGACAAGCACTTCACTACCCCAGGCACCAACACCGGAACGGTAACAGCCGGGCAGCAATCGGCGAGTGAGCGCTTCGGTGAAGGCGCCGGGGTACGTGCCGCAGCCGAGGTCGGCGGGCATACCTCGGCCCCAACCGACTACAGCAACCGAAGCGACGCCGACACTGGCCGCTATGACATCGGCAGCGCGGCCAAGCGGGCCGGCACCGACTACCCGGAGACCACAGCCACCACCGCGCCGACCGGTGCGGGCACAACCGGTCACGGGGTCAGTACTGAAACGCCAGAACTCGCGCCCGGTGTTAGCAGCCGCGACCGCATTTGCGTGATCCAGCGCCCGAGCTGACGGCAGTTATCCACGGGCCGTAACGCGGCCCGTGGTTATCTCGCTGTGCCGCCTCGCTGCCAGCCGCGGACATTCCGTTGGCCCGGATAGAGCGCCGCAGGCCCCGAGCAGAAGTCGCACGCCAAACCTCGCGGCACGCCTAGCGTGGGCTTTCCCATAGCCCTGCCCTGCCCGCTCGAACGCGGCGCTGCCGGAACCCTGCGACGATTGATACAGGGCCGAGGTGGTCAGCGTCCGATGCCGCAGGCGTATGCTGGATTTCCCGGTGGCCAATGCGCTGCCCTGTTCTGCCGAGCGCCCAGCCATGCGTATGCTGACCACCATCCCGCCCTGCCTGCTGCTTTGCCTGATCAGCTTAACCACCTGGGCCGCACAGCCGGCGACGGAGCAGACGGAGGGTGATTCGAAGAGCGCCTTCCTGCTACATGAAGGCGGCAACATGCACACCGACCAGGCCGCCCTGCGCGAGCGTCGCGCCAAGGCTTACGAAATGGAACTGCGCGAAGCCCATGACGAGCTGATGGCCGCCAAATACGCCATCACTCAAAAGTACCTGGCCAAGCTGCCCGCCCACGAACGCGAAGCACTGCAGGCCGAACTGGCCGCGCAGCACGCCACCTTCGCCTACCGCTACCCCGAAGCCCACGCGCGCTTGCTGCAGAGCAATCCGCACAAGACCGAGATCAGCCTGGACTGACGACCCCAGAGCGAACCGCGATGGGGTGGAAAACGGCAACGCCTTTTCCACGCGCCCGCATCACCGCCCCGCGAAACGCGCGGAGTACATGGCTTCTTACCGTCCGTGCCGACCCTCGCCCAACGCCCGCCGCAACCCAGCCTTGCCCACCGCCAATGCCACGCACTCCTCCACCGCACCCAGCGCCGCATTCACCAGCGGCCTCGGCTGATACGGTTTGCGCAGGCTCAGCCCGACCCTAGACGCGATCAACGCCGCCGTTGCGCCGAGCAATGCCGGCAGCAGCACAGGCTCGCGCCGCACACCCGCCAGCGCCGCCGCGCTGACGCCGCCGGACAGCGCACGAAACATCATCGATGGCACGATGGTGCGATCCGGCGCAAAGGGCATCTTGTCGCCAATCATCTCGGCCGCCGCGAGCACGGGCAGAAAGGTCTGCGCGGTGTCCGACGTCAGCAGCTGTGCCGCCTCCCCCGCCCCGGCGAGGTCATCGCGCTCGCTCAAGGCCCGGCTGACCAGCGTCGGCGCCAACATGCTGCGCATGCCCGTCACCGCCCCGATCGCCACGGCGGCCCAAAACAGATTGCTCGAAGTCGACATCGTCAGATCTCCCGGTGGTTGCTAATACCGACCGGGCCCCCGCCGCCAGCGTTCGGCTGCACGCGCAGCCAGCGACGGATGACACGCTCAAGGCACCATCACCACTGATAGAGCCCGTAGGCGAACACGCCAAGGCCAAAGCCCATCTGCGCTAGCAGCAGCGCGCGAATGGCGAAGGTGTAGCTGATCACCCGGCTCTGCCCCAGCGCATCGGCGGCGAACAGCCGATAACTCTCGGGATACTCGGCTTCCATCTCCTTCAGCGCCGTGATGGTCAGCTCCAGCAGCTGTCGGCTGCGTGCATCCACCAGCCAGAAGACCTGCGCCAGCAGGACTGTGAAGGCACCGAGCAGGATCAGCAGCCCCGGCGAGAAGCCGCGCTGCAGCGCCGCCAGTACACCGCCATCGGCAAAGATCGCCAGCACCACGAAGAAGTTGAAGCCACGCAGGCGCTGCTCGGCATTGAGCTTGAAATGCGCCCAGACAAACTCTCGACCATCCACGCGCTATCCCTCTGCCGAAACCGGTTGCTGGAGCGATGCCGTGCCGGCGCAGTGGCCGATAGCGGCCCAGCAACGATCACTCAGGTAAGAGCGCTGCCCGCGGCAATAAATCCCGCCAGGAAAGGCGCCGGTCAGGCAGGGTCGACCAGATCCTGCCATTCCTCGTGGTGCTCGATGTACTTGGCGATGAACTCGCACTGCGGCACCACCCGCTTGCCGCGCCGCCGCGCATCCTCCAGCGCACCCTTGGCCAGCACACTGCCCAAGCCCCGCCCGGACAGGCTGGAGTCGACCTCGGTATGGGTGAAGACCATCTGCTCGCCCTGCTCGCTGTACTCGGCGACGCCGAGTGGCTGGCCCTCAACCAGCAATTCGTAGCGCTGCTGCTCTGCGGCGTGGCGCACGCTGGCTTGTCTATCGCTCATGGCGGACTCCCTCTCGGTTAATGACGGCTAGAGGTACGAGTGAGCGCGGCGGATAAGGGTTCAGCTGGGTCGACGAGTCGTAGCGGCCTGAATGACGGGCGCGGTTCAGCTGACGTCAAACGCATACCGGCAGGACTCAAGGTGGAGAGCCCGCTCATCCTGAACGGTGCCGGAACTGTTATGCGCCACCCGTGGACTCAGCGAGCACGCGCGTGAGGCGATCAATGTTTTGCTCGTTCGCGGAGCCCGCTCTTGCCTTGACCGCTTGCGCGGTTTGCGCATCCTCAAAGACCTGGCTCCAGGTCATGCGCGTGCCATCCTCGGCAGGGATAAGTTCGATCGTCAGCGTAAAGTGCGGTGGGCAATCATGCCTGATGACCAGCATTGAACCGGGCACGAGTTCTTCGAACCTGCTCTCATTGCTATAGCTCTTCCCATCAGGCCCATGCATCACGAACTTCCAGCGACCGCCCGGTGCAAACTCGAAGATCTCGAATGTATTGCTGAAACCTTCCGGCCCCCACCATGCAGCGAGCAGATCGGCTGAGGCAAAAGCGCCGTATATCTCGGCTGGCGTGTACGGCAGTGTTCTTGCCGTAGTTAACGTTCTGTTTTCACTCATGCGCCTGGCTCCAGCTGGACGTTGATTTGTGCAGTACAACGATCAAGCCAAGCAGCGTAGTTCGTTTTCGCGAATAGGCGGTCTTTCCGCTTGGCTTCGTTGGGCGCCATAACCCCCGGCGGCGTTTCGCTAACAGCATGCCCCTCCCCATTGGTCGCATTGGTGGACAAGCAGAGCGTTGTCCACCCTACGCCACCCCAGCCCGCGCCGCCGACGCTCAATATCTGCGTAGGGTGGAAAACGGCGAAGCCTTTTCCACGCGTCACCTCCAGGCTGCATCGCTTGATGAGCACGCTGCGGTGCACCGCCACCGCCGTCAATCCACCCCGACAAAACCACCGGTCTGGTGCTGCCACAGCCGCGCATAGAGGCCGCCGCGGGCGATCAGCTCGGCGTGAGTGCCGGTCTCGATCACCCGGCCCCCGTCGATCACCACCAGCCGATCCATACGCGCGATGGTCGACAGCCGGTGGGCGATGGCGATCACCGTCTTGCCTTCCATCAGGGTATCCAGGCTCTCCTGAATCGCCGCCTCGACTTCCGAATCCAGCGCCGAGGTGGCTTCGTCGAGCACTAGGATCGGCGCGTCCTTGAGCAGCACCCGAGCGATGGCGATGCGTTGCCGTTGCCCGCCGGAGAGTTTCACGCCGCGCTCGCCGACCATCGCCTCGAAGCCCTTGCCGCCCTGGCTGTCGTCCAGGGTCTTGATGAATTCGTCGGCGCGGGCCTTGCGCGCCGCGGCCCAGAGTTCTTCCTCGGTGGCGTCGGGCTTGCCGTAGCGCAGGTTGTCGCGGATCGAGCGGTGCAGCAGCGAGGTGTCCTGGGTGACCACACCGATGTTGGCGCGCAGGCTCTCCTGGCTGACCTCGGCGACGTCTTGCCCATCGATAAGGATGCGCCCGCTCTCCAGGTCATAGAGGCGCAGCAGCAGGTTGACCAGCGTCGACTTGCCCGCACCCGACGGCCCGACCAGGCCGATCTTCTCGCCCGGGCGAATGTCGATGGAGAGCCCGCTGATCACCCCGCCCTGCTTGCCATAGTGGAAATGCACATCCTCGAAGCGCACGCCGCCCTGCTCCACCTGCAGCGGCTTGGCGTCCTCGGGGTCGAGCACATCGCGCGGCCGGACGATGCTCTTCATGCCGTCCTGCACGGTGCCGACATTCTCGAAGATGCCGTTGACCACCCACATGATCCACTCGGCCATGTTGTTGATGCGGATCACCAGGCCCAGCGCCAGGGCGATGGCGCCTGTGGTGATCAGCGCCTCGCTCCACAGCCACAACGCCAGCGCGCCCGTGCCGACAATCAACAGGCCGTTCATGCAGGTGATGAGGAAATCCAGGCTGGTGATCACCCGCGACTGCAGGCGGAACTTGCCGAGCAGCTCCTGCATCGCCTCGCGGGCGTAGCTCTCCTCCTCCCGCGAATGGGCGAACAGCTTGAGCGTGGCGACGTTGCTGTAGCCATCCACCACCCGCCCCATCACCTTCGAGCGCGCCGCCGACGCCGCTGCCGAACGCGCACGGATACGCGGCACGAAGTACCAGAGCGCGGCGCTGTAGCCGACGATCCACAGCAGCAAGGGCACGATCAAACGCAGATCCGCGGCTGCAAACAGATACAGCGCACTGCCGGCATAGACCACCACATGCCACAGCGCATCGATCACCTGCATGGCCGAATCGCGCAGCGACGGGCCGGTCTGCATCACCCGCTGGGCGATGCGCCCGGCGAAATCGTTCTGGAAGAAGTTCAGGCTCTGCTTGAGCACGTAGCGGTGGTTCTGCCAGCGGATCAGATTGGTCAGCCCCGGGTTGATCGCCTGATGCGTCAGCAGGTTGTGCAGGCCGAACACCAGTGGCCGGATGATCAGCGCCACCGCCACCATCCACAGCAGCTCGTTGCGATGCTCGGCGAAGAAGGTCCGCGCGTCATCAGTCGCCTGGGCCATATCGATCAACTGGCCGAGAAAGCTGAACAACGCCACCTCGATCAACGCCGCGAAAAAGCCGACCACCAGCACAGCCGTCATCAGCGGCCAGACCTGCTTCAGGTAATGGGCATAGAAGCGCAGCATCCCGGCCGGCGGCTCTACGTCCGGGCTGGGCTTGAAGACATCGATCAGGTTTTCGAAACAGCGGAACAACATGGGGAGGTCTGCTTTGTGGCGAGGTGGGCGAACGTCGTTCGCAAATACGACCGCTTGGGCGCGGCATCCCGGTTGGACGCCCCGAGCCCGCGAGCGTTTCGCCAACCACCTGCTCTGCCCGTCGATTCGCATCGGTGGACAAGCGCAGCGTTGTCCACCCTACGCCACTCGGCCCCCTTTGCCGACACCGTGCTTGCGTAGGGTGGAAAACGGCGAAGCCTTTTCCACGCGCTACGTTCAGGCCACCTCGTTAGCCCTTCGGAATCGATTCCGGTCGCAGATAGGGCAGCATATGTGCCACGTAGTCCGCCTTGCCCAGCTCGATCCCTGCCTTACGCAGGATCGAATACGCGGTCATCACGTGGAAGTAGAACTGCGCCAGCGTCCAGTCGCGGGCGTATTGCTCCGCGGTCAGGTCGAAGATCATCCCGTTTGCCAGCTCATGGGCGATTGGCTTGTCCGCGTCCATATCCAGCGCATCGGCGGCGAGACCGTCGAGCAATGCCACCGTCTCATCGATCCGGGCATAGGCATCAGCCAGCGTGCCCGGCCGCTCGCCAGCCTGCCGCCCCTCGTCCAGCAGCTCTTTGATCACAGCCGGAAACGCCTCGCCTCTCAGCCGACACACGGCCTCCCGCGCCTGCACACAGGCAAAGCGAACCTGCGTCGACAGCGGAAACATATCCGGTGCCAGCCGCGCGGATAACAACGCCTGCGCCTCCGCTTCCGGTAGCTGGGCCTGCGCCTTCTTTAGCCAGCCGGCGAGGGTTTTGAGCATTTGGGTGTAGGTCGGGGCGAGAAGGGTTGTTAGCTGCATGGGTTTGGACCTTGTGGAGAGCTACGCCGGAGAAAATGACAGGGTGCTACGAAGCTAGCCACCTGAAAATAAATCTGTCCCTTTTTCCCGAGCGGCTGACGGATCTCGCGTGGACAAGCGCAGCGTTGTCCACCCTACGCCACTCCGCTCGCTCTGCCGACACCGCGTATGCGTAGGGTGGAAAACGGCGAAGCCTTTTCCACGCGTTACGTCCAGGCTACCTCGCTCCTGCCTTCATTCTCCGATGAGGTGATGTCCGGCTCGCTTCAAAGCTGCCACCGCATTAGCAAGATTCTCCGACTTGACCAATATGTAATCCGTATCGAAGGTGCTCACCGCAAAAATGCCGACGCCAGCTACCGCGAGCGGATCAAGAAAGGACGCCAGGATTCCTGTCTGATCAAAGGCAAACGGCCCCTGCACCTTGATCGCGCGCCAACTGCTGTCCACTCGGGGCAACCCGGCCGCGACATCCACCGCGCAGACGATCGACAGCTCATCCTCCGTCCGGGTGATGGACATAAAACCCGGTGACGCCAATACCGCGCTCGGCAGCTCAGCACCAGGCTCCAACCGTGCGATCGCGAAGTTTTGCGGGAGTACGGAAAAGGATTGAGTCATGCAATGTCACCTTATGAATAAAGAGACGTGGCGCGAAGCGGCGGCGCTGAGCTCAAAATGTTCAGTGGAGAATTCTATCCCCTTTCACGCTCTTACCTTTTGAATTGACCGCGAGCTTCGTAGAAATGCTTAAAGTTAGTCAATCGCCCGCGATTTCCATTCAATGAATATTTAAAAAAGCCCTGTAGGCAATGTGAACCGACCAAGTGATCGCATCAGCCATATTTTCGTTACTTCGAAACAGATCCGGGTCATCTGTAAAGTGAGTAAAGTTTTTTCCGTTCTCATGAACTTTTGAAATCAGACCAATCTTGTATGAGAACTCGCCAAAATCATCCAGAGCGGCATAGATTTTTCCATCTATCTCTGGGATATCATTTATAGAACGCCCCCGAACAAAATTATTCTCAAATAAAGCTGAAAGCGATGTCCGCGTATACGTCCTGCTATTGGCTCGAAAAGCATCTATCAATTTATCTAGCTCATCAAATTGGTGCTGATGTTCTTTAATAAGATCATCCTTTCGGTTTTTGCCGTATTTTTCCAATATTTGTTTAATGTGCTCCAAGTCTATTATTTTATTTCTAGGATTATTCTTTTTTGCCTGATCCGCAGCCATTCTACATAACTGCCCCATCCAACGAGGCCGCTTATTTGAAAAAGAATATATAGCATCAAATATTGAAGCTTCTGGATCGTCTCTCCATCGAATGGGAGTCCCAAAAACAAGCGCGAATAGTTGATTATAGTCTCTACTTATTTTCAGACGGGCCTCCTTTGATTTAGGAGATTTCCTTTTTACATACGAAAGTATTCGATTAGCAAGCATGTCTCGCAATTGTTTTTTAGTCCAGTATATCTCGACTACATATTGTTCCCACTTATCTAAATCTTCTAAATGCCTGAGATTTGACCAAACATCCGATCTAACGCTCGCTCTAATGTTCAAGTTCTTCATATCAAACGCCAAGGATCTAATTGCGCTAAAAAAAGACCCTACTCTAGCTTGATACTCTGGAGTGTCTTTGTATTTAGCGTCTATATCATCGATGAGTACCCACACGCTTGAGTCACTATGCTGATCTTGATAATTTTGCAAGAGGCTAGCCGGATTGGCTGGCAACGACTGCCTTATCTCTGCATCAACTAACGGTAGTTTTCCTTTGATCCTAGCAATCAACCCTCCGATAATATTTTTGCTTTTCATACCTTCCAGCTCTGCCATTTCAACCATCGACATTTCGTCGCTAGTTAAGGCAAATCCTATAGAATTCCCTATTTCTAGTATGATTTTTTTGCAAATAATCTGTTTCCAGTAGTTCTCCAAATACGCTTGATCATGGCCTTGGAAGTCGCCTAGACCCAGAAGAGAATTTCCAGTAACCCTTATTACAATAGTATCGCTGCTCTCTTTAAGCTTAGAGGTCATACGAGAAATCATCGCAGACTTCCCCATCCCTTTCCTCGCACTTACTACGTTAAGGCGGATTGAAGGATTAAAAAAATCGTCAAAATCTGGGTTATCCACGTAGTATGAATTTAAAACCTCAATGCTTTCATCTTCACCTGCGTCGTTACCAAACAGATCTTTATCTTTAATATTTATCGTAGCCACTTTATACCATCCAAAAAACTGTAAAAGCGCAAAGATAGAGCTTGAATTATTTCATGACAGCCCTTGAATAATTGAAATCATTTAACTTTATTGCGCACTCTATTACATAATCAATACAAAACCCTACATACTGTTCATTTAGCTCGTCCGCTCTACCGGCAAATTGTTGAACGACATAATCACCCGACATTACACGACTGGCATGAGGAGTTAATAATTTAAACTTAGAATACTTACGGTAATCCAGCCCCAGCGCGAGGATCTTAACCGCTCGCTGGATTGCGCCGATTGACTCATTTACGCTATCCACGAACCGCGACATATCCGGATATTCGCGTCGATCCAAACGCATGTGGAACGACGATAAAAAGGTCATGTTTTCTCCAAAAAAGAATGGGGACCCCGTGCCTAACCCCCCTTTATCAGCTTCATATTCATCGACCATTTTTTCGAAAGCGACCGCAATCTCGACTGCTGCACTATTAAGCTCCCCATTTACCTTGAGTGCCTCTGCTTTTCGAAGGTGATTTCTCGCTTCTTCAGATGGAACATATTCAATCATTGAGATTTCAGAAAACTCAACTCCGAAAACCAGCCTCGTTGCTTCTTGGAAAAATAATGCAGCAGCGGCCCTAAATGCTTCAACATCTAACCTAGACGGCAAAGTTCCACTGTGTTTTAAAGCTACGCGCGCCTTGTTTAGGCGACGCATTGCCTCCTTCTGCGGAAGTGCCTCACCAAGTGCATCAGACAAAAAATCCCAATAGTCCATAAAGTTTGGTTGTTTTTTTCCAGCATCTAGATGCTCGCTTGCAATTTGCAAGAAAAACTCGATTGCATCATGAAATGTTAGTACAGACGCGGAGGAAAGTATTTCTGGCGCTCTTGATTGTTCTATAGCAACAGAGAAAAGGTATTTGGCAAAAGCTAACCGCTGTAAAGTAGAATGATGCACTTACACCTCCTTAAATTAACCAACCAAATAAATGAAGTGATATAGATGTATGTTCCACTACACTACTTCTCCTGATGCTTCTAAGCCCGACCCTCACGCCACCAATCGCCTCCTGCGCCCCTTGTAATTTCGTCGCTGACGCGGGTGACGAGGCAGTCCCATTCTGCCGATGGTCTTGGCAGTGGATGAGTTCGGTGAGCGCGTCGCGGCGGCCGGCGCTATCGGGGACGATGATGGAGCGCCGTCTTCGCCGGCATCACGGCCGGAGAGCGGTTCGGTGGCGAAGGGACGGCCCGCCGGGACCACTTCCACCGCAAAACCCCGCTCGCCAGGCATATCGAACTGACATTGCGAGCGAACAGGGATAAAGCGCGCCATCTGTACCTTCCTTGGTAGCGGACCGGTGCAGACCGTAGCGTCGCAGCGGAACCGTGATCGAGTGCGCAATTGCTGCGCGTGATGGCACATTAGCCACTGCTTCCGTGTGGGTAAAGCAGACGATGGATTAATCCCCAGTTTTCATACTGTTGCCTGACGCGCGGTCATTTGCGCCGTCTGCACTTTCCGCCCGCCTACCCTGTCCACCCCTGCATAGGTCAGTTATGGAGGTGATTGTGGAAGGCATGTTTTTCAGTAGCGGAATGACATTGATACGCACGCTGGTGGTGGGCGTGCTGGCCTATATCAGCCTGGTGCTGCTGTTGCGTCTGTCGGGGCGGCGGACGTTGTCGAAGATGAATGCGTTCGATCTGGTGGTGACGGTGGCGCTGGGTTCGACCTTCGCGACGATTCTGCTCAACCGGGATGTGTCGCTGGCCGAGGGGGTGCTGGCGTTCGCGCTGTTGATCGGGCTGCAGTATGTGGTCACCTGGTCCAGCGTGCGGGTGGCGTGGGTGCGGCGTACGGTGACGGGCGAGCCGGCGTTGCTGTTCTATCGTGGGCGTTTTCTCGGCGATGCCTTGCGTGCGGCGCGGGTGACCGAGAACGAGGTGCGTGCCGCCGCGCGCAGCCAGGGGCTGGCCGCGCTGGATGGCATCGAGGCGGTGGTGCTGGAGACCGATGGCAGTTTCAGCGTGATCACCGATGGCGCCGGCGACAACCGTTCCACGCTGGACGGGGTGAATGTGCCGGGGCCGAATGATAAGGGCGTTTGAGGCCTTGGCACCCCTCGCCGGCGGCTGATCGATGGGCCCGCCGCCGGGGGCCCGCTGCCGGTTCGGTTGCCGCCACGTGGCGGTGCCGCCAGACTCGTTGCTTTCCGCCACCCCTTCGATGCGACCTCACCGATGAAAACCAACCTCGACGAAATGCTCGCCTTTGTCAGCGTGGTCGACAGTGGCTCGATCAGCGCCGCGGCCGAGCAGCTGGAACAAACCGCCTCGGGCGTCAGCCGGGCGTTGAGTCGGCTGGAGGACAAGCTGGCGGTGACGCTGTTGCGCCGCACCACGCGGCGCCTGGAGCTGACCGAGGAGGGCGAGGTGTTCCTGGCGCAGGCGCGGCGCATTCTGGCCAGCGTGGAGGAGGCGGAGGAGCAGATGGCGCTGCGGCGTCAGACACCGGCGGGGCGCTTGCGGGTCAACACGGCCTCGCCGTTCATGCTGCATGTGATCGCGCCGCTGATCAGCGACTTTCGCACGCGCTATCCGCAGATCGAGCTTGAGCTGTACAGCGACGACCGCATCATCGACCTGCTGGAGCGGCGCACCGATCTGGCCATTCGCATCGGCCCGCTGCCAGATTCCAGCCTGCATGCGCGGCCGCTGTGCCACACCATGCGCCGGGTGCTGGCGAGCCCGGCCTATCTGCAGCGGCATGGCGTGCCGCTGCAGGTCGAGGACCTGGCCGGGCACAGCCTGATCGGCTTTACCGAGCCGGATCGGCTCAACGATTGGCCGTTGCGTCATGCGCTGGGGGAGAGCTGGCGGATCACCCCGGCGCTGCGTGTCTCCAGCGGCGATACGGCGCGTGAACTGGCGCTGGCCGGTGAGGGGCTGGTGTGCCTGTCCGACTTCATGACCGAGAAGGATCGCCAGCGCGGCGAGCTGGTCGAGGTGCTGGCGGCGCAGCGCGTCGACGTGCGCCAGCCGATCAATGCCGTGTATTACCGCAACAGCGCGCTGGCCTCGCGCATCGCCTGCTTTATCGACTTTCTCAGCGAGCGGCTGGGCGGGTAGCCGGCCACGGCTCAGCCGTTGCGGATGCCCAGCATCTCGCCGACCTTGCTGGCGAAGGCATCGATGGCGAAGGGCTTGGTGATCACCGCCATGTCCGGGCCGAGAAAATCGTTGGCGGCAAAGCTCTCGGCATAGCCGGTGGCGAACAGCACCTTCAGGCCGGGACGTTGCTGGCGAGCAAGGTCGGCCAGTTGTCGGCCGTTCATGCCGGGCAGGCCGACATCCGAGATCAGCAGGTCGATGCGCTGCTCGCTCTCGGTAATGCGCAGCGCTTCGCTGGCCTCGGCGGCCTCCAGGGTCTCGTAGCCCAGATCGTTCAGCACTTCGACCACCAGCGAGCGGACCACCGGCTCGTCCTCGACCACCAGAATGGTTTCACCGGCACCTGCTGGTGCGTGTTCGGGCTCGTGGACAACGGTAGGGCTTTCGCCGTGGTGAACCGGCAGATAGAGGTCCACCCGGGTGCCGACATCCGGTTCGGATTCGATCTGGATATAGCCCTTGGCCTGCTTGATATAGCCATACACCATCGACAGCCCCAGGCCGGTGCCCTGGCCGATCGGTTTGGTGGTGAAGAATGGCTCGAAGGCCCGCTTCATGACATTCGGCGCCATGCCGGTACCGGTGTCGGCGACGCTGAGCAGCACGTACTCGCCCGCAGCCATGCCGCTTTTCTTCGGGTCGGGCGTTTCGCCCATGCTGAAGCTGGCGGTGGAGAGGGTAATCTGCCCGCCATAGGGCATGGCATCCCGCGCATTGATGACGAGGTTGAGCAGGGCACTTTCGAGCTGGTTCACGTCCATGCAGGCGGGCAGCAGCCCGGCGCTCAGGCGCGTGACGATGGTGATGTTCTCGCCGGTGGTGCGATGCAGCAGATCCTCCAGCGAAGCCACCAGCTGGTTCACGTCGCCGGGCCTGAGGTTGAGCGTCTGCCGGCGGGCAAAGGCCAGCAACCGCTGGGTCAGCGCTGCCGCGCGCTGGGCGGAAGTCACCGCGGCGCCGATGTAGCGCTCCAGGTCGAGCGGCTCGCCGCGCTGATGGCGGCGTTGCATCAGGTCGAGGCTGCCGATGATGCCGGTCAGCAGGTTGTTGAAGTCGTGGGCGATGCCGCCGGTCAGTTGGCCGACGGCCTCCATCTTCTGCGCCTGGCGCAGGGCGTCTTCGGCGCGGCTGCGCTCGGCGACTTCGGTGGCGACCCGCGCCTCGAGGGTCTCGTTGAGCTGGCGCAGGCGGTTCTCGCTGTCGCGCAGGGCGTCTTCGGCATGCCGACGCGCGCTGATGTCGGTGCAGGCGCCGGCAACGTAGGCGAGCGTGCCGTTGGCATCGCGAAACGCCTTGGCCTTGCAGGCCAGCCAGCGCTCCTCGTCCGTGTGCACCAGGCGAAACTCCGCGGTGAAGTCGTCGCCGTTGGCGTAGTGCTCGAAGGCCAGGCGCACATAGTGCCGGTCGTCCGGGTGAACCTGAGCGATAAAGCCTTCGACACTGGTGACCTGCTGGCCGAGCGGCAGGTGGAAGATCTGCTCCAGCGCACTGTCCAGGCTGAGCGTGCCGTCACTGAGAAACCAGGTGAAGGTGCCGGTGCCGGAGGCCAGTAGCGCTGCACGAAAGCGTTCCTCGGAGTGAACGAGGCTGGCACTGTCCTGGCGCAGCACCTTGGCGGTGACGTCTTCGACCTGATGGATGATGTAGAGCACTTCACCGTGCTCATCGAGCACCGGAACGTTCAGCGGCCGCCAGTAGCGCAGCTCGAAACCGCCACCCTGCGCCGCCGGACGCGGGATGTCGTAGCGGGTGATCGCCATGCGATCTGGCGCGAGGGTTCGCACTACGCGTTCGAGCGAGTCGCGCAGTGCGCCGGTGCCGAACTCGGTCGGGTCGTCCGGGTTCTTGCGGAACACGTCGAAGACCGGTCTGCCGATGCTGTCTTCCCTGCGCGTATGGGTGGCACGCAGACGCGCGTCGTTCGCCGCGAGAATGGTGAAATCCTGATCAGGCGCGAGGATCAGATACGGGTCGGGGACGGCTTCGAATATCGCCTGATAGTTGAGCGTCTGCGTCATCGGACAAACGGAACCTTTGGATTGAAACCTTGGCGGGAGCTATCCCCCTGTCCGAGGCTGCTGCGTGAATAGTCGTGGGGTTGGCTCGTTGCGTCGGGCCCGACCGCGAGTTTCTGCTAGGCCTGGCACAGCCTCCATATTCAGCAGAGGCGGCGAACGCGAGGATGGTTCCAGCGACCTGACGGAGCGCAGCTCCGGACCGGCGCGGCGCGGCGGGCCATTCGCTGAACAGCGTGGGTCAGTGTCGGATGCGGCGGGATCAAGATCAACAGCGGCACAGCCGACTCGGGGCTGGCGAGGGGGGAATGACGATTACAGCGTGGCGAGGCACGTTCAGCAGGGCGGACGTCAGCCGAGGCTACGCGGACCCGCCCAGCGAAGCGCCGGGCAGGTCCAGAAGCGGTGTTACTGGCCAAGCATCCCGGCGTTCTGCACCGAGCCGAAGGCAAAGCCGATGAACTCCTGCACGCTCATTTCGCGGCCATTGAAGGTCACCTGGTCGTTGGCGTAATGCAGGGAACTGAGCAGGCGGCCGCCTTCCAGGCGCGACCAGCCGGCGTTGAGCGCCATGCCGCTGAACAGCTCGGTGGCAGCGTCGGCTTCCTGCTGCAGCGCCACCGGATCGAGCTGGCCGCCGCGCGGGTTGTTCTGCGCGACCAGCCCGGCGATGTCGTGCACGAGGTCCTTGTCGATAGCAGCTTCGGCTTTGAGCGAGGCGAGCATGCTGGTGATCATCGCATCCGGGGTGAAGGCCTCTGCACTCGGCGATTGCAGGTCCAGCACCACGGACAGGCTGGCGACGCCGTGGGCGGTTTCGAAGCCGAACTCGTCGAGGGCGAGGGTGGGTTTGTGTTCCAGCAGCTGCAGGGCATGGGCCTGCAGCGCCTGCTGCTGGGCATCGGTGATGCCGGCGAAGGATTCCTGCGGGGTGGTGCTGCTGTCGAGGATTTCCTTGTAGCTGGCCACCAGCGCCTTGAGGCTGCTTTCCTCGAGGTTGCGCAGGCTGAAGGCGAGGGCGAGGTTGCGGAACGTCTGGCCTTTGGCGCTGACCTCGCCGATGCGGTAGGCGATGGTCTGGTCGAGACCACGGCTGCCACGGCTCAGCACTTCGTCGACCGAGGCGTTTTGCAGGACCACTGCGGGTTCATCGCCCGCCTTGATCTCCATGCGTTGCAGGGTGATGGCGGACGGGCCGAAGCCGAAGCCTGCGTCATAGTCCTGCTTGTCGGCGCTCAGGCCGATGCCGCGCAGGCTCAGCTGTACCGGCCGGCCGTTGTCACCGCGCTGCAGGTCGATATCGACTTCCGCCAGCTCGCCGTCCATGCGCACGTTGCTGCCGTCCTTGTTCGCCTCGAAGTTGAGGGTCGCCGGGGCGACGCGCACCGTGCCGTCTTCGTTCTTCATGTTGAAGGCCGCCGTGCGCAGATCACCGGACTGGCCGCCGTCATAGCCGATGGTCACGTCGCCCACCAGCGGCGCTTCGCCGGCGGCAGCGTCGAACAGCTTTTGCGTCAGCGGGGTGCGTTCGAGCTCGAAGCGGCTCTGCGCGGCGACCGGCATCAGCTGGCCACGGCTCAGGCGCGAGAAGGGGAAGGGGCCGTGTTCGAGGCGATCTTTCAGCAGCAACGCGTAGTGCTCGGAGTGGCCTTCGTCATCCGCCACTTCGATATCGATCTGGTAGAGCGCGGCGCTGGACAGCAGGCCGCGCTCGAAGCTGAGCAGCGTGAGGCTGACATCGGTGCCGGCGCCAATGCCCATCTCGCGCAGCTTGAGGTTGGCCTGGTCGACGGCATCACGGGCGGTCGATTCGACCTGGGTGCTGGTGTAGAAGGTGGCGGCCCCGAAGAGGGCCAGGGGTACGGCTACGGCGAACGCGAGCTTTTTCATGGATGCATCCTGTGCGGCGGCTGGGCAGACGTCCTGTCAGCCGGTGGTTGGCAAGCGGCGGCACTCTAGCAGCGCGCGGCGACAGGCTCCAGCGCACCGGGGCAGAGGATGGGAAGGGTGAGAACGTGGCAACAGAATCGGGCGGGACGGCGCGTGCCGCATCTTCGCCGCCCTGCCTGCGTGGTTAATGCGTTTCGTCCGATTTCGGCATTGGAATGGCCACGCTGCTTTCCACGCTGCCGGCCTCGGCGTCTCCTTCCTTGTAGAAGGGCTCCATCTCGTCACGGGCGCGCTGCCAGTGCTCGGCCTCCTTGCCTTCCGGCTGTCCCTCGGCCTGCCAGATCTCATAGGCGCGCTGGCGGATTTGTTCGTCGTTCATGGGAACCTCCAGATCAACCGGGCTCGCGAACGCGGGCCGCTAAACAGTGGAAAGGGGGCTGCGGTGGAGGTTCCGGCGGGGCGACGAGCGCGCTTGGCCAAAACGTCGCAGGCTGGATAACGCCGCGCATGGAACCGCCGGCGCTGATGCGGTCGAAGCTCTGGATAAATGGCGCCGACTGGCGTTTCATTCGCTTCGCGCCACGCCCGCCTGGGCCGGCGTACCGCCTTTTCGCACAGGACTGACCGATGAGTATCGCCGCCAACGCAGGACGCCTGCCCGACCCGCACACCCTGACCCACCTGCCACGCCTGGTGGCGCGCTACTACAGCGACCGGCCGGACCCGTCCGACCCGGCGCAGCAGGTGGCGTTCGGCACCTCCGGGCACCGCGGTTCCTCGCTCAAGGGCAGCTTCAACGAGTGGCACATCCTCGCCACCACCCAGGCGATCTGCGATTACCGCCGCCAGGAAGGCATCGACGGCCCCCTGTTCATGGGCATGGACACCCACGCGCTGTCCGAACCGGCATTCATCTCGGCGCTGGAAGTGCTGGCGGCCAACGGCATCGAGACACGCATCGACGCCGGCTGCCCGGAAACCAGCGGCGAGCCGGGCTACACACCAACCCCGGCGATCTCCAACGCGATCCTCAGCTACAACCGCGGCCGCAGCAGCGGGCTGGCCGATGGCATCGTCATCACCCCGTCGCACAACCCGCCGGGCGATGGCGGCTTCAAGTACAACCCCACCAATGGCGGCCCGGCCGACACCGGTGTGACCAAGTGGATTCAGGAACGCGCCAACGCGCTGCTGGTCGCCGGCCTCGATGGCGTCAAGCGCATGGATTACCGCCAGGCGCTGAAGGCATCGACCACCCAGCGCTTCGATTTCATCGACGCCTATGTAGGCGGGCTGGAGCAGGTGATCGACCTCGACGCCATCCGCGGCTCGGGCCTGAAGTTCGCCGTCGACCCGCTGGGCGGCGCCGGTGTGCACTACTGGCCGCGCATCGCCGAGCGCTTCGGCCTGCCGCTGGAGGTGCTGTCCACGGTGGTCGATCCGACCTTCCGCTTCATGCGCCTGGACTGGGACGGCAAGATCCGCATGGACTGCAGCTCGCCACATGCCATGGCCGGGCTGATCGAGAACAAGGACCGCTTCGACGTGGCCTTCGCCTGCGACACCGACCACGACCGCCACGGCATCGTCACCCGCTCCGGCGGGCTGATGAACCCCAACCATTACCTGGCGGTGGCCATCGAATACCTGTTCACCCATCGCCCGGGCTGGAGCGCCGAGGCCGGCATCGGCAAGACGCTGGTGTCCTCGTCGATGATCGACCGCGTCGCCGCCGGCATCGAGCGTCGCCTGGTGGAGGTACCGGTGGGCTTCAAGTGGTTCGTCGACGGCCTGATGGATGGCAGCCTGGGCTTCGGCGGAGAGGAATCGGCCGGCGCTTCGTTCCTCGACAAGCAGGGCGGCGCCTGGTCCACCGACAAGGACGGGCTGATCCTTGGCCTGCTCGCCGCGGAGATCACCGCGGTGACCGGCAAGGACCCCAGCGAGCGCTACAAGGCACTCACCGACCGCTTCGGCGCGCCGGTGTACCAGCGCATCGACGCCGCGGCCACTCGCGAGCAGAAGGCGCGCCTGGGCAAGCTCTCCGCTTCGCAGGTCAGCGCCAAGGAACTGGCCGGCCAGCCGATCACGCGCATCCTCACCGAGGCACCGGGCAACGGCGCGGCCATCGGCGGGTTGAAGGTGGAAACTGCGAACGGCTGGTTCGCCGCAAGGCCGTCCGGCACCGAGGACGTCTACAAGATCTACGCCGAGAGTTTCGAAGGCGAGGCGCACCTGGCGCGCATCCAGGCCGAGGCCAAGGCGCTGGTGGATTCGGTACTGGCGGGCTGAAAGCCAAGGCCGGGCCTCAGGCGTCGGGCTCAGCTGCTGGCGGTCGCTGATGTTGACCGCCAGCTGCGCGGCTTCGACGTCGTCGGTCAGGTAGCGGCTGTTGCCATTGGCATCGGTGACTCGATACACCATGGCGATATCCGGGTGGCGCAAATGCTCGGGAATGTCGTCGCCTTCGAGCTTGGTCACGGTCACACTCATGGCTCGGCTCCTGTTGGCGGTATCTGTCTGGCATGTGACTGCGCCGCGGCCGATCCGATCCGCTGAAGCCGGGCGCCGCGCATCCGCTGCGACCGCTCAGGGTCGCGCATCCAGCGCCTTCTCTACCTCGAGTTCCAGCGCATAGGCCGGCTGCTCCACGGCCCGATAGTCCAGCGTGTAGCGCCGGGCGAATTCGGCGACGCCCCATTCCAGATACTGTTCGACGTGCTTGAGCTCATGGGCCCAGAGCGCGACGTTGTCCTGCGCGTCGCTGGCGTGGCGGAAGACGATGACGTCGATCAGGGTGACGGCGTTGACGTCCGGGTTGCGCAGCAGGGTGTTGCCGGCATTCAGCGCTACCTCGTCGCCGACGCGGTAGTGCGCGCTTTCCAGCACGGCGAGATCGAAAAAGGGTTCGAGCTGCGAGCGGATATGCAGCGGCATCGACTCGACACCGCCGGCCACCAGCCGATCGCGCGATTGCTGGATCCAGTTCTGCAGCGCCAGCGTGGTCATGCGTTGCACGCGGTCATACACGGCCTGGGTATCGCTTGCCGAACCGGGCACGCACAGGCAGTTGCCAGCCAGGCAGATCGGCTGTTGGCCGGGCGGGCAGGCGATCTGCGCCAGAGCCGGTGCGCAGGCCAACGCCATGCAGGCGAGCAGCAGGGAAAGGCGGCGAAGAAGCGGGGTGAACGACACGCGAAGTCCTCGAAGGCGAGGGCGAGCCCCGGGCGGTTGCGCACTATAGCCGTGCGCACGGGGCTCGCGAAGAGGGCCTTCAGATCACCGGCGATGCCGCGCTCACCACCCGCAGGGCCAGGCCTTCGTAGGGGTCGAGGTTGAAGGTCAGCTCGCAGTTCTCGGTGAGATCGCCTTCGACCCGCTCGTGGATGATGTCTACCACCGGACCGGGTGCGACGCCGGGCAGGCAGACGGTTTCGCTGATGGTCTCGGCGCTGAAGTTCAGCGCGGTGATCTGCACGCCTTTGCCGGCCGGCAGTTCGTGAACCATGATCAGCAGCCCCGGTGCCTGCACGTCGGGAATCAGGATCTGCTTGCTCGCGGCGATGTCGTAGGCCTGGCGCACGCTGAGGATGCGCTTGAGCTGGCAGGCGAAGGAGCCGCTCTGCTGCAGCTGCTCGGCCAGGCTGCCGTACAAGGCGCGGGCTTTCGGCAAGCCTTCGGCCGACGTGGATGCCTCCGGTGCCAGGTCCGCCAGGTCATAGGCGCCGCGGTTGATCCAGCGCGTGTCGCCGTCGCCCATCAGATGCTCGACCTGCTCGGCGGGCAGCGGCAGGGCGCCGACCAGATCCCAGCCGGAGAGGGCGAACACGCCGGGCTGCATGGCATTGAACATCACCAGCAGGATATGCAGGCGCTGGATCTGCTCGACCTCGGCCGGGCCGATGGCGTCCAGATCGCGGATGTTCAGCGCCGCCGCGATCACGCTGGCGGTGGTGCAGGCCACGCCGTTGGTGACGAACTTGAGGTTATAGGGCGCATGCTCGCCGGTCAGCCGCTCGTACAGTTCCTCGCGGATCAGCTCGCGCAGGTGCCCGCCGGGCAGGGTCTGGCCCTTGTAGTGGTAATGGTCGTAGGCATGCAGGGTCCAGAAATGCACCAGCTCCAGGGTCAGTTCGTCGTGATTTTGCAGCGCGTGGATCAGCGATGCCGGGTCGATACCGAAGGCGTGCACCTCGCGCAGCATCATGCGCAGGAACTCGGTGTCGCCGGTTACCAGCGCGTGGTGATAGGCCGGGCGGGTGATGAAGTCGTAGGACAGATCGGCGCCGCCGTGTGACATGGCGGCGATGTCGTCGATGGTCAGGTTCAGTTCCTGGAAGCTAAAGCCACCGGCCTTGCGGATCGCCCCGGCGAGCAGCTGGTTGCCGGTGACCGACAGCGGATGGCTCTCGGACCAGGCGGTGCCCTCGGCACGCCGCTCGACGCCGAGAAAGCCGTTGGCATCCAGGCGCAGCACGCGGGCACCGGCGACGTCGATGGCGTGCAGGGCATCGCCGATGATCAGCTGCTGGGCGGCGAAGGTCGGATCGAGCCAGTTCAGCGATGGCTGGCCTTCCTTGAAATAGTGCAGGTAGACCCAGCGCCTGACCTTGCCGTCGACTCCGGTGATCTCGCCGGTGACGCTCCAGTCGGTGTCCTTGATACCGGGTTCGAAGAAGATCACCCGCTGCAGCTGGCCGACGATGTAGTGCTTTTCCTTCAGCCGGTCGACCACTGGCGGCTCGAGGTTCACCGCGTCGCGCTCCGGTGGGACCTCGGGCAGCAGCTCCCAATCCTCCTCGCGGATCTCGACCATGTGGTAGAGCCCGGGATAATCGCCGTAGGCCATTTCGGCGAGGCGGAAGTCGGCGCCTTTGCCAGTGTGCGCCGGGACGATGTCGTCGATGACGATGGCATTGTGTGCAGCGGCGACCCGGCTCAGCTGCAGCATCTGCTCCTCGGTGCCAAGCTTCGGGTCGATGTCGAAGCTGATGCGGTCGAAGTTGCCATCGATGGTCGGCGTGAATTCGCGCCCGCGCAGGCCGCCGGAGCGTTTCATCGGGCCGTTGTGGATGCCCTGCACACCCAGTTCGGAGAGCGCGCTCCACAGCCGGTCGTCACCCAGCGTTTCGAGCACCGAACAGCCCTCCGGGGTGATGATGGCCGCAGGATAGGCGGTGAACCACACCGAGGCGATGGCGCTGGCATCACGCGGCCGCGCCTGCGCGTAGGGCCGCTGCCAGAGCCGCGCCTGGCCGGCATAGAGGCGCGCGCGTTCGCGGGCCGCATGCAACATGGACTGCTCGACCAGCCACTGGATATAGCTATTGTCTGGGGTGCTCATTCGACGTCGGTTCCCGCTGTGCTAAGGGAAATGTAGTCGTTTGAGTCGGCCGCTCGGCCATCGTTGCATCGAATTGATCGCCGCCAGCCTGGCGCAGACGGGAACCGTGGCGACAGCGATGCCTCGAAAGGCCCAGGCGATAAGCTTT
The DNA here is from genome assembly GCF_000661915.1 of Stutzerimonas decontaminans. Taxonomy (NCBI): domain Bacteria; kingdom Pseudomonadati; phylum Pseudomonadota; class Gammaproteobacteria; order Pseudomonadales; family Pseudomonadaceae; genus Stutzerimonas; species Stutzerimonas decontaminans. Next base: position 38,280 of record NZ_CP007509.1, on the reverse strand, counting down.
GCTCATCCAACTGCAGACCAATCGTGGAGTTATCGATGCTGCGTCTCCCCCTGCTGTCCGCGTGGCGCTCGCTGTCCGGCTTCGGTCTGCTGCTGGGCACGCTGTTTTTCTGCGCGGCGCTGACGCCGTCGCTGGTGCCGCGCTCGACGCTGAGCCAGGGTGTGCTGGCCGGCGCGGCGCTGGCGGTCGGTTACGGCATCGGGGTGCTCTGGCGCTGGCTGTGGCGCTATCTGGGCCTGCCGGAGCGGCCGGAGCACCTGCGCGAACGGGTCAACCTGGTGATTGCCGGCGCCTGCGTCCTGCTGGCGGGGGCGGTTCTCAGCCAGGTCGCCGGCTGGCAGAACGCGGTGCGCGCGCTGATGGGCATGCCGCCGGTGAGCAGTGCGCATCTGATCGAAGTGGTGCTCACTGCGCTGGCGACCTTTCTCATCCTGCTGACGCTGGCACGGCTGTATCGGCTGGTGTCGCGCTTCGTCTCGCGACATGCCGACCGCGTGCTGCCGCGCCGGGTGGCCAACGTCATCGGTGTGCTGGTAGCGCTGGCGCTGTTCTGGTCGCTGGCCACCGACGTGCTGGTGGCGCAGGCACTGCGCATGCTGGATGCCTCGTTCGCCCAGTACGATGCGCTGATCGAGCCGGAAACGGCGCCGCCCGCTTCACCGCTGAAAAGCGGCAGTGCCGCCTCCGCGCTGCGCTGGGAGGAACTGGGGCGCACCGGCCGCGGCTTTATCGGCTCCGGTCCTTCCGCGGCAGAGATCTCGGCGGTGAGCGGTGAGCCGGCGCTGGAGCCGATCCGCGTCTATGTCGGTCTGCGTGCCGCCGAAACGCCGCGCCAGCGTGCCCGCCTGGCGCTCAGCGAATTGCAGCGCAGCGGCGCCTTCGAACGCTCGGTGCTGGTGGTGGTGACGCCGACCGGCACCGGCTGGATCGATCCCGCGGCGATGAATACGGTGGAGTACCTGCACCACGGCGACATCGCCAGCGTGGCGCTGCAGTATTCCTATCTGAACAGTCCGTTGGCATTGCTGGTGGAGGCCGACTACGGCCGCGACGTGGCCCGAGCGCTGTTCGCGGAAATCTACGCCTACTGGACGCAGCTGCCGCCCGAGCGCCGACCGCGCCTGTATCTGCACGGGCTGAGCCTCGGTGCCCTGCATTCGCAACGCTCATGGGAGCTGCACGAGCTGCTCGGCGACCCCATCCACGGTGCGCTGTGGAGCGGGCCGCCGTTTCGCAGCGATCTGTGGCGCTCACTAACCGACAGTCGCAACGAAGGCAGCCCGGAGTGGCGCCCGCAGTTCCGCGATGGCCGCTTCGTGCGCTTCATGAACCAGCAGGGCACACCGGAGCCGGTCGATGCCCCCTGGGGGCCGATGCGCCTGCTCTATCTGCAGTACGCCAGCGACCCGATCACCTTCTTCGACCATCGCTACGCCTGGCGCCGCCCGGACTGGCTGGCCGAGCCGCGCGGGCCGGATGTGTCGCCGTCGCTGCGCTGGTTCCCGCTGGTGACCATGCTGCAGCTGGCGGTGGACATGGCGGTGACCACACCGACGCCGCCCGGCTACGGGCATGTGTATGCGCCGGCCGATTATGTCGATGCCTGGCGGATCGTCAGCGCCCCGGCAGGCTGGAGCGACGCCGCGCTGCAGCGCCTGAAGCGGCATCTGGCCCATGAGCTGGCCCGCGCCAGCGAGGAGGACAGCGAGGAAGCCGCCTACGGCAACCGTGGCGGCTGAGCGGCACGCACTGTCCTCTCCCGGGCTCGCCGTGGTCGACCCCGCAGCCGCCGCCAGCCCAACAGCACGCCGCTGATGGCGATCAGCAGCACGCCGGCGCTGAATACCAGCAGCAGGCCGTCACGCAGCAGCGGCCGTTGCAGCAAAGGCGGCCAGTCCCAGCTGTGCAGCAGCTTGAACGCCCAGCGCACCGCACGCCGGCGCTGGTCGAGTTGCTCAATGACGGTGCCGCTGTAGGGGTCGATGTGCAGCCAGGTCGCGGCCGGGTCGTCGAAACGCACCCGCAGCAGCGGCAAGCGTCGCGGCAGATGGCTGTAAAGGCTCGGTTCGCTGCGGGCGTAGTAGTGGAAATCTTCCCGCTCCAGCCATTCGAAGCGCAGCTGCTGTTCCGGCCAGGCCTGGCGGACCTGACGCTCCAGCACCGCGCGCTCAAGGTGTTTCTGCGCCGGCCGGGCGGATGCCGCGGGCAGAATGCGCGTCTCGCCCCTGGCATCGAGGCCGAGCAGATAGGGCTCCTCGCCGAGCATGTGCCACTGCAGCTCCACCGCTTCGAAACCAGCCCCGCGGAATCGGGCCAGTGCGGACGCCAGATCCATATCCAGCGCCTTGGCATTTAGCGGCGCCTGCCGTAGCGCGGCGGCGTCGATGGTCGAGCGTTTTTCGAACAGCCCCCAGGGCTCCATCGACAGCATGCCGCTGACCAGCCAGACCAGCAGCACGACGCCGACCAGCAGCCCGCCAACGTGGTGCAGGCGGCCAGCGCCGGCCGGGTAGGGCGACCGCGAGCCGCTGCGGTAGCGCCCGGCGAAGCGCCAGCGCATTAGCCCGATCAGCATGCCCAGCAGCACCAGCACCGCAGCCAGCAGCGCACCGTAGACCAGCGCCACCGACCAGAGCGCCTTCGGCATGACCTCGCGCAACGGGTAGAGCCAGTGCAGCCAGGCGCCCAGCAGGTTCCAGGCCCGCTCATGGGCAGTGGCGTCGCGCACCACCAGCCCGGTATGGCTGGAGACGTACAGCAGCCGACCTTCGGCATCGTCCGCCTGCACGCGATACAGCGGTCGCTCGCGGGCCAGGGCGTGGTTGCGCGTCCAGGCATCTTCCTCGACCCGATCGAGCAAGCGCACCTCGGCACCGTCCGCGAACTGCCGCGCACTGGCCAGTGCCTCGGCAGCGCCGATGTGCTCGATGCGCTTGCCGCTACGCGCATCGACCGCCAGCAGCGGGCCGTCGCCGTAGTCCAGCAGATAGCGCGGCGAGCCACCGGCGCCGGTCAGGCGCAGGCTGAGCGGCGTGCGCGGGTCCTTGCTGGCGGCAAGCGCTGCGCCCGGTGCGATGCAGCAATCGACACTCAGCGGCTGCAGGCGTGACAGGTGCTCCTCCGGCGTCAGCTTGGGGTAAGCGACGAACAGCATCACCACGCCGCTGACGATCCAGAGCAGGACGAACAGGCCGAGCCCGATGCCCAGCCAGCGATGCGCGAGGTACAGATAGCGCTTCATGCGGCTCAGAAGTCCAGGGTCACGGCGGCATACAGCGCGCGGCCATCGCCCGGCGCATGCAGCGACTGGACACCGTCGTACCAGACGTACTCGTAGTAGCGGTCGGTGAGGTTCTTCAGCTGCAGGTCGACGGCCAGCTGCTCGGTCAGCTGGTAGCTGGCGCCGAGGTTGAACAGCACGTAGCCGCCGTACTTGCCCTGGGTGTTCTCGCGTTCGAGGTAGTAGTCGGTCTGGCCGTTGAGCCAGGCGCTGAGCTGCAGGTCCGGCGTCGCCTGGTAGGTGCTGCCGGCCGAGTACAGCCGCTGCGGCACATGGTCGATCTGCTGGCCCTGGCTGGACGGCAGGCTGGGGTCGGCCTTCTCGATTTCGGAGAACTGCCAGGAGTGCGCCAGCCACAGATTCAGATCGCTGGCGGGGTAGAGGTTGAGCTGCGCGTCGTAGCCCCAGCGGCGCGTCTGCCCGAGGTTCTCCGATTCACCGCTGGGGTCGTTGAGCCGGCGCCGCACCTCGTCCGTGGCCACCTGCTCCCAGTAGGCGATGCGGCCATCGATCCAGTGCGCCGGGCTGAACTTGATGCCGGTCTCCCAGCCGTCATTGATCGACGGCGAGAGATCTCTGGTGCGCGGCGGCACCTTGTAGGCGGCCGCCCCGGTGCCGATCTGGAAGGTCCGACCCCAGTTGCCATACAGGCTCAGCTGCTCGATGGGGGTGTAGATCAGGCTGATCTTCGGCTGCTCGATACTGCCGTAGTCGTTGATCGCGTAATCGTTGCCACTCAGCTCGTCGGTGAAGTCGCCCTCGATGCGGTCGACGCGAAACGCCGGGATGATCTTCAGCGACTCGACCGGCTGGATCACCGCCTGCAGGTAGGCTCCGTAGCTGTCGTAGTCGAAGCGCTGGTCGCGGGTCTGAGTCACGACCTGGCGCTCGACGGTGGTGTAGCGCTCGCTGCGGTTGCGCTGCTGTTCGGTGTCCAGCCCGCCTTCGAGGGCCAGGTCGTACAGCCAGGACACGTCCGGGCGATAGGTCAGCGAGGTACGCGCGCCGTAGTGCTTTTCCTCGCTGGTACGCCGCTGCTGTGGCGCCGATTGCGAGAAACGCACCCAGCGGTCGTCGTCCAGGGTGTTCAGCCAGACCTTGGTCGCCCAGCTGAGATCGCTGGTGAGCTGGCTGTCCAGATGCAGGCTGAGCTGGTTCATGCGCCGCTCGCCCATGTCGCTGGCCGACAGCGCGTAGGACTGGCGTGGCGATTGCCACGCGTCCTCACGCGACAGGTAACCCGGCTCGTCGGCATCGGCCTCGTAATGCCGGGCGATCAGGCCGAGGCGCCAGTTGCCGGCATCCGGCGTGTAGAACCATTTGCCGGACAGGCTGGTGCGCTCGCTGCCGGCGTGGTCGCGATAGCCGTCGCTTTTCTGCTGGCCGATGAAGTAGTTCTGCGTCCAGTTGCCGCTTTCGATGCCCTTGGCCAGCTGCAGCTCCTGGGTGTCGTAGCTGCCGTAGCGGAGCCGCGCCTTGCCGTAATCGCCGCCGATGCGCGACTGCACGGCGACGTTGCCGGCGATGTTGTACAGGCCGTAGCGCGGATCGTTGGTACCGCGCACCACCTCGATGCCGTCGATTTCCAGCGGGAACAGCATGTCCAGATAGGGCATGTTGCCGTCGTTGCTGTTGCTCGGGATGCCGTCGATCAGCAGCTTGACCGCGTTGACCTCGCCTTCGCCATTGAAGCCGCGGAAAGACAGCTTGCCGGAGCTGGTGCCCTGGCCGAATTCGGTAAGCATCACCCCCGGCGCGCGACGAAACAGCTCCCAGCTGTAGAGCACCGGCTGTTGTTCGAGGATGTCGCCGCCGAGCAGATCGACCGAGCTGATCACGCTGCTGGTCGGCAGGCCGCCGCTCGATTGGCTGGCGGTGACGGTGCTGCTGCCCAGCGACAGCGCGGAAGCGGCGCTATCGGCAAGGCTTGCCGGCAGGTAAGCAGCGGCCAGGGCCGCGATAAAAAGACGTGGCAGCGCAGAGCGCCGCGAAGGGTGCGCAGGATGATCGAGCATCTCGCATGTTCCTTGTGCAACAGACAGGGCCGCACGGCGAATAGCCGGCGACAGATGCCCGCACGCCGGCCATTGGCGGGTGCAGGTCAGTTCAGGCGTAGCAACGAGGAGTGACGCCAGCGGCGTCAGGCGAGGGGTGAGGCGCGCGGGTTGAGGGCTGGCCATTGTTGCCGTGGCGACGGCCGATGGGCGCCTACTTCGACAGCGAGAACCGGGCCGCCACGAATTTCCTGCGGTAGCAGCGGTGCGGCGCCGGGCAGCGCTGCCACGCCCATCGAACCGGCGCAGCAGCAGCACGGCGGCATCCCACCATGGGTGGCCGGTTCATGCTCGCCATGCTCCGCCGACCCATGCAGTGCGTGCGACTGCTGCAGCTGTGCCTGCATCAACGGGCAATGCCCGCTCCAGCCGAGCAGCCGCTTGCTCTCCGCCGGCAACAGGCCCGACAGCGGCATGCTCAGCAGATGGATCAGCAGGGCCAGGCTGGCGAGCCAGGCAGGGAGGCGGCGACGATTCATCAAGGATTCGACAGGGCGTAGTTGCGAATGACGTTCATGATAGGAACGACTCTCGGCAAAAAGAGTTGCGCAAACTCAAGAATACCCATCGATTCTCATCTGAGGCGCTGCGCGGACCGGTTCGCGCAGCGCGCACAGGGCTCAGCGGGTTTCCAGCAGCGCTTGGGCAGCGTCCGCCGGTTGGCCGGCCAACTGGCGCTGGGCCTGCTTCTGCTGCTTGTAGGCCAGCGCGGCGGCGGGTACCGGGGTCACGGTACCGGTTTCCAGCCACTTCTTCAGGCGGTTGGCGTCGGCCATATGGGTGTACTTGCCGAACGCATCGAGCACCACGAAGGCCACCGGGCGCTGCTTCATGGTGGTGCTCATCACCAGGCAATGGCCGGCAGCGTTGGTGAAGCCGGTCTTGCTCAGCTGGATGTCCCAGTTGTTCTTGCGCACCAGGGCGTTGGTGTTGCGAAAGCCCAGGGTGTAGTTGGGCTTGCGAAAGGCCACAGTCTTCTCGTCAGTGGTGCTGAACTGCTGGATCAGCGCGTACTGGCGGCTGGCACGGATCAGCTTGACCAGGTCATTGGCACTGGAGACGTTGCGCTCGGACAGCCCGGTGGGCTCGATGTAGTGCGTGCGGCTCATGCCCAGCGCCCGCGCCTTGGCGTTCATCGCCTGGATGAACGCCGAGTAACCACCCGGGTAGTGGTGGGCGAGGCTGGCGGCCGCGCGGTTCTCGGAAGACATCAGGGTCAGCAGCAGCATCTCGCGACGGCTGATCTCGCTGCCGATGCGCACGCGGGAGAACACGCCCTGCATTTCCTTGGCGTCGCGGATGGTCACCGGCAGCACCTGATCCAGCGGCAGCTTGGCGTCCAGCACGACCATCGCGGTCATCAGCTTGGTCACCGAGGCGATCGGCACCACCATGTCGGGGTTGCTGGAATACAGCACTTCGTTGGTATTGAGATCGACCAGCAGCGCACTGCCGGAGGCGAGTTCCTGGACGGCCGGCTTGGCGGCCTGGGCATGAAGGGCCGGCGACGAGGCCAGGCAAACAAAAAACAGGCTGGCGAGGGTACGACGAAAGTTCACGATGGGCTTTTCCCCGCGATGGAAGGTCGAAATGCGCTAAATGCGACGTGGTAGACGTTGCGCCAGTATAGGGAATCGCCTGACGGCTCGCCTGTTCCCGATGAACGGTTCGTCGGAAGCGAGCCGCTCGCTGCCAGTGCTGGGGAAACATTCTGAGGTGCTTCCCGCTGCATCCGCATCCTGTTCAGCAGCACCTCTCGGCCTTTTCGAGGTCAAACAACCACACTTACCGAGGGGAGGTCACACCATGTCCCGTTTCAGCCACAAAGCCACCACCCGCGAAGAAGTCCAGCACGAGATCGACAGCCTGATGCGCGCGCTCGACGAGCTCAAGCACAACGCTGCCCGCGACTCACACAAGCGGCTCAGCGCCCTGCGCTCACGTGCCGAGTCGCTCTGGCACGACAACGACTGGGATGAGCATTACGCCGATATCTCCCGACGCACCCGCGAAGCCAGCCGCGCCGCGCGTGACTGCGCCAAGGAGCACCCGCTGGGCACCCTGGCCCTGGCCGCCGGCGCCTTTGCCGTGATCGGTTACCTGATCACGCGCCGCTGATCGGCTGTCGTCATGCTCAACGCTGAAACGCCGCGGCTGAAGTTCGCCCTTTACGGTGCGCACGACGACCTCGGCAGCGCGCTGCTGGTGGAGCTGCTCAGCCGCCAGCATGAGGCTGTGGCGTTGCTCGACGACCTCAATTCGATATCCGCCCGGCCAGGCCTACGCACCAAACCGGGCGATCCATTCGATGCAGTGAGCGTCAGCGAAAGCGCGGCCGGAATGGATGCGGTGATCTGCCTGTTCCAGACGCCGCGGCTGCCGGGTGCCGATGCGGTTACCGGCGAGTCACCCCAACGGGATTTCTATCAGGCAGTCGCGGCGCTGTTGCTCGGCCTGGAGCGCGCCAAGGTCGACCGCCTGCTGCTGGTTGCCGACTTCCCGGCAATCGAGCTGCAGCCGGAAGTCGAAGCGGCGCTGCAACGCCTAGTGGCTCATCCGCTGCGCTGGACGCTGGTGGATGCGCCCTCAGCCGGCAATCATTTGACCGTCGAGGCGCTGGCCGAAGCGGCGGGCAAGGGCGAGGCCAATCCCTATCGGGAATTGCAGCGCATCGCCGCCGGCATCGTCGACGAACTCGAACGGCCCCAGCATATTCATCAGCGCATTCACTTCCGCGGCTAGCTGAGCTGCCGGCGCAGCGCCTCGAGCACCGGCACCGTATCCGGACGCACGCCGCGCCAGAGTTCGAAGGCTTCCGCCGCCTGTTCCACCAGCATGCCGAGCCCGTCACGGGTCTTCGCACCCAGCGCCGCCGCCCACTCGCAGAACGCCGTGGGCCTGGCGGAGTACATCATGTCGTAGCAGAAGGTATGACCCGGCTGGATCAGGCTGTCGACCAGCGGTGGCAGTTCACCACCAAGACTGGCCGAGGTGCCGTTGATGATCAGGTCAACCGGTTCGGCAAGATCGGTGAACGTGCTGGCCGACAGCGGACCGAGTTCGCCGAATTCCAGTGCCAGCTGTTCGGCCTTGCTCACGGTGCGGTTGGCGATGATCAGCGCGGCGGGCTGCTGCACCAGCAACGGTTCCAGCACGCCACGCACGGCCCCGCCAGCTCCGAGCAGCAAAATACGTTGGCCCGCCAGCGCCACACCGGCGTTCAGCAGGTCGCCGACCAGCCCGGCGCCGTCAGTGTTGTCGCCGAGCAGCCGGCCGTCTTCGAGCTTCTTCAGGGTATTCACCGCACCGGCGCGACGGGCGCGCTCGGTGAGCTGATCGGCCATCCGGAATGCCTGCTCTTTGAACGGCACCGTGACATTGGCACCCAGGCCCTGCTGGAAGAAGGCCCGGGCATATCCGGGGAAGTCATCCAGCGGCGCCAGCAACGCCTCGTAGCAAAGCGCCTGGCCGGTCTGCGCGGCGAACAGGGTATGAATCTGCGGCGACTTGCTGTGGCCGATGGGGTTGCCGAAGACGCCGTAGCGGTCCATGGGTGAATCCTTGCAGTGTGGGTGCAGATAGCAGTCGAAGTCAGGGCTGCTCGGCGAGCCAGTCGCGGTCCTGCAGGAAGTATTCGGTGAGCCGCGCTTCCGGCGTGCCCGGCTCGGGATGCTTGTCATAGCCCCAGGCCACTTGCGGCGGCAGCGACATCAGGATGGATTCGGTACGCCCGCCCGATTGCAGGCCGAACAGGGTGCCGCGGTCATAGACCAGGTTGTATTCGACGTAGCGGCCGCGGCGCAGCAACTGGAACTGCCGCTCGCGCTCGCCGAACGGCGTGGCCTTGCGCCGCTGGACGATGGGCAGGTAGGCGTCGAGGTAGGCATCGCCCACCGCACGCATGAAGGCGAAACTGGTGTCGAAATCCCACTGGTTCAGGTCGTCGAAGAACAGCCCGCCGACCCCACGCGGTTCATGCCGGTGCTTGATATGGAAATAGCGATCGCACCACTCCTTGTAACGTGGGTAGACCTCGGCGCCAAACGGCGCGCAGGCATCCCGCGCGACCCGGTGCCAGTGCACGCAGTCTTCCTCGGCGCCGTAGTAAGGCGTCAGGTCGAAGCCGCCGCCGAACCACCAGACCGGCTCCTCACCTTCCTTCTCGGCGATGAAGAAGCGCACGTTGGCATGGGACGTGGGCACGTAGGGGTTGTGCGGATGGATCACCAGCGACACACCGAGTGCCTCGAAGCCGCGCCCGGCCAACTCCGGCCGATGCGCGCTGGCCGACGGCGGCAGGCTGTCGCCATGCACATGGGAGAAGTTCACGCCGCCTTTCTCGATCAGTGCGCCGTTCTCGATCACCCGGGTCCGCCCGCCGCCGCCACCCGGCCGCGTCCAGGCATCCTCGGCGAAGCGCGCGCCGCCGTCTTCGGCCTCCAGCGCAGCGCAGATGCGGTCCTGCAGATCGAGCAGATAGGCTTTGACGGCTTCGGTCCTGTCGTTCACGAAATCACCTTGCGAAAGACCGCTCGCAGCCCGCGGGGCGCGATTGAGCGGTGCTTGAAACGGGGTAGGCCGGCAAGCATAGCATCCAGCCGATTGACGAACGCAGCCCCGGCAGGTTGGATAGGCGCTCTGTCAAAGACCAGGAGCCAGACATGTCCCAGCGCATCCAATTCAGCCAGCACGGCGGTCCCGAAGTCCTGGAACAGGTTGATGTACCGCTCAGCGCGCCGGCCGCAGGCGAAGTGCGGGTGCGCAACCACGCCATCGGTCTGAACTTCATCGACACCTATTTCCGCAGTGGCCTGTATCAGCCGCCAAGCCTGCCATCCGGGCTGGGAACCGAAGGTGCCGGCGTGGTCGAAGCGGTCGGCGAGGGCGTGCAGCACCTGCAGCCTGGCGACCGGGTCGCCTATGCCACCGGCCCGCTCGGCGCCTACGGCGAACATCACACGCTGCCGGCGCGGCATCTGGTCAAACTGCCGGATTCGATCAGCTTCGAGCAGGCGGCCGCAGTGATGCTCAAGGGCCTGACCTGCCAGTACCTGCTGCGCCAGGTCCACCCGTTGCAGGCCGGCGAAACCGTGCTGTTCCATGCCGCGGCCGGCGGCGTCGGCTCCATCGCCTGTCAGTGGGCGCGCGCACTGGGCGCGCAATTGATCGGCGTGGTCGGCTCCGCGGAAAAGGCCGAGCGGGCCAAGGCCCTGGGCGCCTGGGCTACCATCGATCGCACCCGTGAAGATGTAGTGCAGCGTGTACTGGAGCTGACCGAAGGCAAAAAATGCCCGGTGGTCTACGACTCGGTAGGCAAGAACAGCTGGGAAGTTTCCCTCGATTGCGTCGCCCCGCGCGGCCTGCTGGTGAGCTTCGGCAACGCCTCCGGCGCGGTCACCGGGGTGAACCTGGGTGTGCTGGCGCAGAAGGGTTCACTGTTCGTCACCCGACCGATTCTGGCTGGCTACGCCGATACGCCGGAGAGGCTGCAGGCCATGGCCGACGAGCTGTTCGAAATGATCGGCAGCGGCAAGATCCATGTCGAGATCGGCCAGCGCTATCCTCTCGGCGAAGCAGCCGAAGCCCAGCGCAAGCTGGCCGCGGGGCAGACCACCGGATCGACCATCCTGCTGCCTTGACGCGGTGACGGCTGCCGCTAAAGGCAGCCGCGCAGCCGTCGATTCGCCGGCTCAGGCCGGACGAATCACTTCGCCCGTGCGCAGATCGCGGATGACGCTAGGGTTGCGCCGTCCCCCCAGCGGGCCGGTGAACACCGCGTCGAGCTGACGGGGGAAATACTGCTCGACCCGCAGCCGCGAGCGCGCTGCGGGACGGCCGGCAGGGTTGGCAGAGGTCGATACCAGCGGCCCGGTCAACGCACACAGCCGTGTGACCAATGGATGATCGGTTACCCGCAGGGCCACGCTGTCGTGCCGCCCGGTGATCCACTCCGGCAGCCGGCCGCGATGCGGCACCAGCCAGGTGTTCGGCCCTGGCCAAGTGCCGGCCAGGCGATCGAGCCAACGCTCGGGCAGGTCGTCCAGCAGGAAATCGAACTGCTCGACGGCGTCGGCAATCAGGATCAGGCCCTTCTCCACCGGCCGTTCCTTGAGCGCCAGCAGACGCATCACTACGTCTTCATCCCAAGGGTCACAGCCAACCCCCCAAACCGCTTCGGTCGGGTAGGCGATTACTCCGCCAGCGCGAACCACCCGCGCCACCTGCTGCACACGCCAATCGCCGATCATGCCGACCTCTGCCTGGATGAAAAAGCGGCAGTGTACCCAAGGCAAATGTCGTCGAGCAGGGGGCCGCGCAACTGATTCGCTACAGGCCGCAACAGAACCGCCCGATATCCGGACATCGTCCAGCCCCCCTGACGGCCTGCGACCTGGTTCGACGAATGACGTACCGCAGCCGGGCGCAGGCTCAGCCACAACCGTCGCCGCGAACCCCCGCTAGCGGGTAATTACCGACCACAACCCGTTCTCGCAGGCAACCTTGCCCTCGACTTCCAGTTCGGTGAGTTGCGCCAGTACCTGCCCCAGCGGCTGTCCGAGCGCCATGGCCAGCGCTTCGCTGCTGCGCGACGCCGCCAGCAATTCGCGCAGCAGCGGATTGCCCGGCTGCGTCGACTTCGGCGTGTCATCGGCCAGTGGTTCGACCTGCTGCCAACCGCGCAGGGCTTCGAGCACATCCTCGACCGACTCCACCAGCGCAGCGCCCTGGCGAATCAGCTGATGACAACCACGGGCACCGGGGTGGTGGATCGAGCCGGGAATCGCATACACCTCGCGACCCTGCTCGGCAGCGAGTCGCGCGGTAATCAGCGATCCACTGGACGGGCTTGCCTCGACCACCAGCACACCCAGCGACAGGCCACTGATGATGCGATTGCGCCGCGGAAAGTTGCTCGCCTGTGGCGGGCAGTCCAGCGGCAGCTCGGACACCAGCGCACCGCCTCCCTCAACGATCTGCCGCGCAAGGCCGGCGTGACGCTGCGGATACAGCCGTTCGAGACCGGTGCCCAGCACTGCGACGGTTCTGCCGCCGGCATCCAGTGCACCCTGGTGCGCAGCGCCATCGATGCCCAGCGCCAGCCCGCTGGTGATGACGAAGCCGGCACCGGCCAGGCTGCGGGAGAAGGCCCAGGCGTTGTCCAGGCCATTGCGCGAGGCGCGACGACTGCCGACCATCGCCAGCTGCGGCCGCTCGAGCAACGTCGGGTCGCCGGCAATGAACAGCAGCGGCGGGGCATCTGGCAGCTCGGCGAGCAAGGCGGGGTAGCTCGGATCGTCCCAGCAGAGCAGATGCCGGTCGGGCTGCTCCAGCCAGGCGAGGGCGGCGCTGGCACGCTCGCGGATTTCGGCACTGCGTCGCGGCTCGGCACAGCTTGCCGGCAGCCCCAGCGAGCGCCAGGCACTGGCTGGCGCGCTCAGCGCCGAAGCGGCATCCGGAAAGGCACTGACCAGTTTGCGCAGACGACGCGGACCGAGCTCGGGCAGCAGATGCAGACGCAACCGGGCTTCGAGCTCGGCAGGAGAAATGGCGGGCATGGGCGAGCACTCCTTGTCTCGTGGCACCGCATCCTTACGGTGCTATCGCAGCATGAAAAAGCCCCGCGTTTGCGGGGCTCTCTTGTTTCAGGGGTTACGGACCTTGTCCTTCACCGCCAGCGAACGGGTCGCCTGCAGCACCAGGCCATAGCTGAGCTTGTCGTAGGTACGGAACACCATCAGCAGACCGGAACGCTCATCCGGAATCTTCACGTTTTCGCCGGTCACACGATCACGCACGGTTTCGCCGGTCTTGTACACCGCCAGCACGTTGCCGTCCTTCAGGCCGTCGCGCGCCCCCTTGTTCAGCGTGACCACATCGAACTGGCCGATCTGGGTAACGCCACGCGGTACATCGAGAATCACGCCTTCGACATCGGTCGACGGCGCGCTGGGCATGAAGGTGGAGTTGACCGCACGCTCTTCACCCGGAAACAGGCGATCACCGATGCGCGCTTCCTGGGTAGTACGGGTCAGCTGCATGGTGGCGATGTCGCCCTCGATTTCGGCGATCTCGACGGTGCCGACGTCGTCGGCGTTGATGCCGAGGAACTCGCCACTGTCCGGATCGACGTAGGTCTTGCCCTGACGGAAGATGCCGTAGGCCGGCATGTTCGCTTCGAAGGCGCCGCGGCCGTAGATGCGATCGCCGGCACCGCTGATCACGCGCTCGGCATTGCCGGCGACGATGTAGGGAGCACCCTGGAACTGTTCGGCGGTGTCGATGATGCGGTTGCTCAGCAAAAAGCTGTTGATCGCTTCCAGCGGAATGGTCGGGATGGCTTCGGCCATCGGCGTGGTGCGCACGGTCGGCGACAGCTTGATGGTGCCGCGCGAGGCGCCGCGGTCGAGCACCAGACGCGGCTGACCGTCGACATAGACCAGGCTCAGGGTGTCACCGGGGTAGATCAGATGAGGATTGGCGATCTGAGGGTTGGCATGCCACAGCTCCGGCCATTTCCACGGCTCGCGCAGAAAGCGGCCGGATATGTCCCAGAGTGTGTCGCCCTTCACCACGGTATACCGCTCCGGGTGATTGTCCTTGAGCTGCACCGCAGCCTGGGCGAGCCCGCCTACGGCCACCAGCAGCAGGGCGAGTAGTGATTTCCTCATGTGGTGAATCCCTTTATTATGTGCCTTCACGTAAAGCGCCCTAGCGCCGCGGAACCCTTTTGGATCGCGGCATTAAGCCGTTTTCCATGCTGCTCGGCATCTTAGCAGCGGCTTTTGACTTTATTCCATAAGTGCATCACAAACGCATATGGCCATTCTGAACATCCTTGAATTTCCCGATCCGCGGCTGCGCACCATCGCCAAACCGGTGGATGTGGTCGATGACGAGCTTCGTCAGCTGATCGACGACATGTTCGAGACCATGTACGAGGCTCCAGGCATCGGCTTGGCCGCGACGCAGGTCAATGTGCACAAGCGCGTGGTGGTGATGGACCTGTCCGAAGACCGGTCGGAGCCGCGGGTTTTCATCAACCCCGAATTCGAATCGCTGACCGACGAGATGGACCAGTACCAAGAAGGCTGCCTGTCGGTCCCGGGCTTCTACGAGAACGTCGATCGCCCGCAGAAGGTGCGGATCAAGGCGCTGGATCGTGATGGCAAGCCTTACGAGATGGTTGCCGAGGGTCTGCTCGCGGTGTGCATCCAGCACGAATGTGATCATCTCAACGGTAAGCTGTTCGTCGACTATCTCTCCAGTCTCAAGCGCGATCGGATCAAGAAGAAGCTGGAAAAGATCCACCGCCAGCAGGCTTGATTCCCGAACCTCAAAGGCTTGCTATACGGGCTGAGTGAAAACGCCGCGAGCGAAGGTTAGGCAAGGACTAGGCGTCCCCGCAAAACAGGCGAGGAAGCGGAGTTTACGGGTTGTAAATGAGCATTCCGAGCCTGGTTTTAACGCAGCATTAACCGAGCGCAGCAGTTTTCAGTCGCCTGTGCCGCAAGCCTTTTTCTTAGCGAGCCCCCATGACCCAACCCTTGCGCATCGTTTTCGCCGGCACCCCGGAATTCGCCGCCCAGCACCTGCAGGCCCTGCTCGACGCGGGCAAATCGATCGTTGCCGTCTACACCCAGCCGGATCGCCCCGCCGGTCGTGGGCAGAAGCTGATGCCCAGCCCGGTCAAGCAGCTCGCGGTGCAGCACGGCATTCCGGTGTTTCAACCGCAGACCCTGCGTGACCCGGCGGCGCAGGCGGAACTGGCAGACCTGCAGGCGGACCTGATGGTGGTGGTCGCCTATGGCCTGATCCTGCCGCAAGCGGTGCTCGACCTGCCGCGCCTGGGCTGCATCAACAGCCATGCCTCGCTGTTGCCGCGCTGGCGTGGTGCCGCACCGATCCAACGAGCGATCGAAGCTGGCGACAGCGAATCCGGCGTCACCGTGATGCAGATGGAAGCCGGCCTGGACACCGGGCGGATGCTGCTCAAGGTCCATACGCCAATATCCGCCGACGACACCGGCGGCACGCTGCACGACCGTCTCGCCGAGCTCGGCTCGCAGGCAGTGGTGCAAGCGGTCGATGCCCTGGCCGACGGTACGCTCGCAGGGGAAGTGCAGGACGATAGCCTCGCCACCTACGCCCACAAGCTCAGCAAGGACGAGGCGCGCATCGACTGGGCTCGCCCGGCGGTCGAGCTGGAGCGGCTGATTCGCGCCTTCCATCCCTGGCCGATTTGCCACAGCACGCTTGCCGGTGAAACTTTGAAAGTACATGCCGCGCAGCTGGCCGGAGGGCAGGGCGAGCCCGGCCATATCCTCGAAGCGAGCAAGGAAGGGCTGACCGTTGCCTGCGGCACAGGCGCCCTGCGTCTGACTCGCCTGCAACTGCCCGGCGGCAAGCCGCTCGGCTTCGGCGACCTGTACAACAGCCGCCGCGAGCAGTTCGCCCCCGGCCTGGTGCTCGGTCAATGAACCCGCGCCTGGCCGCGGCCCGTGCGCTGAGCGTCGTGCTCTCCGGCAAAGCCTCGTTGGGCAGCAGCCTGCCAGAAGTGCTGGGCAAAGTGGACGCCCGCGACCGCGGCCTGACCCAGGACCTGGCCTTTGGCACCGCGCGCTGGCATCCGCGCCTGGCAGGTTTGGCCGACAAGCTGCTGCAGAAGCCGTTCAAGGCTGCCGATCGCGATGTCGAAGCCCTTCTGCTGGTCGGTCTGTATCAGCTGTTCCATACCCGCATCCCGGCCCATGCCGCCATCGGCGAAACCGTCGGTTGCGTCGACAAGCTGAAGAAGCCCTGGGCCAAGGGCCTGCTCAATGCCGTGCTGCGCCGTGCCCAGCGCGAAGGCGAAGCGCTGCTGGCTGAACTCGAACATGACCCGGTGATCCGCGTCGCCCATCCGCGCTGGCTGCAGAAGGCGCTCAAGGCGCACTGGCCGGAGCATTGGGAAGCCATCTGTGCGGCTAATAATGCCCATCCGCCGATGATGTTGCGGGTCAACCGCCGTCAGGTCAGCCGCGACGGATACCTGGCCGAGCTGCAAAGCGCCGGTATCGAAGCTCATCCCTGCGAATTCAGCGAGGACGGCATCCGCCTGGTTGCGCCGTGCGACGTGCATCAGCTGCCGGGCTTTGCCGAAGGGCGGGTCAGCGTGCAGGACGAGGCCGCACAGCTGGCCGCCTCGCTGCTCGACCTGGCGCCGGGACAGCGTGTGCTGGACGCCTGTTGCGCACCGGGCGGCAAGACCTGCCACCTGCTCGAACGCGAGCCGCAATTGGCCGGACTGGTTGCGCTGGATCTGGAACCCAAGCGTCTGGTGCGAGTTCGTGAAAACCTCGATCGTCTGCATTTACAGGCCGAACTGGTCGCCGACGATGCCCGCGCCACCGAACGCTGGTGGGATGGCAAGCCGTTCCAACGCATCCTGCTCGACGCACCCTGTTCGGCCACCGGCGTGATCCGCCGCCATCCGGACATCAAGCTGACCCGCCAGGCCGATGACATTGCCCCCCTTGCTGCACTGCAGGGCGAGATGCTCGATGCGCTGTGGCCGACCCTGGAAGTCGGCGGCGTACTGCTCTATGCCACCTGTTCGGTGCTGCCGACCGAAAATCGCGAGGTGATCGGCGCCTTCCTCGAACGCACGCCGGGCGCGCGCGAGCTGGATCTGCCGGGCAGCTTCGGCCTTCCGCAGCCGCACGGACGCCAGTTGCTGCCGCAGGAGAACGGCCACGACGGCTTCTACTATGCCAAGCTGATCAAGATCGCGGCGCAACCACGTGGTCATAAGTAAGCCGAAGCCGGGCAAGCCCGGCTCGACCTCAACATGGAAGCGGCGGCTTTCACCCGCCTCTCAGGAGTGATCGCGTGAAGATCATCATTCTCGGTGCCGGGCAGGTCGGTGGCACTCTCGCCGAACACCTCGCCAGCGAAGCCAACGACATCACCGTGGTAGACACTGACGGTGACCGCCTTCGCGATCTTGGCGATCGCCTGGACATCCGCACCATTCAGGGCCGCGGCTCGTTTCCCACGGTGCTGCGCCAGGCCGGAGCCGACGACGCCGACATGCTCGTGGCGGTGACCAACAGCGACGAAACCAACATGGTCGCCTGCCAGGTTGCCTACACGCTGTTCCACACGCCGACCAAGATCGCCCGAGTGCGCGAGGCGGCTTATCTGGTGCGATCGGGCCTGTTCAACAACGAAGCCATTCCGGTGGACGTGCTGATCAGTCCCGAGCAGGTGGTCACCAACTACATCAAGCGCCTGATCGAACATCCCGGCTCGCTGCAGGTGATCGACTTCGCCGGCGGCAAGGCGCAGCTGGTCGCGGTGCGTGCCTACTACGGCGGCCCGCTGGTCGGCCAGGAGCTACGCCAACTGCGCCGCCACATGCCCAATGTCGATACCCGCGTGGCAGCCATCTTCCGCCGCAACCACGCGATCCTGCCCCAGGGCGACACGGTGATCGAGGCCGATGACGAGGTGTTCTTCATCGCCGCCCGCGGCCATATTCGCGCGGTGATGAGCGAAATGCGCCGGCTCGACGAGAACTACAAGCGCATCGTCATCGCCGGTGGAGGGCATATCGGCGAACGGCTGGCCGAAGCCATCGAGAGCCGCTACCAGGTCAAGATCATCGAGATGAACCCGGCACGCTGTCGCTACCTCTCCGACACACTGGACAGCACCATCATCCTGCAGGGCAGCGCTTCGGACCGCGATCTGCTGGTCGAGGAGAACATCAACGAAGCGGACGTCTTCCTCGCGCTGACCAACGACGACGAGGCCAACATCATGTCCTCGCTGCTGGCCAAACGCCTCGGCGCGCGCAAGGTGATGTGCATCATCAACAACCCGGCCTATGTCGACCTGGTCCAGGGTGGCGAGATCGACATCGCCATCAGCCCGCAGCTGGCTACCATCGGTACGCTGCTGACCCATGTGCGCCGCGGCGACATCGTCAGTGCGCACTCGCTGCGCCGCGGTGCAGCAGAAGCCATTGAGGTGATAGCCCATGGTGATCCGCGCTCGAGCAAGGTCGTTGGCCGTGCCATCGAACAGATCGCCCTGCCGCCGGGCACCACCATCGGCGCGGTGATCCGCGACGATCAGGTGCTGATCGCTCACGATGACACGCGCATCGAATCCGGCGACCACGTCATTCTGTTCCTCGTGGACAAGAAGCACATTCGCGACGTGGAACGGCTGTTCCAGGCTGGCCTGACCTTCTTCTAGACCGCCGCGTCGCCAGACAAGCGACCCGCCAATTGGCGGGTCGTTTTGTTTTATCAATCAGCAAATCCTGTTTTTCATTTACTTACGCTTTTCAGCATTCCTTCCAATCGCATCCATTCGAGCCAGATGCCTTCTGATTTCCAATTTATGGCCATCTTTTGTAACCTCCTGGCTTGCCGCACGCCGACGCCTTCGATTGAAAACGGCTATCGTCTTTCGGTTTAACGGCACCATATCGCGCCGAATGCGCTCTTAACCTGAGCATGAGCAATGCCCCTCCTAGACAAATAACGATCCGATTCCTCGGGTCTCTACAAGGAACAGGAGAAACTCCATGAGGAACAGCACCATCACGACAAGCTCCCGCCGGCTCCTGATCGCCTGCGCCGCCCTGGCCAGCATCGGTTTCGCCAGCCTGACCCAGGCCGATACCCTGGAAAAGATCAAGGACAGCAGCAGCGTCCGCATCGGCTACGCCAACGAAACCCCCTTCGCCTACACCGCTCTCGACGGCAGCGTCACCGGCGAATCGCCAGAAATCGTGCGCAAGGTGTTCGAGCGCATGGAGATCGACACCATCAAACCGGTGCTCACCGAATGGGGCTCGCTGATCCCAGGCTTGCGCGCCGGGCGCTTCGATCTCATCGCCGCCGGCATGTACATCACCCCTGAGCGCTGCAAGCAGGTGTTGTTCACCGATCCGCACTACCGCCTGCTCGACACTCTGCTGGTGGCCGAGGGCAACCCGAAGAACCTGCGCAGCTACGAAGACATCGCCAACAACCCCGCGGTGAAGATCGCCATCATGTCCGGCACGGTGAACCTCGGCTACGCGCGCAAGGCCGGCATCAAGGATTCGCAGATTCTGCAGGTCCCGGATACCACCTCGCAGCTGCAGGCCGTGCGCAGTGGCCGCGCCGACGCCGCCATCGGCACCCAGCTGACCATGAAAGGGCTGGCGGACAAGGCCGGCGACGATGTCGAAGCCATCGCCGACTTCAAGGACGACCCGTCCCGTGCCGGTTATGGCGCGCTGGCGTTCCGTCCGCAGGACAAGGCGCTGCGTGACGCGGTCAATGCCGAACTGAAGCAGTGGCTGGGCAGCGAGGAGCATCTGAAGACCATCGAGCCGTTCGGCTTCGATCGCTCCAACGTCACCGACAAGACTGCCGCCGAACTCTGCGGCGCCTGAAGCCCGTCGGGGCGGCTGGTTGGCGCCGCCGACCCACCGCCCCGCCTGTGAACGCTGACCAAGGCTGCGCCGCTGTTTGCGCAGCCTCGCTCAGCGCTCCGGAAAACCGGATAGCGCCATCATGATCGAACTGCTTCCTCTGCTGCTGCAGGGTGCCTGGATCACCGTGAAGGTGACCTTCTTCGGCTCCCTGCTGGCGATCGCCTGCGCGCTGATCGCCGCACTGGCACGGCTCTCGCCAGTGGCGCCGTTGCGCTGGCTGGCCATCACCTATATCGAGGTCTTCCGCGGCTCGTCGCTGCTGGTGCAGCTGTTCTGGCTGTATTTCGTGCTGCCGATGCCGCCGTTCAATGTCGAGATGAGCGCCTTCGCCGTCGCCGTGGTCGGCCTGGGCCTGAATATCGGCGCCTACGGGGCCGAGGTCCTGCGCGGTGCGATCCGCTCGGTGCATCAGGGCCAGCATGAGGCCTGCCAGGCACTGAACATGACGCCACTGACACGCATGCGCCGAATCATCCTGCCCCAGGCGCTGCTGGCGGCGATTCCGCCGGGCACCAACCTGCTGATCGAGTTGCTGAAGAATACCTCGCTGGTTTCGCTGATTACCCTGTCGGATCTGGCCTTTCGCGCCCGTCAGCTGGATCAGGCGACGCTGATGACCATGGAGATCTTCGGCCTCGCACTGGTGATCTATTTCGTCCTGGCCCAGGCGATCAACTTCGGCATGCGCCAGCTGGAACGCCGGCTGGCCCGCGGGCGGATGCGCGGAGGCCTGTCATGAATTTCTTCGATTGGGCATTCGCCCGCGAGATCCTGCCGCGCCTGCTGGATGCCTCGCTGACGACCATCGGCATCGCCCTGGCCGGCTTCGCCATCGCCGTGGTGCTCGGCCTGTTCCTCGCCATCGGCCGGCGCAGCCGCCTGCGCTGGCTGTCCTGGCCGATCACCGGGCTGATCGAGTTCATCCGCAGTACACCGCTGCTGATCCAGGTGTACTTCCTGTTCTACGTGTTCCCCAACTACGGCCTCAATCTCAGCGCCATGCAGGCGGGCATCATCGGTATCGCCCTGCACTACGCCTGCTACACCGCAGAGGTCTACCGCGCCGGCCTGGACGCGGTGCCCCGTTCGCAGTGGGAAGCCGTCACGGCGCTGAACATGAAGCCCTGGACCGCCTACCGTGACGTGATCCTGCCGCAGGCCTTGCGCCCGGTACTGCCGGCGCTGGGCAACTACCTGATCTCGATCCTCAAGGACACGCCCGTTCTTTCGGCGATCACCGTGGTGGAAATCATGCAGCGAGCCAAGAACATTGGCTCCGAGAGTTTCCGCTACCTGGAGCCGATCACCATGGTCGGCATCTTCTTCCTCATTCTCAGCCTCGGCCTCGCCTGGTGCGTGCGTCGTCTGGAGAACCGCATGGAGCTGGCCCGATGAATACCTCGATGCACTCAGCAGCAACCCTCAACCCGACGGCCGAATCGGCGCCAGCACAGCCGATGGTGCGTTTTGCTGGTGTGACCAAGCGCTACGGCGAGCTGACCGTACTCGAAGGGTTGGACCTCGATGTGCACGAGGGTGAGAAGGTCGCCATCATCGGACCCAGCGGCTCGGGCAAATCGACGCTGCTGCGGGTGCTGATGACCCTGGAGGGCATCGACGAGGGCGTGATCGAGGTCGACGGCGAGCCGCTGACCCACATGCCCGACGCCCGCGGCCAGTTGGTTCCGGCCAATGCCCGTCACCTGCGACGGGTGCGCGGCAAGGTCGGCATGGTGTTCCAGAGCTTCAACCTGTTCCCGCACATGAATGCCCTGCAGAACGTCATGGAAGCGCCAGTACAGGTGCTTGGCCTAAACAAGGCCGAAGCCCGCGAACGCGCCGAAGAGCTGCTCGCCATGGTCGGTTTGGAGGATAAGCTCGAACACTTCCCGGTCCAGCTCTCCGGGGGCCAGCAGCAACGCGTGGCGATTGCCCGCGCACTGGCGATGCGGCCCAAGGTGATGCTGTTCGACGAAGTGACCTCGGCGCTGGACCCGGAGCTTTGCGGCGAAGTGCTAAACGTTATCCGTCGTCTCGGCGAGGCGCACAACCTGACGATGCTGATGGTCACCCACCAGATGGGGTTTGCCCGCGAGTTCGCCGATCGGGTGTGCTTCTTTCACCAGGGCCGGATTCACGAGCAGGGCAGTCCGGACAAGCTGTTCAACAATCCGCAGGAAGAACGCACCCAGGCGTTTCTCAGCGCGGTCAACGAAGCCCACTGATTGCACCGATCTTTCATGCGCAGCACGCCGGATGCGAGGGCACCAGCTAAGACCATTGGCGTATGCTGGTAGCCTTGCCCGGCAAGTACTTTGCACTAAAGTGAAGACACTCCCTGGGTACCGCGCAGCAAAAGGTCCGAACATGCTCGAATCGCTGGAAAAGATGCTCTCCCAAGGCATGGACAATCCGATGCTGCGCTTCGGCCTCGGCAAGGGCTACATGGATGCAGGCCAGCCTGGTCGAGCAGCGCAGCATCTGCGCCGCTGCGTCGAGCTCGACCCGAAATACTCCGCCGCGTGGAAGCTGCTGGGCAAGGCGTTGCAGGCCGATGGCGACAAGCAAGGCGCCCATCAGGCCTGGGAGCGCGGCATCGCGGCAGCTAGCGCTCAGGGTGACAAGCAGGCGGAAAAGGAAATGAGCGTGTTCCTGCGCCGGCTCGACCGGCTGACGCCCGACTGAACCACCAGGCCGCCGCGCGCCGAAAGGATCAGTCCTCGCGCAGGAACTGCAGGCCGACCCCTTCGGCATCGACCCGCATGACCACCATTCGCAGTTCCGGCGCCGGAATGGGCAGATCCTGGACCTGACCAGTCACTTCGTCCCCGGGGTGTAAAACCACCAGTTCCGGATGCCGCACATAGACACCGCCATCGGACAGATCCCGGGTATGGGCGAAGACCTCACCGAAGGCCGGATGCGCGATGCGGATGCGACACTTCATGTTGGTACGCGGATGCTGACGCTGGTTGCGCATTGAGTTCGTCCTTGTCGTTCTTGTTCGAGTTTGGTCAGTACCAGCGCTTCTCGCCGGCGGGGCGTTTCTTGAAGCGCTTCATGGTCCACATGTATTGGCTGGGATAGGCGCGGACATACTTCTCGATCATCGCGCTCATGGCCGCCACACCGGTTTCGGCATCCTCGCTGTACATGCCTTGGGGCGCGGCCTCGAGTACCACTTTGTAGCCTGAGCCATCCTCCAGGCGCAACGCGTGAAGAAACACGCCAACCGCCTTGCCACCGGCCAGCATGCCGGGCACGAACTTGCTGGTTAGCGCCTGGGTGGCGAGAAATGGCACGAATATGCCGCTGCCTTCACTGGGCTCAGGGTCGGCCGGGATGCCCACAGCACCGCCGCGACGAACTTCCTTGATGACGCTGAGAATCCCTTCACGAGTCGACGGCGCGACGCGATTGCCCAGCTGCACGCGCTGCTGTTGCAGCAACTCGTCCACCGCCTTCAGCTTCGGTGGCCGGTAGAAGATGATCGGTTTGCATTGCGCGCAGTAGAAGTGATTGAGCACTTCCCAGTTGCCCAGGTGGCTGGTGATGCCGACCACGCCCTTGCCCGAGGCCAGCGCCGCCTGCAGCACGTCGAGGCCTTCCACCTCGCGGACCAGTCTCAAGGTCTTCTCCGCCGGCCAGATCCAGGCACAGGCGCTTTCGGTGAAGGTCATACCGGTTTCACGCAGGGTACGCCCGAGCAGGGCATCGAGTTCCGCCGGGCTCAGCTCGGGGAAGCACTTCTGCAGATTGATCCGTGCCACTTCGCGCGAGCGGTTCGGCAGCTTCCACATCAGCCAGCCAATCATCGCGCCCAGCCCCTGGACCATGCGCCAGGGCAGTCGAGCGAAGAGTCGCAGGGAGCCGACGACGATGGCACCTTTGAGCTTTTCCACACCGCACTCCGAAATTTTCAGGTTGCCTAGTCTACCTGCAACCGTGATCAGCTTTCAGGCGCAGCCGTCGCAATGCCCTGCATCTTGGCAACGCAGCCCTGCGGTGGATCATTCGGTGCCAGCCAGCACGGCATACCGCTCGCAGTCGGTGAGGTGATCCATGACCAGGCCGCAGGCCTGCATGTAGGCGTAACAGATGGTCGGCCCGACAAAGCTGAAGCCGGCTTTCTTCAGGCCCTTGCTCATGGCCTCCGCCTCGGGCGAGACGGCAGGGACCTGATCGATGCGCTCGAAGCGGTTGATCTTCGGGTCGCCGCCGACAAAGGACCAGATGAAATCCACCGGATCTTCCAGCTTCAGCCAGGCATGAGCATTGCTGCGCGCGGCCTCGAGCTTGCGCCGGTTGCGGATGATGCCAGGGTCCTGCATGCGCTCGTCGATCTCGGCATCGCTCATGCGCGCCAGGCGCTCGGCGTCGAAACTGAACAGCACCTGCCGGTAGCGCTCGCGCTTGCGCAACACGGTGATCCAGGAAAGCCCGGCCTGGAAGGCCTCGAGCAAGAGGAATTCGAACAGGACCTGCGGGTCGCGCACGGGGACGCCCCATTCGCGATCGTGGTAGTCGATGTACAGCGGATCCGTGCCGCACCAGGCGCAACGTGGCATGCAGTCTCCTTGCGCAGGCCTCGTCCGATGGCCGAAACCATCGCAAGCGCGACCATGCGGGGGGTATACTTCGAGGCTTTCTGTCGAAGCCCAGCACAGGTGAAATTTTGAGCCAGACTACGCCTGCCGTGCGCACCTTCCAAGACCTGATCCTCGCCCTGCAAAGCTACTGGGCCGAGCAGGGTTGCGTGGTCCTGCAGCCCTATGACATGGAAATGGGCGCCGGTACATTCCACACCGCCACCTTCCTGCGCGCCATCGGTCCCGAGACCTGGAACGCCGCCTATGTTCAGCCTTCGCGTCGCCCGGCCGATGGCCGCTACGGCGAGAACCCCAACCGTCTGCAGCACTACTACCAGTTCCAGGTGGTGCTCAAGCCCAACCCGGACAACATCCAGGACCTGTATCTGGAGTCGCTACGCCGCATCGGCGTCGACACCTCGGTGCACGACGTACGTTTCGTCGAAGACAACTGGGAATCGCCGACCCTCGGCGCCTGGGGTCTGGGCTGGGAAGTCTGGCTCAACGGTATGGAAGTCACCCAGTTCACCTACTTCCAGCAGGTTGGTGGCGTCGAGTGCTATCCGGTCACCGGCGAGATCACCTACGGTCTCGAGCGCCTGGCCATGTACCTGCAGGGCGTCGACTCGGTCTATGACCTGATCTGGGCCGACGGTCCGTTCGGCACCGTGACCTATGGCGACGTGTTCCATCAGAACGAAGTGGAGCAGTCGACCTATAACTTCGAGCACGCCAACGTGCCGAAGCTGTTCGAACTCTTCGACTTCTACGAAAGCGAAGCCAACCGCCTGATGGCCGCCGAACTGCCGCTGCCGGCCTACGAAATGGTGGTCAAGGCCTCGCACACCTTCAACCTGCTTGATGCCCGCCGCGCCATTTCGGTCACCGCTCGCCAGCAATACATCCTGCGCGTACGCAGCCTGGCGCGCTCGATCGCCCAGAGTTACCTGCTGGCCCGCGCCAAACTCGGCTTCCCCATGGCCACCCCCGAATTGCGTGACGAAGTGCTGGCGAAGCTGGAGGCTGCAGAATGAGTGCACTGGATTTCCTCGTCGAACTGGGTACCGAAGAACTGCCCCCGAAGGCGCTCGCCAAGCTGGCCGAAGCCTTCTGCGCCGGTATCGAGAAGGGCCTGAAGGACGCCGGCCTGGGCTTCGTCAAGGCGCAGGCCTATGCCGCACCCCGGCGCCTGGCGGTGCTGGTCGAGCAGCTGGCCACGCAGCAGCCTGATCGCAGCATCAACCTCGACGGCCCACCGATGCAGGCCGCCTTCGACGCCGACGGCGAGCCGACCCAGGCCGCCCTGGGCTTTGCCCGCAAGTGCGGCGTCGACCTCGCCGAGATCGATCGCAGCGGCGCGAAACTCAAATTCAGCCGTACCATTGAAGGCCAGCCCGCCAGCCAGCTGCTGCCAGGTATCGTCGAAGCTTCGCTGAACGATCTGCCGATCCCCAAGCGCATGCGCTGGGCCGCACGCAAGGAAGAATTCGTTCGCCCGACCCAGTGGTTGGTGATGCTCTTCGGTGAGCAGGTGATCGATTGCGAGATCCTCGCCCAGCGTGCCGGTCGCGAATCCCGCGGCCACCGCTTCCACAGCCCGGGCCAGGTGCACATTTCCAAGCCTTCCAGCTATCTGGAAGACCTGCGTGGCGCCCATGTGATCGCCGACTTCGCCGAGCGCCGCGAGCTGATCGCCAAGCGCGTCGAGCAGCTGGCTGCCGAGCAGAACGGTACGGCCATCGTGCCGCCGGCGCTGCTCGATGAAGTGACCGCGCTGGTCGAGTGGCCGGTGCCGCTGGTCTGCTCGTTCGAGGAACGCTTCCTCGAAGTGCCGCAGGAAGCACTGATCACCACCATGCAGGACAACCAGAAGTACTTCTGCCTGCTGGATGCCAACGGCAAGCTGCTGCCGCGTTTCATCACCGTGGCCAACATCGAATCCAAGGACCCGGCGCAGATCGTTTCCGGTAACGAGAAGGTCGTGCGCCCGCGTCTGACCGACGCCGAGTTCTTCTTCAAGCAGGACAAGAAGCAGAAGCTCGACAGCTTCAACGAGCGCCTGAAGAACGTGGTGTTCCAGGCCCAGCTCGGCACCGTGTTCGACAAGGCCGAACGCGTCTCGCGCCTGGCTGGTCTGATCGCCGAACGCACCGGTGGCGACAAGCAACGTGCCGCCCGCGCCGGTCTGCTCTCCAAGTGCGACCTGGCCACCGAAATGGTTGGCGAGTTCCCGGAAATGCAGGGCGTTGCCGGTTACTACTACGCGCTCAATGACGGCGAGCCGGAAGACGTGGCGCTGGCGCTGAACGAGCAGTACATGCCGCGCGGCGCCGGTGGCGAATTGCCGACTACTCTGACCGGCGCCGCCGTGGCGGTCGCGGACAAGCTCGACACCCTGGTCGGCATCTTCGGCATCGGCATGTTGCCCACCGGCTCCAAGGACCCCTACGCCCTGCGCCGTGCCGCCCTTGGCGTGCTGCGCATCCTCATCGAGAAGCAGCTGGACCTGAATCTGGTCGAGGCAGTGAACTTCGCCATCGGCCAGTTCGGTACGCAGGTCAAGTCGGCCGGCCTCGCCGATCAGGTCCTGGAGTTCATCTTCGATCGCCTGCGTGCGCGCTACGAGGACGAAGGCGTCGACGTCGCCGCCTACCTATCGGTGCGTGCCGTGCAGCCGGGCTCGGCGCTGGACTTCGATCAGCGCGTGCAGGCCGTACAGGCTTTCCGCACGTTGCCGGAGGCTGCAGCACTGGCCGCAGCCAACAAGCGCGTCTCCAACCTGCTGAGCAAGTTCGATGCGAAGCTGCCGGAAGCGGTCGAGCCGCGCTGGTTCGACAACGCCACCGAGTTCTCGCTGTACTCGGCGATCCAGCAGGCCGAGCAGGCGGTGCAACCGCTCGCCGCGGCGCGTCAGTACCGTGAGGCGCTGGAGCGTCTGGCGCACCTGCGTGGCCCGGTGGATGCCTTCTTCGAGGCGGTGCTGGTGAATGCCGAAGATGCTTCGGTGCGCGCCAACCGTTATGCCTTGCTGGCCCGGCTGAGAGGACTGTTCCTTGGCGTTGCCGATATTTCCGCACTTGGCTAAGCCCGTGAAGCTGATCGTGCTGGACCGTGATGGCGTGATCAACGAGGACTCCGACGAGTACGTGAAGTCGCTGGAGGAGTGGATCCCCATTCCCGGCTCGCTGGAAGCCATCGCGCGGCTATGCAGGGCTGGCTGGACGGTGGCTGTGGCCACCAACCAGTCGGGCGTCGCGCGCGGCAAGTTCGACCTCAGCACCCTCGGTGACATGCATTTCAAGATGCAGCAGCTGGTGATGGAGCAGGGCGGACGTATCGATCTGATCGTGCACTGCCCGCACGGTCCGGACGATGGCTGCAACTGCCGCAAGCCGAAGCCTGGAATGTTTCGCAGCATTGCCGAGCACTTCGGCCTGGCGGACCTGAAGGGCGTGCCGGTGGTTGGCGACAGCCACCGCGATCTGCATGCCGGCATGCTGCTCGGCGGCGTGCCCTACCTGGTCAGAACCGGGAAGGGCCTGCGCACCCTGGAAGGTACGTTGCCGCCAGGTACCCAGGTCTTCGACGACCTGGCCGCTGTTGTCGATCATCTACTCGAGAGTTCTCGATGAGCCTCCTGTTACCCGTTCGTATCGCCCTGTTCTATTTCATGCTGGCGTTCACCGCGTTCGCCTGGTGCCTGGTGAGTCTGGTGTTCGCCCCGTTCATGGCGTTCCGCGCGCGCTATCGCTTCGTGGTACAGAACTGGTGCCGCTGTGCCGTATGGCTGGGCAAGACGCTGGTAGGCCTGCACTACGAGGTGCATGGTACGGAGAATGTACCAGCGCGCCCCTGCGTGATCCTGGCCAAGCATCAGAGCACCTGGGAGACCTTTTTCCTCTCGGCCTACTTCGAGCCGCTGACCCAGGTGCTCAAGCGCGAGCTGCTGCGGGTGCCGTTCTTCGGCTGGGCAATCATGCTGCTCAAGCCGATCGCCATCGATCGCGACAACCCCAAGGCGGCGCTACGCCAGGTTGCCAAGCAGGGTCACGAGCGTCT
The DNA here is from genome assembly GCF_000661915.1 of Stutzerimonas decontaminans. Lineage (NCBI taxonomy): Bacteria > Pseudomonadati > Pseudomonadota > Gammaproteobacteria > Pseudomonadales > Pseudomonadaceae > Stutzerimonas > Stutzerimonas decontaminans. The sequence continues at coordinate 9,822 of NZ_CP007509.1, read as the reverse complement.
GGAGCAGGGCGCCTGGGTGCTGATCTTTCCCGAAGGCACCCGTGTACCGGTCGGCCAGCAGGGCAAGTTCTCGCGCAGCGGCGCCGCACTGGCGGTGAACGCCGGTTTGCCGGTGCTGCCCATCGCGCACAACGCCGGCTTGTTCTGGCCGAAGGCAGGCTGGGGCAAGCGACCCGGCACCATTCAGGTCGTTATCGGCCAGCCCATGTTCGCTGACAGCGAAAGTCCGCGCGCCATCGCCGAGCTGAACCAGCGCGCCGAAGACTGGATCAACGCACGGGTCAGCGAGCTTGAAGCTCAGAGTCGCGCGACCCTCTGATCAATACGCCGGGGCAGGGCAGGGACGTCCACCCATCTTAGCGAGTCCCCTATGCAGCAAATACCCAACCACCAGCTGGTCGCCGAATGGCTGCGCCTACTCGACGGCTACCCGACCGAAGCGGCTGCCGCACTGCATGCCGTTGCCGAAGAGAAAAGCGCCGAACTGGCCGAGCACTTCTATTCGCAGATGCTGGCCGACCCGCACTCGGCCAGCTTCCTGTCCCACGAGCAGGTGAAGAGTCGCCTCGGCAAATCAATGCAGAAGTGGATCGTCACGGTGTGCTCCTCGACCGCCCATAGCGACCTCGACGCCGTGGTCGACCTGCAGCGCAAGGTCGGCGACATCCATGCGCGTATCGAGATTCCGGTCAGCCTGGTACTGCGCGGCTCCCGCTCGCTGAAGGGTCGGCTGCGCCAATTGTTGGAAGAGCGCGATCTCGACGAGCCGGTGCGGCGCAAGGCTGCCCGCATGGGCGCCGATCTGATCGACCTGGCCGTGGAAATCATCTGCTTCGCCTATTCCCAGTCCCACGATCGCAACTCCCGTGCTGAGGAAGCCTATCGGCTGTTCTCCGTGTCACAGAATATCGGCGTCGAGAAGGAACGTCAGCGCGCGGCACTGCTCGATTGGGAAAACCAGCTGATGTTCGATCTGGCGATCGGCAACCTGAGCGGAGCATTGCCACAGCTGGCCGGTTCCGAGTTCGGCTTGTGGTTTCGCCACAAGGCATCCCACGCGTTCCAGGGTTCGCCGGAAAGCGCGAGCATCCTCGATTACATCGAGCGCATCGACGAGGAACTCAAGGCGATCGCTACGCTGCAGGATACTGGCGAGCGCCTGGCCAAGCTGCATCAGATTCGCGAACAGACTCGCTCGATCAAATTCCTGCTCGACAGCCTGTTCGAGCAAGCCAATGACCTGGAAGCCGGCCGTGACGTGCTGACGCGCTTGCTCAATCGCAAATTCCTGCCGGTGGTAATGGCCAAGGAAGTGCTCTACGCGCGTCAGTCGAACAACACCTTCGGCGTGCTGGCCATCGACGTCGATCACTTCAAGCGCATCAACGACACCTACGGCCACGAAGCCGGTGATCAGGTCCTGCAGCAGGTCGGCGCATTGCTGGCGAGCAACACCCGTGGCGGCGACTACGCGTTCCGCCTGGGTGGCGAAGAGTTCCTGCTGGTGCTGGTGGACATCGATGCCAACAAGGCACTGGCGGCGGCGGAGAAGCTGCGCGAACGCATCGCCCGCGAACACTTCCGTCTTTCCAGTGGCGACGTGCTGCAGGTGACGGTCAGCATCGGTATGGCAGTGCACGACGGCCACCCGGACTACGAACGCCTGCTGCAGCAGGCGGATCGCGCGCTGTACCAGGCCAAGCACGGCGGCCGCAATCGCTGCGTGCTGCATCAGGACTGATCGCAACACGTCGCTACGAAGCAAAAAGGGGAGCAGCCTCGCGGCTGCTCCCCTTTCTTTTTGCGCCTTGATCAGGCCGGTGCGGAGCTGCGGATCAGGTGGTCGAAAGCGCTCAGCGAGGCTTTGGCGCCTTCCCCGACAGCGATCACGATCTGCTTGTACGGCACCGTGGTCACGTCACCGGCGGCGAACACGCCGGGGATGCTGGTCTGGCCCTTGGCATCGACGATGATCTCACCGAAGCGCGACAGCTCCAGGGTGCCCTTGAGCCATTCGCTGTTGGGCAGCAGGCCGATCTGCACGAAGATGCCTTCCAGCTCGACGGTGTGCATGTCTTCGCTGCTGCGGTCCTTGTAGACCAGACCGGTGACCTTTTGGCCGTCGCCCTTGACCTCGGTGGTCTGCGCCATCTTCAGCACGCGGACGTTGGGCAGGCTGAACAGCTTGCGCTGCAGTACGGCGTCGGCCCGCAGCTCTTCGCCGAACTCGAGCAGGGTCACGTGGGCGACAATGCCGGCCAGGTCGATGGCCGCTTCCACGCCGGAGTTGCCGCCGCCAATCACCGCCACGCGCTTGCCCTTGAACAGCGGGCCGTCGCAGTGCGGGCAGTAGGCGACGCCACGGCCGCGGTATTCCTGCTCGCCCGGCACGTTCATTTCGCGCCAGCGGGCGCCGGTGGCGAGGATCAGGGTCTTGGCCTTGAGCTCGCCGCCGTTTTCGAACTGCACGCGGTGCAGGCCGTCGTCGCCAGCCGGAATCAGCTTGCTGGCGCGCTGCAGGTTCATGATGTCGACGTCGTATTCACGCACGTGTTCTTCCAGCGCGCGGGCCAGTTTCGGGCCTTCGGTTTCCTTCACCGAGATGAAGTTCTCGATGGCCATGGTGTCGAGCACCTGGCCGCCGAAGCGCTCGGCTGCTACGCCGGTGCGGATGCCCTTGCGCGCGGCGTAGATGGCCGCTGCGGCGCCAGCCGGGCCACCGCCGACCACCAGCACGTCGAAGGCGTCCTTGGCCTTGAGCTTCTCGGCATCACGGGCGCTGGAGCCGGTGTCGAGCTTGGCAAGGATTTCTTCTTCGCTCATGCGGCCCTGGGTGAACAGCTCGCCGTTGAGGTAGATGCTCGGCACCGACATGATCTGGCGCGCCTCGACTTCGTCCTGGAACAGCGCGCCGTCGATGGCCACGTGCTTGATGTTCGGGTTGAGCACGGCCATAAGGTTCAGTGCCTGGACCACGTCCGGGCAGTTCTGGCACGACAGCGAGAAGTAGGTTTCGAAGCTGTAGTCGCCCTCCAGCGCCTTGATCTGCTCGATCACTTCCGGCGCGGTCTTCGACGGGTGGCCACCGACCTGCAGCAAGGCCAGCACCAGCGAGGTGAACTCGTGGCCCATGGGGATGCCGGCGAAGCGCAGGCTGATGTTGCCGCCGATGCGGTTGAGCGAGAACGACGGCTTGCGTGCATCGTCGCCGTCGGTCTTGAGGGTGATCTTGTCGCTGAGGCCGGCGATGTCTTGCAACAGGTTCAGCATTTCCCGGGATTTCTCGCCGTCATCGAGGGACGCGACGATCTCGAAGGGCTGGGTGACCTTCTCCAGGTAGGCTTTCAACTGGGTCTTGAGATTGGTGTCCAACATTGGCAACTGTCCTCGTGAATTGTCCTGCCCTACGGGCTCGGTAAGGTTATGAATTTCGGATAGAGCAACCTTACTCCGGGAAGGGATGATTTCTAAATTGATTAAACCAGTCGAGACGATTTAGACAGCCTATCTTCCAATAACAAAAAACCCCGACCTTTGAGGGACCGGGGTTTTGGTGCTGCATTGGCTAATGTCTGCTGATCTAGAAATCCGAAAATCAGAAGTCCAAGTTCGACACAGCCAGAGCGTTGGTTTCGATGAAATCTCGACGCGGCTCGACAGCATCGCCCATCAGGGTATTGAAGATCTGATCCGCACCAATCGCATCCTCGATAGTTACCTTGAGCATGCGCCGCACGTTCGGGTCCATCGTGGTTTCCCACAGCTGATCCGGGTTCATTTCGCCCAGTCCCTTGTATCGCTGAACGCTATGGCGGCGGGTGCCTTCGGCCATCAACCATTCAAGTGCTTGCTTGAAGGTGGACACCTGTTTCTTGCGCTCGCCCCGCTGAACGTAGGCGCCTTCTTCGAGCAGGCTGTTCAACTTCTCGCCAAGCGCCGTAACGGTTCGGTAGTCGTTGCTGCCGAAGAAGTCACGGTTAAAGGTGATGTAGCTAGCCAGGCCGTGCGAACTGATCTCCACTTCCGGCAGCCACAGATGGCGTTCCTTGTCCTCGCGCAGGCTGACGTTGTAGATCAAACCGGAGCGTTCGCCAACCTTGAGCAGCGCGCTGTATTGCTCGAGCCATGCCTGCATCGCCGAGTGATCGGCCAGTTGCTCTACAGGCACACGCGGCAGGTAGATGAAGTGTTCCGTCAGTTCCTGAGGGTACAGACGTGACAGCCGCTGCAACGTCTTCATCACCGTGCGGTAATCGTTGACCAGCTTCTCCAGCGCTCCGCCAGAAAGCCCCGGGGCGCCTTCGTTAACGTGCAGGCTGGCGTCTTCCAGAGCGGACTGAGTGAGGTATTCCTCCATCGCCTCATCGTCCTTGATGTACTGCTCCTGCTTGCCGCGTTTGACCTTGTACAGCGGCGGCTGAGCGATATACACGTAACCGCGCTCGATCAGCTCAGGCAGCTGACGGAAGAAGAACGTCAGCAGCAGAGTCCGGATGTGCGAACCGTCGACATCGGCGTCGGTCATGATGATGATGTTGTGGTAGCGCAGTTTATCGATGTTGTATTCATCGCGGCCGATACCACAGCCCAGAGCGGTAATCAGCGTGCCCACTTCCTGGGAAGAAATCATCTTGTCGAAGCGTGCTTTCTCGACGTTGAGGATCTTGCCCTTGAGCGGCAAGATTGCCTGGGTCTTGCGGTTACGGCCCTGCTTGGCCGAGCCACCCGCAGAATCACCCTCCACTATGTAGAGTTCGGACAGCGCAGGATCCTTTTCCTGGCAATCTGCGAGCTTGCCCGGCAGGCCGGCGATATCCAGAGCGCCCTTGCGCCGGGTCATTTCCCGTGCCTTGCGCGCAGCTTCGCGAGCACGGGCAGCGTCGATCATCTTGCCAACCACTGCCTTTGCTTCGCTTGGATGCTCAAGCAGGAAGTCGGCGAAGTGCTTGCCCATCTCCTGTTCCACGGCGGTTTTCACCTCCGAGGAAACTAGTTTGTCCTTGGTTTGCGAGCTGAACTTAGGATCCGGAACCTTCACGGAAATGATCGCGGTCAGACCTTCGCGGGCATCGTCGCCGGTAGTGGCGATCTTGTGCTTCTTGGCCAGGCCTTCCTGCTCGATGTAGCTGTTCAGGTTTCGCGTCAGCGCGGAGCGGAAACCGGCCAAATGGGTGCCGCCGTCGCGCTGCGGGATATTGTTGGTAAAGCAGAGAATGTTCTCGTTGAAGCTGTCGTTCCACTGCAGCGCCACCTCGACACCAACGCCGTCGTCGCGCTGAACGTTGAAGTGGAACACCTCGTTGACCGGCGTTTTGTTGGTGTTCAGGTAGGCAACGAAGGCGCTCAGACCGCCCTCGTATTTGAATAACTCTTCCTTGGCAGTACGTTCGTCACGCAGAACGATACCGACGCCAGAGTTCAGAAAGGAAAGCTCGCGCAGACGCTTGGCCAGAATGTCCCAGCTGAAATGGATGTTCTGGAACGTCTCTGCTGACGGTTTGAAATGGATTTGCGTGCCCGAGGAATCGGTTTCACCGACCGGGGCGAGCGGCGCCTGGGGCACACCATGACGGTAGAGCTGCTCCCACACTTTTCCCTCGCGGCGGATAGTCAGCATCAACTCCTCTGACAGCGCGTTGACCACCGAAACACCTACGCCGTGCAGTCCGCCGGATACCTTGTAGGAGTTGTCATCGAACTTACCACCAGCGTGCAGCACGGTCATGATGACCTCGGCCGCCGAAACACCTTCCTCGTGGATATCCACCGGGATACCGCGACCGTTGTCACGAACGGTGATGGACTCATCGGTATGGATGGTGATGGAGATGTCACTGCAATGGCCGGCCAGCGCTTCGTCGATCGAGTTATCCACGACCTCGAAGACCATGTGGTGCAGGCCGGTGCCGTCGTCGGTATCGCCGATGTACATGCCAGGGCGCTTGCGCACTGCATCGAGGCCTTTGAGTACCTTGATGCTCGACGAATCGTACGTGTGGTTTTCGCTCATGCCTTCACTCCCGAGGGGCCGTGGACCTGGGTGATTTCCCCATGTTCCACGTGAAACATTGAGACTGGCGTCTGTTCCTGCCAGCCTGCTTGCAAAACGGTTGAATCTACACAGGTGATAAAAACCTGACAGTTAAGTTGCTCGAGCAACTTGCACAGCGCCAGCCGATGCTGAGCGTCCAACTCGGACGGCAGGTCATCGACCAGATAAATACATTGCCCGCGCTTGGCCTCACTGACGAGATGGCCTTGAGCGATGCGCAACGCACAGACAACAAGCTTCTGCTGGCCGCGCGACAACACTTCAGCCGCATTGTGATTGCCAACTTTCAGTCGGAGGTCGGCACGCTGCGGACCTGACTGGGTATGTCCCAACGCACGATCCCGCTCCAACGACGAAGCAAGTACATCCGCCAATGGGCGGTCTTTGTCCCATCCGCGGTAATAGCTAAGCTTCAATCCATCCAGCTCCAGCAACGCTTTAAGCGTGGTCTCGAAGACCGGCTTCAGTGCCTGTATATAGGCCCGCCGATAGGCGTCGATCTCATCACTGGCGAGGGTCAGCTCGCGGCTCCAGGCCGCGTCCGAAGCGCCGTCCAGTGTACCATGCCGCAGCCACGAGTTACGTTGCCGCAGGGCCTGCTGCAGGCGCTGCCAGGAGGTCAGAAAACGACGTTCCACGTGGAACACACCCCAATCCAAGAACTGCCTCCGCAGCTTGGGCGCGCCTTCGAGCAGGCGGAAACTGTCGGGATTGATTAGCTGCAGCGGGAGCGTATCGGCGAGTTCGGCTGCTGACCTCACGCTATTTCCGTCGATACGGATCCGGACTTCACCGCTTCGATCACGCGAGACACCGAGCGCGCGACTATGCTCATCGGGCAAATCCACCTGACCGAAGACGGTGCAAGCAGATTGCTCGTACGTGATTACGGGGTTGAGCCGGATGCTGCGAAAAGACCGCGCCAAGCCAAGCAGATGGATGGCCTCGAGCAGACTGGTTTTACCGCTGCCGTTGTCACCGAAAAGGATGTTGATGCGAGGAGAAGGAGACAACGTCACCGGGTGCAGATTGCGGACCCCGGTGACGGAGAGACGACTAAGGGACATTAAGCAGAATTACAGGCGCATCGGCATCACGACGTATGCAGAGTCGTCGTTGTCGAATTCCTGGACCAGCGCGCTGCTGTTTGCATCGGAAAGAATGAGACGAACCTGCTCGGTGGTCATCACACCCAGCACATCGAGCAGGTAGCTGACGTTGAAACCGATTTCCAGAGAGCCGCCGTTGTAGTCGACTGCCACTTCTTCCTCTGCTTCTTCCTGCTCCGGGTTGTTCGCCTGTATTTTCAGCAAGCCGCTTTCCAACTGCAGACGAATACCACGGTATTTCTCGTTCGACAGAATCGCCGTGCGGCTGAACGCCTCGCGCAGCAACTGGCGATCGCCTACCACCAATTTGTCACCGCCCCGCGGCAGCACGCGCTCATAGTCCGGGAACTTGCCGTCCACCAGCTTCGAGGTGAAAGTGAACTCGCCAGTAGTGGCGCGGATATGATGCTGGCCCAGGACGATGCTGACTTCAGCGTCCTGGTCGTTGAGCAAGCGAGCAAGTTCCAGAATGCCCTTACGCGGCACGATCACCTGATGCCGATCGGGTTGTTCGATACCCGCCTGCATCGAACACATCGCCAGACGATGCCCATCGGTCGCCACGGCGCGCAACATGCCGTTGGAAACCTCGATAAGCATGCCGTTCAGGTAATAGCGAACGTCCTGCTGCGCCATGGCGAAGCTGCTGCGCTCGATCAGCTTGCGCAGCTTGCCTTGTTCGACGCTGAAGGAAAGCGAACCTGGGCCCTCTTCCACAGTAGGGAAGTCATTGGCCGGCAAGGTGGACAGAGTGAAACGGCTGCGCCCGGATTTGATCACGACTTTCTGATCATCCAGACGGATGCTGATCAACGCGTCGCTCGGCAGGCTCTTGCAGATATCCATGAGCTTGCGCGCCGGAACGGTGATCTCGCCCGGCTCGGCAGCATCTTCAAGTGCCACGCGACCAACCAGCTCGACCTCAAGATCGGTACCGGTCAGCGACAGTTGCTGGCCTTGCACCACAAGCAGAACGTTGGACAGCACCGGCAAGGTCTGACGGCGCTCGACGACGCCAGCAACCAGCTGCAGGGGTTTCAACAGGGCTTCGCGCTGAATGGAGAAATGCATGGTCTGGTCCCTTGCCTATAGATTAGGTAGCACTCAGGTTGTCAAAGTTCGCAGCAAATTCTTGTAATCTTCGCGGATATCCGCGTCGGTTTCCCGCAGTTCGGCGATCTTACGGCACGCGTGCAGAACCGTGGTGTGATCCCGCCCACCGAATGCATCGCCGATTTCCGGCAGGCTGTGGTTGGTCAGCTCTTTCGACAGGGCCATCGCCACCTGACGCGGGCGCGCCACCGAACGGGAACGCCGTTTCGACAGTAGATCGGAAATCTTGATCTTGTAGTACTCGGCCACGGTGCGCTGGATGTTGTCGACGCTGACCAGTTTATCCTGCAACGCCAGCAAGTCCTTCAGGGATTCGCGAATCAGCTCGATGGTGATATCGCGCCCCATGAAGTGCGCGTGGGCAATCACCCGCTTCAGTGCACCTTCCAGCTCACGGACATTGGAACGGATGCGCTGGGCAATGAAGAATGCCGCATCGTGAGGCAGATCGACCTTAGCCTGATCGGCCTTCTTCATCAGAATCGCGACACGGGTTTCCAGCTCAGGCGGCTCGACCGCGACGGTCAACCCCCAGCCGAAGCGCGATTTCAAACGTTCCTCTAGACCATCAATCTCTTTCGGGTAGCGATCGCTAGTGAGAATGACCTGTTGGCCGCCCTCGAGCAGCGCATTGAAGGTATGGAAGAACTCTTCCTGCGACCGCTCCTTCTTGGCGAAGAACTGGATATCGTCGATCAGCAGCGCATCCACTGAGCGGTAGAAGCGCTTGAATTCATTGATCGCGTTGAGCTGCAGCGCTTTCACCATGTCAGCCACGAAACGCTCGGAGTGAAGGTACACCACCTTGGCGTTCGGATTCTTTTTGAGCAGGTGATTGCCCACCGCGTGCATCAGGTGGGTTTTACCCAGGCCGACACCGCCATAGAGAAACAGCGGGTTATAGCCGTGCTTGGGGTTGTCGGCTACCTGCCAGGCAGCCGCCCGGGCCAACTGGTTGGACTTACCTTCGACGAAATTTTCGAAGGTAAAGGTGCGGTTCAGGTAGCTGGTGTGCTTAAGGCCGCCTTCCACCTGAACGTTCCGCTCCCCCCGAGGTTGTTCGGGTTCGCTGGTGTCCGCCGACAAAGGCTCGAAACGGGCTGGCGATGGCGTCGTCGGTGCGCTGACTGCGACTGACTGCGGCTGGGCACGCGCAGCAACGGCTGCAGAGGGTAGCGCTGCCGCAGCGGTTCGCTTACTACCTATCAACAGAGAAAGCGCCGGAGCCATTCCGCTCGAGCGCTCGGATAGCAACTCCAACAGGCGCGACAGGTACTTCTCGTTGACCCAGTCGAGCACGAAACGGTTGGGCGCATAGACACGCAGCTCATCGCTGTCGCCTTCAACCTGAAGTGGACGAATCCATGTGTTGAATTGCTGAGCAGGCAGTTCATCGCGCAAAAGCTCAACACACTGCTGCCAAAGTTCCACCGACACGGAAACTCCTATCGACTCTGTCGTGGTAAGACGGCGGCCATTGTAGCTGCGCGCCCCTCGGTTATCCACAACAACTCGGCTGCGCGGTACCGCGGTGGAAGGCATAGCGAA